>NZ_JMPR01000035.1 GCF_000735525.1 Tatumella ptyseos ATCC 33301 | reverse complement strand
AGGGTTTTCAGCAGTGGTTTCGGCATCCGGCGCAGCCACTACCGGTTCACCGGCGTTATCCGCAGCCTGGGCGGCTTTCTTCGCTTTGGCGCGAGCAATGGCGGCAGCGACAGCGGCTTTACGCGGGTCTTCAGCAGCGGTTTCGGCAGCCGGCGCAGCCACTACCGGTTCACCGGCGGTATCCGCAGCCTGAGCCGCTTTCTTCGCTTTGGCACGGGCAATGGCGGCCGCGACAGCATCTTTTCGGTCATCAGTCTCTGTCCCGGCAGCGGCTTTTTCTGCCTGGCGGGTACGGGCCTGTGCTTTACGTGCTTCACGCTGAGCAATAACCTCAGAATTGTCCGGTGTACTACCGGCCTGAACAACGACATCACCTTCGGTGCCGGCAGATTTACTTTTCACTCTTTGCAGCGCGGCCGTTATTTGCTGTTGCTCACTGGCAGAAACACGACGTTTTGCTTCAGCATGGCGAGCTTCACGGGCCTCTTTATCCCGCTCCAGTCGTTGCTGACGGGCCTCGAAACGCGCCTTCGCTTCGGCGGTTCGCCGGGCTTCGAGATCGATCTCCAGCAGTTCAGCTTTTTCCTGACGGTAGTACTGTACCAGCGGAATATTGCTCGGGCAGACATAAGCACAGGCACCGCACTCAATGCAATCATTCAGGTGATAGGCTCTGGCTTTATCATGGTCACCGCCCTGACAGTACCAGTACAACTGCTGTGGCAACAGACCGGCAGGGCACGCATCGGCGCAGGCACTGCAGCGAATGCAGGACTGTTCCTCCTCGTTATTCCCCATTTCTGTGGCCGACGGGGCCAGCAGACAGTTGGTAATTTTCACCATCGGTACATCGAGTGAGGGCAGTGTAAAGCCCATCAGCGGTCCGCCCATGATCACCATCTGTTTGTCATCCGGGGTAAAGCCCGCGAATTGCAGAAGATGGCTGACCGGCGTACCGAGGCGTCCCCAGACATTACGTGGCTGGCTCAATGCTTCACCGGTCAGAGTGACGACACGCTCAGTCAGAGGCTCGCCATCAATAACCGCGCGTTTTACCGCATAGGCTGTTCCCACGTTTTGCATCAGTACACCGATATCAGCAGACCGCCCACCGTGCGGCACTTCACGCCCGGTCAGGATTTTGGTCAGCTGTTTTGCCCCTCCGGAGGGGTATTTGGTCGGAATAACGCGGATCTGTAAATCCGTATCATTGCCGAGGGCGGCTTTCAGGCTGCGGATAGCTTCAGGCTTATTATCCTCGATGCCAATCAGTACCTGATCAGCCTGCAGAATATGGCGCAGGATCCGGCTACCGGTCAGCACTTCTGCGGCATAGTCCTGCATCAGCCGGTCATCGGCGGTAATATAGGGTTCACACTCAGCAGCATTGATGATAAGGACCTTCACTCCGCTCAGGCCGCCTTTCAGTTTGGTGGCGGTCGGGAAACCGGCTCCGCCTAGTCCGGCGACTCCGGCCTCATGGATCCGGCGAATGAGCACCTGCCGGTCTGTCTGCAGGTAATCAGCGATTGGCTGACGCTCAATCCAGCGATCTTCCCCGTCAGGGCGAATAAATACCGAAGGCTCAGCCAGACCGGAAGGGTGGGCAGTCATATGCGGGGCAATGGCCGTCACCGTACCGGATGTCGGGGCATGTACCGGTAACATCCGTCCGTGTCCGAAGGTCAGGGGTTGTCCGCGTAAAACATGATCGCCGGGTTTGACCAGCAACTCACCTTCCTGACCGATATGTTGTTTCAGCGGAATGATCAACTGTGCCGGTAACGGGATTGCCGCTAACGGTGTACCGTTTGACTGGGTTTTCATCTCCGGCGGATGGATACCCCCTTTGAAGTCCCAGATTTTATCGGCACGAAAACGAGAAAACAGATTAAGCATGATGTTCTACCGGAATAACACGGACCGGGATGGTATTGAGATCCCATTTCCAGTTAGCAGTGGTGGCGGGGACCGGACGCATCTCGATACAGTCTGTCGGGCACGGGGCAACGCATAAGTCACACCCGGTACAAAGGTCGGTCAGTACCGTATGCATCGCACGTGTGGCTCCCACAATGGCATCGACCGGGCAGGCCTGAATGCACTTGGTGCAACCAATACAGTTGCTTTCGTCAATCCAGGCAACTTTACGTTCCGGGGCTTTGGCTTCTTCTCCGCCATCCACCGGCTGGGGTTCGACGTTCAGTAACGTGGCCAGTTTGAGCATGGTCTGCTCTCCACCGGGGGCACACTTGTTGATCATCTCACCGTGATTACCTACCGCGTCCGCGTAAGGGCGGCAGCCGGGATAGCCACACTGTCCGCACTGGCTTTGTGGCAGTAATTCGTCGATCTGTTCGACAATCGGGTCTTCTTCTACTTTAAAGCGGCGTGAGGCGTACCCCAGCAGAGCGCCGAATACCAGACCTAAGATACTCAGCGAAATAACCGCAATCCAGATAGCACTCATCAGAACTTCACCAATCCGCTGAAGCCCATAAAGGCCAGTGCCATCAGGCCGGCGGTGATCAGAGCAATAGAAGAGCCTTTAAACGGTGCCGGAACATTCGCCAGGACCAGACGTTCACGGATGCCGGCAAACAGCACCATGACCAGAGAGAACCCAAGCGAAGCGCTGAACCCGTAAAGCGCGGCCTGCAGGAAGGTATGCTTCAGGTTCACACTCAGCAGAGGAACTCCCAGTACCGCACAGTTAGTGGTGATCAGCGGCAGGAAGATCCCCAGCAGGCGGTAAAGTGACGGGCTGGTTTTACGTACCACAATTTCTGTGAACTGTACGGTGACTGCGATCACCAGGATATATGCCATGGTACGCAGATAGACCAGGTCCAGAGGAACCAGAATAAGGTGATTCACCAGCCACGCGCAGATGGAGGCCAGAGTAATTACAAAGGTTGTCGCCAGTCCCATCCCGATGGCGGTTTCCAGCTTTTTGGAAACACCCATGAAGGGGCAGAGGCCGAGAAACTTCACCAGCACAAAGTTATTCACTAACACTGTGCCAATAAAGAGCAATAAATAATCAGTCATTGTCGTGCCATGGGTTTTGAAAGGTGAGTATTATCAGGGATCAGGCTGGCTATAACAACCTTGTTAAATCTTTTGCTACGGGGTATCGCACTCAGAATTAAATTATTGAACAATTACACATCAATATGCCGGCGGAAAACGATGACGGCCCCGCAAAACAGGGCCGTTAACGGGCGACTTAACCGGCAACTTTGCGGCGCAGTGCCTGTTTTTCTTCAGCACTCAGAAACGCCATATACAAGCCGTTCTCCTGTGCCTGACGAATTTCGTCGGCATTCAGACCGGCAGCCGGAGCGGCAACCTGATATTCATGAGGTAATTCAATGCCCTGAACCGCCGGGTCATCGGTGTTAATACATGCCATCACACCGTGTTGCAGGAATTGTTTCAGCGGATGTACATCCAGTGACGCTACGGTGCTGGTCTGAATATTGGACGTCAGGCAGGATTCAATACCAATACCATGTTCAGCCAGATAATCCATCAGGGCCGGGTCCTGAATGGCTTTAACCCCATGACCAATACGTTCTGCACCCAGTTCATGAATAGCCTGCCAGATACTTTCGGGACCTGCGGCTTCGCCGGCATGGACGGTGACACGGAAACCGGCATCACGGGCGCGGGTGAAATGATTCAGAAACTGATCCCCCGGGAACCCCAGTTCATCGCCGGCCAGATCGACGGCAGTGATATGGTCGCGGTGCGCCAGCAGGCCTTCCAGTTCCTGCAGGCAGGCTTTATCACCGAAAGTACGGCTCATAATACCGATCAGTCTGACCTGGACGCCATAGTGTTCACAGCCCTGGCGAACCCCTTCGATAACGGCTTCTACCACACCCTCTACCGGCAGACCGTGACTCATCGCCATATAGCCTGGTGAGAAACGCAGCTCAGCATAATGGATATTAGCTTGCGCCAGGTCAGCGACGTTTTCAAACGCCACACGCCGACAGGCCTCAAGACTGCCTAAGACTTTGACACCCCAATCGAGTTTTTGCAGAAAGCTGACTAAGTCCGGTTGGGTAGACATCACCTGAACATGGGGCAGCAGAGAGGGAAGATCATTGGCAGGTAAGGCAATATTAAATTCTCTGCCCAGCTCCAGAATTGTGTTAGCTCTGATATTCCCGTCAAGATGACGGTGGAGGTCTGTCAGGGGAAGTGTGGTATCGATCATCGTGCACCCGGATTAGTTTTAAAAAGTGCGGCACATTATAAAAATATCCGGGGGTAAAATGCCAGAGATTTACCATCTGATTTAGCGGGGAGGAGGGTTATCTGACTGAATAATAGGCCATTAAATGATATTAATCCTTGCTATGTGTAAGGCTATATCGATTAGTATATTCGATTGAATGGATAAATATTTCGCAATATAGTAAAGGAGGTCAATCGGGGGTCAGTAAAATGTTAAAAGATTATCTTAAAATTGATGAAGGCGACCAGCTGGAACATGCTGATGTTGTTAAGCTGAAAAATCGTGGTCAGGAAGAAGTTAATCAATGGATTATCGTGGATAAAGACGGTGCACATAAGGGTACGGTTTCACTCTATGACAAACTGAATTGCCGTCGTTCCTATTCAGCCAATTATCGTATCACTCAGCGTGACCTGAGCGGTCGCATTGTGGTTGACCGCCTGACGGATGCGCTGTAAACGTCTCCGGTAAATACGGATAGCCGCTGCCGGCTGAAAGCAGCCATTTTCCGGTCAAAAAAAACGAATCCCCGGGGATTCGTTTTTTTATGGGCGTATAGTCAGGTGCCGTTGAACAGCGCCTGACAACAGGCTTTTACTCGCCGGTAGCCGCGTCTGCCGGAACATACTGCTGGATAAACTGTTCCAGTGGCATCTTCTGACCATTCACGGTGACATCACCCTGGCTGTATTGCAGCGCAGAGACAATGTCGTCTCCTTTGACGGTCGCCAGATGGAACATCTGTCCCATGGCAGATAATCCCTGAATCTGTTGTGACGCCAGTTTTCCGGCATCTTCAATGCTATATCCCTGAGACTGTCCGATGATACTCAGTAATTGCTGAGCCATAGGCATATTCACAGACAGGGTGGCATTCAGATTTTTCATATAACCGTCGGCCACCTGGCCCAGTGATTGCGGTGCTGTGGTCACGGTAGACGGGTCGTTAAAATCAGCTTTTAGTGAGAACCGGCTTTCACCTTTCTCATTTTTCAGCGTCAGTGAATCGACAGAAAACTCCGGTGCACCTTTCAGTATCAGTGGCAGATTCTGCAGAATGGTTTCGTTGACAGATTGCTGCATTGCCTGAGGATCGTCCTGCTGACCACTGGCGATATCGGCCAGGTTCTGTTTCACCACAGCATTGTAGTTGTCATAGAACTGTTTCACTGAGGCCGTATCGAAATTATTCAGCGATACGGTTAACGCGGCACTGCCCAGGGTTTGCTGTTTCAGCTGCACTTTATCGATAACATAATTGATTTTGCCGCCGGTTTTGCCCGCCTTGTTATCAAAGTCGCTGTTCATATTCACACCGGACACAGAAAGTACCGGCTGAGCATTAACCGCGGTAGAGAGTGATTTCAGCGTCAGTTTCTGGCTGCCCAGACGTAAGCCTTCCGGGCTGAGATGGGTATCACCGGAGAAATCAAGCCCGGCAATGGTCATATCCACCGGCAGGTTACTGTCGTTTTTGAACTGTGCAGCCACGTCGCCGACATTCGCGCTGAAACGGATGTTATTTTGCTGACCATCCGCCGCCAGAGTAAAGACAGAAGGCTGTGCCGAAATTTTCCCGGTATTGTCGGTATAATTCAGCGCAGTGACGTCGAAAGTCGTATCACTGGATTTATCATAGCCGAGGCGGGTTTCTGCACTGACCGGGGACTGCCCGTTACTGAGGCTGAACAGCCCTTTCACTGTATCATTATTTACCAGCTCAGAATGCACTGAAGCCGCGGCCGGGACCAGGTTCAGGTGTTTCAGTTGTGACAGCGGGAAGGGGCCGTGATCGATCGTTTCGCTGAAGATCACTTTCTGACCTGGCGCCAGAGGATCATCCTGAGTCGCATTACTCCCCCCCTGTAAAACCAGCTGAACGTGTGAACTGAAAATACCGCGACGGAAATCCTGCTGAGTCAGCACAAGGTGACTATCAGGCAGGTATTGAGCAATCTGCTGATTAGCACCATCAACCAGCTGACCCATATTCGCTTCGATCTGTTTTCCGGTATACCAGGCGGTACCGGTCCAGACCACACCCAGTGCAATAACCACACCCAGAGCAATTTTTGTCTTCTTCATCACCGAGTTGTCCTTTTATCTCTAAATTTCAGCCTCTGACCCGTGAATACCGCTTACTGCTGATCCCGGCAGCCCGCTTTCCCGCCGGACTTTCGCCGGAATATCCGGTCGTCAGAAGGCTCGTTCTTCACGGATTTTCCGTCGTTCAGTGATAACGATAGCATTTTTTCAGGCACAAGCCGAACAGAAGGTGAACGGCAGTGTATCAGAGGGCGGCCAGTGCTTTTTCCGCGGGCCCTGGTTGCGGAGGTAACAGGATGTTCTACGGTTACAGAGAGGCATTTTCGCCTGATGGCAATGCCTGTTCGCAGGCAGGTGCATAATGTTAACTGATTATTTCTTTGTACCGCGTCGGCCGTGCTGTCCCCGGGTCGTCGTCCCGAAATGCCTGTCTGTATAACTTCAGGAGAGTGAAATGGCAGTTCAGCGAATTGAAAAAGATTCCATGGGTGAAATTGACGTTCCGGCCAGCCAGCTTTGGGGGGCTCAGACACAGCGTTCTCTGGAGCATTTCCGTATCTCATCGGAAAAAATGCCGAAAGCCCTGATAGAGGCATTGGCCATTACCAAGCGCGCCGCTGCCGGCGTCAATGAGTCGCTGGGGCTTCTGCCTGCGGAAAAAAGTCAGGCGATTATTGCTGCCGCCGACGAAGTCCTGGCCGGTAAACATGATACGGAATTTCCGCTGGCTGTCTGGCAAACCGGCTCCGGTACCCAGACCAACATGAATATGAATGAAGTGCTGGCAAACCGCGCCAGTGAACTGCTGGGCGGTGAACGCGGGATGTCCCGGCGGATCCACCCGAACGATGATGTGAATAAAAGTCAGAGCTCTAACGATGTGTTTCCGACAGCCATGCATATTGCGGCGGTGATTGCTTTGCATAAGACACTGTTAGTTCAGCTCAAAAAGATCACAGCGGCACTGCAACAGAAATCCCGGGCGTTTGCGGATATCGTGAAAATCGGGCGCACACACCTGCAGGACGCGACGCCACTGACGCTGGGCCAGGAAATCTCTGGCTGGGTGGCGATGCTGCAGCATAATCAGCGACACCTGGAAAACTCTCTGCCTCATCTTGCCGAACTGGCACTCGGCGGAACGGCTGTCGGTACCGGATTGAATACCCATCCGCAGTATGCGGTAAACGTTGCCAGTGAAGTGGCGGCATTCACCGGGCTGCCCTTTGTGACCGCCCCGAATAAGTTTGAGGCGCTCTCTGGCTGCGACGCACTGGTCCATGCCCACGGCGCACTGAAAGGGCTGGCTGCCTCGATGATGAAGATTGCGAACGATGTGCGCTGGCTTGCTTCCGGCCCGCGTTGCGGGATCGGGGAACTGTCAATCCCGGAAAACGAGCCGGGCAGTTCTATTATGCCCGGCAAAGTGAATCCGACACAGTGTGAAGCGATGACAATGCTGTGTTGTCAGGTCATGGGGAATGATGTGGCTATCAATATCGGCGGAGCCTCCGGTAACTTTGAACTGAACGTCTACCGGCCGATGATTATCCACAACTTCCTGCAGTCGGTCCGGCTGCTGGCAGATGGGATAGACAGCTTCACCCGGCATTGTGTGGAAGGGATTGAGCCAAACCGGCCACGCATTGAACAGTTACTGAATGACTCACTGATGCTGGTGACCGCTCTGAATACTCATATCGGTTATGATAAAGCCGCCGACATCGCCAAAACAGCGCATAAGCAAGGGCTGACCCTGAAGGCGGCGGCATTGCAACTGGGTTATCTCACTGAAGAAGAGTTTGACCAGTGGGTCAGGCCGGAGGAGATGGTTGGCAGCCTGAAAGCATAACTTTCAGGCTCAGCTGGCGGCAGCGTCAGGATCCAGCCACAGCCATAGCCGCGGGATCAGTAAGGTCATCGCACGGGCGGCGGGTTTGTGGCGGTGTGTAATGCTGTTCTGATCATAATCATTCAATTCCCCGGTGACGGGGATGCGGGACGTTTCACTGCAGAACAGTAATGGCGTCGGGCAGGGCAGTTGTCGCTGTTTACGGCTGCCTTCCGCGCGCAGCCGGGCGATGGGCTGAACTTTAACCGGCCGTTTTATCTTTAAGGGGGCATCTGCCGGCAAAGACAAAAGCGTTTCCAGCTCCTGTGCGACTTTTTCGGCCCACTGCTCCCGCGTCCATGGCGCACGTGCCCGTCCTGCCTTCAGGCTTTTTTCCAGCTGCCGGCAGATGTCATCCCGGGTCACCTTTTTAATGATATGTTTGTTTGCCCAGCCAAAATGGACCGAGGCCGGAGCCGGTTCCAGAGTGACAGAACGATAGGCATTCAGGGTAATCAGCCCTGGAAAATGCTGGTGGACAAACGGAAAGCGCGCTTCGGAAGGCAGGCCGGAATCCCGGGAGATCAGTCTTTCCAGCTGCTGTTTCAGGCGGTTTATTTCGCAGGTCTGGTCCTGCAATGCGCTGAGGCAAGCTTTATCCGCCTGGAAAAAGAGTGCGCCCGGCAGTCTGACGGCAGACCGGGTACTCAGGCTTTCAGACTGCTGTTGCATAAACAGTAATTTCAGGTGTTCCAGCGCCAGCCGTCGTGCGGTGGTGCCGCTATAGAGATGGACAGGGATCGTCTCCAGCGGTAATTGTTCATCACCTTTTTTCACTCCCGGCAGAGTGAAGACGCGGGCTGCCAGTAAGGGCAATGCCTCCAGCGCCAGGGACAGTTCGCCCAGCCGCTGCTCCATTTCATCAATACACTGACGCATTTCAGAGACCAGGGTATACCGCATAAGACTCACCTCAGTTTGCTTGTAAATTAGTTACAACATACTATTGTCTGCACAATTGTCGCGGAATGCAAGTCTCTGCGGTTTTCATCGTCAGGCAGGGAACAAAGGCCACCGCGGGCGACGACCGATATCCCCCACGGAATATTCCCTCTATACTGCGGCCAGGAGAATATGCGGTGAAGGGGAGTGATAATGAACAAAGCAGTCATGTGTTTCGATGTGGGCGGAAGTTTTATTAAAAGTGCGGTGTATCACGGCGATAACTCCTTAACGGAGATGGGTAAAGTTCCTATGCCGGCGGAGGACTGGCCTGCGTTCTGCCAGGCATTACAACAGTTACTGAACGCTGCCGCACCGCAACTGGCTGACGATTCCCCGGTGGCTGTTTCTGCGGCCGGTGTGGTTGACCCGCGAACCGATACCATACTGGCCGGAAACATTCCGGCGTTTCGCGGCCGAACCGTCGCGCGCGAGCTGAGTGTTTTTTTACAGCGACAGGTGGTGATTGCCAATGATGCCGACTGTTTTACACTGGCAGAGGCTTCTGCGGACGCCGGTGATAGCCCGTCCATTCTGCTGGGGATCATTCTCGGCAGTGGTGTCGGCGGGGGGCTGGTCATTAATCAGCAGATTATCAGTGGTGCCGGGGGCCTGACGGGTGAGTGGGGCCACGGACCGATAACGCGGACAGAATTCGATTACCAGGGGCAAACGCTGCATTTGCCGCGTCTGCGCTGTGGCTGCGGACAATACGGGTGTCTTGATACTCTGGGCGGCGCCAGGGGGCTGGAGCGTCTGTATCTGCATCTGCTGGGACGTTCTGCAGATAGCCGGACCATCATTGAACAGTGGCAGAACCACTCTGCTGATGCCCTGAAAGTGGTGACTCTCTGGAGCCAACTGGTCAGTGAAGTGCTGGCGGTGGTGGTGAATACTCTGGGGCCGGACAGAATTGTGGCCGGAGGAGGTCTGGCTTCAGTACCGGAGCTGATGAGCCTGCTGGATGAGGAACTGAGATCCAGGATCTTACGTCCCTGTCACGGGCCGTTAATCACCCGGGCCCGTTATCAGCAGCAGGGGGGATTAGTGGGGGCTGGCAGACTGGCGAGAGGGCTGACTTAAAGTTCTGTGCGGTCCGGGCCGGGGGTTGCTTCTCACGTCAGGGATAGTTTGTTAAACTTGAGAATGTTTCAGAACGTATAGTTTAAAGTATCACCTCTCAGAGGAACCGGAATGTTAGATTATCGCTTTCCTACAGCACTACAGATGGTACTGAGTGTTGCTATGGCAGAGCAGCACGGAAAACGCTCGACCAGTGCTATCCTCGCGCAGGGCATGGAATCAAACCCCAGCCTGATCCGCAAACTGATGGTACCCTTAACCCGTGATGGCATTATTGCCACCACCCTCGGGCGTACCGGATCTATCCACCTGGCCCGACCGGCTGAGGATATTTCGCTGCGTGATATCTATCTGTCGGTCACGGATGAGAAAAAGCTGCTGAATTCACGTCCGGATGTGAAGAAACCCTGCTGTGTGGTCAGCGCCAATGTCTGCTGGTATTTTAAATCGCTGGCAGAAGAGGCTGAGCAGGCCTCACTGAATGTATTGGCGAAGCGTTCGGTCGCAGATGCTCTGGCCGAAATCACGGTACGGGCAAAAGCCAACCCGCCTGTGGCTGAATACAACGCCGCAGATCATCGTGTGAGCGAAATCCCCGACAGTTAATCTCCCCGTGGCAGCAGGTATCCTCCTGATGTCACGGCACTTTTCATGTATTGCCTGAATATCCCCTGCGTCTGTAAGGCATTTAATGCAACTATTATGTTTGCATTTTAGCGATTATTGGCGCACCATTAAATGCAACTGCAACAGATACTATTTCTTTAAGTCCGGATGGAGAGACTGATGAACAGCGCTTTTTTCAACGACCTAATCAGCTGGATCGATAATCACATTGAAAACCGGTTAAACCTGGATCTGGTAGCGGAAAGGGCAGGTTACTCAAAATGGCATCTACAGCGGATGTTCAAAGAACACACCGGTTATGCCCTCGGCGAATACATTCGTAAGAAAAAGCTGGAAAAATCAGCATGCCGTCTGACATCCACCAATGACCCGATCCTGACCGTGGCTATTTCGATGGGCTTCGATTCCCAGCAATCCTTTAACCGCAGCTTTAAGCGGGAATTTGGTATGGCTCCGGGTACCTGGCGTCGTTCTTCCGCACCCGGCAGCACGCAATACCTGCATTAAGCACGGCGCCCGCCGTGCCAGTCCCCGCTGACAGACTATGCGCCACACCAGGGCAAACTGAGTGACTGATGCAGCGGGTAGCCGCCGCCCGCAATAATGTCCTTAGTTATTGTATTTAGCGGACAGATACCGACAGACTTCTGGCATAACAGACTATGCGCCACACCAGGGTAAACATAGCACCAGTGAAGTCTGCCGGTATCACCGGTACGCTTTAATTGCTCTATTATCTTTTCCCGGCAATTCATGGTGCTTTTCTTACGTCCGGGATTATCAGGGCGGGAATAGCCGTAAATATGCCGCGACGGTCCATTTGGGATGCAGGTGAGCAGGCAGGGGGAATTACTCTGCCTTAATGACACAACGCCTGTGATCATCCCCTTATGCATTCACTCCCATAGTTTCATCACACTCGCCACTGCTTCGCTGAATAAGTCTGGTCAGACATTTCCCGAAGCGTTCTGCGCGGGTATCTCTGCACCCGACCGTGACCCTTTCAGGGTTTCAACATACTGACACAGAACGAGCGCTGACAGCGGGTACAGATTAAAGGTATAGTCACTCCGGTTTATTTAAGGGAATGATTATGTCTAAAAAACTTTGGGGCGCATTAGTTATCGCCCTGATTGCCAGTTGGCTCGGAATTAAACCGGCTTTACATGGCTCTTCACCCGTCGGGCCGACGACCCGTACGCATAATTCGGCGCAGGGAGGTGTCAGTGATATCACTGCAGAAACCGCGCCACAGAAAGTCGCCGCCTGGATCCATCAGTACCATCGCTTACCGGACTACTACATTCGCAAAGGGGAAGCCCGCCATGATGGATGGGATCCTTCGGATGCGAACCTGTGTGACGTCCTGCCGGGGAAAGCTATCGGTGGCGACCATTTTTCTAACCGGGAAGGGCGGCTTCCGGATGCAGCGGGGCGCCGGTGGTACGAAGCCGATGTCAATTATCGTTGCGGGCACCGTAATGCAGACCGTTTGCTCTATTCCTCTGACGGGCTGGTATTTCTGACCACCGATCACTACCGAACCTTTACAAGGATCCCCTGAAATGCTGACTATTGTTTTTGATTTCCGCGAAATCACCAGCAGAACGGCGTTTTATCAGCATCTGGTGCGGCACAGCCATTGCCCTCCGGAATTCGGGAACAATCTGGATGCACTCTGGGACTGGCTGACCGGCGGAATGGCGTTACCGGCAGTGTTCCGGCTGGAGTCTCCATCCCGTGTAACGGCAGAGCTGGCGCCGGTGCTGGCAGTGCTGCGGGAAGCCTCCGGGGCGCTGGAAGGCCGGTTATCGCTGGTGACCGAAGAACCTGCCGGGGATGTCAGTCAGCGGCGGCCTGCTGAATAATCCGGAAGACGGCGGGAGGATTGGCCGGTGGTCATCCTCCTGTCGTCCGCCCGGGCTCAAATCTGTCCGGGAGGTACAGTCCCCGCAGATCGAATGTTATCCCCGGTTCCGTCACCCGTCCGATTAACCCTGTTCATTCTGGAATGACACGCACCTGCCTGCGGTCTTCAGTGCAGGGTTCGCTTCCCGCGCTTCTGAACTTTGTAAACTACTTCATGCTGCAAAAGCCGGGAGCCGCACAACCTTCAGCAGGGCAGATCAGTGGCTCACCCACAAAACAGAACTCGCCAGCTTTCAGTGGCCGGGACGATATCGCGATGGCGCTATTTGTGACGTGACCAGAGGGGCTTGCGGTCATAGGCTACAGAGCGCCGGCTTCCGGGGGGCTCAGTGATCAGGGGAAGTGACGCCGTCACTTTTATCCCGCACCACCCTGACGGCGGCGATATCCTCACCCGATGATCACAGGACAATGACCGGCCAGCCAGAGTGCGACTGGCCCGGGAATACAGGCAATTTTCCGACCAGTCCGGCATAACGCTGCCAGTCCGGCCCCTGACGGGCTATGAATCACCCGCACTGGCACGGGTTGCGCAGTCGAGGAGTTATTTTTTGACCGCATGCCCGACACCTTTACGACGGAAAGGTTTTTTCCAGCGGTAACCGGTGGTGCGGGTCGATGCGCTATGAACTGTTACGACCCGTCGGCTGAGCATAATATGACAGAGGCCACCGCCGATCATTCCCCAGAAGGCCGGGCCGATACCGGCGACAGAAACACCGGAGGCGGTGATAAGAAAAGTCACTATCGCCGTATCACGTTGTTCAGGGCGTTCCAGACAGCGGTGCAGGCTGGCGGCCAGAGGCGTCAGTAAGGCCAGGCCTGCCACGGTATGGATAAAAACAGGGGGGAGAGTGCTGAACAAAAGTGCAATCGCTGAACCAAATGCGCCGGTCACCAGGTAAAACAGGCCGGCTATTGCCGCCGCGATCCAGCGTTGATTACGTTGCGGATGGACGTCTTCGCCCATACAGATGGCGGCGGTGATAGCCGCAATACAGACAGAAAAACCGCCAAACGGAGAGAGTAACAGGGCAACCGCGCCGGTAATGGTGGTGACCTGTGAGACCGGTACCGGATAACCATGAGCATTCAGCGTAGCGATGCCAGGCGCGTTTTGGGAGGCCATACTGACCAGGAAATAGGGCAGACCGACGCCCAGTAACAGCGGCAGATTTATCGACGGACTGATAAATACCGGGGCCGACAGGTGCCAGCTAACGCCTGACAGAGAGGTTTGCCCCTGAACGATGATCACCAGAGCTCCGGTCAACAGGGTGAAAAACACTGCATAACGGGGTGACCAGCGGCGGGCCAGCAGAAAACTCAGACACATCGCCAGACAGAGGGGCAAATTTTGCTGCAGTCCGCTGAAGGTCTGTAATCCGAAGTGCAACAGGATCCCTGCCAGCATCGCGGATGCGATAGAGGCAGGAATATAACGCATCAGTTTTGAAAATACCCCGCTGACGCCGCAGATAACGATCAGCAGATTCGTGAAGATAAACAGTCCGATAGTATCGGAGAGACTGACGCCGTTGAGACTGGTTGCCAGCATGGCAGCTCCCGGAGTAGACCACGCGGTAAGGATCGGCATCCGGTAACGCAGTGAAAGACCGAAAGAGGTGATCCCCATCCCGACCCCCAGCATCCCCAGCCAGCTACCGGTTAATGCAGTATCTGCACCGGCGGCCCGGGCCGCCTGAAAGATAATGGCGGCCGAACTGGCATAGCCGACAAGTACGGCAACAGCGCCGGAAATAACCATCGGTAAGGTGATCGCCGGTAAACGGGAATGCAGGGACATCAGTCAGACTCCGGGTTAAAGAGGAGCACAACATAGCATTGCCGATCTCCCCGGACAAGTGGTTCTATGGCTCCGGAAGCCCCGCCAGACGCACTGCTGATGCGGTCATCATTCAGTCAAGGTGGACGATATTGGTGAAGCCGCTGCAGGCAGGGCGGTTTATTGCGGTACTGATGGCAAAGTGGAGGGAGCGCCGGTATTGGCAGCAGGTCACAGGCGGGATGCCGCCTGTGACCTTACCTGGTTTACCGGAAGGCGTAACTGACGTTCAGACCGACACCGTAATTACGGCCCGGTGCAGATTCGTAATAACGACCATTACTTTCGTTCACAATGACTGAACCGACATATTTACGATTAAACAGATTGTCGATGCGCCCGGAGAGATCTACCGTCCAGTTGTCGACCAGCCATTTGTAGCCGGTATTCAGGGAGCTGACGGTATAAGACGGAGCGCTAACAGTATTTGGGTCATCGGCTTCGATATTACTCATATAGCGAATATCGGCACCACCATACCAGCCGGAATACGGCGCATACTCCAGCCCGAGGTAACCCATGTTGCGTGCAATCCCGGGGATCCGGTTCCCGGTACAGTCGCTACCGGTGCCGGCGCAGGCATTACTGCGGTAGCGGGCATCCAGTAAAGTCCAGGAGGTGGTGAGCTGCCAGTCTCCGGCAAATTGCTGTTCAAATCCGAGTTCCAGCCCGCGGCGCCGGGTCTGACCGGCATTTTTATAGGTCGCGCGTCCTTCGTTGTTATCTGCGGACACGATTTCGTTACGGGTATCTGTCTGGAATACCGCAGCATTCAGCAGGCCGTACCCGATACGTTTTTTCGTACCCCATTCAATGGTCTTATTAGTAGAAGGTTTCAGCCCCAGATTGAGACCGCTTTTTCCGTCCGGACGGTTAGACAGTTCGGTAATGGTCGGTGTTTCGAACCCTTTACCGGCAGAAAGGTAGGTATTCCAGCTGTCATCAATAGCATATTTCAGCGAGGCTGCAGGTAACCACTGATGATAACGTTTATCGCCGCTGTCATCACCGTTCGCCAGGTAATGGTCATCCGAGTCAAAACTGATGGTACTCAGGCGTACACCCGCATCCAGTGACCATTTATCGGAAAGCTGCCAGGCGGTCTGGAAGTAAGGGTCCAGGTTCCACATCAGGTTCGTTTCATCACGGCGCAGAGCGCCTTTCTGGCCTAAGTCAGTCTGAGTGAAGTTCTGATAGCCCTTACGCTGCTCTGACATCGTTTCATAGTCCAGCCCGACGGTGGCGCTGACCGGCAACGAAAACAGGGTATCGCGGTGCGTCCAGCGGGTATCAATACCCTGATAATGACGGGTCAGATCAATCACACCGAATTTCTGACTTTTGGTCTGCGCAGTCGAAGGAATTGACTGGTATTGTGTTGTTTCACGGATCCCGGCGTAAGTCATCACACTCAGGTCATCGTTATCGCCAAAAGAACGCTCGTAATGCAGCCCGGCCTGAGTCTGATCGACCGTTTTTCTGGCGTTGTATAGAGTGACGTTAGGCGCGACCTGTTCAGGGTTCGCCCGCCATTCCCCCGGTGTCAGTCCGCCCGGATCATCGGCCTGAATATGGGTACTGTTAACCAGCAGGGTCAGGGTACTGTCATCATCGATCCGCACCCCCAGCCGGGCATTGGCCAGATTCTTGCTGGCACCGCTATGGTCCCGGTAACCGTGGGTGGTGAAACGTGAAACGGACGCCGTGTAATCCACATCGCCGGCATGGGTGCCGTCGCCGGTCGACCCGCTGGCCTGCAGGCTGTTGCGCCAGCTACCATAGCTGCCATACCAGCTACCGGCTTTCAGGGTATCCGGTTGCTGGCCTTTTTTGGTCACCACGTTGATGACCCCGCCTGAACTGTTGCCATAAAGCGCGGAGAAAGGACCGCGCAGCACATCCACATGGTCAATCGACCCGATATCAATATTCGATGTCTGGCCTTGTCCGTCCGGCATGGTGGCCGGAATGCCATCCACATAAATACGGATGCCGCGAACACCAAAAGTGGAACGGGAACCAAAGCCCCGAATCGAGAGCTGTAAGTCCTGGGCATAGTTCTGGCGGTTGAGGATTTGCAGCCCCGGAACCCCGGCCAGACCTTCAGAAAGGTTAACCTGAGGCTGGGCTCTGCGCATATCTTCACCGTAAACGACACTGACGGCCGCCGGGGTATCCAGTTCAGACAGACCGTGACTTACCGGTGTGGCAGAAACAATCATTACCGGTGATGAGGTATCCGTCCGTGACGGAGTGGCTGCCAGACCTGCCGCCGGGAAGATGACCGGCAGGATCAGACTGGCTTTAAGCTGTGGTAGTTTAATTTTCATTATATTAAAAGCTCGCAACAGGTTAATGCGTAGCAGGAAATATTAAATTTCACTGAATCGTCGGCGATGTTACCTCTTTTTTCAGAGCTTGTTAAAATGTAATCGTTTTAAGGGGCAAAAAAATACCGTCGCGGGGCAATTTACTTTTAAATGCAGCATACTATTCCATAATCTGCCGCGATACAGAGACAAAAACCCGCTCCGCCTGGCGGCGGCGTTTCCGCGATATAAAACCGGGAGTCAGCCAGCCTGCTGAATTGCTGTGGATTATCGGGGCACCAGAGTCTGTCGGAAGGGTTGACGTGCCGCCGACGCCAGAGTGCATTAGTGAATAAACAGGGCATAGCGCACACAACCGCCATGCACAAAGCATTATCCGGCCGTTGGAGTGCGCATAAAACAAACAGAGTAAGGAATTGTTCAGATATCAGCCCGTACGGATTCCGGTACGGTAAAAATATTATTCGTTTATAAATAACGGCTAACAAATTAATAATTTCATTATGGGTGCTGAAATGCTGATTAAATCTTTACCCCCACTGGTCTTTATTACACTGCTGCTGAGTGGTTGTGTCTCCGATAATAGTATCAGTCGCCATGCGACTGATCTGATAGCGCAGTACCGCGCGCTGGGAACCGACCCGGAAATGTCTGTCAATACGGCAGACAGTATTAAAGGTGCCCGTCAGTTTTTACAGCCCTTTTATGACTTAGGAAAAGTCGACCGTGATAGGGGATTCAGCCGTGCAGAGGCTCAGAGAAGGGTTGAGAGTTTTGAAGGGCTACCGATGTTCAAGGCTGCTGCGCAGCATGAAAGATTCAATAATCAGTCCTACAGCACTGAGTATCCTGAACAGAAGGCGGCGTTAGCGCTCTCCGCGGCCACAGAGACCTATATGGATGGCTACAACGGTAAACCGTAAATTTTTTTCTGGAGCGTTTGAGAGGTACGAGCAAACCACGTGATGATAAATAGCACGGCTAACTTGAGAGTGATCTCTTACCTAAATACACGGGAGTTATGACATTTTATAGAGCAATGCCCGCAAAAGATAAATCTTACGCTGTTTCTATCCACGAGATAGATGAATTTTGGGATGCCGGACCCGTGTTGTTCAAAAAATTCGGGAGTTTTGATTATAGACGTTGTTTCCTGCACTCAATTTTTGACGCAGGAAAGCAGTCAGGAAAATTTTTATTAGATTCCTTACAAAAATTTCTTTTCAGCAAAAATATTCCAGGCATCACGCAGGATGCTCACCAATATTGGAGTTTTCCAACAAAAGATGAAATAAAGAAAGGTGAGGGTAAAGGCATAGTCATTTATAATCATCAGAAAATATTATATTTTTATATGAAAATATTTTTAACTAATTCCACTTCCGAAAAAAATGGACTTATTCACTAAAAAATTAATAAATGGTGATTTAAAATGAATGAGTTGATTATTATATCCCTTGCTGGTTTTCTTACCGGGATTACAACGTACATGTTTGGCTTCGGTGGAGGGTTCGTAGTAGTACCCTTCGTATATCAGATGCTGTCTAACCAATATCCTCATAACCCAAACGTAATGCATGTTGCGGTAGCAACCTCTACAGCTGTGATGATATTCAATTCATCATTCGCTACCTACATCAACTGGAAAAAAGGAAATATCTCCAAAAATCTTGTTTATCCACTGATAATTTTTATTGCCCTTGGGGCAGTTATTGGATCATTGATGTCTGGTGCTATTAATGACTATTTCATACGATATGCATTCATTGTATACATGGTTATTACAATCATTGATTGTCTCTTCAGAAGAGGATTTTTCAAGCAGGTATCGAAGAAAGAGTTGAGTGTTCAAACCTACTCTGTAGGTGGAATTTTTATTGGGATTATTGCTACGATCCTTGGTGTTGGAGGTAGTGTCATGACAGTACCCTTGCTAAGGAGACATGGTAACACTATGTCAGATAGTGTTGCGTGCGCCAATCCTCTGACACTCCCGATGGCTATATTTGGTTCTTTTGTTTATTCTCTGTATTCGTCAGACACAGGTATGAAGGATTACCATTTCATAGGTCTTATTAATATAAGTATTTTAATTTTATTGGTTATATTCGGCGGGTTTGGTATATCTCTGGCGAGATTTATCCCAAAAATACCTGACTCAATTCACTCTAAAATATATATCTGGTTACTTATTTGCGTAACTATTGCCATAACAGTCCAGGCAGTCCCAAAGTACCTGTTTATCTACAGGTACTTTGGGACTGATCTTACCCAGTGGATCGCCACGGATAATCCAGACACTTCTGAGCCGTTGATAATATAGGTTTTCATATTCAGCCGGTGGCATCTGCTCGCCCGAACCCTGCCGACGCTTACTGTTATAAAACATTTCGATCTAATCAAAAATATCGCTTCTGGCTTCGTTTCTCGTTCCGTGGATCTTTTTCTTAATCCGTTTGCGTTTCAGTAGCTGGAAAAAGCTCTCCGCAACCGTATTGTCGTGGCATGCCGGCTCGTCAGTGTCAGAAGAATAACTTCCCACAACCGGCGCAAACGGGAGTTAATCTCTGGTTGTTCGCACAATTCTGCGGCAGACAACCCGGGAATGACGTAAGGCTCAGCAAGCGAGGCAACAGGGCTGCATGACGCGCTATATTGCGCGCCCATAACCGTGATTATTTCGATTAACTGAGCATGCGCGATTCCGGCCCGGGGAGAGAGGTTGGGTATCGATACCGGTTTATCTGTGAACTCTCCGCTGGAAACAATCCAGTCGAGCGCATTTTTAATTACACCAGTGACACCATGAGCATATTCAGGACTGGCAATAATGACCAAATCAGCGTCCTGCAGATTTCTTCTCCAGTCAGCAACCTCAGCGACAGGCATTGTCTCATGAAAGTCGCCGGTGCTCTCTGGCTGCTCTGGCTGGGGGCGACACTGATCCGTAGCGGGATGAAGGCCCGGTACGGTGTTCTGCCGGAGGCCACGGAACCGGTCAGTTTGCGGGGCGCGTGGACAGCTAATATCCTGAACCCGAAAGCGATCATTTTTTATCTGACCGTTGTTTCACAGTTTGCCGGTCAGCAGGGTGGCATTAGCCATTATCTGATGCTGGCTTCCGTCCATGTGATGGTAATGAGTTTCTGGCTGGTGGCGGTCAGCCAGGTTCTTATTTTTTCCGCAAAGAAAACGAATACGTTGGTGCTAAAAAAAATCATTAATATTGCAGGCGGTTTACTGCTTATCGCTTCGTCCCTGCACAGTATCTTCTGCTGACCGGCCGGTACGGGTTATCCGTTCACCACGCTGTTTGCTCAGCCACGATACCGGTGTACCGGCCAGAAAAGAAAGCCCTCAGGCCCGGACATCATACCCGGCGACAGCCGGTATTCCGTATTATGTCACGGGCACGCGCTCATCTCTTATTGGCTCCAAAGGTTTCCGAAAGAAGTGCTTGAGTCCCGTTTTGGGAGGTGTATAGTGAATCCCATATTGGGACTCAGGGACTGGATATGAATGTCGTAGCAAAAAGGATATTGGCAGACTTTTGGACGACACATGCTGACGCAAAAGGGCCGGTGTCTGCCTGGTACCAGGAGGTCAGTAAAGCACACTGGCACTCACCGCAGGACATAAAGCGCCAATACCGCTCAGTTGATTTTTTAGAACATAACCGTGTTGTTTTTGACATCAAGGGCAACACTTATCGGATCATAGGTAGCGTTGCTTACGCCCAACAAGCGGTATTCATTAAGTTTGTTGGCACTCATGCTGAATACAGTAAAATTGATGCAAAGAAGGTGACACTATGACATATCAGGTTAAGCCTATCCGCAATGAGACGGATTATCTTAACGCACTGGCGCTCATTGAGCCGCTGTTTGACTCTCAGCCAGAGCCAGGTACAGAGGAGGGGGACTTTATGGAAGTTATGGTTACCCTGATCGCTGCCTATGAAGATATTCATTATAAAATTGCCCCTCCCACAGCAGTTGAGGCGATTAAGTTTCGTATGGAGCAGCAGGGTTTGAGTGTGCAGGATGTCGCGCGAATGATCAGGGCAACATCCTCCAGAGTCTACGAAATACTCAATGGAACCCGGCAGCTCTCTAAGGCACAGATTCTGGCACTCCATCAGCACACGGGGATCCCGTTTGAGTCATTATTATCTGATGTTCAGGTCTCTAAGGCCCGGCGGCGTAGTACCGTGACGAGCCCGGCAGTACACGCCTGAAGTCAATGGATTTAGCGTGGGTCCTCCCGTCGGAGGGGCTGCAGACAGGGGCTTCGGCCCCATCAACGATTAACGGAGGTCATATGAAACAACCTGAAGTCGCAGTGCTGGGGCTGGGTGCCATGGGGCACGCCTTTGCCAGTAACCTGCTGAAAAAGGGGTTTGCCGTTTATGGCTGGAACCGTAGCCCGGAAAAGGGCGAAGATTTAACACAACCGGGCTTCACGCTGGCGGATTCTCCTGCCGCGGCAGTCAGCCGTGCATCGGTGATCATCACCATGTTACCGGACGAAAAAACGACCCGGGATGTGCTGACACAGGCGCTGAGCGAAATACCGCAGGGAGCAACCGTCTGTCAGATGGGTACCCTCGGTGTGGAAGGCACGGAAAAGCTACATCAGCTGCTGAGTGAGCAACGTCCGGATATTCTTTTCCTTGATGCGCCGGTCTCCGGCACCAAAGCCCCGGCGGAGAATGCGCAGATCACGGTACTGGCCAGCGGCGACCGTTCGCGGGCCGGCGCAGCAGAACAGGTATTTGCTGCCATCAGTAAAGCCACCCTGTGGCAGGGTGACGCCGGAGCAGGTTCCCGGATGAAGCTGGTGGTGAACAGCTGGCTGATAGGTCTGATGCAGAGCCTGGCAGAAAGTGAACGTCTGGCAGAAAGCCTGGGGTTCGGTCCGGAGGCGTTCTGGCAGGCCCTGGAAGGGGGGCCACTGGCAGCACCCTATGCGAAAGTCAAACTGCAAATGATTGAAAGTGGCGACTTCTCGCCACAAATGCAGCTTATCTGGGCCCTGAAAGATGCGAAGCTAGCCGTTGAAGCTGGTAATGCAGCACAGTTACCGGCACTGGATAACATTACCCGTCTCTGGCAACAGGCGGTAGACGACGGGCTTGGTGCGCAGGATCTGGCCGTGATCAGCCGCTATCTGGCTGAACGTCAGTAAATTCTCCCTGAGCAGGGGGATAGCAGGCCCTCTGCGTTACCATGGGATCAGAAAGTATGACAATAACGACTTATTTTGATGGCCATAATGATTTACTGATGCAGTTATGGCTGCAACACCCGGAAAATCCGGAACATTACTTCTTCCGGGCGGGCTGCGACGGTCATCTGGATTTTAGCCGTATCCGTCAGGGCCGGTTAGGGGCCGCATTTTTTGCTATCTTCGTCCCGCCGGAAAGCTATGTCGCCCGGCATTTCCCGCAGCGCCTCGGAGCATTGCGTGACCACGTCAGCGTCATGCGCGAACAGCTGGCAATCCTTGGTCGTCTGGAACAGTTTTCAGACGGTAAGGCCAAAATCTGCCGGACGGCCGCAGAGGTCCGTTACTGCCTGGAAAACGGTGTGCTGGCGATGATTGCTCATATTGAAGGGGCGGATGCGCTGGATACTGAAGGTGTGTTACTGAACGAGTTTTATCAGGGAGGTGTCCGCAGTGTCGGTCCGTTCTGGAATAACCCTAACCGGTTCGGCGAGGGCATCACCGGCAGTTTCCCGGGCTCACCGGACAGCGGACCCGGACTGACGGACAAAGGGATCGATTTTATCCGCCAGCTTGGCGCACTGAACCTGATCATTGATGTCTCGCATATGAATCAGCAGGCGTTTTTTGATACCGCGCGCTACAGCCATCAGCCACTGGTGGCGACCCATTCGAATGCCCATGCACTCTGCCCCCAGCCGCGTAACCTGACCGATGAGCAATTACGTATCCTGGCAGAGAGTGGCGGCGTGGCAGGCATCAATTTTGGTAACGCTTTTCTGCGACCGGACGGTCAGCGAAACGACGATACGCCGACAGAACTCATTACCCGGCATATTCGTTATATGATCAACCATGCCGGTGAAGATCATGTGGCGTTGGGGTCTGATTTTGACGGCGCCAGTGTGCCTGCTGCACTTAAAGATGTGACCGGGTTACCGGCCATTGAAGAGAGTCTGCACCAGGCAGGGCTGAGCGGGGCGGTGATCGACAAAGTCTGCCGTCACAACTGGTTACGTATCGTCGAACATTTTATGACAGCTTAAAAGAATTTAGTCATCTTTTCATTGACCTCTGCTTGACAAAGGCGCAACATTTATCGGCCTTGTGAAGGGGGGGTGTTCCGGGAAACCCGGGCAGCACCCGGTCGCAGGCTATTTTTCGGACATTAACATTTTAAGTATTAAGGTCATTATTATGTGGAAAAAACCTGAATTCGTAGATATGCGCCTGGGTATGGAAGTGACTCTGTACATTTCTAACCGTTAATTATCCGGTGTCATAAGTGGCCGCTTTCGGGCGGCACTTACCTTCAGTAAAGAGTATTTTATGTTTATCAAAGTGCTGGGCTCTGCTGCCGGTGGTGGTTTCCCGCAGTGGAACTGTAATTGCAGCAACTGTAAAGGGCTGCGTGACGGTACCATCAATGCTCACGCCAGGACACAGTCTTCAATCATTGTCAGTGATAACGGTGAAGACTGGGTCTTATGTAACGCCTCTCCGGATATCTCCCGACAAATTTTCATGACCCCTGAGCTGGTAAAACGCGGTGTACTGCGCGGGACCGCCATCGGGGATATTATTCTGACCGATAGCCAGATAGACCATACCACCGGGCTTTTAAGCCTGCGTGAAGGCTGTCCGCACCGTGTCTGGTGTACAGACGAAGTTCATCAGGATCTTAGTACCGGTTTTCCGGTCTTCCCGATGCTGGAGCACTGGAATGGTGGTCTGCAGCACCATGCCATTCGTCCGCTTGAACCCTTCAGCGTAACGGTCTGCGGTAATCTGACATTTACCGCGGTGCCTATTCTCAGTAATGCACCGCCATACTCACCTTACCGTGATCGTCCTCTGCCCGGACACAATGTCGCGTTGTTCATTGAAAACAAAGCAAACGGCAAATCATTATTCTATGCCCCCGGGCTGGGTGAGCCGGATGATGTGATCCTGCCCTGGCTGAAAAAAGCCGACTGCCTGTTAATCGATGGCACCGTCTGGCAGGATGATGAATTACTAAGCACCGGCGTCGGTAAAAACACCGGCCGGGCAATGGGTCATCTGGCACTCGCCGAAGAGCAGGGGCTGATGACACTGCTGGCGGCTTTACCTGCCAGTCGTAAAATTCTTATTCATATTAACAACACCAATCCCATCCTCAATGAGGATTCGCCCCAGCGCCGGTTCCTGCAACAGCAGGGCATTGAGGTGAGTTGGGACGGAATGGCGATACAGCTACAGGATTAATCCATGACGATCACTACCACCCTGAGCAAGCAGGCTTTTGAACAGGCATTGCGGGATAAAGGTGCCTGTTACCATATTTATCACCCTTACCATATCGCTATGCACAACGGCCAGGCGACCCGTGAACAGATCCAGGGCTGGGTTGCGAACCGCTTCTATTATCAGACCAACATTCCGCTGAAAGATGCGGCAATAATGGCGAACTGCCCGGACCCGGCGACCCGACGTAAGTGGGTACAGCGTATCCTTGACCATGACGGTGCAGACGGCAGTGAAGGCGGGATCGAAGCCTGGTTACAGCTCGGTGAAGCGGTGGGGTTATCGCGTGAAGATTTACTTTCTGAAAAACATGTTTTACCCGGTGTTCGTTTCGCGGTCGATGCGTATGTGAATTTTGCCCGCCGCGCCAGCTGGGAAGAGGCCGCCTGCAGCTCTCTGACGGAACTGTTTGCCCCGCAAATTCACCAGTCCCGTCTGGATAGCTGGCCTCAGCATTATCCGTGGATCAAAGAGGAAGGTTACTTCTATTTCCGCAGTCGTCTGAGTCAGGCCCGCCGTGATGTTGAACATGGTCTGGCACTGGCGCTGGAGCACTTCGATACCGCAGATAAACAGAACCGGATGCTGGAAATCCTGCAGTTCAAGCTGGATATTCTCTGGACGATGCTGGATGCCATGACCATGGCCTACAGTCTGCAACGCCCTCCTTATCATACCGTGACAGATCAGCCGGTCTGGCACACAACCCGACTGGTATAACCATGAGTTTTGAACAATCGGTGGTGATGTTCCGCCGCGGATATCGCATGCAATGGGAAGCCACTCAGGATTGTCACGTCATTCTTTACCCGGAAGGCATGGCGAAACTGAATGAAACTGCGGCGATGATCCTGGAACAGGTGGATGGTCAACGGACAGTGGCACAGATTATCGACCTGCTGAATCAGCGCTTTCCGGAGGCCGGCGGAGTGGATGACGATGTTGTCGATTTCCTGCAGGCGGCCGGTAAGCAGAAATGGATCATGTTCCATGACGCAAATTAATCCTGAGATTAAAGCGCCGCTCTGGTTACTGGCGGAGCTGACCTACCGGTGTCCGCTGCAATGCCCGTACTGCTCGAACCCGCTCGACTTTGCCAAAGAGCAGTCTGAGCTGACTACAGAGCAGTGGCTGACCGTTTTTCGTCAGGCACGCGAGATGGGCAGTGTACAACTCGGTTTTTCCGGCGGGGAGCCTTTAGTGCGTAAAGACCTGCCGGAACTGATTGCCGGGGCACGTGAGCTGGGGTTCTACACCAATCTGATCACTTCCGGTATCGGGCTGACACGTAAAAAACTGGATACCTTTGCAGAAGCGGGACTGGACCACATCCAGATCAGTTTCCAGGCCAGTGATGAAACGCTGAATGCCGCACTGGCGGGCTCGGAAAAAGCCTTCCATCAGAAACTGGAAATGGCGAAAGCAATCAAAGCCCATGGCTATCCGATGGTGCTTAACTTTGTTCTGCACCGGCATAATATTGATCAGATCGACCGCATCATTGAGCTTTGTATTCAGCTGGAGGCCGATGATGTTGAATTAGCCACCTGCCAGTTTTATGGCTGGGCCCAACTGAACAGGGAAGGGTTATTACCGACCCGTGACCAGATTGCGCGGGCAGAAGCGGTGGTGAAGCGTTATCGCGAGAAGATGCAGGCCGACGGCAATCTGACCAATCTGTTATTTGTGACGCCGGACTACTATGAAGAACGCCCGAAAGGGTGCATGGGAGGCTGGGGCGCAATTTTTATGAACGTGACGCCGGACGGTACTGCGTTACCCTGTCACAGCGCCCGTCAGTTACCGATAGAGTTTCCGTCGGTGCTGGATAACAGCTTGCAGCACATCTGGTATCAGTCCTTTGGCTTTAACCGCTACCGGGGCTATGACTGGATGCCGGAACCCTGCCGCTCCTGCGATGAGAAAGAGAAAGACTTCGGAGGCTGTCGCTGTCAGGCGTTTATGCTGACCGGCAACGCAGACAATGCGGACCCGGTGTGCAGTAAATCGGCTCATCACGATAAAATCCTGCAGGCGCGGCGTGAAGCCGATTGCAGTGATATTCGTATTGCACAACTGCAGTTCCGAAATCAGAAAAACTCGAAGGTGATCTTCACCTCCCGCGGGTAACCGGATGAGTGAGTCCTCGTCCCTGTATTACCTCAGCAACGGCATGGCGGTTCAGCTACAGTCGGTGGCTGACCTGTCTGCCTCGGCGGTTTGCCTGCGGGTGGATGCCGGCAGTCACCATGAACCCGCCCGCTGGCCGGGCTTAGCGCATCTGCTGGAGCATTTACTGTTCCAGGGGGGGATGCGCTTTCCCGGCGCGCAGCGGTTAATGCCCTGGGTGGCAGCCCGCCACGGCCGTGTGAATGCCACTACAGAAGCCTGCAGGACGCTTTATTATTTTGATGTCCGGTCAGACGAACTGAGCGCCGGTCTCGCCCGGTTGCTGGATATGGCATTGTCACCGGAATTTTCTGCTGACGCTATTCGGCGCGAAATTCCGGTCATTGATGCGGAATATGGCATGCTGAGCCGCCATACGCCGACCCTGATCAATGCGTTACTGGCTACCGGTATCGGCCAGCCCCCGGCATTCCGTCGTTTTGTGGCCGGTAACCGGCAGAGCCTGGACGGTGACCTTCCCGCCCTGCGTCAGGCGTTACTGACTTTTCATCAGCAATATTACTCTCCCGGCAATCTCTGCCTGATCATCCGTGCGCCGCTGTCCCTGACAGACTTGTCCGCCGCCCTGACAGAGGCCCTGTCACAGGCCGGATTGTCCGGGCTCCTGCCGCTGAACGCCTGCCGGACGCTGCCATTCCCCGCCCGGGCCCCGGTGCCGGTGAACGAGCGGCAGATCCCGGTGGTGTTACATGTGGCCGGTGAAGGGCAGCACTGTCTGAGTTATCTGCTTGCCGACCCGCAGAGCCGACTGCTGGCGGCGGTTCCCTTATTACAGGCACTGCTGAGTGATGCGGCACCAGGATCCTTTATTGATGCCGGGCGCAGGCTGGGGCTGTGTCATCACAGTGCCGCAGAAGTGGTCAGTGCGGCCCCGGGCTATTTGTGGTTACTGATCCGGCTGACCCGGCCCGCGGGTCCGCCACATCCGGCAGGCGACCTCAACCGTCTGTTTCGTCACTGGCTGGCACAGGTGTGTTGTCTCAGCCCGCAACAACAGGCGCATTACGTACGGCTGGCCCGGCAGGATTTTCTGCGTCTCAGTCCGATGGAACAGGTCAGAAAGGTTGCCAGCGGGGAGGCCGGAGATACCGCAGATATTACTGCACTGGCAGAGGCATTGCTCAGCACGTCCCCGTGTGAATTGCAGACTGAACCTTCAGAGGGAGGGCAGGTCACGACAGCCCGCGGCTTCCTGTGCCGGTGGTCGCCGGCACCGGAGATCAGTGACGTTTCACCTGAGCCGGCACCGGACTTTGTTTTCTATCCGCAAACCGTCCGTCCGGCACAGGCACGTTCGCTGCCGGAGGCTTCTCTGCAGGGACCGGCGGACGGCCCGCTCTGCTATCGTTCAGAAATACCTGGTGCAGAGGCGGGCATAATCCTTCGGCCTGTACGCGGTATGACCCTGACCGGGGCGCAACTCTCACAGCTCAGATACCGTCTGCACCCCTGGATAAGCCGTGTCAGGCATGCCGGAGGCGAGGCCAGTGTGGCACTTTACCAGGGCGTGCCTCAGGTCAGAATGATGTTACCGGCAGCCGGTGAGGCTGCGGAACTTATCCGGCTGCTTTGCTCGCTTTGGCCGGATCTTTCGGCGTCCGTCATGGCCGAAGATACAACGCAGGAAATTCTGATCCGTCGTTTACTGGCAGAGTTCCCGCAACGACTGGCCGTAACACAACCAACCCCGGTCTGGTCCTGTATTGTCCGCTGTCAGGATGACGCGCTTTTTTCGCTGATCAGTCACTTTCTGCAACAGACGCTGCTGTTACAACAGGAACAGTCAATCCTGCCGCCACTGAAGGGGGAAGCGCACCACCTGCCGGAAAGGGACGGGGATAATGCCTTACTATTCTTCCTGCCTCTGGACAGCGAACTGCCTGCTGAGCTGGCGGCAGCACGACAGTTGGGGGCCATTTATCAGCCTGCGTTTTATCAATGGTTGCGGGAAGAACTCTCGGCAGGGTACGTGGTTTCCTGCCGTTTTGAATCGTTTGCGGATCGTCAGGGGATCCTTTGTGCACTGCAATCGCCACGCTATGATTGCGCACAACTGGCCGCATGGTGCCGTCAGTTTTTCGGCCGTGTCCGTGAACAAATCATGCAAATGACTGAGGGGGGCGGGTTGCGGGCTGAAGCGCCCGCCAGTGTATTGCCGGCAGACGCGATGGCCAGCGAATTACAGAGTCAGATGGCCGGGGGACACCGGCCGGCATTGCATGACCGCGTCTCTGTCCGGCAACTGCAACAGTTACATCAGTGGCTGGAAGACGCCGTGGCCCGTGCGGAGATCCTGAGCTGCGGCCGGTGATCTCCGGCCGCAGGCAAACTTTCGGATGAAGTTACTTGCCCCAGAATTTTTTACGGCTGGTTTTCCCAATCCCCGGGTTGCAGGTATTGGTCGGATCCAGTTCACGCCAGTGTTGTTCATGTTCACAGGACGCCTGATACAGGTGCCCGACATTGTGCTCCGCAGGATAGCGGGCACCACGCTGTTCCAGATACTCCATCACCTCCTGTTTGAATTTCTTCGCATCCACCCCGGCTTTAAGGACGTAATCCTGGTGGTTCACAAAGCAAAAGAAATGCCCGCAACAGGAATCGGCCTGGACCTGCGCCGCAAGATGAGGTGGCAGATGGATCCGCCACTGGTCATCATTACGGCGCAGAGCCACGTCAAAAGCAATTAATCGCTGGTTGGTATCATAGCCGAGGTAGTCACAGTAGGAGATGGTACAGCCGCCCACCGCGAAACGGATCAGAAAGGCATCGGCAGCTTCCCGGTCATCGCACAGGAAATATTCCCCCGGACGCTGGCTGAAATACTCCTCAAGCAATGCCGTCAGTTGTTCAGCCTGACGGGCTTCAATTTTAATCATCAGATGGTGCACAAAGCGCCGGCGGTAATCCATGATCCGCGGTGCGATAAACGAGGGGGTTATCTGATTAAAGCCCTGGATCAGCTTATCGGTAAAATTATGCGGCAGAAAACGGGCATGTCTGATCCGCACATCCCAGCGCGCTTTGTTGGCCATTAAACCGGGAATGGCCTGCGGCCCCAGCTTACGGATGGCCAGATACATATGTTTTGCGTAACGCAATGTCAGGTCAAACGCACCGGCGTGAATATATTCCGCCTGTAAGGGCAGTTCATCCATTTTTTCCAGCAGAAAACGGCGTAAACCGATCAGTTCGCTTTCATCATTGCTGCCGATATAGAAGGTACGGGTAGCTTCGCTGGCGGCAAACGTCGGCAAACGTGCGGCAAAGACGACCACTTTTCCGGCACATCCCGCACTGTCATACAGATAACGTTTATCGCCGTTGAATCTGGCCGGTGATGCCGCATGAGTATCGCGCAGTTGTTCAGAATAATCATCTGCCCAGATTTTACCCTGCCAGTCGGCAGCATCGCCGGTCGTGTATTCGCGTGTCTCCAGCGCATTAATGATCCTCTCCGGAGTATCGCCCAGCTCAATACCCAGATGGTTAACCAGTTCAAGATGTCCGTCATCAGTAATGCGGGCAAACAGCGATTTTTCTGTAAATGCCGGACCACGACGGATCAGCGAGCCCCCGGAGTTATTACATAACCCGCCAATGACAGACGCGCCGATACAGGAGGAACCGATCACCGAATGGGGTTCACGCTGCAGAGGCTTCAGGGTGTCTTCAAGCTCGGTGAGGGTCGTGCCCGGAAAAGCGATAACCTGTTGGTGATCATCAATGACCTGAACCCCGGTCAGTAAACGGGTGCTGATAATGACAATATCGCGGTCGTAATCATTACCGTCCGGGGTTGAACCTCCGGTGACGCCGGTATTGGAGGCCTGCATCAGAATGATAACATCTTCGGCAACACAAACTTCTAACAATTGCCAGAGCTGTAACAGCGTCTGTGGCAGTACCACGGCCAGTGCTTCACCCTGACCGACGCGGAATCCTTTGGTGTAAAAGGCCTTATCGTCTTCACTCAGTAAAACCTGTTTTTCTCCCGCGATTTCGTGCAGCTTGCGGGTCAGCTCCTGACGGTTATTCATCTATCCTTTCTGCCTTTATTTTTCATTCTGTTTCAAGCCCACAGCCGGATTGAGGTGAGACGGGTCGGATACCCCGGACACTATGTTTTTTGCGATGTGCAGTGCGATAACCTGCCGGCTCATGACTATATAAAAGCGCGTTTTTCACCGACTGGAAAGAGGCAAAATAAAAAAAACTTATTACGCTCAGGGGATCATCAGGGTTTATGCAAAGAAACAACATTTTATGCTGTTTATCTGTCTGTGTTAAACAAATCGTTAACATTGAGGGGGCAGGCTCGCTCAGAACGGCATATCAGAGACAACCGCGAACGGGAAAAATCGGCAACAATGGACCATCCCTGCTAAAGACGGGGCGGGTCACGCAGTGCATCAGCAGCCATGACAGAAAGCAGTGACGGTGGAAGGATGACAACAGAAGATGCAGGTTCAGTGGTGGTCCCGGGAAATAAGGCCGCAAGGCAACACTCCGGGATTGTGTGTGCGGAGACCTGGTAGTCAAGCCGCCCCTGCCGGGCAGGGAGCGGCAGACTATCAGATCACAGGCGGGTGATCACAGTCTCTTCACTTAAACGTGATTTTGGCAGCGATGCATTAAAATCTTTCTCGCTGTTATGGCCGATAGCGACGACGGCCAGACTGTGTAGCCCTTTCTCTTTAAGTCCCAGGCGTTCATCCAGCAGCACCGGATCAATACCTTCAATAGGAGTGGCATTCAGCCCCATCGCCGCGGCCCCCAGCAGCAGGAAGCCCAGAGAGATATAAGTCTGGCGCTCCATCCAGTAGCGAAGGTCTTCATCTGAGCCACCATAGGCAGCGATATAATTACGGCGTCCCTTATCGTTGGCGTTTTTAGTCTCTTCATCTTTAAAGCGACCGTCCAGATCTTCCTGCTGCTGCACCTTGCTGAACTGTGCATCATCCAGGGTATCTTTGCTGGTGAAAACAACAACCATCGCTGAATCACGGACTTTTGCCGCGTTAAAATCACGGATACCCGGAAGGATAGTCTCTTTGCCTTCATCGCTGGTGATGGCAAAGAAATGCCATGGCTGCAGGTTCAGGGATGACGGACTGTAACGCAGGATATCCAGTAACTCCTGCTCCTGCTGTGCAGTAATCTTGCGGGAAGCATCGTAGGCTTTGGTAGTAAAACGTTGTTTAACAACTTCAACAATAGACATAATAATCGCCTCAGATAAAACAGTCAGTATTCAATAATTATCTTAATTTCAGAGGTCGTTACAGTAACACCCGGATAAAGCGACAACCAGCCCGAAAGGGACCCGCCGCATTTAGGGTTAAATATGACATTAACTAACGTTCAGAAATATTTATTCGCGATAGTTTTCAGCGTGATATTGTATTTCAGCGACACCATCCGGATCAGGGTACAGACAAAAATCGACAGCAAAATACTGTAGCGTTCCGGGATGATATTAGCCGAACCCAGCAGTTCAATCGCAGCCCCAATCATTGCCGCACTGGCATAAATCTCTTTAGTAAAGATCACCGGTGTCTTGCCGACCAGAATATCCCGCAGGCACCCACCGCCCACGGCACTGACACAGCCTAACAAAATGGAAAGCTGCACACTGTGTGTGTAAAGCCAGGTCTTATTCGCGCCAAATGCCGCGAAAAAACCCAGACCGAGCGCATCGAAAAACAGGGACGGTTTCTCAAACGAGAACACCAGTTTCTGAAAGAAGGAGAGGGAGGCGATCGCCAGAATGATACAGAAAAAGTACTCGATATTAACAAGCCCGGGCGGGGGAGTCGCGCCGAGACAAATATCCCTGATACAGCCGCCACCGATGGCAGTGACACTCGCTAATGCAAAAACGCCGAATAAGTCAAAACGATGTCTGACGCCGACAATAGCGCCACTCAGGGCAAAGACAAAGGTCCCGAAAAGGTCGATAAAGTGTAAAAAAAAGTCCATAAATTCCCGACGTTACTGCACGACATTGGTGAAAAACAAACCTGACTGAAGAGTAATAATGTCCGCGCGGTTCGTCAGACGCAGGAACAATAAATGTTTCATAGGCATTGCGCAAATGCTTTCCCGGGAAAATCATCGCTAACGTCCGGTTTTTCCGGAGGAATTCCTACGCAGAGAAAAACGCTCTGATGGCGATGGACAGTGAACAGCTCGCACCTGATTAACCCCCCGCGAGTCTCTGTCCGTCCGGACCTGCGGGCAAAGCCTGAACTGTGACCGGTACCGGAGTTAAGTGCAATGTGACGTGGTAACGTCGGTGCCTCTCACCGTTTTTTTACAGGATGTTTATTATGGTCAAAAAACTGTCAGTATTTATGATCTCTGCATGGCTGTTGAGCGGGACCGGATATGCCGCCATCCCCGCCGGTAATGATGCGACCACCCGGCCTGAGCTCTACTATCTGACTAACAGCCAGGCCATTGATAGTCTGGCCTTACTGCCCCCTCCGCCTGCGCCTGGCAGTCTTACTTTTCTCAACGATCAGGCGATGTATGAACAGGGCCGGCTATTACGCGACACCCCCCGCGGTAAACTGGCGGCCGACGATGCAAATCTCAGCAGTGGCGGGGTAGCCAGTGCGTTCTCCGGGGCATTTGGCCACGAGATCAGTGCCGCAACCACCCCGCAACTCTACAAGCTACTGACTAATATGATCGAAGATGCCGGTGATCTGGCCACCCGATCGGCAAAGCAACACTATATGCGTATTCGCCCGTTTGCTTTTTATAAGGTGGCTACCTGTAACACCCGCCAGCAAGCAGAACTTTCCTCTAATGGTTCTTATCCTTCCGGACACACCGCCATTGGCTGGGCCACGGCTCTGGTACTGGCCGAAGTTAATCCTGCGCGACAGAATGAGATCCTGAAACGGGGATATGAACTCGGTCAAAGCCGGGTGATTTGCGGCTATCACTGGCAAAGTGATGTGGATGCGGCACGGCTGGTGGGGTCCGCGGTCGTGGCAACGCTGCACACCTCGCAGGAGTTCACGGCTCAGTTACAAAAAGCGAAAGCAGAATTCAGCGTTCCTCAGGCCTGACCGTATCGTATGCTTTTATTTTGCAGCAGGCAGGATCGTCGCCGGTGATTTTCTCACCGGCTTAATATTAATTTAATCATTACCTGAAATACTCTGCTGACACCCCCTGACAGGAGAGTAATGATGGAGAATAAAGCGACCTTTTCCGGAAGTGAACTCAGTGCTGCTTTACTCAGTCTGAGTACAGTTGTGATTTTTCTGCTGGTCTGGTTTACCAGTTTTTAAAGGGTTTCGTCCGCTAGCGGATAAATGACCGAGGCCCGGCAACCCTGGCGATCCGTCCGGTTAGTGAGGGTAAAACGGGCATGATGCAGCTGGCAGATCCTGCTGACAATACTCAGCCCAAGGCCACTGCCACCGTAGCGGCTATCCATCCGTACAAATGCCCGGCTCAGTTCACTGGCACGGGTTTCATCAATGCCAGGCCCTTCATCTTCCACTGAAAGTTCAATGCCCGGCCGACCTTCTTCTGTGACCACAGGATGCAGACTGATGCGCAGGGTGCTGTGTTCCGGGCTATAACGATGAGCATTCTCTGTCAGATTACGCACAATCAATTGCAGCAGCGTCGGGTCTCCCTGTACGCTAAAATCATGTTCAGCCTCCGGCAGGATCAATTGCTGGTGGCGCAATTTAATCATGGTCAGCAGACTGTCCCGTAGCGGAAAAATCACGGTTTTTCTCAATAATACCGGCTGGTAATTGCCTTCCGTAAAGGACTGGCTGATCCGCGCCAGCTGTAATAACTGAGAAACACTATTGGTCATCTGATCCAGACGCAGGATCAGGGAAGACATATCCAGGTGGTGCTGGCGGGCCATCAGTTCCAGGTGGAGACGTAACCCGGCCAGGGGGGTGCGTAGTTCATGGGCCACATCCGCGGTAAATAACCGTTCCCGGTTCAGGGTATCGGTCAGGCGGGCGACCATATCATTAATCGCATGCGTGACGGCGTCAATTTCGGTGATCCTGCTTTGAAATTCGATGGGTTCGGCAGAAAAGCCCGAGCGTTTCTCCAGTTGCAGGCAGAGATCAGACAGGGGCTGGGTGACCCGCCGCACCGCTTGCCAGCAGAGCACCAGCGCCAGACAAATCATCACAAAGCTTGGAATAGCCAGACTGGCAAGTGCTTCATGGATTTCTTTATCCACATGCCATTGTTCGTTACGGTGGCTCAATACGCCTTCTACCAGCAGATCTATCTGTTCTTTACTTTCATGCCATAGCCACAGCACGCTGATGGCCTGGCAGAATAGCAGAATAGAGCCCACGGTGATCAGCAACCGGCGACGTAACGTGGTCGTTTTAGGGGACAGGTTCAGGATAGTGACTCCTCAGAACAGTTTTTTTTCTTAATCAGCACATATCCGAAGCCGCGCAATGTCCGTATAGATGCCCGGCCGATCTTCTTGCGCAGGTTATGGATATGTACCTCCAGGGTATTGGTGGCAGGCTCGCTGTCCCAGCTATAAATATCGTTATACAGGATCTCACGATGCACCGGCATACCGGCCTTCATCATTAACCGGGCCAGTAACGCGTATTCCTTCGGGGTCAGTTCCAGGCGTTTGCCTTCCCGGAATACCTGGCGATAGGTGACATCCAGCACCAGGTCATTAACGATCAGACGATTATCGCTCTGGTTATTGTGCCTGCGGATCAGCGCACGGATACGTGCAGTCAGTTCTTCCAGCGCAAAAGGTTTAATCAGGTAGTCATCGGCACCACTGTCAAGTCCGGTGATCCTGTCGCTCAGGGTATCGCGTGCCGTCAGGATCAGTACCGGCAAGGCCATTTTTTCACGGCGCAGGCGTAACAACAGTTGTAAACCGTCTTCATCCGGTAATCCGAGGTCGAGGATCATCAGGCTGTATTGCGAGGTTTTAAGACTGTTATCCGCCATCCGGGCACTGCTGACACCATCACAGGTATAGCCTTCCTGTTGCATGGCCTGCATCAGTCCCTCAAGGAGCAAGGTATCGTCTTCGACAATCAGTATTTTCATCCGTGGCTCCGGCAGAAGGCAATCCGGTACGGCAGGGCGGGGGGAGGAGATCTCCTGCCAAACCGACCCTGCAGTGCCCGGGGCTGGCTCTCCTGCACATCTTGTGTTGTTATTAACCATGTTGCTGTGTGGTGTACGGATATGCTGAAGCCTCCGTCTGCCGGGAAGCACTGGAATATCAGCCTATCACGTCTGTCCTGCGGGAAAGCTTCTGCGTCTTTACACCCCGCGTTTATCCGGTCATTGACGCTGACCGGCCGGTAATAATGTTATTACAGTGGCCCGCACACCGCGGTTATTGTGCGGGGGAAGTATTAAGGAAACCTTAAGCTGATGTCAGTTAGTCATCAGGGATCGTGAACAGTTCACTGTGATCAACGGCCTGCACCGGCAGTTTGCCGTCAACAGAGGAGTGAAGATGGCTGATGTGCATAACCGCGAGACCCGCAGCAAAAACATGCGGGCTATCCGTCACTGTAATACCGGCATTGAAAAGCAGTTACAGCAGTTACTGACAGACCTGGGGCTGGAAGTACGGCAGCAAGCCAGAGATCTGCCGGGCCGCCCTGATTTTGTCCTGGAGACGGCGCGAAAGGTCATTTTTACTCACGGTTGTTTCTGGCACCATCATCATTGTCACCTGTTTAAACCGCCGGCCACCCGAACGGATTTCTGGCTGGCGAAAATCGGTCGTAATTTGCAACGGGACAAAGAAAACCTGCAGGCACTGCAGCGTCAGGGCTGGAAGGTACTGGTCATCTGGGAATGTGCAATGAAAGGTAAAACGCAATTGCCGGCGACGGCACTGGCAGAGCGACTGGAAGAGTGGATCTGTGCCGGTGAACATTCGGCAGAAATTGATCAGTTCGGCATTCGTTTGCTGGAAATTCCTGAAAATCCGGCGACATAGCCGCCGGACATGCGGGATATTACGATTTCTGCTGAGCGGCAGCCACACTGTTGGCAATACGGTCACCGATATTCTGATCGATCTTCCGCCAGTAATCGAACACCCTGGACAGCACCGGCTCCCGGACGCCGTTTAACAGGTGTCCGGTGACATTGTTCACCAGACGGTCACGGGCGGCATCATCCATAACCTGAGTCACCAGTGTACTGGCCTGACCGAAGTCATCATCTTCTGCATGTAATGAGTAAGGCTGTCGTACCAGCGCGCCCTGAGTCTCCCATGAGGAGTCGGTCGGATAACGATCGCCGTCGGCTTTCGGGCCTCCTTTCGAGTTAGGGGCGTAAACCGGGTCGCTGACCGGATCCATTCGCATTGCGCCGTCTTTACTGTAGCTGTTCACCGGCGAATGCGGGGCATTGACCGGAATTTGCTTATAATTTACCCCCAGACGCGCGCGGTGCGCATCCGCGTAGGCGAAAATACGGCCCAACAGCATTTTATCCGGGCTCAGACCGATCCCCGGCACCAGGTTATTTGGCTCAAATGCGGCCTGTTCTATCTGTGCATGGTTATCTGTCGGGTTTTTATTCAGGGTGAGTTTGCCCACTTTGATCAGCGGGTAGTCGCTGTGTGGCCAGACTTTGGTCAGGTCGAACGGGTTGAAACGATAGTTTTCCGCGTCAGCGAACGGCATAACCTGCATATACAGCGTCCACTGCGGGAACTCACCGTTATCAATGGCGTTGTACAAATCCCGGACGTGGAAATCGCCGTCTGCACCGGCTTGTTTATCCGCTTCCTCCTGAGTCAGGCATTCAACGCCCTGATCGGTTTTGAAGTGATATTTAACCCAGAACTTCTCGCCTTCAGCGTTTATCCACATATAAGTGTGGCTGGAGTATCCGTTCATGTGTCGCCAGCTTTTCGGGATCCCACGATCCCCCATCAGCCAGGCAACCTGATGTGCAGATTCCGGGGAAAGCGTCCAGAAATCCCACTGCATATCATTATCACGCAGGTTGTTATCCGCACGGCGTTTCTGGGAGCGGATAAAATGCTGGAATTTCATCGGGTCACGAATAAAGAAAACCGGCGTGTTATTCCCGACCAGGTCATAGTTTCCCTCGCTAGTGTAAAATTTCATGGCGAAACCGCGCGGATCACGCCAGGTATCCGGGCTGCCGCGTTCACCGGCGACGGTCGAGAAGCGCATTAATACGTCGGTTTTCACTCCCGGCTGGAAAAGGGCGGCGCGGGTAAAGCGGCTGACATCTTCAGTCACTTCAAAATGGCCAAATGCACCGCTCCCTTTGGCGTGCGGTTGCCGTTCCGGGATCCTTTCACGGTTGAAATTCGCCATCTGTTCGATGAGGTAATGATCATGGAGAACCAGCGGGCCATCCGGGCCGACAGAAAGTGAGTGCTCGTCACTGGCGACCGGTATGCCGGCGTCAGTGGTGGTTATTTTTGGTTTATTATCATTGCTCATGCCTTTCTCCTTGACAACAACAGGGTTTAATTACGCACCCGATAAGCATAGTTGATATTTATCATTACGCCGGGAGGATCCCGCACAACAGAAAAAAGCCGTGTTTGCCGGGGGTTAAGGAGGGAAAGGCTCTCCGGTCGCGGGTGTTTACCGCATTGGCTTGCCCGGCGTAATCAGCTATGCTGGCGGGCTGATAATAACGCCACTTATTTTTCCGGAGCTTACTTATGGACTCTTCTTCCGGGGAGCCTTCATCGCGCATTTTCCATCACACAGGTTTTCGTGCCTATGTGACGGCACAAACCTGTTCCTCCCTGAGTTTTCAGATAATCTCACTCGCCGTCAGCTGGCAGCTTTATTCGATGACGCACAGTGCATTTATGCTGGGAATGATAGGGCTGATGCAATTTGTCCCCTCAGTGCTGCTGGCATTGCCTGCCGGACATCTTGCGGATCAGTACAACCGCAAATCGCTAATCCTCGGGGGGCAGAGTGTCGAACTTCTGGCTGCCCTCGGGCTGATCCTGATGTCGTTTCTGATGCCCGGCAGTGCCGTGTTATTGCTGTCGCTGGTCTTTATCTTTTCACTGGCCCGGGCATTTGAAGGTCCGTCGATGACATCGCTGTTACCGGCACTGTTACCCGCCGGGTTGCTGTCAAAAGGGATGGCAACCAATCAGGTCTTTCGCGAGGCGATGGTGATTGCCGGGCCGATGGCAGGGGGACTGTTGTATGTGGTCTCACCGGCACTGGCCTACGGAACGGCCGCGGTCTGTTATCTGATATCGTTACTGGTGATGATGCGGCTGAAATACCAGCGTGAACCGGTAAAACCGTTACCCATGACCCTCCGTAACCTGTTCGCCGGGCTGGATTTTATTGTTAAACGCAAAGATGTTCTCGGGGTCATTTCGCTGGATTTATTCGCGGTACTGCTGGGCGGTGTCACCGCATTACTGCCCATTTTTGCCCATGACGTTCTGCACACAGGCGCATGGGGGTTAGGAGCGCTGCGTGCAGCACCTTCTGTCGGGGCACTGATCACCGGGATCTGGATCAGCCGTAACAGCTTCCACCGCCATACCGGTCTGATTATGTTTGGTTGTGTCGCCGGATTCGGGGTAGCGACTGTCATCTTCGCGTTATCCCATAATGTGGTCCTGTCGCTGCTGGCATTGGTGGCGCTGGGCGGTTTTGATATGGTCAGCATGGTGATCCGCGGGGCGATGGTTCAACTGGATACCCCGGACGAGATGCGTGGACGGGTCAATGCGGTGAACTCAATCTTTATCAATACCTCTAATCAGCTGGGAGAGTTTGAAACCGGCGTACTGGCCAGTGCTATCGGGGCCGTGCCGGCGTCGGTGATTGGCGGAGTGGGGACACTGGTGGTGGTTGGACTGTGGATGGTAATGTTCCCGCAGTTACGCCGTCGTCAGCAACTGTCACAAAGTGAAATCACAGAGAATGCCTGAATCCGGGTCGGGTCACGGAAAGCTCTGGCGCTCCGTTGCCCCGACTGTTCAGGGTTAATCAGGGGAAGCCTATGACAAACGAACATTATTCCTACCAGCCCCGGGAGGGGCACGGTCTGCCACATGATCCATTAAATGCGATTATTGGTCCGCGTCCTATTGGCTGGATAAGTTCCCATGACGGGCAGGGGAACCATAACCTTGCACCGTACAGTTTTTTTAACTGTTTCAATTACACGCCACCGGTGATTGGCTTTGCCAGCAGCGGCTGGAAAGACAGCGTGGCCAATATCAGTCGTACCGGGGAATTTGTCTGGAATCTGGTCACTCGGCCATTGGCCGAAGCGATGAATGCCAGTTCGGCCGCGCTACCGCCGGACGGTGATGAATTTACCTATGCCGGGCTGAAAATGCTGCCCGCGGTCGAGGTTGCGGCCTGCCGTGTCGCGGAGAGCCCGGTTCATTTCGAATGCCGTCTGACGCAATGTCTCCGGCTCCAGGATGCAGATGGCCGTGAACTGGACAGCTGGCTGGTGCTTGGTGAAGTGGTGCGGGTACATATCGATCCGCGTTTACTGACAGACGGAGTCTATCAGACCAGTCAGGCACAGCCGGTGTTGCGTGCCGGCGGACCTTCTGCCTATTACGGGATCAGCGACGAACAGCGGTTTGACCTGTTCCGGCCGCAACTCCCGTGAGCCAGTTTCCCGGCCGGGAATTGGAATTTCCGCCGGTTTGACGCTATACCTGTAGACTCAGGCGCGCATTGAGTCATGGAGAATGCTTTCTGCATGGCTGAGTGCATCATTCACTGTGATCAGGAGAATGCATGCAACATCAACCGCAAGGGTCGGCAGGTGCCATCCATCCGCTAATTCGTAAACTGATGCATACCGCAGGCGTGCGCAGAGAAGAAGTCTCCCTGCTGCTCTGGAGTATGCTGTACATTTTCTGTGTGTTATCGGCGTATTATGTTATCCGCCCGATACGGGATACGCTCGGTATTGACGGGGGCGTGAATAATCTGCAATGGCTGTTCGCGGCGACCCTGATTGTGATGATCCTGCTGACACTGCCGTTCTCTGCGTTATCTTCCCGTCTGCCGCGACGGCGTTTTATTCCCTGGGTCTACCGTTTCTTTATCATTCACCTGCTTATTTTTGCCGCGCTGATGTTTTTTCTGCCCCGCGGCGATCATCGCTGGCTGGGGCGAGTGTTTTTTGTCTGGGTCTCTGTCTTTAATCTCTATGTCGTGTCGGTTTTCTGGTCGCTGGTGGCAGATATTTTCAGCCGTGAGCGCGCCAGCCGGTTATTTTCGCTGATGGCGGCGGGGGCAACGCTGGGGGCAGTAATAGGTTCGCTGCTGACGACTGTGCTGGTACGCTGGCTGAATATGAGCGGACTCTTTTTGCTCTCAGCCGTGTTACTTGAAGTCGCTGTTTTCTGTGTCCGTCAGTTGAATACACAGGTGCGGAAAAATCCGCTGTCTGACACAGAAGATCACGATACTGTACCGGCTCAGGCGGATGACGGCCCGGTGAAGGGCGGCATTTTTGACGGGATATTGGCCATTGCCCGCTCCGGGTATCTGCTGAATATCTGTCTGTATATGTTGCTGTTTTCGGTGACCTCCACCTTCGTCTATTTCCGGCAGGCGGACCTGGTGCATCAGATTTTCAAAAGTGATGAGAGCCGTACCACCTTTTTTGCGGCCAGTGACCTGTCTGTCAATATTCTTACATTGCTCAGCCAGTTACTGATCACCGGACGCCTGCTCAGTCGCTACGGTACCCGGCGTGTCCTGGCTATCCTGCCGTTAGTCACCCTGGCCGGATTTCTGATGTTAAGTGTATGGCCGACACTGGCGGGCCTGTTTATTTTTGCGGTGCTCCGTCGGGCAGGAAACTTTGCCTTTGCGCGCCCGGCGCGCGAAGTGTTGTTTACCGTGCTTTCACGGGAGCAAAAATATAAAGCGAAAAATGTCACTGATACCGTCGTTTACCGGGCCGGTGATCAGGCGGGCGCCTGGAGCTGGACGGCAATGAATGCGGTCGGTCTGAGCGGCAGCCTGATCGCCTGGCTGGCAATCCCGCTCTCTTTGCTGTGGTTGATCAACAGCCTGTGGCTGGGTAAAAAACAGAAGTTACTGGAAAATAAAAAACAACCGGAACGCCTTCCGGTGTCCGGAGGATAGTTATGCATACAGTGGATCTTTGCGGTCAGCAGCTTCCTGCCATCGGTATGGGGAGCTGGCGTCTGGGGCAGGGGCGGCATGCCCGTCAGCAGGAAGCCGACGCACTGCGTTTCGGGCTATCTCAGGGGATCAGGGTTATCGATACCGCCGAAATGTACGGCGAGGGTGAGTCGGAAACCCTGATAGGCGAAGCCCTCAGGGGGATCCGCGAGCAGGCATGGCTGGTCTCTAAAGTTTATCCGTGGAATGCCTCCCGAGGTGCAATGCAGAAGGCCTGCGAGGATTCCCTGCGCCGCCTGCAGACAGAGTATCTTGATTTATACCTGTTGCACTGGTCATCGGAACATCCGCTGGATGAGATTATCGAAGGGTTCGGGTGGCTTAAAGCGCAGGGAAAAATCGGGGCCTGGGGGGTATCCAACTTCGATACCCGTGCTATGCAGCAGCTCTGGCAGACGCCGGGCGGGGATCAGTGTGCGGTGAATCAGATTTTTTATAACCCGGCGGCCCGTGGGGTCGAATATTCCTTACTGCCGTGGTGTGAAGAACACGGGGTCACCCTGATGGGGTATTCGCCGCTCGGCGGGCATGGCAGTGAATTACTGGACGACCCGGTCGTGCGGGCGCTGGCGGATCATTATCAGACGGGGAGCGCAGATATTTTGCTGCGTTGGGCTATCCGGCAGGGAAATATGCTGGTGATCCCTGAGTCCGGCAGTGTTGAACATACCGCCATCAATGCTGCAGCCTTAACGGGGGAGTTAACCGACAATGATCTTCAGTTACTGGAAAGGCGCTTCCCTGCGCCACAGCGGGAAACCCCGCTGGAAATCCGTTAATTACGGCTACTGCGCCGCTGACCAGCGGTCCAGTGATCCCGTTACAGTGCCATATCGTGTTGCGGACTGGCCGTGTGTTCCGCCGGGGTCGCTGCCTGCGCGGTGGCCGGTGCACTGATCACCGGGGGTTTGGTCAGTTGTAACGTCTGAGCCGTTTCATCCCACACCTGCTGAGTCAGCGCCACATCACCGTTCAGCTTACGGCCATAGCTTGGCACAATTGTGCGGATTTTCTGCTGCCATTCCGGGGTTTTAACCTGCTCGCTGAACAGTTTTTCGATCACATTTAAGGTGATCGGCGCTGCTGTCGAGGCACCCGGGGAGGCACCCAGCAGTGCCGCCAGCGTTTTCTGCTGGTCGGTCACAATCTCAGTGCCCAGCTTCAGCACGCCGCCTTTGCTGGCGTCTTTCTTGACTATCTGTACCCTCTGTCCGGCCTGCCACAGATGCCAGTCTGATGGTTTCGCGTCCGGGTAGTATTCCTTCAGCGCGGCAAAACGGTCTTCATCAGACAGCATCACCTGGCCTATCAGATATTTCACCAGATCAAAGTTATCAATACCCACATGGGCCATCGGCATGAAATTATGAGTAGTGGTGGCATTCAGCAAATCAAACAGCGAACCGTTCTTCAGATATTTAGTCGAGAAAGTCGCAAAGGGGCCGAACAGTACCACTTTTTTACCGTCCAGATTACGGGCATCCAGATGCGGTACGGACATCGGTGGCGCACCGACCGAGGCCTGGCCATAGACTTTCACCGGATGGTGTTCGGTAATGGCCGGGTTTTCTGTCACCAGGAAAGAGCCGCCGACCGGAAATCCGCCATAGTTTTCCGCCTCCGGAATGTTGGTCTCCTGCAGTAACTTCAGTGAGGCACCCCCGGCACCGATAAAGACATAGCGGGCATCAATATCATGGGTCGTATTGGTTTTACGGTCGTTGACGGTTACATGCCAGGAGTTATCCGCGTTGCGTGAGAATCCTGTCACTTCGGTAGAGAGTTCCAGGCTGAAGTTTGGCTGTTGTTTCAGGCTGTCAACCAGCTGACGGGTGATTTCACCGTAGTTGACATCGGTCCCCAGCGGGGTCCAGGTGGCGGCCACTTTTTGTGCAGGGTCACGGCCATCAATGATCAGCGGTGCCCACTGACGGATCTGATTCTGGTCAGTGGAGTATTTCATCCCCTGGAACAGGGTACTGGTCTGCAGGGCTTCATAGCGTTTGTGCAGGTAATCGACGTTTGCCTCACCCCAGACAAAGCTCATATGCGGGGTAGAGTTAATAAAGGAGTGCGGGTTATTCAGTACTCCTTGTCTGACCAGGGAAGACCAGTACTGTCTGGAAATCATAAACGATTCATTGATCTCCAGTGCCTTACTGATATCGATGCTACCGTCGGCACGTTGCGGCGTATAGTTCAGCTCCATATTCGCAGAATGGCCGGTACCGGCATTATTCCAGCCGTTCGACGATTCTTCGGCCACACCGTCCAGCCGTTCCACCATGATCTGCTGCCAATCCGGTTGCAGTTCATGCAGCCAGGTCCCCAGCGAAGCACTCATGATGCCGCCACCGATCAGCAGGACATCGGTTTTTTCGGTAGCCGCGGCCACACTTTGGCTGAAAGTTGTCACGGATAACAGGGTAAGACTGAAAGCAATTTTCTTTGAATACATCATAATACGCCTGGTCATTGGGAAAACTGGCCGAAGTGTAACGCTAAATGTGACTAAATGTGAATAGAATTGTGTAATTATATAGAATTAAAAGTGTTTGTTAAATGTGAATGAACTGACAAGTCATTGATTATAAGTGGTAATTTTACGCGATGAAAAATGGTGAGGCAGGCAAATATTTAACATATGTAATACCGGACTGCCTGAATGTAACAGCAGGTGATTAAATACTACGATATTGCGGAGGCGGAGATAGGGGGCGACTGACAGCAATTTCTGAGGTCAGACTTGAGAATTATTGTATAATCGGCAGACCGCCAACGACAGCCGACAGACGCATGATTATCCGAAAACCTCAGCACTGGTTTATCCGCTTATTTGACTGGCATGGATCAGTTCTATCAAAAATATCCTTTCGCCTGAGCCTGAATGTATTGATGTCCCTGCTGGCCTTACTGAGCCTGCCCTGGTACGAGAGTATGAACGTTCGGCTGACCACAGCGCCGTTCAGTCTGCTGGGCATTGCCATTGCGATTTTCCTGGGCTTTCGCAACAATGCGAGTTATGCGCGCTTTCTGGAAGCTCGTTTACTCTGGGGAACACTGCTGATTAATAGCCGTATTTTGCTACGTCAGCTTCATTCCGTGTTACCGGCCAACGCGCCGGAATTGATAAGATTCTCTGAATTATTGTCGGCCTATGCGTATGCGCTGAAACATCAGCTCAGGGGCAGTGACGCCCGTGCGGATTTGCAGCGCCTGCTGCCGGAAGCGGTTTTTCAGCAGGTGATCAACAGTCCTTTCCGCGCCAACCGCGTGTTGTTATGTCTGGGGGAGTCGCTCGGGCAGATGCGCCGTGAGGGAAAACTGTCGGATATTCTGTTTACTGAACTGGATAAGCCGTTGCGTAAACTCGAGACCATTCTCGGGGGATGTGAGCGGCTGGATAATACGCCCATCCCCTTTGCCTATACGCTGATCCTGCACCGCACTGTCTATCTTTTCTGTACCCTGTTACCGTTCTCGCTGGTGACAGAACTGCATTATATGACCATTCTGGTGTCAGCCTTTATCTCCTATACCTTTCTTTCGCTGGAGTCGCTGGCAGAAGAACTGGAACGGCCTTTCGGCACGGCATCTAATCAGTTACCGCTGGATGCCATTTGTCTGACCATTGAACGGCATATGCTGGAAATGAACGACCTGTCACCTTTACCTCCGGCTTTACTCCCGGATCGGCATTTCAAACTGACCTGATCTGCGTTCCGCAGGGGCACTGCTGGCCCGGAGACCCGGCCAGCCGGCTAATCTTTTCTTTCGCGTCGCGTACTGCCGTGCCGGCTGACGGTCACTCGTCCGGCCAGCCGCACGACGCTTATTCGGCTTCTTTCAATGTCCCGGCCCGGCCAGCGCGCCGGAAGGTCAGGCTCAGGTAAATCAGGTTCAGCAGGATCACTACAGCCGAAGCCAGAAAGACCCAGCGCATCCCCAGAGCCGCGGACGTTACGGCACCCAGCAGCGGGCCGGTGACATTTCCCAGGTTCATAAAAGACTGATTGTAACCAAAGACCCGCCCGGACACGTTGGCTGAAGAGTGGCGCAATAGCAGTGACTGGATAGCAGGGAACATGGCTCCGTCAGCAAAACCCAATAAAAAACGCAGCAGAGAAAACTGCGTCACACTGCTGACCAGAGACATTAGCGTCAGCAGCAGGATAAACATGATGAAGGCGACAGAAATAATCCGGTGCGGTCCCAGCGTATCGCTCATCCGGCCCCAGACGGGGGCGGAGATCAGGGCCGACATTCCCGGCAGCGCCGCGATAAACCCGCTGATAAAAGCAATATTATGGCTGTCCGGGGAGAGGTGCTGCACATAGAGAAACAGGATAGGGTTGACCGAACCGTTACATAACTGAACCGATAACGTGCAAAACAGCAGGCTCAGTATCACGCTGGCGGAAGGAACGGTCTGCCAGACAGAAGGGGGCTTACTGACCGTATTCTTCTGCCGTGCGGGCTGAGGTTCTTCTTTGATCAGAAAAAACGTAACCAGCGTGGCAATCACCAGCAAACCGGTGGTGACCTGGAACACAGGACGCAGGCCAATGGTATCTGCCAGGTAACCACCGAGCAACGGCCCGCCGAGAAACCCGCTGATCTGTGCGGTAGAAAGAATGCTTAGCGCCCAGCCACTTCTGCCTTTCGGTGCCTGTGAGGCCACCAGTGCCATCGCATTAGGAATATAGCCGGAGGCCAGCCCCATAATGCCGCGCCATAAAAAAAGCTGCCAGACATGGGTCACCAGGCCCTGAAAGAAAATGGCGATAGCCATGCCGATAGCGGCACGGATCAGCATTAACTTGCGGCCCTTACTGTCGGCCAGTCGTCCCCACATCGGCGACACTATCGCTGAGACCAGGAACGTAATACTGAAGGTCAGGCCCGACCACAGGGTGAGATCAGCCGTGCTGTAGTGGCCGAGTTGTGAAATATAGAGCGGCAAAAAAGGCAGAATCTGGCTAGTACCTAAACCTGTAATAAAACATCCCAGCCAGAGGGAAAACAGGTTCTTCTTCCAGGAGATCATAAGCAGAGGGCGATTATCTAAGCAGTCGGAGGGAAAAGTATACGCCAGCTGACGGCACAATGGCAGTCAGAACCGGGAATAAGCCGTTGAAATGACAGGTGCAGGACCGTGATCCGCATTTTTGATCCGCCGGAGGAGCTGTCCGGACTGACGGGGCATGTCGCCGGGGGACGGGTCTCTGTTATCAGGCAACGTAATATCAGTGACGTTTTTTTCTGTAACATCACTGGCCCTGACCGACGGGGAAGGGACATTATTTTTCAACAGTTGCCCGCAACAGAAATATTCCCATCTGGCGGTAATCTCATTATGACAAGGGTCACAATACTGAGTGAACAGAGCAAAATCCTCTTTCACTGAACAATGCGGATGATACAGTGTGCGGGTGTGATCAGTAGCCGGAATTCAGCGGCTTATGCGGCATCGCGCTGCCTGGAAACAGTATCAGCCACCTTTATGAGGTGCCTCAATGCGCAGAAAAATCTGCTGTCTTTCGCACAATGATTTTCCTGCCTCATTATCTCGTCAGCTGGCTTTATTACAGGATATTGTTAATTCGGGCTTTAGTGTTATATCACCGTCAATGGATAACGGATAATCTTTCAGGATGAGAATATGGATAATTCAGGGAAATACGGCCCTTTTAAACCTTCAGTCATCATTACGGCATTATTTTTATCTTCATCAGCGCTGGCAACCGTCCCGGATTACAGTGTTCTGGGGTTTGAAGCGCCCCGGGAAGGCTTGCTTGGCGATTCGGGAGGCCTGCGTTCGGGACTGCAAGCCCGCGGCTTTACTTATTCTCTCGGCTACCTCAGCCAGACGGCGCTCAATATGGCGGGCGGCTATAACAGCCACAGTAAAGCGGAATATATTGATCAGTTCTCCCTGACCTTTAATCAGAATTTGGAAGCCCTGACCGGTATTCCGGATGCAGCGATTGAAGGGAATATCGTCAACCGCAACCATAACAATAATCTGACTAGCTCGCGTCTGCAAAATCCCTCGATTCCCTTTAACGACCTGGCTCAGGAAAGCTGGGGCGGGCAGTCGATTACCCGTCTGGGCTGGCTGACGTTTTCGCGCAGTTTCCTGGACCACCGGCTCTCCTGGCGGGTGGGACTGATCAATAAGGTTCAGACCTTTGACCAGTCTATCCCTTGTGATTTTCAGGTATTAAGTCAGTGCGGCGGGAAATCCGCCAATGCCATGCTGTGGAATAACTGGAATGTTCATAGCTGGGGCACCACACTGGCCTATAAACTGACACCGGAGTGGACCCTGAAAGCCGGGGTGATGGAACAGAACCCGCGTGTGGCGGATCGCAGCCATGCCTGGAGCTGGTCAACCCGGGGCAGCCGCGGGGCATTGTTCCCGGTCGAGGCGGAACTGAAAACGCAGGTCAACGGACTGCCCGGCGTCTACAACGTGGGGGCACTGCTGACCAATGCCCGCCAGCAGCACCTTTCCCGGGGTGTGTCGCAACCGGATGGCAGCCGGGATCCTCAGGGCTACCGTACCTACGGAACTACCGGGTTTATCTGGGCGTCAGGTAACCAGCAGATCACCCGTCACCCGGACGATGCCAGCCGGGGGATGAGTATTTCATGGAGTGGCAGCCTTTCGGATCAGCGTACTAACCGTGTGCGGTTGACCAGTTCACTGTCGATGCGTTATCGCGGATTACTGGATGCGCGGCCCGAAGACTGGCTGGGACTGGGCGTCAGTTATATTAAAATGAGTGGTTACGCGAACGAGCAGTTGCAGTTTGCCAGCCAGGGGCAGTTTCCGGGAGGGAACGGGTATCCGGCTATCAGTCATTCGGTCAACGCCGAGCTGTATTATCGCATTCGCGCGACGTCCTGGCTGGAACTGCAGCCGGATATTCAGTATTGGCATAATCCGGGCGGTGCCGGCAGTACGCCGGATGCCTGGGTCGCCGGGCTGAAAACGGTGGTTTCTTTCTGAGTCCGTTTCTCCCGGCCAGGCCGGCCGGGGGAGTTTTCCATCTTTAGCCGCTTCCTGTCCGGACAGAACATCACTCTCAGTCTCTTCCGGTCAGGGTTCGGTTCCTGTCATTACCGGGCAGACCTCTCCCGGTGTATTCACGTCAGCTTTCCTGTGTCCCGGCAACGTCGTCACTGCCCGGCATCCTTCAGAACCGGTCGGGCTTCAGCCGTTGCGCTTTTTGCCGCATAACAACCCGATAAACAGCGGAGTGCCGAGTAACACCGCCATGATCCCGGCCGGGATCTGGAAAGGAAAAATCACCAGCCGGCCCAGGGTATCGGCCACCATCATCAGTACCGCGCCGGTCACCGCCGCGACCGGCAGCGCCACGGTCATCGAACGGAGACCTGCCTGGCTTACCACCCGGGGCGCCAGTAAGCCGATAAAACTCATCGGGCCAAGCAACAGCGTGGCGCAGGCACTGAGTACCGCACAAAAGATCAGCAATACCGCGGTGACCGGCCGCAGGGCAATTCCCAGCGAGGAAGCGACCTCACGTCCCAGCGGCAGGAGGGTCAGCCACCGTGAAAAGAGCAATGCTACCGGCAGAGCGACCAGAAAGAGTGCTAATCCGATCAGGGCCATCTGCGGGGTTGCCCCCAGGGAGGAACCTGACAGCCAGCTGATGATCTGGCTGGTATTTGGCGCACCGCTCGCCAGCAGAATGCTGATGACGGCTGCCGACAGTGCACTCAGTGCGGTACCGGCCAGCAGGATCCGCGGGGAAGATGTGCGTCTGCCAAAAGCAAAGCAGATAATTATCCCCAGGCTCAGCAGTGCGCCGGCCAGCGCCGCCGGGAACATGGCTATTCCGCCCGATACCGGGAAGAACAGCAGCATCAGTACCACTCCGCAGGCCGCACCACTGTTAACCCCCAGCACTTCCGGACTGGCCAGCGGGTTAGCGGTCAGGCGCTGCAGGATAACGCCGGCAATGGCTAACAAACCGCCACAACTGCCGGCGACCATGGCCCGGGGCCAGCGGAAAGCCAGCGGGTCATGGACGCTGAAGCTGATCCCGCTGGCATTTCTTTGAATGGCGAAGCAGATCAGAGCCACAATGATCATCAGCAGTACCAGTAGCGCACACTTTTTACCGTTCATCGACAGCGTCCGGCTGACCGGTGTCCGCAGGTCCGGCGCAGTCACAAAACGCGCCCGGGCGATGATCCATAGCATCAACGGGATCCCGCCGATAGCCGTGATATTGCCGGCAGTCAACGGGTATCCCGCCGATCCTGCCAGTATCGACAGTTGGTCGCAGATAAGCAAAATCAGCGCGCCGAACAGCATTACCCGCAGCATATGACTGATAAACCGTTGATGCGGATAAAGGCGACAAATCTGCGGGGCAAACAGGCCAATAAAACCGATAATTCCGGCCTGACTGACCGTCCAGCCGCATAACACTGTCACCAGCGCTAACCCGACCAGACGTATCTTCTGACTGCGGCCTCCCAGACTGTCGACGATGGCATCGGACAGACGCAGCAGGTTCAGCGCACGGGAAAACAGCAGTGTCAGCAGCGTGGTCAGGATCAGTACCGGTGCCAGACGGCGCGCCACCGACCAGTCGTTCTGCGCCAGATCACCGCTGCTCCAGATAAACAGGTCCTGCAATTGTTCATGACGGAATAAGGTCAGCCCGTTTTGCAGAGCAGAGCAGAACAGGCCGATCAGTAATCCGGTCAGTAGCAGGGTCAGGGTGGATAACTGATGCTGACGGCTGAGTGCGAAAATAATCAGCATACATACCATGGCCCCGGCCAGCGAAAATCCCTGACCGGCCAGCACGCCGCCACCCAGCAATGTTGCCAGGGTCAGCCCCAGTTGAGCACCGGAGGCTATTCCCAGCGTGGCCGGCTCCGCCAGCGGATTTTTCAGCAGTAACTGGCATAGCCAGCCGGCAAGGCCCAGCGCGCCTCCGGCCAGCAGAGCAACGGCGATACGCGGCAGAAAGCTGTACTGAAACAGCAGGTGTTGTTGCAGAAGAAGATTGGCCGCGGCCGGGGGAGTGAGCTGTGCAATTCCGGGCGGATGAACGTAATGCAGGGTATTGGTGAGCAATAAGCCCGCGGCGCTCAGGCACAGCAGTAAAATAAGGAGGATCCCGACAGGTTTACGCATGCCACTCTCCGGCACTGCGGGCCAGTGCCCCGGCAAATCGCAGGGCAGAACAGAGCCCCCCATACAGCCACACCGGGTCCAGCAAATAACGCCGATGCTGCTGATTAAACGGCATCTGCTGCCAGAGAGGCGAACCGGCAAGCGCGGTGGTGACAGACGTATCATGGTGTGAAAACTGTAAAGCAATATCCGCCTGACAGGTCAGTAACTGTTCGGTCCCGACAATCACGCTGCCCCACAGGCTGGTGGCCCCTTGCCAGGCACACTCCAGTCCGGTGGCGGCAAGCACTTCCCCGAACAGGCTGTCATGCGTCAGCACCAGAACCTGACGCGGAGAGAGCAGTGTGAACATCAGGATCTTTTTACCCGCCATCGGTGCTAACTGACGCCGGTATCCGGCCATCTGCTGCCGGAAACCGGTGAGAAACTGTTGTGCCTGAGCCTCGCGGTGAAGGCGCAGGGCCAGTTGCAGGATATTATCGCGGGCAGTGTTGAGCAGGGTTTCACCCGGCTCACGGAAGGAGTATTCCCATACCGGAGCAATCTGCTGCAGACGGGAGACAGGCAACGCGGAGTGATCCGGCAGGATCAGTAAATCCGGGGAGAGGCTGGCCAGCAGTTCCAGGTTTGGCTCGGTGCGTAACCCCAGTTCAGTCACCTGTGGCGGCAGAACCGGTGCCGCGACCCAGTCATGGTAACCGCGGATATCGCTGACAGCGACAGGGGTGATCCCGAGCGCATACAGGGTTTCGACAGCCGACCATTCCAGGGCCGCCACCCGAGGCACTGACGCCGGAGGGGCTGCTGCGATAGCGCCGGCGGGCAGGGAGGCTGCGGCCACTATCAGTGCCGAGCGGCAAAGCATCTGACGACGGGTCAGCATCGGCGTGTCGCCGTCTGGCAGGTAATTATCTGACATAACTGATGAGATCCCCGTTCTCCGGCTGGCGAATGATACCCATGGCAACGCCATAGATTTGCTCCAGTTGCTGTTCTGTCATCAGTTCGCTGACACCGCCCTGGAATATTTTTTCGCCCTGGCGCAGCGCAATAAATTCATCACAAAACCGCGCCGCCATATTGATATCGTGCAGCACCATGATCACGGTTAACTGACGCTGCCGTGAGAGATCACGGATGACTGACAGCACCTCTTTCTGATGGGCAATATCCAGTGCAGACGTGGGTTCATCCAGCAGCAGGCAATGGCTGCCCTGAACCACACACATGGCAATCCAGGCCCGTTGCCGTTCACCGCCGGATAACTGTTCGACCGGATGGCGGGCCTGCCGGGTCAGCGACACGCTTTCGATGGCATTGGCGATGATGTCTTTGTCTTCATCGGTCACCCTGCCGAGTGCTCCGTGCCATGCATAGCGCCCCAGTGCCACCAGTTCAGTAACGGTCATTCCTTCTGCCACGGGCAGGTGCTGAGGAAGGTAGGCCACCTGACGGGCAAATTCGCGGGCCCCCCACTGGTGAAGGGGTTTACCCCGCCAGCTAATCTCCCCGTCAAACTCAGGGTTCTGCCGGCTGAGCAGTTTTATCAGGGTCGATTTACCTGAGCCATTATGACCGATTAACCCGGTCACTCGCTGAGGCGTAAATTCGAGGGTCAGGGGGCTAAGTAACTGCCGGTGACCCATGGATACCTGTGCCTGATGAAGGCGAAAGGTCGCTTCCGGCGGTGCCGGGGGGGTACTTTTCACGGGATCTCTCCGGGATTAATGTTTACCGCATTTTTCCAGCGGGCAGGAGGCACATTTCTGATGATCGTCCAGCCGGAAGATCAGACAACAATGGCGGCGTTCGGTTTTGTCTTCACCGTCAGGCGTTTTCAGTGTGCGCAAGGGGGCTTTCAGACGATTAATACTGCCGTCGGTGAAATGGCTGGCAGAAAAAAGGTCGCGGAATATCCGGACATCGGCTGCTTTGCTGTCGGCCTGCTGCATACCCTGCCATAACCGCACCGCGGCATTGCTCCAGAACACCGTAAGATTATTGCCCGCCAGGGACGAGAGGGTCTGACACACCGGGGTAATAAACTGACAGATTAACTGCTCTGTCTGCTGATGTTGCTGAGCGGGCGTCAGCCCGCGCAGTGGTTCACCCCGCTGATGCCAGCGTTCCGGGCAGCCCGCGGCATTCAGCGTCAGCTGACCGTTAAATTCCCACAGCGGACAGGCACGCTGTTCACTGCATAACTGATCGGCCCAGTTGATCAGTGCATCTGCAAAAAACCATTGTGACCACAGTGACAGCCAGGCGACTTTGCGGGCCGGGGAACAGGCCGTCCAGCCGCCGGGGAGCAGGGCCTCAAACTGGTGCGGGTGACAGACAATACTGGCCGGAACTTCAGTCAGTGTTGCGCTCGCAGAGGTGTGGGGTAAAGGCATGACGTTATTCCATCACTGGCGGTAAATATCCAGGAATAATAATGCAAATGATAAAGAGTTGCATTACTATCCTGCGCTTACAGCACCTTTCAGGAACTTTGTCGTGGAGGAAAGCCTCCGTGCGGCGAAATATTTTAGAAACTACTCTGCTCGCAGGTTGAAACTATGTACAAAACTCGCCTTTTATTCCGCCCGGACGTCCTCCGTCAGGCTGTACTGATCGCTCTGTTACCGGTCAGTGTCCCGGTGCTGGCCGCGGAGACTGACACGCAAGTCCGGCCTGAGACACTGACAGTGACCGCCAGCCCGCCGGGCGCTGATACCAATAACGGTCAGGACCCGGTACCGGCGTTTCTCGACGGCGGCATCGCCAACGGTGCGAGGCTGGGGGTATTGGGAGAGCAGAAATCGCTGGATGTGCCTTTCAGCGTGATCAGCTATACCTCAACTTTGCTGGACGCTCAGCAGGCCCGTACGCTGCAGGATGTGGTGAAAAATGACGCTTCTGTTCAGAGTGTGCGCGGCTACGGAAACTTTTCTCAAGGTTTTCGCATCCGTGGTTTTGATCTGTACGGCGATGATATTGGCCTGAATGGTTTATATGGCATTTTGCCCCGCCAGATCCTGCCGCTGGAGGATGTGGACAGGGTAGAGCTGATCAAAGGGTCCAGCGCCTTCCTGAACGGTGTCCCGGCCGCCGGGACCGGCGTCGGGGGGAACGTTAACATTGAATCGAAGCACGCCACGGCTTCTCCTGTCCGTCGTCTGAATGTGGACTATAACTCACGCAGTCAACCCGGGATCAGTGCAGATATCGGCCAGCGGTTCGGCGACAATAACCAGTTCGGCGTAAGGACGAACGTGGTCCACCGGGAAGGCGAAACTGAAATTCGTCATGAAAAAGACCGGACCACAGCGGCGTTTCTGGGCCTGGATTACCGCGGCGAAAAGTTCGACAGCTCCCTGGACCTGGGGTATGTGAAATCCACTATCCATAACGGCCGTGCCGGGATCAAACTGGACGAGGGAATGACAGCGTTGCCTGAGGTACCAGACCCGCGAACCAACTATGGCCAGAGCTGGAATTATGCCGACCTGACCACCCGTTATGCCATGCTGAAGAATGACTATCACCTGACGCCGGACTGGGTGCTTTACAGTGCCATTGGCGGCAGCCACACCAATGAATGGTCAGCCAGTGCTTCTCCGGTGGTCTACAACATGGCCGGTGATTCAGACATGAACCTGCTGAATACCCATTACACCGCAGACACTGTGAGCGGAATGGCCGGTGTGCGCGGTAAGTTCCGGACCGGCGACATCAGCCACCAGGTCAATCTCGGCTATTCCGGGATCTATAACCGGGCAGGCAGTGCTTATCAGATGTCCGGGGCATTTACCGGACCGAATATTTACCAGCCGACCGCCGTGGAACCGACCGGAATTCTCTATACCGGCGGCAATATGTCCGCGCCTTCGGTCCGCAGCCGGACGGCAAATAACGGCATTTCGTTCTCCGATACCGTCGGCGTGCTGGATGACCGGTTACTTTTTACTGCCGGAGCCAGGTATCAGAAATTACGTATCCGCAATTATGAATACAGCGGTGCAGAAGACACGAACGGGGCATTTGATGCACATCGCTGGTCCCCGGTCTATGGCGCAGTCTGGAAAGCCCGTGACTGGCTATCGGTGTATGCCAACCATATCGAGGGCCTTCAGGCCGCGAATGCAGCACCTTTCAATGCCTCCAATGCCGGGAAGATCACCGGTATCGGGCGTACCCGGCAGAATGAGATCGGACTGAAAGTCCAGCGTGACCGGTTCGGTGGCAACCTGGCGCTGTTCGATATGCGTAAGATGGCTGGCGTATTGGGCAGTGATAATATTTACCGTCTGTCCGGTGAGCAGCGTAACCAGGGGGTAGAACTGAATGTCTTTGGTGAACCGGTACTGGGCTGGCGGGTGAATGCCGGGACCACCTGGCTGAAGCCGGTCATGAATAACATGTACGGGTCGGCAAACGGTAAGGATGCGGTAGGTGTTCCCCGTAACCAGTGGCGGCTGTACACGGAATATGACGTGCCGGGCATGCAGGGCGTGACGGTTAACGGCACACTGATGCACTCCGGTCATCAGTATGCGGACAGCAATAATAGCCTGCGTATGCCGGCCTGGACGCGGCTGGATCTCGGCGTCCAGTATGCGATGCCGTGGCAGCAAACACGCCTGACCTGGCGTGCCGGGGTAGAAAACGTAACGAATGCGAAGTACTGGGAAACCATAGGTCAGGACAGTGGCTATCTGACCCAGGGTGATCCTCGTACCGTGAAGTTGTCAGTGAGTGTGGATTTCTGATCACTGCATTGATTGTCCTTTCTCTTCCCGTCCGCCTGTGCTGGCGGGAATTTTCTGCAGAAAACTATGTTGTTACTTAAATCAGTTCTGAAGCACCACCTGCCGGCGATAGCCGGAATTATCCTGCTAAACCTGCTCAGTGCCTGTCTGGGCATTTTTACGATTTCTTATATCAACCAGACGCTGGCGCAGGAAAGTTCACTGCAAATCGGGCTTGCGAAACTGGCGTGCTTGCTGATCACCTTATTGCTGGTGACGCTGGCGGCTCAGTGGACACTGACCGCGCTGGGACACCACTTTATCTGGAAGAAGCGCAGCCGGATGATCCTGCAACTGCTGGGCATGTCGCCGGACCAGCTGGAGCAACAGGGCAACGGGGAACTGCTATCGATGCTGGGGCCGGATATCCGTAATATTACACTGGCGTTCGTTCGTCTGCCGGAGCTGATTCAGGGGATCGTCCTGGGGATCGTGGCTATCGGGTATCTCGGCTATCTTTCTCTGCCGGTACTGGCCATTGTCGTCGTCTGGATGGGGCTGACCTTTTACTCAGGTTACCGGATGGTGGCACGGGTTTACCTGCACCTGCGGGAAGTCCGTCATTATGAAACTGATTTGCAGGATGTCTTCCAGGTTATCATCCACGGTAATAAAGAGCTGGCGCTTGATCCGGCCCGTGCCCGGCATTTCTATGAGAATGACTACCAGCAAGCGGCGCTAGGCTACCGGCAGCATATTATCCGCGCCGACAGTTTTCACCTCTCGGCCATTAACTGGTCCAATATTATGATGCTGGGGCTGACAGGCCTGATTTTCCTGGCTTCACAGGCCATGAGCTGGATTTCCGGCACGGTGGCAACCTCGTTTTCCCTGACGGTGTTGTTCCTGCGCTCCCCGTTGCTGCAGGCTATCGGGGCCTGGCCGACATTACTGAGTGGTGAACTGGCATTTAAAAAAATAACCGGGATGCTGGCCCCGGATCAGGAAGCACTGCCGGAAACGGACGTGTCGCTGCCTGCCGATTGGCAGACCCTGCGCTGGGAAAACCTGAGCTGGCATTACCCGCAATCCGGTTTCAGTGTCGGACCGGTCTCTGCCCGGCTTAATCGTGGTGAAATCGTATTTATCATCGGAGCTAACGGTTCCGGCAAATCGACCCTCAGTCAGATGCTGACCGGCTTGTATGCCAGCGCCGGGGCCGGCGTCTGGCTGGATGATCAGCCACTGAATACCGCAGAGCTGAAGTCGTTGTTCTCGGTGGTATTTACCCGGCCTTATCTGTTTAAAACCGTGTTTGTGACGCCGGAAAGCGGGGATGAAGCGCTGGCTGAACTGTGGCTGGAGAAACTTGGCCTGCAGGGAAAGGTCAGTATTGAGAATAATCAACTGTCCACGCTGGACCTGTCGCAGGGGCAGCAGAAACGGGTGGCGCTGTTGCTGGCCCTGGCTGCCCGCCGCGATATTCTGTTTCTGGATGAATGGGCCGCCGAGCAGGATCCGCAGTTCAGACGCTATTTTTATCGCGAATTATTGCCCTGGTTCCGGGCGCAGGGTAAGACCCTGATGATCATCAGTCACGATGATGATTATTTCGACGTTGCCGACAGAGTCCTTGAAATGCACCAGGGCCAGTTACGTGAACTGACTGCGGAACAGCGGGACAATGCCTCGCGGGACGTGATTTCTCAACTGGGGCGTTGAAGGCAGACTGCCTGAGGGCGACCTCATCCTGGCCGGAGGGGAGAAAGTTTCTCCGGCATTGATCTAACGATAAATTCATCAGAGAGATAACGATAAAAAATACACGGAATATAGATTACACTGCTCAGATAAGGCATTTTACGTTCTGTATTTTGCCGGATCCAGAGAGAGTTCTCATTGCTTAAAAAATTTGTAAATTCATTCTCTATATATCGGGGGTTACCGACCGATATTTATTACATCGCGGTAGCAAGATTCGTACTGGGCCTGGGTAATTTTATAATCCCTTTTCTCTTCCTGTTGCTTACCCTGAAGCTGGGCTATTCAGCGACCTCCGCCGGGGGATTAGCCATGGGAGTGACGTTATTCTATTTATTGGGCAACTTTTCAGGGGGGAAACTTTCTGACAGCCTTGGCCATAAAAAAATAATGGTCTTTGGCGAACTCGCCGGTTCGGGAGTGCTTATACTGAGTGGCTTTTTCCATGACTGGCATTTAATGCTGCCTGTCTTACTTTTTATCAGTTATTTTTTCTTCGGAATTGCGCTTCCTGCGAGTAATGCCCTGGTGGCTGATTTATCGACCCCGGAAAACAGAAATGCGGTGATATCTTTCAGCTATCTTTCTTATAATTTAGGATCGGGTGTCGGGCCTGTGCTGGCGGGGTATCTGTTCAGGGATCATACCGCCTGGATTTTTATTGGTAACGGTTTAGCCGGTTTAATCGGCATTTTGATCGTTATATTGGGTGTGCGTCATCACTATGAGCGTCGTCTGACACCTCCCGCAGAACCTGGTGACGCTGAGGAAGCGAAGCAAGGCACGGTATGGCGGGTCTTCAAAGAGAGGCCATGGCTGCTGGTTTTCGGGGTTCTATGCACTTTTCTCTGGTTTAGCGTAAACCAGATGACGATAGTCACCCCGCTTTTCCTGGCTCATCGTTATGGTGAGAACGGTCCCTTGTTATTTGGTCAGCTGATGACCTTTGCAAGTCTGCTGGTGGTTATCATCACTCCGATATTAATAAGGGTCACCGGTCAAACATGCGAGATAAAAAGCCTTGCGTTAGCCGGTTTTTTATTTGCAGCAGGCTACTTATTCGTCATGTTATTTAGCCCGATCGCGATGCAGTTTGTGGCATGGTTTTTCCTCTCCGCAGGAGAAGTGCTGCTTTTGACAAAAGAAGGGGTGTATTTAGCCAATCAATCACCGGTGAGCCATCGCGGGCGTATAAACAGCATAATGACGACGTTGAGGAGTTTAGGGTTAATGCCTGCCTGTATTCTGATGGGGGCTTGTATTCAATCCTTCGGATACATTACGACCTGGTGGGTGATCATTATCATTTCTCTTATAACGGCTGTTGCTTTACTTCTGTTGTCACATCATCAAAAGCAATTTAAATATCCGACGGCGCCGGGAAAAGTTAATTAACCGGACATCAGTGACTTTATCAGTTTCAGGAACACAGCCCGCAACTTTATTCGTCGTGGTGAAAGTATTGATAAAGATTTGATCGTCAATGCAATCTCTCCGGTACGTCTGACCTTCGGTGAATTCCCCGGTTACCGGACAATCACACCTGCCCTCAGACGGCCCCTGAGAATTACTCTTGTTTCATACTTTCTCTTAATCGATCGTCCTTCCTTTATTGCAAAATTAACCGGATAAAAAAACTCTCTGTCCGGGAGTGCTGTGTGCGCAGAGCACTGAAACAATAATCCGCAAAATAAACCCCGCGGTGACTATTGCAGGGCGGCGGCGGTATTCAATAAATATGTACAGCGATAGTAAAGTCTTATCAGTAAATATTCTTATTATCTGTTTTCTGCGGGAGGAACAATCCGGGCAGGGGGAAATTCGGTGCCCGATAGGAATGGTTTATTACTCCGGAGAGGAAAAGGAAAATACAGATGATTTTCTTATTTATAAATCCCCGGGATCAACGTATTTCTCTGCCGGCAAGCCACACCGCACTCTGCCGGTGCAGTGCTGCACAATGGATAAGCGGAAGAAGATTTTTATAAACCTATATAAATCATTAGGTTATAAATAACCAAAAATTTACCGTTAACTGACTTCGGGATTCGGCATTAAATTTTTTTTTGCCCTTCATGAAACGCATTAAATTTTTTAAATATCTGGCACGCCTTCTGCATTAATCACAGGGAAGACAGCGGCGTAATGAATTCTCACTTTCATCTCCTGTTTAAAATAAAGGTAAATATATGCTGAGTTTTGATCCGGATAAAATTGATATCCCTGAAGGGAATTTTATTGGCGGCGAATACCTCAAAATGAAAGAGGGCAGTCTCGCGGTCAATCGTCCTTCAGATGGCAAAACTTATGCCTCACTGTCAGAAGCCGGAATTAATGACGTCGATGATGCGGTGAATATTGCGGAAAACGCCCGTCAGGAAAGTGGCTGGTCTGCCTGTTCTCCGCGTGAACGCGGGGCGGTGATGCGCCGCTGGGCCGATCTGATTGAGCAGGACAGCGACTATTTAGGGCGGCTCGAAGCGGCAGGCTCCACCCGACCGGTGACGGAGGTGATGCAGCATGAAATTCCGTTTACGGCGGCGGCTATCCGTTTCTACGGTGAATGTGCCGACAAATACAGTGGCGACCTGCTGCCGACCGCCAGCCACAGCCTTGGCATGGTGATCCCTGAGCCTTACGGGGTGGTCGGGGCGATCACCCCCTGGAACTTTCCGCTATCAATGGCCTCCTGGAAATGCGGGCCGGCCCTGGCGGCGGGCAACGCCGTGGTACTGAAACCGTCTGAACTGACCCCTTTTTCGACCGCACGCATGGCAGAACTGGCGGTCAGGGCAGGGTTACCGGCCGGGGTGCTGAATATCGTCCAGGGCCGCGGTCAGCTCACCGGCAGTGCACTGGTGAAGCATCCGCTGGTCAGGAAAGTCTCCTTCACCGGGTCAACCGCCACAGGCGCCGGAATAATGAGTGATGCGGCGGTCCATGGTATGAAACCCGTTACCCTCGAACTCGGCGGTAAAAGTCCGCAACTGGTGTTCGATGATGCCGGTGACCCGCAAGCCATCGCCTTACGTATCTTCCGCGGCTTTACCGCCAACGGCGGCCAGGCCTGCGTTGCCGGGACCCGGCTGGTCATTCAGCGCGGCATCGCCCCGGCGGTGACGGAACATCTTATCAGGCTGTGCAGTCAGGTGACGCCGGGCAATACCTGGCTTGAAAGCAGCCGCTACTCCCCGCTAATCGATCACCGTCAGGGTGAAAAAGTCGCCGGGATTGTGGCGCTTGCCCGTGAGCAGGGGGCCGAAGTGTTGACCGGGGGTGAACGTTTTGCAGGTACCGGCGAAGGCTGGTTTTACCGGCCGACGTTGCTCAGCGGGGTCAGTCGCGAGAATTGTGCGGTGCGCGAAGAAATCTTCGGCCCGGTGCTCACTCTCCAGTTATTTGACGATGAAGAAGAGGGGCTTGCGCTGTGCCGGCATGAGACCTATGGCCTCTGTGCCGGAGTACATACCTCAACGCTGGCGGTCGCGCTGCGCGCCATAAAGTCACTGGATGCCGGCACCGTGTGGGTCAATCGCTACGGCCGGAGCGGAGACTTTATTATTCCGACCGGCGGTTTTATGGGGTCAGGGATAGGTAAGGACCTGGGTAAGCAGGCTTTCCAGGCCTGTCAGCGGCAAAAAAGCGTTTTAATCGATTTCTAACTCACTACCTCAAGCAGGAGAATATCATGGGCGTTTTCAAACCTAAATTTATCACGTTTGATTGTTATGGCACGCTGATTAATTTCGATATGGCGGGGGCCGCCTCGCGGCGTTTCGCCGACCGTGTACCCGCGGATGTGATGCCTGCCTTTATCCGCGATTTCTCCTCCTACCGGTTGGATGAAGTTCTCGGGGCATGGAAGCCCTACTACGACGTGGTCAGCCAGGCCCTGCAGCGTGCCTGCAGGAAGTGGGGAGTCGACTGGCAACCGGCAGATACCGATTACATCTACAGCGACTGTGCTACCTGGGGGCCGCATCCGGATGTGCCGGAAGGGCTGGCTGTACTGGCGAAAGAATTTCCGTTAGTCCTGCTGACCAACTCCATGAAAGACCTGATCCCGCACCATATTCCGCGGCTGGGCGCACCTATCCATATGGCGATCACCGCGGAAGAGACCGGTGCCTATAAGCCGCATATGCAGGGCTTTGAATACATGCTGAATAAACTGGGCTGTGGTCCGGAAGAGATCCTGCATGTCTCCTCCAGCTTACGTTACGACCTGATGACGGCGGATGACCTGGGGATCACCCACAAAGTCTTTGTAAACCGCGGACATGAGCCAGGTAACCCGGGCTACCGTTACACAGAAATCAATGGCATCAACGAACTGCCTGCGGTTGTTGGCATGTAACCCGGGAGCAGACTGATGAAACTGGAATCTTTCTGGCAGGCCAATGCCCCGGTGTTTAAGGGGGCAGCACAAACGCCATTACCTGAACGGGCAGATGTCGTGATCATCGGCGGAGGATTCAGCGGGATCTCTGCGGCCCGCAGTCTGGCTAAGCAGGGGATTGATGTCGTGGTTCTGGAAAAAAACGGCATTATGAGCGAAGCCTCGGCCAGAAACGGGGGCCATTGCAACAGTGGCATTGCCAAAAGCTTCGCCGACCTGGTGGCCAGAAAAGGACTGGAAAAAGCCTCTGAAATGTACCGCGCCTACGATTCTGCGGTGAATTATGTCAGCGGGATCGTCAAAGAGGAAGACATTGCCTGTGACTTCCGGTTCTGCGGAAAACTCAAGCTGGCCAGTAAACCGGCCCATTTCGACGGATTGCGGGCAGCCTGTGAGCTGATGCGTAAAACGGTGGACCCGGAGGTCGAGCTTATCTCCGCGGCAGACATTGGCCGGGAAATTGACAGTCAGGCCTTCCACGGTGGATTACTGCAACAGCGCGGTGCCAGTATGCATATGGGGAAATTCGGGGTCGGTCTGGCAGAGGCCGCGGTACGCCACGGTGCCCGTATTTATGAACATCACGCGGTCACGGCGATGACCCGCCTCTCCGGTCAGCGCCACCGGATATCTACCGCCAAAGGGGACATCATCGCCGATAAAGTCTTACTGGCGACCGGTTGTTCATCTGACGGGCCTTTCCCCTGGGTTCAGCGGCGCATTGTACCGGTGGGTAGTTTTATTATCGTGACCGCACCGCTGGCCCCGGATCTGTTGCACCGGTTACTGCCTCATGACCGAACCTACGTTAACTCAATGAATATCGGCAATTATTTCCGTACCACTGCCGATCACCGGCTGGTATTCGGCGGCCGGGCACGTTTTGCCATCAGCAATCCTGCCTCAGACAGCCGTAGCGGAGAAATACTGCGCAGTGCCATGGGCAAGGTCTTTCCGGCACTGGCCTCTGCACCGGTGGATTACTGCTGGGGAGGGATGGTGGATATGAGTGCCGACAGGCTGCCCCATGCCGGAGAAGAAAATGGCGTGTATTACACCATGGGGTACAGCGGTCACGGTACCCAGATGTCGGTATGGATGGGGAATGTCATGGCAGACCTTATCAGTGGCCGGGCAGACAACAACCCCTGGAATGATAAACCCTGGGCACCGGTGCCTGGCTATTTCGGCAAGCCCTGGTTTCTGCCACTGACCGGGCTGTATTACAAAGCGAAAGATCGCCTGTTCTAACTGAATCGTTCCAATTGCGGAGAGCGTCGATGAGCAAAGATGATAAAGATTTTCCGAACCAGCACACGTTAACCCGTTCCCTGAACCGGGGATCCCTTTCCCGGCGTGACCTGATTAAGCTCCTCTCTGTCGGGGCCGTGATCGGCAGCGGCCTGCCCGGTTTCTCTGCCAGTGCCCTGGCCGCGGAAGTGCCGGTAAAAGGCGGTAAAATGCGGGCGGCGATGTCAAACTCGTCAGCCACCGATACCCTGGACCCGGCAAAAGCCAACAACAGCGCAGACTATACCCGCCAGTATATGTTCTATAACGGGTTAACCGAAATTAACCAGACATTAGTCGCCACACCAGCACTGGCGACCGCACTGCAGTCGGATGACGGCATCCGCTGGCAGATCACGCTCCGCAAAGGGGTCACCTTCCATAACGGTAAAAGCCTGACGGCTGACGATGTTGTCTGGTCTTTGTCCCGGCATAAGGATCCTTCCGTCGCCTCCAGTGTGTTTAGCCTGGCGCAACAGTTTAAAACGCTGACCGCCGTCAGCCCGCAGCAGGTCGAGATTGTTCTGCAGGGGCCGAATTTTGACCTGCCGCTGATGCTGGCGATGCCTGCGTTCCTGATTGTGCCGGCAGACACCACCGATTTTAACAAAGGGATCGGCACCGGGCCGTTTGTCTGTCAGGCCTTCGTCCCCGGGTTGCATACCCTCGGAAAACGTAACACCGCTTACTGGAAGCCCGGACTGCCTCATCTTGACGACATTGAACTGCTGGGCGTACCTGACCAGGCCGCCCGCGTTAACGGACTGATGTCCGGTGATTTACATATCTGCTCGTCGATCAGCCCGGATTATGCTCAGCGGTTAAAAAACAGTGGCGGGCAGTTTGGCGTTCTGGAAAGTAAATCGGGCATGTATACCGACCTGATTATCCGCACAGATATCACCCCGGGCAAAAATGAAGATTTCGTGATGGCGATGAAATATCTCCAGCCCCGGGAGATGATGGTCAATACCGCGTTACTGGGCTACGGCACCCCCGGCAATGATACCCCGGTGCCCCCCTGGCATCCGCTGTACAATGCGGATCTCAAACCCCGGCCGATCGATACCGATAAAGCCCGTTTCTATCTGAAGAAAGCAGGGATGAGCGGAGCCAGTGTTGAAGTGGTCACCGCACCGACCCTGGACGCCGCCGAGGAAGGTGCACTGATGATGCAGAATATTGCCCGTAACGCCGGGCTGAATATTAATGTGCGCCGTGTTCCTTATGAAGGCTACTGGTCGACACACTGGATGAAAGATCCTATCGGGTACGGATCGGTTAATCCACGGCCGACGGTCGACCTGTTGTTTTCTCAGTTCTATCTCTCCACGGCGGCAAACAACGAATCAAAATGGCATAACCCGCAGTTTGATCAGCTGGTGGTGGCCGCGCGCGGCGTTCGTGATGAGGCTAAACGCAAACAGATGTACGGGGACATGCAGACGCTGATCTACAACCATTGCGGCACACTGGTGCCTGTTTTTGTCAGCTCGCTGGATGGTTACAGCCACCGGGTGAAAGGGCTGGCGTCCAGCCCGTCAGGCATGATGATGGGGTACCGTTTCCACGAAAATGTGTGGCTGACCGCCTGATTAACAAGGAGAAGCCCATGAACCGTTTTATGATGTTGCTGATCGCCCGACGGATCGGGTCGGGCATTCTGACGCTGCTCATCGTTTCCATGGTGGTGTTTTTCATCACCAGTTTATTACCCGGTGATGCCGCACAAATGATCCTCGGACAAAATGCGACACCTGAAACGGTGACGGCTTTACGCCACCAGCTGGGGCTGGATCAGCCCTTGCCGGTGCGCTATTACCACTGGTTTACCGGCCTGATACAGGGGAACTTCGGGGTTTCTTACGCCAGCCGGTTACCGGTCTCTGAGCTGATCTCCCCGAGGATCCCGGCCACGCTCGAACTGGCCGCGGTCACGACCCTGGTGTCTGTCCCGCTGGCGCTGTTTATCGGTTTTTCTGCTGCCATGCAGCGTGATAAATGGGTCGATAAGGCTCTGGTGACCTGCACTATGGCCACGGTTGCAGTGCCTGAGTTTCTGATAGCGACCGTCGCGGTAATGGTGTTTGCCGTCAGGCTGCATTGGGTTTCTGCGATGTCATTTGGCAGCCCGAATGTGGATCTGATGAGTTTTATTCAGGCTTACGCACTGCCGGTGCTGACCTTATGTTGTGTACTGACGGCGCAAATGGCCAGAATGACACGTTCGGCGATCATCAGTCAGCTCGACAGCCCCTATGTGGAAATGGCACTGCTCAAAGGCGTGTCACCGGCCCGGGCCGTGCTTCGTCATGCCTTACCCAATGCTGCCGGGGCTATCGCCAATGCCATCTCGCTCAGCCTGTCTTATCTGTTTGGCGGCGTCATCATTATTGAAACGATCTTTAATTACCCCGGACTGGCCAGCCAGTTGGTGGATGCGGTCAGTAACCGGGATCTGCCGGTAGTACAGATTTGCGTCATGCTGTTCGCCGCCTGTTATCTGCTGTTATTGCTGGTCGCGGATATCATCACTATCGCTTTTAACCCGAAGTGGAGGAGCTCATGAGATACCTTTCCACCGCATGGTCTTTTTTTCAGTCGCTCAGGTTTTCCGGAAAGCTGGGGTTACTGATCACGCTGTTCTGGGTAGTGATGGCGATCCTGGGCAGCAAAATCGCCCCGTATCCGGTGAATGATATCGGCAGCGGGCCTCTGTTCAGTGGATTTTCTGCCAGGTTCTGGCTGGGAACCGATTATCTGGGGCGCGATATCCTGACCCGCATCCTGTATGGCAGTCGCTATACGCTCGGGCTTGCCCTGACGGCGGCCGTGCTGGCCAGTGTGGTGGGTACCTTGCTGGCTCTGCTGGCGGCGGTCAGTGGCCGCTGGCTGGAAGAAATTCTCGGGCGAGTCAATGACGCTTTACTGGTTCTGCCCGGCAAAGTCCTGTCACTGATGATTGTCGCCGTTTTTGGTTCGTCGTTGCCGATGCTGATCGTTACGGCGGTATTTACCTACTGGCCCGGTGCCTATCGGATAGCCTTTGCCCTGGCCAGCCAGTTACGGAACATGGACTACGTCAGGGTGTCGCAACTACGCGGAGAAAGCCGGGCCTATATCGCGCTTTTTGAAATTCTGCCGAATATGATCCATCCGATGCTGGCAGATTTCGGCCTCAGATTTATTTATATCGTCCTGCTGCTGAGCGGGCTCAGCTTCCTGGGACTGGGCGTACAGCCCCCCCAGGCTGACTGGGGAACGCTGGTCCGCGAAAACATGCAGGGATTATTTAACGGTTCACCGGCGGTCCTGATGCCGGCGCTGGCGATAGCCAGCCTGACCATCGGGGTTAACCTGTTTATTGACAGTCTGCAAAGTCTGCGTCCGACGACGCTGGCGCTGGCGAAGGAGGAGGTATGACAGTGTCTTTCTATCCTGATAATGCGGTGGTGTCGGTCGATAACCTGCAGGTCTGTGCCATCAATCACGGAGTGGAAACTGAGCTGGTTAGCGGTATCAGTTTCTCGGTCAGAAAAGGGGAAGTGCTGGCATTGATTGGTGAGTCCGGGTCGGGAAAAACGACTATCGCAATGGCGCTGATGGGCTATGCCCGTCAAGGTTGCCGGGTGACCGCGGGGAAAGTCCAGGTCGCCGGCAGCGATGTTAGTGCGCTGTCGCCGGCACAGTTGCGGGCATTTCGCGGGGATAACGTCGCTTATATCGCGCAAAGCGCCGCCGCGTCGTTCAATCCGGGCATGAAAATTATCGATCAGGTCACCGAACCGGTACTGATCCACGGAAAAATGAGTAAAGCACAAGCGCGGGAAAAAGCGATCGGCCTGTTCAAAGAACTGGCCTTGCCGGACCCGGAGACTATCGGTCAGCGCTATCCGCACCAGGTGTCCGGCGGGCAGTTACAGCGTTTAATGACGGCTATGGCTTTGATGGCAGACCCGCAGGTCATTATTCTCGATGAGCCGACCACCGCACTGGACGTGACCACCCAGGTGGAAGTCCTGAAACTGTTTCGTAAGATTGTCTCAACACGCAAAATGACGGCCATTTATGTCAGCCATGACCTCGCGGTTGTCGCGCAGATGGCAGACCAGATTATGGTTTTGCAACGCGGAAAAATCGTCGAATACGGCCCGGCCGCGCAACTGCTCAGCCACGCCCGCCAGCCTTATACGCTCCAGCTCATGGACGCGGCACGCCAGGTGATGCGGCCCGGCGGCTGGAGCAGGGATCATGGAGATGTGCATCCGTTACTGGAAGTGCGTGATTTGTGTGCCGGTTACGGGCCACGTAATAGCGAAGGCATCCCGAAAATCCGCATCAGTGAGAATATTCAGCTCAGGCTGTGGAAAGGTCAGGCCGTGGGGATCATCGGCGAATCCGGGTCCGGTAAAACAACGCTGGCACAGGCCATCGCCGGCATCAATCCGGCCTGGTCGGGGCATTTACTTTTTAATCATCATTATATTTCCCGTGACCTCGGACAGCGCAGTGTCCGGGAATTACAGCAAATACAGTATGTTTTTCAGATGGCGGACACGGCACTGAATCCGGCACACACTGTGACCGCGATCCTCAGTCGTCCGTTGCAGTACTTTTTTAAGCTGCGCGGAGCCGCGCTGGAACAGCGGATTTCAGAATTACTGGATCTGGTCAGGTTACCGGACACCGTTCGCCATCGTAAACCTGCCTCATTGTCCGGCGGTCAGAAACAACGGGTCAATCTTGCCCGCGCACTGGCCGCCAACCCGGAAATTATCATCTGCGATGAAGTGACGTCAGCGCTGGATACCGTGGTCGCGGCGGCGATCCTGGACCTGATAGCCGACCTCAGACGCCGGTTTAATCTTTCGGTGTTGTTTATCAGCCATGATATGCATGCCATCCGGGCTGTGTGCGATGACATTGTAGTGATGCAGCAAGGGCGGATTGTGACGCAGATTGCACGTGAGGACTACGCAAAACCGTCGAGTGAACTCTACTTTGAACGGTTAAAACGGGCGGTGCCGGAACTCCGCCAGGGCTGGCTGGATGAACATCAGGATGTCGTTAAAACCGGTGTCACTGCTTAACAGAGGATAATTTTTTTATGCCGGCATTGATAAGATATGTACAGGACAGCCCCCATTTCCCGGATGCCGCCGATGTGGTGATTATCGGGGCCGGGATCTCCGGTTCGGCCGCGGCCTGGGAATTAACCCGCAAGGGACTCAGGGTGGTGATTATCGAAAAAGGGCTGGTCGGTGCGGAACAATCCAGCCGTAACTGGGGCTGGTGTCGCCAGCAGAATCGTGATGAACGGGAATTACCGTTGATTATTCACGCCTTGCAGCGCTGGCAGGAACTGAATGAAGAAACCGGCGAAGAACTCGGCTTTCGCCGATCCGGGCTGGTGTACGCCACCCGCGACCCGGCGGAAATTGCAGCCTGGGAAAACTGGGGGAAAATGGCCCGCCATTATGATGTCCGCAGTCACATCCTCAATGCTGCCGGGGCAAAAGCCCTGACACCAGGCAGTACCACCGACTGGCTGGGGGGTGTCCATTCACCCGATGATGGCTATGCAGACCCGTCGCAGGCCGCCCCGGGGCTGGTGGTGGCGACACAACGGCAGGGCGCTTTGGTGTTTCAGCAATGTGCGGTACGCGGTCTGGATATTTCTGCCGGTAAAGTCAGCGGTGTGATCACCGAGCGGGGACTGATCAAAACCTCCGGGGTTGATCTGTGCCGCCGGGGTCTGGACCTCCCTGTTTTGCCGCCGGCATGGTCTCGAATTGCCGCTGGGGAATGTGATCGGCACAGCCTTTCGTACCCATCCCATCGACCAGGTGGTGACCGCGCCGTTTTATACCGGCAGTTTTGCCTGCCGCCCGCAGTCCGATGGCGGTTATACCGTTTCTGTCTCCGGAAAAGGGCGGCTGGAACCGGGCTTCCAGGGGCTGAAATACAGCCGGCATTTTTATCAGACGTTCCGCGCACGTCGTAAAAATTTAACCGTCGCGCCGGGGCTGTCCGCGTTTATCCGTGGCCCGGAAACCCTGGCGCGCTGGTCGATGGACGGGGTTTCACCGTTTGAAAAGGTCAGGATCCTGGATCCGCAAGCCGACCACGACATGGTCAGGCAGGGGCTTGCGGCGATGGTAAAAGAATTTCCTGCCTTACAGGGGCTGCGTGTGTCACAGTCCTGGGGCGGGATGATAGACAGTACCCCGGATGCTATCCCGGTGATCTCAACTGTCCGGCAGATCCCGGGGTTGGTACTTTCCGCCGGGTACAGTGGTCACGGGTTCGGGATCGGCCCGGGTGCGGGCCGTCTGGCGGCCGATTTAGTGACCGGGGATACCCCGATTGTTGACCCCGCACCTTATCGCTACTCACGTCTGGTTGATGGCAGTGATCTTGATGCACCTGGAATGATGTAAGGAGAAAGAATGAGCATTGTATTGCGTCAGATGAATGAAAACGATACGGAAACCGGCTACCAACTCAGTCAGCAGGTGAAATGGCCACACCGCCGGGAAGACTGGCTGCAGGCGTACCGGTTGGGGGAAGGGCTGGTGGCCACAGAGGCCGGTAAAACGGTCGGCTGTGCCCTGATCTGGCACTGGGGGGGATCTCATACCCTTGGGCTGGTGATTGTCGACCCTCAGTGTCAGGGACGCGGCATCGGTAAACTATTAATGGAAGGGCTGCTGGAAAAAGCGCCGGAGGGCATGGTCCGGTTACATGCTACCGAAATGGGCAAAGGTCTGTACGAAAAATACGGATTCAGGCAGCAGTCTCCCATGCATCAGCATCAGTCAGCGTCTCTGCCGCCTTTCCCGGCCGCGGAACCTGCACCCGGCCAGCGGTTACGGGCAGCCACCGCCGATGACTTACCCCGTCTGATTGACTATGACTACAGTGCTCACGGATTACGTCGGGCAGCTCTGTATGAAGATTTAGCCGGGTCAGCAGAGTTTATCACCGTGCTGGAGACCGGAGATGAGATCACAGGCTTTGCTGTTGTCAGAAAGTTTGGCCGGGGTTACGTGGTCGGGCCATTACTGGCTCGTGACGAAGCCGCCGCCAGAACCCTGTTCTGTGACTGTGCCGCCAGATTACAGGATGAATTTGTGCGTATCGACACGCAGGGCGAATGGCCGTTCTCCGTCTGGCTGAAAGCTCAGGGTATGCCGGTGGTGGATGCCCCGGTGATGATGGTCCGTGGCACCCCCTGGCAGAAGCGTCCGGAGGCATTTCTCGACTTTGGTCTGTTTTCACAGGCGTTGGGCTAATGAGTATTGTCTATGATTCCGATCAGCATCGCGGCCTGATCTGGCAAGCGTGGCTTGCAGAGCACGCGCCGGATCTGCCGTTTTATCTGTGGCCTGAAACCGGCGACCCGCAACAGGTTAACTATCTGGTGACCTGGTCGGTGCCGGACAACCTGAGCGAGCGTTTCCCGAACCTGAAAGTGATTTTCTCGGTGGGCGCGGGGGCGGATCAGTTTGATTATTCCCGTCTGCCGCCGGGCGTGCGCGTCGTCAGGATGATTGAACCCGGCATTGCACAGAGCATGACGGCGTACATCACTTTTTCGGTACTGGCGCTGCACCGTGAGATACCGATGTATCTCCGCCAGCAGCAAAAAAGAGAATGGAAAAAAGGGCGGATCCTTCCGACAGAAACCTGCCGGGTCGGGATTATGGGGCTGGGGACTCTGGGGGAGGCCGCCGCGCTGCAACTGCTTTCTCTGGGTTTTCGTTGTTCAGGGTGGAGCCGGACGCCGAAGTCGGTCTCCGGGGTGACTTGCTGGTCGGGTGATGAGGAGCTGCAGCCGTTCCTGGCAGAAAGTGACATTCTGGTTTGTCTGTTACCACTGACTTCCCGTACCCGCGGTATTCTGAACCGCGATGTCTTTCAGCAGTTACCCGCGGGGGCAGGCCTTATCCATGCCGGCCGCGGTCAGCAACTAAACCATGGCGATTTGCTGACGGCACTGGACAGCGGCCAGCTGAGTCAGGCCATTGTTGATGTGACCGACCCGGAACCCTTACCGGAAGACCACCCTTTCTGGGCGCATCCGTCCCTCTGGTTAACCCCGCATATCGCCAGTGAGACACAGCCGGAAACCTCGGTCAGGGTATTGCTGGAGAATATTCGCTGTCATCAGCGGGGAGCGCCGATAGCAGGTCTGGTGGAACCGGAACGAGGATATTAATGAAATGATCACGGATAAATGGATACAACTGCGGCACAGGCTGCATCAGCACCCTGAAACAGGTTTTAAAGAGTTTCAGACGTCAGAGATTATTGCAGACGAGCTGAACCGCCTGGGGATAGAAGTTTACCGGAATATCGGTAAGACCGGCGTCGTTGGTCTGCTGAAGGGCCGTGACGGGCCGCGGATGATAGGTCTGCGCGCCGATATGGATGCCTTACCAATGAATGACCTGGGGAAACAGCCCTGGGCCAGCCAGCAATCGGGGATTGCCCATGCCTGCGGGCATGACGGTCACACGGTCATGCTGCTGGCCGCCGCGGAAGCCCTGGCGGCGGAACGTGACTTTACCGGTACCGTCTGCTTTATTTTTCAGCCGGCAGAAGAGGGGCTGGCCGGGGCCAGGGCGATGATCGAAGACGCGCTGTTTGAACGATTCCCGTGTGATGCTGTTTACGCTATCCACAACTGGCCGGAATTACCGGCCGGGGAGTTCCGTAGCCGGGCAGGCCCGATCATGGCTGCCGGGGACCGGTTCGATATCACCCTGACCGGGACGGGGGGGCATGCGGCGCAGCCTCATCTGACCCATGATACGTTGCTGGCGGTCAGCGAACTGGTGGTGGCACTGAATACCCTGGTGTCCCGGGCACTGGCACCGTATGAACCGGCGGTATTAACGGTGACCCGCATTCAGGGGGGGCATTCACATAATATGATCCCCTCCGACGCATCCGTCACCGGGACGGTGCGTACTTTCACCCCCGGGGCACAGGACATTATCGAACGGCAGTTGCGGCATATGGCGGGTCATATCAGCGCGGCCCACGGGCTGACGGCAGAAGTCAGTTACCACCGGTATTATCCTGCTACCTGCAACAGTGCCCGGGAAACCGGGATTGCTCTGCAGGCCGCTCAGGCCGCGGGCCTGTCCGCACAAACGGCGGAACATCCGGCGCTCACCTCTGAAGACTTCTCCTTTATGCTGCAGCAGAAACCGGGAGCGTATGTCTGGCTGGGTTCCGGCCCCGGTGCGGCCTTACACCAGGCGGAATACGATTTTAATGATGAGGTTATCCCTTACGGCGTGCGCTGGTGGCGTCAGCTGGTCGCACTCGAGCTGGGCGGAGAGTAACGTACCGGCCACGTATTTTCAGGTTCAGGGTCTCTGCCGCATGCAGGGCAGCGCAGATTTCCGGGGAGACAGTCTTTTTATCATGTGACTCATCAGTCGCGGGGAAAAGTGTATGAGCGAAGTAATGACGGCCTTTCCGGCCAGTAATGACCACTGGCTTGACGCGCGTAACAGAGAAATCCCCGCCGGACTTGTGACAGTCCATCCGTTGGTTATCGGGAAAGGGCGCGGCGCAGAGGTGTGGGATGTCGAAGGTACCCGTTATCTTGATTTTGCGGGCGGTAGCGGCGGACTGAATATCGGGCATAATCACCCGGCCGTCGTCTCTGCCATCACCCGGCAATTGAACCAATTCACCGGCGACTGCTTCCGCGTGGCTGCCAGCCCCTTGTATATCCGGCTGGCCTGCCGGCTTAATCAACTGGTGGGCGGCGACGAAGCCTTTCAGACGGTGTTCTTCAATACCGGGGCAGACGCGGTGGCACAGGCAGTTAACAGTGCCCGGGCATTTACCGGACGCCCCGGTATTATCACCTTCGAGGGGGCATTTCATCACTCTTCTCTGGCAGACTGCCGGCTGACCGGCCATAGTCCGGTCGGGCAGGCGGACTCAGCACACGGGGCCAGCGACGTTTGCTCACTGCCGTATCCCGACAGCTCGCGGGGGATTTCTGAAGCAGACTGCCGGGCGGCCCTGTGGCACTGTCTGGCAGGCGGAGAGCGTGCGGGGCAGGTCGCTGCCATTCTTCTGGAGCCCATTCAGGGTGAGAGTGGGATCATCCCGGCTCCGGCTTCATTTATGCAGTATCTGCAGCGGATTTGCCGGCAGTACGATATGTTACTGATTTGCGATGAACTGCAGAGTGGCTTCGGCCGCACCGGCGAGATGTTTGCCTATGAACAGTCAGGGGTCATGCCGGATCTGGTGATCACCGGCAACCCGGGTACAGGCTTACCGATGTCGGCAGTCACGGGCCGTCGTGCGGTAATGAATGCCTCCCGGCCGGTCAGTCCTCAGGGGGGGAACGTCTTAGCCTGCGCTGCCGCGCTGGCAGTCCTTGAAGTGCTCGGAGAGGAAGACCTGCTGAACCGCAGTCTGCTACTGGGTGAGCGATTGTCTCAGCGGTTAGTACAAATGCGCGAAAAATATGCCTGCCTGCGGTATGTGCGTGGTCGTGGTCTGATGCTCGCGGTCGAAATTGTCGACCCCGATACGGGTAAACGCGATGCCGCTCTGGCGCAGGCTATCCTGGATGCGGCCTGTATCGAAGGATTATTGCTGGTCCGCTGCGGATTATACCGGAATGTTATCCGGTTTCTGGCACCGCTGGTCACCACAAACGCCCAGCTGGAAGAGGCATTTCATCTGTTCGAACTCGCCCTCGCCCGGGCAACAGGGAGGTTATAACATCATGATTTTCATATTTAAACAGTAGCCCTCCTGCATTAATGCGTGGTATATCAATAGTTACAGACCACGCCTTAAGGACACTCAGGGGACTTTATGAACGGCTTACTGAAACTGGATCGTCTGGATATTGCTATTCTTTCGCACCTGCAAAAAGACGGGCGTATCAGTAATGTTCATCTGGCCGACGCGGTAGGGTTATCCCCCAGTCCCTGCCTGCAACGGGTAAAGCGGCTGGAAGCCGCCGGATTTATTACCGGCTATGAGGCACATATCAATCTGGCGAAAATTACCGAGTCGGTCAGTGTTTTTACCGAAGTCACACTGGCCGGACACCGTCGGGAAGACTTCCGGCGTTTTGAACAGCGTTTAGCACAGGTCAGTGAAATCATGGAATGCCATGTGATCACCGGAGGATACGACTACCTGCTACGTTTTATGACCCGCAGTATTGAGCATTATCAGCAAGTGATTGAGGGATTACTGGATGACGATATTGGTATCGAAAAATACTTCAGCTATATCGTGATCAAATCACCGATACTTAAAAGCAGTATGCCGTTGCAAAATCTGCTGGGACATCAGGAAAGGGCGGGTGACGAGGAAAGCACGGTCGGCCGCTAAACAACCGGACTGACGGAGACCGGCCAGCGACTGACCGGTTTCCGCCAGGTTTCAGGCAATACCGTCCGTGAGAACGACCCGGTATTTTGCCCCTTTCAGACGATGCTGTTTAGCCGCCTGATAAGCCGGGCTGTGATACCAGGCGCGGGCGGCTGCCATATCCGGGAAGCTCAGCAGCACGACCCCCTCTGCCGCGGGGCCTTCCAGACCTTCAGCCTGACCATAGAAGGCCAGAGGGGTTATCGGATGCTCGCCTCGCGCGTCTGCGGCTTTCTGCGCATATATTTCCATCTCGTCCTGATCCAGTGTTTCGTCGCGGATAAAAATAATATAAGCGCTCATGATATTACCCTTTCAGTGCCTGCAGCAGGGCCTGAGCCGTTGCGGCAGAAGACCCCGGGTTCTGGCCGGTGATCAGCAGACCATCGGTCACCACATAAGATCCCCAGTCCGGGCCTTTACTGTAATCAGAGCCGTTTTCTTTCAGCATATCTTCCACCAGGAAAGGCACGATATCCGTCAGTTGCACGGCAGCTTCTTCACTGTTGCTGAACCCGGTCGTCCGCAGACCACGGACCAGAGGTTCACCGTCCGGCTTTTTAACACTGCGCAGTACGCCCGGGGCATGGCAGACCGCAGCCACCGGACGTCCCTTCGCCAGGGTCTGTTCGATAGCGGTAATGGAGTCTTTATCGGTGGCCAGGTCCCATAACGGGCCATGGCCGCCCGGGTAGAAAATGGCGTCGAACTGGTCGACGTTGACCGATTTAAGCGCAACAGTGTTGGCCAGTTCGTTTTTCGCGGCCTCGTCATTTTCGAAACGACGGGTCTCATCGGTCTGAAAATCAGGCAGATTACTTTTCGGGTCCAGAGGCGGCTGCCCGCCGAGAGGTGAGGCCAGAGTCAGCTCCGCCCCGGCATCTTTAAAGACATAATAAGGGGCAGCCAGCTCTTCCAGCCAGAATCCCGTTTTTTCGCCAGTGTTACCCAGTGTGTCGTGCGATGTCAGTACAATCAGAATTTTCATTGTTTATCCTTGTAGCGGGTTCAGTCATCGTGTGCAGGTTTAATCATCCGCCAGCCGGATCACCAGCTTACCGAAGTTGTGACCCTGTAACATTCCGCTGAGTGCCCCGGGGGCGTACTCCAGGCCATCGATCACCTGTTCGCGATAATGAATTTTTCCCTGACGGATCCAGTCCGTCATCAGCGTACGGAACGCCGGGAAATGCGGGGCATAGTCATCAAAAATAATAAAACCCTGCAGACGAATACGTTTTTTCAGCAGCGTACCGATAAACGCCGGCAGGCGATCACCCCCGGAGGCCGCACCGGTGTCATTATAATGAGCGACCGTGCCGCACAGGGGAATACGTGCTTTCGGGTTGAGCAGCGGTACGACAGCCTCAAAGACCGCACCGCCAACGTTTTCAAAGTAAATATCAATCCCGTCCGGGCAGGCGGCTTTCAGTTGCTCTGCAAAGCCGGCATCTTTGTGATTCAGGCAAAGATCGAAGCCGGCGTGTTCAACAGCATCCCGGCATTTTTCATCACTGCCGGCCACGCCGACCACACGACAGCCTTTCAGCTTCGCTATCTGACCGACGGTGCTGCCGACAGGGCCGGTCGCCGCCGCAACGACCAGCGTTTCACCGGCGACAGGCTGGCCGATATCGGTCAGTCCCATATACGCGGTAAAACCCGGCATTCCGGTGACACCCAGAGACAGTGACGGCTGCTGCGGATTCGCCCCGAGATTAACCACGCCTTTACCGTCGGACAGGGCATAGTCCTGCCATCCGCCGTAGGCCAGTACCCAGTCATCTTTTTTAAATTCCGGATGCAGCGAGCTGACCACACGGCTAATCGTGCCACCCACCATCACATCACCGATGGCAACCGGAGCTGCGTAAGAAGGCGCATCACTCATGCGGCCGCGCATATAAGGGTCGAGAGACAGATACACCGTACGCAGCAGCATCTGTCCTTCTGCCGGTTCAGGCAATTCGGCATTTTCGAGCCGGAAGTTCTCCGCCGTCGGAATGCCGACAGGACGCGAGGCCAGTACCCAGCGGCGGTTTGTGTGAGCTGTTTGTTGCATATCTGTCTCCGGAGATTAAATCAGACCTGTCGTCTGGATATTGAAAGGGCAGCCGTCATCAGTGTGGAAACCTGAAATACAGTTAAACAGTTTTTCACCGGACCTGAAATTAGACCAGTCGTCTGGATGGTAAAGTATAACTGAGTCACTGATAAGAGAAGCTTCCCTGAAACGCACATATTAATAAAATGATTATAGCTGCAATAAGCGTTTTGTCAGGGTCATCGCCGGGGCTAGCGGAGAAAGACTGCCGGTCATTTTCCCCATCAGACTGGCCCCAAGCCACAACTGATACAGGGACCCGGCAAACATCAGACATCCTTCCGGTGGGGGGACGAAACTGTTTTCCGCCACCATCCGTTCAAGCTGTCCGGCCAGACGTTGCACAATACGGGTGGTACCTTGCTCCAGCGCCAGGCGCATCGGTTCGGATAAATCGCTGACCTCCGCGCCCAGCTTTACGGCCAGGCACTGATATCCTTTGGGAATAGGGCCATCGTCGGTGGCTGTCCAGCTCTGCCAGTAGTTCATCATGGCCTGTGCAGGATCCTCTCCGGCACTGAGCAGTTCTTCCATCGTCTCCAGATAGCGTGTGAAATAGTCTTCCAGCATCAGGGTGCCGAACTCTTCTTTGGAAGCAAAGTAATAGTAAAACGATCCTTTGGGAATGCCGGCAGCGGTCAGGATCTCATTCAGGCCAACGGCAGAAAATCCCTTACGGCTGATAATTTTCTTCGCGACCTCGACGACCCGCTGGCGATTATCGTGAATAGTGCGTGATGATTTCATAGCAGGAGGTACCCCGTCTCAGCAGTGGGCAAATTACCGTCTGCCGGCGGGCAGGCGGTCATGAGAGGGGTCAGTATAAAGAGGGCCCCGGAAATCATCTACCCCCCTGCATAGTTCTTACCCCTGCATAGTTCCTACCCCTGGCATAGCTCCGCCACTGCGCCCGGCAACGGAGAACGAACGAAGGGGGGCTCAGAAGAGAGGAGCAACAGTAATTAAAGCGGATAACCGGATAAACCGGGAACAGGAATAAGGTCACGTCACTGCTTCCGGGCTGACGGGGGCTTAAACTTAAGGCAGCCCGGATGAATTAAATGGCGGAACAGGGGCGGTTGCTGGTATTAAGGCTGGTAAGCGTATTCATTTCAGCAAGCAACCAGAGTTCAAAACATTCCAGCGCCGCCTCATTGATTCCCGTTTCCGCCGGTTTTACTAAACAGAAGTTTTTGTTCAGGCAGTCCGGGGAATGCCAGGGCGAAACGAGCCTGCCGCAACGCAATTCATTTTCGACATACATACGCGGAACCAATGCGACGCCTTGTCCCGCGATGGCGGCAGCGATGGCCATTTCATGAAGATCGTACCGCACTCCCTGAGCAGGATTATCGAGGTGTATTCCACTTTGCCGGGCATAATGATGCCATGCATCAGGATTCTGTCGCCGGTGAATGCGCGGAAGTTCGTTTAATTGTCGATTGAAGTCATTATTTGTTAACAATGCGGGATGGCAAACAGGCAGCAGATTTTCCTGAAACAGAAATTGCATTCGCATGCCCGCCCATGCGGAATGTTCAAAATGAATGACCGCGTCAAAGCCACTGCCTGGCAAGATAAAGGGGTCCGTTCTCGCCGCAATATTTAACGTTATCTCCGGAAACATAGAGTTAAAGCCGCTCAGGCGGGGAATAAGCCAACGGCTGGAGAAGGTCGGCAGAACGGCGATATCCAGATTCTTACTGCCTTCCGGTATTCCAATGATGTACTGGGTATCTCTTTCGAGCCGATCGAGAGTTTCACGTACGTGATGTGCATAGCGCGCGCCGACAGGGTTAAGCTTTACCCGGCTCCCCATACGGTCAAACAGTTTACAGTTCAGCAGTGCTTCCAGACGCGCAATCTGACGGCTAATCGCCCCTTCCGTTAATGATAATTCCTCTGCAGCACGGGCAAAATTACCGTGCCTTGCGGCGGCATCAAAAGCCTGCAGGGACGCGCTACTGGGTATTTTTCTACGCATAAATCAGGTTCCTTGCTCAACGCTTATAACGTGCCTTGATTGACTTAATATCACTAACCCGTGACATATTATCGTTTTTAAGCGGCAGAACCAGCCTGTAGCATGATGAAAAGTCATTGAGAAATCGTATTTACTTGCCGGTCTGATGACCTGTATTCGTTGTGCTGGCTTCCCGGCAGAATACCTGTTCGCCGTAACTCACCAGGAGGTAGTCATGAGCCATCCCTTTCCGTTCCGCCAGATGGGCGATTTCCAGATTACTGCGCTAAATGACGGCAATATGTCAGCCAGCCTGGATTTGCTGTCAGGCATTAAAAAAGCTGATGCGGAAGTTATTCAATACCGTGCAGGGCTCGATGAGCCCGACGATATTCATATCAACTGTTACCTGATCCGCGGTCGGGGTCAGGTCATTCTGGTTGACGCTGGCACAGGCCCGCAGAACAACAGGGCGGGGCAACTCAAAGCAAACCTTGCCGCTGCTGGTGTCAGCCCGGACGACGTCGATACCGTTTTATTGACGCACTGCCATCCGGATCATATCGGAGGTCTGCTGGACCCTGAAAAACAGCCTGTTTTTAAAAATGCTGAAATTACTCTTCATCCTCTCGAGGCGAGACACTGGCAGGATGATGACCAACTCAAGATGGCGAATGATCGCGGGCAACGTAATTTCTGGCTGGTCCGCCAGACATTAGACGCTTATGCCGGGAAGGTGCGTTTTTTTAACGGCGACAAAATAGCCGGGGGTATTCTGCCGGTATGGCTACCCGGTCATACGCCCGGGCACACCGGGTTTCGTATCAATGCGGAGGATAAAAGCTTATTAATATGGGGAGATATTGTCCATTATCCTTATATTCAGTCAGCGCACCCGTCTGTCTCTGTATTATTCGACATCAACCCCGCCGAGGCAGCGGAAACAAGGAAGAAAGTGATGGAAAAAGCTGTCAGCGAAAAACTTATCATTGCCGGCATGCACCTAAGTCAGGCAGGATTTGCCCGTGTGCTGAAGGAAGGGAATGCATACCGTATTTCCTGCTCTGAAAGATAAATGGGCAGGTCTGATTGAGTGGCTATAAATGAGTACCGGGTCAGGCACAATCCTCTGACTTCAGACCCGGGCGGGTTAAATGTTCGCGCCGGGCTGAAAGAAAGTTACAGTGTAACTCTGTGCAATGAAGTGCAAAAAGTGCAATGACAATGTGGCATCGGTATGGTCTGCGTCGCGGCGGAAAATGCTGCGGCGTAAAGAGAGGTCAGTCACTGACAGTGTCGCGCCAGCGAGACTCAATACTTTTATTCTTACCCTCTGAAATAACCTCAGAAACCTGATGTAATTCTCTCAGAGTTCACGCGCCAGCCGGGTCCCGGTTGAAAAATGCCTGCCATTGTCTCTTAAAAACTCAGAGACTATCATGGCAGAAAATAACTGAGGGCACCGTTTGCGGTGCCTCAATGCCCCGGCTAACCGGGCCGTCACTCATTGCATGCGTGCAGGTTTCCGGGCGATAAAGCCGGCCAGACTCACCCCCATGACCGATAAAACAGCCAGCGCGCTCGCCGGAGCCAGCACAACCCAATACGCGCGTTCAAGATAAGCCATGCCTTCTGCAAGCACCCGGCCCCATTCAGGCGCAGGGGGAGAAGCCCCCAGACCCAGGAATCCCAGTGAAGCTAATGCCAGTGCGATGCCGGGTAACCGTAACATTGCATGGCGGAAGAGAGGCCCGATAAGGGCTGGAAAAACGTAAACAATATTTTGACGCAACCCGCTAGTCCCTAAAACGGGCAACATACTGATGTACGATCTGGCCCGGATCTCGGATGCCAGTGCGGCAGTGTGTGTCGCCAGAGGAGCCCAGCCGACAGCCGCTATCGCAATAGCCGCGCCTGAACTACCGGCACCGCTGACGGAGACGACAAGCAGGCCTGCGATAACAGGCGGTAATGCATTCGCTATCTCGGTTGGCCCGACAAATACACGCGGAAAAAGGCCAATCACTAACCCCACAACCAGACAAACGAGCGAGACAATCAGTGCCAGAATGCAGGTATGCACAGTGCCGTGTGCAACCCTCGCCAGTAAATCGCGCCCCATGGCATCGGCACCGAACGGCAGTGAAGAGGACGGTGGAGCCAGCCGGAGAAAATCAGACGCGTAGGGATCCCGGGGTAAGCCGGTCAGCAGAAGCACGGCCAGCGCGACGGCACAGACCACCGGCAACACAATCCACCTCCGCCGGGAACTGTTGCCCGGTTCATTTGTGACCGGCAGAGAGGACGTCAGTAACGCCCGACCAAGAATGAGGTATCTGATCCCCGTCGCCAGAATGCCGGACATAAATGCCATGATCAGCAGGAAGAGAATGCCGGTTTGCAAGGCGGTAAGATCCCGGGCAACAACCGCTCCAAGCGTGGCTCTGCCCAGTCCGGGGATGGCAAATACTTTCTCGACCGCCACGGCGCTCCCCGTCAGTGATACCAGAATAAGGCCGATCAGTGGCATTACCGTAGATAAGGTCCGCCGGAGTACCGCACAAAGAATATGCCAGCGCGAAATCCCGGAGACTATCCAGGTAATCACCCAGTTTTCGCTGAACGTCGCGGCTAACGCGTCCGAAAATATCCGGCCCAGATATCCCCCCGAAGGGATCCCCATGGCCAGTGCGGGCAATACAGCATAGTGCATACCGTTCCAGCCATAAGGAGGAAACCACTTCAGCCAGACCGCGCCGACAACCAGTAAAAAGGAGGCCAGAAGAAAGTCGGGTAATGACGTCAATATGGACGCCAGTAGTCCTGCTGAACGGTATGGCCGGCCCTGCAGTCCGCGCCGGAACGTCGGCAGACAAATCATCGCTGCCAGCATCAGGGCCACCGCAGCAGACATCATCATCAGCGTCAGCGATACCTGTGCTGCCTGCAGCATCCCGGGCAGTACCGGACGACCTGAAATCCAGGAGTTGCCGGCATCCCCCTGCAGAAGGCCACTGAGCCAGTTAATGAGCAGGTTAACAGGGCCCTGATCAAGCCCCAGTGACTGACGGATCGCTGCCAGGGCTTCCGGCGTCGCTTCCTGTTCGGCAGAGCGGGCACGCAGCAATGCCATTGCCGGATCGCCATCCGAAAGCCACGGCAGCATCCCGATCAATACAATGATGCCTGTTAATGTCATAAGCCGCGACATTAACGCCATCAGTAAGCCATGTGGCAGGTAACTCGCCCGTTGAATTCCGGCGCAGGTTCTGCAGTACAGGGATTCTCTCATCGTTCAATAGCCTTATTAATTACAGCGCGTCCGTATTCTGGTCGCCGGAGACTAACTGCGTCCTGCCGTCGATGAGCGTACGTTCGCGCGGGTCGCGTTGCGCATTTTTCAGTACCGCGCTTTCCCCCTGAATAACCCGCTCATGCAGCAACGGAATGGCGGCATCACTGGCCAGAATAAGGTTTTCAGCCTCCATAATGGCCTGACGACGGGCCTCACCGGCTGGTATTTCACCGGCTTTGATTAACGCAGCATCAATTTCAGGGCGGCATAACTGAGAAATATTGAACGAACCTTTGCAGGAAAAATCGCTGTACATATAGGCGACCGGGTCACCGGAATCAAGAACAGTTGCCCTGGATAGAATAAACGCATCAAACTTTCCAGCCAGCGCGTCCGCTTCAATCTGAGCATATTCACGAACCACTTGTTTCACAGTAAAGCCGGCAGCGGTCAGTTGCTGCGCGAGGTAGATCGCGACCTCCGGTAATTCCGGGCGATCGCTGAATGTTGCCAGCGTGAGGGTGGCCCCGTCGGGCGTACCCGCAGTTCCCGGGTCTGCCACCGGTTTACGGAGTTTAGCCGCCCAGGGTAATGCCGGACCCAGCAGTCCCTGAGCAACATCGGCGTGGTGTTCATAGACATTATCGACAAGTTGCTGGCGGTTAACCGCGTCGCGTACCGCGGCACGCATCGCAGGATCTTTCATAACGCCCCGGGCCGTGTTGAGATACAGCGTATTGGTTCTTGGCATGGGCACTTCATGCACCAGCGACGGTTCCAGCAGCGGAGCCTGAGAGACCGGGATCGCTTCAACGACATCCGCCGTACCGGTACGTAATGCGGCCGCGCGCGCGGTCCCGTCCGGGACAAAACTGGCGTCGATCCCGCTTGCCTTCGCCTTTTCACCCCAGTAGCCCTCAAAACGGTCAAGTGATGCACTGCTGGTGCCATCCACGCGACGTAAAATAAATGGCCCTGTCCCGGTATTAACCGGATCCACCACGCCATTTTCTTTGTAGGCATTCAGAGACAGGATCGCCAGCTGAGGGCTGGAAAGACGTTGAGGCAGAAGGGCATCTTTGTTCGCCGTTGTCACTAGTACTGTGCTATCCCCCTCTGCTTTTGCCGTGAGTTTTACACCATCAAGGATACGGGGTTTGGGTGTGGCGTTGGCAGCAACGTTCAGGGCATTTTCAACCACCTGTGCCGTCAGTTTACTGTCGTCATGAAACCTGACGTCCGGGCGCAGTTCAAAGCGCCAGGTTGTATCGTTCATTTGCTGCCATTTTATCGACAGTGCCGGCTGCGCTTCACCGGCACTATCGAGGACGACCAGCGTCTCTGCTGTGCCCCAGCGTGATAACTTGAACGCATCATCACTGAGCGGCGTCAGGCCGGAACGTGGTGGCTGAAGATGCGCCACTCTGATCCTGCCTTCGTTGCCACTGGCCGATTGATCCTGCGGTTCATTAAAACAGCCGGTAAGTAATAAGGTCGCTGACAAGAGTCCACAAACAGGCCGGAAGGTTTTACCCGTATTCATGTGTATCCTTATTGATATGCAGAGCCGTGGTATTGAAGCTACCGCCAGGTTTTGGTGTATATTCATCCCTGTCTGCGGGAAGGACCGGAGAAAACAGACCCGGTACCGCGTTCAGGAGCTGGCGCGTATGCGGATGATGGGGCAAATGCAGCATTTCCGGAGTTGGCCGATCCTCAATAATTTCACCCGCCGCCATGACCAGCGTTCTGTCACATAACCCGGCCAGCAAAGAAATATCATGGGAAACGACCAGCAGGCCCATGCGGTTCTCTTCAGTCATTCGCAAAAGTAACGATTTGATTTGTTCCCGCAGAGGAAGGTCAAGACCACTGACCGGCTCATCGGCCAGCAGGAAATCAGGCTTAATGATCAGCGCCCTTGCCAGCGCGACCCGCTGGGCCTGGCCCCCTGAAAGAGAGCCTGCATGCTTATCGAGGATCTTCGGGCTGAGCTCCACCTGTTCAAGAGATGCGGCAAGATCGGAAGACGCGTGACGGCGATGGCCTGAATGTCTCAGCGGCTCGTTGAGGATATCCCGGACGCGCATTGCCGGAGGCAACGTGCTGGCGGGTTCCTGGGGAAGGTACTGAACCTGCCGGCGATACCAGCGTAATGTGCGGGCCGGACCCGGCCTGACCCGCTTCCCGTTGCAATATACCGCTCCGCTATCGACCACATCGAGCGCCATGATAGCTCTGAGTAGCGTTGATTTTCCGCATCCCGAACACCCGAGAAGACCCACACGTTCATGCGGGTGCAACGTTAATGAAAAATCATCAAGAATAGCGTTTGCAGATGTGGCCTTCTGCCAGGGGAATGCGTGCCGGTTGCGGTAACGGGAAATCCTGTCGACCTGGATGAAAGCGGGAGAGACAGCAGGTAACGTCGTGCTCATCCGGGGAGTGCCTCACTGGAATGTACTTTCAACACCCGCTCAGCCGCGCGTGCTGCCTGTACCAGTTTGCGGGTATACGGATGTTGCGGCGCATTCAGGAGCTGAGCCATTGTGCCACGTTCCACAATCTGCCCCTTTTCCATCACGATACCCCGCTCGCACAACTGCGTAGCCACGGCGATATCGTGAGTAATAAAGAGCAGAGCAGGGGGATCAACCAGGGCTGAACGGTGACTCAGTACCTGCAGAACGTGCTGCTGGTTGATCACATCCAGCGCCGTCGTCGGTTCATCAGCAATCAGTAAACGGTTATTTGCCATCAGAGCCATGGCGATGCAGATGCGCTGACGCTGTCCCCCGGAGAGCTCCGCAGGATAACGGGAGAGTAACTGCGGAATATCGCCCAGCTGTAGCGCATCCAGTAATGCTGGCAGCTTTGCGTTACACTCCGCGTTCAGCACCAACTTAAGCTGGGAACCCACGGGCATCAACGGATTCAGCGCGGCAGAAGAGTCCTGAAAGACGGCTGAAACCCGTGCGTGTTGAGGTCTTCGGGAAGGGTGAACTCCGCCGACACAGGTTCCGTTAATACGGATACTTCCCTGAAAGGTTAGTTCTGCTGACAGGATGCCGATGATAGCCTTTGCAGTCAGCGACTTACCCGAGCCGGATGAACCAATGATACATACGCGTTCGCCCCCGTACAGGCAAAAACTGCATTCGTTGACCAGCACATCATGACCGCTGGAGACTTTGACGTTTTTGACGTCAAGAACGGGAATCGAATCCGGGGAACGGTTATTCATCAAAGACCATCGCTTGTGTTTTGTTATGTAATAACATAGCACTATTGCGTGACTTGTTGCAAATAGCGACTGGTTGTAAATTTTTGTATATGCAGGTGCTATCGCTGACATGAAAATACCGCCATTGCGTGTCAGCAAGCCTTTACGTGAAGTCATCCATTCTTAAATAGACGATTTCCATGCAACTGAATGAATTCCGGGGCGAAATCTAAGCCACCAATTACTGACCCGGGACTGATTTGTTCCCCCGGCCGGTGACGCTATCGGGTCTCCGGTGAGTCACTCAGTACGATTATAGTGGGTACCATTGAACCGACAGACAGGCGGGGGCAGAAGTAAAAGAGGAAGGGAGTGGGGCTGGGTGACCCCGGGAAGGATTACCGTGAATCTCAGACAGTAAACCCGGTACCCTGGCAGGATGCTGCGCAGAGACCGGTAAATCACTCCGCCCAGTAAAACTCGATACGTATCCCGCCGGGTTCATAGCACATCATATGCATTGCTGGCCCTTCGCCGAGGGGCGTGGGTTCAAATTCTATTTCGATATTATTTTCCTTTAATACCGCATAAGTCCGCAACAGTTCCTCTCTGGTGTTAACCCTTAAGGCCAGGTGATGTAATCCGATATTTGTTTTACGATTAAAGTTAACGGGCGCTTCAGTCTGGGTTTTCCATAGCGTGATCATTATCTGCTTATCTTTTACAAAGATGGCCGGATAATCGTCGAGCCTTTTCACTACCTCCCAGCCCAGCAGGCGGGTGAAAAACTCAGCGCTTTCTTCGGGGTCTGAGACCGTTAAACCAATGTGATGTACGCCGGCGGTCAATGTCATGACTATTGCTCTCCTTCAGAGGCTGATGAAGCGAATCATCACTATGAGCTAAACCTTTATCACTCTGCAACAGAAAATAGTGCCCGCATGGAAAAACGTATCAGGTAACAATTGCCGCGGGCAGATCTTTATGTGCATGGTGCAGACTTTTTCCCGGATCCTCGCCGGGAGTGATAACCGGCTGACTGATGCAGATAACGTTATCTCGCCGGTATCAGTTACCGCCTGATACCGGTATTCGCCGGTTTCAACAGAAACACCGGCGGTTAAATGATTAGCCTGACATTACCGGCTGGCAGCACTATTTTTCCCGCAACCCGCAACCCGCAACCCGCAACCCGCAACCCGCAACTAGCAACCCGTATAACCCGTAACCCATAACCCGCAACCCGGTAGCCCGGGCTGGCACCGGAGAGATTTTCGGCGTACAGACGTTCAGAGGGGGGGAAGTCTCCCCGTCAGACCCTCTCCGGTAGCAGACTACTGTTTATAACAGCAGTAATCACCGAATTGTATTCGCGACTCAATGGCTTCCCATAGATTGCTCTTCCATCAGTGATCTTTACCTTATTATCGTGTGAATCAAACCGGACACTTATATTTATATTGCGGGTGATGGGGAATAATCTTATTAATATTGAGTGAGTTAATTGTGACCGCACTCTGACAAATTAAAATTATAAAAAGGATAGATTATGACAACCAGTTCTGCTGCTGAAGAGGGGCCCGCCCCTGGATTATTCCGGACGCTGAAAACGTTTCCGCTGGCTGTTCACTCGCTGCTCTTTTTTACGCTGGTGATCCGTTTCAGTTATTTTATGGCCTGGCCGTTTATCGCAGTGATCATGACACGGAATTATCATATGTCGCCGATCGCCATCGGTCTGGCAATGACCAGCAGCGCACTGTTCTCGGCGGTGCTCGGTATGTATGGTGGGCATATTTCGGACCGGCTCGGGCGGCGGGTTATCCTGATGCTGGGCTGCGGGTTTTCTGCGCTGGGATATATCCTTCTTGCGCAGGCAACCGGCATCATACTGTTTATCATCGGCCTGATGATCATAGGTGTTTCCTTTGCATGGGTCGATCCCCCGTTGCGCGCACTGATGAGTGATTTACTGGGAGATCGTCGTCGCCGTGCACTTGCTCTGCAACTGCGCTATTACCTTGTCAACATCGCGGCGGTATTTGGTCCGCTGGTCGGGATAGCCTTTGGGCTGACCTCTCAGAAAGGGACATTCCTGATCACCGGGCTGTCGTATGTTCCGTTTTTCGTCTATGTGCTGTTGTTTATTCCTGCGGGTAAATTACAGAAGGACCCACAGCAGGGCAGCGACGTGACGATTAAAATCCACACCGTCACCGGGATTATTGCCAGGGATAAAATCTACATTGCGGCGCTGCTATGCAGTATTTTGTGCAGTATCGTTTTTATGCACTACGAAGCCATACTGCCACAGTATATCCTGCGGTTTAACAGTAATGCCGCGGTCAGGCTGATCACCCTGATACTGGTCACAAACGCCTGTACGGTGCTGTTTTTCCAGACCTTTATGACGCGATTTCTGACAAATGTTCCGCTGCCAAAACGTATTCTTTTGGGCGGGGCCATATTTGCGGTGTCACAACTTTGTTTCTTTTGTGTACGTACGCCGGATATCTGGCCCTGGCTGATGGTGACCGCGGTGTTCAGTGTCGGAGAAGCGATCCTGATGCCGAATCTGAACATTTTGCTCGATCAACTGGCGCCTGCAGAATATCGGGGGGCTTATCTCGGCGCGTCAATGCTGTCGACACTAGGGATTGCTGCCGGGCCATTAATCGGCGGGGTCATGCTGGCGTTAACCGGTGCAGGGGTCTTTATCTGTACGATGCTGCTCAGTCTGTTATTGTGCGCGATTATTTACGTTTGCAGGGTCAGTATGCTGGCGCGGCTGCAGGAGCCCTGAACACAGGGAGTATCAGGCAGGGGAGATCAACCTCTGCCTTAATGCGAAGAAACAAATATCGATGCTGGTTGCTCAGGCGGCACGGCGAAGTGCTGCTTCATGCGTTTAATCTCCTCTGCCGGGGGCAGACCAAACAAGCGTTTGAACTCACGATTAAATTGTGACGGACTTTCATAGCCGACCGCATAACTTGCGGCCGCGGCCGTGATTTTCTGACGCACCATCAGCATCCGGGCCTGGTGAAGCCGGACCGATTTCACATACTGCATCGGCGGCATTTGGGTGATGGCTTTGAAGTGACTGTGAAACGTCGGCACACTCATCCCGGCATCCAGCGCCAGTTGAGTGAGAGTCAGCGCCCCGGCGTAGGACGTGTGGATCTGCTGCAGCACTTTACCGATTTTACCGAATTGCCCCTGCAGGGTCAGTGCGGCACGCATGGCATTGCCCTGTGCCCCGGTCAGCACCCGGAAATAGAGTTCCCGCACCCGGCCCGGCCCGAGGATCGCTGCTTCAGCAGGATTGTTCAGCACCTCCAGTAAACGCTGAACGGCAGTGTTTACCGTTGCGTCCATCGGGCTTGACATCATGCTTTGCGGTGCGGCGGCGGCAGGGTATGCGCCATGCTGTTCAATCTGCAATATCAGTTCAGCGGCCAGCTGAAAATCCAGATGCATATAAATTGCCAGTAACGGATGTTCTGCAGATGCCCGGGTTTCCATCTCAAACGGGACCGGCACCGAAACCGCCAGGTAGTGCAGTTCATCGTACACATAGGTCTGCCGGCCAAAATAGCCGCGTTTACTGCCCTGACAGACAATCACTATCCCCGGGTCGTAGAGCACCGGTGTTTTTGAAAGAGGGCGGTCGGCACGTAAAATTCGTACGTCAGGTAACGCCGTGAGGTTATAACCCTCCAGCGGCGCGAGAGCTTTAGCAAGGGGAATGATGCCGGACATGACAGTCCCTCATAAAATCAGGCAAGAAAAAGAGAAGATACGGTCTGATAATCTCGCAGAACGCAGAATATCCTGCAACCTGTACTGTTCATGGGGGGCATTATGACAATTGCAAAAACGATTTTAATTACCGGCGTCAGCAGTGGCTTTGGGCGGGCACTGGCACAGGAAGCCCTTGCGGCAGGCCATCGGGTCATTGGCACCGTGCGCAGCCAGCAGGCACTGGAGGCTTTCGAAGCACAGCATACACACGCCTACGGCAGGCTGCTGGACATCACAGATTTCGGGCGTATTGATGAGGTGGTGGCGGAGGTGGAATCTGCCACCGGTCCGGTGGATGTGCTGGTCAATAATGCCGGTTACGGTCATGAAGGCATCATGGAAGAATCTTCGCTCGCTGAGATGCGCCACCAGTTTGACGTTAATGTGTTCGGTGCCGTGGCGATGATCAAAGCCGTACTGGCAGGCATGCGCCAGCGACGCCGCGGTCATATTATCAATATCACTTCAATGGGCAGCTTTATTACCATGCCCGGGATCAGCTTCTACTGCGGCAGTAAATTTGCCCTGGAAGGGATCTCAGAGACCTTAAGCAAAGAACTTGCGCCGTTCAACATCCATGTGACGGCGGTCGCGCCAGGCTCGTTCCGTACCGACTGGGCAGGCCGATCGATGGTACGCAGTGCCCGCAGACTCCCGGACTATGACGCGTCATTTGATCCTATTCGTCAGGCACGTGAGGAAAAAAGCGGTAAGCAGTTGGGCGACCCTGTGAAAGCGGCGCATGCCATACTGACATTAATCGACAGCCAGACGCCGCCTGCGCATCTGTTATTAGGCAGTGATGCCCTGAGCTTAGTTCGTCAGAAACTGGCGGCATTAGGCCAGGAAATCGATGACTGGGAATCACTGACCCGTTCAACCGATTATTGAACAGTCTGGCAGATAAACGGCCCCTGACCGGGGGGAAGCTGGGGGGGACTAAAGGGTTACCCCGGCAGGAGGCTGATACGGTTGCCGTTCGCTGCTTTCTGGCGTGCGGCCCGGACAGAAGGAGTGGCGATAAGGTGTGTGACTCTGCGGAATGACACACCTTACCCCTCTGTTTTAGCCTACACTCTGAATTTACAAGAGCTATCGCCATCACAGGGAACGCGTAACCGAGTGGAAGATAAATAAGAGTGAAGGAAAGTCCGTCTATTTTTTGGACCCTGACGGGCACAAGCTCGAAATCCACGATGGTGATCTGAAAAGCCGTCTGAGTGCCTGCCTGGCTGAACCGTATGAAGGTATGGAGTTTTATTAATTTGCAGTGATCTGTAGGCTATCACTGAAGAAAATCAGGCTGGAAAGTCGTGGCACTTGTTATCTGTGATGCTTATAAGAACAAATTTCAATCACTCCCGGAGTTGAGTGAGGACCCGCGTAATGGCTGTAAAATATCAGAAAGTGGATCCGCAAATGGATCTGTTTGAGGTCTATAAAGAGCATATGCAGCCTTTTATACAGGACCTTTTTGGCTGGGATGAACAATTTCAGAAGCAGGGGTTTAGCCGTGCTCTCCGGCGTGAAGACTTTCGCTGGGTTATCATTGATGACGTAAAAGCAGGCATCATTCACCGGCAGGCAGAAAACGAAAACATAAAAATTTCGCTGTTAGTTATCTTCAGGCAATTTCAGAGGAGGGGGTATGGCTACCGGTTAATGACCTCTTTAGTGGACAGTACCGGGGCCGGAAAAACACTGACCTGGAATTGCCTGAAAAATAACGTACCTGCGCTGGCTCTGTATGACAAAATTGAAGCTACAGAGCGCACAGAAACTGACTATTTCTACTGTTACACATATCAGAATCCCCGCCTGGTACGCAATCAGTGAGCCGGGACTCGCTCCCCCGCCCGTCGCAGGGGCGGGGAAGGGCTAAGAGAACACAGTAAACGTCCGGATTATCCGTGTGGGTACCGGGCATAGAAACCGGACAGGGCACGGACCAGTGCCGTCGGGGCTTCTTCAGGGATATAGTGTCCACACTCAATCAGTGCGGCTTCCAGCCGTTCACAGCGGGCCTGCAGGCTGAGTTGTAATTTATGACCAGCCCCCTGTGCCGCCCCCCCGGCGAGGACCGGCAGGGTCAGCGTCTGTTGAGAACGCTGTTGTGTGCGCCTTAACTCTGTTTCACTGAAGGCCTCGCGATAATAACTGAGTGCCGCGCGCAAGGCACCCGGCCGTTTGTTGACCCGCAGATACTCCTGGCGGTCCCGGGCATTGATAGCCAGCGGGTTACGGGTTTTGTTATCGAATAACCAGTCCAGAAACTGCGCTTCACGTCCCGTCAGTAATATTTCCGGTAAATCGGCTAACAGGTTAAAACTGAAATGCCAGGTGGCGGCGGCCTGTTTCGCCGGAGACGGGGCCGGATCGTTACCGGCAGGCACTGGCAGCCCAGGGATCAACGCATCAAACAGCGCCAGACGCCTGACCCGCGCCGGATGATCGCAGGCCAGCGCATAGCTGACCCAGCTGCCGACATCATGGGCCACGATATCTACCGGAGCTTCTCCCAGACTGGCGACCAGGGCCGCGAGATCGGTGGCCAGCGTCCCGGTATCATAGCCCCGGGTGCCGACCGATGAGTCCCCCATACCCCGTAAATCGACCGCAATCACCCGTCGTCCGGCATCCGCCAGCAGGGGCATCACATAGCGCCAGCAGTACCAGCTTTGCGGCCAGCCAGGTACCAGCAGCAACGGCTCTCCCTCACCCCCGGCGACGTAATTCAGCCGGGTTTCTCCGGTATCAAAGGTGCCATGGGAAAAACGCTTAAAAAAGGCGGTAGCATCAAACGGGGTGATGGCGGTGTCATTCATCAGTTATTCTCTTAGTAAAGCGGAAGATCATGAGTTCCGGCGTCGCTTCGCAACAGGCCCGTTGCCGGGCCGTAAAAAACTTCCGGTCGGGGTAAATGCCCCGGCGTACAACGCCAGACAAATAACCGTGGCCGCAGACCCGGCCGGGGCGTTGAGAACGGCGTGCCTCAGCAGTGGCGATTGGCTTACTGCAGGCCGCGGGCCAGTGACGGGGAACCCCGGTGACGGTTAATCAACAGACCTTAGGTAAGGATCGTTGGAAGATCAAGGTAATTTAATGATGTCAGTGGGCAGAAGCCCGCTTCAGCGCCTCCGGCAGTCTGCCGGTGATTTCCTGCAGATGGCGGCTCAGTTCGCTGCGTAATAAGCGGATGGCCGGTGAAAACTCTTTACGGTGCGGACAAATCAGATACAGCGGGGCGGGCTCTCCCGGAATATCGGTAAGCAGCAGCTTAAGTCGTCCGGCAACCACGTCTTCACTGACATCAATCCACGACTTATAGGCGATACCGTGACCCGCTACCGCCCAGCGCCGCACCACATCGGCATCATCACATAGCCACTGACTGGTCAGCGCGATGCGCTGCATGCCTCCGGCCTGTGGAAATGCCCACTTATCATAAATATGGCCATTGAGGCTATAGAGCAGGCACGTGTGCTGAGCCAGTTGTTCAGGGGAGCGGGGCTGACCACAACGCGCCAGATAATCCGGCGAGGCCACCAGTACCCGGCGATTCTCTTCTGCCAGGGGTTGTGCGATGTACTGACGATTATCCGGAATACCGTAACGGATGGCGATATCGACCGGGTCGCGGAAAATATCACTCATATGGTCAGACAGGGATAGCTGCAGAGTCAGTTCGTTGTGCTCGCGGCAAAAATTACTGATCCAGGGCAGCAGCAGGTTGCGGCCGCAATCTGAAGGCAGTGCAATACGCAGGGTGCCGCGTATTTCGTTGTCACGGTGATGCAGGATCTCTTCACCTGCCTGCATCACTGACAGAATTTCCTGCGCATAAGGCAGATATTTTTCCCCTTCCGCACTCAGCCGTAAGCTGCGGGTGGAACGTGCAAACAGCCGGGTATTGAGCCGGGTTTCCAGTCGCTGGATAGCCGCACTGACCTGGCCCGGTAAGATGCCAGCCTCACGTGCCGCGCGGGAGAAACTCCCCAGTGCAGCCACGCGCAGAAATAACCCGAGATCTTCAGGGCGAACCATTATTGCCTCCGTTACCGTGCCATGCTGACGGGCCAGATTGTCCCGTTTTCCGGCAGTAATCGTATCTGTTTTCACAAAAATAGTGAAAGTCTTACTCTGCAAAAGCTCTGTTTCCGCTGCCGGCCGTCGGCCAGAATGGTGACAGACAGCAGAGACTGTGACCCGAAGCCAACCCGAGGAGTGTGCAAATGAAAGCTATCGTTTATCAGCAGGCAGGTTTACCGCTAACCGACCCGAAATCGCTGTATGACACTGAACTGGAAAAACCGCAGCCTTCCGGTCATGACCTGCTGGTGAAAATTAAGGCCATCTCGGTAAACCCTGTCGATACTAAAGTACGTCAGAGTGATAACCCGTCCTCACCCAAAGTTCTTGGCTGGGATGCCTGCGGCGTGGTGGAAGCCGTAGGTGACAGTGTCACATTATTCAGCCCGGGGGATGAAGTCTTCTATGCGGGGTCGTTAATCCGCCCGGGCACTTATGCAGAGTATCATCTGGTGGATGAACGTATTACCGGTCGCAAACCGGCCACCCTGAGTGCCGCAGAAGCCGCCGCACTTCCGCTGACCTCCCTGACCGCCTGGGAATTACTCTTTGACCGCTTACAGGTCGGAGGGGGCCAGGGGAAAAGCCTGTTGATCGTCGGTGCAGGCGGGGGTGTGGGCTCCATTCTGACACAACTGGCCAGCCGGCTGACCGGCCTGACGGTGATCGGCACCGCCTCACGCCCGGAAACACAGCAGTGGGTTGAATCCCTCGGTGCCGATCATGTTATCGACCACCGTCAGCCGTTCAGTGAACAACTGGCGGCGAAAGGTATCCGTTCTGTCGATTATGTGGCCAGCCTGACTCATACCGACGATTATTATGACCAGCTGATTGAGATAATGACCCCGCAGGGGCGGCTGGGATTAATTGATGATCCAAAAGCGCTGGATGCCATCCCGTTGAAACGTAAAGCGATTTCCCTGCACTGGGAACTGATGTTTACCCGTTCGCTGTATACGACGGAAGATATGAGCCGTCAGCATGAGATCCTGAATGATATTGCGTCTCTGATTGATAACGGGACATTGCGGACCACCCTGGATGAACATGCGGGTAAAATTACTGCCGCCAGCCTGCGCGAAGCGCATCGCAGGATAGAAACCGGACGTTCACGCGGTAAAATTGTGCTGGAAGGATTCTGATGCTGCCACGCCCGTGGCTCTGACCGCGGGCGCTCCGCCGCAAAATAACGGTGTTCAGCTTTAACCCCCAAGGCAGTCCTGCCTCTCTGACCGGAAGGCAGGCTGGATCACTATGGCCGGGTGGAAACACGTTAAATCTATGACTGTCCCGGTCAGTGGAATCAACCCCTGCACGAACCACAATCACAGACTTTCCACAGCCGTTTCCCCGGAGGACAGGGCAAAGATCCTCTTCGCCGATGCCTGCCGGATAACATTCACTTAAGTTTTTGCTACACTGGCGGATACGGCACAATCATTCCTGGTGAAAGGCGCTTGCCGCCGCCGGCACCGCGACCCAAAACGGTGTTCCGCATTTTCGTGCGGGTCACCGCGAGCCGGGCATCTGAAATGCGCATCGTTGCATCATCTGTATACTTCCCGGATGCCCGTTCTCCGCGTCCGGTCTTACGGAGGGCCGGAGATCTGTCGTCCGGTGCGGCAAAACAGCGACAGCGCGATTATTCGAAGACACGCTTAACCCGGCGGGCAGTGTGCCAGCCGTGTCTGGCTGACCCGGCCCGGGATTGTAAGAGGACAACTATGAGTAAGAAAATTATAATTCTGTTACACGGAGTAGGCAGTAATGGTGCGGATCTGCAGGGGTTAGGTGATTTCTGGGCAGAGACGTTTCCGGAACTGATCTGTATTGCACCGGATGCTCCTTTTCCGTGTGACATGGGTTCCGGTTATCAGTGGTTCAGCGTAAACGGGGTGACGGAAGAAAACCGCCCGGCGCGGATCGCGGAAGCCAGAGCCGGATTCGACGCCACTCTGCAGGAAATATTCCGTCAGTACAAGATTACGTCTGAGGATGAAGTGCTGCTGACCGGCTTCTCGCAGGGCAGTATTATGTCTCTGGACGCTCTGGCAAGGGCGGCATTGCCGCTGGCCGGCGTTATCGCGTTTTCAGGACGTCTCGCCTCTCCGCCGCCCCTGCATCCGGCCGCGGGTACTAAGGTGTTGTTGATCCACGGTCAGGACGACCAGGTGATCCCGTGGACCGAAAGCCGCCGGGCAGAGCAACAATTGGCGGCGGACGGCGTGGAGGTCACCTCGTTCTATCAGCCTGGTGTACCGCATACGATTTCTGCTGAGGGAGTCGCACAGGCGACAGACTTTATCCAGCACTGTTTCGACCTGCCGGATGATGAATAAGCGACAGTTCAGATCAGGAATGTTTCTGCATTCCTATGTTGTGCTACGTGGATATGCATCACTTGCGATGAAAAGGCTGCCCCGCGTGCGGGAGGCGGGGGCAGGTCGGGGCAGTACCGCCAGCACGGACTGATACCCGTATCACTCCCTGTCGTGACACGCGGTTTTGGTCGCGTAACAACAAGGGAATGCGTGGCATTCCCTTGTTAACTTTCCCGCGTCTGCTGCCGGGGATGCCCTTAACGGCGGGTCAGCGCCAGACGGATCCCTAAACCGATAAATGCGGTCCCCACTATCCTGTCCATCACCCGCTGTAAACGCTGATTTCCCGCGAATTTATCAGAAGCTCCGCCTGCCAGCAGTGCGCAGGAGATATCGACCATAAAGGCGACCAGGGCATAGGTCATGCCGAGGATCAGGAAAGACGCGGTCTGATGCGCGCCATGCTGTGTGACAAACTGCGGGAAGAAAGAGATAAAGAAAAGTAATACTTTAGGGTTGGTCAGCGTGGTAATAAATCCCCTACATAGCAAACTCCCGGCAGCGATACCGGTCACCGGAGCGACGGCTTCTGCAGGGGATGAGGTCTGTTTCCTGAAGGTCGACAGGATCATCTTTGCCCCGAGGAAGATCAGGTACAAAGCACCAAGGAATTTCACTATCGAAAACATTAGCGGCGAAGCAGCGATCACTGCGGTCAGTCCCAGAGTGCTGGCCAGCGCATGGGTACAGCTTCCCAGCGCAACGCCGCTGGCAGAAAGGCACCCGGCACGTCGGCCATTGACCACACTTTGTCCGATCACATAAGCCATATCCGGGCCGGGGGTGACTGACAGCAGAAAAACAGATAACACAAAAAAGCTATAGCTGGTGATATCGAACATTGTGTCCTCAGTAAAAGGAAAAGGGCCTGTACAGGATACTATCGCAGAAAGTTAACTAAATCTTAATTAACGTCACCGAAAAATTTCTTCCTGCTCAGGGTAAAACTGCCGATATTCAGGGAAAAATTACCGGTCCCCGGCAATAGCGTCACTGCGACGAGGTTCAGATTGTTATTCCGCCTCAGGTCGATCTGACGCTGTACCCGGATACGTGCTTCGCTAATGCGATTTTTGTCCCTAATAGCGATAAATTTGATATTTCCCTTTAAGGGATTTTCAGGCTGAACTGTAGGTATCAGAACTCAGCGGGGAAAATATCATGGCATCCGGGTTATGGCAGCAGTTAAAACGACTCTCCGGTCTGGCAACGCGGAGTCCGTCGGCGGAAAGAGCAAGAGACAGTTCTCTGCTGCTCGAATCAATGATCCCGATTATGGGATTATACGGCATCGGTCCGGGGTATATTGACCCGGCATGGACAGATGATGAACAGAAGTAAACAGCAGCGGCTGTTGCGATTATCCTACTGGAATGAGCTGTGCGTATTGTTACAGGAAATCTCCCGGATCGCGGATCCGGGAGGTGTTTTATCAGGCAAAGCGGCAGGCGTCGTCGAAATCCAGACGCGGTAAGCGGCCATGCAGTTTCGAATCATCCCCGTAGCCAATATTGATCAGTAAATTGACCTGCCAGTCACTCCCGTGGAAGAAGACTTCGTTAATTTTCTCTGCATCAAACCCTGACATGGGACCGACATCCAGCCCCAGCGAGCGGGCAGCGACGACCAGATATCCGGCCTGTAAGCTGCTGTTACGGAAAGCGGTTTCCCGTGCCAGACTTTCACTGCCGGTGAACCAGCTGCGGGCGTCTGCATGCGGGAACAAGCCCGGCAACTTTTCATAGAAAGCCATATCAGAGGCCACGATCACGGTGACCGGGGCGGCCATCGTTTTTTCGATATTCCCGGAAGACAGGGCGGGTTTCAGTGCCTCTTTGCCGGCATCCGATTTCACAAAGACAAATCTGGCGGGTGAGCAGTTGGCCGACGTGGGGCCAAGGCGGGTGAGTTCATACAATCTTTGCAGAATATCATCAGTCACGGGCTTATCCTGCCAGTGACTGTGGGTACGTGCCTGATGGAACAGTGTATCAAGAGCCGATCGGTCAACCGGTGTACTCATCGCATTCTCCCTAAATGAACCGCTAATTTTCTCTACCTTAAACTGAGACCGCAAAAAAGGGAAATTATCCCGCAATGCCCCGGCAACCGCGCGCAGAGGATACGGCAACTGTGCTGCCAGCCTCAGGTATAAAAACCGCAGAGTATCCGACCGGGATGTTATCTGGTAATGCCGGCGGTAATACGGATAACAGACAGGCTTTCAGGGTGCGCCGCCAGGCGCGGGTGCTTATCACCGGGCTGGAAAGGGGCTGGATAAGGTTGCCGGTAATACGAACAGCGCAGGGGCCGGTGTGAAAAGCGAATAAGGAGAGTGAAGCGAGGGATACCCTTACCGGGTCACGGAATAGCTCCCGGGGACTGCTATCGGTTCGGAGGTAAACTGAGAATCGACACTACGGGCCGGAGACCCGCAGTGTCAGTCAGCGAATGCCGGCAAGCGTTATTCGAAGCAGGTATCCGGATTTTCGGCCAGCGAGACAAATTTCTTGCCACCGCGATCTAATGCCTGAACTTCGCCGCTTTCAATATCATACACCCAGCCGTGCAGGCGGATTTTGTTATTACGCAGTGCCACAGCGACTGACGGGTGAGTTTTAATATTATTCAGCTGTGCAATGACGTTTTCACGTACCATCGCACTGACTTTATGTTCTTCGTCCGGATATTCGTTATTATCTGCGACTGCTTTTGCCGCATCGGCATAACGCAGCCAGTGTTCGACGGCCGGCATGCTGTGCATATCCTGACATTTGGCAATAGCCCCCATGGCACCGCAATTCGAATGACCACAGATAATGATATCGCGGACACCCAGTGCTACAACGGCATATTCAATGGTGGCAGACACACCGCCCGGTTCCGGGCCGAACGACGGCACAATGTTGCCTGCATTACGAATGACAAATAACTGGCCAGGTTCCTGTTGGGTAACCAGTTCAGGAACCAGACGGCTGTCTGAGCAGGAGATGAACAGAGCTTTCGGATTCTGGCTGGATGCCAGGCTATGGAACAGTGCTTTACGCTCCGGATAAACTTCTTTCTGGAAGTTCAGAAACCCTTCAATAATTGTTTTCATAACACGCCCAAATAATAAAAATTCGGCCTAATCATAGAACGATTACCGGTAAGGGGAAAGTCCCCGCAGGAAAATGCCTCCTGAGCCGGTGAATAAATACCCGGTATTCAGAATACTACCGCCGGTACGGCCCTGCACGACGCGGATACAGGAGCCTGTCCGCTAAAACCTGTCTCGCCGGACGTGAAGGTTGCTATTTTCACTGCATAGTTCCGGCGAAATTAAGTGACGGTGTCACTTTTTTTGTTGATCATCGCTGAACACGGCGGCCCGGGTCGAAAGCCGGTTGTGATAATGGCGCTTTCCGGCTATTACTATTCGCAGGGTTAACCGTTACACAGGGAATTTTATGGCACAGTCAGCAGTGATCATTATTCAGACCGGGACACCCCCGGCTGCGATCCGTCAGCAGTACGGGGATTTACCGCAGTGGTTCAGTCAGGCCATTGGCCGGCCATTATCTGCCCTTCAGGTGGTACGGGTATTTGAAGGGGAAGCCTTACCGGCACCGGATCCCGCGCGGCTGGCCGTGATCACCGGTTCCTGGGATATGGTGACGGATCGGCTGCCGTGGAGTGAGGCCACCGCAGAATGGATACGTCAGGCGATGGCCGCAGAGATGCCGCTGTTGGGTGTCTGTTACGGTCATCAGCTGATGGCTCATGCCCTGGGCGGCGAGGTGGGGTATCTTGACTGCATTCGCGAAACAGGATGTTTACCGGTCAGCCTGACTCCCTCTGCCGCGGCCGATCCTTTGCTGGAGAATTTACCCGCCACTTTCCCGGTGCATTTGACGCATATGCAGTCGGTGACACGGCTGCCAGCGGGGGCAGAGGTGCTTGGCCGGTCGGCTATCGACCCCCATCAGATTATCCGTTACGGAAAGTATGCGGTTTCCACCCAGTTCCATCCGGAATTCCCGGTCGCGGCCGCCAGAGCGATGATAGAGAGAAACAGGACGGTCTTCAGTCAGGAAGGAAGGGATACTGATGCTATTCTGGCGCAAATCACTGAAACCCCGGAGGCGACCGGGATCCTGCAGCGGTTTATTGAACATCACTTGCCGGACGGTCGGGCGGAAGGCTGCTGAGGACAGGTTACGCGCGGGAACCCGGGACCCGTGAAGGTAGCCACCGGGGCTGAAGCCCCGGCAGTGAAGCATCAGGGGCGACGAATGCGGCTGACGCTGACGGTAATTGCAATCAGGCAGGAAGCCACGGCAACCCACAGGGCAATATGTACGGCATGACTTTCACTGTGCAGATCTTTCTGGCTGAATAGCGCGAGGATCACACCGATGGCGGCACTGCCCATGCATTGCCCGAACATCCGCATAATGGCCAGTGTTCCGGATGCATAACTGCTGTTTTCCCGCGCCACATTGGATAACATTTCGCGGTTGTTCGGGCTTTGGAAGCAGCCAAAACCGATACCACACACCAGGCTGCGCAGACAGATATCAAGGACACTGGCATGCTCCGGCAGGGTAGCCAGCAGCGCCAGACCCGTGACAAAAATACAGAGCCCGGTCGTGGAGATCAGCGCTGGCGGAAAGCGGTCTGACAGGCGGCCGGCGTGAGGAGCGGCCAGAATGATGCCAATCGGCCACGGCGTAAACAGTAATGCCGAGATAAACGCGCTGTAGCCATACACATTCTGGAACAGGAATGGCAGCGCAATAAAAGTGATCCCCTGACTGATAAATGATGCCATTGAGGTCAGTGCAGCCAGTGAAAAACGTGAAGACGAAAAGATAGACAATGGTAATAGCGGTTTACTGGCCCGGCGTTCACAGCGGATAAACGCAGCTCCCGCGGCCACCGCCAGTACCAGGAAACCTGTCGCATGGAGTACGGTGTCTGAGGTTAATGATTGCCCGCCGTGCAGTGCAAAACTGTCCGCGGCCATGATCAGGCTGCCGGGTACAATGGCCGACAGAAAAGCCCCTTTAATATCGAAAGGCTCGGTAATTTTTTTACCCGTTCCGGCAAAACGCGCATGGCCAGAGTAATTGCCAGAATTCCCGGCGGCAGGTTAATCGCAAACAGCCACTGCCAGCTGAACGCTGAAAGCAATGTACCGCCCAGTAACGGCGCAATGGCTGTCCCTGACGCAACAAGCAGCGCATTCATACCAAGAATGCGGCCCAGTAACCGGTTAGGGAAAACTGAACGCAGTACCGCCGGACCAATACTCAGGGTCGCGGCAGCCCCAATCCCCTGAAGAATACGCATGGCTATCAGCGTGTGCGGGGTATCGGATAATGCACATCCCAGCGACGAAAGCGTGAAAACCAGTAAACCGCAGGGATACTGAACACGATAGCCCACCCGGGGGGCCAGTGAGGCAAAAATCGCCAGTGTCATGGCGGCGGCTAACAGATAGCCGTTCGATACCCAGATAATCTCTGATGCCCGGACATTCATCGCGCGGGCAATTTGCGGCAGGGCAACATTGACCATCGATGCATCAAAGACAGTCATCGCTGTGGTCATCATCACTGCTATCATTGCCAGCCGGCGCTGTCGTCCGGGCAGCCCTTCATCACCCGGCATATCAGAAAAAAGCATGTTACATGTCTCCGCGGTTACTTCTTGTTGCGCCCGGAAAAAGCGATCCGGGTTGCGCATTGATTTGTAAAGGGGGGGAATATACTCTCTCAGGATAGCAGGCGGAAGGTGCATTGTTTGCAGTTATATAGTGCACACAACGCCATGGTTAAAACATCAACAGGAAAACTCACGATGGCTGAGGCTGATTTTAATCTGTTAACCGCGCTGGATATGCTGCTGACGACCCGCTCGGTGGCCGGTGCCGCCCGCAGACTCGGGCTGAGTGCCTCCGCAATGAGCCGTACGCTCAGCCGTTTACGGACGGTGACCGGCGACCCGTTACTGGTGAGAGCCGGACGGGAAATGATACTCACCCACTATGCAGAAGAGATCCGCGAACGTACCCGGAAAACAGTATTTGCCGCGAGAGAGCTTTTGCGGCCGGACACCACCGCACTTTGCCTGCCGGAACTGGAGCGTACATTCATCCTGCGGGCCAATGACGGGTTTATCAGTGCATTCGGCGCGGCATTGATTGCTGTAGTTTCGCAACAGGCCCCGGGCGTCCGGCTATGCTTTATCCCTAAGCCGGAAAAAAACGTCAGCCAGCTGCGCGAGGGGCGGGTGGATATTGAGATCGGCGTGGCCGGGGATATGGGGCCGGAAATCCGTCTTCAGGCCCTGTTTCGTGACCGGTTCGTCGGGGTGGTTAACAGCCATCATCCGCTGGCACAGTTAACCCGTATTACGCTGCAGGACTACATCCGCTGGCCGCATATTGCCTCATCCAGGCGGGGGAAATACAACGGGCCGATAGACAGTGCACTGGCAGAGCTGGGCTTTCAGCGGGAAGTCGTGGCTGTGGTGCCGGGGTTTGCGCCGGCACTGGCCGTGGTGACAGGCTCGGAACTTATCGCCCAGGTGCCGGCATCGTTCCTGCAAAATTACCCCGGAATTTCCGCGTTGCCGGGGGAAGGCGCTCTGCGCCGGTTCGAACTCCCGGTGAAGGTCCCCGGAATTACCGTATCGCAGATGTGGCATCCGCGCTCGGACAAAGATCCTGCTCACCGCTGGCTTCGTGAGCAATTACGCACAGTCTGCCGCCGGGAACCACTGGCAGAGTTCAGTCACCAGTAACCGGAGCCTGGCCCCGGTGCCACGGCGGGCTGGGTAGTTCAGCAGCGAATTAAGCTGTTCGTACAATGAAAACCGGTGTTGACCTCTGTTATTTAGCTTAATTCCCTTGTTTATCAGTAGTTAATTTTAACACTGAGCCGGTTAAGCAGGATGATCAACTATCTTTGAATTTTTAAAAAATAATGATATTTATCAGGAAGATGTGGAATCTGTGACCGGGGAAAACGGCCGGAACAGACGTAATATGTTCAACTGAAAGCATTTTCCTGCTGGATCTGCTGCGTCACAATCGTAATAATATGGGGACCCTCACAATCATAAGAACACTAAATTACTATGCAGTTATGCAGTTTTAAAATAAATAATAATGGTCAGCACAGCTTCGGTCTCATCCGGGAAAACGGTATCATCGATGCCGGTAAATATGTGGATTACAGCGATCTTAAAGCGGTACTGACAGCCGGTGCCCTGGGCGAGATTGCTACGTTGTCTGATAAACCTGCAGATCACCAGCCAGACGAAATTACTTTTTTACCGGTCATTGAGAATCCTGGTAAAATCCTTTGTGTCGGCATGAACTACTCTGAGAAGCGTAAGGAATTCGGTGAAACTAACCCGGCGCCGACGTTATTCGTACGCTTTGCCGATACGCTTTCAGCACACAACACGCCGCTGCAGAAACCCGCCAGCAGCGAACAGTTCGACTATGAAGGCGAACTCGCTGTGATCATCGGAAAAACCGCACACCAGGTACCGGCCAGTGAGGCTCTGCAGTATGTGGCAGGTTACAGTTGCTTTATGGATGCGACGGTACGTGATATGCAGTTTACCTGGTTCACCGCCGGTAAAAACTGGCCGGCGACCGGTGGTTTTGGTCCGTCCATGACCACCACCGATGAGATCCCTGACCCGCAGCAACTGGATATCAAAACCTTCCTGAATGATCAGCAGGTGCAGCATGACTCCACGGGCAATATGATCCATACCGTGCAGGACATCATTGCTTACGTGACCTGTTTCACCCCGCTGGCACCGGGCGATGTGATCATCACCGGTTCACCGGGAGGTGTGGGTAAATCACGCACCCCGCAACTGTTTATGTTCCCGGGGGACCATATTTCAGTTGAAATCAGCAAGATTGGTACATTGGCTCACACGATTGCCTGATCCTTTCTGATGACAATGCTCTGTTTTTGAAGCGGAGCAATCCCTCCGGCCAGGTGCTGTACTCCGGGACCTGGCCGGATTTTTTTGCAGGCGTTACGGTATGCAGTGGCAGACTACGTACTGAGAGTAGTGCAGATAATCGCGCTCTGCCGGATGCACTTCGGTATTCCCCGGACACACGTCCTTTTTCCCTGATATCCCACTTTGCCGGAAACGGTACTGCAGATCTTATACGCTTTCCCCCGCGGCAGCTCAGGGCAACGCCGGTCCACAGGCAGCGACCTCGCAGCGGTAACATCTGAGTAGCAGTGAATAGCGGTGTCCGCGAGGGCAGGCCTCATTGCTGGTGGACGTGAACAGATATCAAATATCTCCCCGGATTATGAGAAATCCTGCCGGTGTTTTCGGTCTTCACTGGCCTGTTTCCGTCATCCTGCACAGAGGGCAGCTCTTCTATAGAATAAATACTGTATAAATATACAGTACCCCGGAAAAATATGACTTGTGCTGTTTTTTAGACCAATATGGCGATTGCACACACCCTTTTAGGGTGAAAAATGTACTTTCCGGGCGTGGTTAATTCCGGGAGCGGGAAAAATGTCGCTGAGCAGACGCAATCTATTGTCATTGTTCAGTAAAAACAGTCAGAAAAAAGCAGGGGCGAACTCCCAATATCCAGAGTCCGCATCCTGATGCCCTTAGCTGTCAGGCACAACAGCGATCGTTCCATGAATCACGATAGAGAATATTTCTTTATTAACGCTGTCACCATTTACAGTAGCGCGTAAAAATAACAATCATAACTATGGCGAATACGCCTATAGGCCAGACAGGACTGTCAGGGAAAAAATACCCCTGAAGCAGTGCGAAAATAACTGTGAGAATTACAGGACCATAAAGCGATGATAAAAACCTGAGTTGCCACAGTATAAATTTCTTTATTAATTGAATCATGGTTATCTGATCATCCTGGTGATGATGTTTGCTATACCGGAATCAGACGACCATTGCGCTTCAAGTGCGCCCGCGCGCTCGAATACCGGTTCAATCAGGAAATACATCATTTCCAGTTGTTGCATGTAAAGTGCAGAGTAATAAGCAGGATATTGTATGTGTAGACGACGAGCACTATCCGCTGCTTTCTGAACCAGGCCATACGTAGCCACAACCCCCGCAGCCGTACCCGCTGCGCGTCCCGTAAGGTCACTGAGTTGAATACTTAGAGTCAATCCAATACGGACGCTGGTAGCGACCGCTAAAGCGTACCCCGCACCGGTAAGGGAGCTGGCCGCGATATGAACATTTACGGCCATAAGCGCTTTTTTAATATACTCTAATTGGTTATTAGTTTTGTATTTGAATATTTCTTCAAAGTAGATCCGAAGCATTTCATAGACAACGTCACCATGCTGGATAATGCGAATAACAGCATTTCTGAAGCGAAGATCTTCCGTCTTTTGCTGCTGGCAAACATCGTTATATTCATCGGTAAAACAGGACGTGTAATACAGCAGGCGGGTTGCTCCCTTCCCTAAATTTTCAACTTGATTTGTAACCTGCTGACCGACGGCAGCAACTGCATGGTCAAGCTTTAATGCGAGAATCCTGTTCTTCATTGTTGTTGTACATAATCGCTCCATGCTAATTTTCATTACATCCAGTTTTTCATTATTTCCCACGGGAAAGGGGCCGGCAAACAGTTAAGGAAGGCAATATTTGGCTACGATCCGCGGGTTCGCAGTATTTACACGCTGAAGTATCTGCGAAACCCGCAGTTGGAGCGCAATATCCGTCGCTCTCAGAGCCGCGTTGGATCTTATCACCAGCGGCGTGCAGCAGTCGCCAAAGTTGGAAGTAAAAAAGAGATTACACCTACCTTCCAGAGCAGCAATGAATTTATCGATCCCGATACACTGGTTGCAGGAATTAAACCGGGGTAACCGAAACCGGCGCAGAATCCCTAATCATTCATTCGTGAAAATACAAAAGCCTCCTCTGTAAACAGAGATTTTTATTGTCATTATTTTCAATGTGTTAAGCATGTTACCGCAAATCGCCCACCCATCCCGGATAACTAAAAATTTACATTTGAGTTTTTTCGTTAACTTTAAATGTAATTTATTTTATATATTTGTAAGTATATCGTTACTTTTTGAGATTTTTACTTGTCCCTGAGGATAGTATGGTGATGCGTGAGTATTGTTGGCGCTGTTGAATCATACAATAAGCATCAAGGAAATTTATGGACAATAAAAATTATCCCGCCACAGAGCCGGCTCTGAGTGAGGAAGGGTTACGTCGCCGTCGTCTTTTCGGTCAGACCGGCGGGCTGGTGGCCAGTTTTGCTATCGGGTCTGCTATTGCAGGGGCGACGCTGAGCAATAGTGCCAGTGCAGAGCCTGCCACACCTCAGCCGGATACCGCTACACTGAACCAGTTCCTGAAGACATCCCGTTTTCTGACCGGTCATCAAAGCCTGGACACGACCCTGGGTCAGCGTCTGTATAGCGCTTTTAGTGAGAAAGATCCGACCTTTGTTACCCGCCTGGCCTCCCTTAACCAGTGGATAGCCGATAAAAACCCTCAGGATGTGGAAGCACTGGATACCCAGTTACAAGGGCAACCCCTGCATGACCTGATGATGTCTGTGATTAAGGGCTGGTATCTGGGCGTTACCGATGAGGGCCACCATGCGAAAGTGTACGGCTACCAGAATGCCCTGATGTATCAGGTACCGCGTGACGGTATGGTCATCCCGACTTATGCCCACAATGGTCCGGATTACTGGACAGCTGATCCTCCGCCGGTTGATCGCCTGCTGAACTTTTAAATAAAACAAAAAAACCTTTCCGGCCTGACAACCTGAACTGTGGTTGATCTTTATCTGTCACTGTTCAGCCTTCGACTGTTACCGGTAACAGTCTGGTTTATGGCAGAAATTTTATGCGGAGTGAATGTGAAATATCAAACGTCGATAAGGAAAAGAGCCACGGGGACCTTTCGCAGAAAGCTGCTGGCGCTCTGCCTTGGATGTACCGTGACGGGTGCGTTGCCGGTTTATGCGGCTGAAGAAGTCCCGGTCCATCAATCTGCTGTCGATAACAGTACCGATGCCTTGCTGAAACAGGGGCAGTATCTGGCTGTCGCGGCCGACTGTGCGGCCTGTCATACTGATCCGCAGACCAAAAAGACCTTTGCCGGGGGATACGCCATCCATTCACCGATGGGGGTGATCTATTCCACGAATATTACACCGTCAAAAACCTATGGTATCGGTAACTATACCGAAGCTCAGTTTGAGAATGCGGTACGTCACGGTATTCGTGCCGATGGCAGCCATCTTTATCCGGCAATGCCTTATACCTCCTATGCCGGCCTGACCGATCAGGATGTGCATGCACTGTATTATTACTTTACACACGGTGTTCAGCCCGTTGAACAACCTAACCGCATCACCTCTCTGGGCTTTCCGTTTAACCTGCGTCAGGCCATGTGGGGATGGAACCTGCTGTTCCTGAAACAAAAACCGTTCCAGCCGGATCCGTCACAGAGCGCGGCCTGGAACCGCGGTAAGTACCTGGTCAATAACCTTGAGCACTGCGGCGAGTGTCACACCCCACGTAATATTATGATGGGCACCGAAACCGGCAGTGCTGAACTCAGTGGTGCGGCGCTGGGAAGCTGGTACGCTCCTAACCTGACGTCAGATCCGCTGAGCGGTATCGGCAGCTGGCATCGTGATCAGTTGATGACTTACCTGAAAACCGGCCATGTGGAAGGTAAGGCGCAGGCCGCCGGTCCGATGGCAGAGGCTATCACCAACAGTCTTCAGCATCTAAGCGATGATGATATCAGTGCCATCGTTACCTATCTGCAAAGTCTGCCGGCGGTGAGTCATCCGGGTCAGGCCAAACCAACCGGCGATTTCGGCAGCCCGGCGGGGATGGCAGGGGATTCGGATGTTCGCGGAACGCAGCCCATGGGCTCAGCGATCCCGGCGGACATTACCGGTAAAGCCCTGTATGACACTACCTGTGCCAGCTGTCACCAGACCTCCGGTACCGGCACAGCCGATGGCTTCTACCCTTCATTGTTCCACAATACAGCGACCGGCGGAAATACACCGAATAACCTGGTGTCGGCCATCCTGTTTGGTGTTCAGCGTGAAGTTAACGGTAAAGAAGTGCTGATGCCGGCATTTGGTCCGGGCTCGGATGTTCAGTCCTTAAATGATGACCAGGTGGCAAAACTCAGCAATTACATCTTTAAACAGTTCGGTAATCCGCAACTGTCTGTCACTGCTGCAGATGTTAAGACTCTGCGCGAAGGCGGAGCCCAACCGTTCCTTGCACGCTATGCCGCGGCCGGTTCGGTGATCGGGGGCATTATCGTGCTTTTGATCATTGTCCTTATTGTGGTGCGGCTGTCACGCAAACGTCGTTGATCGTGCCGTCATTTTACGAATTTGTAGTATTTCGAGGTGGTTATGTCTGAGCAATATAGCGCTGATGTGGTAGTGGTAGGCGCAGGGATTTGTGGTGGTACCGTCGCAAAAGAACTGGCGGAAGCCGGATTATCGGTACTGGTTCTGGATGCCGGCCCGCGCTGGGAGAGGGGGGAAGTGGTTGAAAACTGGCGTAATATCCCCCCGGTCAATAAATCAGAATCTGATTATGCGACACCTTATCCGCCGGAACCCTGGGCGGTTCACCCGCAGTTATACCCGTATAACAACTATCCGGAAGTCTCCGGCCCGGATGCCTCTGCATTTCGTCAGGGGATGATTAAAGGTGTCGGCGGGACGACCTGGCACTGGGCGGCATCGTGCTGGCGCTTTCTGCCCCCGGATCTGCAATTACACACCACTTATGGTGTGGGGCGTGACTGGGTAGTGACTTATGATGAATTAGAAGATTATTACTACCGTGCCGAAGTGATGATCGGGGTTAATGGCCCGAACGACACGACGCTGAAATATGTTGCACCACGTAAGAAGCCGTTCCCGATGGAACCGATGCCTTACGGTCCGGCCGATCGCCGTTTTACGGAAGTGGTGGCTACCGCCGGGTACGAAAATACCCCGGTTCCGCAGGGGCGTAACAGCCGCCCTTATGACGGACGTCCGCAGTGCTGCGGTAATAACAACTGTATGCCTATCTGTCCTATCGGTGCCATGTTCAATGGTATCCATACGATTGTGAAAGCAGAAAAAGCCGGTGCGAAAATTCTGCCTAACGCGGTGGTCTACCGGTTTGAAACCGATGAGCATAATAATATTACGGCTCTGCACTATTACGACCCGGATAAGAACTCCCACCGCGTCACCGCACGGACCTTTGTGCTGGCCGGTAACGGTATTGAAACACCGAAACTGTTATTACTGGCAGCCAATGATCGTAACCCTAACGGTATTGCGAACAGTTCAGATATGGTCGGCAGAAATATGATGGACCATCCGGGGATCCTGATGAGCTTCCAGGCGTCAGAGCCTATCTGGACCGGCGGAGGCTCTGTACAGATGAGTTCCATCACTAACTTCCGTGACGGTGACTTCCGCAGAGAGCATGCGGCGATTCAGATCGGGATGAACAATACGTCCCAGAACCATAAAGCGGGTGTGAAAGCACTACAGATGGGCCTGGTAGGTAAAAAGCTGGATCAGGAAATTCGTCGCCGTGCGGCCTGCGGTATGGATATTTATGTTAACCATGACGTACTGGCCAACCCGGACAACCGTCTGACCCTGAGTACTCAGCGTAAAGACAGCCTGGGGATCCCGTATCCGCATGTTACTTATGATGTCGGGGATTATGTGCGTAAAGCGGCGGTCTCTTCCCGTCAGCACCTGATGCAGATAGCGAATCTGTTCGGTGCGACAGAAATTGAAATGACGCCGTACTTTAACCCGAATAACCATATCATGGGCGGAACTATCGGGGGGCATGATCCGAAAGACTCCGTCGTGGATAGCTGGATGCGTACCCATGATCACCAGAACCTGTATATTGCTTCCGGCGGGGTAATGGCAGCGGCAGGAACGGTTAACTCGACACTGAGTATGGTTGCGCTTTCTTTGCGGGCGACCGACAGTATTAAACGCGACCTGCAGCACGGCTAACGGAAAAGATACAAAAGCAAAGGCCCCTTCACGGGGCCTTTTGTCAAAGCACCGTCCCGTTTTTATTGCGCTAAGGCTTTACGCAGCGTCTTCACCTCACCGGCAGTCACGGCCGGTGCTGCATTCCCCCAACTATTACGGATATAGGTCAGGACATCTGCGACATTCTGATCAGAAAGAACAGAAAACTACGGTGATTGTACGGATTAACGTCCGGATCAATATCAGCGCCATGGCACGTGAGTTTACTACCTGCCGGCAAAACATACTCAGTGTAAAGACAGGGCAGTAATGACCCTGTGTTTACAGTTGGACAGTCTGTTATCTGCCAGGAGCAGTCGTTGCTTACAACAATCTAAGTTGAACATTGGGGAGCAGGCCACCATCTGTTACCACTCTGATTTATCCGGTGAAGGAAATTGTGCGCCTTTACGCTCTGTTCAGAGGTAAAGTAAGGAACCTTTAGCTAGGAAATTCGTTTACCGGAGTGATTGTATGTTGGAAAAGATTCACGCGACTGAGGTGAAATATATCAAGCTGGGGGAGGGAGGAGAATGGGAACATGAGTGCCTGACATCTGGCATTATTAAATTTGGATACCACAAAACGCCCCATAAGATGTGCCTTGAGGAAAAGTGGGAGGATGTGCAGAAAGTCTGGGAAAAAGAAAGGAACAATAACCAGTCCACTGCCAAAAATGATGTCAGGCAGATAAAGACGTTTTATACCGCTACTCCCGATACACTCTTCATTACGTTTAGCCAGGGGTTATTGCATTGGTGCCATCCTTCCGGAGAGGTCACCGAACTGGAAGATGGCAGCAGGATCCGCCAAACGGTGGATGGATGGCACAGCCATAGTCTGGCCGGTAACCTGCTGTCCCACAGCGTCCTGAGCGGTGCTTTACTTGCTACACAGAATTACCGGGGAACCATCTGCGATGTGCGTTTGGCCGATTACGCTCTGCGAAAAATCAATGATGAGCAATCGCCGGAAATCATCAACGCTGATAATGCTAAGGCTCAGTATCTGATGGCTATTACCAGTTTGTGTAGTTTGCTTACCTGGCAGGACTTTGAGTTGCTCGTAGATCTGATTTTCTCTGCCAGTGGATGGAGAAGAACTGGGAGCCTTGGCAAGACACAGAAGACTGTCGATATTGAACTTGAACTGCCCACTACCAAAGAACAGGCATTTGTGCAGGTGAAGTCTGTTGCTAATCAGTCTGTATTCTCTGAGTATCTGTCACGTTTCCAGACCAGTGATAGCTATGATCGGATGTTCTTTGTCTGGCATCATGGGACATTGAGTGAGGATCTTCATGCTGAAGGCGTCACTATGATTGGGCCTACGAAGCTTGCAGAACTCATACTGGACACCGGGCTAGCCCGATGGCTTAGAAATAAGGTTGCGTATTAGCTCGCCATCTTATCGGTCACAGGCATTTTTTATAGACGATGCCTTTTCTTTCTCTGTGTCTTGGATAGCTAAATTTGGCCACTTTCAAAGGTATGTTAATGTCCGCTTATCGCTCACAGCGGCCCATCATGCCAGCTCAATCAAAAACAGGATTAACGCGATATTTTCCGCTTTCCAGGCGGCGCCTTTGTGTCACTGGCAATACCTTATGCTGCAACACATAGTCGGGAATGACAGGTGTTTATATCGCACCCCTCCGGCACGCAAGTAACGTTGTGCCGGAGGGAGGGCAGGAAAAGATGGTGAGTCTTAGTCGGTGGCTTCCTGTGATACCGGGCGTTGCGGTGAGCGTGTCGGGTGGGTGTAATTAATGCCGATGGCAATGGCTATCAGACAGCAGCCTGCAATCAGCCTCAGCACCGGAACATCATTCCCCCAGAGCAGCATATTAATAATCAGTCCGACCGGCACATGCAGTTCGTTGAAAACGGACAACGTCGCGACCGAGACCAGCGTACTTCCTTTCGCCAGCCAGTAACTTCCCAGCGCTGTGGCGACCACACTCAGATAAACCAGCACCGTCCACTGGGCGCCGGTTTGTGGCAGATGGCCCTGCTGACCGAAGAAGTAATAGAGCGGGGCGGTAATGATCAGCGCGCCCAGGAAGAAGTGACCAAACAGCTTAGGTAACGGAACATCCGGCTTATATTTCAGCAGCAGGCGGCGACAGATAACCTGTCCGGCGGCAAACGTCAGGTTCGCCAGTTGCAAAAGCCAGAAACCTTTCCAGAAATGCCCGGTCAGCGGATGGTAGTGAATGACAATCCCGCCGGAGACGGCAAACAAGGCGGCGACCAGCGTCCAGGGATTAAACCGTCGTTCCAGCGCATTATTCAGCAGACTGATATAGAGGGGAGTTTGTGTGGTAAACAGCAACATCTCCGGCACCGTCAGCATAGTGTAGCTCTGATAAGACAGCGCATAGGTGACGCCGAACTGAAGGGCACCGGCGAACCATAACCCGGCAATTAACCGTTTCGGCAGATTACGCCATACCATAAAGGGAACAAAAATCAGGGTGCCTGCCAGCGTCCGGAAGAATACGGCGAAATAGCTGTCAACCTGGCCGGCAAGGAAATGGCCGGTCAGACTGAATGAGGATCCCCAAAGGAAGGTAACGATCGCGAGATACCACACAGAGTTGTAAACCTATATCAGAAAATTTGGTTGACGATTATGTGGCGGATGGCGCATTTACGCAAGTCCCCGGCAACAGATGATGGGCTACCGGGCAGATTTAAGGGGCTATAACGGAAGAAAAATGCAGAAGTTAAGAGATATGAACGTACCCGCCAGCCTGTTCCCGGGCGGCTTTCGGGGGGGAAAGACTTGTAAGGCTGTGGTCATAAAAATAGTTTACAGCTATACTCGGCACATCGGGTCAGATTACCGTTTAACGGTGACTGTCTTATTTTTTGTCCTTTGTTCAGGCTGTATTTACGATGCGCAATCCCCGTCATCCGTTGTCAGAATTACTGACTCAACGCCATTCCTGTCGAGCCTTCCTTGATGAACCCGTTCCTCTCAGCGATATCAGGCATATCCTGCAGGCAGCCCGTCGTGCCCCCAGTGGTGCGAATCTGCAACCCGGTATGTTCCATATCTATACCGGCGAGCCGCTGGCAGAAATGACGACTCAGCTAGCCCTGATAGCTCAACAGCCTCCTGAAGAAGAACTGTATAGCTATTTTCCCCGACCGATGCCTGTGTATCTGAAACAACGTCAACGGGAAGCAGGTTATGCACTCTATCAGGCGCTGGATATTCATAAACGCGATATTGAGGGACGCCGCCGTCAGTTTGCAGCGAACTATCGCTTCTTTGATGCTCCGGTCGGTATTGTCGTGACACTCCATCGGGAGATGGGGGCCGGCTGTTTTATGGATCTTGGGATGGCGCTGATGAGTTTCTTTCTTTCCGCTCAGGAACTGGGCTACGGGACCTGCGGTATCGGTGCGCTGGCAAATTACGGCCGGGCCATTCATCAGTTACTTGCGTTACCTGAACAGGAAACCGTGATCTGTGGTATTGCTCTGGGCAGGCCGGACATGACGGCCGCGGTTAACGGCTTCCGTACCGCCCGTGCGCCGGCAGAGGAGTATTCCACGCTGCATGGATTTACCGACAGGGAGGACGGAATATGAGGGCGGAGGCTTATTTTCGTTACCAGGGCGTTGCGCTGGAGAATGCTGGTGGTGAAGTCGCCGATGCGTTGCAGCGGGTAGTGACTGCTTATACGGGCGGTCTGACATTCCGGGCGATCAGTCAGTCACCATGGATTGAAATCGGTCACGATACCGGGCATATCGAATGTACAACCTGTGGCAGTAGCGGGATCCCTAAAGTGATCCGGCGGCCTTTTATCACATGGCAGAAAACCTTTGACCTGAACCGGCAGCTTTTTGGCCTGACCGCCGGGGATCGCAGTGCCATTTTTGGCGGACTGAATCATTCACTGGCTCTGTACGGCGTCTGTGAGTCGTTACACCTCGGGATGGAATGTGATTTTGTCACCGGTATGCGTCCGCGTGCTCAGGTTTTGCAGTTACAGGCTGCCGGGACTACGGTGCTGTATATCACACCGACACAACTGCGTTTACTGACCGGCAGCGGGGAGACATTGCCGAAGGTACGGTTGATCCTTTGTGGCGGGGGAAAGCTCGATGCAAAAACCCGTGAACGTGCTGCCCGGTATTGTCCGGCGGCGACCATCCATGAGTTTTACGGGGCATCTGAAACCAGTTTTATTACTCTGGCTGATGCAGAAACGCCCGGGGGCTCAGTCGGTAAGGCCTATCCCGGCGTCAGCATTGAAATACGTGGTGTTCAGCAGGGTGTGGGCGAAGTCTGGGTGGATAGCCCGTATCTCTTTTCCGGCTATGCTGCCGGGGGAAGTGAGGAAACCCGGACAGACGGGAATTTTATGACCGTCGGTGAGCTGGGTTTCCTGGATCCGCAGGGGCATTTATGGCTGTGTGGTCGTCGCAGCCGCATGGTAACTATCGCCGATAAAAATGTGTATCCGGAAGCCGTCGAAGCACTGCTCAGTCAGTATTCAGACAGCGGGTTATGTGCGGTCATTGCCGCCCCGGATGCCAGCCGTGGCCACATATTACATGCCTTCATTCAGGGACATCCGGATCCACAGCAGGAGAAGGCACTGCGCAGGCTTATCACCGAACAACTGGGTAGTGAGATGGTTCCGCGCCGTTTCTGGTTCCTGCCTGACTTCCCGTTACTGTCAGCCGGTAAAGCTGACCTGAAACGTTTAGAGGACTATCTGAAAACGTGAGTGTCATTATTGCAGCGCTGCGTAGCGCAGTGGTTCCGCGGGGAGGCGCATTTGGATCGCTGAAGGTTCACCAGCTGGCAGAGCCGGTGATCACTGCACTGCTAACGCAGAGCGGTATTGCTGCTGCGGAAGTGGATCAGCTGATTCTGGCTAATTCACTGGGAGCCGGGGGGAATCCCGCCCGGATGACTGCTCTGGCGGCCGGAATGCCAGGGGTTTCCGGGATCAGTATTGATACCCAGTGTGCCGGCGGACTGGATGCAGTGGCTCTGGCTTCTGCGCTGGTGGATTCAGGCGCTGCCGGGATCGTGATTGCCGGCGGCGCAGAAAGTTATTCCCGGCGTCCGCTCCGTGGGGAGACTTTTGCCGATGGTCGCCCGGCCTGTTTTTATACCCGTCCGCCGTTCAGTCCGGATCCCGCGACGGATCCGGATATGACGGAAGCGGCGGATACCCTGGCGGCGCAATATTCTCTGACCCGTCAGGCCCAGGATGCCTGGGCGATAGACAGTCACCGAAAAGCGATGGCAGCGCGTGACCGGCTGCAACAGGAAACCGTACCGATAGCAGGGATCGTCACTGACGGTTATCCGCGCCAGCTAAGTGAGCGCCTGGCAGCCCGTGCTCCGGTACTGTCCGGGACGGTGAGCCTGGTGTCTACCGCTGTTGAAGCTGATGGTGCGGCTTTCTGTCTGGTGGTTTCCGATGCTGTCGCGGCCCGGCTGAAACCCGTCAGCGGGCTGACCATTTGCGGTTCCGTCAGCGCCGGTGCAGACAGCCGTTTACCAGGATATGCGCCTGTGGTGGCGCTAAGGCAGTTATTCTCTGAATTTCCGCGGGTGGATCCGAAGCAGTGTGTCACTGAACTGATGGAAGCCTATGCCTCGCAGGCGATAGTTTGCCTTCAGGAAAGCGGGCTGGATTTGCAACAAACGAACTGCGGTGGCGGGGCGCTGGCCAGAGGCCATCCGATCGGGGCTTCAGGTGCTATTCTTGTCTGCCGCCTGTTTCATGAGCTGCAACGTTCAGGCCGCAGTTATGGGGTATGTGCCATTGCGGCCGCCGGCGGCCTGGGCAGCGCGATGTTACTTTCTCAATACGAAGCCCATAACCCCCATCACTAGAGAGTTATACGGGGCAGCCGGATAAAACGTCATCCGGGGGGGCTTCTGAGTCCGTCAGTTAGTACAGAATACCCGCAATCACTGAAAGGGAATTTACCCGTCAGTGATTAACCCTTCGACAATGGACCGGGATTTAGTTACAAAACCGATCCGGCCGCAAGACAGAAAATGCTTTCTTATCGTTGATTTTTAAAGGAAAACTCTGAAAACCCTGAAAAGTAAAAACAGTTGTCACGCCCTCTTAAAACACATATATTAGCCGCGCTTTATAGACCCTGTTTTTTAACCTTTTATTCAATCCGGCACAGAGCTACTCCGGGTTGTAGGAGTGATATGATGACGGATAAAGTCCGTATGAATACTTTGAATGCGCATTCATTACCACAAAGCAATGAAAACTTCTTAAACAGACAGTCTGAGTTTGAATCAAACGTCAGAAGTTATCCGCGCAAATTGCCTCTGGCGATTGCTAAAGCACAGGGCGCGTGGATCACCGATGTTGAAGGTAAAGAATATCTCGATTGTCTGGCCGGTGCCGGTACGCTGGCGCTGGGTCATAATCATCCGGAAGTGCTTGAAAGCATCCAAAGTGTTATCACCAGCGGATTACCGTTACATACACTTGACCTGACCACCCCGTTAAAAGATGAGTTCTCAGCTTATCTGTTATCGTTGTTACCGGGTGAAGGGAAAGAATACTGCTTACAGTTCACCGGACCTTCCGGGGCCGATGCAGTGGAAGCGGCACTGAAGCTTGCAAAAAAAGCGACCGGGCGGAGCGGTATCATCAGTTTCTCCGGTGGTTACCATGGTATGACCCACGGTGCACTGTCCGTGACGGCCAACCTGTCGCCGAAAGAAGCGGTTGATGGCCTGATGCCGGAAGTGCAGTTCATGCCTTATCCGCATCTTTACCGCTGCCCGTTCGGCCTGGGGGGTGACGCCGGCGTGAAAGCGATTTCTTACTACTTTGAAAACCTGATCAACGATGTTGAAAGTGGAGTCCGTAAACCTGCGGCCGTGATCCTGGAAGCCGTACAGGGTGAGGGCGGTGTTAACCCGGCACCGATCGAGTGGTTACAGCGCATCCGTAAAGTGACCGAGGAACACGGTATTTTACTGATCCTCGACGAAGTTCAGGCCGGATTTGCCCGTACCGGTAAGTTCTTTGCCTTCGAACATGCAGGTATTGAGCCGGATATTATTGTGATGTCTAAAGCTGTGGGTGGCAGTCTGCCACTGGCGGTACTGGGTATTAAAAAGAAAATTGATGTCTGGTCTCCGGGGCACCACACCGGTACTTTCCGCGGTAACCAGATGGCGATGGCGACCGGTCTGACTACGCTGAAGATCCTGAAACAGGAAAATATCGCAGATCAGGTGGCTGAGCGCGGCGAATGGCTGTCCGGTGAACTGCGTAACCTGCAGAAACGTTATCCGGTGATAGGCCAGGTACGTGGTCCGGGCCTGATGATCGGTATCGAAATCGTCGACCCGTCCAAAGCACAGGATGCGATGGGCTCTTACCCGGCTGACGGGCAGCTTTCTGCACTGTTGCAGAAAAAATGTTTCGAAAATGGCCTGATCCTGGAGCGTGGCGGGCGTGATGGTTGCGTTCTGCGTCTGCTGCCATCCTTGCTGATCACCAAAGAAGAGCTGGGTATTTTCCTGCAGAAATTTGAACAGGCTCTGCTGGACGCCGGTGTTCAGCCTGTATAACGGAGTCAGTTAATGTCTGATATCAATCCGATCCTTTCCGGGTCGGCTGAAAGCATTGCCGCCTACCAGGCGGCTATTGAACAAAGTACCGCGGCTGTCGTTGAATGGCTGAAACAGCCTGAAATGTATCAGGGGAAAACGGTTGAGCAGTTACGTGACCGTATTTCACTGAACTTTACTGAACAGGGCCTGGGGAATGAGGCGACCATTGGTCGTGCGGTTGAATATTTCCTGAAAGATAGCTTATCGGTTCATCATCCGCAGTGTGTGGCGCATCTGCATTGCCCGAGCCTGGTGATTAGCCAGGCCGCGGAAGTGCTGATCAATGCCACTAACCAGAGTATGGACTCCTGGGATCAGAGCCCTTCAGCCACTATCATTGAGATGAAGCTGATCGAATGGCTGCGCAACTCTGTCGGTTATCCGGCCGGTGATGCGGGTGTCTTCACCAGTGGCGGTACGCAGAGTAATCTGATGGGACTCATGCTGGCCCGTGACGCCTTTTTTGCGCGCCAGGGCCATTCTGTCCAGCAGCAGGGCCTGACCGGTGACCTGAGCAAAATCAAAGTCTTCTGCTCGGAGCACGCACATTTCTCTGTACAGAAGAATATGGCGCTGATGGGGCTGGGTTACCGTTCAGTGACTCAGGTAAAAACAGACGCGTTCTCCCGGATGGATGTGACCGATTTGGCCGCCAAACTGACTGAGGCGAAAGCCAGGGGTGAGCAGGTGATGGCCATCGTGGCGACGGCCGGTACCACTGATGCCGGGGCGATTGACCCGTTGCATGAAATTACTGCACTGGCCGCAGAGCAGCAGATTTGGGTACATGTGGATGCCGCCTGGGGCGGGGCGTTATTACTGTCTGAGAAATATCGTCACTTCCTGGATGGCCTGGAAAAAGCAGATTCTGTGACACTGGATTTCCACAAACAGTTCTTCCAGACCATCAGTTGTGGCGCATTCCTGCTGAAAGATGCCAGCCACTATGAACTGATGCGTTACCAGGCGGCATACCTGAACTCCGGGTTTGATGAGGAGCAGGGGGTTCCTAACCTCGTTTCTAAATCACTACAGACCACGCGCCGCTTTGATGCGCTGAAACTGTGGATGGGGCTGGAAGCGCTGGGCCGGAAAAAATATGCCGAAATCATCGATAACGGCGTGACCCTGGCACGACAGGCGGGAGAGTATGTGGCTGAACAGTCCGATCTGGAACTGGTTATGCAGCCGCAACTGGCCAGTGTTTTGTTCCGTTACCGTCCGGCGAATGAAGTGCAGGGCGGCATTGCCTTACTGAACCAACGGATCGGCGACGAACTGCTGGCCAGTGGCAGCGCAAACGTGGGCGTCACCGAAGCAGACGGTGTCACCTGTCTGAAGCTGACCTTACTGAACCCGGTGGTAACACTGGATGACGTTAAAGTTCTTCTGACCAGCGTGCAGCAAACGGGTAATCGTTTAAGCGCATAATCTGATGTTCTGAACCGATGACTTCCGGGTTGTCGGTTTTTTTATATCTGAATTAGTTACAACATACAATAAGGCCTGTTAATTAATAATAAGGTGCGGCCTTTGAAAAAAGCAGACACTGTAAACTCAGAACACTATAGATGCTAAGCAGAGCAAAATAGGGCAGATAACTGTGGAGGCGGGCCTTATTTATTTTAACTGACCCGTCCATGCTATTTATTGGGCCGCCAGTGCTGGCAATTCAGAACCGGAAAGGGCCAGACAGAGCGCAGGATGTAATCACACCCGGGTCAGACAAACCTACAAACGTGCAGAGTCCCATAGTTTCATTATTTGCGTGATGCTCAGTAATACCTCCTCCAGCGGCACATCATCCCGGGCCAGCGTTGATATGCCCATCAGAAAACTGTCAAAACAGGCTGCCAGCGCAAGAGTCGCTTCATTATTGATGAGTTCACCATTATCGATGCCTCTTTGTATACAATATCTGATACCCTCGAGAGTCCGTTGCCTTGAGCCCTCAAGAGGCTTAAGAATGTCGCTGTCATTCTGGCAGGGAAACGCTACGCTGAGCGTAACCATACATCCCCTTGGATGTCCGGGTTCATACTGCATTTTTGCCGAGTTGATCAATGTCATCTCTAGTGCCAGCCGTGGGTGAAGATCAGGGTCCCGCAGCGATGATGTCACCTGTGCATGTGAGTTCAGATAACAGTTAACCGCCTCACTAAAAAGTGCTGCCTTTGAGCCAAATGCTGCATAAAAACTGGGGGCAGTGATCCCTTTTCCTATTACAGCCTTAAGTTGCGCCAGTGATGTTGCCTCATAGCCCTGTTCCCAGAAAAGGTGCATTGCCCGGATAACGGCTTCATCTCTGTCAAACTGCCTTGGTCTGCCTGTTCTCATCGTATTTCCTCCAGACATATATATTAAACGATACAAAAAAGTTGACAACCACAATCACTGCATCCAACATATGTATCGATCGATAGATTAGTTATGGCAGTGAATACCCTGCACCTGATATTCAGGAGCAGGGACAAATTAAGGGTTTGTTTTCTATGAAAGAAATTAAAATTAATGACACACGGGATGACACACGGGAATTGCCCGTTCTTGCGCTACTGGCACTGGCGATGACGGGATTCATTTGTATACTGACTGAAACTATCCCGGCAGGGCTTTTGACTGGCATAAGTTCCGGACTTAATATATCCCCGTCAGTTGCCGGACAGATGGTTACCGCTTATGCGGCGGGTTCACTTCTGGCAGCTATTCCCCTGACCATCCTGACCCGGACATGGTCCAGACGCTCAGTTCTGCTCGCGACCGTATGCGGATTTTTGCTCTTTAACAGCCTGACAGCTTTATCTGACAGTGTTGCTATCATCCTGTGTGCACGGTTTCTTGCCGGATCGGCAGCGGGTCTGGCATGGAGTTTAATTGCGGGTTATGCAAGAAGAATGGTTTCAGCTTCACTTCAGGGCCGGGCACTGACGCTGGCCATGAGTGGAACGCCCGTTGCACTTTCCCTTGGTGTACCGGCAGGAACCTGGCTGGGAGATCTTCTGGGGTGGCGCCTGACTTTTGCCGTTATGTCCGGCTTGTCAGTCGTACTGATGATCTGGATTATTCTGGCTGTACCTGATTATCCCGGACAGTCCCTCAGGCAAAAGATACGACTGACTTCAGTCCTGTTAATTCCGGGGATCCGTCCGATTCTGGGGGTGGTTCTGACCTGGATGATTGCGCACAACATTCTGTACACTTATGTCGCACCTTTCCTTGCTCAGTCAGGTCTTTCTTCTGATGTGGATGTCGTGCTGCTGATTTTTGGCCTGGCTGCAATGGTCGGAATTTTCATCACCGGCAGAGTGATAGATTCTTGTCTGCGTGTCGCAGTATTACTCTCACTCTCAGTATTTGCCCTTGTTTCGATTATTTTTGGTATTTGTTCCACGTCTCCGACGGTGATTTATCCCGGAATAGCCGTATGGGGTCTTACATTCGGTGGAGCCGCGACATTACTGCAAACAGCCCTGGCAGATACCGCAGGCGAGTATGCCGATATTGCGCTTTCAATGAATGTTGTGACCTGGAACAGCGCTATCGCTCTTGGTGGCCTGACTGGCGGATTTTTACTCAGAAATGAAGGGGCAAGCGTTTTACCCTGGGTACTGGTTGTGCTGTTAATTATTGCTCTGATAATTGCTTTTCGTGCCAGGACGCATGGATTTCCCTCGGGGAACAGACCTTCATAAACTATTTGATGATATTTTAGCCGGGGAGATGAAATTTATGCTCCCTGTTATTTTCCGGATAGCGCAACTCACCACCCATAAGTCTTTATCGAAGCTGACTGTCTTTGCTACCTCGCCGGTTATAACCACTTTCGATGGCATTTTTTTTATCTTTCTTTGTCTGGCAATTAACACAGTAGCGGACACCGGCCAGTGCCTGCCGGCGGGCTTCAGGAATGGGTTCACCACATTCATCGCAGAATTCTGCGCTTTCGCCATGCCCAAGATTGTCTCTTGCTCTTGCGACAGCATCTTCAATGGTTGCATCGATTTGTTTATTGACGGCACCGTCATCAGACCAGCCACCGGCCATAATTTATCCTCATAAATTTCCCGGAACAATAAAGTATAGACGAAAACTGCCGGCTTATATCCCGGGTACAGTTGATAAGGCTCAGTTGCTCCCACGCGAGGGGAATTCAGGGTAAAAATTACACAAACCAATGGCGTCGCTACGTGAAATCGGAGGGAAGAGCAGGGGGGGTAATGTCCGTTTTTTCACGTAGCGACACCCGAAATATATCTGCATATTTATTACAAAAGCGGATATCAGTGAGCAAGTGATGAATTAATGTACTGTTAATGTCAGCAATACCCCGTAAGAATGCACTTCCCCCAATCCTCACGACCATGGCGGACAGCAGCCTGAGAAGCGAAGAGCCAGTCATATTCGACGGTGACAAATTCTGCATTCCATGACTTATCAGTTTTTTTCCAGAATCGCATAGCGTGCATGCGGAGTTCTGTTTTCGATTATATGGGATGGGGCATATCATCAGCATAAGCCGGCAGACCAACACTGCCAGGATTAACGATTATCCTTTGCGTACACGTCATTCCGCACGTTTTATTATTATCCACTCCCGTTTCTAAATAACTACAGACCACGCGCCGCTTTGATGCGCTGAAACTTTGGATAGGGCTGGAAAAAATATGCCGAAATCATCGATAACGGCGCGACAGGCGGAAGAGTATGTGGCTGAACAGTCCGATCTGGAACTGGTTTTATGCAGCCGCAACTGGCCAGCGTGCAGCAAACGGGTAACCGTTTAAGCGCATAATCTGATGTTCTGAACCGATGACTTCCGGGTTGTCGGTTTTTTTTAATATCCTGGTTAGTTACAACGTACAATAAGGCACCTTTACTAATAAGGTGCAAGCATTAAAAATTAAGATCCCGATTTAAGGCCTGATAAAACAGAGATGTGCAGTAGTGTGCTTATTCATTGGTTATCCTGAACTTTAACGCTCTCATTTCTCCCTTCGGAAGATCCTCTTTTAGCATAAGCAGCAAATCCCCCGATACATTAATATGGCTATATATCAGCGATGATGTCCGCCTCCGGCATCTATGGGTCAGTGAACCGGTGGTGCACCAAAGAAGTGAGAGCAGTGTCAGGCTTTTAGGAGTCATTATCAAAAGAGATAGTTTTTCTATATCGATGAACACTATCATAATCTTCGATATCCGGACAGCCCTGAGCTGCTGCAGGACGGATCGCAAAGGCAGGAAGAGTAGGTTAAGCGACTTCGGGGATTTGCAGACGATGTGGTCTTATGCAACGGACAACGGTAACTAAGCCATTTGAGCCGGTAGTGTAGTACAGGTGGCGGCAATATAAGCGCAGGTGGTGCGTGAGCAGTAATAGAAGGGTCGGGTGAAGAACGGGGGTATCCGTAGCTCTGGCGAACTGATTTTGTTTAAGTTTCTTTCGACGCATGATGCTGACATTAACTTTATAACGTGCAAGGGATTAGCATGGAAATTATCGGCGACAACACCTGTTTCACCAGTCTCAGACCTGAATATAAAACAGTTCAGTGTCGCGGAGAACAGCATAAATACTGGCTTGAACTACGGTTCGTTGATGAAAACAACACCCCGGTTTCAGGGCTGAACGTGAGGCTTGAGTACCATCCGCTGGCGTCAGCCAGGGATGTGGAGATGTGGCGGCAATCCGGCTACGACTACAATCCGACACCGCCGCCCAATCCTCCCTATATTCATAATCAGGTGCTGGAGCTTGCCGATCCGGTGCGGGATATGGACCGGAAAGCCATGCGGGCCCGGTTCCGGGAGGGCGTTGAAAAAAAGGCGAGCTTCAGTCATCCGGATGAGGTTGAACGTAATCGTGAGTTTCTGGCCCTTCATGACATGTTGTCGGTTGCGCTGAGGCTGACACAACCGGGAAAAATGCCCTGCTGCGCTTTGCGGCGGTAACGGAGGAAGAAGTTGAATTTTCTGAATAAAACCACCGTCATTGCGTGCGCGGTGACGCTTCTTTCCGGGTGTGATAACCGGCCTGACAAAACGCTGTCTCCTCCGGTGGATGCAAAGTGGGTGGACGTCACTTTCCGGGAGCCGGAGGGGATTACGCTGCAGCCCGCCGGGCTGCTGTACCGTTCGGCACAGTGCAAATCTGTGCGCTATAACTCAAGCAATGAACCGCATGATATACCGGGTTATAACGATATTGAGCGACCCTTCGGTGCCTCTGATGGCGATAATATCCGCCGTCTGCGGATTACCGTGGATGGCGGCGGCCCGTGCCAGTGGCAGCTGAACTCACTGATAGTAAGCTTCAGAATTGCGGACAATGTTCCCCTGGTGGAGGGAAAAGAGGTTATCGATACCAGTTATATTTTTGATTTCGGGGACTACGGACTCAGTGATGGTTACGGGACTGGGCGGGCCAGAGCATTCAGCGGCGAGAGACTGGAACTGAAGACAGACTTTTTTCCTACAACATTCATTAGTCACATGTTTAACAAGACTACCCTGAAACTTTTCGGCGGGGATACGGATGATGAAAAGTGGAGCCGGCGTTATCAACTGGAAAGAACGGAGTTCATAACAATAGAACCACAGTTTCATGCTAAAAAAAACGTGTTTATTGAGGCTGATAAACAGCGAGGATACGGGATGGTTATAACCTATCCAGAGGGCGAGGAAGAACATGTCAGGAAGGTTAATCCTGATTATCAGAGATTGTTGTTATCGCTGAAATAAAAAACCACACGAAAGGAACTTCCTGAGATCTTTTCTTATCGCGCGTAGTCTCTTGCCCTGTAAACGAAATAAACACAGCTACCAACAGTGGTTCGTTTGCCGGATAGAGCTACCAATGCCGGCTTATATCCCGGGTACAGTTGATAAGACTCAGTTGCTCCCACGCGAGGGGAATTCAGGGTAAAAATTACACAAACCAATGGCGTCGCTACGTGAAATCTGAGGGAAGAGCAGGGGGGAAACCACCTATTTTTCGCGTAGCGACATTGAGTGAAATCAGGTTCTGACGGGTAAATATTAACTCACCCCGGCTTATCACCAGGATAACTGAGGTGAGTGATTATCTATCAGGGCTTGATATTGGCATCAATAACCTGATAAAACGCATTGGCTGTATCGGCGACGTCCCAGATACCCAAAATGACATGATAGCCAGTGTAATCGGCCGGGATTTTGCAATCTTTGATCGTGACTACCGAGGTATCCGGTAATTTACCATTATCATCCTGTTCACAAATAGGTTTACTGAGATCAAACTGTGCACGGGTCAGTTTACTGTTTGGATCCCAATCCTTTTTAGTAATATAGAAGCGCCATCTCTCGGTTTTGTGCGGAGCTGTCAGGTGCCAGGTAAACGTGTTATCTCCGGTCGACAAAGTCACATGATGCCAACGGGTTGTTGTTTGTTCGTCAAGCTCTGAATAATTCTCATGCCCGGCACTGGCAATATGACCATCAGCAGGTCCGCTCTCAGGAAATCCCTTAGCCGCTTCCAGTGACTGAGGTTCATATTGAATTGAACCACAATCTTTATTCAAGTTTCCACCTTGCGATGAACACAAATAAGCTCGTGAGGGTGGATCAATAACAAAACCATGCCTTGGAGAGTTCTCAGCAGCATAACTCGTTATAGAAATGGACACTAACGCAATACCGGATAATGCAGATAAAACCATATTCTTATTCATGGACTATCCTCCATAAACTACGAAAATTTAAGGGTTATCTCATTGTGGCTAGTCATTCCGGAAGAATGAGATCTAAGTATAGGAGGAAATTTAATCGAACGGATTAGTTTTTTAATTTATTAATTTTCTCTGACACTTCTTCATCATTACACATTTTTGAGGACGCCGTTCCGCGGTGTCGCCAGGACACAGATATTTTCAGGCAGAATTTTTCGAAAAACGGGACTCACACAGTGGCGTCGCTACGTGAAATCTGAGGAAAGAGCAGGGGGGTAATGTCCGTTTTTTCACGTAGCGACACCCGAAATATAGCTGCATATTTATTACAAAAGCGGGTTTTCCAGAATCGCAAAGCCTCCTATCTTTATGTGGATAAATATGTACTCAATTAAACCCCTAGTGATATACTATAAATATGTGCTGCCCGCGCCGCACTAGCGAGAAACCCGCTTTGCAATTCAGCAAAGTCTTAACAAACGAGGAGCAGAGATTGCTGTTCTCGCCAGTGAATCTCAATTGAGGAAAAACTTATGTCTGCTAAAACCATGTCCCAGAAACTCGCAAGAGACAGTCTTGGAAATGCACAAAATTTTGAAGGAGGTATGTACGTCACGAAAAACGGTGTAGCAGAACTTTTCATTCAGACCGCCGCAGAACGCCAGGCAGAGCTGAGAGAAATTGAAAATGAACGAAATATAAATGCCCTTTTTAAGCTGGCAATGATGGCTAAAAAGGAAATCGCAGACGGTAAAGGTATGCCACCTGAAGAGGCTTTAAGGAGGTTGCGTGCCGCAAGAAAATAAAAGGAAGGTGTTAAGTGTCAAAGCAGTATTCAATCGAAGTTGCACCAATGGCGAACGAGTGCCTGAAGGATATTGAGTCATATAAAAGTGGTACTATCGGAACACAACACGCAGCCGAGTTAGTGGATAAGTTGCTGATGGATTCGGTAGAAAATATCATGGAAGACCCCGAAAGATACCGCTTTAATGCCCATCTTGCTGATCGGGGGTTGATGTTACGTGAAAGGTTAGATGTTGAGAGCGAATATCGGGTGCTTTATGATTTTGACGGTGAGCATATCGAACTACTACTTTTCGTCAGCATGAAGCAGGACTTCGAAAAAATACTCTACCGCTTTAACATACTGAAATGACACTTGATGCCCGGTGATTCCGGGTTTTTTTATGCCTGTACTTGGGTCTACTTTCGTATTTAATCCAAGCGGTGGAAATGATTGGCTGAAGGATTAGATGGATTGTGATATCTCATTTAACATAATATACATTATACGAACCAAGATAATCCAGGCCAAATAATGATGGATCCCGGGTAATCTTAATCGCCGGCATCTGAACCTGTCTCTGGCGATGAACGATAACTGAGATCTGCGGCCATTGTGCCAAGCTGATCATCCAGTGTTTCAACTCAGTTTTCATAACGTACTGCAGGAACGCAGCAAACCCCAGGCCGGCTATGTTTCAGAGCTCCATCCTGGTACTTTTGGTTTAACCCTGCGCTGAGCAGATATCAGGGATATTTGACGGGTAAACAATGTCGTCAGTATTTCTTAGTTCATTGAGATCCCACCAGTGATAATTATCAATGACTGATTTTTCATTTTCAGTCCATCCGTGGGTGCTGATATCTTCATGATCTATTCTGATTAAATAAAATCTCTCATATGCCAGAACCAGCTCACCGCTGGGTAGCGTCATTTCAAAAGTTCTTTCAGTTAACGATTGGCCCACATCGCCAACATCAATACCGGTTTCTTCTTTGAGTTCCCTGATGGCGGCCTGCTCAAAAGTTTCTCCTGGTTCCACACCTCCGCCGGGGGTCGCCCAGTATGCTTTACCTGCCAGCGCATCATCTTCATGCCTGAACCTGAATAATAAAACCTGATTTAGGGAGTTGATGATAATCAAACGTGCGGAATGACGTGTGCGCAATGGATAATTCCTTTTCTGTTTTCAAGGTAAGACAGAATAACTGATTTTGTGGATAAAAATAAAACAGGAACGATTTTTAAGTGACATGTCATTGCAGGCTATCGGACATTTCAGGTTTACCTGAAACCGGTCATCTCCGGATACACGATCGGTCCCGGTAAATCCGGCTCTTACTCCCCTTTCCTTCTGGTATCGCTACGTAAATTCTGAGGAATTATGTGGGGATTACCCCTGCATTTTTTACGTAGCACCGCCAGAATTCAGGGGCAAAATGGCTGTATACGGATATTAACCGACAGTTAAATATCTTTCTGACACATGTTTTTTCTGCGGAACCCTACTGTAGCCCGGTAGCGGCCCGTTTATGGTATGATATCGTCCAGATTTCTCGTTATCCTGTATTTATGAAGCCATTAAAGTATCTTCAGGGATATCCCCCTGACATTATCCGCCAGATCCAGACCATCTCTGACCAGGGAAAACTTGGGCGCTGGCTGATCCATAAATATCCTGACCGGCATGATATACAGAGTGATAAGTCCCTGTATCAGTATGTCGATAGCTATAAACAGCGTTACGTGCGGAACGCTTCTTCGCTCTCAAAGGTATATTACGATAATAAACAAAACCCGATCACCGGCACGTTAGGTACGAATACCTTTATCTCACGGGTTCAGGGCGGAAAGCTGAAAGCGAACAATGAAATCCGGATTGCGACTTTATTCCGGGAGGCCCCGGAACCGTTTCTTCGAATGATCGTGGTTCATGAACTGGCGCACCTCAAAGAGAAAGAACATAACAAAGCCTTCTACCAGCTTTGTTGTCATATGGAACCGGATTATCATCAGTTGGAGTTTGATATGCGATTATGGCTGAACTGGCGCGATCAGCAGTCCTGACCTCTTGCGCCTGCTGATTGCGACAATCGGCTTTGTTATTGATTTGGGAGCTGTTCTTCCAGACAGCTCTTATTTATATGAACCCCTGATGTATGTTGTAACTAAAAAAAAGGCTTGCAGGCCCTGCTTTTGCACTAACGCCGACCGCTGAACAAAAGTATACGTCCTGTACTCCCGTACCTTAATGGTCACTGTAACCTTCAGCTGTCCCGCTAAATTGTATTATTCTTCTGATGACGGTCACTGCATCTTTCAGTATCCGGAGACGTCCCTCTGCGTGAGTTTCTTCGGATTAATTTCCTGAACAGTGTATTTATTAAACGTGAAGTCATAGAATGGCAGAGGTCACGCAGTATATATATTCTTTTTTTCAGGGATCAGTAGTTATTCACGCCAGGGATATTTATTTTAAAACGATAATTGAATTTCAGCGCCCACTATTATCTTACCCTGCCCGCAATATTATATTGACTGAAGAACTTCATACTGCTGTTTATTCTAAGAATACATAGCTCTGAATATATTTTCTCACGGAGTTATTTGAGAAAGATATCCCTGCGGCAGAAACTATCACCGATTAACGTCCCGGGCAGGACGCTTGATGCCGGGAAGATGAACGCGCACAGGGTTTTGTAACTAATTTGTTGTTATTATTTACATTATAGCTACAAATATAATTTGTTTTGCCAGCTCCCTGCGATCCTGTCGTCGATGACTACAGAACCCGCCCCTTACTGAAAACCTCAATCGACTGATTTGCATTGGTATTTTTTATTTCACTTAAAATACGGAAAGAAACAGTTGATAAAAAATGTAAAGGCTAATAAATTAATCAAAGAACAGGTTTTCAAAGGAAAAATCTATCATTGATTTCTTGACTGTAATCCGGAATCGTTTTACGCCCTCTGCCCGTTTATTTTATGTCGCATTATTGATTCCCGGTGGCTGGCAGTACGTTTCTGCGATCGGTAGAGATCTATCATTATCTGAATCTGATTTATTAATTTCTTCGATGACTATATACCAACGAATTTTATGCACGGAGTAATGAATGAAAATATTCAGGGTCGGGGTTAGTTTGTTTTTTTTGTTTTTCTGTCTCAGCAGTTATTCAAGTGACGGAACCATTCAATTTACCGGATATATTTATCAGTCTGCATGTGGTTACGATTATCATAATAGCGAATTTAATTGCCCGAAGACTATCCGGCCCGTGGCGACACAAGCCTTGCCTCAACTCACGACAGCCACGCTTCCGCCGGATTTCGGTACCAGTCAGATGAACTGGCTCAATACGACCCATTCACGCGGAATTATGACCCTGTCTTACCGCTGAGCTGAGAGCTCCCCTCTGCCGGTTTATGTTCACCGACAGCATGTCTTCAAAATTACCGGCAGATGAAACCATCGATTCAGTCTGCTTTTTCTTAGTGCACCCTTCGCGCGACTGATGATGTTTGCACTGTTCACGTGCATCATCACGATGCAGCTCAGAATTATTTAACCCCCTGTATCTCCACTAGTTTATATGTATCCCGTCAAAAAAATCTCTGACTTTCGGGTTGGTACAAAAGTTGCAGCCATTCTCCTGTCCGCAAAAGGAGAAAAAAATGAAAGCAATAATTATCGGTGCAGGTATTGGCGGGATGAGCACAGCGCTGGCACTCGGCCGGTGTGGTTATGATGCTGAAGTCTACGAAGCCGTGAAAGAAATTAAGCCCGTGGGTGCCGCTATTTCTGTCTGGCCAAACGGGGTGAAATGTCTGAACTACCTTGGCCTGCGCGATGCGGTAAAAGCACTGGGCGGGAACATGGCCTGGATGGCCTACCGCGATTTTGTCAGCGGCAACGATATGACCCGCTTCAGTATGGCTCCCCTGGTGTCACGTGTCGGTGAGTCCCCCTATCCGGTCGCCAGGGCTGAGCTGCAGCAGTTGCTGATTGATAGTTACCCCGCCGAAAAAATCCATTTTGGTAAACGTGTCTGTCGGGTAGTACAGGATGCGGAAGGTGTCAGCGTCTGGTTTGATGACAATAGTCATGCCAGAGGTGATTTCCTGATTGCGGCAGACGGTACCCACTCTGTAGTGCGTGAATACGTCCGGGAAATCCCCACTGAGCGCCGCTATGCCGGGTATGTAAACTGGAACGGACTGGTCACCATTGATGAGTCTATCGCGCCTGCCGATCAGTGGACAACTTATGTCGGTGAAGGTAAGCGCGTTTCCCTGATGCCGGTCAGCGGCAACCGTTTCTACTTCTTTTTTGATGTTCCTTTGCCGAAGGGATTACCGGAAGACCGCAGTACGGTCAAAGAAGACCTGAAAGGCTATTTCCGTGGATGGGCGGAACCGGTACAACGTCTGATTGATACTATTGACCCGCAGACGACAAACCGGGTAGAGATCCATGATATAGAACCCTTTATGGAGTTTGTTAAAGGTCGTGTGGCTCTGCTGGGAGATGCCGCACACAGTACCACTCCGGATATCGGCCAGGGAGGCTGTGCAGCCATGGAAGATGCTGTGGTACTGGCCTCGGTACTGGCTTCACATTCGCTGGGCATCGAAGATAGTCTGCTCCGTTATCAGCAACGACGGAATGAGCGTGTGAAAGACCTGATCCTGAAAGCCCGTAAACGCTGTGATGTAACCCACGCTAAAGACCCTCAGGTTACCGCTGCCTGGTATCAGGCACTGACCCGTGAAGATGGTGTCAATGTCCTTGCCGGGATGTGTGAAACAATTGAAGGAGGCCCGCTGGGCTGACAGAGGCACTGTGCAGGGCGCTATGCCGGTGATCCGCCGGCATTATACCCCGAGCCCTGAGCAGGCTGTGATGGTCATACCGTCCTTCCCCGCGGCCTGCGTGACCCTTATTCAGACAGGCTCACGTGGACGGTGGGAAATAAAGACGTCGTCAGCAGCGATCTTTCTGATATTCAGCAATGATTTCCCCGGCAATCGAGACGGCAATTTCGGCCGGGAGTTTACCGCTCACTTCAGCAATCCCGGCGGGACAACGCAGGGTTTCCAGTTGTCCTGACGATATCCCCTTGCCTTCCAGCCGGTAACGAAACCGCTGCCGTTTGGTCTGTGACCCAATTACCCCCAGATACCGGCAATCACCACGGCGCAGCACCTGTTCTGCCAGTTGTAAATCCAGGTCATGGTTATGCGTCATCACGACAAAGTAGCTGCCCGGCGCGGCGGCGGTCACCACGTCAGTTAATTCCTCCTCACAACAACAGCGCACCCCCTGAGGAGCCTGCTGTAAATACTGCGCCCGGCTGTCCGCCCATACCAACTGACAGGGCAAGGTTGCCAGTAACGTAATCAGAGCCCGCCCTACATGGCCGGCCCCGAAAACCACAATCTGCGGGCGTGAATTCCATAGCGGCTCAAAAAAGACGGAGACGGCCCCGCCACAACATTGGGCAAATCTGGCTCCCAGCGAAAACTGCTCATAGCGGGGATGGCTTTCTCCCTGCTGCAGCATTTCACGGGCAATTTCCATACACCGGAATTCGAGCTGCCCCCCGCCGATGGTCAGCCAGCTCTGCTCTGCGGTGATAATCATTTTACTGCCGCCGCCGCGGGGAACCGAGCCGCGCTCTCCCATCACGGTGATAAGTACACATGGCATCCCCGCTTCGCGCAACTCCGCAAGCCGGGTGACCCAGTCGTCATTGTCCATCCCTGGCCTCCCGCAGTTTCTGTATTCCTGCCAGAACCCGCTCCGGGGTTGCCGGGCTGTCGGTCAGCGGATAATGAAGGTAGTCCGTTGTCGCCGAAATTGCATCCTGCAGGGCACAAAACACCGCGATCGCCAGCATAAAGGGGGGTTCTCCCACCGCCTTTGAGTGATAGACCGTCGGCTGACTGTTCTCTCTCTCTTCCAGCAATTTGACCCGGAAATCGATCGGCATATCGCTGATGGCCGGGATCTTATAACTGGCGGGTCCGCGGGTCAGCAGTTTGCCACTGCTGTCCCGGAACAACTCTTCGCAGGTCAGCCAGCCCTGACCCTGAACAAACCCCCCTTCAATCTGGCCGATATCCAGGGCCGGATTCAGCGATGCGCCGACATCATGCAGAATGTCTGTCCTTAGCAGGCGATATTCCCCGGTCAGAGTGTCGATAATCACCTCACAGCAGGCAGCACCGTAGGCAAAATAATAGAACGGTTGTCCGCGCCCTGCCGCCCGATCGTAGTGAATTTCAGGGACTTTATAATACCCGGTCGCGGATAATGGTACCTGATTCAGCCAGGCCATCTGAGCGACATCCGCAAAACTGTAATAGTGATCAACGGCACGCACGACGCCGTTCCGGAATACAACCTCGTCGTCACGGCACTGATGTTTCTCTGCCAGCATCTCTGTCAGACGCGTGCGTAAGGTGGTGGCCGCAATTTGCGCCGCTTTACCGTTAAGGTCAGCCCCGCTGGAGGCTGCTGTCGGTGAGGTATTCGGGACTTTACTGGTATCGGTGGCCATAATACGGATCTGCGACGGGCTGATTTGCAATACCTGCGCCACGACCTGAATCACTTTGGTGTTCAGCCCCTGCCCCATTTCTGTACCACCATGGTTCAGTTGCACGGTTCCATCGGTATAAATCAGTATCAGCGCACCGGCCTGGTTCAGAAACCCGGAGGTAAACGAAATACCGAACTTTACCGGAGTCAGTGCCAGCCCGCGTTTTACCCGGGCATGGGAAGCATTAAAAGCCCGAATGTCTTCACGCCGCCGGTGATAATCGCTGTCGTTAATCAGCTGCTGCGTAATTTCCGGCATCCGATCATGCTTAATCTGCTGGTAATAATGGGTAGTATTACGCCCCTCGCCGCCGTAGTAATTAAGCTGACGAACAACCAGCGGGTCACATCCCAGGAAAGTGGCGATATGCCCCATAATATGTTCAATCGCCAGCATCCCCTGCGGGCCGCCAAAGCCCCGGTAGGCGGTGTTAGATGCCGTATGGGTCCGGCAGCGGTAACCGGTCACGCAGGCATCCCCGAGGTAATAGGCGTTATCCGCATGGAACATCGCACGATCGACAATCGAACCACTCAGATCCAGCGAATAACCACAGTCTGCCGCCAGGTCAATGTTCACACCGCTGAAACGGCCCTGTTCATCGATACCCACTTCATAACGGACATAGAACGGATGGCGCTTACCGGTGATCTGCATATCATCACTGCGGGATAAGCGCATTTTGGCCGGCCGTCCTGTCAGGCGGGCAACCACCGCACAGAGACAAGCCACCCCGGCGGCCTGGGTTTCTTTTCCCCCGAATCCGCCCCCCATCCGGCGCATGTCGATAACCACATGGCTCATCGGTATATCCAGTACAGAAGCCACCAGCTTCTGTACTTCGGTCGGGTTCTGGGTTGAGGAATAGACGGTCATACAGTTGTCTTCGGCCGGAAGGACCAGTGCCGTCTGGGTTTCCAGATAAAAGTGTTCCTGGCCACCGATGGAAAATTCCCCCTGCAGACGGTGTTTTGTCAGGCGCAGTGCCGCCGCTGCATCTCCACGCTGATGACGATGCGGTTCCTGCACATACAACTGCTGCGACAATGCCTGACGCACATCCAGCACGGCTTCCATCGGCTCGTATTCGATCACTGCCAGCGCCGCCGCCTCAAAGGCCGCCTCACGGGTTTCTGCCGCAACCACCAGCACGATCTGCCCGTGATAGAACACTTCGCCATCGGCCAGCAACGGGTCCCCTGCTTCTAACGGGCCAATGTCATTGACCCCCGGCACATCCTGGCAAGTGATCACCCTGACCACCCCCGCCACTTCATAACAGCGGCTGACATCCATAGCCACAATCCGCGCACGGGCATGTTCACTGAGCCGCGGAGCCAGATGCAACGTCCCGGCCAGGCAGGTTTTATCATCAATATATATCGCATCACCGCAGACATGCTTTTTAGCACTCTCATGGATCAGGGGGCTGCCTACCGTAGCCGGGCTTTCTGCGTCAAACAGTGCTTTCAGGGCTTCCCGGGAGAGCGCGACAGAATTATGAGACATAGTCAGTGATCTCCGTCAGGTCAGAAGGATCGCTATAGCGGAAATACCAGCGACGTAAAAGATTCGCCGCCACATCACGGCGGTAGCCGGCACTGGCCCGGAAATCACTCAATGGCTGGAAATCTTCAGACAGTGCTGCACAGGCCTGCTCAATCAGCGCCGCAGTGATGACCTGCCCGGAGAGCACCGCTTCACAACGATAAGCCCTGCAGGGCGTCGCAGCCATCCCTCCGAAGGCAACCCGCACATGATCTGCGCGTCCCTGATGATCTGCAGAGATCGTAATCGCGGCGAAGACCGCAGAAATATCATCGTCAATTCGTTTTGAGACCTTATGCAGCGTTGTTTTTTGTGACAGTGTCACGGATGGAATGATCACTGAACGGATAAACTCACCCGGTCTGAGGCGGGTCTGCCGGTAACCGGTAAAGAATTCCTCCAGGGGCAGATGACGCTGCTGCTCCCCGCATTGCAGTAACAGTTGCGCATCCATGGCCAGTAGCATTGGCGCACAGTCACCGATCGGCGATGCATTGGCAAGATTACCGCCAACCGTTCCCTGATTACGGATTTGTAACGATGCAAACCGGGTAAAGAATGCACCTGTCGCCGGGATATGTTGCGCAAGGAAGGCGGCAACCGTGGTCAGACTGGCCCCCGCGCCGATGAACAGCGATCCCCCCTGACGATAACAGTGTTTCAGCTCCGGGACATGACTCAGCGCCACCAGCACCGGAAACCGTTGACGGGACTGGGTAATGGCCAGAGATAAATCCGTACCGCCGGCCACCAGCACGGCATCGGGATGTTGCAGATAAAGTCCGGCAAGTTGTGTCATATTCTGTGGAAGATAACCGATCCGCTCTCCCTGTTGCAGGATCTGTATTTCCGGTGTCTGTATCGCATGAAGCTGTTTTTTCGTCAGTGCCTGATGGCGCAGAAACTGATCCTGACTCATTCCCTGACTCACAATATCACTGGCTGCCTGCAGGATCGGGCGATAACCTGTACAGCGACAAAGATTACCGGCCAGCGCCAGTTCCGTCTCTGTATGCCCGGCAGAACCACCATGTTTCATTAAGGCAAACAGTGACATCACAAAGCCCGGGGTACAGAAACCGCACTGAGAGGCATGGTTATCGACCATGGCCTGCTGTACCGGATGCAGATGCTGTCCCTCCTGCAGGTCTTCCACCGTGATCAATTGTTTACCGTGTAAGGCACTGACCAGTGTCAGGCAACTGTTCACCGTCTCATAGTGCAGCTTATCCTCTTCCAGTGACGCCACCACCACCGTACAGGCACCGCAGTCACCGGAGGCACATCCCTCTTTGGTGCCGCAACGCTGTTTTTCTTCCCGCAGGTAATTCAGTACCGTCATATTCGGGTCAAGATGACTGACCGTGATCAGCTGCTGATTAAGCAAAAATTGCATGGTCATTCTCCTCTGTCTCTCCCTGTGTCCATACACATTCGCCGTTTACCCAGGTATGCGTGATATTGCGCTCGTCACCCAACGTCATCAGTACAAAAAGCTTATCGAGGATATCGGTACTTCCGGAACAACGCAGTTTTTGTAGCGGTGTGGCCGTCAGGTCAACCACAATAAAGTCAGCTTCTTTACCCGGTGCGAAATTACCGATAACGCTATCCAGGTCCAGGGCATGAGCACCGCCAAGCGTGGCATGATAAAAAGCCTCGCAGGCATTCAGTTTATAACTCTGCAATTGCTGCACCTTATAGGCATCCCCCAGTGTACGGAGAAGACTGAAACTGGTACCGGCACCCACATCTGTCCCTATCCCGACCGGGATCTTCCTCGCCTTCGCTGCAGACAGCTTAAACAAACCACTGCCGAGGAACAGATTGGACGACGGACAAAAGGCGACAGAGGAGCCGGTCTGCTGAAGACACGTCCACTCCTTATCCTGCAAATGAATACAATGTGCAAAGACACTGCGTTTACCCGTCAGCTGATAGTGGTCATACACGCCGAGGTAATTGTCATGTTCCGGGAAGAGTTCACTGACCCACTCAATTTCCCGTATATTTTCACTCAGATGGGTCTGCATCCAGACATCCGGATATTCACGGCGTAGTACACCGGCCTGTTCCAGTAATGCCGGTGAGGAGGTGGGAACAAATCTCGGGGTAATGGCGTAACCCAGCCGCCCTTTACCGTGCCACCGCTCAATCAACTGCCGGGTCTGTCGGGCGCTTTCCGCCGGGTCTTCCAGTAACGCCTCGGGCACATGCCTGTCCATCATCACCTTCCCGGCAATAATGCGCATGGCATACTTCTGTGCTTCAAGAAAGAGCGCATTCACGGACTGAGGATGCACAGACGCAAAGACCAGCGCAGTAGTAGTACCATGGCTGAACAGCTGACGGATAAAGAATGCGGCCATCGCACTGGCATATTCACTGTCGCCATACTTGCTTTCCACCGGGAAGGTATACTTTTCCAGCCATTCCAGTAACTGCTCACCATAAGCAGCAATCATCTCTGTCTGCGGAAAATGAATATGGGTGTCGATGAACCCGGGCAGGATCAACCGTCCCTGGTAATCAGTGAATTCACAGCCTTCCGGCACATTGTTACCGTCATCCCAGGGGGTCAGCGAAACGACCTTTCCGTCGGCAATTAATAACAGTCCGTCGGGCAGATAACGAAACTGCCCGGCGATTTCATCACTGTGGTGTGCCACTCCCGCATAGTGTATAAATGCAGCACGGAACCCCTGCAGGCGTTTCTTTGACATCATAGCTCCCCGTCTCCTTTCCGATCTCTGTCCCGAAATCTGCTGATCACGTATCAGTGGTATGACAGGAAGTTTGCAAGTAACGTGCCAGAGAGGATGTTTAAAATTAGTCTCTTATTTTCAATACGTTAAATAATCTTCCCCGGGTTATTACTGATGTGCGGGTTTTACCGGGCTGCCCGGAAAGGTAATCGTTTGCTTTTTGATAGCAACCGATTGTCCTGATAATTATTCCCGGTTGAAAACTGCTGCTCACGAAAATCCTGCCCTGCTATAGTGCAGGGAGATCACATATGCACAATGGAGGGGCGTCGCGGCTCCCCGGGGCCCGTGACCATTGATAAGGTATAGGCATGGGTCAGTTTTCAATGCTATGTTTATGGCATATCTCAGGAAAAATAACAGGACATAAAACACTATGATTATTTTGGTAACAGGTGCGACAGCAGGATTCGGGGAAGCTATTACCCGCCGTTTTATCGCGAACGGGCATAAAGTCATTGCCACCGGACGCCGGGCCGATCGCCTGCAGCAACTGAAGCTCACTCATGGCGACAGTCTGTATCCGTTACAACTGGATGTTCGCGACAAGGACGCTATCGATCGGGCACTGAGCGAATTACCGGAAGCATGGCAGGCTATCGATATCCTGGTGAATAATGCCGGGCTGGCACTGGGGATAGAACCGGCACAGAATGCCAGCACTGATGACTGGGAGACCATGATAGATACCAATGCCAAAGGACTGGTGTTTATGACCCGTGCCGTGTTACCGGCCATGGTCGCCCGCAATAAAGGCCATGTGATTAATATCGGCTCAACCGCCGGTAACTGGCCTTATCAGGGCGGCAACGTCTACGGAGCCACCAAAGCCTTTGTGCGCCAGTTCAGTCTTAATCTGCGGACAGATCTGCAGGGTACCGCGGTTCGTGTCACCAATATCGAGCCAGGCCTGGTGGGAGGCACTGAGTTTTCAAATGTCCGCTTTAAAGGCGATGACAGTAAAGCCAGCTCCGTGTATGACGGTACGCAGCCGCTGACTGCCGAAGATGTTACCGAATCCGTTTACTGGGTATCGACGCTGCCTGCCCATGTCAATATTAATACCCTGGAAATGATGCCGGTCTGCCAGGCGTACGGCGGTCTGAAAGTCATGAAAAATGTCTGATGCCGCTGCCGCCCCGGCCACGGTGCCCTCACCGGACACATGGCTGGCAGGAAAAGCCGTTCAAATGTTATACTGATAGTCGCAGGTACAGCTAAGGCCGGCTGTCCGTCATTGAGAATAAAGGAACTCAATATGAAAAAGACCTCTGTGATTTTACCGGTAGTTCTGTGTGCGGTGATGGGTTGCGGAACACTGGCAGCAGTACCTGCCGTCCGGGCAGCGACACAGCACATTGTTATTGATAACGGCGACAATGCGCTGACAAAAGAAGAAGCGCGTGAGCGCCAGCAGCAGTGGGATGATACCCGCTCACTGCGGCATAAAGTAAATCGCAGGGTTGAGAAAGAGTTTGATAAAGCTGATAACGCTTTTGATACCCGTGATAAATGTGAGCAGAGTGCAAATCTCAATGCTTACTGGGAGCCGAATACCCTGCGCTGCCTTGACCGGCGCACAGGACGTCCGATAACTCCCTGATGATAATAACAATTGCGTCTTTACAAAGAAAAGGAACCACATATGAAACGTAAAATCTTATGGGCCGGTGCCCTGCTGATTGCCTGTCCTTTGCTGGCTCAGGCATCTTGCGAGTCGGTAAAAGCCGATATCAGTAAAAAGATCATTGCTAACGGTGTACCTGAGACCGGCTTCAGCCTGGATATCGTACCAAGCGATCAGGCCGATCAGAAAGGTGGCCTGGTGGTCGGGCATTGCCAGAACGACAGCCAGAAAATTGTCTACAAGCGTCTGAGCGACAGCAACAGTCCGTCTTCTGCCGGCTAATCCCGGGCACAGGAGCAGGCACCCTGCTCCTGTGCCCGGCGTTAACTCTCGAATATCGCCTCTTCCGCCCGTGACAGATCCAGAAACTTCGTCAAGTCACGTTGCTCTGCTCTGGGCAGATACGGAATTTCCCCCAGCAAAGGAGCACCAATCTGTTTTTTCAGCACTTCAATAATACTGGCATATTCTGCCAGCCCCGGGTTGATACGGTTCGCTACCCACCCGTAAAGTGGCACGCCGTCATTCAGAATCGCTTCGGCACTCAGTAAGGCATGATTGATACATCCCAGTTTGATCCCGACGACCAGGATCACCGGTAATTGCTGACTGACGACCCAATCGGAGAGTGGCCTTTCGTTATTCATCAGACAGTGCCATCCCCCCGTCCCCTCCACGACCACGCAGTCAGACTGTTCGCTGATGTTATCAAGCCCGGCGGTCAGCACTTCATAATCCACCCGGCACCCCGGACTGGTACTGATTTCATCGCCGGAAAGCGGAAACGGATTAATATCTTCATACGCAAGCCCGACAGAGCTGGCTTTCTGCAGTAATAGTGCGTCGTTATTCCGCATGCCCTCCGCGGTCGGCAAAGCATTCTTCGCGACCGGCTTATAACCCACACAACGTTTTCCCTGTTGTAAAGCGACCTGCAACAGGGCCAGTGAGACAACTGTCTTACCTACAGCAGTGTCGGTGCCTGTAATAAACACTTTTTTCACTTGAGCTCCCCGGGAAAATTCTGACTGATAGTTCAGATAATTGAATGTAAAACGCATTTTAGGGGATTACCGGGGGGGAGGAATTGCGTTAACGCAAGTTTAAGGCAACTTAACCTTGTAAAAGCTGATGCAATAACTCACCACTGTATAACGCCTCTTTAATCAGCGCGGTACCAGGCCGGGTATCTGCCCCGCTGAAGCTGGCAGGTTTTATGATCAGCGAACCGAGGCGTCGGGCGACAGACTCCTTTTTTATGGTGGAATACAGGGCAGGATAAAAGATTTCTGCGGCATTATTCAGCGCCGAATCTATCAATATATATTCAGGATCAAACAGATTCACCAGCATGGCCAGACTCCGCCCAATCTGTTCTCCGCTATAACGGATAATCGACTGCGACGGCAGATGACCCGAGAGCGCTGCATGACACAATGCGGCTATTTCAGTCCCCGGCAACAGGGGGGGGCCGGACTCTGCGGCACTCTGGCGCCAGCGTTCTGTCAGAGGGCTGCTTCCTGCCAGGGTATTCAGGCAACCATAATGGCCGCAGTCACAGCGCCGTCCCCCGGGATCCATCACCGTATGTCCCACCTCTGCCTGAGTCGTGCTGTTTTTATGCAGGAGTCTGCCTGAGCTGATGACCGCAGCCTCTATCTGCCGACCGGCCACCAGATAAATAATGTCATCAGAACCTTTGGCAGCACCGAAGAAATGTTCAGCCAGCAGACTGGCCTTCAGATCCTGCTGTACATAAATAGTGAGCCCTGTCCGCTGATGCAGACTTTGCGCCAGCGGAATATCTCTTGCGTGATAATAAGGTATGCGGTGCACTGTGCCGCTGGCAGCATCAATCACCCCCGGCAGAATAAGTGTGATTGCTGTCAGGCGTTCGGTTAGCGCGTTATAGCGGGAAAAAAAGTCCCCGACAACTTCTGAGAGATAATCGGGAATACAGGTGGCGGGATCCGCCGGCAGATCCTGTTGTGAGCCTGCCACCTCATGCCCGCTGAGATCACGCAGCGTAATATACAGAAAACGCCCCGTCATACGTAACACCAGAAAATGCCAGGTTGCACAATCCAGCACCAGGCCGGTTGCCGGTCGCCCCCGCAGTCCCGGTTCATTAAGCCCGCATTCACGAACCAGCCGGGCCTCAAGCATTTCGCGGATAATTTTAGTAATACTGGCCGGAGCCAGCAGGGAAAGACGTGACAGTGCGATCCTGGAGACCGGACCGTAACAGTCAATCAGGCGATAGACTGTCCCGGCATTGACCTGCCGGATCAGGTCGGTGTGTCCTGGCTGATGTGCTGCGTACACTCGCTGCCTCCCTGTTTTTCAGTTACCCGCTAAATCAGAGTGATTATGGGGGATTTACCAAAGGGACGATGGCGACAAATAAGGAAATGTGATTGACTTCACGCAAGATTATTTCAGGACAGGGTCGCCAGCAACTCCAGCATATGACGCAACGGCGCCGTTACCTGTCGGTGAGCGGACCAGACCATCCATAATTCGGAACGGGCATCCGTTTCGGTCAGCTCCAGCCAGACGACTTCACTGAGCCTGGCCCGGCGGAAAGACCTCGGTAAAATAGAGACACCAAGCCCGGTCGCCACCAGCCCGAGGATTGCCATCGCGTCCCCGACTTCCAGCGTGATATTCGGAGTAACCTCATAACGTTGCAGCAGCCCAAGGATCTCACTGTACAACGCCGTCCCGCCCTGGTGGTCGAAGAAGATAAACGACTCATCCCGTAATTGCTGCAGGGATATTTTTCGTTCACCGGCCAGCGGGTGATCTTTATGCACCACGGCACACATCGTTTCGGTCTGTAATAAGCGGTACTGAAGGTCATCCGGCAACGGAGTATTACGCATGATCGCCAGATCAATCCGCCCTTCCTGCAGCGGGGTCAGCAACTGCCGGCTGTTTCTGTCCTGCAGGTGAAGATGCACATCCGGATAACGCCGCCGAAACCGGTAGACAACGTCCGGTATTTGCTTAATCAGCGGTGCAGAGGAGGTAAAACCGATACGTAATTCCCCGCTGTCGCCGTAATGCAGTCGGGAGGCGCGCTCGCTGGCCTGATCCACCTGCAACAGGATGGCCCTGGCATCGGTCAGAAACTGTTCACCTGCGGTCGTCAGTTCTACCCGTCGATTATTTCGGACGAAAAGACAGGCATCCACGGCTTCTTCAAGCTGACGGATCTGCTGACTGAGCGGCGGCTGAGAGATATTCAGCCGCAATGCTGCACGCCCGAAGTGCAGTTCTTCCGCTACCGCAATAAAGTAGCGCAGATGCCTTAACTCAATATTCATATTTAAATCATCTTATTTGAGATTATTAATATATTAGACAACTTATTTGCTGTTTCCTAGAGTATCCGCACCTGAATAACAGAGGATCTTTCATGAACAGTACGTCCCGGGCGACGACGCTTCCGTTAGCGGAAGAAGAGAGCCCTGCCCAACCGCGAAGTAAATCCCCCTATATTACACGCGGTACCCGGGCCTTCCTGCAGGTCACCCTCGCCCTGTTTTCTGCCGGTCTTGCCACTTTTGCCCAGCTCTATTGTGTTCAGCCGATACTTCCGGTGCTTTCCCATCATTTTGATATCACTCCGGCCATGAGTAGCGTATCGCTCTCTGTCTCTACCGCCTGTATGGCTCTCGGTCTGTTGATCACCGGGCCGATTTCAGATGCCGTAGGCAGAAAAAAAATGATGGTCGGTGCACTGATCCTGGCAGGCTGCTTTACTATCGCCTCTTCGCTGATGACCAACTGGACCGCGATGCTGGTGATGCGAGCCCTGCTCGGTTTATCCCTCAGCGGTGTGGCCGCCGTCGCCATGACCTACCTCAGCGAAGAGATGCACCCCGGAGTACTGGCTTTCTCCATGGGACTCTATATCAGCGGTAACTCTATCGGGGGGATGAGCGGCCGGTTGTTAACCGGAGTTATTACTGACATCGCCAGCTGGAGAATTGCAATCCTTGCCATCGGTTGCTGTGCACTGGCCGCCGCGGTCATGTTTGCCAAAATTCTGCCCGCCTCACGCCATTTTCGTCCTGTACCACTGAAACCTAAGGCGTTGTTCATTAATTTCCGCCTGCATTTCCGTGATAAAGGCCTGCCGCTGCTGTTTATTATCGGTTTCCTGGTGATGGGCGCTTTCGTCACCCTGTTTAACTATATCGGCTACCGGCTGTTACATGCCCCGTATTCCATGAGTCAGGCCACTGTCGGGTTGATCTCTGTCGTTTATCTGGCGGGTTCCTGGAGCTCGCCGAAGGCCGGTGCCATGAGCGCACGCTTCGGTCGCGGACCGGTGTTCCTGAGCTGTGTCGGCCTGATGCTGACAGGTGTGCTGTTAACACTGTTTGCATCCGTCTGGCTCATCCTGCCCGGTCTTCTGATGTTTACCGGGGGGTTCTTTGCCGCGCACTCCATTGCCAGCAGCTGGATAGGCATACGTGCCCGTCGGGCCAAAGGTCAGGCATCTTCCATGTATCTGTTCTGCTATTACGGAGGGTCCAGCATTGCCGGCACCTCAGGCGGAATATTCTGGAAACTTTACGGATGGCCAGGCGTGGCCGCATTTATCGCCGTGTTATTATCACTGGCGCTGCTGGTCGGTTATAAACTGATGCGCCGGCTGCAACCTGTCACCTGATCTCCGTCCTCCTGTGAACGCCCGGTCCCGGGCGTTCATCTGATGTTTCCCCTGTCTGCAACCTTCTTCCCGTTTACTGACAACTTCCGCCACGTTTTCCCTTATACTGTCTGCTCTTTTGTGGTCCGGCCAGATACCCATCCACCGGACCCGGTTTTTTTAATCTGCGGGGTAGATGATGTCCGAAAATTATCAGGGGGGTTACCACCGCTGGCAAATCCGTTTGCACTGGTTAACGTTGATACTGCTGGTAATTGTGTATGCCACCATCGAGTTGCGAACCATGGCGGCCCGGGGGTCTCTGCCAGGCAGGATCCTGACGGGCACACATATGAGTTGCGGTGTGCTGATTTTAACGGTGATGGTTATCCGTCTGGCGTTGCGATGCGTCTTCAAATCACCACAAATTACGCCCCGGTTACACTGGCTGAATAAAGTGGTTTCCTGGCTGGGCCAGTGCGCACTCTATCTGCTGTTTATCGGCCTGCCGGTGATGGGAATAACCTCACGATATCTGCATGGGATCCCCTGGCAGTTGTTTGGGATCCCTATGCCACAATCACCGCATCCTGATGTCATGCTAAGCCGTGAAATTATCCGCTGGCATGAAATCATTGCGCTTTCCGGCTACTGGCTGATTGGTCTGCACGCGATGGCGGCTCTCGCGCACCAATTTCTTCGTGAAGATAATGCCCTGCAAAATATGCTTCCCCGGCGGTGGCGGAAAACTGATTAATCGTTTCTTTCTGCAGCAGACAACCGAATTAAGGGTTTCATCAGCCCGGTAAAATCGTCACAATTGTTCTATAGTGTGATGCAGATCACTCAACAGCTAAGGGAAAAAGCATTTTTTATGACAGCAGATTCGCCAACAATGCATGAAAACCCGGCTAACACCTCCAGGAAAGTTGCCTGGTTACGGGTTCTTCTGATGGCTATTGCAGCCTTCATTTTTAATACCACGGAATTTGTCCCTGTGGGACTCCTGTCCGATATAGCTTCCAGCTTCAATATGAAAACGGCGGATGTCGGGATCATGCTGACGATTTACGCATGGTGTGTGGCCTTGCTTTCGTTGCCTCTGATGCTGGTGACCCGCAATATTGAACGCAGGATCCTGCTGGTCGGCTTACTGGTGATTTTCATCGCCAGTCATATTCTGTCCGCCTTCGCCTGGAGCTTTAATACCTTACTGGTTTCCAGGATCGGGATAGCTATCACCCATGCGGTCTTCTGGTCGATCAACGCCTCTCTGGCCATCCGTATTGCCCCGCCGGGCAAAAAGACCCAGGCACTGAGCATGATTGCGACCGGGACGGCACTGGCGATGGTTCTGGGCGTACCGCTGGGACGGATTATCGGTCAGACCATGGGCTGGCGTACCACCTTCGGGCTGATCGGGGTGGCCTCGTTTGTACTGATGATCATGCTGGCCAGACTGCTGCCGAAAATGAACAGCGAACACACCGGCTCCCTGAAAAGTCTGCCGGAACTGTGTCGTCGCCCGGCCCTGCTGAGCATGTATTTGCTGGTCACTCTGGTAGTGACTGCGCATTATACGGCTTACAGCTATATTGAGCCTTTTATGCAGCAGATAGCCCACCAGGATGAAAACTTTACCACCCTGCTGTTATTGCTGTTCGGAGGCGCGGGGATCTTTGGGAGTGTGCTGTTCAGTGCACTGGGTAAACGACTGCCTTCCGCGTTACTTGCCGGTGCTATCGCAGCCATTACACTCTGTATGGGCCTGTTGTGGCTAACCGCGACCCATCCGGGTGAAATAAGCCTGCTGTGTATTGTCTGGGGAATAGCGATGATGTCGATTAACCTGGCGATGCAGGTAAGGGTCTTGTCTCTGGCCCCGGATGCGACGGATGTAGCCATGTCTCTGATGTCAGGTATTTATAATATCGGTATTGGTGCCGGCGCGCTGATTGGTAATCAGGTCAGCGCCCATGTGGGAATGTCCGCGGTCGGTTATGTCGGTGCGGCCTTCGGTGCCGTCAGCCTGCTGTGGTGTCTTTACAGCCTGCGGAAATATCCGCAATTACGTTCTAACTTCTGAAACTATCCCCGGGACCCCGGGGATGCTCAGCAGCTCAACGGGCCGGAAGTTCAGTGACTGGACTCCCCGGCCCGTTTTTTTTCACCGACTCAATGCCTTTATCCCGCGCGGCCGTGGAGCTATAAAGCTCACTCCGTCCGATTACCTGATGATTTGCCGAACGCAACGTAAAATAAGGCTCGCCATTTTTAGCCGTCAGGTGTTGATAATTGTGGTCATCGGGACTGTGTTTCTGAACCGAAGCAATCCCGTGATGACACGCGCTCTTCGTCGTGTACCCCTCACTGCTGAGGATAATTTCACCATTCGCAGCTTTCAGTCGGAAATAATATTGCTGATCTTTCCCCTGAAAGACCTCATACTTTCCACTCATGTTGGCTCCTTTATCTGGTTAACCCGTTTAAGTGTTTGCCGGATTGGCCTGAAAAGCAACCTGGGTACACCGCTAAAGTTACCATCGTAGCGAAACTTCACTGTGGCTAACAAAAAACCGGTATTCACGTCTGATGATTCCGGTAGTATTATCACACCACACCCCGCGGCTTAAGGCTTACGCCTTCCGCATCCGACAGTAAATGTGCACAAAGTCAGTGACGCAGAGACTGCGTTGCATAATAATTAATGTCATAACATAATTAACATTGCTGAGGCTTTTATGTGTTCTCTGTTGGTACAGATAACGTCTGCCGTCTTTGCGTAAACTCTCCCCCTGTTTTCACTTCCCTGTTTTTTCAATATGACGGAGTGGAACATAACATTACCCTGCCATAAGAGACTACAGCCCCGGGCGGCTCCTGAATCTCTGTCATTTCAGTAAGCTACATATTCCGGCCATTGCATAAAACATTGAGTGGTACTCATTTCACAACTGAACGGCAGGCTGCCTGCAAAAGCTGAAGAACGGGATCCGGCTGACCGAACGTAATGAAGACAGAGTATTATCATATTCATCGAATTAACATTCCCCGTTATCTTCTTAAACGCTTAAGAGTGATCGTGGTTCATCATCCCTTTCCGCCCGCCGGAACGGGGGCGGTTATCTCAATCAGCCGCCCTTTCTGCCCCACCGGGGAAATTTTCATCACCGGCAAGCCTGGTTAAATTCTGAATCTGCTCCCGATTGAGGATAATGTCTCTCTCTGCTAAACCCGGTAAGACAATTTAGTTTATACTGTTACCGATAAATAACCTGATGAATTCATGAAACATTTTGAAATCCTCTGTTGAAAATTTAAAATATTTTAGTAACAGACCACTATAAACCTGTTTTTCTTCGCGAAAAATGTCAAAATCCCTGTCAGTTAATTACTACCGGAGCTGAATTATGATTCCAGAAAAAAGGATTATTCGCCGGGTTCAATCTGGCGGTTGCGCAATCCATTGTCAGGATTGCAGTATCAATCAGTTGTGTATCCCTTTTACTCTGAATGAACATGAGCTTGACCAGCTGGATAACATCATTGAGCGTAAAAAACCTATCCAGAAAGGCCAGTCACTTTTCAAAGCGGGTGACGAACTAAAATCACTTTATGCCATTCGGTCCGGTACGCTGAAAAGTTACACGATCACCGAACAGGGTGATGAACAAATCACCGGGTTTCACCTGGCCGGTGATTTAGTGGGTTTCGATGCTATTATTACCAGCCATCACCCGAGCTTCGCTCAGGCACTGGAAACGTCCATGGTCTGTGAAATCCCCTTCGAAACCCTCGATGATCTATCAGGGAAAATGCCGGCCCTGCGTCAGCAGATGATGCGTCTGATGAGCGGGGAAATCAAAAGTGACCAGGACATGATCCTGCTGTTATCGAAAAAGAGTGCCGAAGAACGTCTGGCGGCTTTTATCTGGAATCTTGCCCGCCGTTTCGCCCAGCGTGGTTTCTCTCAACGTGAATTTCGTTTAACGATGACCCGCGGAGATATCGGCAATTATCTCGGACTGACCGTTGAAACGATCAGCCGGTTGCTGGGACGTTTCCAGAAAAGCGGTATGCTCGCCGTGAAAGGAAAATATATCACGATTGAAAATCATGCGATGCTGACCGAGCTGGCGGGCCAGACGGCTCCCTGTAATTAAGCAGGAGTTCTTCTCTGCCGTATTACAGTGGTGGCTCAGATGGCCACGCACTGTAATAACTTTTCTTCTCCGTGGGATTAACTTAGGCTATCTTTAGTCAATCAAAGGTTTTCCGTGGAGATGTCAGTATGTCCCTCTATCAGAATGTGTTGGTCGCTATTGACCCGGAGCAGGACGATCAACCGGCGTTAAGGCGGGCGGTGTATCTTAATCAGCGTATCGGCGGAAAAATCAAAGCCTTTCTGCCCATCTACGACTTTTCCTATGAAATGACGACGTTGCTTTCCCCGGATGAGCGTACCAGTATGCGGCAGGGCGTCATTAATCAACGCAGTGAATGGATACGCCAGCAGGCGAAAGCCTACCTTGACGCCGGTGTGAACATCGAAATCAAAGTGGTCTGGCATAACCGCCCGCATGAGGCGATTATCGATGAGGTGCTGGAACACCGGCACGATTTAGTCCTGAAAATGGCACATCAGCATGATCGTCTGGAGTCTGTTATCTTTACACCGACAGACTGGCATCTGCTGCGGAAATGTCCGGGGCCGGTCTGGATGGTCAAAGATCAACCCTGGCCGGATGGCGGTAAAGCTTTGGTGGCGGTCAATCTTTCCAGCGATGAGCCCCACCACGATTCCCTGAATCAGAAACTGGTCCGGGAAAGCCAGCAGCTGGCGGACATGGTCAACCATACGGAAGTCCATCTTGTCGGGGCTTATCCGTTAACGCCGGTCAATATCGCTATTGAACTGCCTGATTTTGATCCTGAAACGTACAATGAAGCCATCCGCGGCCAGCATCTGATTGCGATGAAAGCCTTGCGACAGCAGTTTTCTATCGGAGATGAATTCACCCACGTGGAAAAAGGTGACCCTGAAGAGGTCATCCCGGCGATAGCAGCTCAGCTGGATGCCGGTGTGGTGGTTCTCGGGTCGCTCGGACGAACCGGACTTTCCGCCGCCTTCCTTGGCAATACTGCCGAACAGGTCATCGATCATCTCCGCTGCGACCTGCTGGTTATTAAACCCGATGATTTCGTCAGCCCGGAAGCAAAAAACGTCCCTCCGTCTGAACATTAATTCCTCCTGCCAGCTTCTCTGTTCCCGCAGAGAAGCTCTTTATATTCATCAGATGATCACTTTGCCGTAGTATTCTCCTTTGCGGTAAGGGGATATGTTCTGCCCCGCGACTGAACCATTGATGTGTGTCCGGCGTAATCACTAAATTGACTGAGACAGCACATTTATTACATGTAATAATCGTCGGCAAACAGACGAAATATTAATATCCGGCATGTTTTCGACTCATTCAGGCGTAAGGGAAAGGATTATTTGTTTATGAATTTAAAGAAAACTTTTTTAGTTGCGGCGCTTTTCTCTGTAACGACAGTCAATGCTTTCGCAGCTCAGGTACTCACTCCGGAAAAAGCCGCTCAGTTGGAGCCATTTACCCGGATTAATATCATCGGCCATTTTAATTCACTGGGCGATGCCAGTGATGCCATTTCCAGACGCGCTGATGAATTAGGTGCAGCAGCGTTCTATGTGGAAGGTGTGAGTGATGCCACCGGAAACAGCGGTAACTGGCGGGTGACCGCTGCGCTTTATCACAGTAATGCCGCCCCCGTCCCGAAAAAAACCACTTTCCGTACCATTAACGGCGTTCAGCAGTTACCTAAAAAGGTCGCATACCGCCTGATCCCTTACGATACGGTCACTGTCAGCGGCTACTTCCCAAACCAGCCGGATGTGGTGGATGCCATTAGCCGTGCTGCAAAAGAGAAAGGCGCTGCTTCGTTTTTTATCGTGCGCCAGATCGATGCTAACAACGGCGGTAATCAGTATGTCACGGCCTATATCTATAAAGCCGATGCAAAAACCCGCCAGGTCCAGAGCCCGGATGCCATTCCGGCCAATTCAGAAGCCGGTAAAGCGGCATTAGCCGCGGGCGGTAGTGCGGCTAAGAATGTCCAGATCCCGGGCGTTGCCTCTTCCGATACCCCGGACAGAAGTATCGGCCGTTTCTTTGAAACTCAGTCATCCACCGGACAACGTTACACTGTCACCTTGCCGGATGGCCGGACCGTTCAGGATCTCAGCGCGCTGACTGCAGCACAGATGACACCGTTCGCTACTGTGACAACCACAGGGCACTTCGGGACACCGACTGAAATTTCTGATGCTATCGGACGTCTCGCCGCTGATAAAGGCGCGAAGTTCTACCATATCACCCGTCAATGGCAGAACCAGAGCGGCGGTAACCTGACCGTTACTGCAGAACTGTTTAAATAATGCCTTAGCCGTCTTTGCGGATAATTATTTGTTACCCGCAGAGGCGGCTAATCCCCGCTTTGATCCTTTTTCGCATTGCGTTCCCTTGCCCCACTCCGTAAAATCACGGCCCGGCCGCATCTGGTGATATATTTCATATAGATTTTATTCGCCAGTAGCTTCTTCTGCTTTATTCCGTGAAACGGGATAATAAGTACTATTTTAATCAGGAACGTCATGTCAGAAAAAAAATTAGGGTTTGGCGCATTAACAGCCCTGGTACTGAGCTCAATGCTGGGGGCCGGTGTCTTCAGCCTGCCGCAAAATATGGCCGCTGTCGCCGGACCTGCCGCGTTACTCTGCGGATGGCTGATAACCGGTGCCGGTATCCTCTTTCTGGCACTGGCGATGCTATTACTCAGCCGTATGCGCCCCGACCTTGATGGCGGTATTTATACCTATGCCCGTGCCGGCTTCGGCGAGGTCATCGGCTTCTGTTCAGCATGGGGATACTGGCTGTGTGCCGTTATTGCCAATGTGTCCTATTTAGTGATCGTTTTTTCGGCCCTCAGTTTCTTCACTGACAGTCCGGGCCATATTATCTTTGGCGTGGGAAATACCTGGCCTGCCATTGCCGGGGCCTCATTATTATTGTGGCTGGTACATTTTCTGGTCTTGCGGGGCGTTCAGACTGCGGCCAGCATTAACCTGCTCGCAACGCTCGGAAAACTGATCCCGCTCTGTCTGTTTGTGGTACTGGCCATATTTTCCTTCCGGTTTGAGAACTTTATCCATGATTTCCGCGGGATCAGCCTGGGCGTCCCTCTCTGGTCGCAGGTAAAACAAACGATGCTGATCACCCTGTGGGTCTTTATCGGGGTAGAAGGTGCAGTGGTGATTTCTGCCCGCGCCAGTCACCGTCGGGATGTCGGTCGGGCAACGCTCTGGGCCGTACTGGCTGCCCTGCTGGTTTATCTGCTGGTAACACTGTTATCGCTGGGGATAGTGCCGCGTACGCAGCTGGCGGAGATGCACAACCCCTCCATGGCCGGGCTGTTATCTGCAATGATTGGTCACTGGGGGACGGTGATTATTGTCACCGGATTGGTACTTTCTGTTTCGGGTGCCTATCTGAGCTGGACCATTATGGCCGCAGAAATACCTTTCCTGGCCGCCCGGACGGATTCCTTTCCGCGGATTATTGCCCGTCAGAATCGCCATAATGCCCCTTCCGGGTCGCTCTGGCTGACCAACGGCAGTGTTCAGGTCTGCCTGCTGATTATCGGGTTAACCCATGCGGATTATAATAATCTGCTGAATATCGCCTCAGAGATGGTTCTGGTTCCGTACCTGCTGGTCGGACTGTTTCTGGTTAAGACGGCAGGTCGTAAAATTTCCGCGGCACTGATCACCGGCATCGGAGCCTCCATCTATGGAGTATGGCTGCTGTATGCCTCCGGGCCTGTCAACCTGATTATGTCGCTGATGCTATATGCACCGGGATTATTTCTGTTTATGATTGCCCGTTACACCGCCCCGGAAAGGCTTCCGCTGACACGTACGGATAAGTGTCTGATGACCCTCCTGCTGCTTTCTGCGCTGGGCACAGGCATTATGCAGTTGCTGGCCTGAAAAGGCCGGCAAGAAGAGATTCAGGGCAGCACGATACTCAGACAATCTCCCGACTGTCTGAGTGTCAACGGTTTACGATACTCTTTATAAATTCCGGCGATTTGCTCTTCAGAGAGCGGGTAAGGCAACTGAATATCAAAACTCACAATTTTCTGTTGTTCTGCGAGTGCAATCAGCCTGGCGATATTGATTTCATCGCTAACCTGAGTTGAAATAATTTGCAGGGCCATCTCTTTAAAGAGATCGGCATCCGTTATCAGAGGATCATTACGCAGCGTTTTACGTGTCACTATCCCGAAAACAGGTAACACACCATATATTGCATCGACAAAACTCCACTGTTTTTTACAGGATGAAGAGAGGTAATCGCTGTAATTAAAACAGATGCATTGATTATGTATGCCCGAGGCTAATTTATCATCAGACACTCAACCCCCTTGTAGAATCGATCCTTCGGTAACTCAGATAGCTGAAATAATAATGGCACATTATGTAGGGAATGCACCAGCAACAGGTACCTTTTTCGTGCTAACGTATCAGATATTATCGAGGCAGGTTATTTACATGTTAAATATAAATAATTATTGTTAATTATGAATAAACTAGTTTACGTAGAAGATGAACCTGAAGTGGGCGAATTGATCGCAGCTTACCTGGGAAAACATGATTTTGACGTGGTTGTCGAGACACGAGGCGACCGGGCTGAGGAAACGATTATTTCAGAGCAGCCTGACCTGGTAATGCTGGATATTATGTTACCCGGAAAAGATGGTATGACGCTGTGCCGGGATTTACGTACCCGCTGGAACGGGCCGATTGTATTGCTGACATCACTGGACAGTGATATGAACCATATTCTGGCGCTGGAGATGGGCGCCAATGACTATATCCTCAAGACCACCCCGCCCGCTGTACTGCTGGCCCGGTTACGTCTGCATTTACGTCAATCCCAGCAGAACAGTTCCATAGAGGAACATTCTCTCGGTTCGGCCCCGGCGAGGCTTATCCGTTTCGGGACACTGACCATAGATATGCTAAACCGTGAAGTCACCCTTGCTGATGAGCAAATCCCCCTTTCCACAGCCGACTTCGATTTACTGTGGGAGCTGGCCAGCCATGCCGGTAAAATCCTTAACCGTGATGCTTTGCTGAAAACCTTACGGGGGGTCAGTTATGACGGCATGGATCGCAGTATCGATGTTGCCATTTCGCGGTTACGCAAAAAACTGCACGATAACGCGACCGAACCTTTTCGCATCAAGACCATCCGTAATAAAGGATATTTGTTCGCCCCTCAGGCCTGGGATACTCACTCAGAATGAAGAAATTGTTTATCCAGTTTTATCTTCTGCTTTTTGCCTGTTTCCTGGTGATGACCTTACTGGTCGGGCTGGTCTATAAAATGACTGCAGAGCGCGCCGGTCGTCAGTCCATGAATGACCTGATGGCCAGCTCTCTCTATTTAATGCGTACTGAGTTGCGTGAAATTCCGCCTCACGACTGGAATAAGACCATTGATAATCTGGATCTCAATTTGTCGTTTAAGCTGCACATTGAGCCGATGAGTCGCTATACCCTGACACCTGAGAATATGCGCCGGCTTCGTGCCGGGGAAATTGTGGCGCTGGATGATCAGTACACCTTCCTGCAACATATTCCTCGCAGCCATTACGTGCTGTCTGTCGGCCCGATCCCGTACCTTTTCTATCTGCACCAGATGCGGCTGCTGGATATTGCATTGCTGGCGTTTATCGGCATGTCACTGGCCCTGCCGGTATTTATCTGGATGCGGCCGCACTGGAAAGAAATGCAGAAACTGGAACGCGCTGCACAACGCTTTGGTCAGGGGGATCTCGACTCCCGTACCCACTTTGATAACACTTCCAGTCTTTACCGGTTAGGCATTGCCTTTAACCAGATGGCAGACAATATTAAGGTCCTGGTTGCCAGTAAAAAACAGCTGATTGACGGTATTGCCCATGAATTAAGAACTCCGTTAGTCCGGCTGCGCTACCGGCTGGAGATGAGTGATAATCTGACAGAAAACGAAGCGGCTGCTCTGAACCGTGATATCAGCCAGCTGGAAGGATTAATAGAAGAACTGCTGACCTACGCCCGGCTGGACCGGCCAAAAGTCGATATGAAGGTACAGCATATCGACCTGGCCCACTGGCTGACCGAGCGCATCGATGATGTACGCTCGCTCCACCCGGAACATACCCTGGAGCTGGATATACCGCAACAGGAAAACCAGGGATACGCCGACTTACGCCTGATGGAGCGTGTGCTGGATAATCTGGTCAATAACGGGCTACGTTATTCCGTACGCCGGTTACGTGTCAGTCTGTGGTTTGATGGCACGATGGGAATGATGCAGGTAGAAGATGACGGCCCCGGCATTCCCCCCGAAGAACGCGAGCATGTCTTTGAACCTTTTGTCCGGCTGGACCCGAGCAGAGACAGGGCAACCGGCGGGTGCGGACTGGGCCTGGCCATTGTTTACTCTATCGCTCAGGCCTTCCGCGGAACGGTGACCATCGATAGCAGTCCTCTGGGGGGTGCCTCGGTACGGTTCTGCTGGCCCGCCACACAACCCGCCCCGCTGGCGCCACCCACAGTACATTTAAAAGGAAACTGAAATGAATAATGCCTATACCCGACTGTGCCAGCGCTTTCGTCGCCTCTCCCGCTTCGGTCACCTGTCGGCAATCGCTGGCTGGGATATGCAAACCATGATGCCCGCAGGCGGAAGTGAAGCCCGCGGTGAAGCCTTAGCAGAACTGAGCTTATTACAGCATCAGTTGCTGACCGATAAAGAAAACGGTGACCTGTTGCGGGCCGCCGCCGACCTGCCCCTGACGCCGGATGAACGTGCCAACCTGCAGGAGATGACCCGTCAGTGGCAACAGGCGGTTCTGCTACCGGCAGAATTAGTCGAAGCAAAATCTATCGCCGGTATGCGTTGTGAGCATGCCTGGCGAACCCAGCGTCAGGCAAACGACTGGCAGGGGTTTTCAGAAAACCTGCGTGAGGTAGTTCGCCTGTCGCGCCAGGAAGCCGATATCCGCGCAACAGCCAATGGCACGTCACGCTATGATGCTCTGCTGGATCTTTATGAACCTGGCATGGATAGCCAGCAACTGGACTCTGTCTTTAATGACCTGAAACAGTGGCTGCCGGCGTTATTAACCCGCGTGGTGGAAAAACAATCGGCTACTCGGCCACGAACCCCGACCGGGACGTTCCCGCCCCCGTTACAGAAACAGCTCGGCTTGCAAGTCATGCAGACTCTGGGCTTCGATTTTAATCATGGCAGGCTGGATATCAGTGCCCATCCGTTTTGCGGCGGTGTTCCTGAAGATGTCAGGATCACCACGCGATATGATGAACAGCACTTACTGAGTGCCCTGATGGGAGTGATCCATGAAACCGGACATGCCCGTTATGAGCAGAATCTGCCAAAACAGTGGGCAGGACAACCCGCCGGCCTGGCCCGGTCTACCGCTATCCATGAGTCACAGAGCCTGTTTATGGAAATGCAGTTGGGCCGCAGCCGCGAATTCCTGGAATTTATTCAGCCGCAGGTTGAGGCTATCTTCGGGTCGCAACCTGCCCTGGAAAAAGACAACTTTGTGGCACTGGCACAGCAGGTGAAACCCGGGTTTATCCGCGTCGATGCCGACGAAGTCAGTTATCCTGCGCATGTTATGCTGCGTTACGATATCGAAAAGGCCCTGATTGAAGGTGAGATTGAGGTGGAAGATATCCCGTCCCTGTGGGATGAAAAGATGCACCACTACCTGGGGCTGGATACCCGCGGTAATTACCGGGAAGGTTGCATGCAGGATATTCACTGGACCGATGGTGCTTTCGGGTATTTCCCGACCTATACGCTGGGTGCCATGTATGCAGCCCAGTTATTTGCGGCGGCGAAACAACAACTCCCGGCCATTTCCGAAGAGATCGCCCGCGGAAATCTGCAAAATATTTCCGGCTGGCTGAACGACCACATCTGGCAGTACGGAAGTTTACTGACGACTGACGAACTGCTGACAAAAGCGACCGGTCAGACCCTGAATCCGGCCTTTTTCCGCCAGCATCTTGAGCAACGCTATTGCAGCTAACCCTCTGTCCGGCGGTTATTTTTTCCGGCCGCCGGCGCGTTTTTTTCCTTTCTTATCGCGACTGTACATTCGGTTACACAACGATACCATTCACCAACGGACGCCCCCGATTTATTCTCATATAGTGATTTCACCGGCCCCGCAGTGGGCTAATAAATGAAAATGAATTCGAGGAATTTGCAATGAAAAAATTATTTGCACTGGTAGTTGCCGCTGCTATGGGTCTGTCTTCAGCAGCATTCGCTGCAGACACCACCACTACTGCACCTGCACCTGCAGCTGCAACCACTGCTGCTCCGGCAAAAACTGAAGCTCCTGCTAAGCACGTTGCTCACAAACATAAACACAAACACCGTAAGCACCACAAAAAAGCTGCTGCTAAAAAAGCTGCTGAGCAGAAAGCACAGGCTGCTAAAAAACATCACCACAAAAAAGTAGCTAAGAAAGCTGCTGAACAGAAAGCTCAGGCTGCTAAAAAGCATCACCACAAAAAAGTAGCTAAGAAAGCTGTTGCTCAGAAAGCTCAGGCTGCTAAAAAGCACCACCACAAAAAAGTAGCTAAGAAAGCTGCTCACTAATTTAAAATCAGTACCTGACACGTCAGGAATTTCCTGAGCACGCGTCAAAGTGATTAAAACACCCGGTCCTCCGGGTGTTTTTTACCGGAGTAACCCGCATGGTACGTCGTTATCGCTTCGAAATCATTCTGATCAGCGTAATCATTTGCGGCATCATCGCTGCCAGCTTTTTTATTTAGTATCCGGTAACTACTCAGTATCTCTCCCTTTTTTCCACTGTAACGACTATATTACTTTCCTTACCGCAATCTTTAACCTACAGACTCCCGCCATTGAGAGAATTATGCGCCTGCTGACTGTAATTATTTTAAGTGCTTTTTGTTTCAGTGTGCAGGTTCACGCTGATGATGATGATGACACACCCAACGCCAGCGAAATAAAAACCTTATTTTTTGGTAAAGATCACCGTAAAGAAATCACCGATGTCGCCTCCGCGCCCTGGGATGCTATCGGCCAGGTGGAAACCGACAGCGGTAATGTCTGTACAGCCACTCTGATTTCACCGCATATTGCCCTGACCGCCGGTCACTGCCTGCTGACGCCGCCCGGTAAATTCGACCCGCCGGTCGCTATCCGTTTTATGGCGTTTTCTGATGGCTGGCGTTATGAAATTCATGATATTGATGCCCGTGTAGAGCCTATGCTGGCGGGCAAACTGAAAGCGGATGGTGATGGCTGGATTGTACCCCCTTCTGCCGCACCTTATGATTACGGCATCATCATTATCCGTAATCCGCCGTCCGTCATTACCCCTATTCCGCTGTTTTCCGGTAGCCGCTCAGACCTGATTGCAGCCTTAAAAGAAGACGGTAATAAAGTCACACAGGCAGGCTATCCGGCAGATCATCTGGATAATCTGTATGCACATCAGGGCTGTCAGGTCACCGGCTGGTCACAGAAAGCGGTACTGTCACACCGCTGTGATACGCTACCCGGAGACAGTGGGTCACCGTTGCTGTTAAAGACCGATAATGGCTGGCAGATTATTGCGGTACAGAGTTCGGCTCCCGCGGCCAAAGACCGCTACCGTGCTGACAACCGTGCCATCGCGGTCACTTCATTCTATGACAAGCTTCAGGAATTGAGTCAGTAAAAGGGTTTGACGGTCAATGATGTAAAAAACCACGTTTGTGAACTCACTGGTTGATATACAGAAACATGTACGGTTGGCCCTCGCCCCCTCCTGACCGGGGTTCGCTCTTCTCTCGTTCAGTCGTGGGAACAGGGGTTAAGAACTCAGGCGGGTGCAGTGTTAAAACTGTTGCGCGTCATCGACGCGTAAACCTGAGTTTTAAACGGGGTTTGAGGTCCAATCGTGTAAAAAACCACGTTAAGAAAATTTTAGAGTTAGTAGCTCTTAAACCCGGCAAACGAACCACCGTTGGTAGCGGTGTTTTTTGTTTACAGGGCAAAAGATTACGCGTACAAAAAAAGATCTCAGTAAGATCCTTTCTATTCCAGAGATATATCAATTTAATCAGCATACTCACGTCGATAAATTTCGACACTAACCAAATCTAATTCAGACAAGCTGTAAAACGAAACAACATCTTTACTCCGTGGAGATCGCCAACATTCAGCTTCTGTTTGACATTGTTTTTGCTGTTTATATCCTTCGGCTATCAGGTATTCACGAATTTTACTGGTATCGGTCGTGCCATTGAACTGAATGCCATAGACAAAAGCTTGTGGACCACTGATATTGCTATAACTGAACTCGTAATTGTCAGAGATACGAGGCATTCTTTTCAATAAAGCAGGCGTGTAATACTCGTACTCTCGGGTATCCATCCGGGTATAATGGGCGCTACTGGCAAACCCCATCTCTATATGCGGCCATACGACAGCCAGTGCAAAAACACTAATGACAGCAACACTGAGCAGAATAATTATATTTCGTCTCATAACCTCATCCTGTTGTTACCAGAGCCTAAGACCAAAAAAGTCTTATCGTGCTGAGGCAGAATGACCTTTCCAGACAGAAAATCGTTATAGGGGACTACCGTTCGCATAAAAGGCGGCAGCATCCCTTTACGAGGGCGGGAATGCGGGAATTTTTCAGGATCGGGGAACAGTAGCGGCTGAAATGTTTCATTCTTCCAGCTGCCGATTTTGCCGTAGTAATCCCAGCGTTTTAGGGCTTCATCCTTGCTAACAGGTAGGAGCTGAGGAAAAGGATTCTGAATCGATACTACCCGATAAAAGCCCAGCAAATCAGAGACCAAATCCTCACCGCTGAAACCGCTGTCCGTCACTAAATTATTGGGAAACGATCCCTGAAACGCTTCAAATTTGCGGGCCATCGTCATCATCATCGCCAGGGCAATGCTCTTCTGTTCCCAGTGAGGTCTGCCGCGCAGTATCCGCCAGGTCATCACTTTTCCTGACCGAAGTTGCCCCCTTAGACCAGTCATTCCCTGTGCATACCTGACATCATAAAATTCCTTCCCTGATGATTCACCTTGAGCTATTAATCTCAAAAGCTCCCGGATATCCGAGCCCTGAGCATGCCCCAAATCCACCCATCCCAAAACTTCCGTATAAACAATACCTCTGTTTCCATAAGGTGCCTGAGCACCATCAATAATTTCTGATCGCTTACTCATCCTGAGTATCCCGTCCCGTATTAATGACTGTGACCTAATTTACCATAACACCTATTTATCTCTCAGCAGCAAGTATACTCAAAAACCCCGGGCAAAGTTGGATCATTAAAACCATTATGTGGGTGGTTTTTAACATATAAAACAGGATGTTATCTAATTATCGTGGTTTTTTACACGATTAGCCCTCAAATCCCGTAAATGCCGCAGGGCAGCGGTAAAGGTTACCGCTGCCCTCTCCTTAGCCTTCAGAGTTCCTTCTGTTCCATCGCCTGCTGTATGCGCTTTTCCGACACCGGATACGGAGTACCCAGTTGCTGGGCAAACAGACTGACTCTGAGTTCTTCCAGCATCCAGCGTATTGCCATAACATCCTCATCGTCCCGGTGTTTAGGCGGTAGCTTACTACGCCATTGCTCCCAGGCCTGTCCGATATGCTGAACCTTCAGCATACGCGCCCGATCACTGTGCGGGTCGACCGGCAGCTTGTCCAGTCGTCGCTCAATGGCCTGCAGATAGCGCAGAGTGTCCGCCAGCCGCTGCCAGCCATTACCGGTCACAAAGCCCCTGTAGATAAGGCCGCTCATCTGCGCCTTGATATCTGACAGTGCCAGCGCCTGGCTCATATCCACTTTTCCTTTCAGTCGCTTATTGATCCGGAACACCGCTGTCAGGATTTGTTCGACCTGGATGGCAATGGACACCACCGTTTCATTCAATCCGCCGCGGATAATATCTTTCAGACGGGTAAAATCCTGTTCAGTCCATGCAGGGCCGCCATGCTCAGCCATCAGTTTATCGATGCCGCAGGAGATACAGTCATCGATCAGCTCCGGCACTTTCCCGTAAGGGTTAAAGTAAAGTCCGAGTTTTGATTTATTCGGCAGCTTCTCATGCAGGTACTTAACCGGTGACGGAATGTTCAGCCACAACAAACGGCGCTGGCCGCGCCACATGCTTTTCTGCTGTTCTGCCTGGCTATCAAACAAACGAATAGCCACACTGTCTTTTTCATCCACCAGCGCAGGCCAGGCTTGCAACTGATAAGTGCCCCGCTTTTGCTGATAGCTTTGTGGCAGGTCGCCGAAGCTCCACACGTGCAGCCCCTGCTGTTCCACACCATCATCAGCCACATCCGAGAGCGTCTCCTGCACTTTCTCCTTCAGCGCAGTTTTCAGGGCCGTTAAATCTTTGCCTTCCGCCAGCTTCTTATTGTTTTCATCCACTATACGGAATGTGATTTTCAGATGATCGGGCACCGCATTCCATTGCCAGTCCTCCCGACTAACGGTGACCCCGGTCATTCGTCTGAACTCGCGTTCCAGGGCATCTGTCAGCGGCTGGCTGCTGTCGGTCACCCGTTGCAGAAAGGCATCTGCATAGTTCGGTGCAGGTACAAAGTTACGGCGTAACGGTTTGGCCAGCGATTTGATTAATGCGATCACCAGCTCACGGCGGATGCCGGGGATCTGCCATTCAAAACCGCGGTCACTAACCTGATTCAGCAAGGGTAAGGGGACATAGACGGTAACGCCATCGGCATCGGCCCCGGGCTCAAACTGATAACTGAGACGCAGCTTCAGGTTATCCTGATGCCAGAAGTTCGGGTAATCCAGCGCACTGATCTGAGCAGCACCTTCTTTGATCAGCATCTGCTTATCAAAATTGAGCAACTCAGGTTGTTCACGACTGGTCTGCTTCCACCACTGGTCAAAATGACGCGCCGAGACAACATCGTGGCCGATACGCTGGTCATAGAAGGTAAACAGGGTTTCATCATCGACCAGAATGTCTCTGCGTCGTGACTTATGCTCAAGATCCTCTACTTCATTCAGCAGCTTACGGTTATTGCGTAAAAATGCGTGGCGACTCTGCCAGTCACCTTCCACCAGCGCATGACGGATAAAGAGTTCACGTGAGACCTGCGGATCAATTTTACCGTAATTGACTTTACGCCCGGCAATCACTGGCAGTCCGTAGAGCGTGACTTTTTCCGTTGCCATCACCGCCCCCTGAGATTTCTCCCAGTGCGGTTCACTGTAATGATATTTCAGCAGATGTTTAGCCAGCGGTTCAATCCACTCCGGATCGATTTTCGCAGCAACGCGTCCCCAGAGACGGCTGGTTTCCACCAGTTCGGCCACTATCACCCACTTCGGGGGCTTTTTGAATAAGCCGGACCCCGGGAAGATTGAGAACCGTGCATTACGGGCGCCGGTGAATTCCTGTTTTTCTACATCTTTCTGACCGACATGGGAAAGCAGGCCGCACAACAGCGCACTGTGAACTTCACGATACGGTGCCGGTTCACTGTTGACCGGCAGGCGTAATTCTTTAACTACCTGACGTAACTGGGTATAGATATCCTGCCACTCACGTACCCGCAGATAATTCAGATAGTCGGCTTTACACTGACGGCGGAACTGATTACCTGACAGCAGTTGCTGCTGTTCCTGCAGATAATTCCAAAGATTAACCCAGGCCAGGAAGTCGGATTCTTTATCCGCAAAGCGCTGGTGCTTTTCATCAGACGCCTGTTTTTTATCTGAGGGTCGCTCCCGCGGGTCCTGAATGGATAAGGCGGCGGTGATAATCATGACTTCACGTACACAACCAAACTGTTGTGCCGCGAGTACCATGCGGGCAAGCCGCGGGTCGACCGGCAAGCGGGCCAGTTCACGGCCCAGATTCGTCAGTTTAACCTCTCCGCCTGCCGTCGGCAGGATCCCGCCAAGTTCTTCCAGCAAACGGACACCGTCCTGGATATGACGCTTATCCGGGGCTTCCACGAAAGGAAACGCCGCGATATCTCCCAGACCCAGTGCGGTCATCTGCAGAATGACCGACGCCAGATTCGTTCGCAGGATTTCCGGGTCTGTAAACTCCGGACGGTTCAGGAAGTCCTCTTCAGAATACAGCCGGATACAAATCCCTTCCGAGACCCTGCCACATCGCCCTTTTCGCTGGTTGGCGGATGCCTGAGACACCGGCTCAATGGGCAGGCGTTGTACTTTGGTCCGGTAACTGTAACGACTGATCCGCGCAGTGCCGGGGTCGATCACATATTTAATTCCGGGGACCGTCAGGGAGGTTTCCGCAACGTTAGTCGCCAGGACAATACGACGTCCGCTGTGCGACTGGAACACCCGGTTCTGCTCGGTATTGGACAAGCGGGCATACAGCGGTAGCACTTCGGTATGACGTAACTCTCTGCGGTTAAGAGCGTCGGCCGTATCACGGATTTCCCGTTCACCGCTCATAAAAATCAGGATATCACCGGCAGGTTCACGCATCAGTTCATCGACCGCGTCAAAAATAGCCTGCAACTGATCGCGATCGCCGTCACTGGAATCTTCAGTGACCGGCCGGTAACGGACCTCTACCGGATACGTACGCCCGGACACTTCAATGACCGGTGCATGATTAAAGTGACGCGAAAAGCGCTGCGGATCGATCGTCGCCGAGGTAATAATGACTTTCAGGTCAGGCCTGCGGGGCAGCAGTTCACGCAGATACCCGAGCAGGAAGTCAATATTCAGGCTGCGTTCATGGGCTTCATCGATGATCAGGGTGTCATATTGCAACAGCAGCCTGTCCTGCTGGATCTCCGCCAGCAGTATCCCGTCGGTCATCAGTTTAATACGGCTGTTATCACTGACCTGGTCATTAAACCTGACTTTATAACCGACAACATCGCCCAGCGGACTCTTCATCTCTTCGGCGATACGGGTAGCCACCGTCCGGGCCGCCAGACGGCGCGGCTGGGTATGACCAATCAGGCCGCGGTTTCCCCGGCCAAGGGCCAGACAGATTTTCGGGATCTGTGTGGTTTTACCGGACCCGGTTTCACCGGCAATGATCACGACCTGGTGGTTACTGATGGCCTCTGCAATTTCCTGCTGTTTCTGGCTGACCGGCAGGTTATCCGGAAATTCAATCTCTTTCGGGGCCGAAGCCAGACGGAGCGCCAGGCGCGTTTCTGCCTCAGCAATATCCTGTTCAATCTTACTGGTTATTTCAGCACGCGCCTGCGGGTTCTTCACCTTTTCGGCACCGGTCAGACGACGCCTGATTTTCTGGCGATCCCGCAATATGAGCGGTTCCGTTCTGCTGAACAGCGATGAAAGCGGTGAGAAATCCTGAGATGACATAATAATGCGTTACCTTGATTTTATATGACAAAATGACCCGGGCCCTGCATCAGCAGGCAGGAAATGTCCGTCTGTCTGCGACAGTGCATGATTGTAACATACTCATGAAGCGCTGTTATGCCAGGACACCTTTCCCTGCCCCTGACTCATTCAATTTTTTCGAATATAGATCTCGAAATTATCAACTTTTATCTGCCGGTCTATCCCCGTACAGTGAGACCACTTAGCGGAAGACTCCGCCTCTATGACAGGAAAACAAATATGAGCAAAGTACTCGTTCTGAAATCCAGTATTCTGGCCGGCTATTCACAGTCAGGGCAGTTAGCCGACTTTTATGCCGAACAGGCCATCGCCAAAGGTGACACTGTCACTGTACGTGATCTGGCTGCACAGCCAGTCCCGGTACTGGATGGCGAACTGGTCGGAGCCCTGCGCCCTTCAGAAACGCCACTGAACTCTCGCCAGCAGGAAGCGCTGGCTCTGTCTGATGAACTGATCAGTGAGTTACAGGCTCATGATGTGATTGTCATCGCCGCGCCAATGTATAACTTTAATATCCCGACGCAACTGAAAACCTATTTCGATCTCATCGCCCGCGCCGGTGTGACCTTCCGTTATACGGAAAACGGCCCCGAAGGACTGGTGACAGGCAAACGTGCAGTGATTATTTCCAGCCGTGGTGGTGTACATAAAGATACCCCCGCGGATCTGCTAACCCCTTACCTGAAATTATTCCTTGGCTTTATCGGGATTTCGGATGTGAACTTTGTGTTCGCGGAAGGCTATGGTTACGGCCCGGAAGTCGGCGCGAAAGCCACGACAGATGCGAAAACGGCTATCGAATCAATTATCGCCGTCTGACCTTCTGTTGCCGGTCTCTGCAGGCCGGCAGTTTCACCCTGACTTTTTACTGACCTGTTGCCTCTGCTCTGTACATGGTCAGGGCACTCCCGAAGCTCCGGGGGTGAAAGCCATGCCTCTCTGAACTTCCCCGGCCTTATCAGCTTATCCGGCATCTACAGGCCGGGTGACCCGCAGTGCCTCCCCCTCTGTGACGGGCCGTTATTGCGAATTTTTTAACAGGGTATTGACGTCTTTATCTGCTTTTATCGTGATCTCATGGTCAATTTTGACATTCATATTGATCGTAATCGGTTCTTTGGGCGCAGCGACCTCAATACGCGGTGTACACCCGCCCAGGATCAGACCTGATATCAGGCAGATAAGCAGGTTACCGCTTTTCATCATTGTTTCTCTCCGTTTGCGGATACTTCAGTTGCTGCGATAACAGCGACTCTAAATTACTGCCAAAATTCAGACTCTCCCAGAGTCTGAAGATATTTTCCTGGTGAGTATAATTCAGATTAACCCGCTGATCATGATTACTGAAGCGGCTGGTTCCCTGAACGGTCGATTTCATGATCAGTTCACCGTCACTACTTAACTGTAACTTCGCCTGCGCACGACCGATCTCCATATACCGTAACCAGTCGACGGCTACGCCGGCCGCCATATTATTACTGGTAATGGCGTCAATCATCTCTTTATCGACCCGCAGGGTCAGAGGTCCGTCGTTACTGACCCACCCGTCACGAATGATATAGTGCGGGTCATTGACCCATAACGGCAACTCACCGCTGACCAGGCCGGACATGGCTATTTTGCCGGGATGTAATGCCGTAATGAGCCTGCTCAGGTTGATTTTATCGGCTTTCAGCAGTGCTGCCTGCCGCTGCGGAAGCCTCAATTCAGCCAGGCTCAGTTTGCCGCCGGAAACCGACATACTGACATCCGATAACCGCAAGGGTTTCTCCTGACTCCAGGGATAGAACCCCTGCAGGCTGGCAGTGATCCCTGACAAACCTATCTGATCCACGATACGGTCGATGGTCAGACGGACAGGCTGACGGTAACCCAACTGCCAGCGCTGCTGTTGATAACGGAACGGTAAAGAAAAACCAGCCCCCTGTATCTGATTGTCCGGCGTCCAGGCACTGCCCTGAGTGATCACCCAGTGTCCGCCGGCCTGAAAGCCGCTGGTGGCCGAGGCGGAAAAGGCAGCCTGTGCCCGCATTTTTCCGCCGGTGATTTTCATTTTCATGTCCGGTGACAGCAACGGCTCGACAACGGCCAGTGGCTGAGAGGCCCACCATGCCTGACCCCGCAAACGCTCACCATCCCAGCGACCATGCAGTGCCAGTGGCCCGAGGGTTCCGGCGCTGAGACGCGCCTGATAGAGGAAATCCCCCGGGGAGGTTCCGGAGACCGAAAACGGCAGATGCAGTGCCGGCAGTCTGCCGCCATAACTGAAAAGTGTCTTCCCGGCCGTTAACGCAAATGCCCCTGCCAGTTTCGGAGCGTTCACCTGCCGGTGCCAGATCAGCGGCGAGGTGAGCGTAAGACGCGGAGACACGACCCGTACGCCGCCATACCTGAGCTGGTTAAAACCGGTCGACAATGTTTTAAGCGTGATCTGCGGCCCCTGCCAGTCACCGCTGCCCTGAAGATCCCAGGCGGCTTTAAAAGGTAACAGCACGCCGCTGCCCCAGTAACGCCATTGCCATTGCCCCTGATCCGGCCAGAAATCCCGGGCCTGACCGGCCAGTTGCAGACGATAGCGGCCGGAGGTGCGGTTGTGTACCTGTAATATGGCCTGTAAGGGTCCGTTAATCCCTGAAGCTGACAGATGTACCCCGGCCAGTGGCCAGCGCGCTTCATCGACCTGGAAGGTATCCAGCAATTGACCACGCATACGGAGTAAGGCGCCGCTCAGAAAGCGGATTTCGGGTCCGGTCAGCGGCCCGGTCAGCTGCGCCGGTAGCCGGGCAAAAAACTGTAATTCAGGGCTGTTTGCCGTGCCGGTCAGACGTAACGGTAGTGCGCTATCGGTCAGACTGAGTTTACCTGGCCCCAGACTGAGTACAACGTTCCCTTTACCGCCGTGACCGGAGGTTAAGGCATTCATTCGTCCGGAAATAACACTATTTTCCGGCCCTTCACGCCAGTGGCTGGCTTGCAGCGCAATCCCCCCCTGCAACGGCTGAGACGCAAAAGGCCACTGCCATTTGCCTTGCTGAATTTCAAGCAGTTGTGGCGTGGCCGTCCAGGGCAACTGTAACAAGGGTTCGGGGCTCTTCGGGGTCAGTACGTTCAGCACACCCTGCTGTTGCTGCCAGTGCAGCTCAAGGTGCAGCGGAAGACCGGTCAGAGATAGCTGCCCGTCCAGTTGCCCCCGCTCAGGCCATTGCCCGATTTTCGGGGCCAGCCCGACGGAGCCCTGCAGAGTAAGCGGCGGAGTTCCGCCCGGAGGTATCCATCGTAACCGGGTGATCGTCAGTGCCTGGCCATTAAGCACTGCGCTTAGCTGAAGATCATTTCTATCGTAGGTCAGTGCCTGCCGCTGTTGCTGGGTCGTCAGCGACAGACGTCCGGCATACTGACCCCAGGGCAGAATTTCCAGTTTATCGGCCTGCCAGTGACCGGCAGGCAGCAACGCCTGCCACTCCGCCAGTGTTTTTTCCGGCGCGGAGGAGGAAGAGGAGGAAGGAACCGTCGCCAGGCAGTCGGTATCAACCCGAACATCCGTGGCATGCCACTGCCATAAATGATCACGATAGCCCACAGAAAGGCCGTTCACGGAGACCGCCTGACAGTCCCCCGCCTGTAACGCTACCCCCGGGAAACTGAGGCTTCTGGTGTGCGGGCGAAAATGCCCGCTGAGCGTCAGACGTGTCCCTTCCGGCAGCCAGTGCTGTACGAGCGGCGGCAGCCAGACATCAATGGCAGCCACGGCCAGACCGGTGATCAGCACGACCGGGACGATAATCGCCAGGGCTGTTCGCCGTTTGTCTGTCATAGAAAATTCACCCTGTTCTCCCGGAGCCATCAGTGACACAACGCATTAATGATCCCGCTTTTGTCGTGCCCGGGCCTATACTGAAATCAGCGAGTTACGTATTTGCGATACATAGTATGTAAGATTCTGGCAAAACGCTAATAACACCGGCATTCCCTGCAAAGTTACCCCGGAGATCCGTAATGAATATCGCCGTTTATAGCACGAAACACTATGATCAGCAGTCCCTGGAAAAAGCGAATCAGTCTTTTGGTTTTTCCTTCACTTTTTATGATTTCAAACTCGATCACCATACCGCCAAAACCGCACAAGGTTTCGACGCCGTCTGTATCTTCGTTAATGACCAGTGTTCTGCAGACGTTATTGAAGAACTGGCCGCCGGGGGCGTTCGCTTTATCGCCCTGCGGTGTGCGGGGTTCGATAATGTGGATCTGGCGGCCGCAGAAAGACGGGGGATTCAGGTCGTGCGGGTGCCTGCCTATTCTCCGGAAGCGGTGGCAGAACACTCTGTCGCTCTTATGCTGGCCCTGAACCGTCATATTCACCGGGCCTGGCTCCGTACCCGGGATGCTAACTTTTCGCTGGAGGGCCTGACCGGCTTCACCATGCACGGAAAAACTGCCGGGATTGTGGGAACCGGGAAAATCGGGCTGGCAGCACTGCGTATTCTTAAAGGGTTCGGGATGCGATTACTGGCGTTTGACCCTTATCCGTCCGAAGAGGCTCTGGCGCTGGGCGTTGAATATACGGATTTTACCACTCTGCTGCGGGAATCCGACATTATCTCTCTCCACTGCCCGATGACACCGCAAAACCACCACCTGCTCGATGCCGCAGCGTTCAGTAAAATGAAAGACGGCGTGATGATCATCAATACCAGCCGGGGCGGACTCATTGATTCACAGGCTGCCGTGGGATCGCTGAAGCAACAAAAAATCGGCGCGCTGGGTATGGATGTCTATGAAAATGAACGGGATCTGTTCTTTGAGGACAACTCGAATGATGTTATCCAGGACGATATCTTCCGCCGGCTCTCCTCCTGCCATAATGTCCTGTTTACCGGGCATCAGGCCTTCCTGACCCGTGAAGCGTTGACCACCATAGCAGAAACCACACTGAGTAATCTGCAGGAGCTTTCCCTCGGCAGGAGCTGTACTCACAGAGTGAGTACCGGTCAATAAACTCTCCGCCATGGCGGAAAAGCAGCACCCTGCCGGTCAGGGTGCCATGCTGTTAACGGGCACAGTTACCATTGATCAGCGCAACTTCGCTGCAACGTTTGCCATTGCTTAACTCACACATGCCGATCCTGCTACCGTCAAGTTGTCGTGAATAGGCCAGAATACCGCCTGCACCTGCACAGTTGGACTCCGCCAGAGAAGACATCACCACGGGCTGGATATGTGCAGCCGTTGCCTGCTGTGGGGGTTCATTATCATCGTTATGGCTGCTGCAGGCAGAGAGTAAAACGGTGGCACTCACCAGCAACATTGCGGCTATTTTCATTCATCAGGCTCCGGGAGGTTGGACAGTTGGTTGCTCAGAATATGTCAGCGGCGACGGCGGGTCGATATCTGTTACTTTTTTTTACTAAATAAATCCCGCCAGGGGGCGATCACTCTGTCTGCCCGCCATCCTCTCGTGGCATACCGCCTGTAAATTACCTGAATGTGCTGACCCCCGGCTAATTTTTTGAATATCCGCCAGAGGCGCATTAGGATGATTGGGTTAACAATGGCGTTTAGCCGGCATAAAATATAATTCCTGAGGTGTTTATGACTAAGATTGCGATTATTTATCACAGCGGCTATGGACATACCGAAGAGATCGCCAAATCCGTGGAGTCCGGTGCAGCATCAGTGGCCGGGGTGACGACCACCCTGATCCCGGCGGAGAATGTCGGGTCATACTGGCAGTATCTGGAAGAAGAAGCCGATGCAATCATCTTCGGCTCCCCGACCTATATGGGCAGCGCCTCTGCCCCTTTCAAAGCCTTTATGGATGCCAGTTCAAAATACTGGGGAAAATGGCGGGATAAACTGGCCGCCGGATTTACCTGCTCCGCTTCCCACAGTGGTGATAAACTGGCAACGCTGCAGCAACTGAGTATTTTTGCTGCACAACACCAGATGATATGGGTCAGCCTTGGGTTAATGCCTGGCAATAATAGCTCGAAAGGATCTGAAGATGATCTTAACCGGCTTGGCTCGTTTTTAGGGGCCATGGCGCAGGCGGATGCCGATAAAGGCATTGAGGGGATAACTCAGTCAGATAAAGAGACTGCAAAAATCTTAGGTGCGCGGGTCGCCCATGCCTCACTGCGGTGGAATAAATAGAGAAATACCGGGTGAAATAATTCACCCTCGTTTCCGGTAGTCATCCCACGGTCCCGGCAGCGTTATACCCTGCCAGTCTGCGGACGCCTTTCCTGCTCAGCCTCGTGATTAACCCGCCATCACGGGGCTGTTATCCGTTTCCCCGACAGAACTTTATTGTTATTCTTCATTGATAATCCCGGGCCTGATCCCCGGTCGCTGGTCACGGCTGACCACAGAGTATTTTTCCGGCAGGGGATCTCTTATCAAATAGTCATCCGCCCTGACCAGCAGGTCATATGCGGGTGTCAGATAACACATCTGCTTCATCAGGTTTGTCGGCGGCTTATTCTGACGTGATAAGGAACGAAATAATGGATGGTTACGTAGCACTGAAAATTTGTGCAGCATCAGCCTCGGCGGCGTCGTTCTGGCTGGATTTCAGACCGAAAAAAAGAAAACAACATGCGGATCCGGTCATCGCATTAGCTGACGAAAACGAGCGTCACCAATGGCGATATGCCCGACGCGGCCTTCTGGCTGTCAGCGTTCTGGCCGGGGTTTGTCTGTTCTGGATAGTGATCAGCGGGCTGATCAGTTAGCTTTGTGTCCGCCCCGCGGATAAAGCCAGGCGGACAACCTGCAGGATCACTGATGAATTGCCCCTTTTTATACCGGCAGACTGTTGTCTGTCAGGAGCATAGCCTCAGAGATTTGTGACATCGATATACAGCGAATGGTCGATATTGGTCGATGAAACGGTCGCTTCCGTAAATCCGTAAGCTTCACGCTCTCCTTCACGATCTAACGGCAGGTTTTCGAAGTCAAACAGTTCGCGATCCGCTAACTGACTCGGACTGACATTCTGTAAGGATTTAAAAACACTTTCCACACGGCCAGCATCTTTTTTATCCCACTCGCTCAGCATGCCTTTAATCGCCTGTCGCTGAAGATTTTCCTGAGAGCCACACAGATTGCAGGGAATGATCGGGAACGCCTTATGATCAGCAAAACGGATGAGATCCTTTTCGCGGCAGTAGGTCAGCGGACGGATCACCACATTACGGCCATCATCTGAACGCAGTTTCGGTGGCATCGCCTTCATCCTCGCTCCATGGAACATATTCAGAAACAGCGTTTCCACAATATCATCCATGTGATGACCAAGGGCAATTTTGGTGGCGCCGATCTTTTCGGCAAAGGAATAAAGTGTACCCCGACGCAGGCGCGAACACAGTCCGCAGGTCGTTTTACCTTCAGGGATCTTCTCTCTGACGACTGAGTAGGTATCTTTATCGACGATATAGTAAGGGATGTTAAGCTGCTCGAAATAGTCAGGCAGAATATGCTCCGGGAAACCCGGTTGTTTCTGGTCCAGGTTGACCGCAATCACTTCAAAGCTGACAGGAGCAACTTTTTGCAGGCTCAGCAGAATATCCAGCATGGCAAAAGAGTCCTTGCCACCACTCATGCAGGCCATTACCACATCATTTTCTTCTATCATCTGGTAATCGGTGATTGCATTGCCAACATTTCTCCGCAGACGCTTCTGGAGTTTGTTGAATTCGAGTGTGTCTTTTCTGGTATCGGTCTGATTCATAGGTTCTGTTCACCGCCGGGTGCTCCGGCCGTTTATTTCCTGGTTAAAAGCCTGCATGCATGGGCGCGGATTATACGGACTTTTACGCGAGGGGGAAATCACCTTTCAAAAGATATCGCAGAACAGAACAAAGATGCAGCAGAGGAGAGAAGACCGTCAGGCACCGGTGAAAGGCGGCCGCGAGGTGGCAAAAAAAAACCGGCGTCACTAACGCCGGGGTCATAAGAATTAAATGTGCTATGCAGTAATTCAAAAGTAAGACAATGTGGAGCACAACGCCCATCGCTTGACGTTGCATTCACCTGCGGGAAGAAGTATCCGCGATTTTCGCCCGGCATACATTGACTCAGATCATTTTTATGATTATTAATCCAACCACATGATTTATAACCATTTGCGCTCTTTAAGGAACCAGGTCACACCCAGCGCAATCAGTACCAGAATCACACAAAACACAGCAAAGCCATCGTGCCATTGTCCGCCGGGAATCCCGCCCAGATTAACGCCGAACAGTCCGGTAAGGAAAGTCGCAGGGAGAAAAACCATCGCCAGCAGAGACATAATATAGGTTCTGCGGTTCATGGATTCTGTCAGCAAGGCATCGATTTCATCGGTCAGAACCGCGGTCCGTGCAATGCCCGCATCCAGATCTTCAAGTCCCCTGCCCAGCCGGTCTGAGATATCCTGCATCAGACGGCGCTGTGCCTCGTCCATCCAGGTAAATTTTTCACTGGCGATGCGCGCCAGCACATCCCGCTGAGGTGCCATGTAACGACGCATCACAATCAGTTGCTTACGCAGCAATGCCATTTCGCCCCGCACCGGTGCCTGGCCTTCCATCAGCCCGTCTTCCATATCAATAATTTTATCGTGTAAATCTTCGATAAATTCACTGATATGATCCGTCAGTGAGTCGCAAAACTCCACCAGCCAGTCGCCCGCATTTTCCGGGCCGTTCCCCTGCCGGAGTTCACCCCAGACATCTTCCACCGCGGCTACTTTGCGTTTGCGGGTCGAAATGATTAATTTATCACTGATAAAAATTCTGACCGCCACCAGCTCGTCCGGACGGGCATGTTCATTAAAGTTGATACTGCGCAGAACGATGATAAAACCATCCGCCAGACGGCTCACCCTGGGGCGCATACTCTCACCGGCTAAAGCATCCCTTACGGAGTCCGGCAATAACGGAGTTTTCTGCAACCATCCGGCGCTGTTTTCCTGGGCATAATTCAGGTGCAGCCAGCAGGGGCGCTCGCAATTCACCATTTCAGTTTCACTGATAGGCAGCATTCCACCCTGCCCGTCTAACTGACAGGAAATAATCGCATCAGATATCTGCAGTTCTTTACCGTCGATGATGCTCACACATTCCCCTTAACTCTGTTTCCGGTAAATCAAAACCTGCATTGTAGTGTATTGATTACCATAATTTGCATTTAAAACGTAAAGGGGCATTACACAATGGCTGCCCCGTTCGATAATAATAGCCGGATAATCAGTCTGATAGGAAATTACCGCGCAGATTTCTCCGGCGGCTGTTCAATCCACATCTCACGACTGTAAGCCACATCTTCAGGATTATTGATCGGATAACCTTTGACCCGCGGGCTGATCAGACGTGCATTGGTGTACTGATAAATCGGGGCGATAGGTACCTCTTCGGCGATCATTTGCTCGGCCTTGTTATAGTCGCTGTTGCGGGCAGCTTCCGTGCGTTCGCGGGCCGCCCGGGCCAACAGAGCATCGTATTGCGGGTTACTGAATCCGGAAATATTACCGCTGTTACCACGGGTCAGCAGCCCCAGGAAGGTAGAGGGTTCATTATAATCCGCTATCCAGGACGCCCGGATCACGTCGAAATTCCCCTGATTACGGCTGTCCAGATAGGTTTTCCACTCCTGATTCTGCAGAGTGACATCCACCCCCAGGTTTTTCTTCCACATTGAGGCGATGGCAATGGCAATTTTCTGATGCACTTCTGCCGTATTGTACAACAGCGTCAGATGCAGCGGTCTCCCCGGCCCATAGCCCGCAGAGGCCAGCAGTGATTTGGCCTGCGCATTCAGTTCCTGCTGTGTGTGCTGCTGAATATAGAGCGGTTGCGGATGAAACCCCTGTGTTCCGACCGGGGTGAAACCCCAGGCGGGTTTTTCACCGGTTCCCAGCACCTTATCGGCAATCACCTGTCTGTCGATACTCCACGACAAAGCCCGTCGGACTCTGACGTCTGCCGTCGGGCCTTTACGGGTATTAAACGCATAGTAATAGGTGCCGAGCTGCATCGGGGTATACACCTGGCCGGGCAATTCTTTCTTCAGCAAACGATACATGTTTTTCGGGAAAGACTCGGTGATATCGATATTCCCTGCACGGTAACGCTGAGTCGCTGCAGACTCCTCATTGATCGGGACAAAGGTGACTTTATTCAGCACCGTATGGGTGTTATCCCAGTAATCCTTATTTCTGACCAGCACGATTTTTTCATTCACCACCCGCTGCTGTAACTGATACGCCCCGTTGCCCACCAGTTCCCCCGGCTGCGTCCAGTCATTTTTAGCGCTACGGATAACGTCCCGCGGGACCGGGAACAGGCAGACATTGGCGACCAGTGAAGGGAAATAAGCCACTGGATGATCCAGTGTCACTTTCAGATGCCAGGCATCAATCGCAGTGACGCCCAGTGAAGACGGCGGCTTTTCTCCGCGGGTGATCGCTCCGGCATTTTCAATACCGCCCAGCGCCGCAAACCAGGCAAAAGGGGAACGTTGTGCCGGGTCCACCAGACGCTGCCAGCTATAGACAAAATCGGCGGCAGTCACGGGTTTACCGTCTGACCAGCGGGCATCCCGGCGCAGAGTAAATATCCAGGTTTTATTGTCGTTACTCTGCCAGCGTTCAGCGACACCCGGCACAATGTTGCCGGTACTGTCCTGGTTCGTCAGGCCTTCAAACAGGTCACGGATCACCTGCATTTCCGGTAATCCCACCGCCTGTACCGGGTCGAGTGACGCCGGCTCATCTTTTATTTGCCGGACAATTTCCTGCCGGGCCGCTAAGTGCGCGCCGGGGGGCAGTGTCGCCGCCAGACACTCGGTCGCGGGCATCATCGCCAGGGCCAGCGCGGAAAGCCTGTACCAGTTAACCATATGTGCTCCCTCTTGTTTTTCGTTCCTCTGGCCTGATATCAGGCAGGCTGCCCCTTTCACGGCCAGACAGAGATGATATTTATACGGCAATATACCGTCCCTGCTCGTAAAAGGGTGCAAAATATGGGATAAATTAGGGGTTCACTTGCACTGTACGCTATTGAAGTGCGTCGCAGTCACTCACAAATGATGATAAGGAATCGCTGATGTCTCAGACTATCAATTTTAAAGGGCAGCCAATTGCCATCGCGGGTCAGTTTCCGGCTAAAGGCAGCGTTGCTCCTGACTTCACCCTGGTGACGAAAGATCTGAGTGATGTCTCACTGGGAGACTATGCCGGAAAACGTAAGGTACTGAACATCTTCCCGAGTATCGATACCAGCACCTGTGCAACCTCGGTACGTAAATTTAATCAGCTGGCCTCAGACATCACCAATACGGTTGTGTTGTGTATCTCTGCTGACCTGCCGTTTGCACAAAGTCGTTTCTGCGGCGCTGACGGCCTGGACAATGTGATCACACTGTCGGCATTCCGTGGCAGTGACTTTAAAAATGATTACGGTGTCGAAATTCTTGAAGGCCCGCTGAAAGCACTGAGTGCACGTGCTGTGGTGGTGCTGGACGAAAATAATACTGTGCTGCATGCAGAACTGGTTGAAGAAATCGCGCAGGAACCTGACTACGACGCCGCCCTGGCTGTGCTGAAGTAAGTTCCGCTCAGCAGGCCCGCCTCCTGACGGGCCTGCTGTCTCGCGGCTGATCCGGGGTTATCCGGCCTCGTCTTCACCGGCCCCTTTTTTATTCAGCCCGTATTCACGAAGTTTGTTGGCGATAGCCGTATGTGACACTCCCAGTCGTTTCGCCAGCTTACGGGTACTCGGATAATGGCTGTAGAGACGAACCAGTACCGCGCGTTCATATCGCCCGGTAATATCGTCCAGAGACCCCTCCAGATTGTCATCCATAGGTAATTCATGCTCCGCCTGCTCCGGCAGGATAATATCCTTAGGACGAAGTTCATCACCTTCCAGCTGCGCCATGGCCCGGTACAGGGTATTTTTCAACTGTCGTACATTGCCAGGCCAGCTATATCGTGAAAGATAACCGGCCAGTTGTGGCGAAATCGACGGGGCTGCCCCTCCCTGTTCATCTGCATAACGGGAGACAAACATCTCTGTTAATGGCTGAATATCGCGGGCGTGTTCGCGTAAAGGCGGGATACTGAGCGTCAGTACATTCAGGCGGTAGAAAAGATCCTCGCGAAACTCCCCCCGGCTGACCAGTTCCTGCAGGTTTTTTTGCGTGGCGCAAATGACCCTGACATCGACGTGCACCTCATGCTCTTCACCGACCCGACGGAAGGTTCCGTCATTCAGGAAGCGGAGTAATTTGGTCTGCATACGCGGGGACATTTCGCCGATTTCATCAAGTAATACCGAGCCCCCGTTGGCCTGTTCGAAAAATCCTTTTTTATTCTCCAGTGCATTCGGGTAAGCCCCGGCAGCATGGCCAAACAGTTCACTTTCGGCGACATCATCCGGCAGAGAGGCACAATTCAGCGCCAGGAAAGGCTGAAGATGACGGTGACTTCGCTGGTGACACGCTCTGGCAAGCATATCTTTGCCGGTTCCGGTCTCACCGGTGATCAGCAAAGGCGCATCATGGACGGCCAGTTTTCTGGCCTGATTCAGTAACTGACGCATTTTCGGGCTGGCTGCCACAATGTGTTCAAAACCGCAGTTATCAGTCATGTTAATACGCTGAAGCTGGTGGCCCATTCTCGCCGTGGATTTCAGCATGATCATGGCACCGACCGGCTGGATCTGCTGTTCCAGCTCACCCGGAAGATAGATGGGCAGAATTTCCATCAGGAAATCCCGGCCCTGGATCACCACATGTCGGGTAACAGAAGTGACAATGTCACTTTCCGGCCAATGGGAAAGCTCTCTGTCTTCAATCAAATGCCCGATTGGCGAGTGATACATCCTCTGTTCGTCCAGACCAAACAGCGTCTGTGCTGCCGGATTAGCCAGCTCAATACGTCCTTTCAGGTCGATAGAAAGGACAGGCTCAGGCATGGCCTCCAGTAAGGAAGTCAGTACCCGGCGCTCGCGCTCTGAGGGCATATCCGTGACAGTACGCACATCCGTCACCCCGGGCGTCCGGCGTATTTCGGCCATCAGCGAACGGAATTCTTCGAAAGCTATCGCACTGAAACGCAGATACAGGCGTTCAAGGGCCACGATTTCAATACCGTATAAATCGATATTCCGCGCGACCAGCAGATCCAGCAATTCACGGACCAGCCCCTGTCTGTCTCTACAGAAAATTTCCAGGCGCATCAATATTTTCCCGACCATCACAATAATCAGTCATCATACCGCGTCAGCCGGAGGAGCTGAAGGGCTCTGGCAGGAAAAGTTGACACTTCTGGCTGAGCGGAACCCTGGGCCCGGCTGTCGGAAAACCGCGCGGAAAGGGTTATCCGGCAGTACGTTCCTTGTTTTTATCCCGTGTGTGATCGGAGGGCTTTTTCTTCAGGGTATCGCGCAACTGGCTGAAAAGTTCAGTCCTGAAATCCCCGAGCCGGGGTTTATCCCCGTCAATCCAGGGGAGCGGGCGGCAGAGTTCCATCGCTTTAATGCCCAGCCGGGCCGTCAGCAGACCGGCACCGATCCCCTGAGCCGCCCGGGCCGACAACCGGCCCATGAGATCCTGAGACATCCAGTCCACGCCCACCTCACGCACAAGCTCACTGGCACCGGCAAAGGCAATATTGAACAGTACCCCCCGGAACAGACGTATCCGGCTGAAATAGCCCAGCTCAATGCCATAAATACGGGCTATCTGGTTAATCATTCGGATGTTACGCCAGGCAATAAAAAACATATCGGCCATCGCCAGCGGACTGACGGCAATAATCACCGCAGATTCCGCTGCATAACGGCTAATCTTCTCGCGGGCTTGTTTATCCGCGATGGGTTGTACCCATGAGGCATAGAGCGTCATGGTCTCCCGATCATTGTGCGTTTCCTGCAGAGATGTCTGCCAGCGACGGAAGGCAGGATGCGCCTCGCCGATCCCACTGCGCGCCGCCAGTTGTTCACAGAAGGCTTTCGCTTTACCGGTTCCGTGGCTGTTAAGTAATTCGCAAGCCTCATCGCGTTCCTGCGCCCGGTGTCTCAGCCGGTATAAACGGTAGCCTTCGCTGACCAGGCTCGCGGCGCCGGCAAACAGTACCAGCCCGAGAGAAAGGGTTCCGCCAAGAGCTATCCAGTCACGCTGATGCCAGGCATCCGTCAGCCATTGCCCGGTCCGGGCGATGACGGTCATGAAGAAGATCACCAACCCGAGCATAAAAAGCCGCCACCGGAACGACTTCCGTGGCCGCAATGCACCGTTAAGTACAATTTCTTCAGCAACCACGTCCTCTTCTTCTGCCGGATCCGGTGAGGCGGTAAATTCCCGCTCCCCCGGGTCAAAATACCGCGCTTCACGCAGCGGTTCCGCCGTGCCGGTATCCTGCGGGGGGAAATCGATCCTCGGTTTTAGCGGAGTATCGTCACTCATCGTAATTTGTCTCCGAGTAAAAATTCCAGCGCACTGTCCATACGGATATGGGGAAGCGGCCGGTCACTGTCCATGACCGGCGGTCTGAAGGCTTCAAAACGAAAGCCGCCGTTCTGCCAGAAGGCATCAGCCGGGAAACGGGGCGGAACATCGCCCGGATAGAACGTCAGCGGACTGCCATCAGAAAGACGATGTCCACGCAAAGCAGGAAAACGCTGCTGCTGGTGCATCATCGTCCCCGCGCCGGTAGCGCGCACTGACGACAATGCAACACAGTCCATTTTGATGCCCTCGAAGGCTGCCTGCTGCCACGCCTCCTGCACCATCTGTCGTAACAGCGAGACCAGACTGGCATGCTGATCGGTCGTGATATGGTCAGCTTTGGTCGCGGCAAACAGCAGCTTATCGATGACCGGAGAAAACAGGCGCCTGAGCAGTGTGCGCTGACCGTAGTGAAAACTTTGCATCAGTTGTGTCAGGGCCATCCGCATATCATTGAAAGCCTCAGGTCCGCTGTTCAGCGGCTGCAGACAGTCCACCAGCACGATCTGCCGGTCGAATTTTACAAAGTGTTCTTTATAAAACCGTTTAACCACATGCTGACAGTAATAATGATATCTGGCCTGCAACATGCCGTAATTGCTGTTTTTATCGGCCTTACTCAGCGCGGCCCTGTCATCGTCCGGGCCGACCGGCCAGGGAAAGAACTGTAATGCCGGAGCGCCGGCCATCTCACCCGGCATAACGCAGCGGCCCGGCTGAATAAAATGTAACCCGTGGTGTTTGCAGTCATGAAGATACGCCGTCCAGGCGTGAGAGATATCCGCCAGCTGGTTCTCATCGGCAGGCGCAAAAGGGTCCAGCGACGCCGTCAGTTGCCGCCATCGGGCAGCCAGCGCCGCGCGCTCTCCGTGCAGCAGTCCGGTCATCTGCTCTGACCAGCTAAAAAAGTCCTGTGCCAGCATCGGTAAATCCAGCAGCCACTCGCCGGGATAATCAATAATTTCCAGATACAGCGTTGAGGTTTCTTTCAGATAACGGAGCAATGAGTCCTGTGAGCGGTAACGAAGCGCCAGCCGCATTTCACTGATCCCCCGGGTCGGTGTCGGCCAGGCCGGCGGGGAATCGAAAAGCTGAGCAAGGCCCCGGTCATAACTGAAACGGGCAATTCCCATATCGCGTTGGGGGACTCGCCGGACGCCCAGCAATCGTTCGTCCCGGACCACGGAAAAAAGCGGCAATGCCGCGCCGTTATGAACATTAATTAACTGATTAACCAGTGAGGTAATAAAAGCGGTTTTGCCGCTACGGCTCAGGCCGGTAACGGCCAGGCGCAAGTGCTTATCCGCCCCGCGCTGTACCAGTGATGCAATCTCATTTTGCAGTCTCTTCATGCTTTTCCCTGAATAGGCGAGCCGACATTTTTTTCATTATTGCAGACAATGCCGGTTCCAGCACCATCGCCAGGACAATACGTACCGGCTTACGGGCGACGCGATTCAGTACCCGGGCACTGAGGCCGGCGGGTGTACGACTGATAGCGGTGATCAGGACAAATTTCAACACAGATTTAAGCACAGGTACTCCACGTTGCCATGCATTCTGCTGTCCGGTGTTTTTCATCGTTAACCTCTTAGCTGTGAACGGCGCACCGTTTACAGTTGCCTGAAACGGCTGCGCACTGAAAATGTTTCCGACGTGACGTAGCGTTCGATATCACGCAAACGCCGTTCATTCCGGCCTGTTTCGCTTTCCAGAACCTCCAGTAATGCAGACGCATCCGGTGCCGTAGTATCTTCCCCGTCGGCGGAGAGCGGCCTTTTTTCCAGAAAGTACCCCAGCGAAAAGTAGACCACTACCGTGATCATGAACAGGCCGATAAATAAAGAAATGATGACCATAATACGGATCAGTGTCACCGGGACATTCAGGTATTCGCTCAGCCCTGCGCATACCCCCATCAGTTTACCCTGCTGCGGGTCACGCCATAATTTACGTGATGACAACCCTGGGTTCATTGCGGCTGCCTCCATTGCGGATTTTCCGCATCAAGGATCGCTTCCAGCGCATCAATGCGCTCACGCATACGCCGGACATCCTGCGTCGCCTGTTGCAAGCGTTCCATCTCCTGCGACGAGAGTTCGTTACCCCGTTTATTGTAGTGCAGCCATAACCAGACAGGCGCAACAAACAGGACAAAAATGGTCAGTGGAACCATAAAAAGAATGACGGCGCTCATGAATTCTCCTTACTGAGTCGCGTTAAAGGCAGAAAGCCATGATCGGGCATTACTGCCCGTCGGTACGCTGCATTTTTTCTTTCAGTGCAGCAAGTTGCTGGCTTATCTCATCATCTGTTTTCAGGCTGGCAAACTGGCTTTCCAGCGACTGTGGCTTACCGAAACGCTGACTTTCGGCTTCGGCTTCCATATGGTCAATCCTGCGCTCAAACGACTCAAACCGGGCCATCGCCTGGTCCATCTTTCCGCTATCCAGCTGGCGACGGACATCCCGGGAGGCAGAAGCCGCCTGATGACGTAATGTCAGGGCCTGCTGACGGGCGCGGGTTTCAGTCAGTTTATTCTCAAGTTCGGTGATTTCGGTTTTCATCCGGTTCAGACTTTCTTCTGTCTGTGCAATTTCCTGCTGCAATGCCTCAATCACCCCGTTGAGTTTCTGTTTTTCCTGCAGCGCGGCCCGGGCCAGATCTTCTTTCTCTTTACGGATAGCCAGTTCTGCTTTTTCCTGCCACTCCCGGGACTGAGCCGTTGCCTGCTCAATGCGGCGGCTTAACTGTTTTTTCTCCGCCAGTGCCCGCGCGGAGGTGGTGCGGACTTCAATCAGGGTGTCTTCCATTTCCTGAATCATCAGTCTTACCATTTTTTGCGGATCTTCCGCCCGTTCCAGTAACGAATTGATATTGGCATTCACAATGTCGGTAAAGCGCGAAAAAATACCCATAAGGACTCTCCTGAAAGCTGCCGGTATTCCCGGCGAAAATTATTTCACACAAAATCATGTGGCATAATCAGTATTGCAAGCGGCGTGCCAGTTTTTAAAGTGATGATTTATAATGCTTTGTTTTTATTGCCCTGTTTCCCTGCGCCTGTAGAATGGTGATATTCATCACTAAGTGGTTATATTCATCATGGAACAACGGGATCCTCTGTCAGGAGAAGCGAATAATTTTCTCGCTATGCTTGAGCAGGTTTCGGCTCTGGCGGTGCTGAATAAACCGGTGCTGGTCATCGGTGAACGAGGTACCGGTAAGGAACTGATTGCCAATCGCCTTCATTACCTCTCCCCGCGCTGGGCTGGCCCTTTTATTTCCCTTAACTGCGCCGCACTGAACGAGAATCTGCTGGACTCGGAACTGTTCGGGCATGAGGCCGGTGCCTTCACCGGCGCCCGTACCCGTCATCAGGGCCGCTTCGAACGGGCCGATGGTGGCACCCTGTTTCTGGATGAACTCGCCACTGCGCCTATGCAGGTCCAGGAAAAATTACTGAGAGTCATTGAGTACGGCCAGCTGGAGCGCGTTGGCGGCAGCCAGCCACTGCAGGTCAATGTCAGACTGATCTGCGCGACCAATGAAGATCTTCCGGCCCGTGCCGCCAGCGGTCAGTTCCGTGCCGATTTACTGGATCGCCTGGCATTCGATGTGGTAAATATTCCTCCGCTACGCGAGCGGCAGTCCGATATTCTGCTGCTTGGCGAGCAGTTTGCCATCCAGATGTGCCGGGAGCTGGGGTTCCCCCTTTTCCCGGGGTTCACCGAAAAGGCCCGTCAGCAATTACTGAACTGGGACTGGCCGGGTAATGTGCGTGAACTGAAAAATGTCATCGAACGTTCTGTTTACCGCCATCACTCAAGCGAAGAGATGCTTGACCGGATTATTTTTAATCCATTCCGTCCCGAATTTTCGCCCGGCGAGGAACTGAAGAAAGTGCCTGAAAGTTCTCTGCCATTCAGCGCCGAACCTGAACTGCCTCTTGACCTCAGAGGATGGCAGCACCGGCAGGAACGTGCGCTGGTCGAATACAGTCTGCGGACACACCACTTCCATCAGCGTAAAGCCGCCGCTGCCCTTGGCCTGACTTATCACCAGCTTCGTGCTCTGATCAAAAAGCATCAGATACCGGTCAGTCGCTGATCCTGCCCCGGAGCCGTCAGCAGAATAATGCCGGCCCGGGCCAACGTCTGCGCCGGGTCACCACCGGTGATGTGTTTCACGGTAAGGAGCCTCCGGGACTTCTCCTGAGGGACAAATACTAAAGTTGGGGTCACTGCCGGGTTTACGGTACACTTCAGGTAATCTGTAAATAATCTTTGAGTACTATGCTGAAATTATATTCCGCGTTGTGTCTTGGCGTCGCTCTGCTCTGCAACACTGCATCTGCGTCAGTAACACCTGATATCCGGCAGAATGGCTTCGTTTACTGTGTAAACGGCGTGCTGAATACCTTTAACCCGCAATTGGCCAGTAGCGGACTGACCGTGGATACACTGGCGGCCCAGTTATATGACAGTTTGCTGGGTGTGGATCCCTATACCTATCGGCTGACGCCTGAACTGGCTTCCGGGTGGGATGTAAAAGATGGCGGCGCGACCTATATTTTTCATCTTCGCCATCATGTCAGTTTTCAGAAAACGGCATGGTTTACACCGCACCGCGCCATGGATGCTGATGATGTTGTTTTCAGCTTTTCACGTATGTTCGACCGCAATAACCCCTGGCATGACATTGGCGGCGGCAGCTACCCCTATTTTGACAGTCTGAAGTTTCCGGATAACGTCAAAAGCATCAAAAAGCTGGATAATTACACCGTTGAAATACAGCTGACACATCCGGATGCCTCGTTCCTCTGGCACATTGCCACCCATTACGCTCCGATACTGTCCAAAGAATACGCTGATCAGCTGACAGCCAGCGGTCATGAAGAGCAGATGGATCGTCAGCCGGTGGGGACCGGACCTTTCCAGTTGAGCGAATATCGTTCCGGCCAATTTATTCGTCTGGCACGGAATCCGGATTACTGGAAAGGTATCCCCCGCATGCAGCAGGTGGTGATCGATATCGGTGCGGGTGGTACGGGCCGTTTATCTAAACTTCTGACCGGCGAATGTGATGTTCTGGCCTATCCTGCCGCCAGCCAGCTGACCATTTTGCGGGATGACCCGCGCCTGAGGATGACCCTGCGCCCCGGCATGAATATCGCCTATCTGGCATTTAATACCCGTAAACCGCCGCTGGATAATCCCGCTGTCAGAAAAGCACTGGCGCTGGCAATCAATAATGACCGGCTGATGTCTTCTATCTATTATGGTACCGCAGAAACGGCAGCCTCTATTCTGCCCCGGGCATCCTGGGCTTATGACAGCCAGGCAACCGTCTCTGACTATAATCCGGCGAAAGCGATACAGGCACTGAAGCAACTGAACGTGCATGACCTGCATCTCAGATTAATGGTGCCGACCGCCTCACAGCCCTGGAACCCCAGCCCGCTGAAAACGGCGGAACTCATCCAGGCCGATTTGGGCCGTATCGGGGTGACTGTCAGCATTATTCCTGTAGAGGGGCGTTTTCAGGAAGCGCAGTTAATGTCGCTCAATCATGACCTGACGCTCGCGGGATGGTCGACCGACAGTAATGACCCGGACAGTTTCTTCAGGCCACTACTCAGTTGTGCCGCGATAAGCTCTGCCACCAACTATGCCCACTGGTGTGACCCGGCCTTTGATACGCTGCTCCATCAGGCACTCACGTCACAACAGTTGGCGGAGCGTATCGACCGTTACTCCCGGGCACAACAAATGCTGACCGATCAGCTCCCGGTACTGCCGCTGGCATCTTCACTGCGCTTGCAGGCTTACCGCTACGATATCAAAGGGCTGATCCTGAGTCCGTTTGGTAATACTTCCTTTGCCGGCGTCTATCGGGATGATTCTGAGGATAACGCTCCATGATTATTTTTATTCTGCGCCGCCTTGTCCTGCTGGGGATCACGCTGTTTCTGCTGTCGCTGGTCGCCTTCAGCCTGAGTTATTTTACCCCGCACGCCCCCCTGGAAGGCGCTTCGCTGGGCGATGCCTGGTGGTTCTGGTTCAAAAGTATGCTGCAACTGGATTTCGGCGTGTCCAGTGTTAACAGCCAGCCAATCACAGACCAGCTGAAAGAAGTGGTCCCGGCCACCCTGGAATTATGCGTACTCGCTTTCCTGCTGGCACTGCTGCTGGGGATCCCGCTGGGGATCACCGCGGCAGTCATGCGTAAAAAGTGGCAGGATAAACTGATCAGCGCCCTCGCCTTAGTCGGCTTTTCGGTGCCGGTGTTCTGGCTGGCACTGTTGCTGACCCTGTTTTTCTCTCTGACCCTCGGCTGGTTGCCAGTCTCCGGGCGACTGGACCTGCTCTATCCTTTGCAACATGTGACCGGTTTTGTCCTCATCGATGCCTGGTTATCAGACTCACCCTGGCGGCATGAGATGTTGCTGAATATTCTCTGCCACCTGATATTACCGGTAGTCACCCTGGCGGTGGCGCCGATGACCGAAGTCATCCGCCTTGTCCGTAACAGTACACTGGATATACTGGAAAAGAACTATGTTAAAGCTGCAGTAACCCGCGGCTTATCCCGCGTGACGGTGATCCGTCGTCATGTCCTGCACAATGCGTTGCCACCGGTGATCCCGCATCTGGGGTTACAGTTCTCTACCATGCTGACACTGACAATGATAACCGAGGTGGTATTTAACTGGCCGGGGCTGGGACACTGGCTCATTGGGGCCATCCGTCAGCAGGATTATGCAGCGATTTCTGCCGGCGTGATGGTCATCGGCACCATGGTGATGCTGGTGAATGTGCTTTCCGATATTATCGGCGCGGCACTGAACCCGCTAAAACATAAAGAATGGTATGCCCTGCGTTAAACTGAATTCCCGGGGAAGCTTTCCCGGGAATAGCCCTGAATGCCGGTCACTGGCTTCAGGGTGAAAGCGTAGTTACCCTTATCACTGCACAGGCCCAAATATTGCCGGGACATCGTTAACCCGCGACAGCGGTCACCGGGTTATGAAGGGTGACTGAGACAACGATTGATATCCGCACTGACATTATTGAAGGTACCGACGACCTGTGCCGGATTTGCCGTTACCCAGGCATCGGACGTGACTGATTTACCCTCTTCAGGTGCCTGAGTAATCTGGCTGAAAACATAATTACGTTGTGACGATGTCTCTGACACCTGCAGGGTAAAATTCACCACAAACGGCACCGGTGCTCCCATGCGGTTTACCGTGTAGGTCGTCTGACCGCTGAAGCCATTACCGACCGCAGACAGGCGTTGTGCCGCGCGAGTGGATAATACACACTGTCTGAGTTTATCCGCACTGACGCCCTCGCCGGCCGGATGGGGAAAAGACTTGATGTATCCATACTGACTGCTATTGTCTGAATAAACTCCCTGGATGGCCGTCACTGCCGTTGTCGCAGGATGCTCAGACAGGGTACAGCCGGAAAGAAGACTGCCGATAATCAATACCAAACCTGTTTTCTTATTCATGGTGTTGCCTCCCTGACAAATGTAGTTTGCAATCTTAATGGGAAACGAAATGCAGTAAAAGTATAAAACTGCGGTCTGTTACAATTGCACGGATTTTAAAGACACCGTTAACATCGCCCTCACGAAAGCCTTTCGTTCCGCTGGCGACGGCGTTTTGTGCGCGGGCAGTCCTTGCATAACATTGTGGATCCAACGGATAATCCGGGGCCGCCTCTTCTCTGTGTGGATCAGGTTGCCGGTCTTCCCCCGGTGAGGATAACGTCAGAGGCTGTCTGCCTCCACAGCAGCGAAGTCGCTGACGGTATTGAATCAAAATATAAAGTTATTAAGCTATAAGCCAGCGTAAGATACTGATAATTTAAAGCGATATTAAATATGTTAAGAAGAAGCAAAGCAGGTATTTATGCCCATCGATAATGTCTATCAGGAAAAACGACTGCCTGGCGCATTCCGGCAATCCTGGGGGAAGTTTTACCATGACACTTCAGCCATGGTCGGGCTGTATGGCTTTGCCGCATTGATCTTTCTTTGTCTGTTTGGCGGCCTGCTGGCTCCCTATGGAGTCGATCAGCAATTTATGGGGTATCAGTTACTGCCGCCCTCCTGGTCCCGCTATGGCGACGTCTCTTTCTTTCTCGGGACGGATGATCTGGGCCGCGATGTTCTGAGCCGCTTACTGAGCGGTGTGGCACCGACCGTAGGCAGCGCCCTGCTGGTGACTCTGTTTTCCGGTGTCTGCGCACTGCTGCCGGGCATACTGGCAGGACTGACCCACGGGCTGCGTTCAGCCTTACTGAACCATATTCTCGATACCTTATTGTCAATTCCGTCAATGCTGCTGGCCATCATTGTGGTCGCGTTTGTCGGCCCCGGACTGTTTCATGCTCTGGTTGCGGTCTGGCTGGCATTGATCCCAAGGCTTATCCGCGCCATTTATATCGCCATCCACGAGCAAATGGATAAAGAGTATGTCATTGCGGCCAGGCTGGATGGTGCCAGCCCGTTTATTCTGTTGCGTGATACCATTTTTCCGAATGTATTGCCCTCCGTGGTCAGTGAACTGACCCGCGCACTGTCGATGGCTATCCTGGATATTGCTGCGCTGGGATTTTTAGGCCTCGGGGCACAGCTACCGTCTCCGGAATGGGGAGCCATGCTGGGTGATTCACTGGAGCTGATTTATGTGGCTCCCTGGACCGTGATGCTGCCAGGGCTGATGCTGATGCTCGCAGTGCTGATTATCAATTTATTCGGGGATGGCGTGCGCCGTGCCATTGAGGCTGGGGTAAAATAATGCCATTACTGGATATCCGTAACCTGACCATCGAATTTTTTTCGTCCGAAGGTCCTGTCAAAGCCGTCGATCGGGTTAACCTGACCCTGACGGAAGGCGAAATCCGCGGCCTGGTCGGCGAGTCCGGCTCCGGTAAAAGTCTGATAGCCAAAGCTATCTGCGGCGTCACGTCGGATAACTGGCGGGTCACAGCCGACCGGATGCGGTTTAATGACATCGACCTGTTGCGTCTTTCTCCCCGTGAGCGCAGAAAAATCATCGGTCACCATATCTCGATGATTTTCCAGGAGCCCCAGTCCTGCCTGGATCCGTCCGAAAGTATTGGTCGTCAGTTGATGCAGGCCATCCCCCGCTGGACCTTTAAAGGACGCTGGTACCGGCGTTTCTGGTTCTGGCGTAAAAAACGTGCCATCGAATTACTGCACCGGGTAGGCATTAAAGATCACAAAGATATCATGCGCAGTTTTCCCTATGAGCTGACAGAAGGCGAATGCCAGAAAGCCATGATAGCGATCGCCCTGGCCACCAAGCCACGACTGCTGATTGCCGATGAACCCACCAATGCCATGGAGCCGACAACCCAGGCACAGATCTTCAGGCTGCTCAGCCGCCTGAACCAGAACAACAATACGACCATTTTGCTGATAAGCCATGACCTGCGTACTCTGGGCCAGTGGGCGAACAGAATTAATGTGATGTACTGCGGGCAAACCGTCGAGACGGCCGTCAGTGAAGAGCTGATCGCTACCCCGCATCATCCCTACACCCAGGCGCTGATCCGCTCAATGCCCGACTTCGGGCGTTCACTGCCCCATAAGAGCCGACTGAATACCCTGTCAGGGGCCATCCCCTCGCTGGAACATTTACCGCTGGGCTGCCGTCTTGGCCCCCGCTGCCCCTACGCCCAGCGGAAATGTATAGAAGCCCCGGCGCTGACCGGGACGAAAAACCATAAGTACGCCTGTCACTTTCCATTAAATAAAGAGCTGTAGTTCCATGGAAACCTTACTCGAAGTCCGCGATTTGTCGAAAACCTATCGCTATAAAACCGGCCTTTTTCGCCCTCAGCAGGTGGATGCGGTAAAAAATGTCAGTTTTACCCTGCGTGAAAGGCAGACCCTCGCCATTATCGGCGAAAATGGCTCCGGTAAATCGACTCTGGCCAAAATGCTCAGCGGGATGATTGAACCCAGTGCCGGGGAGATCATTATCAATAATCATCCCCTCACCTTCGGGGACTATGGCTACCGCAGCCAGGTCATTCGTATGATTTTCCAGGACCCGGGGACGTCGCTTAACCCCAGACAACGCGTCAGCCAGATCCTGGATTTGCCGTTGCGACTGAATACTTCTCTGACGCCGGAAGAGCGGGAATCGCGCATCATTGAAACACTGCGCAAAGTCGGTCTGCTGCGTGATCATGCCGGTTATTACCCGCATATGCTGGCCCCGGGTCAGAAGCAACGCCTGGCGCTGGCCAGGGCGCTGATCCTGCAACCGCGGGTGATTGTCGCCGATGAAGCACTGGCGTCACTGGATATGACCATGCGTTCACAACTGGTCAACCTGATGCTGGAGTTGCAGGACAGGGACGGGTTGTCGTTTATTTATGTCACCCAGCATATCGGCATGATGAAGCATATCAGTGACTTTGTGATGGTGATGCATCAGGGAGAAGTGGTTGAACGGGGAGGAACGGCAGATGTTCTGGCGTCACCCTTGCATGACCTGACCAAACGGCTGATCCAGAGCCACTTCGGAGAGGCGCTGACGGCCGAAGCCTGGCGAAGGAATGACCGCTGACCCACAGAATTACGTCCTGTTTCACCGTAACTTTACCTGATAACCCATTGTCGTGTTAGAATCCCCGGATTGAACATAGCGGACAGGTTGTTAATTGAACAACCGCCGCCGCCAACAATAACTATTTTTAAGGATTACAGCTATGGGTTTTCTTTCCGGTAAGCGCATTCTGATCACTGGCGTAGCCAGTAAACTGTCTATTGCATGGGGTATTGCCCAGGCAATGCATAAACAGGGTGCGGAACTGGCATTCACTTACCAAAACGAAAAATTAAAAGCGCGTGTTGAAGAATTTGCCAAAGATCTGGGTTCTGACATCGTATTACCTTGCGATGTTGCCGAAGACGAAAGCATCAAAAGCCTGTTCACCGAACTGGAAAAAGTCTGGCCGAAATTCGACGGTTTTGTACACTCCATCGGTTTTGCCCCGGGCGACCAGTTAGACGGCGATTACGTGAATGCTGTCACCCGCGAAGGTTTCAAAATCGCTCACGACATCAGTGCCTACAGCTTTGTCGCGATGGCTAAAGAGTGCCGTGCCATGCTGAACCCGAACTCAGCACTGTTAACCCTGTCCTACCTGGGTGCAGAGCGTGCTATCCCTAACTACAACGTGATGGGTCTGGCAAAAGCGTCTCTGGAAGCCAACGTACGTTATATGGCTAATGCGATGGGCCCTGAAAGCGTGCGTGTTAACGCCGTATCTGCCGGTCCTATCCGTACACTGGCGGCATCCGGGATCAAAGATTTCCGTAAAATGCTGTCACACTGTGAAGCCGTCACCCCTATCCGTCGTACCGTCACCATCGAAGATGTGGGTAACTCTGCAGCCTTCCTGTGCTCTGACCTGGCCGGCGGGATCACAGGTGAAGTCGTTCACGTTGACGGTGGTTTCAGCATCGCCGCAATGAATGAACTGGAACTGAAATAAGTTCTGTCAGCAGGCGGTGTCAGCCGCCTGCTTTTCCGCGTTGCTTTCTCCTGCGCCAGGCTCTTCCACGGCTCCACTGACATAGCGCTCCTGCATATACCTGCCCGTTATTAGTTAGTCTGTAACATTCCTTCTCCCTGAACATCCTGTCAGCCACTATAAGCACATTGATTTTACGCAGGCCCTTACCGGGTCAGGCATGATATCAGAGGATTGTGTATGGAATACCGACAACATCATGACCGCCGCATAGCCACAGGTGACAACGAACCCGCCATCCCCCCGTCATCCCCCTCCGTCTGCCGACACTTTCCTGCTGCCAGGCAACGCCGTGACCTCTTTGCCTGTCTGTCGCAGCATACCGTACCGGATGGCAAGCTGCTCCGGCACCTTCAGCCGTTATCCCGGCACTCTGCGGCAATTTACAGCAGGCTATTCCCGGAAACCCCATGTCCGGAGGAAAAGTGCAGTCTCACCCTTTATGAACGCCTGACCATCGCGCTGACCGTCGCTCAGCTCACAGAAACCGGTTTCCTGAGCGACTTTTATGCGGCGTGGCTCAGCCCCTTACCAGGCCCCGCAGGTAGCCGTGAAAATAATATCCGGCTAACCGAAATCACCGAATATACCCGCTTACTGACCTGTTCCTCCGCAGAAACTCCGTCCCCCGGGCTGGCCGGCCTGCTGCAATCAGGAGTTACCCCCCCGGATATTCTTATCCTGCATCAGTTATGCGGTTTCGTAGGCTGGCAGGCCCAATGGATTAGCGGAGTGATGACGCTGGCGGCTGACGGGGGGGAAACACGCTACCGTACTTCCCCCGTACCGCCCTATCCTGATCTGCTGTGCTCCTGCAGTACAACCACATACTTACCGCGACTGGATACATCCCGGCTGAGCACCGTCCGACGAAGCCTGTTGCGTGATATCAGGGCATTGGGCGAACCGTTCCTGAAAGCGGAGATTATCGGCCATGCACCACGGGCGGCCCGTGCCTGGCTGATACTGAGAGCGTTATCCGCCCCACCAGCCACAGCCGGTCACCACCCCGCGGAAAATACTGCGGAGGATCAGGAGTTGCGCAGACGCACCTCCCCGCTTTCCTGCCGGGAACTGGAGAGGCTGAAACGCCAGGGCTGGAAAACTGAAGACCTCCTGCCGTTACTCGGTGTCATCGCCACCAATATCTGGGATTACCGGCTGACTCAGCTGGCGGTGGCGTGAGTTATCACTGGCAGAGAATCGCGGGCGGCATCGAAAAAATGCTGGACCAGCGGCGTGGCTTTGCCCGGGCTTGCGATAACCATCGCTCCCTGGCGGTTCATCGGCGGCATATCGACCGGGCTTTCCGCCAGCCCGTTCAGCATCGCCGGCAAAATATGACCTTTCGGGGCCAGCATCACTCCCATACCGCGATGTGCACTTTCCAGCAGTTGCGATACAGAAGCACTTTCAATAATGGCCCGGAACGGCAGCTCTGCCTGGCGGAAGCAATTATCCAGGTATCGCCGGAAGTAGCGGGTTTGTTCAGCCAGGCACAGCGGTAATGCCGCGACGGTAGCCAGCGGCAATCGTTCCGTCGTCTCCGGTTGCGGAAAGGTCTTACGGCAATAGAGCGCCACGACGCCCTCGTCGGCAAAGAAGGCGGCCTGAAACTGTAATTGGCGCAGCGTTATCAGTTCGAAAAAACCGAAAGCCACATCGACGGTATGACCATTAATCGCTTCCAGTAACTGGTCCGCACTCATCACATCAATACGATAATTAATTTCCGGATAGCGTGCCGACACTGCCTGTAAGACCCCGGTCAGGGAAATACTGCACTGCGGCACCACACCCACCCGCAGTGTGCCCTGGATCCCATGTTTCATGGCATCCACTTCCAGTTTTAGCCCCTGATACACAGAGACCATTTCTCTGGCCCAGGAAAGTACCCGCTCGCCCTCCGGGGTGAACCCTGAAAATGTATTCGTCCGGTTAATCAGAGAAACGCCCAGTTCATGCTCCAGGTTCTTCAGCCGCATGGAAAGCGTCGGCTGACTGACAAAACTGGCTTCGGCGGCCCGGCCAAAATGTTTTTCCTGTTCCAGGTTACACAAATAGACCAGTTGTTTTAAATCCATGTGGTGTTATTCCCGTACTGAAAGGTAAGTAATCTGCTTTACGGACCGGCTCCGGATGCAGCCAGGTGCGTATCTGTTAAGGGTGGCTCCATTTCAGCAAGGTTGCAATATTCTCACGATAAACAGGCTCTATCGCTCGTTAATTGGAATCAATTAGACACCAGTAAAACATAAAAGCACAATTCTGTTCATATAATTAGTACAATTTTTCAACATCACCCAACGGAAGCGGCATCCACTATGAAATTTAAACGTCAGATTAAACCGTATCGTGCGGCAGCTGGTGGCTGGGGTTCGCTGGAAGCAACTACCCGTTTCGTCTTCGACAGTAAAGCGGCGCTTAAGAATATGCGTAACCTGATGCGTATGAATAAAGCCCGTGGGTTTGACTGTCCGGGATGTGCCTGGGGCGATGATAATAAAAGTACGTTCAGTTTCTGCGAGAACGGTGCCAAAGCGGTTACCTGGGAAGCCACCCGCCGCACCGTTGACCCTGACTTTTTTGCGCAGCATAGTGTCAGTCGCCTGTATGCCGAAAGCGACTATTTTCTGGAGTATCAGGGAAGGTTAACCCACCCACTCTCTTATAACCCGGACACCGACCATTATGAGCCTGTCAGCTGGGAGGACGCCTTTACCCTGATTGCTCAGCATATTCACGCCATGGATAACCCGGATCAGATTGAGCTTTATACATCAGGCCGCGCCAGTAATGAAGCGTCGTGGCTCTATCAGTTGTTTGGCCGCATGCTGGGTACCAATAATTTCCCGGACTGCTCAAACATGTGCCACGAAGCCAGTGGTACCGGCCTGAAACGCAGTATCGGTGTCGGTAAAGGGACTATCCGGCTGGATGATTTTGAGAGTGCGGATGCGATTTTTGTCTTCGGACAGAACCCCGGCACCAACCATCCGCGTATGCTGCACAGTTTACGTCACGCGGCGGAACACGGAGCCAGCATCGTCACCTTCAACACCCTGCGTGAACGTGGCCTGGAACGGTTTGCCGACCCGCAGAACCCTCTGGAAGTCGTTACCCCTATGGCCGGTAAGATCAGCTCCTCTTATTATCAGCCTCGTCTCGGGGGTGATATGGCTGCGGTGCGCGGGATGGTGAAGGCGTTGCTGGAAGAGCATCGCCGCCAGTTAGCGCTGGATGGCGAAGGGATTTTTGATACTCAATTTATCCGTGAACATACCCACGGGGTGGATGCCTACCTGGCGGCGGTGGATGCGACCGGCTGGGAAGCGATCACCGCGGGTTCAGGGCTTTCCGAAGAGGAATTACGTCAGGCAGCGGCTATCTATCAGCACTCTGAACGGGTGATTTGTACCTGGGCGATGGGCATAACTCAGCATAAACATTCTGTCGATACCGTGCGTGAGATTGCTAACCTGCAACTGCTGTTTGGCCAGTTGGGGAAAAAAGGCGCCGGTCTGTGCCCGGTACGCGGACACAGTAATGTGCAGGGTAACCGGACCATGGGTATCGATGAAAAGCCCGGCGCGCCTTTCCTTGACGCACTGGGGACGCATTTCGGTTTCGAGCCACCACGCAGGGCCGGTCATAATACCGTGGAAGCCATCGAGGCCATGCTGCGTGATGAAATCCGGGTGCTGATCACTCTTGGCGGGAACCTGGCGGCGGCGGCCCCGGACTCCCCGCGTACCGAAGAAGCGTTACAACGCTGCGGACTCACGGTGCATATCAGTACCAAACTGAACCGTACGCATCTGGTTCCGGGCTATGAGAACAGCCTGATATTACCGACACTGGGCCGCACCGAGCGGGATATGCAACGCACCGGGTCTCAGTTTATTACGGTTGAAGATTCTTTCAGTATGGTTCATGCCTCTGAAGGCATCGGTATTCCGCTGTCGGAACATCAGCGCTCCGAGACAGCCATCGTTGCCGGTATTGCCAATGCGGTACTCGGCCGGGAGAAAGCCAACTGGCAAGGGATGGCTGACGATTACTCGGTGATCCGTGACCATATCGCCGCCACCCTGCCGGGGTTTGACGATTTTAATCAGAAATGCGAGCAGCCTGGTGGCTTTTATCTGGGCAACGCGGCGGCCCGGCATGTCTTTGCAACCCCGTCCGGCAAAGCAGAGTTCAGTGCCGCACCTCTGCCCGATACGCTGTTTCCGCAACTCGGTAATACAACCGTGCCCTTTGTGTTACAGACACTCCGTTCACATGACCAGTACAACACCACTATCTATGGTCTGGATGATCGCTACCGGGGGGTTTACGGTCAACGCAGGGTGGTATTTATCCACCCGGAAGATATGGCTGAACAAGGAATGCGCGAAGGCGATAAGGTTGATATCGAAACGCTGTGGAATGACGGGATCACCCGCCAGGTCGAGGGGTTTGTACTGGTGCCCTATAATATACCGCGCGGTAACCTGGCCGCCTATTATCCGGAGACGAATCCGCTGGTGCCGTTATCCAGCTTCGGGGATGACAGTGGCACACCGACGTCCAAGTCGATACCGGTAAAACTCTCCCTCACCCGGCAGCAACCGTCATTGCGGATCGCCTGAAGGCAATTAACGCAAAAAAGCCGGAGATGACACCGGCTTTTTTTATCTTTCTCGGTTTGGCTATTGCCCGGCAGCGATGATTCGCGTAAAACTGTCAGCCGCTGTTAGGCCACGAAACTATAAAATTATGTTCCAGGATAACCCGCTGCTGTCGCAGCTGAAAGAAACACTTCATGCACAAACTCCCCGCGCGGAGGGTGTGGTAAAAGGTACCGATAAAGGCTTTGGCTTTCTGGAAGTCGATGCCCAGAAGAGCTACTTTATTCCGCCTCCGCAGATGAAAAAAGTGATGCATGGCGACCGTGTGGTTGCTGTCATCCAGACCAATAACGGTAAAGAAAGTGCCGAACCGGAAACCCTGGTAGAGCCGTTTCTGACCCGCTTTGTGGGTCGCGTCCAGAAAAAAGATGACCGGTTATCCATTATTCCCGATCATCCGCTGCTGAAAGATGCCATTTCCTGTCGGCCAGCCCGTCACCTGGAACATGAATTTCAGGCCGGAGACTGGGCTGTCGCTGAAATGCGCCGTCATCCGTTAAAAGGTGACCGCAGCTTTTACGCCGAACTGACCGGGTTCATTACCTTCGCTGAAGATCATCTGGCCCCGTGGTGGGTGACACTGTCACGCCACAATCTGGAGCGTGAAGCCCCGGACGTTGGTTTCGGTGAAATGCTCGACGAGCAGTTAACCCGTGAAGACCTGACGGCGCTGGAATTTGTCACTATCGATAGTGCCAGCACGGAAGATATGGACGATGCCCTGTACACCGAAGAGTTGCCTGACGGTAAACTTCGCCTGACGGTGGCCATTGCAGACCCGACGGCGTATGTTCCCGAGGGGAGTGAGCTGGATAAACTGGCCGCACAGCGTGCCTTTACCAACTATCTGCCGGGCTTTAACATCCCGATGCTGCCTCGTGAGCTGTCTGATGATGTCTGCTCGCTGCGTCCGGGCGTACGTCGTCCGGTGCTGGCCTGTCATATCGTTATCGATAAAGACGGCACGCCGGAAGCGGAAACCCGTTTCTTTGCCGCATGGATTGAATCAAAAGCCAAACTGGCTTATGACAATGTCTCTGACTGGCTGGAAAATACCGGTGACTGGCAGCCTGCCAGCGAAGCCATTGCTCAGCAGATCACCCTGCTGCAACGTTTTTGTCTGGCCCGTAATGAATGGCGTCGTAAGAATGCGCTGGTTTTCAAAGATCGTCCGGATTATCGCTTTATTCTCGGTGAGAAAGGCGAAGTGCTGAAAATCGTTGCAGAACCCCGCCGTATTGCTAACCGCATGATTGAAGAAGCCATGATCACCGCCAATATCTGTGCGGCTAAGGTTCTGGGTGAGGCTCTCGGCTTTGGAATTTATAACGTCCATGCCGGTTTCGATGAAGCTAACGCAGAGCAAGTCACAGGCGTTCTTGCAGGTCATGGTATTACGGTGGACCCGAAAGAAATAGCGACGCTGGAAGGCTTTAAGACTATGCGCCGCGAACTGGACAGTATGCCCACCCAGTATCTGGACAGCCGCATTCGCCGCTTCCAGTCATTCGCTGAGATCAGCACCAAGCCGGGTCCTCATTTCGGTCTGGGACTGGAAGCCTACGCGACCTGGACCTCTCCTATCCGTAAATATGGTGACATGATCAACCATCGTTTACTGAAGGCGATTATCCTGGGCCAGCAGGCTGAACTGCCGGCAGAAGAGCTGACCACCATTATGGGTGAGCGTCGCCGTCTGAACCGTATGGCAGAACGGGATGTCGGGGACTGGTTATATGCCCGTTATCTGGCCCCTTATGCCGGTACCGATCAAAGGTTCCCTGCAGAAATCATTGATATCTCGCGCGGCGGAATGCGTGTCAGGCTGACGGATATCGGTGCCGTGGCCTTTATCCCTGCACCGTTCATCCACAGTGTGCGTGATGAACTGGTGTGCAGCCAGGACAGTGGTACCGTGCAGATCAAAGGTGAAGAACGCTATCGTGTGACAGACCTGATTGACGTGACGATTGCTGAAGTCCGTATGGAAAACCGCAACGTAGTTGCCCGCCCGGTCGTCTGATGACCGTGACATACTCCCCCCGGGGAGTATGTTCTTTCCCCTGTTCTTTCCTGCCACAGCATTTACCTGGCCAGTCGTCTTTACACTCAACCGTGTTGCTGCGCCTGCGGCAGGCACCTTTCCGTGAAGTCGCCACTGCGGGCGGCGAGTAACGGACGAGGTAACGCGACTTCTCCGAAAACAGACCGTGATAAAGGTTTGCAAAAAGATTCAGAATATTCACGCTATCCCTGCCCGGGGTTCACCCTGTACTCTCTGAGGCAACGGCTGCCCGGCGGCCGTCATACCTGCGACGGGCCGCTATCAGGTCCATCCTACTCTGCAAGATTTCAGTCGTTTTTTTGCCATCACCGGCAATAAACTGAGGAGCTGACCGTGATAATCACAAAAAAAACGATAACGTCGATGATTGTTATCACACTGCTGGTCGGAAGTGTTACCGGATGTTCTAACTGGTCGAAACGGGACCGGCATACCGCGTTAGGGGCCGGTATCGGCGCTATCGGTGGCAATATACTGACGGGCGGCAGCACCCTGGGGACACTAGGCGGAGCAGCTGTCGGTGGCGTTATTGGCCGCCAGACACACTGATCATCTGGAGATAAGGGCCGGGAACGGCCCTTTTAATAGCAGAGGGTTTAGCCACCGGCGAGTTTCACTTTCAACCCTTTAGCTTCCAGCAGCGATTTCAGTAAATCACGCTTATCCCCCTGGATTTCGATATCGCCTTCTTTTACCGATCCCCCGCAGCCACATTTCTTCTTAAGTTCAGCGGCCAGTTTACTCAGCTCAGTCTCCGGCAGATCCAGGCCCGTGATGATACACACCCCTTTCCCTTTACGGCCGCTGGTCTGGCGTTGGATCCTGACAATACCGTCCCCTTTGGGGCGCTCTTTCACTTCAGCAACCGGTCTGATGCGTCCGCTCTCAGTGGAGTAAACCAGATTATCCTGACCCATTATGCCCCCTGTAATGATTGCAGAATCGATGCCAGCGTAGCGGCCGGATCGGCTGACTGAGTGATCGGGCGACCAATCACCATATAGTCTACCCCGGCCTGTTTGGCTTGTGCCGGAGTCATGATACGACGTTGATCCTGTGCGGCGCTGCCCTCAGGACGGATCCCGGGCGTGACCAGCGAAAACGCATTCCCCAGCCGTTGTCTGAAAGTGACCGCTTCATGTGCGGAACAGACCACACCATCCAGACCACATTCTTTTGTCAGTGTTGCCAGATGCAATGCGTGTTCGGCCGGGGTACGGTCGATACCGATATCGTGTAAGTCACTGGCTTCCATACTGGTTAATACCGTCACCGCAATCAGCAGTGGCGCATCTTTCCCCATCGGGACCAAAGCTTCACGCGCGGCATTCATCATTCTTGCCCCGCCACTGGCATGCACATTCACCATCCAGACGCCAAGGTCAGCGGCTGCGGCAACAGCATGAGCAACCGTGTTCGGAATATCGTGAAATTTAAGGTCCAGAAAAACATCGAACCCGCGGGACTGCAGGGTCTTTACCCACTCAGGTCCGAAACGGGTAAACATCTCTTTACCCACTTTCAGACGGCAGCTTTGCGGATCGATAAGGTCTGTAAGCGCTAATGCCCGATTGATATCGTCAAAGTCGAGTGCAACCAGCACCGGTGAGGTAACAGAAGATGGCGATAAAGCAGACATGGCAGTTTTCCTTTAAATAACAAAAGAGCATCGGGCTTGACTGATAAACGGCGCTTATTCTACCTGCCTGGCTTTGGTTGTCACCCTTTTTGCACGGTGCTGATGTGCAGAGGGCTCAGCCCATAATGTATGTTGTAACTAAATAGCCATAAAAAGAACAGAGCCTGCGCTCTGTCTGTGATTATTGTCCGTCCAGGCCACGAATGGGTTTGACCGAAGCCCAGGTCCGACATGAAGGGCAATGCCAGTAAATAGCATGTGCGGTAAAACCACATTTTTCACACCGGTAACGTGGTTTAGTCCGTATCTGTTCTCCTACCATATTACGCAAAACCGCAAGGCTCTGTTTCGCCCGTCCGTCTTCAGCGTCCTGCAAATAATAGTTGATCAGACGATGAAAGCCCCGGGTCGTCGGGTTGTGATCCAGTTGCTTCATCAGGAACAATTGGGCCGGCTCCGTTCCTTCCGTCGAATCGATAATATCTGCCAGATACAGCTCCGCGGAGCTTCCGGTATCTGCGGCAACACATTGCTGCAGGAACTCCACCCATTGGGCTGGCGCATTCAGGCGCTGGTAACAGCCATCCAGCAGTGGCAACACTTCACTCACGAACTCAGGGTCCTGCTGCAGTACACGTTGCAGACTTTGCACCGCTTTCTGATCATCCCCTTTTTCTATAAAAATGCGCCCCATCATTATCGAAATACGGGCACAGTTCTTATCGGCGGACTCCCCTTTTTTGAGCAGGGTAAGCGCCTTATCGAGATCATCACTACTCATCGCCTGTAAAGCCAGCTCACAATACAGATGTGCAATAACACTCTTCTGTTTATCCTGCCCCAACCGTACCAGGCGCTCAGCCGTGTCAATCGCCTGACTCCAGTCACTGGTCAGCTGATAAATCTGCAGTAACTGCGTGAGTGCGCCTTCCCGGAAATCAGTTTCATCCGTTAACTGGGCAAACATATCCTCGGCACGATCATACAGGCCGGCGGCCAGGTAGTCCCGTCCCAGTTGATGAACTGCCAATAATCGCTGGTCATAATCCAGGGACGTGCTTTCCATCAATGACTGATGGATACGAATGGCTCTGTCTACTTCCCCCCGGGAGCGAAAAAGGTTACCCAGCGTCAGATGTGCTTCAATGGCACCACTGTCCTCTTTGAGCATATCCAGGAACAGATCAACAGCTTTGTCCTGCTGATTTGAAAGTAAAAAATTTACGCCTGTCACATAATCACGGGAAAGACGATTGGCTTCCTGTTGTTTGTCCTGATGCGCGCTACGACGTCCCATATACCAGCCATAGGCCGCAGCAACAGGCAATAACAGAAACAGCAATTCGAGCATAGCCGATTATTCCTTCACCACGGATTTATCCCTGGCTGTGGTGACAGAATTGGCCGGAACATACTGCGCTTCAAGGCGCTTAATTTTACGACGGGCGTGCGATAACGCCAGACGCATGCGCAGCCAGAACAAACCACAAATGACCCACCCCAGGATAAACCCGGCGCCGAACAACGATGCCAGCAGCGTAGATACGCGAAAATCGCCCTGTGCCAGCAGATAGTTAAAGGTCACTATCTGATCATTTTTGGCTCCCAGGGTAATTGAGATAATAAAAATGACCAGTACGACTAAAAAAATCAGTAAATATTTCACAATGCATCCTGTTATCGTTTTCTTTCTCTCATCAGCCGTATAAACAGCGACACGCGACTGACAGGAAATACCGGCTTACCCGCATCATTATATTATGGGGATGCTGGCTGTATTTACAATATTACTTTTCTCTTTGTCCTGTGAATTATCCCTGCCTGACGCGTTCGCTCAGGATCCCCCGGAATAATGCACAAGCCACCGTCAGCGTGATACCCGCGACCATCACTGACATGATAACATCCCGGGGCCAGTGCATACCGAGCGCCATCCGACTCCCCATCACCACAATAGCCCAGACAAAGGTAGCAACCACGGTAACATAATGACGCTTTACTCCCGCCAGCACCAGCATCAGTAATGCCCAGCAGGCCGCAAACATACTGTGTCCTGACGGGAAGGCGTAGCCGGTTTCATAAGCCCAATGCTGCCGCAGCCAGCCGGGAATAAACGGCTCCTGCCCTGTCACCCGTTCGACAAGCTGGCCACGTTCCTGACCGGAAAGATGATAGAAATGATCCACCGAGGTGCCGGACACCCTGCTTATCCATAAAGTATATGGTCTGGGTTCCTGAACATAATGCTTGATAAGCGTATTGATACCCTGCCCGCCCCACACGACCAGCACGACCAGCACCGCCGTCTGCAAGAGTTCACGCAGGCCTGCCCCATCCCCGTATCGAAGCCATAACAACCACCCGCCGAGCAGCAAGCTGGTCAGTATACCCCAGGGTCTCGTCACCGTCTCAGTAAACGCGAATAATACCGGCTTAAGAGGCAACGTATTGTCGGGCTGCCAGTGCCAGCCCGACACCCAAACCAGTAAGGGCAGACAAAGTAATATCAGCACACCGGTACTGACTGATTTTAAAACCTTAAACATCGCATATCCTTTTTCTGCCTGTCGTGAGTAAAAATTATCATTTTCTGCCACAGCCGGAATACGCTACTCTCACCGCTTGCCTGATTGTGCTTTCCCGCTGGCACGAACTGCATAACATTACGTTACGATGCACAATTATGGCACAATACACAGATAACCTCTGTCATTCAGAGTGCTGATAATAATACAGTTTTATAGTAACGGAGTTTACATGCAACTTAAGCGGGTGGCCCAGGCCACACTACCTACACCCTGGGGAGATTTCCTGATGGTGGGGTTTGAAGAGATAAAAACAGGTAAAGACCACGTCGCACTGGTCTACGGTGATATCAGTGGTGATACGCCCGTCCTTGCCAGAGTTCACTCTGAATGCCTGACCGGGGATGCACTATTCAGCTTACGTTGCGACTGTGGTTTTCAGCTTGAAGCAGCACTCAATGCTATCGCCACCGAAGGCCGGGGCGTGTTGTTGTATCACCGTCAGGAAGGCAGAAATATCGGTTTACTGAACAAGATCCGTGCTTACGCGCTGCAGGATCAGGGGCTGGATACGGTTGAGGCCAACCTCAAACTCGGTTTTGCCGCCGATGAGCGTGATTTTACTCTGTGTGCTGATATGTTCAGTTTGCTGGACGTTCATGCCGTACGCTTGCTGACTAATAATCCACGCAAGGTCAGCGTACTGACCGACGCGGGCATCAACATTACCGAGCGGGTTCCGCTGGAAGTGGGAAGAAACCCTAAAAACACCGGCTATCTGGACACCAAGGCCTTAAAAATGGGACACCTGCTTCATCCTCATAATGATGACTAAGGCCTGCAATTAACTCCGCCGGGGCAATTGCAGAGCGTACTGAGCCCCGCCTGTTATCTCAGGTAACGCCGTCTTATCGTGCTCAGCGGGATAACGGTCACATCAGTCACCAGGAAAAGACGGTGCTAAAACGTCTATGTCAGACATTGCATAAGAAGGTAAATGACCCCGGACCAGAACATAAGACACAGTGCGACCGCCGTGCCCCATATCCTGCAACGGTAACGACAAAGAGAAGTCCTGCGGAAGTTTTCTGGCGCCTGATACCCTTTAACGCGGGTACGAAAAGAAAAATGCATAATACATCCCTGTTTGCCTGGCGAAATACATCAGCGAGTCATACAACCACTGGCCGATATATTCCGTCGCCGGCCATCCATAACCGGCATACTCAAGATCAACGTTAATAGTAACACTATCGGGCCGGGGCCACGGTCAGGTTATTTAACCGGTAAACGGATATCTTTAAACATCGCTTCAATATCTTCATTCGAACGCAACGCGATTGCCGCATCCACCACGTCACGGGTCAGATGGGGAGCGAATCGCTGAATAAAGTCATACATATAGGTTCTGAGGAAACTGCTGCTTCTGAAGCCTATTTTAGTGGTGCTGTAAGTGAAGATATCAGACACATCAATCTTCACCAAATCGGTTTCCGTCACCGGGTCAATGGCCATACTGGCAATCACACCGATCCCCAATCCCAGCCGGACATAGGTCTTAATAACATCCGCATCGGTGGCGGTAAAGACAATTTTTGGTGTCAGCCCGGCTTGATTAAACGCGGAGTCCAGTTCTGAGCGGCCGGTAAAACCGAAGGTATAAGTCACCAGCGGATATTCTGCCAGGTCATTAATAGTTACCCGGGCTTTTTCGGTCAGCGGATGTCCTGGCGGGACGACGATAGCACGGTTCCAGTGATAACAGGGCAACATCACTAAATCATCATAGAGGTGCAATGCTTCAGTGGCGATAGCAAAGTCAGCATTCCCTTTTGATACCGCTTCCGCTATCTGCGTCGGTGACCCCTGATGCATATGCAAGGATACCCGGGGATAACGCTGAATAAAGCCTTTAATCACCGGAGGAAGCGCATAGCGTGCCTGGGTGTGCGTTGTCGCGACATACAGAGAACCCTGATCAGGCCAGGTATGCTCACCGGCGACCGATTTTATTGCTTCAACTTTAGATAATACTTCACGTGCAATACGAATGATTTCATCGCCGGCCGGAGTTACCTGAGTCAGGTGCTTACCACTGCGTGAAAAGATTTGAACACCGAGTTCATCTTCCAGCATTCGAACCTGTTTACTGATCCCGGGCTGTGACGTATAAAGCCCTTCCGCAGTAGAGGAAACATTCAGGTTATGGTTAACGACTTCGACGATATAGCGTAATTGCTGTAATTTCATAGCCCACCTTTTCGGGACAAAAGGTACTTATTGCCTGCATTCCTGCAAAAAAGTTATCTGATTAATTTATATTTATTAACAGAGCATACATTGCTGTTTACTATAACCACTATAGCATTAATTTATAATTAACAGAACAAATAGCTATATCCGGTAATCAATGTACAGCGATTGCATCAGTAAGAGTCTGAAAAAGGCTGCGGTGTGGTCGTTTTTCCATAAGGCGGCGGCTGGCTGTCAGGGACGGTGTTTTGCCAGTACGCAGTTCGGGTAATACCTGACCGCAATTATCACAAGACAGCTTATCGCCATCATTGTTTTACCGGCTTCCCGACTTCCGGAGGGAGCGAAGCATCAGGAATAATAAAAAACGCCCGGTAAAGTTCACCGGGCGTTATCGGGCTGATGAATATCAACCCGGGTCAGGACGAATCACAGAAAACGCTACTTTTTAACTTCCTGCCACTGCCCGTCAATAAAGAACATCGACCAGCCGGTCGCTTTACCGTCTTTTTCCGAAGAAACATATTGCTGTTTGGTCTTACGACTAAACCGGACCAGCGTTTTATTCCCCTGGGGATCAACGGCCGGTGCCTGAGTCAGATAAATAAACTTCTCCGGCAAACGGTCGCTGAACCGTTGCAACTCTTCCACCAGCGGAGCTCGTGTCTCGCGGGATTTAGGGAAGGTATTCGCAGCCAGGAAAATACCGGCAGCCCCGTCACGCAGCACAAAATAGGCGTCAGACTTTTCGCAGGCAAGTTCAGGTAAAGGTACCGGGTCTTCTTTCGGCGGAGCAACATCGCCGTTACGAAGGATTTTACGGGTATTCTTACACTCGTCGTTGGTACAGGCCATGTATTTACCGAAACGTCCCATTTTCAGGTGCATTTCGCTGCCACATTTTTCGCATTCCACCACCGGGCCGTCATAGCCTTTAATACGGAATTCACCCTCTTCGATTTCATACCCGTCACAGGAAGGGTTATTACCACAGACATGCAGTTTGCGCTTTTCATCGATCAGGTAGCTGTCCATAGCGGTACCGCATTTTTGGCAGCGCGGACGCGCACGCAAAGCGTTAGTTTCCGCATCGTCCCCTTCCAGAATATTAAGAACTTCATTTTCAGGGATCAGGTTAATGGTCTGCTTACAGCGCTCTTTCGGCGGCAGCGCATACCCGGAACAGCCCAGGAAAACCCCGGTGGTGGCGGTACGAATACCCATATGCCGCTGACAGGTCGGACATTCGATAGAGGTCAGCACCATCTGGTTCGGTTGCATGCCTCCTTCTTCAGGATCCTTATCTGCTTTCTGCAATTGATCACTGAAGTCCGTGAAGAAATGATCCAGCACCGCACGCCATTCGGCCTGATCATTCGCTACCTGATCGAGGTTATCTTCCATACGTGCGGTGAAATCATAATTCATCAATTCGCGGAAATTAGCTTCCAGACGATCGGTAACAATTTCACCCATCTTTTCTGCATAGAAACGACGGCTTTCGACCCGGACATAGCCACGGTCCTGGATGGTAGAGATGATAGAGGCATAGGTCGAAGGACGGCCAATGCCCCGTTTTTCAAGCTCACGTACCAGCGAAGCTTCACTGAAACGGGCCGGAGGCTTAGTAAAATGCTGTGCAGGCAGCACTTCCAGCAGCGCAGGTGCATCACCTACCTCAATGGCCGGCAGCGTCAGATCATCATCGTTTTTGCGTAATGCCGGCATGACACGCGTCCAGCCATCAAAGCGCAACGTACGTCCTTTCGCTTTCAGACGATAATCCCCCGCCATCACGGTCAGAGTGGTGGAGTCATATTTCGCCGGAACCATCTGACAGGCGACGAACTGACGCCAGATCAGCTGATATAACTTCTGCGCGTCTGCTTCCATGTCTTTCAGTTGTTCGGCAAGCACATTGACGTCAGACGGACGGATAGCTTCGTGCGCTTCCTGAGAATTATCTTTATTGGTATAAATATTGGCCTTTTCCGGCAGGTAGTTATTACCGAAATTACCGTCAATATACCCCCGGGCCATTTCAATCGCGTCCTGGCTCAGGTTGGTGGAATCCGTACGCATATACGTGATGTGGCCGCTCTCATAGAGTCGCTGCGCCAGCATCATGGTTTTCTTTACACCGTAGCCCAGACGGGTACTCGCCGCCTGTTGCAACGTTGAAGTAATAAAAGGTGCGCCAGGCTTACTGCTGGTGGGTTTATCTTCCCGCTCCGTGACCTGATACGTCGCTTTTTCCAGTTCAGCGACAGCGGCCCGGGTCGTCTCTTTATTGACCGGGCGGAAGGCTTTGTCGTGATGATGCGATACACGCATCAGCAGCTCGGTCCCCTGCGGGGTATTCAGCCGGGCATCAACTTCCCAATATTCTTCCGGGACAAAGGCTTTGATTTCACGCTCACGCTCTACCACCAGCCGCACAGCAACTGACTGAACGCGACCGGCGGATAAACCGCGCGCAACTTTTTTCCACAACAGAGGCGACACCATGTAGCCGACCACACGGTCCATAAAGCGACGTGCCTGCTGGGCATTAACACGATCGATATTCAGTTCACCCGGCTCTTCAAAGGCCTGACGGATCGCATTCTTAGTGATCTCGTTAAACACAACGCGGCTGAAGCGCGAATCGTCTCCACCGATGACCTCACGCAGGTGCCAGGCAATCGCCTCTCCTTCGCGGTCCAAATCCGTTGCGAGATAAATATGGTCAGCATCCGCTGCCAGGGTTTGTAATTCAGAAACGACTTTTTCTTTACCCGGTAAAATCTGGTAGTTGGCTTCCCAGTTGTGCCATGGATCGACACCCATGCGGTTCACCAGAGCGGCCTTCTCGTCTTTTTTTCCTGACTTTGCTGTTTTGGCTTTACCGGCTTCTGCCGTCTTCTTAGCCAGAGACCCGCTGGTCGGCAGGTCCCGAATATGACCTACGCTGGACTTAACGACAAAGCCACTGCCAAGGTATTTATTAATAGTTTTAGCCTTTGCCGGTGACTCAACAATAACGAGTGCTTTACCCATAGATAACTTTACCTAATAAAAACGTCCTGAAGAACGGGAGAGGAGAACTCCCCTGATTTGCAACAACGCTACTTGCTGCTGACTCCCGCAGTTCACGCCATGATCCATTGATAACTGATAATAGCCCGGAAATAACAGTATGATTAAAATAATCTTTTACTTTAGTTCCCCGGCCGGTCGTGAAGCGGGCTCCCTGATTCGCAAATCGTCCACACTCTACCTGATAAAATTTGAGACGCAACTTTATTAGCATCCTGACAAATTTCCGCCCGTCTGCACCAGCAAAATTTTTGTGGTGCCCGGTCAAACCGCTTACAATACCCACACTCTTTGCCATGACTTTATCTCAAGTGAGGAAAACAATGTCTGAACACCCTGAATATATAGATAAAACAGCGCTGCTCAACATCGCTAATCAATCAATGACCGGCCATGATGACTACTTTTCGGCAATGCAGGTGACAGGCGTAGATGAAAAGAACGGACTCCTGATGTTCAGCGGCCCACTGTTCACCGATGCACAGGGCTTACCGACACGTCAGACCACCGCAGTGTTTAACGTGTTTAAGTTTCTGACGCTGAACTTATCATCACGCTACCGTCTGAAACAATGACCCCGGGAAATCCCGGGGTCATTTTTCGGTATCAGAGCCACTGACTACCCTTTAAAGTAGCGGTTTTTCACCACGTTGCCACCATTTCTGGAGCATACGTTCAGCGACCTGCGCACCGCTCTGAGTGAAACGCTCAATGATGCTTTTCTTTTTACTGTAGCTGACCGACAGGATAGTAAACTTATCCATCTGGCGGATAATCACTTCATCACTGGTGGCGATTTCATCCACCAGGCCATTTTCCAGCGCCTGACGACCATACCAGTGTTCACCGGTGGCTACTGAATCAATATCCAGCCCCGGGCGCATCTGATGAACAAACGATTTAAACAACTGATGCGTTTCGTTCAGGTCTTCACGGAATTTCTCGCGCCCTTCTTCCGTATTCTCACCCAGCAGCGTCAGAGTGCGTTTATATTGTCCGGCCGTGTGGAGCTCAATATCAATGTCATTGCGTTTCAGCAACCGGTTGAAGTTAGGCACCTGTGCAACGACCCCGATAGAGCCGATAATAGCAAACGGCGCCGCAATGATCCGTGACGCGACACAGGCCATCATATAACCGCCGCTGGCGGCCACCTTGTCGACCACAGCCGTCAGGGGAATATTGTGATCACGAAGGCGTTGCAACTGTGATGCCGCCAGGCCATAGCCATGCACGACTCCGCCCGGACTTTCCAGACGTAACAACACTTCATCTCCGGCAGAAGCCACCGACAATACAGCAGAAATTTCTTTACGCAATGAGGCTACTTCCCCCGCATCCATGCTGCCTTTAAAATCCAGCAGGAACAGGGTGTTTTTACTCTCTTCACTAAGCCCCTGTTTGGCCTTCGCCTTATCGGCTTTAGCTTTTTCTTTGCGCTGTTTTTTTTCCGCTTTCAGGAACAGTTTTTGTTCATGCTCCGGCAGTTTCGCGACCGCCAGAGTCTGTTTCAGGGTCTGGTAATCCTCCCCCGGGTGCCCTAACTGAAGCTGGCCTTGTCCCCCTTTTTTACGGGAAGACAGGCTCACAATGGCCACTGCCAGCGCAATAATAGCAACGACAACAGTGACAATTTTCGCTAAAAATAATCCATATTCTGCAATAAAACTCACTCAGTCCACCTTAGTCAATTTCGGTTAAACGCATGTTTTCCTGACCGGCCTGACGCACTGAGGGGCGCAGAAACCGGCCGCTAAGCTGGAAATTAACAGCATGTTATCTTAGTGTACCATAGGATAATTTTCGGCATAACTGCATGAAATTTTAAAAACAAAGGACCCGCCTGTGAATGCTCAGCAACAAACCAACGTGTTGAAAAATCGTACCCTTCTGGTCACCGGTGCCTCAGACGGCATAGGTCGCGAAGCGGCCCTGACGTTCGCCCGTCAGGGGGCCAGGGTACTGCTGGCTGGCAGAAACCGCCAAAAGCTCAATCAGGTCCGTGACGATATTGCCGCCGCGGGACTGACACCTGCGCCGGTACTGGTACTGGATTTTGCGACCGCAACCCCGGAAGACTGCCGGCAATTTGCCGCGGAAGTTGCCGCACTCACCCCGCAATTAGACGGTGTTCTGCATAATGCCAGCATCCTCGGCACCCTTCAGCCGATGGCGGACATTCCGCCGGCAGAGTGGTCACAGGTCATGAAAGTGAACCTGGATACGACGTTTTTCCTGACCCAGGCCCTGCTGCCTCAATTGCTTACGGCACCCGCACCGTCGCTGGTCTTTACCACATCGAGTGTCGGCCGTGAAGGACGGGCCGGATGGGGAACCTATGCCGTTTCCAAATTTGCCACCGAAGGGATGATGCAGGTACTGGCAGCCGAATATAAGGAGACTGCGTTGCGGGTCAACTGTATCAACCCGGGGGGGACACGTACCTCGATGCGTGCCAGCGCTTTTCCTGAAGAGGATGCTGCGCGCCTGAAAACCCCGGCCGATATTATGCCGGTCTACCTGTATCTGATGAGTGATGAAAGCCTGGGGAAAACAGGTATCAGTTTTGATGCTCAGCCCGGCAGAAAAGCCGGCCCGGCGGAATAGATAAAAAAACCCCGCAGTCGCGGGGTCTTAGTCTGACTAACGCTGAAAAATCAGCCCTGTCCTTTATTACGTTTAGAAACCGGCTTTGCTGACCCCGGACGGCCCGAACCCGGACGTCCCTGGGTGGAACGACGCCCATTGCCATTACTACTGACCTGAGTATGTCGTTTCACGGCTCGACGGATTTGGTTCGCTTTGGTACGACGACGATCCTTCTCCACCGCAAGCTTCGTTTCAGTCTCATCAGGCATTCCCACCAGCTGGCGAAGATAGTTCACTGAGGTCAGGTCCATCTCTGTGTAACCACCGCGGGGTAATCCTTTCGGCAGAGGAATATCGCCATAACGGACACGGATCAGGCGACTAACCTGGACACCCACGGCTTCCCATAACCGGCGGACTTCACGGTTACGACCTTCTGTCAGGGTAACGTTATACCACTGGTTAAGCCCTTCACCGCCCCCGAACTTCAGGGTTTTAAAGGCCGCAGGACCATCTTCAAGTTGTACGCCTAAGCTTAACTGACGGATTTTATCATCATCAATCTGGCCAAAAACACGCACGGCGTATTCGCGTTCAACTTCACGGCTCGGGTGCATCAGCCGGTTCGCCAGTTCACCGTCAGTGGTGAACAGCAACAGACCGCAGGTATTCACATCAAGACGACCGACCGCTATCCAGCGGGCACCGTTCAGTCGTGGCAGACGATCAAACACCGTCGGGCGACCTTCAGGATCATTGCGGGTACAGAGCTCACCTTCCGGTTTGTAGTACGCCAGAACACGGCATACCTGAGACGCGCTTTCAGCCACCCGGACAAGGTGCCCGTCAATACGAATTTTAAGCGCGGTATTCGTATCAACGCGGTCACCCAGTGTGGCAACTTTACCATCAACACTGACCCGACCTGCGGAGATAACAGATTCGATTTCACGTCGGGAACCGTGCCCGGCACGTGCTAAAACTTTTTGTAACTTTTCGCTCATTGAGCAGCCTCACTGTCGCCTTCCCAGGCCTCAGGGTTAGGGTGTATTTAATTTAAAAATCAAATACTTACGTAAAAAACCACTGCCATTATACAGGATGGCGGCCCTAATGTAACGTTATTTATCGGGCCGTACCTGTGGCGCGGGCATGGGTTGCCCCCGCACGGCTCTTAACTGAACGGGGCCGGATCACCGCTGCCGACACGGATCACTTCCGGCGCAGGACCGGTGAGATCGACTACGGTGGTGGGTTGCTGACCAATAGTGCCTCCGTTCAGGATGAGATCGACCTGCTTACCGATACTGTCCTGAATGTCTTCCGGGTCCGACTCTGCAAACTCATTGCCAGGTAACATCAGTGTGGTCGACATCAGCGGTTCATTCAGCGCTTCAAGCAGAGCCTGAGCCACCGGATGGGCTGTCACCCGCAGACCGATGGTCTTCCGCTTTTCGTTCATTAAGCGGCGCGGCACTTCTTTGGTAGCTTTCAGTAAAAAGGTATAGCACCCGGGGGTATTATTTTTGATCAGACGGAATGCACTGTTATCGACCTGGGCGTAAACCGATAACTCAGACAAGTCACGGCACATCAGTGTGAAATGATGGTTCCCATCCAGCTGACGTAACCGGCAAATACGCTCCATCGCGGATTTATCTTCCAGGCGACATCCCAGTGCATAACCGGAATCCGTCGGGTAGACGATCACGCCGCCCTTATTCAGATAGTCCACCGCCTGGCTTATCAGCCGGGGTTGCGGGTTTTCCGGATGGATATAAAAAAACTGACTCATACTTCACTCCCGGCACCGGATTTAACCGGTGCGTTATTTTGAATGTGCGGAAAACGCAGCCAAAGGGCTTCAACACCGGCAGGTAACCAGAGGTTTCTGCCCAGTTCTATCCACGCACAGGGCTGATGAAAATCAGAGCCCTGGGAGGCGGCGAGTCCGTATTCCTGTGCATACAGGGCGAGTTGCTGGCGTTCGTTCGGGGGCTGCTGACATTGCGCCACCTCCATCGCATCACCGCCAGCCTCAGCAAAAAATTGCAGCAAACGTTTCAGCCATTTCGTGGATAACTGGTAACGTCCGGGGTGGGCCACCACCGCCCTGCCACCGGAAAGCTGAATGGCTTCAATAGCCTGTTCAATTGTACACCATTGTGCAGGGACGTATCCGGTTTTACCGCGCGCCAGATAACTTTTAAAAACTTTGGCAATGGTATCGGCTTTATTGCACTCCACCAGAAAGCGGGCAAAATGACCACGGGTGATTTCACCCTCGCCGGCAAGTCTGCGTGCGCCCTCCAGCGCTCCGGGAATACCGGCCTTCTCCAGCCGTTCGGCTATTTCCTGTGCACGCTGTTGACGTTTTTGTCGCTGACTGTCCAGCAACGCACAGATAGCCGGATGGTCAATATCCATCCCCAGGCCAACGATATGAATTTCATGGTTCTGCCAGCGGGTCGAGATCTCAACCCCGGTGATCAGCGCCAGAGGCAACCCATGACGGGCGATGGCCTCTTTCGCCGGTGCAATCCCCTCCGTGGTGTCATGGTCCGTGATCGCCAGAATATTAACGCCCCGCTCATGGGCACGCAGCACCAGCGCCTCCGGGGTTAACAGGCCATCGGAAGCTGTTGTGTGGCTATGCAGGTCATACAAATTAAACGCCGTTCTGTCTGTCAAATTTACTCCATGCTATCGGTTGTCCGGGCGGATACCCGTGATTTTAGCAATAACTGCAAAAGATGTATTGACAATACGACAGTGAACTAGTTAACTAGTACGCAAGTTCAGATAAGGATACTTCTCATGTGTATGACGGCAATTCACTCTCTCCGCTGGTGGCGTATGACTCTCCCATAACAGGGCGATGTTTTCGTGCACCCGGCAGTCAACACAGTGCAGATTTCAGGGCCCGCTCATCGCGGGCTTTTTTTTGGATAGAATTCAGAGAAACAACAATGGCTACAGCAAAACCCGATTTAAAACTGATTACCGGTGATGCCCCGTACCGTGATGACCCGGCAGCACTTTTCAACCAGCTCTGCGGTGCACGTCCGGCAACTCTGTTGCTGGAATCTGCCGATGTCGACAGTAAAAATAATCTGCAAAGCTTGCTGATCACTGACAGTGCTTTACGGATCACTGCATTCGGTCGTACCGTGACCGTACAGGCCTTGTCTGAAAACGGGGCCAGCCTGCTTCCCCTGCTGGATGCTGCTCTGCCTCAGGACGTGGAAATCTGCGTCAGGCCCGATGGCCGGGAACTGATCTTTCCGCCGATTGACCCGTTACAGGACGAAGACTCCCGCCTGAAATCAGTATCCGTAATGGATGCTCTGCGGCTGATCCCGACACTGATCCACAGTGACCCGAAACAACGCGAAGCGGTAATGCTGGGCGGGTTATTTGCTTATGACCTGGTCGCCGGGTTTGAAACTCTGCCGGAACTGACCAATGAACAGCGTTGCCCGGACTATTGTTTTTACCTGGCCGAAACCTTACTGGTCATTGATCACCAGTCACGCACCTCGCGGGTGCAGGCCAGTGTCTTTACCCCGTCGGTGAGCGAATTTGAACGTCTGCAACAACGCGTCCACCAGTTGCATCAGCAAATGTTACAACCTTCGGCCACGCCGGTAGCTCAGAAAGTGGAGCAAATGTCCCTGAGCTGTAATCAGAGCGATGAGGTTTATTGTGACGTTGTCACTAAACTGCAGCATGCCATCCGCATCGGCGAAATTTTCCAGGTCGTGCCTTCCCGCCGTTTTTCTCTGCCCTGCCCGTCCCCCCTGGCCGCGTATGAGACCCTGAAAAACAGCAACCCAAGTCCTTATATGTTTTTTATGCAGGATCAGGATTTCACGCTGTTTGGCGCATCCCCGGAAAGCTCACTGAAATATTCCGCCACCACGCGGCAGATAGAGATTTACCCGATCGCCGGTACCCGTCCGCGCGGACGTAATGCGGCCGGTGAACTGGACCGTGACCTGGACAGCCGTATTGAACTGGAAATGCGTACCGATCATAAAGAACTGGCAGAGCATCTGATGCTGGTTGACCTGGCGCGTAATGATCTTGCGCGCATCTGCGTGCCGGGCAGCCGGCATGTCGCCGATCTGACCAAAGTCGACCGCTATACATTTGTGATGCATCTGGTCTCCCGCGTCATCGGCAAGCTCCGTGAAGATCTTGATGTACTGCATGCATACCGCGCGGTGATGAACATGGGTACCCTGAGCGGAGCTCCGAAAGTCCGTGCGATGCAGCTTATTGCTGAGTCAGAAGGCACACGCCGGGGTTCCTACGGCGGGGCTGTAGGTTACTTCACCGGAACCGGAGATTTTGATACCTGCATTGTGATCCGTTCTGCTTATGTGGAAGACGGTATTGCAACCGTCCAGGCCGGGGGCGGTGTCGTGCTGGATTCCATACCTCAGGCAGAAGCAGACGAAAGTCGTAATAAAGCGCGTGCGGTGCTACGAGCCATCGCAACAGCCCATCAATGTAAGGAGATTTTCTGATGGCTGATATTTTACTGCTGGATAACTTTGATTCCTTTACCTACAACCTGGTCGACCAGTTGCGCACGTTCGGCCACCGGGTCATGGTTTACCGTAATAACCTGCCGGTGGAAACGCTGACAGAACGCCTGCGCACTATGGAAAACCCGGTACTGATGTTATCCCCGGGGCCTGGCGCCCCTGCGGATGCCGGCAGCATGCCCGCCCTGCTGAAAGCCATGCGCGGCAAGGTTCCGATTATCGGTATCTGTCTTGGCCATCAGGCGATCGTCGAAAGTTACGGCGGCGTGGTGGGTCAGGCCGGGGAGATCCTGCATGGTAAAGCCTCTGCCATCAGCCATGACGGACAACATATGTTCAGTGGCTTACCGAATCCTTTACCGGTTGCCCGTTACCACTCGCTGGTCGGCAGTAGCATCCCGGCAGACGTCACGGTTAACGCGACCTTTAACGGAATGGTCATGGCCGTTCGTCATGATAAGGACAAAGTCTGCGGCTTCCAGTTCCACCCTGAGTCAATTCTGACCACGCAGGGAGCAAAGCTTCTGGAACAAACCCTGGTATGGGCGCTTAGCGATTAAGGACAAGGATATGCAACAAATTCTGGAACAACTCTATCAGGGCAAAATCATCAGCCAGGCAGAGAGTGAACAGCTATTCTCTGCTATCGTCACCGGAGAAATGGACCCGGTCTCACTGGGGGCCGCTCTGATAGCCATGAAAGTCCGCGGGGAAACTCCCCCGGAGATTGCCGGGGCCGCAACCGCCCTGCTGGCCAACGCGCGGAACTTTCCGCGCCCTGATTACCCCTTCGCTGACATTGTGGGTACCGGCGGCGACGGCAGCAACAGTATTAATATTTCCACCGCCAGTGCGTTTGTTGCTGCGGCCTGTGGCCTGAAAGTTGCCAAACATGGAAACCGCAGTGTCTCCAGTAAGTCTGGCTCTTCCGATTTACTGGCGGCCTTTGGCATCAACCTGGACATGCCCCCGGAAACCGCCCGTCAGGCCCTGGATGAAGATAACCTCTGCTTCCTGTTTGCCCCGCAGTACCACAGCGGCTTCCGGTATGCGATGCCTGTGCGTAAACAACTGCAGACACGCACATTGTTTAATGTGCTCGGGCCGTTAATTAACCCGGCCCGCCCTCCGCTGGCACTGATCGGCGTTTACAGCCCGCAGTTACTGCAACCGGTGGCTGAAACCCTGCGGATGTTAGGGTATCACCGCGCTGCCGTGGTTCATGGCGGAGGAATGGATGAAATTGCAGTCCACAGCAGCACTCTGGTGGCCGAATTGCGCGACGGGGAAATCACCCGCTATGAGGTCAGTCCGCCGGATTTTGGTCTGGATTTCCATTCGCAGGATTCCCTGGCCGGCGGAACGCCCGGAGAAAACCGTGACATTTTGCGTCAACTGCTGCAGGGTAAAGGGCAGACAGCGCATGAACATGCCATTGCTATCAATGTCGCCATGCTGATGAAACTGTTTGGTCATGAAGATTTACGCCACAATGCTGAACAGGCCATTGCAACCCTCCGTAGCGGACGGGCTTATGACTGTGTCACCGCACTGGCTGCAAGAGGATAACCATGAAGGGTACCGTTTTAGAGAAAATTGTTGCCGATAAAGCCATCTGGGTTGCCGAACGTAAGCAAAAACAGCCCCTGGAAACGTTCAGGGATGCTCTGGCACCTTCTTCCCGCAATTTTTATCAGGCTCTGCAGCGTGAAAAAAGCGCCTTTATTCTGGAATGTAAAAAAGCATCGCCATCAAAAGGGTTGATCCGTGAGGATTTTGACCCGGCCACTATCGCCGGGGTCTACCGCGAATATGCGTCCGCGGTATCGGTGCTGACTGATGAAAAATATTTCCAGGGCAGCTTTGATTTCCTGCCTATCGTGAGTCAGGCGACCACCCAGCCGGTATTGTGCAAAGATTTTATTATTGATCCCTACCAGATCTACCTGGCTCGCCATTATCAGGCAGATGCCATATTACTGATGCTATCGGTACTGGATGACCAGCAATACCGTGAGCTGGCTGAGGTCGCTCACTCCCTGAATATGGGGGTCCTGACCGAAGTCAGTAATCAGGAAGAACTCGAACGCGCGCGGGTACTGAAACCCCGTGTGGCCGGGATCAATAACCGTGACCTGCGCGACCTGTCAATTGACCTGGAAAAAACCCGTCAGCTCGCCCCGCAGTTACCTGAAGACGCTATCGTCATCAGTGAGTCCGGTATCTACGACTATGCTCAAATCCGTGAATTACAGCATTATGCGGGGGGCTTTTTGATCGGATCATCCCTGATGTCTGAAGATGATCTGGGCATGGCGGTGCGTCGCGTCCTGACCGGCGATAATAAGGTCTGTGGCCTGACACGGCCTGAAGATGTCAAAGCAGCCTATACGCACGGTGCCGTTTACGGCGGATTCATTTTTGCCGCCGGTTCACCGCGCCAGGTTACCGAACAACAGGCCGCAGAACTCACCCGGGCTGCGCCGCTGAAATTCGTGGGTGTTTTCCGTAATGATACACCGGAACACATCGCCGGTATCGCCCGCCGTCTGTCCCTGAGTGCGGTGCAACTGCACGGAGAGGAAGATGCCGACATGATAGCCCGCCTGCGCCGGTTGCTGCCGGACAACGTCGCCATCTGGAAAGCATTCAGCATCAGTGATCATTTACCGGCACGCGACCTGCCCTATGTGGACCGTTATCTGTTTGATCATGGCAAAGGCGGCAGCGGTCAGTGCTTCGACTGGTCATTACTGAAAGGCCAGGAGCTGCACAATGTCATGCTGGCCGGGGGGATCACCCCTGAGAACTGTGCTGCGGCCGCGGATACCGGCTGTGCCGGCCTGGATATTAATTCAGGCGTTGAACAGGCCCCGGGCATCAAAGATGCAGACAAACTGGCAGACGTATTCCAACAATTACGGGCTTACTAAATTAAGATTCGTCATTCTGACGACACAGGAAATTGAGTTATGACGTTACTGAACCCTTATTTTGGCGAATTTGGCGGAATGTATGTTCCGCAGATCCTGATGCCGGCGCTCAGCCAGCTTGAAGAAGCGTTTGTCAGTGCCCAGCGCGACCCTGAGTTTCAGGCCGAATTCACCGGATTACTGAAGAATTATGCCGGCCGTCCGACCGCACTTACGCTGTGCCGTAATCTGACCCGGGGCACACGTACCCGCCTTTACCTGAAACGCGAAGATCTCTTGCACGGCGGAGCTCATAAAACTAACCAGGTACTCGGTCAGGCACTGCTGGCAAAACGGATGGGGAAGAACGAAATTATCGCTGAAACCGGCGCGGGACAGCATGGTGTCGCCTCAGCACTGGCCTGTGCCCTGCTGGGCATGAAATGCCGTATTTATATGGGCGCTAAAGACGTTGAACGTCAGTCACCTAACGTTTTCCGTATGCGTTTGATGGGTGCAGAAGTGATCCCGGTGCATAGCGGGTCAGCCACCCTAAAAGACGCCTGTAATGAAGCCTTACGTGACTGGTCAGGCAGTTACGAGACGGCTCACTATATGCTGGGGACGGCCGCCGGCCCGCATCCTTACCCGACGATCGTGCGCGAATTTCAGCGGATGATTGGAGAAGAAACCCGGCAGCAGATCCTGGAGCACGAAGGACGTCTGCCGGATGCGGTGATTGCCTGTGTCGGTGGCGGTTCTAACGCGATTGGGATGTTTGCCGATTTTATTGATGAAACGTCCGTCGGTCTGATTGGTGTTGAACCCGCCGGTCTCGGAATAGAGTCAGGCCAGCACGGTGCCCCCCTGAAATACGGTAAAACCGGGATTTACTTCGGGATGAAAGCCCCGATGATGCAGACCGAAGATGGCCAGATTGAGGAATCTTACTCCATCTCCGCCGGGCTGGACTTCCCGTCAGTCGGTCCGCAACACGCCTGGCTGAACAGTATTGGCCGTGCGGATTACGTGTCTGTCACCGATGATGAAGCCATTGACGCATTTAAAGAGTTATCCCGCCATGAAGGGATTATTCCGGCCCTGGAATCTTCACACGCCCTTGCTCATGCTCTGAAAATGGCCAGAGATAATCCGGAAAAAGAGCAATTGCTGGTCGTTAACCTCTCAGGACGTGGCGACAAAGATATTTTTACCGTGCATGACATCCTGAAGCAGCGTGGAGAATTCTGATGGAACGTTATTCTGAACTTTTTAAGCAACTTTCCGCGAAAGGTGAAGGTGCTTTTGTCCCTTTTGTCACCCTGGGTGACCCTTCCTTTGAGTCTTCTCTGGACATTATTGACGCCCTGGTGGCGGGAGGTGCGGATGCTCTGGAGCTGGGCTTTCCGTTTTCTGATCCGCTGGCGGACGGTCCGACCATCCAGGCCGCTAACCTGCGCGCCCTGAATGCGGGGATGAATACCGAAAAATGTTTCGATATCATCACCCGGGTTCGCAGCAAGTATCCTGACCTGCCTATCGGTTTACTGATTTATGCAAACCTGATCTTCCGCCCGGGTATCGATGCCTTCTATTCCCGTTGCCGGGACGCCGGGGTGGATTCTGTTCTGGTTGCCGATGTGCCGGTTGAAGAATCTCAGCCCTTCCGTCAGGCAGCAATGCGCCATGAGATCGCGCCTATTTTTATCTGCCCGCCAAATGCCAGTGATGATTTACTCCGCGAGATTGCTTCCCACGGGCGCGGCTATACCTATCTGCTTTCACGCGCCGGGGTGACTGGCGCCGAGAACAGCAGATCAGCGCCTTTAGAGCATCTGATCGTGAAACTGAAGGAATATCATGCGGCTCCGCCTATCCAGGGATTCGGTATTTCCAAAGCCGGACAGGTCCGTGAGGTCTTGCAGGCCGGGGCTGCCGGGGCTATTTCGGGGTCGGCGGTGGTAAAAATCATCGAAACCCACCAGCACGAGCCGTCGGTCATGCTGGATAAGCTGACCGGGTTTGCTGCGTCACTGAAAGCGGCCACCCGACAGAACGTCTCCTGAGAGCGTAAAAGGCACTCCGGTGCCTTTTACGTTTAAAATTGGTAGTTCCCGGGAATGCGGTTAAACTTACTTATGCCGGAAGATTTCCGGTTGATCATAACCATGATACAGGGAGGCATTAAATGAAGTTTGTTAAGGTTTTAGCCAGCGCTGTTATGGCATCCGTGGTTGCATTATCACTTGCAGCCTGTGCGCCAACACCAACGAAAGAAGGTACCGGTGGCTACATTGATGACACGGTAATAACTACGAAAGTTAAAGCTCAGCTGCTGGATACTAAGGAGCTGAAATCAACTGAGATTAATGTTGAAACATTCAAAGGCCGCGTACAACTGAGCGGTTTTGTGTCCTCGCCTCAGGTAGCCAGCCGTGCAGTCGATGTTGCACGCAGAATACCGGGCGTAGTCTCCGTTGTGAATAATATGCAGATTAAGTAGCGGAACCCGCTGCCATCAAAAAAGGCCGTCTGACGGCCTTTTTTATTTTCCGGGTTCCACAGGGAGTTATCAGAAGGTGTAACCTGCACCCAGGAAGAATACCCACGGATTGATGTTAGTATTAATGCTTTGTTGCTCACCAGCCGCTTTGAACCGGACTTTAGTATCGATATTCATGTACCACAGTGAGGCATTCAGCATCCAGTGCTGGTTAAGCTGATAATCCATACCGACCTGCCCTGCTACACCCCATGAATTCTTCAGACTCAGATCCGTCAGACCACTGTCACGACCGGTATCATTAAATTTGTTATTGAAGAATGCGGTATAGTTCACACCAACACCCGCATAAGGCTGAAATTTAGAGCTGTTATCCAGGAAGTAGTACTGTGCCATCAGTGTTGGCGGGAGCTGGTGAACGGTTGCCAGGGTACCGGTCGGTCCGAGAGCGACTTTATGACGGAAAGGTGTCGCTGCCAGTAATTCCACACCGATATGATCGGTCGCCATATAAGTAAATGTCAGACCCAGCTGTGTATTGTTACTGACATCAAAGCCACCCATCCCTAAAACATTATCAGAACCCCCGGTCGGACGGACGGTTGCACTGCCTGCTCTGATAAAGAAATCTCCGGCCTGATGCGCTGATGCCACGGCGGGTAATAATGCTGCCATCAGTAAGCCAATTTTTGCCAGTTTCATAGCCACTCCTCTTAGGTACGCGCTTTGCTTTTTTAGTTTTATAAAGATGAACAATGTTTCAACTTCCCTTTATGGTTCCTATATTTAACGTGATTTATCGAGAAAATCATTCGTTTACTTCACAAAAAAAACCTTAAAAAACATAGCCTTGATTTAGATCAATTTTTCCGGAATTTATTAATGACCTTTTTTTCATAAAAACTGTCCGCGAAAGTAAATGGCGTTGTGAGGCACAGATACGCACCGGAGGAATGTCAGAGCATTCTCTGTAATGATTAGATCCGAAAGTTATGTAAGTCGGGGTGCCGGAAAGGAAGCTAAACATGTACAATCAGACGGTTAATCCATTTGTTTTCCAAAGGAGTGTTCATGTCTCTCACGGCCAGCTCGTTATACCGTGATACCGCAAATTTTTTGCGCCACCAGTTAAAAACAATCGTTCTGATTTCATTGGTCAGTGCGTTTGTCACTGTGATCCTGAGCACTGTTTTTGCTCCGGGCCCCGATGAGTTATCTGTACTGGCTCAGAACAGTGACAGTACCGGGTCACTGATCAGCCTGTTGCAGGGGATGTCACCCGAACAACAAAAAATATTACTGCATAGCTCTGCCGTTAGCACTCTTGCGGCATTGATTGGCAACACGCTGTTACTGGGAGGTATGCTGATCCTGCTGCCGGCGGTTTCTGCAGGAAAGCAACTGAGTGCCCTGACGGCTATCGGCGGATCGCTGGGTTTTCTGCCTGCATTGCTGATCCAGACGTTTCTGGTGACCCTGATTGTCCAGCTCGGGTTTATGGTACTGCTGGTGCCGGGGATCCTGTTAACGATCCTTTTCTCCTTCTCCCCGGTGCTACTGAGTCAGAAACAGGCCGGTCTTATCGGCAGCATGAAACAGAGTGTGCCCCTCGCCTGGAAGAATTTTAAAGTACTGGCACCGGCGGTGATCTGCTGGCTACTGGCGAAAGTTATCCTGATTATTCTCTTCTCTTCGATGACCAGTTTACCTGTTGCCTTCTCTTCCTTAATTATTACCGCGTTAGGCAATTTATTATCGGCCGCATTGGTTATCTATCTTTACCGTGCGTATATGCTCTTACGATAACGTCTGTTTTTAATTTCCGGCTTACCTGGTAAGCCGTATTACCGGACCTGCTATGAAACAATTACTCGACTTTCTGCCCCTTGTGGTCTTTTTTGTCTTTTATAAGCTCTATAACATTTTCGTTGCTTCCGGTGCGCTCATTGCGGCAACAGCTATCGCGCTGGTTGTCAGCTGGGTGGTGTATCGTAAACTGGAAAAAATGACCATTATTACGTTCGTTCTGGTCACCGTTTTCGGGTCGCTGACGCTGATTTTCCATAATGATGACTTTATCAAATGGAAAGTCACCGTTATCTACACCCTCTTTGCTGCCGCACTGCTGTTCAGTCAGTGGTGGATGGAAACACCACTTATTCAGTCGATGCTGGGTAAAGAACTGGTGTTACCGTCAGCGGTCTGGCGCCGGTTAAATATTGCCTGGGCTCTGTTTTTCTTTATCTGTGGCCTGATCAATATTTATGTGGCTTTCTGGCTGCCGGAATCGCTTTGGGTGAATTTCAAAGTCTTCGGCCTGACCGCACTGACACTATTATTTACGCTGTTCAGCGGATTGTATATCTGGCGTCACCTGCCTCGTGAAGAGAAATAACCGGGCCTTACAGACCGAAGAATAAAAGAGAAAAGTATGACCGAAACACTTAGACAGCCCCGCGGTGAAATGGTATTACGCACCCTGGCAATGCCCTCAGATACCAATCCTAACGGCGATATTTTCGGGGGCTGGCTGATGTCGCAGATGGACATGGGCGGGGCTATACTGGCGAAAGAGATCGCTAATGGCCGGGTGGTGACCGTACGCGTTGACGGGATGACGTTTATGAAGCCTGTCGCTATCGGCGATGTGGTGAGTTGTCATGCCCATTGTATCCGCACAGGAAACAGCTCGATTACCATCAATGTCGAAGTCTGGGTAAAAAAAGTTTCTTCAGAGCCAATCGGTAAAAGTTACTGTACCACAGAGGCAGTCTTTATCTATGTCGCAGTGGATGAAAACGGTAAGTCACGTCCTCTGAATGAAATGATTGCCAATAAGCAGTTTCCTTAGCGCTTTTTGCCAGGCTTTGACCTGGCAACCCCCGCCAAACAAAACGCCTGATGAAATTATCAGGCGTTTTTTCTGCGGTAATAAGGCTCTGTTCCGATTATTCCACGGATGAACTGCCATCAAGCTTAAATACAATCGTCATCTTCAGGCCGGTACCGGGACTGCCGCTTTTATAACGCCAGCGCGTCATTGCTATTCTCACCTCGCGATCAAACATCATCTTCGGCTGAGAATCGATAATGCGTGCGTTAACGACCCTGCCGTCATTATCCACATCAAATTGTACCTGTACCCGTCCTTCGAGATGGAAAGCCAGAGCACGGGCCGGATAAGCCGGTAGCGTAATGTTCTGCGGCTGAGGCTTACCGTCAGAAATACTGTGTTGATTCGATTTCGACGTTTCAGGGGCTGTCTGTGCTTTTGTCTGTAATGCGTTATTATCATTCTGCACGGCAGACGGTGTCGGTTTAGCCTCTTTCACCGGCTCACGGACAGGTTTCACCTCATGGTGAGGTTTGACGATCGGCTTCTTCACTTCATGCGGTTTTCTGACCACCGGTTTGGGTTTAACCACTGGCCTGGGCTTTTCTATCGGTACAGGCTTGTCGACCGGAGGTTCCGGCGCGGGCTGCGGGGGGACCTCTGCAGGCTCTACCGGCTTTTCCGGCTGATGTTCAGGCTGAGGCTGTGATTTGGCCGCTTCAGGTTGCACTTCAGGGGCAACCATAGAGACATCTATTACCGCTTGTGCGGGCGGCACATTCATAGTCTGATGAAATGACGCAAATAAGAGCCCTGCAATCACCGCGCCATGAAGAGCGACAGAAACCAGCATAGACAGCGGCAAACGTTTAGGAAAATCTTCGGTCAAAGTACTCATAGCCATCGCGTCAGTTCTTGAAAGCCCCCATTCTAAATGCAAATAGCAATCAGTTTCAATAAGTAATGCCCGTCCTCCCCCTGTCATTTTATTTGCACTGATTGCAGAGTTAGCTTACCGTTAAGGTTACAAACAGTTGCCCTGAGAGATTATCAACGTGTTATATGTCATTTATGCAGAGGATACCCCGGATTCACTGGAAAAAAGGCTGTCTGTCAGACCGGCGCATCTGGCGCGTCTGCAGCTACTGAGGGATGAGGGGAAACTGATTATTGCCGGGCCAATGCCGGCGGTTGACAGTAATGACCCGGGGGCCGCCGGATTTACGGGTTCAACGGTGATCGCTGAGTTCTCTTCACTGGAAGAAGCGGAATCCTGGGCGAATGATGACCCCTATGTTGCGGCGAATGTTTACCAGAACGTTACCGTAAAACCCTTTAAGCAGGTGTTCTGAAAAAGACGAAGCTAAAAAACCCAATGGTTAGCATGAAAGCATCGGGAATAAAATACAGAAGGTACACTATGAGGTACACGAAATATTTATTGCCCGATCTTTTAATCTTATATCAGCAGCACACCCATGCCATGACATTGTTTTAGCTCCCGGCTCCCCCTGGCATCGTCCATGTCCCGTACGTCACCTTCAATAACTCCACCATCAGTCGGTGCATCCGTTTGCCAGTACGGACTGAACCTCCGGCAAAACTCAGAAGTAATGTTTAACAGTTGCGGGCGGGTTAGCAAGGATAAACAGCAGGGAGCTTCGCTGCTTTTTGGCTAACTGATGCCGGATAGCAATAATGCGTGTATAGCGGCGTGACTGCGCTTCCAGCCAGCGCACCTTGCGGCGATTTTTCTGCCGGGCCATTCGCCAACGGGCCACTTCATTTCTGCTTTTTTTCATTGTTCCACCCTCTTCCGCGTCATTGGTGCATTATACGCCAATGCCCCGGGGATCCAATGACCGATTAGAAAAGGTTTCACAATACCGGAACTCAACGTAAACTCATTACACGAAAGCGTGAACCGGACTTCCATTTAATGACGACATTCTATTCCCTGCTCAACGGGTTACTATTATTTGGCTACTGGCTATTAATTGCAGGGGTTACCCTCCGGATCCTGATGAAGCGAAGAACCGTATCATCCTCTATGGTCTGGCTGCTGATTATCTATATCCTGCCCCTGGTCGGCATTATTGCTTATCTGAGTTTCGGTGAACTCTATCTGGGTAAACGCCGTGCAGAACGGGCCAGAACCATGTGGCCCTCTACCGCTCGCTGGCTGGCTGAGTTAAGGAAGTCTTCTCATATATTTGCGACCCGCACCAGCGATGTTGCCAGCGCCCTGTTTAAATTATGCGAACATCGCCACGGGATTGCCGGTGTGCGTGGGAATCAGCTCACGTTACTGACGCACCCGGATGACGTAATGGCGTCGCTGGTCAACGATATCCGTCAGGCCAGCCATAATATCGAGATGGTGTTTTATATCTGGCAGCCCGGGGGCCGGGCTGATGATGTGGCCGAAGCCTTTATGGACGCCGCACAACGGGGCGTTCACTGCCGACTCATGCTGGACTCCGCGGGCAGCCGGCAGTTTTTCAAAAGCCCGTGGCCTAAAAAGTTTCGTCAGGCGGGTATCGAGGTCGTCGAAGCCTTACAGGTTAATTTGCTGAGGGTGTTCCTGCGACGAATGGATCTGCGGCAACACCGTAAAATCGTACTGATTGATAATTATATTGCCTATACCGGCAGTATGAATCTGGTGGATCCACGCTTTTTCAAACAGGATGCCGGTGTCGGCCAATGGGTCGACCTGATGGCACGCATGGAAGGCCCCGTGGCGATCACGCTGGGGATCGTTTATTCCTGTGACTGGGAGATAGAAACCGGGAAACGGATTTTACCGCCACAACCCGACCAGGTTGTCATGCCCTTTGAGCAATCCAGCGGGCATATTATTCAGGTTATCGCCTCCGGCCCGGGCTTTCCGGAAGATATGATCCATCAGGCCCTGCTCACTGCTATTTATTCGGCTCGTGAACAACTGACCATGACAACGCCGTATTTTGTTCCCAGTGATGACCTGCTGCATGCTATCTGCACTGCGGCTCTGCGTGGTGTGGATGTTCGCTTGATTGTTCCTGAAAAGAACGATTCCATGCTGGTCGACTGGGCAAGCCGGGCATTCTTTACTGAACTGCTGGAGGCAGGCGTAAAAATTTATCAGTTCTCTGAGGGGCTGCTGCATACCAAAAGTGTGCTCATCGACGGTGAACTTTGTCTGGTAGGCACCGTCAATCTGGATATGCGTAGTCTGTGGCTGAATTTTGAGGTCACGCTGGTAGTGGATGATGGTGATTTCGGTAATGATGTCGACCTGGTACAGCAGGATTATATTGAACGTTCAACACGACTGAGCGGTGCAGAATGGGCGAAACGCTCGTACTGGCGGCGGATTCTGGAACGACTGTTTTACTTCTTTAGTCCTTTGCTGTAAAAAAGGCCGCATATACACTTTTGATTAGTACAGGCTGAACATGGATCTTAATAATCGTCTTACTGAAGATGAAACGCTGGAGCAGGCTTACGATATCTTTCTTGAGCTGGCAGGAGATAACCTGGAACCGGCTGATATCATTCTGTTTAACCTGCAGTTTGAAGAGCGTGGTAGTGCCGAATTACTGGACCCTGCCGAAGACTGGCAGGAACACGTCGATTTCGACCTGAACCCTGATTTTTTTGCTGAGGTAGTGATTGGTCTCGGTGAGACCGAAGCTGACCCGGTGACGGATATTTTTGCCCGCGTATTACTGTGCCGGGAGAAAGATCATAAGCTGTGCCATATTCTGTGGCGTGAGTAATTATCGTTCAGTCATCCGGTGAATGATAACGAGGTAACCCCGGTCCCGCCGGAGGTTACCCTTCTTCCGGCCACCGATGAAAACTTTCTTTTTATACCCTCTCTTCCCTGCTGATTTTCCCTGTATTGTTCGCTCACCCGGCACGTCTCTTTTTTACGCCGGTATCTCAGTACCTCCTCGCAGGCCCTTTACCGTGACCGCAAACGTTCGTCATGGCGATCCGTTTCGGTGACTTACTGACCGACGGAACGGCATGCCGGTTCTGTCCGGGGATGAACGGGTCACCCGGGGTTGTGTGCGAAGGCTAGCCGGAAAAAAATGCAGCATCTCAGATCAATAAAGCCGGGTTGCCCCGGCTTTTGGTTAACGCAGGGTGATCACCCTCAGAGTGCTTCAGCTTTCAGGCAGGCTACCGTATGAGTAGCGTCTCCCTGTATCTGAGGTCGTTCGTTACGGCACCGATCCTCAGCCAGCGGGCAGCGGGTAGAAAAGACACAACCCCGGGGCGGATTTATCGGGGATGGCAGGTCTCCCTCAAGTAACTGAATGGTTTTATTTCTTTCCAGTTCCGGGTCCGGCAGCGGTACTGCCGACATCAGGGCACGGGTATACGGATGTGCCGGTGTTGTATACACTTTTTCATCATCACCCGTTTCAACCGCGTGGCCGAGATACATGACCATCACTTTATCAGAAATATGTTTTACCACCGCTAGATCATGGGCGATGAAAATTAACGCCAGCCCCATTTCGCGCTGCAGCTTTTTCAGCAGGTTAACCACCTGCGCCTGGATAGAAACATCCAGTGCCGACACCGGCTCATCACAGATAATCAGTTTAGGCTCAAGGATCAGTGCCCTGGCAATGCCGATCCTCTGACACTGTCCGCCGGAGAACTCGTGTGGATAGCGGTTGATCATATTCGGCAGCAGGCCCACTTTCTGCATCATGGCCTGTACGCGTTCTCTGACTTCAGCTTTTGACACCCGCGGGCGGCGGCTGCGCAGCGGTTCAGCAATGATGTCGCCAATGGTCATCCGCGGGTCAAGGGAGGCGAGCGGATCCTGAAAAATCATCTGGATATCCCCGCGGGCCTTTTGCCATTCAGCAGCATTTGCGCCGGCCAGCTCTTTACCCATCCAGCAAATACTGCCTTCGGTGGCTTTCACCAGCCCGATCACCGCACGTGCCAGGGTAGATTTACCACAGCCGGACTCTCCGACCACACCCAGGGTCTCTCCCTGGTGGAGTTTAAAACTCACACCATCGACCGCTTTCAGGTTCACGGCCGGTTGCCAGAACCACTGTTTTTTTTGTTTGATCTCAAACCAGACTTTCAGGTTTTTAACTTCAAGCAGCAACGGATTACGGGTTTCATTCGCCGTTATCATTGTATTTCCTCCACGCTTCTGTGGCAGGCTCTGATCCTGCCTCCTGCACTCATAACGGCAGCCGGTGAGGTTTCACACAGCGGCACTGCAAATTCACATCTCGGACGGAACGGACAGCCGGAAGGTAAATTCAGCAGGTTAGGAGGATTCCCCGGGATAGTACGCAATTCGCTGTCTTCCCGGTCCAGACGGGGTACGGCTTTTAACAAGCCCCGGGTATAAGGATGTGACGGCTGAGCAAATAGCTCATCTGCCGTGGCGTACTCCATCGTCCGGCCCCCGTACATCACCAGCACCTTATCACAGCCCCCTGCCACAACGCCCAGGTCATGGGTGATCAGAATAATCGAGGTGGAAAACTCCCGCTTGAGATCATTCAATAGTGTCATAATTTGTGACTGTACAGTCACATCCAGTGCAGTGGTCGGTTCATCCGCAATCAGTAGTCGTGGCTGACATAACAGCGACATGGCTATCATTACCCGCTGACGCATACCGCCGGAAAACTCATGAGGGTACATTTTCATACGTTGACGTGCGGCCGGGATTTTTACTGCATCCAGCATTTTCACGCACTCTTCAAACGCCACCTTATGACTCAATCCCTTATGTAACATCAGCACTTCAATTAACTGCTCACCGACTTTCATATACGGATTCAGTGACGTCATCGGATCCTGGAAAATCATCCCTATCTGCCCGGCACGCAACTTATTCAGTTGTTTCTCCGGCAGGTTCAGTAATTCCTGCCCCTTGAATTGTGCTGATCCTGACACTTTTCCGTTTCTGGCCAGTAATCCCATCAACGCAAATGCGGTCTGAGACTTACCTGAGCCGGATTCCCCGACAATCCCCAGCGTCTCACCTTCATTCAGGTCAAAGCTCAGGTTATTGACCGCGGTCACATCACCATCGTGGGTCGAAAAAGTCACCCGCAGATCTTTTACCGCCAGTAACGGCTGTGTCCTTAAATTTTCAACAGTCATTGCGGTGCTCCTTAGCGATCTTTCGGGTCGAGGGCATCACGCAAACCATCGCCGATAAAGTTAAAACAGAACAGAGTGACCACCAGAAAACTGGCCGGAAACAGTAATAACCAGGGGGAGACTTCCATAGAGTTTGCTCCGTCACTTAACAGAGCCCCCCAACTGCTCAGCGGTTCCTGGGTACCCAGACCAAGGAAGCTCAGGAAAGATTCAAACAGGATCATTCCGGGCACCAGCAACGAGGCATACACGACGACAACCCCTAAGACATTCGGGATAATGTGTCGAAGCACAATTCCACTGGTGGAGACTCCGGCCACACGAGCCGCTTCAATATACTCTTTCCCTTTCAGGGCCAGTGTTTGCCCGCGTACAATACGCGCCATATCCAGCCAGGACACCATACCAATGGCGACAAAAATCAGCAGGATATTACGGCCAAAGAAGGTAACCAGCAGGATCACAAAGAACATGAACGGGAAAGAGTTAAGGATTTCCAGCAAGCGCATCATAAATGCATCGATTTTCCCCCCCACATAACCGGCAATCGACCCATACAGGGTACCGACAATCACGGCGATAGCGGCCGATGCGATACCGACCATCAGTGAGATACGTCCGCCAATCGCTACCCGCACCAGAAGATCACGACCGGACGAGTCAGTTCCGAACCAGTGCCCGGAACTGAAATCCGGTGCCGCAGACATCATATTCCAGTCGGTATCATCGTAGGCAAACGGCGATATCATCGGAGCGAAGGCCACGAACAGAATGATAAGAAGCAGCAAAAACAGGCTGACCAGAGCGGCACGGTTATGGATAAACCGGCGACCGGCATCCTGCCACAGACTGCGGCCTTTGATGGTGGTATCACCCAGTAAGCTTTGGGTCAGTTCTTTATTTCTTTTAAATAAAATCATCTTCAACTCCCGCCATCAGTAGCGAATTTTCGGGTCGATAACGGCATACAAAATATCGACGATGGCGTTAAAAGCAATGGTCAGTACCCCGACCAGGATAGTCAGGCTGAGAACCAGTGAATAATCGCGGTTCAGTGCGCCATTCACAAACAGTTGCCCGATGCCCGGCAATCCGAAAATTGATTCAATGACCATCGACCCGGTAATAATGCCCACGAAAGCTGGCCCCATATAGGAAACCACTGGCAGTAATGCGGGACGCAGAGCATGACGGAAGACGATACGGCTCATCGGCATTCCTTTTGCACGCGCAGTACGGATATAGTCCGAATGCATAACTTCAATCATTGAGCTGCGCATAATTCGGGCAATACTGGAGATGTAAGCCAGTGACAGGGCCAGCATCGGCAGTAAGACGTATTGCCACTGCCCGCCATTCCAGCCTCCGCCGGGAAGCCATTTCAGGGTGATCGCAAATATTAAGACCAGTAAGGGAGCGACAACAAACGACGGGATCACCACACCGGTCATTGCCACCCCCATCACCGCATAGTCCCAGAAGGTGTTCTGCCGCAGGGCAGCAATGATACCGGCCGCGATACCGCACACCATTGCAAAGCAAAATGCCGCCAGCCCCAGAGATGCAGAAACCGGGAAAGCTTGCCCTATCAGATAGTTAACACTGAAATCTTTATATTTAAAGGAAGGCCCGAAATCGCCGTGGGCCAGCTTGACCAGGTAGTCAACATACTGTTCGCCAATAGGCTCATTCAGGTGATAACTGGCTTCAATATTCGCCATGACTTCCGGAGGGAGATTACGCTCTCCGGTGAAGGGGCTGCCTGGTGCAAGCCGCATCATAAAAAAGGAGATAGTAATCAATATAAACAACGTCGGGATGGCCTCAGCGACCCTTCGTAAAATAAATTTCAACATGACATTACCTTAATTCCATTGCTACCGTCATTTTTGACCGGAAAACCGGCCTGTATTACAGAGACAGGCCGGATCCGTAAAATAAATTAATGTTTGATTATATATAAGTTTTTATCATAAACATGGTCAAGTGGATCTTTACCCGTATAGCCGCCAACATAGGTTTTCACCAGCCGGGTATTGGCATAATAAAATACAGGGACGATAGCCGAATCTTTGTCCAGGATCTGCTCCGCTTTCTGATAGTCCGACGCACGTTGTGCCGCATCGCTGGCATTGGCGGCATCTTTCAGTACCTGGTCGAACGCAGTATCTGAATAGAACGCGGTATTATTGCTGTCACCGGTTTGCATAGTGTTCAGGAATGCGCTCGGCTCGTTATAATCAGCACACCAGCCGGCACGCGCCATCTGATAGGTCCCCTGATGACGAGAGTCCAGATAAGTTTTCCATTCCTGATTTTCCAGTACCACATTCACACCCAGATTTTTCTTCCAGAGGGATGCCGCGGCAATCGCCAGCTTTTTATGCAGGTCTGAAGTGTTATAGAGCAGCGTGAAGGTCAGCGGATGCCCCGGGCCATAGCCGGCTTCCTGCAATAATTTTTTAGCCTCAGCGTTGCGTTGTGCCTGAGTTTCGGTAAACCAGGCCGGTTTTGTCACATCAATACCATTGGTCGCAGGATCGGTCAGGCTGTACGCGGCAGTCTGTCCCTGGGCCAGCACTTTATTCACGACGATATCGCGATCCAGTCCAAGCTTGATGGCGGTACGGACACGGACATCATTAAACGGTGCTGACTTATTATTCAGTTCATAGAAATAGGTGCAGAGATAAGGATCAACATGCAGATCTTTAGGATGGTCTTGCTTCAGCTTGCGGAATAATTCGATAGGCAGATTGTTATAAGTGACATCACTGCCATTTGCAGAGTAGAAGCGATTAACGTCGTTAACTTCAGAATCAATGGGCAGGAACGTGACTTTATTAATCACTGTGTGGGCGTTATCCCAGTATTTCGGATTACGGACAACCACGATCTTCTCATTCACAATATGGGATTGCAGAGTATATGCACCATTACCGACCCAATGCTGCGGTAATGTCCACTGATCGCCATATTTTTCAACCACCGGTGGATAGACCGGAGACAGTGCCGCATAAGTCAGTAGCTGATCAAAGAAAGGAACTGATGTGGTCAGTGTCACCTGAAGAGTATGATCATCCAGCGCCTTTACGCCAAGTTGGTCCGGCGATTTTTTACCGGCAATGATGTCATCAACATTTTCCACATGCCCGTATTGCAGATAACTGGCATACGGTGATGCGGTTTTCGGATTCACCAGTCTGCGCCAGCTGTAAACAAAGTCCTGCGCCGTCACCGGGGCACCATTCGACCAGAGGGCATTTTTACGTAAATGGAAAGTCCAGACTTTACCGTCTTTATTTTCCCAGCTCTCTGCCACCCCCGGGATCACTTTACCCTCGGTGCCTACTACCGCCAGCCCTTCGAGTAGATCATAACTGACATTACTCTCCGGTGAGCCTTCAATTTTATGCGGGTCCAGCGACTGCACTTCCCCGCCATTACCTTTTATTAATTCCTGTTTCGCGGCCAGAGTTACCCCGGCTGGGACGTCTGCGGCCTGCACCTGCTGAATAGCCATCTGGCTCATTGCAAGGACTATCCCTGCGGCGAGTAACCTCTTACCAGGTAATTTACTCATTTTCCGGCTCCGTTGTTTGCATTTGTTATTGTCTGGCGGATAGGTCACCCCCGTATTTCCGGAGGTTTATACTTATTATTTCCTTACCGTCGTCACTGTGTCTGTCTTTTTACCCGGGAATCAATCCGATGTATGAATAGCAGGATAATTTCACCGCGAAGCGAATCATCCTCACATTGTGAAACATAATCACTATAAAGGGATAAACTTCACAATAAAAGACCAATCAATGCATAAACTATGCCAATAAATGTCATTAAAGATGAATATTTTCCATGTACAAGGGCGGGGGCTAACGCTTTGGTTTTTTTGAAAATCCGGGTGGACACTCTTTAATCAGAAAAGCAGCTAATAACCACAGCGGTGTTATAAGCGACAGGAATAGAGAAGGTTAATTATGGTGCACCTCACCAAAATGGTGCCCTGTTTTGGTGAGGCTGAAAATTGGCGCGAATTAAGTTAATGCATTACAGATAAGCCCGGGAAAAGCGCACGAATACCGGTCACAATAAATTCGATACCTAATGCCATCAGTAACAGGCCCATAATTCGGGTAATGACGTTAATCCCGGTCTGCCCCAGGACACGTGCCATCATCGGGGCGGCGCGGAACAGTAACCAGCAACTGGCGGCAAAAAGTGCAATCATCACAGAAAAGCAGAGAATATTTACCCACGAGTCATAGCGTGTTCCCCAGACAATGGTCGAACTAATGGCTCCCGGTCCTGCCATCAACGGCAGGGCTAACGGAACCACCCCCAGATTCTCGTGCGTTTCTGAGGTCTGCGCTTTCTCTTGTTTGTTTTGTTTGTCTTCACCAATTTTGCCGCTGATCATTGACATCGCAATGGTCACGACCAGAATGCCGCCAGCGATACGGAAGGAGTCAATAGAAATACCAAACAGGGCCAGAATACTGTTGCCCAGCAACAATGAAATCCACAGGATAATGGCCACCGATAAGTTGGCCGTCATATTCGTTTTATGGCGTTCTGCGGTTCCCTGCGTACTGGTCAGGGTAATAAATACAGGAATGATACCGACCGGGTTCACCAGCGCAAATAACCCGATATAAAATTTGATATAGGTAGGCAGGTCGGAAAGAAAAGAAGACAAAGTGTACCTCAGACTGGGGGGCAAATATCAAAGCGTAAGTATAGACAGGTCCTTACTGCAGGAAAAGCACTATTACAGGGCCGGGACAGGCACTTTTATCATTTTATCTGAGTGCCAATGCCGGTGTTTACCCTGCTCTGCTCCCCGGGATTTGACCTCCTCCCCGGTACGGCTTCTCCCCGCCCCCTCGAATGTTCACGCTGAATGGTATCAGCTTCACTCCTGCTTGATCTGCATCATTATCGGCACCGGCAGTTTTCGATAATCTGGCTATGCTTTAAGAGCACTGAAGTGAAACCTTTTTAGTAAACATTCGTCGTGCCTCTGCAGAACACCTGAACTGCACGTCTGTTTACTAAAAAGCTTAATTTTCCTTCAGGAGATAATCATGACTGTCACAAACATTGCTGAGTTAAATGCGCTGGTCTCGCGGGTTAAGAATGCCCAACGGACCTTTGCCGGGTTCAGTCAGGAGCAGGTTGACAAGATCTTCCGTGCTGCAGCACTCGCCGCGGCCGATGCCAGGATCCCTTTAGCGAAGATGGCCGTTGCTGAATCGGGGATGGGGATTATTGAAGACAAAGTGATTAAAAATCATTTTGCTTCCGAATATATTTACAACGCGTACAAAGACGAAAAGACCTGCGGTATTCTGGAAACTGATGATACTTTCGGTACCATTACAATTGCTGAGCCTATCGGCATCATCTGCGGTATTGTTCCGACCACCAACCCCACCTCGACGGCAATTTTTAAAGCGCTGATCAGTCTGAAAACCCGTAACGGTATTATTTTCTCCCCTCACCCGCGGGCACGGACCGCAACCAACAAAGCGGCGGATATTGTATTGCAGGCGGCCATTGCCGCGGGCGCGCCACCGGATATCATCGGTTGGATTGATGAGCCTTCCGTCGAATTATCCAATCAGCTGATGCACCACCCTGATATTAACCTTATCCTTGCCACCGGTGGGCCGGGTATGGTGAAAGCGGCGTACAGTTCAGGCAAACCAGCCATTGGCGTTGGGGCCGGGAATACCCCCGTGGTCATCGATGAAACTGCGGATATAAAAAGAGCAGTTGCCTCCATTCTGATGTCAAAAACCTTTGATAACGGCGTTATCTGCGCTTCTGAGCAGTCCGTTATCGTCGATACGCAGATTTATGATGCGGTCCGCCAGCGGTTCGCGTCCCATGGCGGGTATCTGCTGCAGGGCGAAGAACTGCAGGCTGTCCGCGGGGTGATCCTGAAAAATGGTGCGCTGAATGCCGCTATCGTAGGACAACCGGCACCGAAGATCGCTGAAATGGCAGGTATTGTCGTCCCGGCCGACACCAAAATTCTGATCGGCGAAGTGACAGATATTGATGAAAGCGAACCCTTTGCCCACGAAAAACTGTCACCTACCCTCGCAATGTACCGGGCAAACGGTTTTGAGGATGCCCTGAGCAAAGCAGAAAAACTGGTAGAAATGGGCGGCATTGGCCACACCTCCTGCCTGTATACGGATCAGGACAATCAGACGGAGAGAGTCAATCAGTTCGGCGCGCAAATGAAGACAGCGCGAATTCTTATCAATACCCCTGCATCCCAGGGCGGGATCGGTGACCTTTATAACTTCAAACTGGCCCCCTCCCTGACGCTGGGTTGTGGTTCCTGGGGCGGAAATTCAATTTCTGAAAACGTCGGGCCTAAACACCTGATCAATAAAAAAACCGTCGCTAAACGGGCTGAAAATATGCTGTGGCACAAACTTCCTAAATCTATCTATTTCCGCCGTGGGTCATTACCGGTTGCGCTTGAAGAGATTGCCAGTGACGGTGCCCGGCGTGCTTTTATCGTGACGGACCGTTACCTGTTTAATCATGGCTACGCCGATCAGGTCACCCGGGTGTTAAAAGCACAGGGAGTGGAAACTGAGGTGTTCTTTGAGGTGGAAGCTGACCCGACACTCAGTATTGTGCGCCAGGGCGCTGCACAGATGCATAGCTTTAAACCCGATGTCATTATCGCTCTGGGCGGGGGGTCCCCCATGGATGCCGCTAAGATCATGTGGGTCATGTATGAACATCCTGAAACTCACTTTGAAGATCTGGCATTACGCTTTATGGATATCCGCAAACGTATCTATAAGTTCCCGAAAATGGGTGTAAAAGCCAGCCTGGTCGCGATCACGACCACTTCGGGGACCGGCTCTGAAGTCACGCCATTTGCCGTCGTCACCGACGACGCGACCGGGTTAAAATATCCGCTGGCAGATTATGCCCTGACCCCGGACATGGCGATTGTGGATGCCAATCTGGTGATGGATATGCCTAAATCACTGTGCGCCTTCGGGGGCCTGGACGCCGTCACTCATGCTCTCGAAGCGTATGTGTCTGTTCTGGCGAATGAGTATTCAGATGGTCAGGCCTTACAGGCCCTGAAACTGCTGAAAGAGAATCTGCCAGCCAGCTATCATGAGGGGGCGAAAAACCCTATCGCTCGTGAACGCGTACACAATGCCGCCACCATTGCGGGTATCGCCTTTGCGAATGCCTTCCTGGGCGTATGTCACTCTATGGCTCACAAACTGGGGTCTGAATTCCATATCCCGCACGGCCTCGCTAATGCCCTGCTCATCTCTAATGTGATCCGTTATAACGCCAATGATAACCCGACTAAGCAGACCGCATTCAGTCAGTATGATCGCCCGCAGGCACGTCGCCGTTATGCCGAAATTGCCGACCATCTGGGCTTAGGTCAGCCCGGTGAACGTACTGCCGGTAAAATAACCGCATTGCTGCAGTGGCTGGAAGAGATTAAGGCCGAGCTGGGTATTCCGAAATCCATCCGTGACGCCGGTGTTCAGGAAGCTGATTTCCTGGCTAAAGTGGATAAACTGGCAGAAGATGCCTTTGATGACCAGTGCACAGGTGCGAACCCGCGTTATCCGTTAATCAGTGAACTGAAACAGTTAATGCTGGACAGTTACTACGGACGTGAATTCAGTGAAATCCCCGAAGTGCCTCTGGAAATAAAAGACCCGACGCCGACTGCCGCAGGAAAAGGCCGTAAAAAAGCAAAATAGTCTTACACAGGCCGCCGGTATACCGGCAGCCTGATAAAACGATAGACGACTCACCCGGCCGGTGACTGCCCGTCACCATAAATCGCGGTAGTGCTGTTCTCATCAATCGCCTGCCAGTAATGTTTACGGCAGACCGAGATATACCGCTCATTCCCGCCAATCACCACCTGCTCCCCTTCTTTAAACGGCTTACCCTGACTGTCGAGACGCAGTACCATGCTGGCTTTGCGGCCACAGTGACATATGGTCTTCAGTTCTACCAGTTTGTCTGCCCAGGCCAGTAAGTATTGACTCCCTTCAAAGAGTTCTCCGCGAAAATCTGTGCGTAATCCGTAGCACAACACAGGAATATCCAGTAAATCCGTGACAGAAGTGAGCTGCCTGACCTGATCACGGGTCAGAAACTGGCTTTCGTCCACCAGCACACAGTGGATTTTATCGCGACCATGTATTTCTGCGACCTGCTTCGCGATATCTGTGCCGGGACGATACAACAGCGCTTCGGCAGAGAGCCCGATGCGTGAGCTGACTTTTCCGTGCCCAAACCGGTTATCAATTTCTGCGGTATAAATAACCGTCTTCATTCCCCGCTCATGATAGTTATAAGAGGATTGCAGTAACGATGTCGATTTTCCGGCATTCATTGCGGAGTAATAGAAGTACAGCTGTGCCATCAGAATGATCTCAGTCAGGAAAGAATAATAACGTCTATATTAACATAATCGTCAACTGAAAATGTGATGACGCATTTACCGGTCATTGAAGGAGGAATGTGCAATGACTTCCCGTGGCGGGTATGAATTAATCACCCGTCCGGGGATCCGGTAAAACGCCCTTACGCTTTATTTAGAAACACCAGCATAGTATTCAGTTGCAGTAAATTTTACCGCAGACTATGATTATATACTTACGCATAATAACCAATTAAATTGTGAGATCCGGACAATGAGCGATGCCATTAAATCGTTGAATAATATTCGTACACTGCGTGCGCAAGCCAGAGAATACAGCATCGAAACGCTGGAAGATATGCTGGAAAAATTTGAAGTTATTGTCAACGAACGCCGTGAAGAAGAATCACATGCTGTCGCTCACAATGCCGAAAAATTACGTAAGCTTGAGCAATATCGTGAAATGTTAATTGCTGACGGTATTGACCCGAATGAATTGCTGCAGTCAATGGCAGAAACAAAACCAGCAGTTAAGACACGACGTGCTGCCCGCCCTGCAAGATACCAATACACTGATGAAAAAGGTGAAAACCGGACCTGGACGGGCCAGGGACGTACACCTGCAGTGATCAGAAAAGCGATGGAATCCGGAAAAACACTGGAAGATTTTGCCCTCTGAGTGAAGGCCTTTTTTTCGTCGGGTTTACTGTCTTAGCGATAATAAACCCGTTAACGGGAGGATAATTATCCTCCCGTTTTTTTATACCTGATAATAGCCTCTGTACCAGTCGACAAATTTCTTCACGCCTGTCACCACCGAAGTTTCCGGAATGAAATTGATCAGATCATAAAGCTCTTTAGTATCAGCACTGGTATCAAGTACATCACCTGGCTGCAATGGCAGCATATTTTTCTTCGCGGTCATTCCCAATGCCTGCTCCAGTGCGGAAATATAATCCATCAGGGGAACCGGCTGGCTGTTGCCGATATTATAAATACGGTATGGGGCTGAACTCATCGCCACTGACCCGGACTCTACGCTCCAGTCAGCATTCGGGATCGGAATTTTATCCTGTACCCGGAAAATAGCTTCCACAATATCATCAATATAGGTGAAATCGCGCTGCATCTTACCGTAGTTATAAACATCAATCGCTTCACCCGCCAGCATCGCCCGGGTGAACTTAAATAAGGCCATATCAGGGCGCCCCCAGGGACCATACACTGTAAAAAAGCGTAATCCGCTGACAGGTAACTGGTACAGATGCGCATAACTATGACTCATCAGTTCATTCGATTTTTTGGTCGCAGCGTACAGAGAAACCGGATGATCCACGCTGTCTTCTGTGGAAAAAGGCAATTTACGGTTCAGCCCGTAGACAGAACTTGAACTGGCGAATAACAGATGACCGACTTTTTGCTGACGGCAGCCTTCCAGAATATTCAGATGTCCGACAATATTGGCATCCACATACGCATGGGGATTCTCAATCGAGTAACGGACGCCGGCCTGTGCAGCAAGATGGATCACCCGGTCAAACCGGACGCGGCCAAATAATTGCTCCATTGCTGTACGGTCAGCAATATCGGTATGCTGAAAGGTGAAATCCGGATAAGCTTCCAGCAACCGGATGCGGTCTTTTTTTAACTGCACATCATAATAATCGTTCAGATTATCGACGCCAGTGACCCGGTAACCGGCCTTGAGTAGTCTCAGACTCACATGAAATCCAATAAATCCTGCTGCACCGGTCACCAAATAATTCATATCACCCTCAACTCTTACCACTAATAAAGGCACTTCTGTTCAGAAGCACCGTTAATTCCTGTTATTCAGACTGCGCAAATGATACAGGTTTCCGTCGCTAAAGATCACGGTTTGTTTTCATAACCGTCGCTGATAGCCGCGGAAAAATACATTTCAGGCTGTTCAGGTGAAAAAAAAGCCACACAACAATGTTGTATGGCCTGTCAAGCGTATCAGCGCAAGCTATCAGTCGACGGTCTTTTGCAGCCAGGCTTTAAAGTCTTCACCTAACACCGGATGGCGGACACCATACTCAACAAAAGCCTGCATATAGCCCAGCTTATTACCGCAGTCATGGCTCAGCCCTTTCAGGTGATAAGCTTCGACAGTTTCTTTATCCATCAACATTGCAATGGAATCTGTTAACTGGATTTCACCACCGGCACCCGGAGGCGTTTTCGCCAGCAAAGGCCAGATATCTGCAGACAGAACATAACGTCCGACAACTGCCAGGTTAGAAGGAGCCTCTGTGGCTTTAGGTTTTTCAACCACTCCCACCATAGGCGCGCTGTCACCCGGTTGCAGTTCTGCTCCCTTACAGTCCACCACACCGTATGCGGTCACATCTGCAACCGGTTCCACCATAATCTGGCTGCTTCCGGTTTCATCGAAACGACGTAGCATTTCTGCCAGGTTGTCCTGCTGAGGGTTAGATTCGTATTCATCAATAATAACGTCCGGCAGGATCACCGCAAAAGGTTCATCACCTACCAGCGGATGTGCACACATCACTGCGTGGCCCAGCCCTTTAGCAACCCCCTGACGCACCTGCATAATAGTGACGTGTGGCGGGCAGATACTTTGAATTTCATCAAGAAGCTGACGTTTTACGCGCTTTTCAAGCATCGCTTCCAGTTCAAAGCTAGTGTCAAAGTGGTTTTCAATGGAGTTTTTTGAAGAATGCGTCACCAGAATAATTTCGTTGATTCCGGCAGCAATACATTCATTCACGACATACTGAATGAGTGGTTTATCAACCAGTGGCAGCATCTCTTTCGGAATCGCCTTGGTTGCCGGTAGCATTCGGGTTCCCAATCCGGCGACCGGAATTACCGCCTTTTTTACTTTTGATTTATAAGCAGACATCAAATTACCTCATTCGCGGGTATGAAAACCCATAAGTCTTTAAATTTTAATGTTATCAGTATACCAGCTCAGCACAGGGAGTTTATCCTCAAAACATAAATCCGCTCAAATTAGGAATAATACTAACCGGGGATTTCTGTCTGAACATAAGCAACTTACAACATATTTATTATCAGGAAAACTAATCATTATCTGAAAACATAAGATTAATTCTACCGCCTGCGCCACTGATATTACATTCACAGGCGTTAAGATTAAAACTGTGCTGACTGGCATGTATTTTACGGAACGTACCGGGAGGAACCCCGGTTTCCAGAACCTGATGCTGCCCGTTATAGGTAAGCGTGCTATGCAAGCCTGCCGGGATCAATAATAAATTATGAAGATGGCGGTTGTAATAACCCACCAGCAGCGGGAACTGCCCTTCCATCCCGGCATCTTCGAGTAACTGATTAATATCATTGAGAATTGTGTTTATCTGAGGCAATTGCTGATGCTGTCCGGCAATTTTTTTCCTCAGCAATTCATTAAACAACACCCGCAACAGTAAGGCCGCCATCACTCCGTTATCACCCGCTCTGGTGACATCCAGTATGTAAAAGCCGATCTGATGATCAGAAAGCGCGGCGATATCAAACACCAGTCCGGGTTTCTCCGTCGGTGTCAGTTGGCGATAATTGACCCGCGTCTCTGCCAGCACTTGTCTGATAGGGGGTTGTAACTGCCGGAGAAGCTGGACTGCTTTTTCCGGATGACGAATAAGACTGTCCCAGCCATCGAATAATTGTTCATCTTCTTTTACTTTAGAGGCAAACATCGACGGATAAAGACACTCCAGAAGCACTTCACGCAACCGCGGAATATCATCCAGCGGTTTTAACACCACATCCTGTACGCCCAAACGCAACATTCCGGCAATTTCTGAAACATCCTCACTGGCTGTCATGATAATGACAGGCAATGTCCTCCCCTGCGAGCGTACCTGCTGCACGAATTTGTCCCCGCGCATGACCGGCATCTCAAGATCGCAGATGATCAGATCAACAGGATGCTGATCCAGCATTTGCAGGGCTGTCACCCCATTGATGGCTTGCAGAGTATTTGCGCCCATATTCGCTAACACACCACATAACAATGACGAAAATACAGGTTCATCATCAACCACCAGAATCAGCTTACCGGATAGTGTATTACTCATTACAAATACCTGTGATTAAGACCTGACTGGCACCCTCTCCGCTGGGCCGGAAGTCCTCCTGCCTGCCTGTATTACAGACGCCGGCAACGTTCCCTGGCCCCGTGAATAAGAATTTGACAGTTAACTATAGTATAGTTCATTTCGTATCGTTCACTTTGTTACCTCCCTCCAGGGTGTGACATGATAGTATAAACAGGTTGTGATAATACGGAGATGATGTGTCCACTGAATACTGCCCCTGTGGAAACACAGAAACCTATGATGCCTGCTGTGGCCGATATCTTAGCGGACAGCAACGCATCCCTGATGCTGAATCACTGATGCGTTCGCGATACACCGCATACCAGCGAGGAAATACCGACTGGCTGATTGCCACCTGGCATCCTTCGCAACGGAGCCCTGAACTGACCGCCAGCCTCTCTGCCGGCTTGTCAGAAACTGAGTGGCTCGGACTGAATGTTATCTCACATACTTGCGAAAAAGATAGTAATGAAGCGTTCGTCACTTTTTTATGCAAGATATCGCGAAAAACAACAAACTTCTGCCATTTACGAACGTTCACGCTTTATCAGAGAAGAACAACACTGGTATTATATTGATGGCGTTCATCTGCAGGCTGGCAGAAATGACCCCTGCCCTTGCGGTTCGGGCAAAAAGTTTAAAAAATGTTGTGGCTTATGATAATTAAAATGCCCGACATGACTGAAATCTGATTCGACAGGATACATTGCACAATGCAAGCCCAGACACTACAAAAAAAAGTTTTAAGAACCATTTGCCCTGATGCGAAAGGCCTTATCGCTAAAATTACCAATATCTGCTACAAGCACGAACTGAACATTGTTCAGAATAACGAGTTTGTCGATCACCGGACCGGCCGCTTTTTCATGCGTACTGAGCTTGAAGGTATTTTTAATGACACCACTCTGTTGGCAGATTTAGACAGCGCCTTACCCGTCGGTTCAGTTCGCGAACTGCAACCCGCCGGTCGCCGCCGTGTGGTTATTATGGTGACAAAAGAAGCACACTGTCTGGGCGACTTACTGATGAAAAGTGCCTTTGGTGGTCTGGATATGGAAATTGCGGCCGTCATCGGAAACCATGAAACATTACGTTCGCTGGTTGAACGTTTTGATATTCCTTTTGTGCTGATCAGCCATGAAGGACATACCCGTGAAGAACACGATATGCTGATGGCTGATGAGATTGAACGCTATCAGCCGGATTATGTCGTGCTGGCGAAGTACATGCGGGTACTGACCCCGGAATTCGTTAAGCGCTTTCCGAATAAGATTATTAATATCCATCACTCCTTCCTGCCTGCCTTTATCGGGGCGCGGCCTTATCATCAGGCCTATGAGCGTGGCGTAAAAATTATCGGTGCTACTGCGCACTATGTGAATGATAACCTAGATGAAGGCCCGATTATTATGCAGGACGTGATCCACGTCGATCATACGTTTAGCGCTGACGATATGATGCGTGCAGGCAGAGATGTCGAAAAAAATGCACTGAGCCGTGCGTTGGATAAAGTGCTGGCACAACGGGTCTTTGTTTACGGTAACCGGACTATCATCCTGTAATTTCCGGACAAATAATACGCAACCCATTAATTTTTAGTGTAAAAAACAGGCAAACAGTCATAAATGTCCGTTTTGCCTGTTTACACATAGATAAGTTTTGTTATTATGCACCCCGCTTCAGCACACAACGAAGCATCACAATCAGGTGGGATTCCCGAGCGGCCAAAGGGAGCAGACTGTAAATCTGCCGTCACAGACTTCGAAGGTTCGAATCCTTCTCCCACCACCATTCCTGATAAGCTTCAGCCTGTAATCCCCTGTTTTACACTTCCCTGTACCAGATGCCTTTTTTGATATTTTTCCTCACTCGTTATGCCATTATCTTCGGGTATGATCTTTCGACATCATCTGCATTATTCTCACTGCCCGGTATTCGTTAACTCCTTCTGGCTTGCCTGAAAACGCTTTATTCAGGGGCTTCACCGAAAATATCCATATAGAAATATTCTCATAACACCGGAGCTGTCACTTACTACAGAACATTGCCGGGGAAATCACTTGCCCCTCCATCCCCGGTCGCGAAAACGCTGTTGTGCTCCTCTACGGTGCGCTGCCTCTGCCATCCGGACCGGCACCGTAGTGACGGTGACAATCATCGAAAAAATCGCTACCATCGCGGGTAAATTCTCTGACTGTGGTTAAAACATGAAATTTGTTTCTTTCAATATCAACGGACTCCGGGCGCGTCCCCATCAGCTGGCCGCGCTGGTCGAAACTCACCAGCCGGATATTATCGGGCTGCAGGAGACCAAAGTTCATGATGATATGTTCCCGCTGGAAGAGGTGCAGAAACTCGGTTATCACGTCTTCTTCCATGGCCAGAAAGGCCACTACGGTGTCGCACTGATGACGAAAATGGAACCGGTCAGTGTGCAGCGTGGCTTTATTACCGATGAAGACGATGCCCAGCGGCGGATCATCATGGCTGAGATCCCTTCGGCTATCGGCAATATCACCGTGATCAATGGCTATTTTCCGCAGGGTGAAAGCCGTGACCATCCACTGAAGTTCCCGGCAAAGGAAAAATTCTACCGTGATCTGCAGGATCATCTGGAATCGCGCCTGGATCCTCAGCAGCCTGTACTGATCATGGGTGATATGAATATCAGCTGTACCGACAATGATATCGGCATCGGTGATGACAACCGCAAACGCTGGTTACGTACCGGGAAATGCTCTTTCCTGCCGGAAGAACGCGAGTGGATGGATAAGCTGCTCGGTTGGGGGCTCACCGATACATGGCGTGCCGCCTGGCCTGAAACCAATGATCGCTTCTCCTGGTTTGATTACCGTTCTAAAGGGTTCAATGATAACCGCGGTCTGCGTATCGATTTACTGCTGGCAAGCCAGCCTCTGGCCTCTCGTTGCCTGGAGACCGGTATCGATTATGATATCCGCAGTATGGAGAAACCGTCAGATCACGCCCCGGTGTGGGCGACCTTTGACCTCTGAGTTTTAGTCACCGATGGATACGCTCCCGCGGGCCTGACGGCTCGCGGGCCGCCGGGACGGCTGAGTGCCGTCGCTCCCGGACTCAGGGAGGGGCTTTCCATGCGACACGGTGCCACTGTCCCCTGCCGCTAATATCATCAGAAACCCCACCCCTGAAGACAACATCGGTTACTCGCGGGCAGCTTTATGTTTTCTCCCTTTGGTGCTCCCTTTGCTGCCGCGTTTGGCCTGACCACGGGGTAATTGCCTCAGGATCTGTACCGGGGGGGTGCGCCGGGCTTCGCCGATAAGGCTATGCAACGTTCCGACCAGAGGCTGCATAAAATCCTGATAGCGAAAGTTTTTCTCGCTGATGCTGGTCAGCATCGACTCCCACTGTGCCGTCATATCCGGGCTGGCAGCCGGTTGCGGTAACGCGTGGATCAGGGCTTTCCCCACCACGGTAGAGTGTATATACCGCCCCTTTTTTTCCAGAAACCCTCGTTTGAACAGCAATTCGATGATCCCTGCACGCGTCGCCTCGGTTCCTAATCCATCGGTCTCTCTGAGCACTTTCTTCAGGGCTTTATCCTGGACAAAACGTGCGATGCCGGTCATTGCAGAAAGTAAAGTCGCATCGGTAAAGTGGCGCGGGGGTTGTGTTTTCTTTTCCACCACTTCGCCTTTCTCGCACAACAGCTCATCCCCTTTTTTGACTTCCGGCAGTGGCGTGCCGTCATTTTCCTCGTCACGCTCTTTGTTCCCCAGTAATACCCGCCAGCCGGCTACCGCCAGAAAACGGGCTTTGGCGATAAACTTTCCACCCGCAATCTCCAGGTCGATAACGCATTTGCGGTAAACCGCCTCCGGGCAAAACTGCATCAGGTACTGGCGAGCCACCAGCCCGTAAATATTGAGTTCATTCTCCGTCAGTTTTGTCCGGCTGCGTCTGGCGGTAGGAATGATGGCATGGTGGGCATCGACCTTTTTGTTATCCCAGCAACGATTACGCGTTTCGGTATCCAGTTCCTGTGGCATGGTCTGATGAGGCAGATGGGTCCCGATAGCCTCCAGCACCGCATGACGTCCTGCGAAGTGCTCTTCGGGCAGATAACGACAGTCTGAGCGGGGGTAAGTGATCAGTTTGTGGGTTTCGTAAAGTCGCTGGCAGACATCCAGTACCGTCTGAGCGCTGAGCCCGAACCGGCGGGCCGCCTCAATCTGTAAACCTGATAACGAGAACGGCAGCGGTGCTATCTCAGACTCACGTTTATCCTGGTAATGGATGACCCTCGCCGGCTGGCCGTTGATCCGCTGACAGACATGTTCTGCCAGTGAACGGTTCAGTAGTCGTCCCTCTTCATCCTGCCAGGACTCACACGCATCACTGGGCACCCACAGTGCGGTGAAACGTTGTTCATCACCGGCCAGAATATGGGCTTTCACTTCAAAGAAATCGCGGGCAACAAAATTCTCGATCTCTTCGTCACGGCGTACCACCAGTCCGAGTACCGGGGTCTGTACCCGTCCGACAGAGAGCACACCGTCGTAGCCGGCATTGCGACCAAACAGGGTGTAAGCGCGGGTCATATTAATACCGTACAGCCAGTCGGCCCTGGCCCTGGCCAGCGCGGAAATACAGAGCGGTACAAAATCACGGTTATCCCGTAACCGTTCAATAGCACGGGCGACAGACTGCGGATTGAGATCATTGATCAGACAGCGTTGTACCGACTTTCTTTTCTCATCGCTGAGTTTCAGATAATCAAGCACTTCATCGACCAGTAACTGCCCTTCACGATCGGGGTCGCCGGCATGGACAATATGAGTTGCCTTTTGGAGTAATTCATCGATGACATTGAGCTGCTTTGCCACTTCGGGGCGGGGTTTCAGTTGCCATTTTTCAGGAATAATAGGCAGATCGGCCAGGGACCAGCGGGCAAAGCGCGGGTCATAATTTTCCGGCTGTGCCTGTTCCAGCAGGTGGCCGACACACCAGGTCACAATCTGGTTATCTCCGCAGGCAATAAACCCCTGTCCGCGGCGATGAGGCTCAGGCAAAACTTCAGCAATCGCCCGGGCAAGGCTGGGTTTTTCGGCAATAAACAAACGCATTAACCGCGATCTTCCTTTTTGTCCGGCCAGGAATGAGGTAGACATACCCGCACCGGGGGTGAATACTTTCAGTCGTCAGAATCGGCGACCTGCCGGCTGCTCTGCCGGTCTTCTGCATACTGCGGCTTAACGACAAATGCCCGGCACAAAAGTCCGGGGCGCTGTCGCGGGGTTAATCATGCCAGACTGACTGGCAAAGATCTGTCAGAAATAGCTGACAAAAGGTGCGGGATCTACAGCGGTTAACGGTGCCGCTTTCAGCCGGGGGGTGCCCAGATAAAGGAAACCGACAATCTTATCCTGTGGCCGGCATCCCAGCCCCTGACGGACGACCTCATGTTCTGTCCAGGCACCACTGCGCCAGATCCCGTTAAAGCCCTGCGCCTGGGCGGCCATCTGCATAGCCATTACAGCACATCCAGCGGAAACCACCTGTTCCCATTCCGGAACTTTAGGATGCTCTTCACATCGGGCAATGACCGCGATAATCAGCGGTGCCCGGAAAGGGGCATTTTGCGCTTTTTCTATGGCTTTTTCATCAGCTCCGTCGCCGGTTGCCGCTGAAACCAGCAGCTGGCTGAAACGCTCACGCCCTTCTTCTGTGATCATAACAAAGTGCCAGGGTTGCAGAGCACCATGATCAGGCGCTCGTAAGCCCGCCTGCAGAATATTTTCCAGCGTTTCACCTTCAGGGGCAGGATCCGCCAGCCGTGACGCAGAGCGTCGCTGTAATAACAAGTCTAATGCGTCCATAACTTCCTCATATTCAGTCTGTCTCTGACAAGTCTGGCATAACAACGTGATTTGTAACAGTCTGCTGTGATTTCCTGCTGACTTTTAGAGCGGCGCTCTTTAGGATGTGGGCGGAATGATTCAGAACGCAGCGCTCAAAAGAGTCTGCTGACAATTACATGGAGAAATTATGCGCACATTGTGGCGAATTACCGGCAGGTTATTTTCTGCCGTCTGGCGGATAATCAATTTTATCAGGGAGTGTATCCTGAACCTGTTCCTGCTGTTGCTGATCGTCGTGGGGGTCGGGATTTGGTCACAGGTCAGTGGCGGGTCGGCGAATTCGGCAAAAACGCTGACCGGGGGGGCGCTGAAAATTAATCTTGCCGGTATGGTCGTTGACCAGCCTTCAGCACAAAACCGTCTGAGTAAAGTTGGCCGGGAGTTGCTGGGCAGCCGCAGTGAAACACTGCAGCAGAACTCTGTCTTCGATATCGTTAATGCCATCCGTCAGGCAAAAAGTGACAATAAAATCACCGGCATCGTGCTGGACCTGCGGAATTTCGGTGGCGGCGATCAGCCTTCTCTGCAGTATATCGGTAAAGCCTTACGCGAATTCCGTGATGCCGGAAAGCCTGTCTATGCCTATGGCGATAATTTTAGCCAGGCTCAATACTACCTGGCCAGTTTTGCTAATACGATTTATCTCTCTCCTCAGGGTGCCGTGGATATTCACGGTATGGCGACCAATGCCCTCTACTACAAAACCCTGCTGGATACGCTGAAAGTATCCTCCCATGTTTTCCGTGTCGGTACTTATAAATCTGCGGTAGAACCTTTCCTGCGCGATAACATGTCACCGGCAGCGAGAGATGCCGATAGCCGCTGGATTAACCAGTTATGGAACAACTATCTGACCACGGTCTCTGCCAACCGTCAGATAACGCCGCAGCAGGTCTTCCCGGGCGCAGACAACCTGATTACCGCATTGAAAGCCGTGAACGGTAGTACCGCCACTTATGCGCTGAATACCCGGCTGGTAGATGGACTGGAATCCCGTGCGGCGGTGGATCAGATCCTTATCCATAAATTTGGCTGGGATAGTCAGACCAATGATTACCGCAATGTCAGTATTTATGATTATCCGTTAAAAGACTCTCAGACGGATGGCCCGGCGAATATCGCGGTTATTGTCGCGAACGGGGCGATTGTTGACGGCGACTCCGGTGCCGGTAACGTGGGCAGTGATACGCTGGTTTCACAAATCCGTGCTGCGCGTCTGGATAAAAACATTAAAGCCATTATTCTGCGGGTTAACAGTCCGGGAGGCAGCGTGACGGCCTCTGAAGCTATTCGTGAAGAGCTGATGGCCGCAAAACAGGCTGGTAAACCTGTGGTTGTCTCCATGGGCGGTGTTGCCGCCTCCGGCGGGTACTGGATCTCGACCCCGGCCAGCTACATTATTGCCAGCCCGTCCACCCTGACCGGCTCGATTGGTATTTTCGGTGTGATCAATACCATTGAGAACTCGCTAAGCACTTTGGGCGTGCACACTGACGGTGTCTCGACCTCTCCGCTGGCCGATGTCTCTATGACCAAAGCACTGCCGGATCAGGTGCAGCAGATGATGCAAATCAGCATCGAAAACGGGTACCATAACTTCCTGAGCCTGGTGGCTGACTCCCGTCATAAAACCACGGACCAGATAGACCAGATAGCCCAGGGACACGTCTGGACAGGCAGTGATGCAAAAGCAAACGGACTGGTCGATGAATTGGGTGACTTTGATGATGCGACCCGCAAAGCGGCAGAGCTGGCACATATCACTACGCCTCGTCTGGACTGGTATCAGGAACAGCCGACCTTCTTTGACCAGGTACTGGATCAAATGAGTTCTTCGGTCAGTGCGTCACTCCCTGCCAGTATTAAGGCTTTCCTGCCAGCGCCTTTGGCCGAAGTGATGACCGATTTACAAAATCAGCCCGGCCTGACAGGCCAGGCGGCCGATCCGCAAAACCGTTATGCTTATTGCCTTAACTGCGGTGTTATGAACTGACCGGCCGGCAGCCTGAACCGGGTTCAGGCTGCTTTTCCCGTGAATTGCTTTATACTGCCACCCTAATCCGGCTTTTTTACGACTTTTGAAAAGAATACGTCATGCAGAGAAAAAATATTTATGTCGCCTACACAGGCGGGACCATTGGTATGCAACGTTCTGCCCAGGGGTATGTGCCGGTGTCCGGCCATCTGCAACAGCAATTACTGGCGATGCCGGAGTTCCATCGTCCGGAAATGCCCTCTTTCTCTATTCATGAATATCAGCCACTGATGGACTCGTCAGACATGACCCCGCAGGACTGGCAGGTCATTGCTGATGATATTCATAAAAACTATGAACTGTATGATGGTTTTGTGATCCTGCACGGTACCGATACCATGGCGTTTACCGCATCTGCGCTCTCGTTTATGCTGGAAAACCTGGGGAAACCGGTCATTGTGACAGGGTCACAAATACCGCTGGCTGAGCTACGCTCTGACGGCCAGCAGAATCTGCTTAATTCGTTGTATGTTGCCGCCAATTACCCGGTGAATGAAGTCACGTTATTTTTTAATAATACGCTCTACCGGGGTAACCGGACCACAAAGGCTCATGCTGATGGTTTCGATGCTTTTGCATCCCCTAATCTGACTCCGCTTCTGGAAGCCGGTATCCATATCCGCCGGTTACATACGCCGGCCGCACCGCAGGCTCAGGGGCCGTTTACCGTCCATAACATCACACCACAACCGGTGGGTGTCGTTACGCTTTATCCCGGTATCCCGGCCGAGGTTGTGCGTAATTTCCTGCGCCAGCCGGTGAAAGCGCTGATCCTTCGTTCGTATGGCGTAGGCAATGCTCCGCAGAATGCTGAATTTCTGACTGAACTCAGACAAGCCTCTGAGCGTGGCATTGTGGTCGTCAATCTGACGCAATGTATTTCGGGGAAGGTCAATATGGGGGGCTATGCCACCGGGAATGCGCTGGAAAATGCCGGAGTGATCAGCGGATATGACCTGACCGTAGAAGCGGCCCTGACTAAGCTGCATTATCTGCTCTCTGCCGGCTATGATCCGCAACAGATCCGGGACCTTATGCAGCAAAATCTTCGTGGCGAACTGACCGCGGATTAACATTCAACACCGGCTTGTGCGCGTCCCTGACAAGCCGGTATGAGGGCCACCTACAGAGTCAGTTTCGTCACCGAACCGTCGATACCAAACTCTTCCTTCAGGGCCTGCTTACTCTTCACCACCATCTCTCCGCCTTTGCCAATCGTCATATGGCCCGGGTTGTCGTTATATCTCGCCTGCCATAGCATTACCAGCTGGAGAGTGTGCTCACGCTGTGCCGGAGTCAGCGCCACACCATCAGGCCATTTTCCGGTTTCACTGGCGAGAACCAGACGTTCATACAATTCAGGGGTCATGCCTGCCAGTAAATTTTCAAGATCCTTCATCTGTCACCCCGGAGTATTATTGCCATGCGGATCGGTAAAACTTAGCGAGGCAGAGTTCACACAGTAACGCTCACCCGTGGGTTGCGGACCGTCCGGGAATACATGCCCCAGGTGCGAATCACAATGTGCACAACGAATTTCTGTCCGGTGCATGCCATGCGAGAAATCTTCGATATAGTGGATAGCATCCGGGGAAACCGGTTGATAAAAACTCGGCCATCCGCAACCGGCATCAAACTTTGTCTCTGAATAGAACAATGGCACATGACACACCAGGCAGTGGTAAATGCCTTCGTCAGTATTGTGCAACAAAGCACCACTGAACGGAGGCTCCGTTCCGCGATCACGGGTGACATAACGTTGTATTTCTGTCAGGTCACGTTCAGGCATGTTTCTGTTTTTTTCCGATGTCATGTAGAAGCCATATGATTGATCCAATGAATATGCGTATTATAACAAACAGGCAACAATCACGACGGGTAATTTGTGCGTTGAACACAGGATAACCGGTGGGTTTGAAATTGTGATCTGCATCCCAATTTATGATGGAAAGGTCCTGCACACTCTCTGCCGGGCGAGTCCCCGTTATGGTTAAGGGTACTTATGCTTTAACGGGTAAAAAACTGCAGGTGAGGATTGATCTGCCACAATAATTGACACGATTAAGCTTGACGCCTGAAGCGGTTTTTGTAATTTTACAGCCAACCTTTTATTCAATAACCCATAGCTGGTGGAATATATGACTATCAAAGTAGGTATCAACGGTTTTGGCCGTATCGGTCGCATTGTTTTTCGTGCTGCGCAACAGCGTTCAGACATCGAGATCGTTGCAATTAACGACCTGCTCGACGCCGAATACATGGCTTACATGCTGAAGTATGACTCCACCCATGGACGTTTCGACGGGACCGTAGAAGTTAAAGACGGTGCACTGATCGTTAACGGTAAAAAAATCCGTGTGACCAGCGAAAGAGACCCGGCTAACCTGAAATGGGACGAAGTGGGTGTGGATGTTGTTGCAGAAGCGACCGGTATCTTCCTGACCGACGAAACTGCACGTAAACACATTACCGCAGGCGCGAAAAAAGTTGTTCTGACCGGTCCTTCTAAAGACGACACACCGATGTTCGTTCGCGGTGCGAACTTCGATAAATATCAGGGCCAGGATATCGTTTCTAACGCTTCCTGTACCACTAACTGCCTGGCCCCTCTGGCCAAAGTCATCAATGATAACTTCGGTATCGTTGAAGGCCTGATGACCACTGTTCACGCGACGACTGCAACGCAGAAAACTGTTGATGGCCCGTCTCATAAAGACTGGCGCGGCGGTCGTGGTGCTTCTCAGAACATCATCCCGTCTTCTACCGGTGCGGCTAAAGCCGTCGGTAAAGTTCTGCCGGAACTGAACGGTAAACTGACCGGTATGGCATTCCGTGTCCCTACCCCGAACGTTTCTGTCGTTGACCTGACCGTTCGTCTGGAAAAAGCAGCCACTTATGAGCAGATCAAATCTGCCATCAAAACTGCGTCTGAAGGCACTATGAAAGGTGTTCTGGGTTATACCGAGGACGACGTTGTTTCTACCGATTTCAACGGTGAAGTTTGCACATCATTCTTCGATGCGAAAGCAGGTATCGCGCTGAATGATAACTTCGTGAAACTGGTTTCCTGGTATGACAACGAAACCGGTTATTCACACAAAGTCCTTGACCTGATTGCACTGGTTGCGGCCAAATAAAATCAACGGACAGTCCGTAAATATCAGGGGCGACTTCGGTCGCCCCTTCTTTTTGTTGTTTGTTGGTTGATCCCTCTGAGGAGAGCGAATGCAGGAATCACTCTATAAACTGCCGGTAAACCGTCAGATAACCCCCTATATTTCTCTGCGTCAGAAAGGTCAGTTACCGCTGATTGTGGTTAATCATCCGGCTGTACATGCGGTGGTTGCACTGCAGGGCGCTCATCTTATTTCATGGCAACCTTCCGGTGAAAAGCCGGTGATTTGGTTAAGCGATGAAACGGCATTCACTGAAGGTAAAGCCATTCGTGGCGGCGTACCGGTATGCTGGCCCTGGTTTGGCCCTGCCGGTCACCCGGCCCATGGTTTTGCTCGTAACCTCCCCTGGACACTACTGGCTCATGATGAAAATGAGCAGGGAGTGATCCTCACTTTTGAGCTTAAACACTCACCACAGACCCATAAATACTGGCCGCACGATTTTTCACTGATTGCCCGATTCCGTCTTGGAAAGCACTGTGAAATTGAACTGGAAGCCCACGGTGAATTTACGTCCACCGCCGCCTTGCACAGCTATTTCCGTGTGGCCGATATTGCCGGGGTCTCTGTCAGTGGCCTGGGGACGTCGTATATTGATAAAGTGACTGGCGGGACGACGGCAGAGCAACTCACGCCACAAACCTATTCTGATCAGGTAGACCGTATATTTACTGCCGCCGATGATTGTAATGTCATCGACGATCCTGCCGGTAAACGACGGCTGGAAATTTATCACCATCATAAAAGTGACGTTGTCACCTGGAATCCCGGTCCGGCACTCTCCTGCAGTATGGGAGATATGGCCAATGATGGTTATAAAACCATGGTCTGTGTGGAAACGGCACGGATCTCTCAGCCCCTGGTCAGCAAACATGATTCTCCGGCACGCCTGGGAGTGATGTTTAAAGTGGCCAGATCAGCATAATGTATCAGGGGTGCCCCCTGACGCAGCTATCTGCCTGATTGCGGGGCATTCACTGCCCCGCGCCGGCCCAAACGTCAGAAATCCCTATTCACAACCTGAGTTTCAGAACGTGTAACTGATCCCCGTCCAAACCATTGCCTGACCGGATTTCGCCACCATCGGACTGTCTTTCACTTCGCTGCCGAACCACTGATAACGTCCGCCGACCCCTAACTGCCAGCGTTTGGTCAGCGGATAACTGGCGCTGATTTCCACATACGGAAGCCAGCTGTCCCCGGCATGGTAGGAAGATATTCCGCTGCGACGTGATTCCGCCGATGACACCCCGTAGTAGTAATCCGTCTGATGGCTGCTGTTCCAGCTCAACCCGGCCCCGGGGTTAAGTGAAATTCCGTCCAGCATTAGCGGATAATGCCAGTTGGTATTCCAGACAATACCGTTACTCTGGTCCAATACATCACCCACCAGCGAGGTTTTCAGCACCCCCCAGTCAGCAATATGTTGCCATTGTCCGCCGGCCATCAGGGTCAGATGGCGTTTATCCAGTTGCTTCATGGCCGATGAGTCGGTTCGTTTCGGATCGTACTCCTGTCCCGAACTGGTGATGATCAGTGATAACTGGTTCTGCGGATTTTTCCACAGAAAGTACCCCCCCTGCAGTCCGGAAACGAAGAAATTCGCATCTTCGTAATTCACCAGAGGGAACGGATAATAGCGTTCTTTACCCCCCTGATAAGGCGATTGCACATACAATGCGCCTGCGCCGACCGTCAGCGGGGAGCCTGCCGCGAAGACTCCGGAGGAGAAACAGACAGCCGCCAGAGTGCTGAGAGACAAATATGATATTTTCAAACCAGAGGATCCTTAATTAAATGTTAGCTAACCGGTACCAGCGGTCATCTCCGCCGCGGGAAAGGAGAGAAGAATAAACGTAAATTCCTCTGAACGGTCAGCGATTCGTGCCCTCATCTCCCGCATACTACGGTTGATAAATGGCACGATAGTACAGTTTGTTATTGATATATCGCTAAATAGTGCAAAAAACCCTGTGTGAACTGAAAATTCCTGACTACAGTTAAATAATACGACTCTGTACAAAATTTGTAATGACAACCGGCCAGTCAATTATTTCTTAAACATCCCATTCTGGCATACGGGTTGCAGTATCAGCCAGTGAGTCGTCTTTCCCGGAGCAAATCCTGTCATCATTCTGCTCCTTTACCTGTGCTAAAAATAAAAGGACGGGCATCGCTATGAATATATTCGATCATTATCGCCAGCGTTATGAAGCGGCCAAAGACGAAGAGTTCACACTGCAGGAATTTTTATCCATTTGTAAAAAGGATCGCAGTGCTTACGCCAATGCCGCAGAACGACTGCTGACCGCCATCGGACAACCCGTCATGGTGGATACCGCTCAGGACCCCAGGCTTTCCCGTATTTTTTCGAACAGAGTGGTTCCCCGCTACCCTGCTTTTGAAGAGTTCTATGGGATGGAAGAGGCTATCGAGCAGATCGTCTCTTACCTGAAACATGCAGCTCAGGGGCTGGAAGAAAAGAAACAAATTCTTTACCTGCTCGGGCCGGTCGGCGGGGGAAAATCCTCACTGGCAGAGCGTCTGAAAGCGCTGGTTCAGCGGGTCCCCATCTATGTTCTGACCGCTGACGGTGAACGCAGCCCGGTTAACGATCACCCGCTATGCCTGTTTAACCCCGCCGAGGATGCCGGTATCCTGGCTCAGGAATATGGTGTTCCGCGCCGTTACCTGGGAACGATTATGTCTCCGTGGGCGGCAAAACGCCTGCATGAATTTGGCGGAGATATTTCCAGGTTCAGGGTCGTCAAGGTCTGGCCATCCATCCTTGAGCAACTGGCTATCGCGAAAACGGAACCGGGGGATGAAAACAACCAGGATATTTCAGCCCTGGTGGGGAAAGTGGATATTCGTAAACTGGAGCATTTCGCTCAGAATGATCCGGATGCCTATAGCTACTCCGGGGCATTGTGCCGCGCTAACCAGGGGGTGATGGAATTTGTTGAGATGTTCAAAGCACCGATCAAAGTCCTCCACCCGCTACTGACCGCGACCCAGGAAGGGAATTATAACGGTACCGAAGGTATTTCAGCCCTGCCTTTTAACGGCATTATTCTTGCCCACTCTAATGAATCTGAATGGGTACAGTTCCGAAATAATAAAAGCAACGAAGCGTTTCTCGACCGTGTTTACATCGTGAAAGTCCCTTACTGCCTGCGGGTCTCTGAAGAGATTAAGATCTACAAAAAACTGTTAGATAACAGTGAACTGACCGAAGCCTCTTGCGCGCCGGGTACCCTTGAAACTCTGGCCCGCTTTATCATCCTGTCCCGGCTGAAGTCACCGGAAAACTCAAGCATATTCTCAAAAATGCGGGTCTATGACGGAGAGAGCCTGAAAGATACCGATCCTAAGGCAAAATCCTGGCAGGAGTATCACGATTATGCCGGCGTCGATGAAGGAATGAACGGTCTTTCGACACGTTTTGCCTTCAAAATACTCTCCAGGGTCTTTAACTTCGATCATTCTGAGGTTGCCGCAAACCCGGTTCACCTGTTCTATGTTCTCGAACAGCAGATAGAGCGGGAGCAATTTCCACAGGAAGTGGCCGATAAATATCTGGAGTTCCTGAAGGGCTACCTGATCCCTAAATATGCGGAATTTATCGGCAAAGAAATACAGACGGCCTATCTTGAGTCCTATTCCGAGTATGGACAAAATATTTTTGACCGTTACGTGACTTATGCTGATTTCTGGATCCAGGATCAGGAATACCGTGACCCGGATACCGGTCAGTTGTTTGATCGCGGCTCCCTGAACGCTGAGCTGGAGAAAATTGAGAAGCCGGCGGGGATCAGTAACCCGAAAGACTTCCGTAATGAAATAGTGAATTTTGTGCTACGTGCCAGGGCTCAGAACAGTGGCCATAACCCGAACTGGACCAGCTATGAAAAATTGCGCACCGTCATTGAGAAGAAAATGTTCTCAAATACCGAAGAACTGTTGCCGGTGATTTCGTTCAATACCAAGACCTCCACCGATGAACAGAAAAAACATGATGACTTTGTGGATCGTATGATGGAGAAAGGCTACACCCGTAAACAGGTACGTCTGCTTTGCGAATGGTACCTCAGAGTGCGTAAGTCTTCCTGAACACATTTCCGGGCGGCAGACGTTTGCCGCCCTCCCGTTTCTCGTTGATGTCCGGGAGTCAGTTATGTCTTATTTTATCGATCGGCGACTCAACGGTAAAAATAAAAGCGCGGTGAACCGGCAGCGCTTTTTACGTCGTTATAAATCGCAAATAAAAAAATCTCTGGCTGATGCCATCAACAAACGCTCAGTCACCGATACCGGCAGCGGTGGATCCGTTTCCATCCCTATTGATGATATCCATGAGCCGTCCTTTCATCAGGGCGGCGGCGGTGAGCGTACCCGGGTCCATCCCGGCAATGATCAGTTTATTACCCATGACCGTATCGAACGTAACCCTGGCGGTGGCGGCTCAGGATCCGGTCAGGGTAAAGCCAGTCAGCAGGGAGAAGGTGAAGACAGTTTCAGCTTTTCAATTTCAAAAGATGAATATCTTGATCTCCTGTTTGACGACCTGGCCCTGCCTGATTTGCAGAAAAATAACCAGAACCGCTTAACCGAATATAAAGTTCACCGTGCGGGTTACAGTGCGAATGGGGTGCCTTCTAATATCAGTGTCGTGCGCTCATTACAAAACTCGCTGGCCCGGCGCACTGCGATGACGGCGGGTAAACGCCGGCGATTGGCTGAATGCGAGCAGGCACTGAGCGAACTTCGTCACCAGGAACCGGCACAACTCCGGGAAGAGGAACGGCTGGAGCATGAAATCGCTGAACTGAAAGCCAGCATCGCCCGTGTTCCGTTTATTGATACTTTCGATTTACGCTATAAGAACTTCGAAAAGCGGGCAGAACCTTCCAGCCAGGCAGTGATGTTCTGCCTGATGGATGTTTCCGGCTCGATGGATCAGCCGACGAAAGAGATGGCGAAACGGTTTTATATTCTGTTGTATTTATTTCTGAGCCGTAACTATGAAAACGTTGAGGTGGTTTATATTCGCCACCACACGCAGGCAAAAGAAGTGGATGAGCATGAATTTTTCTATTCCCAGGAAACCGGGGGGACCATTGTCTCCAGTGCGCTGAAACTGATGAATGAGGTCATCAGGGAACGCTACGACCCGCAACAGTGGAATATTTATGCCGCACAGGCCTCTGACGGTGATAACTGGGCTGACGATTCTCCTCTCTGTAAGGAATTGCTGGCCTCTGAGCTGCTGCCTGTGATGCGTTATTACAGTTATATCGAAATCACCCGCCGGGCCCCTCAGACATTGTGGCGTGAATATGAGCAGTTGCAAAAACGCTTTGAAAATTTCGCCATACAGCAAATCCGTGAACAGGAAGATATTTACCCGGTGTTCCGTGAATTATTCCGGCGCCAGACGGCCGGTAACTGAGTTCGTCTCCCGGATCGGCCCTTGCTGTCCGGGAAACACACCCGCCCGTTTTAGCGACTGCCACGAAACTCCTGTTCTTTTTTTCTGTTTACGGGTGTTATTTTTCTGCCGATAACCTTAGACGATGCATCCGGATAACGTATTCGTTTATAATACCACTGCAGCATCAGAGAACCGCTGATACTGCTTATAACGCCTGTAAAAATCCCCTGGTCTGCAGGCCAGCGGTTATCCGTTTCCGGGAGCGTTTCATGAAAATTGGCTATTTATTTCCGATCGCAATTATTATTGCCGGTGTGGGATTACTGACCTGGTTCGTTGCCAGCGGCGCATGGATGCCGGGGCAATAAACACAGAAAGAAATACCGTGGTTTACTGCGCTGTCGGGGGTGTGGTTTATCGTTGATAACCCGCGCGTTGGTAAGTCTGTTTGTCACTGAAGGTGCCGGACTTATCCGATAAGCCACCCCGTTTATGATTTCCGGCCCGATTCAGGGATCCTGCAGAGTTTCATCTCTGCCACATTATTTATCTTCAGGGAGCAGTTATATTGGATTCCGGCATGATTTACAGTCTCTTTGTTATTGGCTCAGTGCTGGTAGCGTCAAGTATTATACTCAGTGCCTTTTCATCGAAACTGGGTATTCCTATCCTGGTGATTTTCCTCGCGCTGGGCATGCTGGCCGGAGAAGATGGCATTGGTGGGATTGTATTTAATAACTACCCCGCCGCCTATCTGGTCTCTAACCTGGCACTGGCGGTTATCCTGCTGGACGGGGGAATGCGCACCCGTGTCGCATCGCTGAAAGTCGCGCTCCGGCCTTCCCTGTCCCTCGCCACTATTGGTGTGTTAATCACCGCCGGGCTGACCGGGCTGATGGCCGCCTGGTTATTTCATCTCGACCTGATGCAAGGGTTCCTGATAGGTGCCATTATCGGCTCCACCGATGCCGCGGCCGTGTTTTCACTGCTGGGAGGGAAAGGCCTGAACGAAAGGGTCAGTGCCACGCTGGAAATCGAGTCCGGCAGTAATGACCCGATGGCCGTGTTTTTAACCATAACTCTGATAGAGATGATCCAGAAAGGACAAACCGGTCTGAGCATGATGTTTCTGGTGCACCTGGTCCGGGAATTCGGGCTGGGTATTGTACTGGGGATCGGTGGCGGCTTTGCCCTTCAGCAGCTTATTAACCGCATTACCTTACCGCCGGGTCTCTATCCTTTACTGGCCGTCAGCGGCGGGATCCTCGTTTTTGCGCTGACCACATTGATGGAAGGCAGCGGTATTCTGGCGGTTTACCTGTGCGGTTGCTGGCTGGGAAATACACCGATCCGTAACCGTAACGGAATTCTGCAAACGTTTGACGGAATGGCCTGGCTAAGCCAAATCGGCATGTTTATTGTCCTCGGGCTGTTAGTGGTACCGACAGATTTGTGGCAAATTGCGTTCCCCGCGATGATGCTCTCTCTGTGGCTTATTTTTGTCGCCCGGCCGCTGTCTGTGTTTGCCGGGCTGTTACCTTTTAAAAACTTCACCCTGAGAGAACGTTTTTTTATCAGCTGGGTAGGCTTACGGGGAGCCGTCCCGATTATCCTTGCGGTTTTCCCGATGATGGCCGGACTTGATAATGCTAAGCTTTACTTCGATATTGCCTTCTTTGTGGTACTGGTCTCTCTGATGCTGCAAGGAACCTCCCTGACCAAAGCAGCAAAGCTTGCCAGAGTTGTGGTACCACCGACCGCAGAGCCTATTCAGCGTATCGGGCTGGACATCCATCCGGATACGCAATGGGAAGAGTTTGTCTATCAGCTCAGCGCGGACAAATGGTGTATTGGTGCGGCACTGAGAGAACTTGAAATGCCGGCGGATACCCGTATTGCGGCACTGTTCCGCGGTAATGTGCTGATGCATCCGTCAGGGTCAACCCGCTTGCAGGAAGATGACATCCTCTGTGTGATCGGCCGGGAAAAAGATTTGCCGGCATTAGGTAAAATGTTCAGTCAAAGTCCGCCCTCTTCACTGGAGCAACGTTTTTTTGGCGATTTTATTCTGGATGCCAGCACAGACCTTTATGATATTGCTCAGGTGTACGGACTGGAACTCGACCCCGACGTCCGGGCACATCAGCCACTGTCCCGACTGATTGTTCAGCAATTAGGCGGAACGCCGGTCATCGGTGATCAGCTCGAATGGATGAATATCACCTGGACTATTGCTGAAAAAGAAGGCAACGATATCCTCAAAGTCGGCGTAAGAATGAGCGGGGAAGCTTCCTGACCCCGGCCGGAAGGAGCAGCTCCGTTGCCTTGCAGCGGAGTCTGCGTCTGCTGTTAATACTGTCCCTTCACGGTCAGACATAAAATTATTATTTATCACTATTCGTTACCGCGGAAACAGGGTAATCTTGTCCGCTTTTTTCAGGTCACCTGCTTATTTATGAATAAATACACTCTGTTACTGCTGAGCCTGGTCCTGCTAGCCCCGCTGGGCATAGACCTGTATCTGCCCACACTGCCACAGGTTGCCTCCGGGTTACATACCCCGGTGAGTAATATTCAGTCTACCATTCCCTTGTTCTTACTGGTGATGGGACTGGGTCAGTTAATCACCGGGCCGCTGGTAGATAACTTCGGCCGCAAACCCGTCGCCCTCGCCGGATTAGGCCTTTACGCCGCTGGCAGCCTGACCGCTGCACTCGCCGACCACTGGCCGGTATTTCTGGCCGCACGGATCATCCAGGGCTGTGCTGTCTGCTGTACGGCTGTGGTTGCGTTCAGTGGAGTCCGTGATCGTCTCAGCGGTGACGAAGCCGCGAAAACTTTCGGCTTTCTTAATGGCGCGCTGAATATCGTTCCTGCGCTTGCGCCTTTACTGGGGGGGACGCTGGCAGAATTCTGGGGATGGCGTGCACCGTTTAGCTTCCTTTGCCTGTATGCGGTCATGATTGGGGTGGTCATCCTGCTGTTCCTGCCGGAAACACGCCCAAAAGAGACGCTAAAAGTCCCCTTTTTTCCGTTAAAGCAGTATGCGTCTATTCTTTCTGACGTACGGTTTGTCTGCTTTGCTCTGGCAAATGCAGGGGCGCTGGGAATGGTTCTGACCTATGTGTCACTCGCACCGCTGGTTCTGATGGAGCAAGCGGGCCTGTCATCGTTTGCTTTTGCACTGGCCTTCGGAGCCAACGGTTTGTGGATCATGCTGGTCAGCAGTGTTGTCAGTTACGTCATCCGTAAAGCCGGTCGTCCCTTCTGCCTGTTCTTTGGCGGTATATGCATGCTGATTGCTGCCTGTCTTCTGAGCAGTGAAGCCGTACTGTTCAGCACAGCCCTTCAGCAACACTGGCTGAGTTATATGTTGCCGGTCGCACTCGCCGTTGCGGGTCTGGCGTTTATTATCGGCCCGGCCACCAGCTATGCGCTGGAACCTTACCAGCAACAGGCGGGTATGGCATCGGCGTTGCAGGGGTTCTTCCAGATGGCAGGCGGAGCCGGTGGCAGCCTGTGCATGCTGGCCCTGCCCCTGACACCTCAGCATGCGCTTTCCCTTATGATGTTAATCGGCGCGGTACTGGCCTTTATCGCCTGGCGCTGTAGCCACTCTGTAAAAGGTACCCTGACCGAGCTGTAATGGTCAGGGCCTTCTGTTAATCCCCGGGCGTTCAGCCGCAAGCCCGGGGATTAACAGAATACAGCCTCCCGCACACCGGGGAGGCTGTCAGAGAATTAAAGAGTGCGGAAGGGTACCCGGGGGGCGACGGCACACATAAGCTCATACCCTACGGTATCAGAGGCCGCGGCCACATCATCAATATGCACCTGCTCTCCCCACAGTTCGACCTTAGAGCCAATCTGTGCCTGAGGACAGGGAGTAAGATCCACCATAATCATATCCATCGAGACGCGGCCAACGGTACGGGTCAGAATACCGTCTACCGCCACCGGAGTACCGGTAGGTGCATGACGCGGGTAACCATCGGCATAACCACACGCCACCACGCCAATCCGCTGCGCACTTTCAGCCTGATAACGGTAACCGTACCCGACGCCTTGCCCCGGTTGTAACTGCTGGATACCGATGATCTCACTGTGCAACTGCATGACCGGCTGCAGTCCGGTATCGGCGATATCCTGCCACCGGCCCGAAGGTGATGCGCCGTAGAGGATAATGCCTGGCCGGACCCACTGATGGTGTGTCTGCGGGTGCCATAATGTCGCCGCCGAGTTCGCGAAACAGCGCGACACTTCCATGCCCTCAGCCGCGACATCCAGCAAAGCCACCGGCTCTGTCACGCCGTCCGACTCTTCACCGCGGGCGAAGTGTGTCATCAGAGTCATTTCGCCCACATTTGGCAACGCAGCCAACCGGTGCCAGACATCCTTAAGTTGCTCCGGGCGAAAGCCCAGACGATTCATGCCGCTGTTAATTTTGACATAGATATTCAGCGGCGCGGATAACCGGGCGTTTGCCAGAGCTTCAATCTGCCACTCACTGTGTACGCTGGTCGTCAGACGATAGCGATCCAGCAAGGCCAGATCCTGTGCCTTAAAAAAACCTTCCAGTAACAAAATAGGTTTTTTCCAACCCTGTTCACGGAGAAGTATGGCTTCTTCATAGTTCAGCAGCGCAAAACCGTCTGCAGAACTCAGGGCCTCATAACACCGGGAAATACCGTGCCCGTAGGCATTTGCTTTAACTACTGTCCAGATTTTTGAATCCGGCACTTTTTTTCTGATAATCGCTAAATTCTGCTCTAACGCCTGCTGATTTACCGTGGCGAAAATCGGTCGGGACATCTCACTCTCCTGAAACGTTAACTGACAGCTTTAATACCGGATAATGATGACCGGCGATCAAAACCCGGTAAGTAGCGCATCACCGACAAATCATCAGCCGCAATATCCGGCGTATTACCGGAAATAATATCGGCAATCAGTTTTCCGGAACCACATGCCATCGTCCATCCCAGTGTGCCATGCCCGGTGTTCAGGTACAGATTCGTCAGCGGTGTACGGCCAACGATCGGGGTACCATCCGGGGTCATCGGGCGCAAACCGGTCCAGAATGTTGCCTGTTCAACAAACCCGCCTTCAGGATAGAGATCCCTGACGACCATCTCCAGTGTTTCTCTGCGAGCCGGTAACAGTTTGGTGTTAAAACCAACAATCTCTGCCATACCTCCGACCCGGATGCGGTTATCGAATCGTGTTACTGCAACTTTATAGGTTTCATCAAGGATGGTGGATTCAGGTGCACCGTCCGCGTTTTTTACCGGGATGGTCAGGGAATAGCCTTTCAGTGGATAAACCGGCACCGGAACGATATCTTTCAGCAGTGCGGTTGAATAAGAGCCACAGGCCACAATATAACGGTCAGCGGTCAGGGTTTCCGCACCGCATTTCACTCCGCTAATGCTGTTTCCGTCACGCAGTAACTGATCGACAGCCACATTATAACGGAAGGTGACTCCGGCTTCTTCGGCCATGGCGGCCAACCGCCGGGTGAATAACTGACAATCCCCGGTTTCATCGTTCGGTAACTGCAAACCGCCGGTCAGTTTATGCTGAGTGGCTGCCAGCGCCGGTTCGATGCTATGAAGCTCAGCGGATTTGAGTAAACGGTAAGGAACACCCGCTTCCTCCAGCACTTTAATATCCTTAGAGGCATTCTCATACTGCTGTTCGGTACGGAATAACTGCAGGGTTCCTCCCTGACGGCCCTCGTAAAGGATACCCGTCGTCGCCCGCAAATCTTTCAGGCAATCCCTGCTGTACTCCGCAATCCGCACCATACGGCTTTTGTTTTCCTGGTAATGTGGCAGGGTGCAGTTTTTCAGCATTTCCCACATCCATTGCAGCTGAAAAGTTGTCCCGTCCGGACGGATCGACAGGGGTGAATGTTTCTGGAACATCCATTTTACGGCCTTCAGGGGAATACCTGGCGCTGCCCAGGGCGAGGCGTAACCCGGGGAGATTTGACCGGCATTCCCGGCACTGGTCTCTTCTGCCGGCCCGCTACTGCGATCGATGACCGTGACTTCATGCCCTGCCTGCGCCAGATACCAGGCACTCGTTACTCCTACAACACCACTTCCCAGAATCAAAACCTTCATACCACCCCCGTAGCATAATAAACCTGATAAAGACCTTCAGAGTAGTGTTATCAACTAACACGACCCATATGACCCGATTCAGGCTATTTCACCTTTTTTTTACTTTCCTGGTAACTAAAATCAGCACTAAAGTGAATATTCAGTAGTTAAATCGGTTTAATATTAAAAATTAGTAGTTAATTATGCGGATATGCGCTTTAAGAAAGGTTGTCAGAATTTTTAAATGTTGCCATAAAATTACCTTATATACAGGATATTATCCTGTTTTGTTGCTCAAAATTTATCTTTCAGGCACAAAAATAGCCCGTAACATAATTCAGCCTTTTTTTGTCGCCCTTTTCTGCCGCCAGGGTTACTGCCCCGCAAAAGTATCGACTATCCTTAAAAAGTACCTGACAGGTACGCAAACGTTTCTTTTATCAGGATGATGATGCCGGTTCGCCGGAAGATAATTCGCTGCAGAAAGACGAGGTGTGCTATGACAACCTTTTTTGACCGGCCTGTCCTGCGGCCTGAGCGCCTGAGTGATGGTCCGGACTGGACGTTTGATTTGCTGGAACAATACCTGTCTGAGATTGACAGAGTCGCTAAGCATTACCGGCTGGACACCTATCCCCATCAGATTGAAGTCATTACCTCAGAACAAATGATGGATGCCTACTCCAGCATCGGTATGCCTATCAATTATACCCATTGGTCTTTCGGTAAAAAATTTATAGAAACCGAGCAACTCTACAAACACGGCCAACAAGGACTCGCCTACGAAATCGTCATCAATTCTAATCCGTGTATTGCGTATCTCATGGAAGAAAATACCATGACGATGCAGGCTCTGGTGATGGCCCATGCCTGCTATGGTCATAACTCTTTTTTCAAAAATAACTACCTGTTCCGCAGCTGGACAGATGCCGGGTCTATCGTCGACTATCTGCTGTTTGCCAGAAATTACATTGCGGATTGCGAAGAAATATATGGCATTGAGAGCGTTGAACGTTTACTTGACTCCTGCCATGCCCTGATGAATTATGGTGTTGACCGCTATAAGCGCCCCCAAAAAATATCACTGCAGGAAGAGAAGGTGCGCCAGCAGAGCCGGGAAGCCTACCTGCAGAGCCAGATAAACACCCTGTGGCGCACTCTGCCACGTAAAGAAAAAGAGGCAGAAGAGACCTCTGCGCCCCGCTATCCGGCAGAGCCTCAGGAAAACCTGCTCTATTTCATGGAAAAAAATGCCCCGCTGCTTGAGCCCTGGCAGCGCGAGATCTTACGCATCGTCCGTAAAATCAGTCAGTATTTTTATCCTCAAAAACAGACCCAGGTCATGAACGAAGGCTGGGCAACCTTCTGGCACTATACCTTGCTGAACCATTTGTATGACGAAGGTAAAGTCAGTGACCGGTTTATGCTCGAATTTTTGCATAATCATACCAATGTCGTCGCGCAACCCCCCTATAACAGCCAGTGGTATAGCGGGATTAATCCTTATGCGCTGGGGTTTGCAATGTTTCAGGATATCCGGCGTATCTGTGAGCAGCCCACAGAAGAAGATAAGCGCTGGTTTCCTGACATTGCCGGTAAAGACTGGCTGGAAACGCTGCATTTCGCCATGCGGGAATTTAAAGATGAAAGTTTTATCAGCCAGTTTCTGTCGCCCAAACTGATGCGGGATTTCCGCTTATTTGCGGTGGCCGATGATGACCGAAAAAATTATCTGGAAATTTCCGCTATCCACGACGACGAAGGGTATCGGTCAATCCGCCAGCAACTGTCGGCACAATATAATCTGAGCCTGCTGGAGCCCAATATTCAGGTATGGAATGTCGATTTACGCGGCGACAGATCATTGACTCTGCGCTATATACCGCAGAAAAGAGTGTCTCTGGCAGACACCCGGACAGAAGTCATGAAGCACATTCACCGCTTATGGGGTTTTGATGTTCTGCTGGAGCAGGAGAATGAGGACGGAAGTGTGGAACTGCTTGAGCGCTGCCCTTCCCGTGCGCCCCGTCAATAATGCCTGCGCCGGACTGACCGGCGCTGCGCGTTTACGATGCCTCTGCGGCGTTCTGTCGCATGGAGACCTGCAAGGCCTGCCAGATCTCCCCACTGCGCCGACCGTAATCACGAATAGTGTCTGCCACCTCTGATTTACTTACCCCGGCCAGGCTCAGTTCATAAAGTTTATGATAAAAGCTGTATGCCAGCTGACGAGCCTCATCCAGTGAGAAGTATTGTCGCCCTGCCCGCGTAAACAAGCCTTTCAGGCCATTAATGATCAGACCATAGATAGGATTGCCGGAGGCGAAAGCAAGCCCCTGGAAAAGCCGGTAATCAATATCGGTATACTCTGCGCTGCCGGCTACCGCATTTAGCGCTTCAGTAAGTACCTGTTGAGCCTGCAAAGGGTTATGTGTCAAAGCCCGGCTGATAAAAATACTCGCAATACTGGTACGAACCGCAAAAAGATTATCGATCATCTGCGGGACACTTTCATGGTCCAGATGCGCCAGCGTCTCAAGAAGATTCAGACCGGAGGTTTCCCAGAAGTTATTCACCTGCGTCGGTTTCCCATGGCGGATAGTCAGCCAGCCATCCCGGGATAAACGCTGCAGAACTTCGCGAAGCGTCGTCCTTGTCACACCGATAAGTTCGGATAATTCGCGTTCAGCAGGCAAATAGGTTCCCGGGGGAAAACGACTGTTCCAGATGCTTTCGATAATATACTCTTCAGCAAATCCTGCAGGAGTCTGTGCCTTGATGACCATAACGTTTCTTTCTCTTAACCTGACATGCCTTTGACGAAAAAAGTATCATAGCAAAAGCCTGTTCAGCGTTATAGCACCCGGATAACTAAAACGGGATCAGCATCAATCAATTAATTAACAACGTATTAAATTCTTCAGCAGCGGCCAGTCAGAAAAAGTGATCGTCCTCTGACATATTTTGTTGATAATATTCTCCGACAGAGATGGCATATAACGTGTTTTTGTTTACACTTCCTGACGTCGGGATTAAATAAGGAAAACAGTATGTTAGTAATGTTAAATCGCTGTTCCAGAGGCCGGGGCGCCTGGCTGCTTCTGGCTCTGACAGCGCTGGCACTTGAACTCACCGCACTCTGGTTCCAGCATGTCATGGGTCTGAGGCCCTGCGTGATGTGTATTTATGAGCGCTGTGCATTATTGGGCGTGCTACTGGCCGGAGTTGTGGGGGCTATCGCGCCGGCAACCCCGTTGCGCTTTGCCGGGATCATTTTCTGGCTGGTCAGTGCCACGGAAGGACTCAGGTTATCCTGGGAACACACGATGCTACAGATCCATCCGCCGCTGTTCGCAACCTGTGACTTTAAAGCCCGTTTTCCTTCCTGGCTGCCGCTGGACCAGTGGGTCCCCGGAATGTTCGTCGCCAATGGTAACTGTCTGGATCGCAGCTGGACGCTTTTCAACCTCAGCATGCCTGAGTGGCTGGTTGGCGTGTTCGCCGCCTATCTGCTGGTCGCTGTTGTGGTGTTAATTGCCCAGATAAGCCTGTTCAAAAGGAAGTAAGCCGGTCCGCATGTCCCGGCCAGGATGGGTTACCCTTAGCAGCCCCGGTCGGGACGTTCGATGATATGATCTTCCCAGTTCTGCACTTCACTTTCCCGCACGGCAATATATCTGACCGAGATACGGTTCGCATGCATCTCTTTCGCAGACCCGGTGCGCAGCGGATGCCAGGCAGGCAAGGGTTTGCCTTCAGCCAGTAAACGGTACCCGCACGTCCGGGGGAGCCAGGAGAATGTCGGCAGGTTTTCGCGCGTCAGCTTGATGCAATCGGGTTCATACTCGAAGCGGTTTTCATAGTGCCTGCAACGACAGCTTTTGATGTTCAGCAAATTACAGGCCACGTTGGTGAAGTAAATTTCATCCGTATCCGCGTCCTGTAATTTATTCAGACAACACTGTCCGCAGCCATCACAGACGGATTCCCACTCCTCATCGGTCATCTCTTCAAGGCGCCTGGTTTCCCAGAACGGGGCATTTGTCGTCATTAGCAATTTCTCTTTATCCGTTTCAGGCGCCCGTTATAAAGAGTCATCGCCCGATATGCAAGCCCTATGCGACCCGTGTGGTAATCGCATGGCCGGCAAAAGAGACGGTTAACGCATCTCCGGCATTCAACGGCCCGACCCCTTCAGGGGTGCCGGTGAGAATAATATCGCCGGGACGGAGGGTAAAGAAACGGGACATATAGGCTATCAGCGGCACTATCTTATGGATCATATCGCGGGTATTCCCTGACTGACGGATTTCCCCATTGACCTCCAGTTGCAGCGTGGTGTTTTGCGGGTCGCTGCTGAATTCTGCCGCCGGCACAAACCCCGAAACAGGACAGGAATTATCAAACCCTTTTGATTTTTCCCACGGCTGCCCTTTCTTTTTGAGTCCCGCCTGCACCGAACGCAAGGTCAAATCCAGCGCAACGCCGTAACCTGCAATTGCCGGTAAGACCTGTGCTTCGCTTGCCTGTTGTAAGGTACTGCCTATCAGTACTGCCAGCTCGGTTTCATGGTGGATTTCGCCAAAACCGGTAAGCAGATGCAGCGGCTGTCGTAAATCACAGAGTGCCGTTTCAGGTTTAATAAAGACGACCGGCTCTTCGGGGGTAATACTGCCCATTTCACTGATATGTTTCGCGTAATTACTGCCAACGCAAACCACTTTACCTGCGGGCAGCTCCAGTAATTCTCCCTGCCAGTTCCGATGCTGATACATGTCGAGCCCTCGTTACAAAAAGTGAACAATTAGCGAACCATAATTATCAGGAAACTGCAGAAAAGAAAATAGTTCCCCTCCGGCTGAGCACATCTTCTGCGGGGAAACAGGTAACAAATTCTTACCCCGGATTAACGTTAACGGAAACCGGCTGCCGGGTTAAAGATAAAATGAGAGGTGTGGCAATGAGGTTCTGACCAGAAAATGTGAAACGGGATGTATTGAACATCCCGGAAATAATACTGGTTATAATTACAGAGTAATCTTAATAATTAATTTTTTGCAGAAGCCAGATGTGTTTTAAGTAAGTTTTCGACCGGTGGTGGTACCTGTAAATAATAGCCTTTTTCCTGCAATTCCTGCTTCACTTTATTGATATCGGCACTGCCTAATTTTTCCCGCCCGGCCAGGGATAGCACCATAGCCAGCACTGGTTTGCCAAAACCTTTCAGAAGCTCTTCAGGGACACGGGAGAAATCATCTTTTTTTTCAATATACAGATAGGTCTGGTCCCGTAATGAACTTCTGTAGATGGCACATAACATATTTTTCTCCGAATTAATCTCTGTGGTGACTTGCCCTGATAATAGTGTAACTATAACATGACAAGAGTCATTCGAATATTGAACCTTCTGGGCCAATGGCGGATATTTAAACGCCTGTTCAGAAATGAAACTGTAAAAACAGGACTGGTCAGGACAGATGTCGCAAACGCCAATTGAACTTAAAGGAAGCAGTTTTACTTTATCTGTTGTACATCTTCACCACACACAGCCCGAAGTGATCCGTCAGGCGATTCTGGAAAAAATTGATCAGGCACCGGCGTTTCTTAAAAATGCCCCGGTTGTTCTGAATATTTCCTCGTTATCCGCGGACGTGAACTGGCCGAAAATCCAGTCAGCGATCACCTCGACCGGCTTGCGTATTATGGGTGTCAGCGGTTGTAAAGATGAACAGCTAAAGCAACTGATTCAGGCTGCAGGTCTGCCGGTACTGACCGAGGGAAAAGACTTACGTAAAACCCGTGACAGTGAACCGTTACCTGCCCCGGCAGAGCCACCGGTGACAGCACCGCCTGTGGTGACAGAGGGAGAGACGTTCGCCCGTACGCGGATCGTCAATACTCCGGTACGTTCGGGTCAGCAAATTTATGCTAAAAATGCGGACCTGATCGTCACCAGCAGTGTCAGTGCCGGTGCCGAACTTGTCGCGGATGGTAATATTCATATCTACGGAATGATGCGGGGCCGCGCCCTGGCAGGAGCCAGTGGTGAGCAGAGCGCCGAAATTTTTTGTACCCATTTAGCGGCAGAACTGGTGTCCATTGCCGGTGAATACTGGATTATGGATCAGATCCCGTCAGAATATTCCGGACAAGCGGCACGCTTGTCGTTAACTGACGGTGTACTGTCGATTAAGACACTCAATTAGACCCCTTTTCTATTGTTAAGGAAATCATCATATATGGCACGCATTATTGTAGTTACATCGGGCAAAGGGGGCGTTGGCAAGACCACGTCAAGCGCGGCCATCGCTACCGGTTTAGCGCAGAAAGGGAAAAAAACCGTCGTTATCGATTTCGATATCGGTCTGCGTAATCTGGACCTGATCATGGGATGCGAACGGCGGGTTGTCTATGACTTTGTCAATGTTATCCAGGGTGATGCCACGCTGAATCAGGCATTGATTAAAGACAAACGTACCGAAAACCTGTTTATCTTGCCGGCTTCGCAGACCCGCGATAAAGATGCGCTCACCTACGAAGGTGTGGAGAAAGTCCTGAACGAACTTTCCGACCTTGATTTCGACTTTGTGGTTTGTGACTCCCCTGCCGGTATCGAAACCGGGGCGCTGATGGCACTCTATTTCGCCGATGAAGCTATCATTACCACCAACCCTGAAGTCTCATCTGTCCGCGACTCTGACCGTATTCTCGGCATTATTGCCTCTAAGTCACGCCGTGCAGAAAAAGGTGAAACACCTATCAAAGAACACCTTCTGCTGACCCGTTACAACCCGGGCCGGGTCAGCCGTGGCGACATGTTAAGCATGGAAGATGTCCTGGAGATCCTGCGTATCCCTCTGGTGGGAGTGATCCCCGAAGACCAGTCAGTGCTGCGTGCTTCAAACCAGGGCGAACCTGTGATTCTGGATACTATTTCAGACGCAGGCAAAGCCTATGCTGATACCGTCGATCGCTTACTCGGTGAAGAACGTCCCTTCCGCTTTATTGAAGAAGAGAAGAAGGGTTTCCTAAAACGCCTGTTCGGGGGATAAGACATGGCATTACTTGATTTCTTTTTATCCCGGAAAAAACATACTGCAAACATTGCTAAAGAACGTCTGCAAATCATCGTCGCGGAACGACGTCGTGGAGACAGTGAACCCCATTATCTTCCGCAACTGAAACGCGATATTCTGGAAGTGATTTGTAAGTATGTGAAGATTGATCCGGAGATGGTTACCGTTCAGTTGGACCAGAAAGGGGAAGATATCTCGATTCTTGAGCTCAACGTGACGCTACCGGAAGCTGAAGAAGCCGCGAAATGAGGCCCTGCAACCGATAATGAATGCCGCGCTCAACGGCGGCATTCACCGGTTTCTTATTTACCGTCGATAATGGCGGTAATTTCCTGTTCCATCAGTTTACCCCGCCAGCCTTTCAGCAGCTCCGGCGTGCGACTCACAGGTTTAATTTTCCAGTGTTCACTCAGTACCTGATTGATCTGCCGACGGGAAGCCAGTAACTCCTGACTGAAGCCCGTGCGGTCACTGATCGATTTAATGCAGGCTTTCAGGTCCTTAAACAGGGCTTTATAGCCAGGGCATTCGATCAGATTTTTCAACGGTAACGGATAACTCTCTTCCGGGGCCTCTTTGGCCTGAGCGACCAGACGAAGCAAGGTGTCGCCGTGGAAACGTATTTCCGGTCCGGCAAGCCCCATCTCGTGTAACTCCCCCAGAGACCCTGGCAGATAGCGTGCGACTTTCCAGAGGTTTTCCTCTTTGACGACGAAGTTAACCGCCATATCTTTACGCCGTGCATAGTTCAGGCGCCATTCTGCGAGCTTCTGCAACGCTGCCAGTTGTAACGGGCGGAGCTGCCAGGCCTGACTGATATCAATCCATGCCTGATCCGCCGGCAGGATATCTCTGCGCCTTTCGCATAACATCGTACATTCACTGAGTGCATCTGCCAGCACCTGTTGCTCTTCAGCCTGCTGATGCAGTTTTTGTGCAATCGGCAACAAATACCAGACATCTGCCGCGGCATACTCACACTGACGTTCACTGAGAGGCCTGGCCAGCCAGTCAGTGCGTGATTCACTTTTATCCAGCGTCACACCCTCGAACTCTGAGACCATTGCTGCAAATCCCAGTGACATCGGGAAGCCCAGGAATGCCGCCAGGATTTGGGTATCGACCATGGGTTCAGGCAGAACACCGAAACGGTTAAGGAAGACTTCTAAATCTTCTCCGCCAGCATGCAGGTACTTAACCACCTGAACATCACTCAGCAGGGCCTTGAAGGGTTCCCAGTCGCTGATCCCGAGAGGATCAATCAGCGTCAGGAGTGAGCCGTCAAATAACTGGATCAACCCCAGTTGCGGATAATAGGTTCGGGTACGGACAAACTCGGTATCCAGGGCAACGGCTGTTTTCTGTCTGGCTTCAGCGCAAACCTCTGCCAGTTGCTGATTGGTATGAATTAATTGATAGTTCAAAGCAACATTCTCTCTTACTGTGGAAATGCATCACAGCGATAATGAAAAACGCCGGGCTCTCCGGCGTTGGTATAAAAAGATTCCGGCGCCACCGTGGGGTGGTATAACGGAGCTTGTTCCGGTGGACCTGAACAGTGCCGGCCAGCCACATTGTCCGGCTGCCGGGCATTAACTGTTTTCTGCATCTGCCTACCCTGTCAGATTATTACAGTCAGGGTCAAGCAACTCTTTACCTCTCCGCCCTGATTTACCCGCCAGACGGTGAAAATGCGAAAAGCCGGGCCCCTGGCGGAGCGGAGAAACGCACAAAAAAACCGCGGCCGGCAGGCCACGGTCTTTGTCACCGTATTACTTATTCCGTCAGGTAAGACTGAACCGTGGCCGGCCCCGGGTTATAGAATCCCCACCAGGGGTTAGCAACCCAGTAACCGTGACGGTAACGTCCGGGACCCGGGCCGTAGACGAACCACGGATCCATTGGTTGCGGTGGCGTCATTACCTGTCTGACCAGATGCCAGCGCTGATAACCGGTGACATCAATCACCAGGAATTTATAGGACGCGTTACCGACCTTACCTTCATCGGTACCACGGATATTGCCCAGCACCGTCAGATACTGGTTATTAAGGTTAACCGGGTCGACAAAAGCAGGTACGTCCGCGTAGATCCTGCCGATTGAAGCCGCACCCAGCACCGGCCGCGCGCTGTCATCCAGTGGCTGTACGGCCAGCTCAATGCGGGTCCGGCCATTGGTATTGCTCACGCTGACGACTTTACCCCCGAACCGTGATTCCTGACCGACATAAAGCTGCGGCGCATTCATCACCTGGACCAGATTCTGCTGAGGCAACGGGGAATGACCGCGGATACTCTGCGGCACCGTAACACATCCTGACAACAGTAATACCGGGACCAGCAGCATTGCCGGACAATGTTTGATCAGTTTCATCATGATTATCTCCTGAATGTTATCCGTTGCCTCACCTCATCCGAACCACATGCTGCCGGCATTATCTGCCAGGCAATTTTTTCCATGTCACTTCGTTACGCAGATACACCGGCTCAATGTCTGCCGCCTGCGACACTTCGCCCCGTTGCCAGAGCACTGTCGCCAGGGGCAGCATGTCTTCTGCGGCCGGTAATTCGGTAGCCCCCTCCGTCAGCTCCAGAGAATGCCCCTGCAGCAATTCCGGATACGCCTGCCATCCTGTTCCTGCCATTGCCCAGCGGCCGGAAAGTGACTGCATACGCAGAAGGGCCTGAGCCGGACTTAATACGGCTTCGGTGTCACTGCCCTGCCATTCTCCTGACGCATCACGCTGATATTCTGCCCAATAGACTTCCCCCATCCGGGCATCAATGGCCGTCAGTACCCTGTCCGCCTGACAGCGTCTGAAAGCCCCTTGCGCCAGCGTAGCCAGCGTGGAGACGCCAATCATTGGTAGCTCCGCGCCGAGCGCCAGCCCCTGAGCAATGCCGATGCCGATACGCACACCGGTAAAACTGCCCGGACCACGACAAAACACCAGGGCATGCAGAGAATTCAGGGTCAGTTCCTGTCCTGCCAGTAATTCTGCCACCAGCGGCAGGATCTTACGGGTGTGATCACGGGGCGCAATCTCAAAACGTGCATCCTGCTGCTGTTGATTCAGGATGGCTGCGGAACAGGCTTCTGTCGCAGTATCCAGGGCTAATAGTTTCAGTGTTGAGATATCTTGCATAATTTTTCGTTATTAATAAGTGTGAAGAACCGGTGAGGACTGATGCGGAGTTTCGCCCGTCCGCCCTCTTCCGGTAAGACTATTCTACACCGCAGCGGCGCAGGGATACATGAAAGACACATCAGGAAATGCAAATGATCCGCAACAAAATAAGACAGGCTCAGGTTTCATCGGTATCCTCCATCATCTGCGGACTTCCTGCAGTAATAAACGCTTCCGCCCGGGCAAGATCCCGGGTACGCGGTGTATCCGGAAGACTGTTAAGAAACAGCTCGCCGTAAGGCCTTGAGACCAGTCTGGCATCACAAATCACCAGCACACCGCGATCCGTCACATCACGGATCAGCCGCCCTGCCCCTTGTTTCAGCGTAATAACCGCATCCGGCAATTGCACTTCATTAAAAGGATCCAGTCCCCGGTGACGCGCGTCTTCCATTCGCGCTTTCAGTAAAGGGTCTTCCGGCGAGGTAAAGGGCAGCTTATCGATAATCACCAGTGATAACGCATCACCGCGGACATCCACGCCTTCCCAGAAACTGCTGGTTGCCACCAGCAAGGCATTACCTGCCTCAATAAACTGCTGCAGGATCTGACCTTTGCTGGTTTCTCCCTGTAACAGTACCGGCAACGTCAGTAACGCCCTGAATTCAGCCGCCAGATCACGCATCATCTGATACGAGGTACATAAAAAGAAGCAGCGTCCCCGGTTCGCTTCAATCAACGGCGCAAGCATGGCGGCCAATGATTTAGCCGCCCCGGGACGCTGGTTTTCCGGAAGATTTCGTGGCACACAAAGCAATGCCTGCTGACGATAATCAAAAGGACTGTTGAGGATCAGCTGCCGGGCGCCGCTCACCCCTAACCGGTCAGCGAAGTGATCCATTTTGCCGTTAACGGACAGGGTTGCAGAGGTGAAAACCCAGGCGGCTTTACGGGCATCCATCACTTCACGAAAGCGTTCTGCGACCGAAAGTGGTGTCAGTGCCAGGGTAAAGTAGCGGGCGTTACATTCATACCAGTAACTGAACCCCGCCTCACTGGTCTGACTGATGCGTTTAAGCCGGGTCCGGTATTGCGCTGCCCGTTCGAAGGCGGCATCAAGTAAGGCTGAGCGCCCAAGACTGAGTTTAATCACGTCGTAGCAGAGTTCCAGCGCATCATCCAGCAATACCCGCATGCGTGAAACATCGGGACGCTGTAAGACTTCCCGCAGATTACCGCGATACCCCGGGTCTCCCAGTATCAGCCGGAAGTCCTGACTGGCCTGAGCCAGACGGTCGGCCGCTTTCTGTAACTGCTGTACATCCCGCACTTCGGTACGGTATGCGATAGTAATATCACGCGACAGATCCTGCATCTGACGCCCGGAAATCTGCTGACCGAAATACTGGCTGGCAATGTCAGGAAGCTGATGCGCTTCATCAAAGATCATGACATCTGCCTCCGGGATCAGCTCGGCAAAACCACTTTCTTTGACCACCAGATCGGCAAGGAAAAGATGATGATTCACCACCACGACATCTGCATCCATCGCTCGCTGGCGCGCTTTAACCACAAAGCAGTCACTGTAGCGGGGACAGTCACTGCCCAGACAGTTATCATTGGTACTGGTCACCAGCGGCCATAAGGTGCTGTCTTCTGCCACACTACCGCAACTGCTGATATCTCCGTCCACCGTCACCGCCGACCAGCCACGGACACTGACTAAATCACTCAATGCCTGTACAGGAAGGTCGCCACCGGAGAGGTTTTGCTGATCCATTCTTTCCAGACAAAGGTAATTCGACCGGCCCTTCAGGAGAGCCGTTTTTCCTTTGTAGGACAGTGCGTTAACAATGGTCGGGAGATCCCGGGTATAAAGCTGATCCTGCAATGCACGGGAACCGGTGGAGACAATCACTTTTTTACCGGAGCGCAGCGCCGGAACCAGATAGGCGAAGGTCTTTCCGGTGCCGGTGCCGGCTTCCGCAACCAGCTCATGCCCTTCTGATATTGCGGTTGTGACGGCCTGAGCCATTTCCCGCTGAGCGGCGCGAGGCCGGAAACCCGGAATGGCATCGGTCAGGATCCCTCCCGGGGAAAAATCTTCAGTCACATCGCCTCTCTCGTCATTCGGTTGCACCCTGCAATTATGTCAGTAATCCTGCCCGCTCACCACCAGGGATGACATATTCCTCCTGATATGGCAGGCTGACGGACATTGACACTAAGGAGTTGTGAATGACCATTACACGAATCGATCCTGAACACCGTATGTCCGAAGCCGTAATTCACGATCAGACGGTATACTACACCAGTGTGCCGGAAGATCTTGAAGGCGACGCCCTGGCACAGACCGCCGATGCCCTGGCCGTTATCGATAAGATCCTGGCCCGCGTCGGCAGCGATAAAAGTAAGATCCTGGACGCGACCATTTTTCTGACTGACAAAGCCGATTTTGACGCGATGAACCAGGCCTGGGATGCCTGGGTCTCTCCGGGAAATGCACCGGTGCGCTGCACCGTGCTGGCCGGTCTGATGCATCCGAAATACAAAGTAGAAATTAAGGTGATCGCCGCGTTATAAGCGCCGCTATTCCTGCTCGTCTTCTTCGTCATCTTCAAAGCGCGCCAGGCTGATCCCGCCCTGGTGCGTTTCACGAATTTCAGCCGCAACCTGTGCGATAGCCTCACCGCTGGACATGCCATCGGCAATCAGTTGATGAATGCGTTCGACGGCCTGTTGTTGCTGTTCAACCGAAAGTGCCGGTAATCCTTTAAACATAGAAACCTCTGTCAGACAACAGCTCTGTGCAGGATGCACGAGATAACGGATGTCAGTGATAAAAAAATATGTCAGGCTATAGTCAGTTTAGTTGCTGACGACTTTCTGACACTTATGACCCTGAAAACAATTTCCCTGCCATACTCTCCGGACGCGCTTACCGGCTGGTTTTCGCGTGTTTCTGAACAACCGTGGGCCATGTTATTAAGCTCTTCCGGTGCAGATCATCACGATAACCGTTTTGATATTTTTTAGCGCGGCTCCCCTCCGGACACTCACTACCCGTGGGACTGAAACTACCATTGAAGATGCCGATGGCTTCAGGCTTTCCGGGCGGGATCCGCTGGCTCTGGTGCAGGAAGCCCTGGAAATATTACCGGCTGTCGGCACTCCCGATGCGGATATTCCCTTTGCCGGCGGCGCGCTGGGTCTGTTCGGTTATGATCTGGGGCGACGATTTGAACACCTTCCCCAACGGGCAATAAACGATCTGCAGACCCCTGATATGGCAGTCGGTATTTACGACTGGGCCATGATAGCAGATCACCATCAAAAACGCCTTACCCTGGTCAGCCTGAGCGACGTCAGCCAGCGTCTTCACTGGCTGTCTGAACAACAGTTATCTCCGCAGCCCCCCTTTCGGTTACTGACCGACTGGGAAAGCAATTTATCGGCTCAGGGCTACGCCCGGTGTTTCGAGCGGGTCAAAGAGTATATCCGTGCCGGCGACTGTTACCAGATAAATCTGGCACAGCGGTTCAGCGCCGGTTATGAAGGAAGTGAGTGGCAAGCCTGGGAACATCTGAGTCACCAAAACCGGGCGCCTTTCAGCGCATTTATTCGTCTTAACGAAAGCTGTCTGCTGAGCCTCTCCCCGGAACGCTTTCTTAAAGTCTCCGGCAGTGAGATTGAAACCCGGCCGATTAAAGGGACCCGCCCGCGGATGACCGATCCGCAGGAAGATGCAAGGCAGGCCGCAGAACTCGCGGTCGCAGAAAAAGATCGGGCCGAGAACCTGATGATTGTCGACTTGCTGCGTAACGATATCGGCCGCATTGCGACACCGGGCAGTGTGACCGTCCCTGAACTGTTCACTGTGGAGCCTTTCCCGGCGGTGCATCATCTGGTCAGTACGGTTCGCGGAAGCCTGCCAGCCGATCTTCACCCGACTGACCTGTTACGATCCTGCTTCCCGGGGGGATCCATTACCGGGGCACCGAAGATCCGTGCCATGGAAATTATCGACGAACTGGAGCCTCATCGCCGGAATGCCTGGTGTGGCAGCATCGGTTATCTCAGCCGTTGCGGTACCATGGATACCAGTATCACTATCCGGACCCTGACCGCCGAAGGCGGAAAACTTTACTGTACCGCCGGCGGCGGGATTGTCGCCGACAGCGTCCTGGACGAGGAGTATCAGGAGACTTTCCATAAAGTGCAGAGGATCCTCCCGGCTCTGCAGCATTTATCCGCTTCGGCCTGCAATGAATAGCGAGGCATTCCGTCAGCGGTTCACTTTACTGTTACCCCCGGACAATGCACCGGTGTCGCCGGGTGGCCGTGAAGCGGCCGTATTAGTGCCGGTGATAACGTATCCGGAGCCACACCTGCTGCTGACAAAGCGTGCCGCGCATTTGCGGCATCATCCGGGACAGGTTGCCTTTCCCGGCGGGAAACGGGATCCGGCTGACCGTTCACTGATGCAGACCGCGCTACGGGAAACCTGTGAAGAATTGGGGGTGCCCCCCCGTCACATCGAGGTTATCGGTACCCTCCCCGTCGTCAGCAGTCAGACCGGCTTTCGCGTCACCCCGTTTGTGGCGTTGTTAACGCCAGGCACTCTGCTGACCCTGGCCCCGGAAGAAGTCGCGCTGAGCTTTGAAGTACCATTAGCCCCCTTGCTTTCCCCTGCGAACTTTTTCCGGCTGGACGTGCTGCGAAACGGACAGCCCCACACGGTCCGGGTGGTGGATTACCAAAAGCATTTTATCTGGGGCATGACTGCAGGTATTATTCGCAACCTTGGAAAACAGATAACCGGTGAATAGCCTTCTTTAGCGATAATCCCTGTCGTTATCTCACTTTTCCATCAATAATTATTCCGTGTATCTTACCCGGAACACATTTTACTGCGCTGATGCGCTGGCTTTCCTGCGGAACAACCAGCATCAGCCGGTTATAGCCAGATTGACCAAAGTATGGGAGTTTTTGTGATAAGTGTCTTCGACATGTTTAAAGTAGGTATCGGCCCTTCCAGTTCTCATACGGTTGGCCCGATGAAGGCGGGCAAAGAATTTGCTGATGCGCTGATTGCCGAAGATAAACTTACCCGGACGACCCGCATTTCAGTGGATGTCTATGGTTCACTTTCCCTTACCGGACACGGTCACCATACGGATATTGCCATCATTATGGGATTATCCGGGGCTGCTCCGGATACGGTCGATATTGATGCCATTCCGGCGTTTGTGGCCGATGTCAGCCAGCGACAACGCCTGCCGATGGCCGGGGGAACACATGAGGTGGATTTTCCGCGGGAAGGCGGCATGATCTTCCGCAGTGATAACCTGCCACTGCATGAAAACGGACTGACCCTGACCGCCTGGGAAGACGACATGTGCCTGCTTAAGAAGACGTATTATTCCGTAGGCGGCGGTTTTATCATCGAAGAAGCGCAGTTCGGACAACCGGTCCTCGATGAGGTTGAAGTGCCACACCCGTTCAATACTGCCCGGGAGTTGCTGGAAAGCTGCCATCGCACCGGACAGTCTATTTCCGGACTGGTCATGAAAAATGAGCTGGCGCTGCATAGCCGCAGTGAAATAGAACAGTATTTCGCTACGGTCTGGCAGACGATGCAAGCCTGTATCGACCGGGGGTTAAATACTGAAGGTGTTCTGCCGGGGCCGTTGCGTGTTCCTCGCAGGGCCTCTTCCCTGCGACGTCTGCTGATTTCCGGCAGTCAGCATTCCAGTGACCCGATGAACGTTATTGACTGGGTGAATATGTTTGCCCTGGCGGTCAATGAAGAAAATGCGGCCGGTGGCCGGGTGGTCACCGCACCCACGAATGGTGCCTGTGGGATTATTCCGGCAGTGCTTTCCTACTACCATCAGTTTGTCTCACCGGTCAGCCAGGAAGTCGCTTTACGCTATTTCCTGGCCTCCGGGGCTATCGGGATCCTCTATAAGATGAATGCTTCGATTTCCGGGGCGGAGGTCGGCTGTCAGGGCGAGGTGGGCGTCGCTTGTTCAATGGCTGCCGCCGGGCTTGCAGAGTTATCCGGGGCCAGTCCGGAGCAGGTCTGTATTGCGGCGGAGATAGGTATGGAACATAACCTCGGCCTGACCTGTGACCCGGTGGCCGGTCAGGTTCAGGTGCCCTGCATTGAACGTAATGCTATTGCATCTGTGAAAGCCATCAATGCGGCACGTATGGCACTGCGTCGTACCAGTGCCCCGCGGGTTTCGCTCGATAAAGTGATCGAAACCATGTATGAGACCGGGAAAGACATGAATGCAAAATACCGTGAAACTTCCCGTGGCGGGCTGGCGATCAAAGTGCAATGTGATTAACGCTGCAAATTAAGCGGCAGGCGATGAAAGGCCCCGGGGGTATTCCCGGGGCCTTTTTTCAGGCGGACTCCTCGTCAGGGTCGACCGGACGAGTGCGGGTGACACGGACCAGATCAATACGGTAATCCGTGGCCTCTGTAATGGTAAAACTGAGGTCGTCAAGGGTGATCACTTCCCCGACCTGCGGTATCTGCCCTTTCAGGCCGATAAGTCGTCCTGCCAGTGACGCATGGTCTTCACCCGGGACCACCAGACAGTGCACATCCAGTAACTGTTCCAGTGAATGCAGATCCGTCCCGCCTTTTACCAGCCATCCCTCACCTTCGGGAATAATATCGGGCGTTTCATCTTCATCCGGGAACTCACCCGCAATCGCTTCCAGAACATCCAGCGGCGTGATCAGCCCCTGAACCACACCAAATTCATTGCTGACAATCACACAGCTTCCGCGGGCCCTGCGTAGCACCCCGAGCAGGTTTATCGGGTCCAGTGTTTCCGGCACAATGATAGCTGGCGTCGCTGCGGCAAATTGAGCCACATCAACCCCATGATCCAGCGCTACCAACAGTTCCTTCGCCCGGACCACGCCGATGATTTCATCCAGCTCACCCCGGCTCACCGGGAACAGGCTGTGGGGGGTATCCAGTAACTGCTGACGGATCTCATCTATCGGGCTTTCCGCATTAACCCAGGAAATTTCTCCACGTGGCGTCATCAGGCTACGGATGGAACGCGAGGCCAGCGTCAGTACCCCGGTGATCATATAGCGCTCTTCATCCTTGAAAGCTTCAGTCCCCGGTTTTCTGATTTCGGGAGAGGTCCCTTCATCCGTCTGATGCTGGCCCCGCTGCCCGCCCATCAGGCGCAGGATCACCTCGGCCGTACGTTCACGCATCGGTCTGCGGGCCTGATGACGGATAAAATTACGCCGTGCTATCTGATTGAAAAACTCGATGATTATCGAGAATCCGATGGCCGCATAGAGGTAGCCTTTCGGGATATGGAAACCAAAACCTTCAGCCACCAGGCTCAGGCCAATCATCAGCAGGAAGCTGAGACACAGCACAACGACCGTCGGATGTGCATTGACGAACCGGGTCAGTGGCCGCGAAGCCAGCAGCATGATGCCCATGGCAATGACCACTGCCGTCATCATAATCCACAGATGGCTCACCATACCCACGGCGGTGATCACCGCATCCAGCGAGAATACGGCGTCCAGTACCACTATCTGAATCACAACGACCCAGAAACTGGCATAGCTCTTGTTACCGTCATGCGTCTCTGGCCGGTTTTCCAGTCTTTCATGTAATTCCGTCGTGGCTTTAAAGAGCAGGAAAATCCCGCCCGCCAGCATGATTAAATCACGTCCCGAGAACCCGAAGCCGCCGACATGGAATAAGGGTTTTGTCAGCGTGACCAGCCATGACATCAATGAAAGCAAAGCCAGTCGCATCACCAGCGCCAGGCTAAGGCCGATAATCCGGGCCTTATCACGCTGCTTCGGCGGAAGTTTATCGGCAAGAATGGCAATAAAAACCAGGTTATCGATACCGAGAACAATCTCCAGCACGATTAAGGTCAGCAGCCCTGCCCAGACGGAAGGATCAAGAAATATTTCCATTAGCAGCTCCTCAGGGACGTCAACGTCCTGACCTCAGCAAGGTGCCGGCAAAAAGCCGGTATTGATGGAAACTGAACGAAAATGGGTGAGAAAAGAAAACCAGAGGTGTTGCAGAGCAACCCTGAGAAGAACATTGAACGACGTCGGTGACGATCCATAACCCGGGCTAAGCCCATTACTCCTGAATAATAAACAGGGTGTTAATGTATCAGTTACAGCAACGCCGTCAAAAATATTTTTTACATTTACAAAGTTATTGACACTTGTACAGATTTATCCACGCTTCCGTTGCCATAACCGCAGACAAAAATCAGCTTCACAGGTAAAGCTCTCCGATGCCGCCAGGGTGTCACGGACCGCGTCCGTCGCCCGCCATGCAAAAGGAGTCATTTGCAACAGAGCCTGCGAAGCTTCCGGGGGCAGAGACATAGGGTAGCTGAGCCGTTGCTCCCTGACGCATTCAAACGCTTCCAGCGGGTGCTCATTTTCCTCATGCAGTTTAACTTCCTGATAGATGAGGGCTTTAAGTTGCATCAGGTGACGTGGTGCCGGTGTGACCGTCAGCAGATAACCGCCAGGCATGATCGTTCGGGCGAGTTCTTCATCTTTGCAGGGGGCATAAATGCGCAATACCGCAGAAAGACTGTTATCCGCAAACGGCAGACGATAACTGGAGGCGACACAGAAACGAATCGCTTTATAACGTTTAGCAGCAGATTTTATGGCAATTTTCGCCACATCCAGGCCATAAATTTCCGCACCGGGCCTCGATTCAAATGCCGCCGCAATGCCGGCAGTGTAATAACCTTCGCCGCAACCAATATCAAGGACCCTGACATCGGGGCCGGGCACATGTTCAGTCAGCAATGCCGTTACGGCATCACGCAGAGGCTGATAATAGCCGGCATCGAGAAAATTGCGCCGTGCCTGCATCATCTCCGGGCTGTCGCCGGGGACTTTCGAGCCTTTATGCTGCACAGGAAGAAGATTCACATACCCTTCACGGGCCTGGTCAAACTGATGATTACCGGCGCATCGCCATCCGCCCTGTTGCTTTTCAAGCAACTGCTGGCACAACGGACATATAAACACTGCTGTTACCCCACTCATAAAATCAGCGGGCAGTGTACCTGTTCATCGCCGGAGTCAAAAGAAAAAACCCCGCTCAAAGAGCAGGGTTTCGCAATTTATCCTGTCAGGAGGTTACCCCTGAAAGATTGTCGCTTATCAGATAGCAGTAACGTTTACTGCAGCAGGACCTTTCTGGCCGTCCTGGATTTCGAACTCAACGTTCTGGCCTTCAGCCAGAGTTTTGAAGCCGTTACCCTGGATTGCAGAGAAGTGTACGAACACATCTTTGCTGCCGTCAGCAGGAGTAATGAAACCAAAACCTTTAGACTCGTTGAACCACTTAACCTGACCTTTAATCTTTGCCATTTTGCAAATTCCTTAAAATGTTTATTTTGCCCGTAGGCGATATTACAGAAAAACGCGGGACTCACTGAATGAGGCACTAATATTAGGTTCGGCAAAGGAAGCAGTTCTAACGATAACGTCTTTACTCATAACTTCTTTACTGATAATGCCATACATATACAGAATCGTACCTCGATTAATCTATCAATTGTTATCACATATCCTTTAATTAATGGCAAGCCATTTTTAATCCTGAGAGGCAACAATGGCAATAATTATTGATATGAGACACATTTTAGTCTTCCGGACGTCCCCCCGGGGGCCCTGTAAACCGGTGACTCAGAGGCTTTCAGCGTCGGGGAGTCATCACTAATTAATACCAAAATGATACTATTTCAGTAGTTTTAACTGTTCAGGATTATAAATATATAACCTCATCGTATAACCCTGATGAAATGATAGTAATCACTGACATAAATTTTTCGTGAGCAAGTTGAAGTTTATTTACTCAGAAAATTAACAGAAATAATGCTGCCGGCAGACTGTCAGGGCAAATATATTATTTTTCTATGACACTATTATAAATAAAACGTAATCCCGTTGCCGCCTGAGTAATATTGTTTCATCCCTCTGCCGGCCCTTCCCTTAAGGCAACCGGATGCTGTGCAAACTCTCCGGAAAGCATGCACAGTGATCAATAATTCCCGATAATGAGGCCACATAAAGCCGGCAGAGAGGGTACGACAGGTAAATATCTCAGGGCAGTGCCCGGCCAGACAGTGGCTTTTCAGGCGAAATATTCCGGCCCCTGTGAGTCAGCCTATACCTCTCGTCAGCCACGCGATTCCGGTAGCGCATCATCCACCGGGTCGCGTACGGTTACGGATAACCGGAGCAACGTCCTGCGGAAAGAGACGGGTAAAGGTAACACAGGCCACCCCTCCCCCCTGCCCCTGTATCCCTTTGGCTGTATCAGCCAGGCGTATACCGTCTCTGTACTTTTCAGCGGATTAACGTTCCGGGACAAACTGCAGGTATTCACTACCTTCCGGTTCAGCCACTACCGGTTCATCGGCAACTTCAGGCACCACAGGCATGTGATACTCAACCAGACGTTTCAACAACGCATTCTGCTTTTTTTGTTCCCTGAGCAACGCCTCAAGGAGCTGTATCTTATCATTGGCTCGGACACTGGCACGGTTAACAAAGAACCAGATAATCAGCGCAAAAATCACCGCCAGGGCAATTAACGACGGCAGAACAAACGGCCCCGGTCCGGACGTAAAATCATTCATACATTGGCCTCAAAACACTCTGTGTTACTTCATGAGAAACTGAGCCAACATTCTACTCTGCATCAATAAAATGTTCATCTGCTGTTGTGCACAATGACCAGGGTGATTGAAACACTTTCAGTTATCTCTGATCCCTTTAAAACGGAGATTGTCCCATGCTACAGATGAGTCAGCCTGGAACGGGATCCTGTTCAATCTTTCGGAGATGAAATGAAATGGTTTTACGCAGCCTGATAATCCTGGCCATGCTGTGGCTGATTATGTTGTTCTCCGGTTACGGAGTGCTGACCGGTAGCCATAAAATTGCCTTCGGTTTGGGTCTTAGCTGCCAGTATCTGACGGCGAAGGGAATGACGGTATCGCGTTACTTACATTCCGAGGGGGGTGTGACAGGCAAAGCGGAGTGTCCGTTGTTCAGCAAAAATGAGGATACCTTCATTCCGGGAGACGGTTCGCTGAAAAACTGACCGCCGGGCACCCCGGCGGTCTGTGATTATTTCAGATAATCACCACGGCGCAGCGCTTCAATACGCTTATCCAGTGGCGGGTGAGACATAAATAACTCACTCAACGACTTTGCTTTACCGTTAATGCAGAAGGCCATCATATTGCCCGGTTCCTGAGGCTCATAGCTGGTTTTCAGGCGCTGGAGTGCGGCAATCATTTTTTCACGCCCCACCAGTTTTGCAGAACCGGCATCCGCATGAAACTCACGGTAACGCGAGAACCACATAGTGATCAGACTGGCAAGCATACCGAACACCAGTTCCAGTACCGTGGCGACCGCGAAATAGACCAGCGGATTACCGTTACCGTTCTCTTCAGAATCCCGGTCAGACGACATAAAACCGGAAGCCAGCTGAGCAATGATCCGGGAGATAAAGATCACAAAGGTATTCACGATCCCCTGAATCAGTGTCATGGTCACCATATCGCCATTAGCAATATGACTGATTTCATGGGCCAGTACAGCTTCGGCCTCATCGCGGTTCATATTTTGTAAAAGCCCGGTCGAAACCGCCACCAGCGACGCATCCCGGCGGGCGCCGGTAGCAAAGGCATTAATGTCAGGTGCATGATAAACCGCAACCTGCGGCATTGCGATGCCGGCCGCCCGCGCCTGCTGTGCTACCGTGTTCATTAGCCAGTTTTCGGTTTCATTGCGCGGTTGTTCGATCACTTCACCGCCGACGGATCGTAATGCCATCCATTTAGACATCAGCAGAGAAATAAATGAACCGCCAAAACCAAACAGCCCCGCCATGATCATTAATCCCTGAACACTGGCGGAACGGATCCCCGTCAGGCTCAGTATTAATCCGAACACCAGCATGACGGCCAGGTTGGTAAGCAAAAATAGAGCGATACGCATCATAAACGTTTATTGTCCTCATTATTTACGCAGGTTATCAGCCCCCTATCCTATGTGCATTACAGGGCTTTTCAAGCAACGATTGAGTGTAGATCCCTGAAAAGACATAACTTTACATTTTGACAGACATATGACGGCATTACTCTCGCTATTCCTGACATAACTCGCCCGGGAACGTCTGTACCGATACCTCAGATAAGTGTGTTTAGTGATGATGGCCAGCGACTCCCGGGCACCGGTATCATTGGTAATCCCCTGCCTTGCCGCGCAACGTACTCTCCGCTTCCCCCGCATAAGTAGCTTTACCCGCAATCCGCGATAGCCGTAGTGAAGCCCCCGGAGGCATTTCACTGTCGGACGCTTCACTCATTATTTTACGGATCATTGACAGGGCAAAGATTAAGGGCCGGGTCATTCCGCTGCCTGAATGAAGTTACGGTCACGGGGTCGGTATTTTGTGCAGGTATTAGTATGGGTGGATCACCGGCAAAAAAAAACACCGGATAACCGGTGTTTTTTAATGACGGAGAGCGCTTATTTACTCGCTTTAGTCGAAGAGGACGCATCTTCAAGCTGTGCGAGATCGTTGGCAATATCGACCGTCTCATCCATGTAAGGATCAGGCTCTTTATAGTCTTTTGGCAACTGATCAAGGCTCGCCAGCGGTTTCTTACCTTCGGCCTGCAGACGGGCATTAATGCGGTCCAGACGCATTGCATCATCTTCTTTGTTCTCTTTCTCACGCTCAGCATAATTCAGAGAAACAATATCAATTTTGTCTTTCATCGCATCAAAACGCTTAATATCCTGCAGGATATACTGGAATTCGCGATCTTTAGCGATCCGCGCATTGTGCTCGGCCAGTAGCGTTGGCAGATAAGGTTTCAGATCACCGTATTTCTGGTATTTTGCCGGCGGGATGCTATCCCACGGTAAGGCATTATCTTCATACTTCTCACCGGTTTTCACCGTCTCAACACCCGTTGGCATCAGCAGATCCGGGGTAACCCCTTTCAGCTGTGTACTGCCACCGTTAATACGGTAAAATTTCTGAATGGTGTACTGTACAGAGCCCAGCGCAGGCCATTCAGGGCGCAGCATCTGATCATAAATACGACTCAGTGAACGGTATTGCTGGACCGTTCCTTTACCGAAGGTCGGTTCACCGACAATCAGTGCTCTGCCGTAATCCTGCATCGCGGCCGCAAAAATTTCAGAGGCTGAAGCACTGAAACGGTCAACCAGCACCACTAACGGACCTTTATAGTAGACAATACCATCGGTATCACTGTCCTGACGGATTTTACCGGTATTGTCACGGACCTGAACGACAGGACCTGACGGGATAAATAAGCCGGAAAGTGAAACTGCTTCTGTCAGCGCCCCGCCCCCGTTGGTGCGTAAGTCGATAACAATACTGTCAACGTGCTGTTTTTCCAGTTTCTGCAGCTGAACCTTCACATCATCGGTCAGTCCGACATAGAACCCGGGAATATCCAGTACACCGACTTTATGCGTGCCCACGTTGTGCACAGACATCTGCACCGCGCGATCTTCCAGACGAATTTTTTCACGCGTCAGGGTAATGGTGCGGGTTTTGGTCCCTTTACCGGCGGGTAAAATCTCAAGACGAACCCGGCTTCCCTTAGGCCCTTTGATTTTCTCCACCACATCGTCCAGGCGCCAGCCGATAATATCTTCCAGTGGTTTGCCCGGTTCGCCAACGGCAACGATACGATCCCCGACCGACAGCAGCTTGCTCCGTGCGGCAGGACCGCCGGCCACCATCGAGTTGATCATGACGGAGCCATCATCGTCAGACTGGAGCACTGCACCGATACCTTCCAGGGAAAGGCTCATTTCGGTATTAAATTGTTCTGTGTTGCGTGGCGACAGATAATTAGTATGCGGATCTATCTGGTGCGCAAAGGAATTCATCGCCATCTGAAACACGTCTTCACTGTTGGTCTGTGCCAGACGACGGATAGCTAATGTATAACGCCGGGTCAGTGTATCCCGGATTTCGGCATCACTCTTGCCGGCAAGCTTGAGATTAAGCTCGTCAAATTTGACCCTGGCATCCCATAGGCTGTTCAGTTCAGCTTCTGAAACCGGCCACGGTGCCTTACTGCGGTCCAGATTAATGGTGTCATGCCCGGTAAAGTCCATCGGGCGTTTCAGGACTTCCAGCGCGTACTGATAACGTTCAAAACGGCGCTTTTGCGACAGATTGAACAGGTCGTAGAAAATATCCAGTTTGCCGGTTTTGAGTTCATCCCCGACCGTACCCGCTTTGTCAGAAAATTTCGCAATATCGGACGCCAGCAGCACATTGTGGTTATAGTCCAGCATGTTCAGATAGCGATCGAAGATTTTTTCTGAAAAAGCACTGTTCAGGTTGATCTGACGGTAATGGGATTGCGTGAACCGCGTAGTCACACGTTCACTGACAGTCACATGCTGAGGTTCCTCATGCAATACCGGGATCTGATCTTCGCGGGTGATGGTGTCTGACGCGAAGGTCTGGCCTGCAAAAAGCAGGCCAGCAATCATACTTAACTTAAAGGTGTTCATGCCCTGGTCATTCTCCGTTTCAGAACTGCAAGTGTTCTGCGCGTACTATCATTGCCATGCCGGATGCAAGCTGAACCCGAACACCCTCTTTTGATACTTCAAGGACAGTGGCATCCATTGCGTTTTGCCCGGCCTTGACTTTAATTGGCTGGCCTGCGTGCAATGCAGAAGTATCTGTTACCGGTTTCAGAGGCGCTGCAGCCGGTTTGGCTGAACGAGGGGTAGCAGATTTTTTTGCATTATCGCGGGGTTTCCGCGGCGCATCAGCGGAGGAAGTCGCGCGCGGAGCTGCTTTACGTGGCTTACGGGGTTCGCTGGTTGCTTCACCATTTTCTGCTTTACTGGCCCGCTGCTGTGCGCGGTGCGCCTGCACACGGGCTTTGGCTTCTTCCAGCTGTTTACGTGCGTGCTCGACATGTTGCTCATCAAGCTCTCCGCAGGCGTTTCCATCCAGGTCAACGCGTTTCGCACCCGCTTTGATACCGTGCAGGTAACGCCAGCTGGAGGTATATAAACGTAGTGCTGAACGCAGCCGGGTTTTACTTATCTGCGACTCTGCCGGGACACGTTCAACAATATCCTGAAAAATACCGATTTTCAGGGGCTTCGCTTCACCTTCAATGCAGAAACATTGAGGGAAACTCTCGGCCAGGAAGGCGATGACTTCTTTACTGCTATTCAACTTAGGTTGATTTTCCATGAAATTTCCTGATTACAACGGTTTTGCCGACCAACGCGGACATGAACAGGCGTCATTATAATGACAACGTTGCTAAATGCTATGCATCCTGTCAATTAGCTGTCGTTCTGTTGCAAAAATCTTTCAATTTCTGTCCCCGGCAGGGCCGCTGACAGGCTTTCAGCCAGCTGATGCAGCCCTTTTTCGTCGTCCGCATCGAAACGGTCATATTCCGTACTATCGATATCCAGTACCCCGATGACCCGGCCATTAACGGTCACAGGTAATACAATTTCAGAGTTACTGGCAGCATCGCAAGCTATGTGGCCGGCAAAAGCATGCACATCCGCCACCCGTTGAACCGCATTTTCGGCCACCGCTGTGCCGCAAACACCCCGGCCGACAGGAATACGCACACAGGCAATTTTCCCCTGGAACGGTCCAAGTACCAGTGTGTCAGGTTCACTCAGCAAATAAAATCCGGCCCAGTTAACCCCTGACAACCGCTCAAACAGTAAGGCACTGCAGTTTCCCAGCAGGGCCAGGAATGATGTTTCTCCGGAAGTCAACGCGTTGAAATCCCGGTTAAGCTCATCATAAAATGCTTGTTTGCTCATATACCAACCATATACATTAACAAATTATTACTTTCTTCCGTATGTTTCTGAATAGCACAAAAACATACACAGGCATAATGAATCAATAGCAGAGTTACTATACTCTTAGCAATCCGTTGTCCGGGAAATCTCTTCACTATCGTCCGCTGTAATATAGCAGACTGCCCCTGGGATAATTCAGGATTTTTAACAACTCCACCGGATAACTATAAATTTCGTTTATGAAAATTAACACAATCAGGCCGGTATTATCGCATAGCGCCGTCCACCGGTGCCCTCAATGTGATCTGGTTTTCAACCTGTCACCGCTAAATGCCCACGAAACCGCTTACTGCCCCCGCTGTATGGCAAAGATAGTCAGTGGCAATGCCTGGCCTCTCTCCCGACTGGTGATCCTGGCGATTGCCATGATGATCCTGATGCCGTGTGCTTTCAGTTGGCCACTGATCAGCATCCGTTTGCTGGGCATGAATATCAATGCCAGCGTGCTCGGGGGGATTTATCAAATGGTCTCTGCCGGCAATGTCCTCACTGCCGCCATGGTGACCTTCGGTGCTATCGGTGCACCGGTCACACTGGTGCTGGCCATCTTTTATCTGCTCATCGGTCACTGGCTTGGCATGAATCTTCGGCCGGTATTACTGATGCTGGAAAAGCTGAAAGAATGGGTGATGCTGGATATTTACCTGGTGGGGATCGCTGTCGCGGCGATTAAGGTACAGGACTACGCGGCACTGACTGCCGGCTACGGGTTAGCCGCATTTATTACCCTCACTGTACTGAGCCTGCTGACCTTGATCAATCTGAACCCGCAGTCACTGTGGCAAACATTTTATCCGCAGAAGGCCGTGGCTGCCGCCCCGGAGAAAATTATTGTCTGCCTGCATTGTCATTTCAGCGGATTACCGGATGACCGTGGCCGTTGTCCTCGCTGCCATACCCCCCTGGATAAACGCCGGCCTCACAGCCTCCAGAAAACCTGGGCTGCACTGATTGCCTCGATCATTCTGCTGTTTCCGGCCAACCTGTTACCGATATCGGTTATCTATCTGAATGGCTCTCAACAGGCAGATACCATTTTTTCCGGTATTTTATCCCTCGGGGCCGGAAACTTCCCGGTCGCCATGGTCGTGTTTATTGCCAGTATTCTGGTACCGTTCAGCAAAGTATTAATCATGATTTCCCTGCTGCTCAGTATTCACTTCCACTGTGTTCAGGGCCTGAAAACACGGATCCGCCTGCTCAGAGCAATCAAGTGGATTGGTCGCTGGTCAATGCTTGATCTGTTTGTCATTTCACTGACCATGTCACTGGTGAACCGTGACCAGCTTTTAGCTTTTACTATGGGGCCGGCTGCTTTCTATTTCGGCTCCGCCGTTATTCTTACCATACTGGCCGCCGAATGGCTTGACAGTCGATTACTCTGGGATGCACATGCAACAGGAAACGCCGAATATGCCGATTAATTCAGCGGTGACAAAGAAACGTAAGCTCTCCCCCTTTTGGTTATTACCGGTCGTTGCTCTGCTGATCACCGGCTGGTTACTGTGGCAAAACTACCTGCAGCGGGGAACCACCATCACCATCAACTTCCAGTCTGCGGACGGTATTGTTCCCGGACGCACCCCGATACGCTATCAGGGGGTGCAGATTGGTACGGTCGAGGGGATCGTCCTGAGCGATGACTATCGCACTATCCGTATTCGTGCCAGCATTAAGAACGATATGAAAGATGCACTACGTCAGAATACGAAATTCTGGCTGGTCACGCCGCAAGCCTCACTCGCCGGGGTTTCCGGGCTGGATGCTCTGGTCGGCGGGAACTATATCTCGATGATGCCGGGCAACGGTAACCGCCAGGACAACTTCACGGCTCTGGACTCCCAGCCCCGCTTCAGTACAAATACCTCCGGGTTATTACTGCATCTGAATGCGCCGGATCTCGGTTCACTCTCTATTGGTTCTATCGTCTATTACCGGAAAATCCCGGTCGGTAAGGTCTATAACTACAGTATTAACAACGGCAACCAGGGTGTGGTTATCGACCTGCTGATTGATCGCCGGTACAGTTCATTGGTGAAAAAAGACAGCCGTTTCTGGAATGTGTCCGGCGTCGATGCGAGCTTCAGCCTCAGTGGCGTTAACGTGAAAATGGACAGCCTGCCGGCACTGATTAACGGAGCCATCGCCTTTGATTCACCGTCCGACAGTCAGCCTGCAATTACCGACGATCGTTATCAGTTATATCCGAACCTCGCGCAAAGTCACCGGGGCGTGAAAATTCAGCTGGATCTGCCGGACGGGGACAACCTGACGGCCGGCTCCACCCCGTTAATCTATCAGGGGTTACAGGTCGGTACGTTGACCCGTCTGAACCTGGCAGACCCGCAACATGTCAGCGGAGAGCTGATTATCGACCCATCCGTGGCCGGACTAATGCGCAGTGAAACCCGTATCGAATTGCACAGCCCGAAAATCGGCCTGACAGACACGTCTCTCAGTAGTCTGTTGACCGGGGATACTCTCGAACTGGTCCCCGGGGGGGGCCAGCCACAGTCACGTTTCAGTGTCTATCCCGCTACACAAACTCTGATGCATACCCCGGGCAGCCTGAACCTCCGTCTGAAGGCCTCTGACAGTTATGGTATTGCTCCGGGCCAGCCGGTAGTACTGAATGGCGTCACTATCGGTACGGTATCCGAACGTCAATTGACCAATGACGGCGTCAGTTTTATCGTCTCAATCGCGCCGGATTATCGCCGTTTTGTCCACGGCAACAGTAAATTTGTTGCCGACAGTCAGATCCGTGTCAATGTGAGTCCGGACGGGATCCGGATGGTAGGCGCGACACCGGGTCAGTGGCTGCAGGGAGGCATCCGGCTGGAAGCGGGTGACCGTGGTGAACCCTTATCCGGGTATCCTTTGTATGCCGATGCCGGTAAAGCCGACGAGGGCATCACCGGAGACACCCCTTCGACGACCCTCACCCTGACCGCCAGCAGCCTGCCGGATATCCAGGCAGGATCGGTCGTACTTTATCGCCGTTACCAGGTCGGTGAAATTGTCGCTGTGACGCCACATGCGAATAACTTTGAAGTCGCAGTACATATTTCTCCGCCCTACCGCAACCTTATCACACGGGATACGGTGTTCTGGGCTGAAGGCGGTGCCCGGGTGCAGATCAATACCAGCGGCATTACTGTACAGGCCACCCCGCTTAACCGGGCGCTGAAAGGTGCTATCAGCTTTGATAATATGCCGGGGGTAGTGCATCAGCCCGGGCAGTCCCGCACCCTTTTCCCGTCAGAGACAGCCGCCCGCGCCATCGGGAGTCAGATCACTCTGAAAACCTATGATGCCAGTAAGCTTTCCAACGGAATGCCCATCCGTTATCTGGGGATCACTATCGGCCAGATAGAGTCACTGTCGCTGAGTGCCAATAACAATCAGGTGCTGGCAAAAGCCGTACTGTACCCCGAATATGTGAATGATTTTGCCAGAACCGGCAGCCGGTTTTCGGTGATCAGCCCGGAAATCTCCTCCACGGGGATCAGTCACCTGGATTCCCTGTTACAGCCTTACGTTAACGTGGAACCGGGCAAAGGCGCATCAGTGCGTACTTTTGAACTGCAGCAGTCAACGATCACCGATTCCCGCTACCTGAACGGTAAAACCTTCTTCGTCGATGCGCCGGAGGCCGGATCGCTGACCATCGGTACGCCTATCCTGTTCCGTGGGGTAGAAGTTGGTACCGTCACCGGTATCTCGCTGGGTGCCATGGCCGATCGCGTACAGATAGCAATGCGTATCAGCCAGCACTACCAGTATCTGGTACGCAATAACTCCATCTTCTGGCAGGCTTCCGGCTATTCACTGAATTTCGGTTTAACCGGCGGCGTGGTGAAGACCGGGACGTTCCAGCAGTTCATCCGCGGTGGCATTGAATTTGCTACTCCGCCCACGGTCCCCCTGGCACCGGAAGCCACCGCGAATAAGCATTTCCTGCTGCTGAATGAGGCACCGAAGAACTGGCAGCAATGGGGAACAGCTCTCCCCCGCTAAGCCGGTGTCATGATAACGGGAAGCGTGACTTCCCGTTATCATGCTACACTGCCGCATTATTTTCTGACGGAACTCCGCTGTGTCCGATTCATCCCTTTTTTTACCCGACGATTTCCTGAGCCAGATGCAACAACTGCTGGGTGACGGGGCATCTTTTGAAGACTTTAAAACCTATTGCCGGTTACCTCTGCGCCGCAGTCTCCGCGTCAATACGTTGAAAATTTCTGTCGACGCATTTCTTTCTAAAGTCGCCGGGTATGGCTGGCAGCTGACGCCGATCCCCTGGTGTGAAGAAGGTTTCTGGCTCACCCGTGACGATGAATCCCTGCCTCTGGGCAGTGTGGCTGAACATCTGAGCGGACTGTTTTACATCCAGGAAGCCAGCTCGATGCTGCCGGTCTCCGCACTGTTTGCCCATTGCGAACACCCTCAGTCCGTTATCGATATGGCTGCCGCCCCAGGTTCCAAGACCACACAGATTGCTGCCCGGATGGGCGAAGAAGGCATGATCCTGGCGAATGAATATTCGGCCAGTCGGGTCAAAGTATTGCACGCCAATATCAGTCGCTGCGGCGTCACCCGTGCAGCCATTACACATTTTGATGCCGCCGTTTTCGGCCCGGCCCTGCCGGAGTATTTTGATGCTGTGCTGCTGGACGCTCCCTGCTCGGGCGAAGGCGTTATCCGTAAAGATCCGAAAGCCCTGAAAAACTGGAGTCCGCAGAGTTGTCAGCAAATTGCTGACACGCAGCAGGGTCTGCTGGAAAGTGCTTTCCAGGCCCTGAAACCGGGAGGAACCCTGGTTTATTCAACCTGTACCCTGAACCGGCTGGAAAACCAGCAGGTGATTGGGTCGCTGCTCGCCCGCTATCCGGAAGCGGTCGAGGTTATCCGGCTCGATACCCTCTTCCCTGGCGCTGAACAGGTCGCCACACCGGAAGGTTTCCTGCACGTTTTCCCGCAGGTATTTGACAGCGAAGGTTTCTTTGTTGCCTGCCTGCGAAAAACCGGCAGTGTTCCGAAACTGCCGGCTCCTGGCTATAAGGTCGGTAAATTCCCGTTTACGCCATTATCCCGTCAACAGGCCGAAGAAGTCCGTCAGCGGGCGGCCGGGTCCGGATTACACTGGCCGGCAGACCTGGAACTCTGGCAACGGGATAAAGAAATCTGGTTATTTCCGCAAGCTACCGTGCCCCTGTTTGGCCGGATCCGCTTTTCACGCATTGGTGTCCGGCTGGCAGAAACCTTTGCAAAAGGTTACCGATGGCAGCATGAGGCGGTTATTGCGCTGGGGAACCCTGACCATGCGCAGGTCTACGCTTTCACTGATGAAGAAGCCGAGGAATGGTATCGGGGACGGGATATTCATCCTGACGGTCCGTTACCAGGTAATGAAATGCTGGTGATGCATCACGGACAGCCACTGGGTCTGGTTAAAAAAGTCGGCAACCGGATTAAAAACAGCTATCCGCGGGATTTGGTCAGAGACGGACGTTTATTCCGTTAAGAGAGCGAAAAAAAAGACCGGACACAACTCCAGTGACCGGTCCAGGGAAATGGCTCAGAGAGCCGTGCGCTAAAAATGATGAGCGATAACCGATGGCAGTTGCATAGGTTAGTATCAGTAATACTAGTTCAGATCCTGATAATTTCCAGCGCCCCCCTTTTTCAGGCTCTCTGCCGCAGCAGATTAATGGCCGCAAAGCCCGCTGGCTTTATCAATCAGCGGTTGCAGGCTCATTTTTTGCCCGCTGTGTGCTTTATCATCCAGCACCAGCGGCGCAATAGATTCCCCGCTCGCCAGTCCCTGACTGACCTTCTGCTCCGCTTTTGCATTCAGGGGATAATTCATCAGTGTTGACGGGTTAATCGCAAACAGTGCCCCGTCTTTTTCACACGTCAGCATGATTTCTTCGCGGTTTAATGGCCAGTTCGCCTTTCCGGTCTCAAAACGACTCACGGTAATGACCTGAGTCGCCAACACAGGCGTGCTTAGTGCCAATAGCAGCCAGGGTAATTGTTTCTTCATTTCAGTCTCAGCCTTTAATAACACGTAATAAAACAGGATCAGTCTGGTGACAGTGTAGCAAACAGACTGACGACCGCGATGGCTCCCGTAGCCAGCAAAATTTCTGCCTGCGTCAGACGAATAAACATACGGCGACTCTCTGCCGGGAATTGCCTGAACCGGGGAACCAGCCGGTAACGATTAAGTAATGCCAGTGTTACCATGCCCGCCACCAGCACACTTTTCAGGATCACCCCGGATAACCAGAACGAAAAATGTCGGGGAATACCGGCGATCAGTAAGGTGTTGCACAAGCCGGTCAGCAGCACCAGCGCAACCGCCCAGTGACCCGAGCGGGAGAATTTCATCATAGTGAGAATAGCGGTGTTATCTTTAGGATCCCGCTGCCCCTGCTTCATCAGCACCCGGAGCGGATACAAGCCGCCACACCAGAAAGCGGCGGCAATCACATGAAGACTCTGGCTGGCTTCTCCTGCCACGCCTCGCCAGCCATCATGCATCGCCGCATGGCCTGTCATCGCCGTCAGGAATAGTTGCAGTAACTGACTTAGCAGCAGGGGATAACGGACAGTCTCCCCGCCGACCCGTAGCAGCATGAAAGACACCGCCGCGAAGGTCATTTCCGGCAACCAGGCATGGCCAAAGCGCGTGCCGGCAACCGCTACCCAGAGTTCAGGTTGTCTGATGGCCGCCGTGTCACCGCTCATCATGATGGTCTGTAACACAAACAGGGCGATGGCAGAAAACAGAGCTGTGCCGGCGCTGACCCGCAAGGCTGACGATAAACGGTTCCACAGGCGGTTTCTGTAACCGGCCGGTGTCAGCAGCATCAGATACATCAGACAGCCAGTCAGCAGGAACAAACTGCTGAAATGGAAAAATCGTAGCGAAATGTATAAAAAATCAGTCACTATCACTCCGGATCCCTGGAGTAAGGATGTTATGATAATCTGACTGCATCAACGGATTGAATTCGTTATGACTGCCTGACACGTTGATCCCCTGAGGTAATTTGCAGCCGGTACGCCGGTTTTCGTCAAGAATACGCTGCAGACCGAAGGGTGTCGAGATTGCCGCAAGCCGGAAAGGGTTGATTGCCCCGCCAGAAAGCATTATTTTTGCGCCTGATAACATGGAGTCTATGATGAGCTTTAATTTAGCCCTGCTCAGTGCAGAAGAAAAAGATCAAATTAATACGGATTTAGCGGCGTCCGGTGTGGCGTTTAAAGAGCGTTATAATATGCCGGTAGTTGCAGAGATTGTTGAACGGGAACAGCCGGAGGCCCTTCGTGAGCGTTTCCGCCAGCGGCTGGGTGTTTATCGTCAGACATCGCTGACCCTTTCCCGTCTGCCTTATGAACCGAAACAGAAAAACTGATGTTCAGAGTCATCGATACTGAAACCTGTGGATTAGAAGGCGGCATTGTTGAGATTGCGTCGATAGATGTTATCGACGGAAAGATCACGAACCCGATGAGCGACCTGGTCTGTCCTGACCGGCCAATCAGTACCCGGGCCATGGCTATCCATCGTATCACCCCGGCAATGGTGGCCGGAAAGCCGTATATCGAAGATATCATCGGCCGCTATCAGGGAAGCCCCTGCTATGTGGCACATAATGCCAGTTTTGACCGCCGGGTGCTGCCCGAAATGGGTGGCGAATGGCTGTGTACGATGAAAATGGCACGGCAGCTCTGGCCGGGCCGAAAATACGGTAACCAGGCCCTGCGCCATAGCCTGCAACTGGAGGTGACGCCACCTGCGGAATTGCATGCCCACCGGGCACTGTATGACTGTTATGTCACCGCCGCACTTCTGCTGCGCATCATGGAAGAGTCAGGCCCGGAGATTACTGCCCTGCGTACGCTGTGCCAGCCAGCTTCCCGGGAAGCGAACCCCGATATTTTCCCGTTCGGGAAGTATCGGGGTCAGCCGGTCGCCGTGATCGCACGTAAAGACCCGGGGTATTTACGCTGGATGCTGGATAACCTGAACGACCTGCGCCCGGAGTTTCGCCAGACGCTGCAACGTTACCTGAAAGGACAGCCCTGAGCCCTCAGTGGCCCAGGGAGCCATCCGCCAGTCCCAGCAGGAATGCCATTTCCATCGCGATATCTTCATACGCTTTGTAACGCCCTGATTTCCCGCCGTGACCGGCCTCCATATCGGTGAGAAGTAATAACAGATGGTCATCCTGTTTAACCTCACGGAGTTTTGCTACCCATTTGGCCGGTTCCCAGTATTGCACCTGAGAATCATGCAGTCCGGTGGTCACCAGCAAATGCGGATAACTGGCGGGGACAATATTGTCATACGGGCTGTAAGCACGGATCGTCGCATAATCTTCTGCCCTGTTCGGATTACCCCATTCATCATATTCACCGGTGGTCAGCGGAATACTTTCATCCAGCATCGTCGTCAGCACATCGACAAACGGTACCTGTGCCACAACGCCGTGATAGAGTGACGGAGCCTGATTGATCACCGCGCCCATCAGCAACCCTCCGGCACTGCCGCCCATGGCGTAACACCGGGTGGGATCACCGTAGCCCTGCGCCAGCAGTTGCCGGGTTGCGCCGGTAAAATCGCTGAAACTGTTTTGTTTATTGGCCAGCCGGCCGGCATCATACCAGGCCTGCCCCAACTCCCCGCCGCCACGGATATGCACCAGGGCATAGACAAAGCCCCGGTCCAGCAGACTCAGACGACTGCTGCTGAAATCTGCATCCATACTGCTGCCATAAGCCCCGTATCCGTAGACCAGTAACGGATTTTTCCCCGGGGAGAACAGGGATTTCCGATAGACCACAGAGACCGGAACACGGCAGCCATCTTCCATCGTCAGCCACAGATAATCGCTTTGATACTGTTCGCTGCTGAAGCCTTTAACCACCGTTTGTTTCAGGACCTGACGTTCCCCGCTGTCCAGATCCAGCTGATAGGTGGTGGCCGGCGTGGTCATTGACGAGTAACCGTAACGTAATTGTGAGGTTTCCGGTGACGGGTTATACCCAAGCCAGGCCACCCGGGTAGGGTCATCGAAGGTTACTTCCCGCGTTTCGTCACGAAAGCGGTGATACTGTGTCAGGCAGCTGAGGCCATTTTCACGTTCACCGGTGACCAGCCAGTCACGGAAGATCTGAAAATCTTCCAGCACCCGATGATCCCGTGCAGGCAGCAAGGTTTGCCAGTGCGACTCCTGCGGAGCCGTCTCTTCTGCCATAAAGAGCGCAAAGTTTTTCCCCGCTGAGTTTGAACGGATATAAAAATGGTTCTGATAGTGGTCGAGGTCATACTCGTGATCTTCCCTGCGTGGCAGGAAGCAACGGGCAGCACCGGACGGCTGTCCGGCGTCCACCAGCCAGATCTCACTGGTCGTCGTACTATCAATCACAATTTCGATAAAGGCTTCGGAGGTGGTTTTCCCAAGACTGACATAGAAACTGTCGTCCGATTCCTCATAGACCAGCTGGTCATCGGTGACCGGGGTGCCGGTCTCATGACGCCAGACCTGCCAGGGCAACAGCGTCCCGGGATCCTGCCTGACATAGAACAAGGTTTTGCCGTCATTTGCCCATACCAGCGAAGGAGATACTCCGGTCAGCACCTCCGGCAGCCAGCAATTCTGCTGTAGATCATACAAACGGATCTCATACTGACGTCGTGACAGATAGTCTTCAGCCACTGCCATCAGGCGGTTATCAGGGGTAATATCCAGCGCACCGAGACTGTAAAACGGATGATTTTTTGCCCGCTGGTTACAGTCAATCAGACATTGCCAGTCCGGCTGTAACCCCTCTTCATCGGCAGCACGAAACCACAGGGGATATTCGCCCCCTTTCTCGTAACGCTGCTGGTAAAGATAACCGTTCTTGCGGTAAGGCACTGAGTGATCCTTCGGCGGGATCCTGGACACCATTTCTTCGTACAGCGTCTGCTCCAGTGGTTCCACCGGAGATAGCTGCTGCCGGCAATAATTGTTCTCCGCCTGCAGATAGGCGATAACGTCAGGATCAGCGCGCTCATCATCCCTGAGCCAGTAGTAATCGTCCACACGTGTTTCGCCATGAAGCGTCATGGTATGGGGGTGTTTCGCTGCTTTAGGTATTGTCATTTTCTTTTCCTGGTCATCACAATCTTATGGCCTATCCACCGGAGGCTGCTATTCAGGGCCATGCGTAGGATACCGCCCGACAGGACATTGATGGCGTTACGCTGAATCGTCTGCGGGTCAGTCAGGTGTCTCTGTCATACTACGTGATCATGTCACTACGCCACCTGACACACCTGCCCCTCTGCTGCTGAATGTAACATTATAAAAAAGAAATCGCCCGTTAATGCCAGCGCAATCGTTTTCGTTTATACTGCCCGCCGTGTTTATGATCAGATTTAATGGGTGGAACAATGGTAACTCTTGGCACGGCACTGCGTCCTTCAGCTACGCGCGTAATGTTATTAGGTTCAGGTGAACTGGGAAAAGAAGTGGCACTGGAATGCCAGCGACTGGGAGTCGAAGTGATTGCCGTGGATCGCTACCCGGATGCCCCGGCCATGCATGTGGCGCACCGCAGTTATGTCATCAATATGCTTGATGGCGTAGCTTTGGCAGAGATTATCGCCAAAGAGAAACCGGATTATGTGGTGCCGGAAATTGAGGCTATTGCTACCGATACTCTGCTGGAACTGGAACAACAGGGACAGCGTGTGGTGCCGTCGGCACGGGCTGCAAAACTGACAATGAACCGTGAAGGTATTCGTCGTCTGGCGGCAGAAGAGCTGCAACTGCCCACCTCCGGTTACCGCTTCGCCGACAGTAAAGAGACCTTCTTTGCCGCAGCAGAGGACATCGGGTTTCCCTGTATTGTTAAGCCGGTAATGAGTTCCTCCGGTAAAGGCCAGAGCTTTATTCGTGATGCTTCCGGGCTTGAAAAAGCCTGGGAATATGCACAGCAAGGTGGCCGCGCCGGCGCCGGACGGGTCATTATTGAAGCCGTTGTCGCCTTTGATTTTGAAATAACGTTACTGACCGTTCATGCGGCAGACGGTATCCATTTCTGTGACCCTATCGGTCACCGTCAGGAAGACGGCGATTACCGTGAGTCCTGGCAGCCTCAGGCGATGAGTTCTGCGGCCCTGCAACGTGCACAGACCATTGCAGCATCCGTGGTAGAAGCCCTTGGCGGCTATGGTCTGTTCGGTGTGGAACTGTTTGTCTGCGGTGATGAGGTTATCTTCAGTGAAGTCTCTCCGCGGCCACATGATACCGGTATGGTAACACTGATTTCTCAGGATCTATCAGAATTCGCCCTGCATGTTCGCGCGTTTCTCGGCCTGCCGGTAGGAGCTATCCGCCAGTACGGTCCGGCGGCCTCGGCCGTGATCCTGCCGGAACTGAACAGCCGGGATGTGCGTTTTTCCGGAGTCGATCAGGCCCTGTCTGCCGGCGTGCAATTACGATTATTCGGTAAACCGGAAATTGCCGGCCGGCGTCGTATGGGTGTGGCACTGGCCTGTGCAACTACAGTTGAAGAGGCCGTCAGCAGAGCCATTGCTGCCGCCGGTAAGGTGACAGTGAACGGCTGACCGGCTATACCTCAGTACACCCGGCCGGAGATCTCCGGCCGGAACCTCCCCTGCCCCTTTATGCTTTGTCACTCAGACGGTTTTTCAGGGGAAGAAAGTCACAGCGCTTGTCAGAAGGCGATCCCGGCCCCGAGATTAACGCTGCTAAACGTTTTCGTCTCTCCGGAGATCTTCGGACGGGCCACATCATAAGACAGGTCGAGGACAATAGGGCTGAGAGGATTAATTTGTGTGCCCAGGCTTATCATCGGGACTGTTGAACGGCTGGTTTTATGGAACATATAGTTCATCCCCCTGTTCACCGGGGCAATAAATACATTCGCCCAGTTGACAGTCGTTTTATTGAAAGTGGCACCGGCCTGGGCATAAATACTGAAAAATTCATTAAACCGCCAGGCGGGCCCTACAAGTAAAGAATATTCCCGGATCCGGGTTTCTCTTGCATAGGACTGATTCAGGCTATTGTGTTCATAATACGTCGTAGATTTCAGGTAACTGGCTGAAGCAATGACGCTGAGGGGAGAGTTCCATTCATAGCGATATTTCAGGTTCACGCCCTTCAGATTATTTAAATCCGCTACCTGAGCGCCGGTATAACCCAGCGTAAAGCTATGGCGTCCAGCCGTTGCTGGCATGCTGATCAGGATGCCGGTCATCAGCATCAATAGCACAAAGTATTTTTTCATTCGTAATCATCCATAATCCTGAATTTTTCAGACCCGAACTTCGGGTTCCCTGCAATATCCGTGATTGCTGAGGGACTCATATTGGGAACAGTTGAACCGGGAGCTCACTGAAAATCCCCGTATTCCGCCCCGCATAACGCGCAATCTCTGCATTGCAGACAGTATATAAAGTTATCATTGGAAGTCATTAGCCTGACTGCTAATAAATTTTGAACTGGTTTGCAAAAAACCGGATTTCTCTCCGTTTATTCCGTCAGCGTATGGCCGTAAAACAGCGGCCCCCGTTCAGTGTGCAGGCCAGGGGGTAAATGATAAGGTGCCCTGATACCTGTCGATACCCGGAGACTGACCTGCCATGCTTCAGATTAATACACCCGGGGCTGCGGCAAAAAACTGCGGAAAATACCCCCGTTCCGGGGATAAAAACGGCCTGCAGAGCAGGCCGTCAGGGATATCACACTTAGCAACGGGAGTTATTCAAACTCGTTCCACGAGCGTCCGTCACGGGTGATCATCGCGACTGAAGCGACCGGCCCCCAGGTCCCTGCCTGGTAAGGCTTCGCACTGTCGCCATCGGTTGCCCAGGCATTGATGATAGAGTCAACCCAGGTCCATGCAGCTTCCACTTCATCACGGCGTACAAACAGCGCCTGAATACCCCGCATGCTCTCCAGCAGCAGGCGCTCATAAGCATCGGCCAGGTGAGATTCGTTGAACGTCTCTGAGAAGCTGAGATCCAGTTTCGTGGTCTGCAGTTTATGCTTGTGATCCAGACCCGGAACTTTGTTCAGGATCTCAATATCCACACCTTCGTCCGGCTGCAGACGGATCGTCAGTTTGTTCTGCGGAAGCTCTGAATAGGAATCTTTAAACAGATTCATTTCCGGGTTTTTAAAATACACCACGACTTCAGAACACTTAGCCGGCAGACGTTTACCGGTTCTCAGGTAGAAAGGTACACCCGCCCAGCGCCAGTTATCGATATCAACACGGATGGCAACAAAGGTCTCTGTGCTGCTGGTCTTATTCGCACCCTCTTCTTCCAGGTACCCTGGTACCTTTTTGCCCTGTACAAAGCCCGCCGTGTACTGACCACGGACCGTTTTCTCACGCACGTTGCTTTGATCTATCTGGCGTAACGAACGTAATACTTTGACTTTCTCGTCACGAATACTGTCCGCACTGAGATCAGATGGCGGAGACATGGCAATCATGGTCAGGATCTGCAGCAGATGGTTCTGGATCATATCGCGCATCTGGCCGGCTTTATCAAAATAGCCCCAGCGCCCTTCAATCCCTACCTCTTCAGCGACCGTGATCTGTACATGATCGATAGTCCGGTTATCCCAGTTGTTAACGAAGATGGAGTTAGCAAAGCGCAGCGCCAACAGATTCAGTACCGTTTCTTTGCCGAGGTAATGGTCAATACGGAAAACCTGGCTTTCATCGAAATACTCGCCCACGCTGTCGTTGATTTCACGTGAGGTCTCCAGTGAAGTCCCCAGCGGTTTTTCCATCACAACCCGTGCCGGTTTAGCATTCAGTTTTGCCTGGCCCAGCCCCTGACAGATGGCACCGAAAGTTCCCGGTGGCATCGCGAAGTAGTTGATGGTGACACGTTTTTTCTGGTCGAGCATTTTACCCAGACGGGAGAAATGTGCGGCATCATTCACATCCAGATTACAAAAGTCGAGACGACTGCTGAGTTTATCCCACAACTCTTCATCGATTTTTTCTTTCATAAACGTTTCCAGTGCTTCACGCACCACGGCGATATACGCCGCTTTATCCCAGTCAGCACGGCCTACGCCAATAATGCGGGAATCGTCATGGATCTGACCGGCTTTTTCCAGCTGATACAGGGAAGGCAACAGTTTGCGGCGTGCGAGATCGCCTTTGGCACCGAAAATGACCAGATCACATGCCTGGGCCTGATGGGTTACCGCCATTCTACTCTCCTCATTGCAGAGTTACCGTCACGGTCTGCTGATAGTGCCGGTCTCTTTTCACTTTTAATTTATTTGCGTGACACTGTACTTCTTTTTAGGCCATCAGGTAAATACACAGAAAGTTACCTGGTGTGAGTACGCCCGGCCAGCCAGACTATATTAACACACTGACTGTACAGAGAATTAGCTAACGTACAGTGTAGACGGTGATAACAACCTATTCTTATATCAGAGTTTACCACCCGGCGTGCCGGGTGACTGCAAATGAAACAGTGTTATTCCCTTTTTAAATAATAGACGATGACATTCAACCAGGAGAAAATCACCGATATTTCCCCTATGTTACCGCCTGTTTCGTCCATATCGTCCTCTATCTGCCGATATGTTGCAGCGCATCAAAGAAGTCACAGCGAAATGGCGTTGATATGGATATAAGAATACTGTGCGGGATTTTAACAAAATACCAACATTTAAGCATTAAACAGCACTTCCGGATCAGCCAGCATGTCATCCGGTGGTCTGGCGCAGTCCACTTATGCTGATTTATTCGCCAACGGAGTCGTTCATGTCAAGACGTCTGAGAAGAACCAAAATTGTTACTACCCTCGGCCCCGCCACAGACCGCGAGAATAATCTGGAGAAGATCATTGCTGCCGGCGCTGATGTTGTGCGTCTTAATTTTTCTCATGGCAGCGCCAGCGACCATCAGACCAGAGCGGATAACGTCAGAGCAATCGCCCGTAAACTCGGCCGCCATGTGGCCATTCTGGGGGATCTTCAGGGCCCTAAAATTCGTATATCGACCTTTAAAGAGGGCAAAATCTTCCTGAATATGGGTGATAATTTTGTGCTGGACGCCACGCTGGAGAAAGGCGAAGGCAATCATCAGCAGGTCGGAATCGATTATAAAGGCCTGCCACAGGATGTGGTGCCGGGAGATACTCTGCTGCTGGATGATGGTCGCGTACAACTCGAAGTGACACAGGTTAACGATGTTCAGGTTGTTACCCGCGTGACCGTCGGTGGCCCGTTATCAAATAATAAAGGGATCAATAAACCGGGAGGCGGGCTTTCCGCTGCGGCGCTGACGGAAAAAGACAAAGCCGATATTCATCTGGCGGCCCTGATCGGTGTCGACTATCTGGCGGTGTCGTTCCCCCGTACCGGCGAGGATTTACGCTACGCCCGCCAGCTTGCGGAAGCCGCGGGATGTGATGCGCGGATAGTGGCAAAGGTTGAGCGTGCTGAAGCGGTTGCAAGCCCTGAAGCGATGGACGACATTATTCTGGCGTGTGATGTCGTGATGGTAGCCCGCGGCGACCTGGGAGTAGAAATCGGGGACCCTGAACTGGTCGGCATTCAAAAAACACTGATCCGTCGGGCGCGTCAGCTTAACCGGACCGTCATTACGGCCACTCAGATGATGGAATCGATGATCACAAACCCGATGCCGACACGCGCAGAAGTTATGGATGTTGCTAATGCAGTGCTGGATGGCACCGATGCCGTGATGCTCTCTGCAGAAACCGCCGCGGGGCAGTATCCGGCGGAAACCGTCAGCGCGATGGCGAATGTCTGTCTGGGCGCGGAAAAGATCCCCAGTGTGAATGTCTCCAAACACCGGCTTGACGTACAGTTTGATAATATCGAAGAAGCCATTGCGATGTCAGCGATGTATGCGGCTAACCATCTGCGGGGAGTAACGGCCATCATTACCATGACCGAATCCGGCAGAACAGCCCTGATGACCTCCAGGATCACCTCCGGGCTGCCGATTTTTGCGATGTCCCGGCACGCTAAAACACTGAGCCGGACAGCGTTATACCGTGGAGTGACACCGGTAGCGTTTAAGAGCTATACCGATGGCCTGGCGGCGGTGCACGATGCCATCACTCTGCTGCGTGACCAGGGTTATCTGATGTCCGGTGATTTAGTGATTGTGACCCAGGGGGATGTGATGGGGGCGAGCGGAACGACAAATACCAGCCGGGTACTGCGGGTCGGGTGATCCCTGCTGTCGTGCTCCACGGAAAATGGTGTCCGGGAGCACGACCCCCTGCCCGCAGGCTCAGGCAGGGTTATAAATCCTTGCGGACATAAGGTTCAATATCCCCTTCCTGCCGTGTTTTCAGCAGTTTCAGTATCCAGGTATATTGTTCCGGATTCGGACGGACAAAAATCTCAACTTCTTCGTTCATCCGGCGCGCCAGCGTTTTATCATCGGCATCCATCAGATCATCCATCGGCGGGCGTACATAAATATCCAGCTGATGGGTTTTTCCGTTGTAGACAGGGAATAACGGGACGACCCGGGCACGGCAAACTTTCATCAGTCTGCCTATCGCGGGAAGAGTGGCTTTATAAGTCGCAAAAAAATCCACAAATTCACTGTGTTCCGCACCGTGATCCTGGTCCGGAAGATAGTATCCCCAGTATCCCTGACGTACTGAACTGATAAACGGCTTTATTCCGTCATTACGGGCATGCATCCGTCCGCCGTACACCCTGCGCAGACGGTTCCAGAGATAATCCATCAACTCGTTTTTCTGATTATGAAACATCGCGGCCATTTTCTGGCCTTCAGAGGCCAGCAGCATGGCCGGAATATCCACGCCCCAGCCATGCGGTACCAGAAAAATGACATTCTGTTGCTCATCTTTCATCTGACGGATGATTTCACGACCGTGCCACACGACCCTTTTGCGGATAGTTTCCGGGTTTTTGATTGCCAGTTCGGCCATCAACACCATCGCCTGAGGGGCTGTCGCAAACATCCGGTCGATGACCTGCTCACTCTCCTGCTCAGGAAGTTCCGGCAGGCAGTACTGCAGGTTAATACGCGCCCGGCGACGGGCGCTTTTCGCTACCCTGCCGACCCATTTCCCCAGCGTGCCGAGCACAGGGTCGCGCACTTTCACCGGCAATAATGCCATGAGGGCTAAAGCGGCAATCGCCAGCCAGTTTCCCCAATAGACAGGTTTCAGAAATGCCGGTCTGAAAACCGGGATAAATTCTTTCGCGTTTTTCTTATCATTCTTCATGCACTGACCTCTGTTTTGACGGGCTTATGATAGTGCTGAAGGGATTATTTGCAATATTCATCTGCATAAATGAAAAAAGCCGGGTAAAAATACACCGGCTTTTCAGAAACTCACTCCGTCAGTTCAGGGTAAGACGCGACTGCCAGTCTTTAACCTGTGCCAGATAGGCTTTGCGGGATTGGCCGCTCAGACCTTCCATTTCCGGCAAACGCGCGGTCAGCGGGTTCACCGCCTGATTATTGATCCAGACCTCAAAATGCAGATGCGGACCGGTCGACCGTCCGGTATTGCCCGACAACGCAATACGATCCCCGCGTTTCACTTTCTGACCAGGTTTCACCAGCAGACGGCTAAGATGCATATAGCGGGTCATATACTGTCTGCCATGACGTAAGGCAATATAATTGCCGGCAGCTCCGCCGTTCTTAGCCACTATCACTTCACCGTCACCGACAGCCAGTACCGGTGTCCCTACCGGCAGGGCAAAATCAACCCCCCGATGCGGCGCGATACGCCCGGTAACAGGATTCACCCTGCGTGGATTGAACCCGGACGAGACACGATATTGTTTTACCGTCGGAAACCGCATAAAACCGCGGGCAAGCCCCGAGCCGGTACGATCGTAATATTTGCCATCATCGGCACGGAATGCATAGTAATCTTTACCTGCCGAACGCAGACGAACACCGAGTAACTGGCTCTGCATCGATTTCCCGTCCAGGTTTTCACGGGATAACAGAATACTGAACTTATCCCCGGCACGCAGCTTACGGAAATCCAGCTGCCATTGCAGTGCCTTGACCACCGCACTGGCTTCGGCCGGGCTTAGCCCCGCACTCTGTACACTGGCACCGAAACTGCCCCGGACAGCGCCCTGCACGACAGTATCCTGCCAGACACCTTGCTGGACGGAAGGCGTCATGGTAAAGCCCCCACGACCATCCCGTACATAATTACGGGTTTCCCGGCGGGAAATTTCCCAGTCCAGAGACTGTAACTGACCGTCAGCATTCAGCGACCAGCTCAGGTTTTGACCAATATTCAGCGTTCGCAGGCCCTTATCACTGGCGACCAGCGCATTGACATCCTGCAGGTCAATACCATATTGATTAAGTACACTGCTGAGTGTATCACCCGATGAAACGGTATATTCACGGGTCGTCGGGACATCATTGTCCTCCGGGGTCTCCGGCGGAACATCCTCCTCCGGGACCGGAGTATTATGATCTATCGGCTCACTGGCCTCCGGTAACATGGTACGTAACCGGCCAGCATCGTTTTCGATATTACTGACAATTGTTTCTGCAGCATCACCCTGATCCTGGTGATAAAACGGCGGCCGCCAGACGGCGATAGCCAATGTCACCACGGTCAGCGACCCCAGAATAATACGATGGGGACGCGACAAATTATTAAATGCCAGGGCGACAGAGCGGGCAATCGGTTGCACTTATCTGATTTCCTTCTATGCTCCTTTCAGGCAGCTCTCATACTGGCCGGACAATTGTGACAGGAACCTGACGTAACTGTCTTGTGTCAGCCCGATACCCATACCCAGGGGATCCAGCGTGCCTTTGCGGACTGAGGTTCCTCTGGCTACCGCATCAATGACGGCTGGCCTGAATTGTGGCTCAGCAAAAACGCATACCGCTTTTTGCTCAACCAACTGTGTTCTTATTTCATGTAATCGCCGGGCTCCGGGCTGAATTTCCGGATTCACGGTAAAGTGCCCCAGCGGTGACAGGCCAAAGGTGTGTTCAAAATAACTGTACGCATCATGAAACACAAAATAGCCTTCCTGCGAAACCGGTAACAGGCGCTGACGGATTTGTATATCGGTCTGCGCGAGTTGTTCCCTGAATAATTTCAGATTCGCATCCAGTTTGTCTCTGCGATCCGGCATAAGTTCCGATAATTTATCGTGAATAGCCACTGCAGATGCCTCAGCAATCTGCGGAGACAGCCAGATATGCATATTATATTCACCGTGATGGTGATGACTATCAGAGTTCTCCCGGCCAGCCTCCCCGTCGTCATGCTCATGATGGTCGTGGTCGTGTTCTTCGTCTTCATCCCCTTTGATCAGGCGACTCTGCACGGACGGTAACGCCGTCAGTTGCAGATTATTGACTGCCGGCAGGGATGCCGCCACCGGGGTAATGAAACTCTCCATTTCCGGCCCCACCCAGACCACTAAGTCTGCATTTTTTATACGTTTTACGTCAGAAGGTCGCAGTGCATATTCATGCTCAGATGCCCCGTCCGGTAACACCACGTCAACCGGGGTCACCCCGTCAGCGATGGCCGCCGCAATAAAGCCCAGCGGACGGATTGAAGTGACTACTGCACTGTTGGCGATCGCCGGTAGAAATGAGCCGATTCCGGCAGCCAGCAGTACCGGTAAATATCGCCGCTTAAAATGTAACATTTTAATTCAATCCTTCGTAAAAACGTAATAATGTGTGATATTATAACATAATGCTTCTGTTGCAAACTGTAAATTCTATGTCTGCCTTAGTCGCACTGGATAATATCTCTGTGTCTTTCGGACCTCGTAATGTGCTCAGCCACATTTCATTGTCCATCGCTCCCGGACGAATACTGACCCTGCTGGGCCCTAATGGTGCAGGTAAATCGACACTGGTTCGTATTGTGCTCGGCTTACTCACACCGGATGAAGGCAGGGTAACCCGGAGTCCGGGGTTACGTATCGGTTACGTGCCACAAAAACTGCATATCGACCCGACATTACCGTTGAATGTCACCCGTTTTATGGCGCTATCGCCGGGCGTCAGCAAATCTGAAATAATGCCCGCGCTGGAACGTGTTCAGGCAGGCCATCTGGCCCGTTATCCGTTACAGAAACTTTCGGGGGGAGAAATGCAGCGGGTATTGCTGGCCCGTGCCCTGCTGGGCAATCCGCAGTTACTGGTACTGGATGAGCCGACTCAGGGCGTGGATGTGAATGGTCAGGTCGCACTCTATGACCTGATCAATCAGTTACGGCAACAGATGAACTGCGGTGTACTGATGGTTTCTCACGATCTCCACCTGGTGATGGCCAGAACCGACGACGTCCTTTGCCTGAATCATCACATTTGCTGTTCCGGCAAACCGGAGGTCGTTTCACAGCATCCTGAGTTTATTGCGATGTTCGGACCGCGTGGTGCGCAGGAACTGGCCATTTACCGGCATGACCATAATCACCGCCATGACCTTCGTGGCAGGATCGTGCTGAAAAAAGGGAAGAATAACTGATGCTGGAATTACTGCTTCCGGGCTGGGCAGGAGGCATGCTGCTGGCATTGGCCGCCGGCCCGCTCGGCTCTTTCGTTGTCTGGCGCAGGATGTCCTATTTCGGGGACACGCTCGCCCACGCCTCATTGCTGGGCGTCGCGTTTGGTTTACTACTGAATATTAATCCGTACTACGCGATTATCGCGATCACCCTGCTGCTGGCGCTGTTGCTGGTACTGCTGGAATACCGGCAGCACCTGGCTATCGACACTCTGCTGGGTATTATGGCACACAGCTCACTTTCGCTGGGTCTGGTAGTCGTGAGCCTGATGTCGAATATCCGCGTCGATCTGATGGCCTATCTGTTTGGTGATTTACTGTCGGTAACTCCGCAGGATCTCTGGCTTATCGGTAGCGGTGTGGCGGTCGTGGTGGCTATCCTGCTCTGGCAATGGCGCTCGCTGCTGTCAATGACCCTCAGCCCGGAACTGGCTCAGGTGGACGGCATTAATTTACAACGTTGTCGCTTGCTGCTGATGCTGGTCACCGCACTGACTATCGGGGTGGCAATGAAGTTTGTCGGGGCCTTGATTATCACCTCATTACTGATCATTCCGGCAGCGACTGCCCGCCGGTTCGCCCGTTCCCCGGAACAAATGGCAGGTTATGCCGTACTTTGCGGGATGCTGTCGGTTACCGGGGGGATGGCATTTTCAGCAAGTTATGATACGCCTGCCGGCCCTTCGGTGGTGCTCTGTGCCGCCGCCCTCTTTGTGCTGAGTATGATGAAAAAAACGGCCAGCTAAAGCTGGCCTGCCGGCGTTTCTTCGCCGGTTATCAGGTTTCATCCCGCACAATATTAAAATGGCGATAAGCATGTTGTGTCGCCATTCTTCCCCGCGGCGTACGCTGAATAAACCCCTGCTGGATCAGATAAGGCTCAATCACATCTTCGATGGTTTCACGCTCTTCACCAATCGCTGCGGCCAGGTTATCCAGCCCGACCGGGCCGCCGGTAAATTTATCGATAATCGCCAGCAGTAACTTCCGGTCCATAAAATCGAACCCTTCGCTGTCAACATCCAGCATATCCAGTGCGCTGCCGGTGACGGTACCGCTCATCTCACCGCCGGCTTTCACTTCAGCATAATCCCGCACCCGGCGTAATAACCGGTTAGCAATACGCGGTGTTCCCCGCGCGCGGCGGGCAATTTCCAGGGCCCCTTCACTGCTCAGCGGTAATCCGAGGCAGGCCGCGCTGCGACTGACAATATGCTGCAGATCACTGACCTGATAAAATTCCAGACGCTGCACGATCCCGAAACGGTCACGTAACGGCGAAGTCAGTGAACCTGCCCGCGTGGTTGCACCAATCAGGGTAAACGGTGGCAGGTCAATCTTGATCGAACGTGCTGCCGGACCTTCACCGATCATAATATCCAGCTGATAGTCTTCCATGGCCGGATACAGCACCTCTTCCACCACCGGGGAAAGCCGATGGATCTCATCGATAAACAGCACATCGTGAGGTTCCAGGTTGGTTAGCATCGCTGCCAGGTCACCGGCTTTTTCTAATACCGGCCCGGAGGTCGTCCGCAGATTGACACCCATCTCATTGGCGACAATGTTGGCAAGCGTGGTTTTCCCAAGCCCGGGAGGTCCGAAAATCAGCAGGTGATCCAGTGCATCATTACGCATTTTGGCGGCCTGGATAAAAATTTCCATCTGCTCGCGAACCTGCGGCTGCCCGACATATTCTCCGAGTAATTTAGGCCGGATAGCACGATCCAGACTCTCTTCTTCGCTCTGAGGTGTCGCAGAGATCAGACGGTCAGCATCAATCATAACGATCCTTATATCGCAGCACGTAATGCTTCACGGATTAATGTTTCACAGTCAGCGCCCGGCTGACCCACTTTACTGATCATACGGCTGGCTTCCTGAGGTTTGTAGCCCAGCGCTACCAGTGCCGCCACCGCTTCTGACTCCGCATCGTTGTTATCCGCAGGTGCCGACGACGGTGCCGATAATTCAAACGGTGTTTCACCGGAGAACAGGTCCCCGTGCAGGCCTTTAAAGCGGTCTTTCATCTCCACGACCAGACGTTCAGCCGTTTTCTTACCGACCCCCGGAAGCTTGACCAGGGCACCAATTTCCTGATGCTCAACCGCCTGAACAAACTGTTGTGCCGACATACCGGAAAGGATAGCCAGAGCCAGTTTCGGTCCGACGCCGTTCACCTTGATCAGTTCCCGGAACAGGGTCCTCTCCTGCTTGCTGTTAAAGCCGAACAGCAGCTGTGCATCTTCACGTACCACAAAGTGGGTAAAGATAGCGGCTTCCTGATGCAATTCCGGCAATTCATAAAAACAGGTCATTGGCATATGGACTTCATAGCCGACACCATTGGCTTCAATCAGCACCAGTGGTGGCTGTTTTTCCAGAATAAGACCCCGCAGACGACCAATCACTGTGTATATCCTTTTATTATCTTCACTGAACAGGGTTATAACATAAAAAAGGCTGGATGAATATCCAGCCTTAATCACTGATAAGCGGCGTGCTTAGCGTAACCTTCCCCTCGCCATCAGCAGAGGATTATCGCTGACCCGCAGGCTGTTCTGACTGATATGGCAATGGGTGATGGCTATCGCCAGTGCATCGGCGGCATCGGCTTGCGGATTCGCAGGCAGTTTCAGCAGGTTACGGACCATATGCTGAACCTGAGATTTTTCCGCTGCACCGGTGCCGGTGACGGTTTGCTTCACCTGCCTGGCTGCATATTCAAATACCGGCAGCGCCAGATTGACCGCCGCCACGATAGCGGCACCCCGGGCCTGCCCCAGTTTGAGGGCTGAATCTGCATTCTTCGCCATAAATACCTGCTCTATGGCGAAGTAATCCGGGGAGAACTGCGTAATAATCTCGCTGACTCCCGCATAGATAAGCCGCAGTCTTTCCGGCAACTCAGTCGTATTGGTTCGGATGCAGCCACTGCCAAGATAAGTGAGTTGTCTGCCGGTCTGGCGGATAACCCCGTACCCGGTGATCCTCGACCCCGGATCGATACCCAGAATTATCGCCATACACTCTCTCGTCCAGTCAAACTGTCTGACCGGTTACAGCGTCGCCGCAACCTCATCAGAAATTTCACCATTATGGTAAACTTCCTGTACATCATCACAATCTTCCAGCATATCGATCAAACGCAGCAGTTTAGGCGCAGTCTCGGCATCCATATCCGCTTTGGTTGATGGGATCATAGTGACTTCAGCACTGTCTGCGGTCAGACCGGTAGCGTCCAGTGCATCACGGACTTTCCCGAGTTCTTCCCAGGCCGTGAATACATCAATAGCTCCGTCATCGTAGCTGACAACGTCTTCCGCACCGGCTTCGAGCGCCGCTTCCATCACCGTATCTTCGTCCTGGCCCGGAGCATAAGAGATAACCCCTTTCCGGCTGAACAAATAAGCGACAGAGCCGTCAGTGCCCAGGTTTCCGCCGGTTTTGGTAAAGGCGTGACGGACTTCGGAGACCGTGCGGTTACGGTTATCACTCAGACATTCCACCATAATCGCACTGCCACCCGGACCATAACCTTCATAAATAATGGTTTCCATGTTGGCGTTATCTTCACCACCGGCACCCCTGGCGATAGCACGATCCATGGTGTCACGGGTCATGTTGTTGGATAATGCTTTATCCATCGCCGCACGCAGACGCGGGTTAGAGGAAGCATCAGCCCCCCCCAGTTTGGCTGCGGTTACCAGCTCGCGGATAATCTTCGTGAAAATTTTACCACGTTTAGCATCCTGAGCCGCTTTACGGTGTTTGGTGTTAGCCCATTTACTATGTCCAGCCATATTAATTCTCTCACTATCTCGTTATTAGATAATCGGGTACAGCACGCTCTGCACAGCTACGGATAACAGGATCCGGCATCACTGCGGGTTCATAAGGGATCTTTCGATAGCCTCACGATTACTCCAGGATTTTGTCAGCGCGGCCGCCTGTTCCGCAGGTAACCACTGACAGGATAAATGTTCGGTCAATGTCACCGGCAACTCTGCCGGCAACGATAACAAAAACCAGTGTTCCTGATTATGAGTGACGCCGGGGGCATACCGGTGCCGGTAATGAGGGAAGATCTCAAAAGTAATCTCATGCCGGCAATCCACCAGCGTTACCCCTTCGGCCTCAATATCGAGGCCTGTCTCTTCCTGCACTTCCCGACGGGCCGCCTGCGCAGGACTCTCCCCCGGCTCCAGGCTGCCGGTCACCGACTGCCAGAAGGCGGCGTCATCCCGGCGCTGTAACATCAGCACCCTGCCGGTATCCTGCGCATAAATGACGACCAATACCGAGACCGGGTGCTTATAATTCGTCATCAGTGACCGGCCGGATCCGCAGGTTTCTTCTCTTTTTTCACTACCTGCAATGCCAGCTCTTCCAGAGCATCCGGATTCGCTTCGCCCGGAGCATCGGTCAGCAGGCAGGCTGCGGCGGTAGTTTTCGGGAAGGCGATAACATCACGGATGTTATCCGTCCCGGTCAGTAGCATTGCCAGTCGATCCAGACCGAACGCCAGACCGGCATGCGGTGGTGCACCGTACTTCAGCGCATCCAGCAGGAAGCCAAATTTCTCCTGCTGCTGTGCTTCATCAATGCCCAGCAACGTAAACACGGCCTGCTGCATGCTGCCGTCGTGGATACGGACCGAGCCGCCCCCGACTTCATAACCGTTGATGACCATGTCATAAGCATTCGCGATCGCTTCAGCCGGTGCGGCCATCAGCGCCTGTGGTGACAGATCACGCGGTGCAGTGAACGGATGGTGCATCGCTGCCAGGTGCCCTTCACCATCATCTTCGAACATCGGGAAGTCAACCACCCACAGCGGTGCCCAACGGGAAGTTTCAGTGATCTCCAGGTCACGTCCGGTTTTCAGACGCAGCGCACCCATGGCATCAGCCACTACACCGGCATTGTCTGCGCCAAAGAAGATCAAATCGCCGTCGGTCGCACCGGTACGTTGAAGAATAGCTTCGATGATTTCTGCGCTCAGGAACTTCGCCACCGGGCTCTGAATACCTTCCGGCAGTGCATCACGCTGGTTCACCTTCATCCAGGCCAGGCCTTTCGCCCCGTAGTTACCGACAAATTTTGTGTATTCATCAATCTGTTTACGGGTCAGTTGGGCACCGCCGGGAACACGTAATGCCGCCACACGACCTTTGGCATCATTGGCCGGCCCTGCAAAGACAGCAAACTCAACGCCTTTCACCAGGTCAGCCACATCCACCAGTTCCATCGGGTTACGTAAGTCAGGTTTATCAGAACCGTAACGACGCATCGCTTCTGCGTAGGTCATCTGCGGGAAACTTCCCAGATCGACGTTGAGAATTTCCTGCCACAGTTCACGGATCATACGTTCCATGATTTCACGAACCTGAGGTGCCGTCATAAACGAGGTTTCCACGTCTATCTGAGTGAACTCAGGCTGACGATCGGCCCGGAGGTCTTCATCACGGAAGCACTTCACTATCTGATAATAACGATCAAAACCGGAGATCATCAGCAATTGTTTAAACAGCTGAGGGGACTGCGGTAGCGCGTAGAACTCGCCTTTATGAACGCGGCTCGGCACCAGGTAATCACGTGCGCCTTCCGGTGTCGCTTTGGTCAGCATCGGGGTTTCAATGTCGAGAAACGCATTATCGTCCATAAAGCGACGCACAAAACTGCTGATACGGGCACGGGTTTTGAAACGCTGAGCCATTTCAGGACGACGCAGATCCAGGTAGCGATATTTCAGGCGTGCTTCTTCGGAATTGACGTGGTTTGAGTCCAGTGGCAGAGGTTCAGAACGGTTGATAATCGTCAGGCCGGTAGCCAGAACTTCCACTTCACCGGTTGCCATGTCCGTATTTTTATTACGCTCATCACGTGCACGTACCACTCCTTCCAGGGAGATGCAGAACTCGTTACGCAGTTCTGAAGCCAGTGAAAAGGCTTGTGCATAGTCAGGGTCGAAGAATACCTGAACGATACCCTCACGATCGCGCATATCGATAAAAATCAGGCTCCCCAGGTCACGGCGACGGTTTACCCAGCCGCAAAGAGTGACTTTCTGTCCTACATGGGACAGGTTGAGCTGTCCGCAATATTCTGTACGCATTACGCTATCCTTTTTTGACCTTGCCGCAGCGGTCTGAAAATGTGTCCGGAGTGTTTGCCGGCAAAGCAGGCCGGCTACAAAATGGGGCGTATTATACTGGAAAATCTGCCCGAGGATAAGTACAGGCGCGTGAAAGCGGTTGTTTCCTCGCCATTCAGTCGCAGCACGTTTCGTTCCCGGCAGGATCCGGGCTATTCTTCCGCGATATTATCCCTGGTCAGTCACCTCAGAAGGGCACCCCGTGAGTCTGCGCATCGGATTACCTCAGTGGCAACACCCGAACTGGAAACGGGCAGGCCTGCATACTCTGGAAGAGTATGCCCGGCATTTTAATTGTGTGGAAGGGAATACCACGCTTTATGCGCTACCAGAGTCAGAAACCGTTCTGCGCTGGAAAGCCATGACGGATGAGGCATTCCGTTTTTGCTTTAAGTTTCCGGCCTCCGTCAGTCACAACGCACAATTACGCCACTGTGACGATTTGCTCAGCGAATTTTTACGCCGTATGGACCCGCTTAGCGAGCGCATTGCTCAATACTGGTTACAATTACCGGCCCGCTTTTCTCCCGCACAGTTACCGGATTTGTGGCAGTTTCTGTCTGCCCTGCCCGACACGTTTAACTACGGGGTGGAAGTCCGTCACCCGGAATTTTTTGCGCGGGGGGAAGCAGAACGGGCCCTGAACCGGGGACTGGCTGATCGCGGTATTAATCGCGTGATCCTCGACAGCCGGGCGGTACATGCATCCCCTTCCCGAACGGCTGCCGCGCTGGATGCCAAAGCCAAAAAGCCCAAAGTGCCGGTACATGCCGTACGCACTGCCGACGCACCGATGATCCGCTTTATCGGCAGTGATGATGTTAATGATTCCTCAGCCCTGTTTTCTGACTGGTCCGCCCGGTTAGAGGAATGGCAGACAGCCCACTCACCGTTGCTGTTTATCCATACACCGGAGATGGGTGACGTGTTCCCGTTACTGCACCGTTTATGGCCGCAGATCCAGCCTTACAGTGACGGATTACCGTCCCTTCCCGAATGGCCGGATCAGGCGAGCCTGTTCTGAGAACAGCGCGGAGAGCGGAACAGATAAAGCGACTTTTTCATGTATTGCGGCCTGAATGGGGGCTGAGATGCGTGAAAAGTCACGCTGATGGGTGCAGGCTGCGCCAGTTTCTGCGAGAATAGGCGTTTTCTGGACCTTGCGGATAGTGTGATGTCTGACCGTGATACCCTTTTTTCAGCACCCATTGAACGATTAGGTGACTGGACTTTTGATGAACGGGTTGCCGAAGTCTTCCCGGATATGATCCAGCGCTCAGTGCCCGGATACTCAAATATTATTTCCATGATAGGGATGCTGGCCGAACGTTTTGTCCGGCCGGATAGCCGTGTCTATGACCTTGGCTGTTCGCTGGGGGCTGCTACCCTCTCCGTACGCCGCAATATCCGCCATCCCGGTTGTGAAATTATCGCCATTGATAATTCACCGGCAATGGTGGAACGTTGCCGTCGCCATATCGATGCCTTCAGGGCAGAGACACCGGTACAGGTGATTGAAGACGATATTCGTTCTGTCGATATCAGTAATGCATCGCTGGTCGTGCTGAATTTCACGCTGCAGTTTCTTGACCCGGCAGAGCGTCTGCAACTGCTGGAGAAAATCTATCAGGGGCTGAATCCCGGCGGTGCGCTGGTGTTATCAGAAAAATTCAGCTTTGATGATGAGAAGACCGGTGAACTGTTATTCGAAATGCACCATGATTTTAAACGTGCCAACGGTTACAGCGAGCTGGAAATCAGTCAGAAACGCAGCATGCTGGAAAATGTCATGCTGACAGACAGCGTCAGTACGCATAAATCACGACTGGCGCAGGCCGGATTCCGTCATGCGGAACTGTGGTTTCAGTGTTTTAATTTTGGTTCACTTGTGGCTTTAAAATGATTGATTTCGGACGTTTTTATCAGCAAATTGCGACGGGGCCTCTCGCCCCCTGGCTGGAAGTGTTGCCGGCTCAGTTGAGTCAGTGGCAGCGTGAGAGTTTACATGGCCATTTCCGTCACTGGAAGAAGACCATTGACCACTTACCGTTGCTGACACCGCAACGCCTTGACCTGGTCAACGGCGTCACCGCGGACAGCGATGATTTGACCCCGCGCCAGCGCCAGGGGATTGAGACATTACTGCGCCAGCTGATGCCCTGGCGCAAGGGTCCCTTTTCACTTTACGGCACCGATATTGATACAGAGTGGCGTTCAGACTGGAAATGGGATCGGGTATTACCGCATATTTCCCCGCTGGAAGGACGAACGATTCTGGATGTCGGTTGCGGCAGCGGCTATCACATGTGGCGAATGCTGGGTGCCGGGGCTTCCATGGTGGTCGGTATCGACCCGATGCAGCTGTTTTTATGCCAGTTTGAAGCGGTCCGTAAACTGCTGGGCGATGACCCGCGGGCGCATCTGTTACCGGTAGGTATCGAACAGTTACCGGAACTGAATGCGTTTGATACCGTTTTCTCGATGGGCGTCCTTTACCACCGCCGTTCCCCCCTGGAGCATCTGTGGCAACTGAAGAGTCAGTTGGTCAGCGGCGGCGAACTGGTACTGGAAACGCTGGTGATCGAAGGTGATGAAAACGCGGTACTGGTACCGGGAGAGCGTTATGCGCAGATGCGAAATGTCTATTTCCTGCCTTCCGCTGCAGCACTGAAAAACTGGCTGGAAAAATGTGGCTTTGCGGATGTCCGTATTGCCGACCATGCACTGACCTCAACCAGTGAACAGCGCCGGACCGGATGGATGACCAGCGATTCACTGGCAGAGTTCCTCGACCCGGAAAATCCGCAACTGACCGTTGAGGGTTATCCTGCACCGTTACGTGCTGTACTGATTGCACGTAAACCCTGATGCTGCTAACGGGGCCAGTCTGCTGGCTCCGTTCAGCTCAGCGTCCGGGCAGCCTCTTCCCGCGAAATACCTTGCAGTGAAGCGGACCGTGAGTCTGCTCTGCTGAAGACTCTCTGCGACAAACGTCTCCGGACGACCATGACCCGCTTGTGCGTTTTTTCTGCACGGTATCTCTGTGTGTCTCCGACCCATTATTCATCCTGCACCACCGAAAAAGTGACAGCGTCACTAATCAGCCCGCAAAAAGCTGCGCTACTGCAGCATACTCTTCATCGCCGCCACCATTTCTTCATCCACCACATAACGGGTAAATTCATCGGCAGACCCCAGGGCACTCATACGCACCCCCGCTTTGCGATAATGCATCGGTGAACTGACCGGTTTACCGGCCGAGCTGTGGACTTCAGTCAGTCCGGCAGCCACAAATCGCTGCAGGTTACTGAGCCTGACACCGGCTCCGGCCATAATTACCGGCCCGCCCCTGGTCTGACTCAGTTGGTTTAGTTCGGTTAACAGCACCAGTCCGTTTTCGGCACATTCCTGTTGTCCCGAAGTCAGAATGCGGTCTGCACCGAGGTCGGCCAACTCTTCCAGCGCACGGTAAGGGTTATGACAGAGATCAAAAGCCCGGTGAAAAGTGACCGATATGCCTTCGCAAAGATGCATAACTTCTTTCATACGTGGCAGGTCGATATGCGCTCCGGCATCGAGTATGCCAATCACGAGCCCCGGGAACCCCATTTCACGGACCCGTGCAATATCAGATTTCATCACCCGGAACTCTGACTCGCTGTAACAAAAATCGCCCCCTCGCGGACGGATGATAGGATGCACCGGAACGGTCACCTGCGAGATGACTTCCTTCAGAAGACCAAAGGAGGGGGTGAGACCGCCTTCCGACGGGGCAGCACATAACTCGATGCGATCAGCGCCCGCCTTCTCAGCATTAAGGGCACACTCCGCACCGTAGCAACAGATTTCCAGCATAGCCATGACATTCTCCTTATAAAAGTTCGGGCAGGTTGTTACAGTGTGATATTGGGGCGATAAACGACCGTGCGTCGTCCTGTAAACGGGAGGGGTAATAATGACATTCAATTTCAGAGAAAGGGTCGACCGGGTTCACAGTGATAGCGTTAAGTGGGCGAAATATGCCGGAAAAGATATTCTCCCCATGTGGATTGCTGACAGTGATTACCGCACGGCACCTTGTGTCATTGAGGCCTTACAGCAGCGCGTGGCTCACGGTATTTTCGGGTATCCGGTCGCACCGGAAAAACTGGCAGAGGCTTGCATGGCCTGGCTTGCCCGCCATCACCAGTGGCACGTGCCACGGGAATGGCTGGTGTTTCTGCCCGGGACACAATGCGCCATTGAAATTATTCTTCGCTACCTGAGCCGTCCCGATCAGGCCTCACTTACGACCTCCCTGCACTACCCGCCTTTCAGTCAGTTTGCACAGCGCCTTCAGCGGCGGCAATCGCTGATGCCGGTACGGAAAAGTGATCAGCACTGGCAAATGCCGCTGTCACTCACGGATGAAAAGCTGCAGGGGGACGAGAAATGGCTGTTTCTCTGTAATCCTCATAATCCCGCCGGCTATGTCTATCCGCGGGAAGAACTGCTTCAGCTCCAGCAGTTTGCCCGCCGTCACAACCTGCTGGTCTGCAGTGATGAAGTCCATGCGGATCTGGTGCTGACGGCGGGTAAACGGCACCAGCCATTTGCTGCACTGAATGAAGATGCCGCCCAACGATCCGTGACTCTGTTTTCCCCGGCCAAAGCCTTTAATACTGCCGGACTGGGGCTTTCGGTTGCCATCATTGCCGACCCGCACTTACGTGACCGCTTCGTACAGGCCACTGAAGGGCTGCTACCGCCTCCGTCAGTGACGGGGATTATCGCGTCCGAAGCCGCCTGGGAACACGGCGATAACTGGCTCCAGGCTCAGAAGGATTTTTTGCGTAATAATCGTGATCGACTGGCTGATGCTGTCGGGCAAATCCCCGGCCTGAGCATGATCACCCCGCAGGCCACCAGCCTGGCCTGGATTGATGCCAGCGGACTTGGGGTGGATAATCCCGCACTCTGGTTTGAACAGCACGGGCTTGGGTTCAGCGCGGGCGCCCCCTTTGGTGACCCGCACTCCGTGCGGATGAACTATGCCTGTGCCCCGCAAACGCTGGATCTGGCTATCGGGCGGCTTGCGCACGCTGCCAGAGAAGCGACCGCTTAAATTATTTCGCCTGTTCGCTGGCGACTACCGCTTCCAGGGTATGCGGATGAAATTTAATGGTCGTTTTACCGTCCGTCACCGCCAGTGTCGGATTAGGCAGTATATCCTGGTCCCCTGCCGGACGACTGGTTTTAAACGAAATTCCGGGTGCTGTCAGCCCGTGGTCGGCAATCAATGCCATAGCCCGTTGCCCGAGCGTGTCAGGATCCCCGGGCAATACCACCTCAATATGTTCCCAGCCTTCATGAGGATAACGCTTGCTGCCAGGCCAGGGTAATTCCACCGCCCGTATCTGCCAGCCCAGTAAGCTTATCGGCTGATGCAGGCGGAACAGACAAATCGGCCGCTGATTAATTTCAGCCTGTGAGAACATCTCCCCCAGTTGTGACAGTCCTTCAGCCCAACGTTCTGCTGTCGTGTTCTGATGGCAACGCACAGAAATATGGTCAGGCTGTAACTCTGCCAGGGGTAATCCCAGACGCTCCGCAAGCGCGCTCAGGTCACCAGAGAAACGGGATAAATCTGCCGCCAGGTCGGGCAGGAAGCGGGAAAAAGTTGCGTTATCAGTCATAGTCATTTATCAGGATAAGGTCCGGGGCGCTATTTTTGCGGCTTGCCGGGCGTAAGTAAAGTCACGTGATAAAAATAACATCTTCACGGCCATAGGCCGGCCGGCACTACCGGGAAGGTAGCACCGATCCGACTACTGACGTCACCCGCGGTTTCACGTATACTGCTGTGCTAAATTTCGATTAATACCCGTTTGCGCTTTTTTACATGCGTACGCCTGACAGCCTGTCGTTGTCAGGTCAGGGGTTTAACAGCTTATGAAGGTAATTCGGTGAATATTCAGGCTCTTCTTTCAGAAAAAGTCAGTCAGGCAATGATCGCAGCAGGTGCGCCTGCTGACTGTGAACCGCAGGTCCGCCAGTCTGCCAAACCACAGTTCGGTGATTATCAGGCCAACGGCATTATGGCTATTGCTAAAAAACTGGGTCAGGCTCCGCGACAATTCGCAGAGCAGGTTCTCACCCATCTGGATCTGAAAGGTATCGCCGGAAAAACTGAAATCGCCGGTCCGGGCTTTATTAATATCTTCCTGGAACCCGCGTTCCTGGCGGAACAGGCTGAGCTGGCGCTGAGCCACGATAAACTGAATATTTCTCCGGTGACGGCGCAACGTATCGTTATCGACTATTCAGCGCCGAATGTCGCCAAAGAGATGCATGTCGGCCATTTACGTTCAACCATTATCGGGGATGCTTCAGTTCGCACACTGGAGTTCCTGGGACATGACGTGATCCGTGCCAACCATATCGGTGACTGGGGAACCCAGTTCGGTATGCTGATTGCCTTCCTGGAAAAGAAACAGCAGGAACAGGACACCGAAATCGCGCTTGCCGACCTGGAAGCGTTTTATCGCGAAGCCAAGCAGCTTTACGATCAGGATGAAGCCTTTGCCGAACGTGCCCGGGGTTATGTCGTTAAACTGCAAGGTGGCGACGAATACTGTGCACAGATGTGGAAAAAGCTGGTGGATATCACCATGGCTCAGAACCAGCACAACTATGACCGCCTTAACGTCAGCCTGACCCGCGATAATGTGATGGGTGAAAGCCTGTACAATCCGATGCTACCGGGGATTGTTGCCGACCTGGAAGCGAAAGGTCTGGCCGTGGAAAGTGAAGGTGCTGTCGTCGTTTTCCTGGATGAATATAAAAATAAAGAAGGCGAACCTATGGGAGTGATCATCCGTAAAAAAGATGGTGGCTACCTGTACACCACTACGGATATCGCCTGTGCCAAATACCGTTATGAAACCCTGAAAGCCGATCGCGTGCTTTACTACATTGACTCCCGCCAGCACCAGCACCTGATGCAGGCATGGACCATTGTCCGTAAAGCCGGTTATGTGCCGGAAAGTATCCCGCTGGAACATCATATGTTCGGAATGATGCTGGGGAAAGACGGGCGTCCTTTCAAAACCCGTGCCGGTGGTACCATTAAACTGGCCGACCTGCTGGATGAAGCCCACGATCGCGCCCTGACGCTGGTCAGAAGCAAAAACCCTGAGATGGCCGAAGATGAACTGCAGAACCTGGCAGAAGTCATTGGTATCGGCGCAGTGAAATATGCCGACCTGTCAAAAAACCGTACCACTGATTACATTTTTGATTGGGACAATATGCTGGCCTTTGAAGGAAACACCGCTCCTTACCTGCTGTATGCCTACACACGTGTGCTGTCCGTGTTCCGTAAGGCCGGCGCTGATGTCCATGCCGCAGAGGGTGAGATCATTCTGACTGAAAGCCGTGAAGCGGCCCTGGCAACCCGTCTGTTACAGTTTGAAGAAACACTGCTGCAGGTGGCCCGTGAAGGTACTCCGCATGTGATGTGCTCTTACCTGTATGATCTGGCTGGCCTGTTTTCCGGGTTTTATGAACATTGCCCTATTCTGGCTGCTGCCGACGAGAAAACCCGTCAGAGCCGCCTGAAGCTGGCGAGCCTGACCGCGAAGACGCTGAAGTGTGGTCTGGATACCCTGGGTATCAGGACAGTTGACCGGATGTAACTGTCCCCGTCGCCCCGGCATCTGTCGGGGCCGACCCGTGACCGGCTGACACTCACTGACCTTCATTCTTACACTTAGCCCCTGTCCTGTGGTTCACCGGTCAGACGGCCCACTGAACGTAAGTCCTGCAGGAAAGTATCCCGCCAGCGATCTATTGTCTGATGCGTCAGTACCGCCATCATCTGCTGATAACGTTCAATGCGTTCGCTGAGGGGCATCGTGATCGCCTGGTCGATGGCTGCAGCAACTTCCCCGCGATCATACGGATTCACTATCAGTGCTGACGTCAGTTCGCAGGCGGCGCCGGCAAAACGTGACAAGATCAACACCCCGGGGTTTTCAGGATCCTGCGCGGCAACATACTCTTTAGCGACCAGGTTCATCCCATCCCTCAGTGGCGTGATCAGCGCAATATCCGTCAGGCGGAATATTTTCATCAGCAAGCGTCTGTCAAAGTGCTGATTAAGATAATAGAGCGGCGTCCAGCTGAGCGTACCGTATTTACCGTTAATCCGTCCGGCTTCGGTTTCCAGCTGATGGCGGATTTTCTGATAAGCCTGCACTTCTCCCCTGGAAGTCGGTGCTATCTGGGTATAACGGATATGTCCCCGGTGGCGCGGATGGTGCTCCAGCAAGGCTTCATACGCCAGAAATCGCTCCGGCAAGCCCTTGGAGTAATCCAGTCGCTCGCAGGCAATAATATTCTTTGCATCCCCCAACTCTTCGCGGATGGCCACCATTTTCGGCGGTAACGGCCCGGCAGCTATTTGCCGGATACTTTCAGGTTCAATGCCGATCGGGTAATGATCAACACTGAATGTACGCCCGAATGCCTGATAGCGGCCCTCTTCCGTCTTAGTAAGCCCGGTGGCCTGATCCAGGCTGCTGAGAAACGCCTGTTTATCATTTTTCGTCTGAAACCCTAGCAGATCATAGCTGCAGAGCATTTCAAGGAGCGTTTTGTGGTCCGGCAACGCATTAAAAACCTCCGGGGCCGGAAAAGGAATATGCAGGAAAAAACCGACAGGCGGATTTTTTCCTGCCTTACGTAATTCTGCGGCAAACGGCAGCAAATGATAATCGTGCGCCCAGACGATATCGCCTTCACTGAGTAAGGGGGCAAGTCTGGCAGCCAGTAACTGATTTACGCGGCAATACCCCTCCCAGGCTGTGCGCTGGTAGTCCACCAGATCTAACCGGTAATGGAACGCGGGCCAGATCACCGTATTAGAGTACTGGCTATAATACAGATCATAATCATTCTGATTAAGGCTGAATGAAGCATAGTTGATACCGTCATGAGACGTTTTTGACACCGGTTCTTCTTCTCCGGAAATTTCCGCTATTTCACCATTCCAGCCAAACCATAATCCACCGTTCTTTTTTAATGCATCCAGAATGCCCACGGCCAGCCCGCCTGCACTGCTTTTTCCGTTCACCGGCAAAGCTATCCGGTTAGACACTACAACTAATTGACCCATCCTGAAGATTCCTTGTTAGTGAGGATTATCGGTACCGGGTAACACCGGCATGCAGAGCGTATGTCCAATGGCAGTCATTACGCTGATTTTCAACGGAGTATTGACCAGGATCCTGCCATTTTAACGACGTTATGCCGCAGGCGACCGGAGATAGTGGCCAACGCACCCGGAGGTATGCCGGTGAGGCAGGCAACGAGGGTCCCGGGCATATTATTCAGGTTTCGGGGCCCGGTCAGATCCCGGTGGCAGAGAGGCGGATTGAGTCTTGCAGCACGCCTTTCAGTTTTACTGAGTTCAGATATTTTCACCCACGCTTAACTTTTGTTACTTTATTGTTAATAATAGACTGCTTTGGGTAATTTATCCTGCCACGGAGGTCGGTTCTTTCCACAGCGTGGCCGCATGACGAATATTTTCCGGCGGTCTCCTCCGGCGACAGGTATGACTCAATGTGCAGGTTTTCTGATGGAAAATCGTTCAGATCATCCCGGGAGCCTGCTCCGCCTTCGGCATTTAATGACAGGCCGGGTTGAAAAATGGGTTATTGAGCGCATCTGATATACTCATAAGCACAATGAAGCAGTACACAAGAGAGAACTTATTATGACTATTGAATATGCAGTAATTGCCGGGGGCTGCTTCTGGTATCTATAAGACTAGTTATGTATTTTTATGGCAACAAAACTCTTGGAACTTATTGATCTATATGGCTACATATTTTTTGTTGATTTTTATTGGTTACTCATCCAAGGTGCTGTTCTTTGGCTGGTGCCGGTCCCCCAAGGACCTCATGAGTTAGAAGGACCCTGACGATCTGGTCCAGCTTCATGGTAGGCATCGGATATGCGCTAAGTTCTTTTCGTCATTAGGACCTCCTTTTGATTTCCTGTTGAACCTTTGCAGTTACCAGACCGCAAGGTGTTTTAACAAATCAAAAGGGTTTTTTATATACGGCACAAAGCTGAAAGCTTTACGGAACCCCCAGCCTAACTGGGGGTTTTCTGAATAATAAAAAAACCAGTCGGAATGACTGGATTTTTTATTATTCAGAGTTTGAATTCAACTAATCTTCAGGTTCAATTTTATTATCTTCTAAAGGCATTTGGTTAATGTATTTATTAAAATCGATTGGTTTGGGACAAATGCCGCTCCTGGAATGCAGAGATATTTTTTTCGGGAATCCCTAACTTCTCGTATATAGAAGAACATATGATAAAACTCAAGCACTTTTGAACAGTGTGCAAATCCGAGAGGGACATTTTTTTTATCCTGGTTATTGGTCTGCCAAAATGTGCAATTTCACTTCTTAACTCAGATAATGCTGCTCCTATCTTTTCTGACTCTGACAATTTAAGACTTCTTCGGAGAGTTTCTCTTATTTGGCCTTTATCATAGTGTGATATGGGAAAGTCATACTTTTCGTTTGACTTTGTTTTTCCTAAACTATTTGCAATTGCTTCTATTTGTGCGAGATTGACAATTATTTCTGATCTTATTTCAGGCTCTGTTGTTCTTCCAAATTTATTAGACAAAGAAAATGCATACATTTGGAATTTCTCATATTCAGCAAACCAGTTTTTTATTGTTTTTCCAAAATCAATATTTCTTCCATTAATTGGAAGATACATGTGTGATAAATTTGCCTTGAGAACCTTTTCTTTAAATTTGCTTATGTCAAATAGGGTTGTTAAGGTGGGTAAATACTTGAAACGATCCGGCTGTTCGTCGCTTCGATTTAGTACATTTAATCGTGTTCTTCTTGTTGGAGAGAAAATCAATAGAGACAAGAATTGCTCTATCAGTAAAGTATTTTTCATTGCTTCATAAATAGTTAGGCCGTTTTTATTTTTTAACAACAACTCCCAGCCTATATCCGTCCTGGTAAGTATTTCTTCGCCCTTGTATTTTTCAATTACTTCTTTTATTGCATTCTTTATCTCAAGACCTGCTTCTTCATTTCTGCAATGAAAAAGTGTATCAACATTGAACTCTAACTGTTTGAATTTCGCACTGTTCACCAACGATATTTCAATGTCGCCATGATATTCAGCGAAAATCGGTTTCTCAGAATATTTTGCCAAGTCTAGAAATCCTTGAGGGTGGCAAAACTCTTGGAAGTTAGTAAGATCCAATGATATTCCGTCGAATTTATCCTCAGTGGTTGTATGAATCCCGAAAATTACAGAATTAAAAGTAATCTTTGCTTTATATATAGAAATTTCACCAAAATGAAAACCAAACCTGTCTGGATCAAAATCCCCAAATAGTGTGCATTTCTCCCCGTTTTCAAGGGCGCCATGGATATATTTTAATTTTTTATTTTTTTACCGCCGGGTAAAGGAAACTTAATTGGACTCCATTTTCAATACTGTAAGTTAGTTTCCCCGGAAATTCCATGGATATTTCTGATTCATTTGGAATGGTTTCCGCCCAAAACAAGCCAATCCATTCGTATTCTTCGAAGTGGTCATATTTTTTCATAATCATCTACATTTTGTATTAGTTGGAAAACTGAATAAATAAATCTAGGAGCTCATCTTTCTCTATTTAAGTAATGCTTTTTGTTAGTGGTTTTTCGAATGTCGTATTTTCCGAAGGAATTATAAACTGGATCTTCAGGATTGCCGATACCCATGTCTACTTTTTCTTTATAGGTGGGGGATCTATCAAGAATGGAAGCTTCAAGAACAATATTGTAAAAAGCTACCGTGCTTGCATGGTATCTTTTTTGAATCTCATTTTCTCGTGGCTTGGTATCAATGTAATCACGAATGTAGAGCTTCAAAAAATTCTCAAAGCTAAAATCATTCCGATTTTCTTTGTCAGCACAATATTTTTCTTCTTCTGTGTGCTCAATGGAATAAATTAACTTTTTACCTTGGACGCTTTTTGAGAGTGACAAATATTCTTTGGCTTCATTTAAGTTATAAAAAACTCTACTCCGTTGACCTTTGAAGTTCTGCCTTGTAATCCGCACACGATGTGCACTCTTGACAGTGTCATCTTTTAATGTACAACTAATTTCTTGAATGCCTCGCGGTGTGGTGCTGGTCATCAGGAACCTCTAAAATTTGGCTGCCTTTTTGCCATATTTTACAGCGATCAACCAAAATTTGGTAGTGGTTATTTCGGTTCCTGAGATAATATTACCATTACGCGACAAGGACTTAGGAGAGAAAAATGACAGAAACGATTGTGCTTGCCGGAGGCTGCTTCTGGTGTACCGAAGCGGTATTTAAAAGCATTAAGGGTGTGGTATCGGTCGAGAGCGGTTACACCGGCGGAACCACTGTGGATCCGACTTACCAGACCGTCTGTGAAGGGACGACAGGCCACGCTGAAGCTATTCGTATCGGTTTTGATCCGGCACTGGTCAGTTATGGAGACCTGTTGGATATCAGTTTCGCGACTCATGACCCTACCCAGCTGAACCGCCAGGGGAATGACATCGGTACTCAGTACCGCTCTGCTATTTTCCCGGCCACCCCGGCGCAGGAACTGGAAGCGAAAGCCGCCATCGCCCGCGCCGCTGCTGACCACAGTGCGCCGATAGTCACCACTATCGAACCGTTACAGACCTGGTATCCGGCTGAAGACTATCATCAGAACTACTGGGAAGGTGAAGGTCAGCGCAACGGTTTTTGTCTGGCAGTGATCCCGCCTAAACTTCAGAAGCTGCGTAAGCGTTACTCTGAACAAGTGAAAGACTGATCCTGCAACCGCAACCCCTGCCCGAAAAAGCAGCGAATTGCGGTTATATAAAGCAATTCGTTCATAAGCTAACCGGGTAAAACAAAAGAGAAAAATAATTCTTGACCGTTTGCGACTGACTCCCTATAGTAGCGCCCCGTTAGCCGCTACAGCGACTGACAACAAAAAGTGGTGAGGTGTCCGAGTGGCTGAAGGAGCACGCCTGGAAAGTGTGTATACGGCAACGTATCGAGGGTTCGAATCCCTCCCTCACCGCCATCATTCTTTAAGAGAGCCTGAACGAAAGTTCAGGCTTTTTTATTGCCTGTCAGCAGGCATCCTGCCGGGAGGGTGAGAACCCTCGCAGGGTTCGACAAAACCTGACAGGTTTTGCAGGGCCAGCGGCCCCCCGAAGGGCGAGCTGCTACGCAGCGAGTGTATCCCTCCCTCACCGCCATCATTCTTTAAGAGAGCCTGAACGAAAGTTCAGGCTTTTTTATTGCCTTATTTTCTGCCTCACCGGCATCTGGCCGTCACTCTGCGTTCGGCGCTGCGGATAGCGCCCCAACACCTGCTATCCGGGCATCGCCACTGTTTTCCGGTTTTAAAACAAAATCACAATCCGCTTTTCCGCGGATGTTTGCACCGTTGGTCGGG
>NZ_JMPR01000034.1 GCF_000735525.1 Tatumella ptyseos ATCC 33301 | reverse complement strand
TGCTGAGCAGGAGCGAATCATGACCGGTCCGTAAAGGACACATGAATAAGTGAAGGTACCGCGCAGCGGCGGGCAGGCTTGTCGCAAGGCAGGGAGTGCAGAGGGCGCGGCCAGGCGCCCTTTGCCCGGTCGCCCACGGCGGATTACAGGCAGCAAGCCTTATTACAAAGCGAACGGAATATTCACCGTGCTGATAATAAAATCCTCCTCCCTCCCCTTTAACTTACAGCACGTTGCCATGCCGTCAGCCAATTCGCATAATGCGCTGGCCACCTCACCGTCGGTGTGCCGGGTTTTCCCATACCGAAACCATGTCCGCCGCGGGAATAACGAAATAACTCAACCGGCACATGTTCCCGCTGACAGGCAGCCTGCAGAATCAGGGTATTTTCAGGGTCAGACACCGGATCATCTTTCGCCTGCACCAGGAAAAATGGAGGTGACTGCGCTGTCACAAAATTCTGTACTGACCACTGTGCATCCTGCTGCAGAGAAGCCCCTGTACCGGCCAGGATACGGTGTGTTGAAGTATGCGTATAGGGAGGTTCAAGTGTGATCACCGGGTAAATTAATGCTGCCCGGTCAGCCTTTGCGGGCAGAGTATCAAGAGCATCTGTCGGAGGGTAACTGACAAAATTACTGCGGGTCACGGCTAATCCCAGTAAATGAGCACCGGCAGAAAACCCCAGTACACTCAGGTGCTTCTCCCGTTGCCTGATAATACGTAATGCCCGTTGCGCATCCTGCAAGGCCACCAGAGTACCCTCCCTCCAATTTTCATCAGGCAGGCGATACGTCAGTACATAGGCCCTAAAACCGCGGGCGGTAAGCCATGCCGCTGCGGGTAAAGCTTCTTTACGCATTTCTATCCGTTTATAACCCCCCCCGGCAGCAATCAGTACCGCATAACCATTGGGATTAGCCGGTAAATAAACACTCAGTACGGGGCGGGCAATATGGCTCAGCGCACCATCCCCGGAAACTTTTACCGGCCCGCCTGGGCCTCCTCCTCCCGGAGGTATCCCCGCCCACAGCGGTATCACTTCCGCTGGGGGTGACTGCACGGGGGCCGCCTCAGCCACTACACTCAGGCTTTGTCGGCCGCTGAACACTCCGGCGGCGACACACGCCAGGAAAGTACGACGATGCATCAATGGCCTCCTACAGTCAGAGAATTTTACCGGCAACAGACCGCGATATCCCCCCGAAGCACAACAGACAAATGACAGACGGTGTCCTGATGCCATGAACCATTACCGTTCCTCAGTCTCTGCCTCTTTTTATGCCCGCGGAAATACCCGGAATACGCTGAATTTCACACACGAAAAAGTTTCCTCCCCCTCTGCTGCAATGGGGTGTAAACCTGCTCCCGCAGCAGGATCGGGTGAAAACATCTGTATGTGCTCCCCCCGGCAGGATGTGAAATTAAGACAACCCCTCACAGACAGCCGACAGTAAAGAAAATATTGTGTCATCAGGTAGTTATGTCTCATTCCTTTGATTTAAATGCCGAAAATTTCACTTTCTGACACTAAAGGCACATTATTATGATGAACTATCTGCTTCCGGGGATCGCCATACTGCTGTTAATCATTGCCGGCGTACTGTTTGTCTCCTATCTGCGGGACAGGCGTAAAACCCGCTTCTCCCGCGGAAACAAACGTCGTTAAACGTTCGGTTATCACATCACTGGCCGTATCCTGCGATTTGCACAGGATACGGTCCTTCCTGTCGCCGGAGATTATTTCCCGTTGGGAGTTTCCGGCTGTAGTTCATAGGCTTTTTGTACCAGCGGATCCCGCTCAGCCTTATCCGTCACTTTACGATCCCATATTTCATCCATCTGGCGACGTGTATCTTCTGTGATCTCTTGCGGAACAACATTCCGGTAATGTGTTTCCTCACCGGTCACCACTTTTACAATCAGTTCAGATACCTGATGTGGCTGATACTGTTCATGCGGGAATGCAATTTGTGAATAGTCGAATACCGTATCTTCTTTATCTTCCGGCCACCAGTGTTGCCACGCTTCAAACATACGGTCATTGAACCCGGTCAGAATCGGGCCCGGGTTTACCGTCGCAACCTGCACACCAAATTCACGCAATTCTTTATGCAACGCTTCGGCAAAAGCTTCCAGCGCATGTTTACTGGCTGAATAAGCCCCGGCAAACGGATCTGTGGTGATCCCTGCGACCGATGAAACGAAAACAATTTTTCCCTCTTTCCGGTCGATAAACTGCCGTGCAAACTGCTGAGTCAGAAGAATGCTCCCGAAAACATTGACTTCAAACTGACGACGAAGCTGTTCTTCAGGCAGATCAACCACCGCCCCGCCTTCCGATATACCGGCATTATTAAGCAGAATATCGACCGGCCAACTGGCCGCGAGCAGACGATCATTCTCGTCAGTAATGTCCAGTTTCTCCACCCGTAAGTCCAGACCCTGCTGACGGGCAGTCTCTTTCAGAGGCTGAATTTGTGCAACAGTTTCAGTGGCAGCAATCACCTGATACCCGGCTTTGGCAAGCAATAATGCGCTTTCTTTACCGAATCCGCTGCCGGCACCGGTGATAAGTACAGTCTTCTGTAGCATGACATTTTCCTCTGCTGAATGTGATGGCTGACTCTTCAGTATAGAACACTCTTGTTTTCCGGCCTGGATAGCACAGTTTAGCTGCACCGTATCAGACGTTACTGCTGCCCGGCCGTGCCCCGGCCCCGGAGTTTATCTGCCTGTGAAATGGCCTGTAGCTGATGGTTTGCGTTATTAATCGCATTCAGCAGAGGGTAGATCCACAATACGGCCTGACAATAGCTCAGATGTCCGGGGGTAAGGGAACCGGCACGGGTTGCAGCAGCGCTGCCGGCAGTGGCTGGCACTGTGCCGGCACGTAAATCTTGCGTGTAACGGTACAACCGCTGAGCAATGTCATCAGGCACAGGAATATCACAGGTTTTCTGGCGACGGAGAACAGTCCGGAATTCATTAATATTTTCCTCACTTTGCGTACTTGCGCGTAAATTCGTTTGCAGAGCTTTTTCAGAAAGTTCGTTCAGTCGCTGCCACTGGTTATTCTGTATTCTGATAACCTGTGCCTGATACTGCTGTTCTTTCTCTGCCTGATGTTGTGCGGTGACAGCGCTTTTATAGCGGTAAGCAGTCACTGCGCTTATGACAACCGTCAGTAACCAGAAAATGCCGATCACAATGGCCAGAATGGATTTCATTTTCATCATTTATGCCTGCTGCAATGCGGTCAGTGCGGTCTGCAGGCGCTCTGCTCTGTCGGTAAGACCATTCCTGCCACCGTTGATGATTTCCGTTACTTTCACCAGATCCCCGGAACAAGCCAGACATCCCTGTGATGCGAAAAACCAGGCGGCGGAAAGTGCGGCGGGCGTATCGGTCGCCAGCAGGTCCGGGTGGCTGAGCAACGGCAAGCCAATACCGGAGGCACAGCGTAAATAATTCTCCCGACCGGTGATCTGAATCAGCCCCCTGCCGCGGTAAATCCAGCCTTCTGCCGGTGTCAGGTTGCCCAGCCGCTGTCCATATAATTGCTCTGCAATTTGTGGTTGCTGAGCAGAATGCGCTGCGGTGCGGCCCAGGGCCATAGCCTGCTGCGGGGTAAAATAAGATGAAAAGAGTTGTTGTAACGCCTCCGGGGTATAGTTAAAACATTCCGTCAGTGTGGTGAATCCTCCGGATTCATGGGCGGTCTGAGCAATAAACATGGCCTGATCGATGGGACGGATAATCGAAAAACGTTCCATCGCCCCGGTCACTGGCTCAAGCCAACGTGATGCCAGGTCCCCACTGATGCCGGCGGCAGCGGCAAATTGTTCTGTTTGCATTATCAAAAGACTCCTGCTTAATCGCGACCCTGAGGGGTCAGAAATAAGGTGAGTCCTGACAGTAAGTCGCCAGCCATCGGGCCACCAGCAGTGAGTGTTGTGCCCCGTGACAGCCAACAAAAGGGTGTGTATAACACGAAAAAACGCAGAGACAGGGCCGGGAACGGGCAGAGGATCAGTGCAGTGCTCAGTCTGTGGCGTAAGCAAGGGAGACAAAAAAGAGGTCGCAGCAATCACGCGGCGACCTCTCTGAAATTAACTTTCTCTGCCGGCAGTCTTCACCGCCGGTAACCTGGCCGGATTAGCTTAGCTATAGGCCTCTAAAGTCCGCTGGCACAGCTCTGAACGGACGCAATCCTGTTTATCGAAACGGATCAAGCCGACCAGCTCATCTTCCTCAAAGCGCTGTAATGCATCCGCCAGGCCGGATGTGACTCCCCGGGGTAAATCACACTGGGTAATATCGCCGTTGACGATAACAGTGACATTTTCGCCCAGGCGGGTCAGAAACATCTTCATCTGAGCCGCGGTGACGTTCTGGGCTTCATCAAGAATCACAAACGCATTCTCGAACGTCCGCCCGCGCATGTACGCAAAAGGTGCAATCTCAACTTTACCGATTTCCGGGCGCAGACAATATTGCATGAAGGACGCGCCCAGGCGTTTTACCAGCACATCATAAACCGGACGAAAATACGGGGCGAATTTCTCAGAAATATCACCAGGCAGGAAGCCCAGATCCTCATCGGCCTGCAGGACCGGCCGTGTAACAATGATCCTCTCGACATCTTTATTAGACAAGGCTTCTGCGGCTTTCGCTGCACTGATCCAGGTTTTACCGCACCCGGCTTCACCGGTGGCGAATATAAGCTGTTTGTGTTCAATGGCTGAAAGATAATTTGCCTGTGCCTCGTTACGTGCTGCAATCACAGAACGGTCACGACTATCACGGGCCATGCCAATCGAATCCATGCCACCCATTTGTACCAGCGAGGTCACCGATTCTTCTTCACGCTGACGATGACTGCGTGAATCATTACGGATCACACGGCGCGCTTCACGACGCGCTTTAATCACTGCTTTCTGTCTTCCCATGTTGGCACCTTACAGTTGGTTTCATTTTCCGGCCTGAATATCAGGCGCGTATACGTGAACGCTTTAGAGGTTTACAGGCTTCCTTCTGAGCCACGAACAGCCATTGAGAACAGTACCTCGTTAAAAAAACGTGTACCGGTAAAAGAGACATGAAGTAATGAAATTAAGCTGAGTAAGAAAAAGGATTTTTGAGTGTGCTGCCTCTTCACGTCTGGCGACGCGAGTGAAATGTTGCTGATGTAATAACGACAGTCACCATTCATACACACACTCCGGAGAAACTTCGTAATACTGAAACTCTCAATGAATAACTTGTACCAGCTCCCCGGGGAATGCAACAATATTTTTACTTAATTTCTGATTAGATATTTTTCATTCTGCCTGAACATCGATGCCATCGGATATCATTATCTTTTTATAACAAACAGATGCATTATTTATGGCTATTTTTCATACAACCCCAAATAGTGCTATGAAAAAAAACAGGGACCGAAGAATAACCGGCAGCTACAGTGGTTCTGTCTAACCGGTATACAAAGAGTGACTGGACCGGCAGAACAGAAAATTTTAAATCAACATGCCGATAACAAGAAAAAATATAGGCTGCCAGAAAGCACACTATATCTGCATGCCGGAGTGGTACTTCATGGGCTTTATCCCCCGGCTGACGTTGATATCACCGCAGATAATCACTCAATCATATTCCCTGCTCAACGTGCCACCGCTGATAAGAATATTCTGCGAGCCTCCCGCAGAGTGATAAACAGATGACAATGAGAAGATGACACCAGGAGCTGCCCCACCCCCTTTCATCACTCAGACACGAGAGTAACCACATAAGGATTTACAGGGGGCCGCTTGCAAAGCAAAGCCTGCGAGTTTTTCTCACAGGGTATCGGGAACGTCCTCTGTCATCGTCCTCCGGATACAGCCCCCGGACGGCTAATCGCGCCTCAGTCGCTAAGGAATTCCTGGCGTGCATTCTCAAAACGCTGTAACGCAGCTTCGGAAGGTTTTTTGCCGATAAAGCTGAATACGACGATAGCCAATAAGCCGGCGATAAAGCCCGGAATAATTTCGTACAGACCAAAGAAGTTATACTGTTTCCAGAAAATGACCGTTGAGGCCCCGACGATCATCCCCGCCAGAGCACCGTTCCGGCTCATTCGCTTCCAGCAAAGGCTCATCAGGATCACCGGGCCAAAGGCTGCACCAAATCCGGCCCAGGCATAACTCACCAGGCCCAGAACTTTATTATCAGGATCACGGGCCAGCAGGATCGCAATGACAGCCACCAGTAATACCATCAGTCGGCCAATCCAGACGCGTTCCTGTTGTCCGGCATTTTTGCGAAAGAATGCGCGATAGAAATCTTCGGTCAGAGCACTTGAGCAAACCAGTAACTGACAACTTAGTGTCGACATCACTGCCGCAAGAATAGCTGACAGCAAAACCCCGGCAATCCAGGGATTGAACAGAATTTTGGTCAGTTCAATAAAGATCCTTTCTCCGTTTTTATTCACCTCGCCCGCGAGTTCAGGATGATTATCAAAATAAGCAATGCCGAAGAAACCTACGGATACGGCGCCCGCCAGACACAGTATCATCCACGTCATGCCGATACGACGGGCGGCCACCATAGAGCGATGTGAATCTGCGGCCATAAACCGTGCCAGAATATGTGGCTGCCCGAAATAACCCAGTCCCCAGCCCAGCATAGATACAATGGCAATCACATCCATCCGGTTAACAATATCGGTAAAACCAGGGCCATGATGCTCAATTACCGTCATCGCTTGCGGAATACCGCCAACGGCAAAAATAACGATCAGCGGGGTCAGAAGAAGCGCGAAGATCATCAGGCTGGCCTGAACCGTATCGGTCCAGCTGACCGCCAGAAACCCACCCAGGAAGGTATAAATAATGGTCGCAGCAGCTCCGGCCCAGAGCGCGGTTTCATAGCTCATACCAAAGGTACTTTCAAAAAGCCGCGCACCCGCCACAATTCCGGAAGCACAATAGATAGTGAAAAAGACCAGAATGATCACCGCAGAGATAACCCGTAAGAGTTTACTGCGGTCTTCAAAGCGACTGGTGAAATAGTCGGGCAGAGTCAGCGCATTATTATGATGCTCGGTATGTACCCGAAGTCTGCCGGCAATAATTTTCCAGTTCAGCCAGGCACCGATGATAAGCCCGATGGCAATCCAGCTTTCCGAAATACCGGAAAGAAAAATCGCACCCGGTAGCCCCATCAGCAACCAGCCGCTCATATCCGAAGCACCTGCAGAAAGTGCCGTGACGAGGCTCCCTAAACTACGACCACCAAGGATATAGTCATCAAAGTTTTTCGTTGAACGCCAGGCAAAAAAGCCGATCAAAAGCATACCAAAGATATAAATAATAAATGTTACTAACAAAGGGGTACTGACTGTCATGTTTATCTCCATTTTCTATTATTATCAGGCTAATTCCTGCTGAATAGCACGTAAAAGTCATATGCAGGTCCATTACACGCACAGAAACCGTTCATTACGCCTGTTTTTTCTTCGCCCTGATTTTAACAGTGAAGTAACATTTAAAATCCCTTGATGCATCCTCTTTTTTTCAACAACCTGCGACGGATCATGTTTTCCACCCGTATTTTATGCATCCGGCATGCCACAGGGTGAATAATTATGGGGAAATATGTCGCAAATAATTCAAAATCTCTTTCCGGAGCTATGCCAGAGTTGCGCCGGGTAACACTTTTTAGTTTCATAAGTTTTTCATAGTTGCAACAGGTTGCAACATGGGTGATATTGAGGTGCAACCTTGCCTGTTAATCACTGACGGAGAACTGTATGGCAACGACCACCACGATGGGTGTTAAACTGGATGAAGAAACACGGGAACGTCTGAAAAAAGCCGCGAGTAAAATAGACCGGACGCCACACTGGCTGATCCGTCAGGCCATATTCAACCTGCTGGAAGCGATAGAATCCGGCCAGACCCCGTTCTTTTCTGAACTCTCCGGCACCGGTAATGAACCGGATAAAACCACGGAGAAAAACGAACCGGTGCAACCTTTCCTGGATTTTGCCGAACAGGTACTCCCTCAGTCAGTGATCCGTGCAGCGATCACTGCTGCATGGCGCAGGCCGGAAACCGATGCAGTCCCGATGATCCTGGAACAGGCACGCCTGACACCAGCGCTGTCAGAAAAAACCCATCAGCTGGCACATAAGCTCGCCGAAAACCTTCGCCAGCAAAAATCCAGCGGCGGCCGTGCCGGGATGGTTCAGGGGCTGTTGCAGGAGTTCTCTTTGTCTTCTCAGGAGGGTGTCGCACTGATGTGTCTCGCTGAGGCGCTATTAAGGATCCCCGATAAACCCACCCGGGATGCACTGATCCGCGACAAAATCAGCCACGGTAACTGGCAATCACATCTCGGGCGCAGCGCCTCGTTATTTGTCAATGCCGCTACCTGGGGGCTACTGGTCACCGGAAAACTGGTCGCTACCCATAACGAAGCCAGCCTGTCACGATCACTAAACCGTATTATCAGTAAAAGCGGTGAACCGGTGATCCGCAAAGGGGTGGATATGGCAATGCGTCTGATGGGTGAACAGTTCGTCACCGGTGAGACTATCTCTGAAGCTCTGGCTAATGCACGGCGTCTTGAAGATAAAGGCTTCCGTTACTCTTATGACATGCTGGGTGAAGCGGCTCTGACCCGTAAAGACGCCGAGGCTTATCTGCTTTCTTATCAGCAGGCGATCCATGCCATCGGTAAAGCCTCAAATGGCCGCGGGATTTATGAAGGTCCGGGAATTTCTATCAAGCTTTCAGCCCTGCACCCGCGTTACCAGCGCGCACAGTATGACCGTGTCATGGATGAGCTGTATCCGGTGCTGAAATCACTGACGTTGCTGGCCCGTGAATACGATATCGGTATTAATATTGATGCAGAAGAAGCTGACCGGCTGGAACTGTCACTCGATTTGCTGGAAAAACTCTGTTTCGAGCCCGCACTGGAAGGATGGAATGGCATTGGTTTCGTTATCCAGGCCTATCAGAAACGTTGCCCGTTTGTGGTGGATTCACTGATTGATCTTGCCCGTCGCAGCCACCGCCGACTGATGATCCGTCTGGTCAAAGGGGCATATTGGGATAGCGAAATTAAACGTGCTCAGACTGAGGGGCTGGAAGGTTATCCGGTCTATACCCGTAAAGTCTATACCGATGTCTCCTACCTGGCCTGTGCCCGCAAATTGCTGTCTGTCCCGAATCTGATTTACCCGCAATTCGCGACCCATAATGCCCAGAGTCTGGCGGCTATCTATCAGTTAGCCGGGAATAACTATTATCCCGGTCAGTATGAATTCCAGTGTTTGCATGGGATGGGCGAGCCGTTATACGAACAGGTCGTCGGTCCGTTGTCAGAAGGCAAACTGAATCGCCCCTGCCGTATTTATGCCCCGGTCGGAACACATGAAACACTGCTGGCCTATCTGGTACGCCGGTTACTGGAAAACGGGGCAAACACTTCGTTTGTTAACCGTATTGCCGATAAGAGCCTGTCGCTGGAGGATTTGATTATTGACCCGGTACTTGCTACCGATACGCTGGCCGCAGAAGAAGGTGTCGCAGGTCTGCCTCATCCGAAAATCCCGTTACCCCGGGATTTATACGGTGACACACGTAAGAACTCAGAAGGTCTGGATCTGGCGAACGAACACCGGCTGGCCTCGTTATCCAGTGCCTTACTCAACAGCGCCTCCCGCCACTGGCTGGCTGAGCCACTGATCGATGCGCCGCCGGGCTCCGGAGAACACCCTGTGCTGCCGGTCGTCAACCCGGCTGCCCCCCGGGATGTCGTAGGTAGCGTACGTGAGGCAACCTCACAGGAAGTTACTGCAGCGATTGCGGCCAGTACCCGGGCCTCCTCTATCTGGTTTGCCACTCCGCCGCAGGAAAGAGCGGCGATCCTGGAGGATGCTGCCGTCCGTATGGAAGGACAGATGCAAATCCTGATGGGACTGCTGATCCGTGAAGCCGGAAAGTCTTACCCGAACGCGATTGCCGAAATTCGCGAAGCGGTGGACTTCCTGCGCTATTACGCTGCTGCTGTACGCGAGAATTTTGATAATGAAACGCACCGCCCGCTGGGTACGGTGGTCTGTATCAGTCCGTGGAACTTCCCGCTGGCCATTTTTACCGGGCAGATCGCCGCCGCGCTCGCCGCCGGTAATGCTGTACTGGCAAAACCTGCCGAACAGACGCCATTGATTGCCATGGAGGCTGTGCGGATCCTGCACGAGGCCGGGGTTCCGCGCGGTGTACTGCAGTTATTACCGGGGGCCGGAGAGAGTGTCGGCGCACAACTGGTTGCAGATCAAGCGATCCGTGGGGTGATCTTCACCGGCTCTACTGCTGTGGCAGCATTGTTGCAACGTAATCTTGCCGGGCGTCTTGACCCGTCAGGTCAGCCGGTGCCACTGATTGCTGAAACCGGCGGAATGAATGCTATGGTAGTCGACTCTTCGGCACTGACAGAACAGGTGGTGCTTGATGTGGTAGCTTCCGCCTTCGACAGTGCCGGCCAGCGTTGCTCCGCACTGCGACTGCTGTGTCTTCAGGAGGATGTGGCTGACCATACCCTGACGATGCTGCGTGGCGCGATGGCAGAGTACCGGATCGGGAATCCGGAATATCTGTCCACGGATATCGGCCCGGTGATCGACGATGATGCCCGCAGGATGATTGAGGAGCACATCTCCGCGATGGCGGAGAAAGGCTTTAGCGTTTCGCGTATTACCCACCCGGAGGGCGAGAAAGCGGCCCGCCTGAGCCAGGGACATTTCGTTATCCCGGCCTTAATAGAAATCGATTCGCCTGCTGACCTGAAGCAGGAGATTTTCGGCCCGGTATTACATGTGGTGCGCTATCCCCGTAACGGCCTGGCGAAAGTGCTGGAAAGCATTAACAGTTCCGGCTACGGACTGACCTTTGGGGTTCACACCCGTATTGACGAGACTATCCACCAGGTCACTGGCGGGATCCATGCCGGTAACCTCTATGTTAACCGTAATATGGTGGGTGCCGTCGTTGGTGTGCAACCGTTCGGCGGTGAAGGCCTCTCCGGTACCGGTCCGAAAGCCGGCGGCCCTCTGTACCTGTACCGGTTACTATCCTCACGACCGAATGACGCCATAAAAGTGACGCTGTCACAGATACCCTCGCTGCTGCCTGATTCGGATATGACTCTGCCGGAACCGTTTGTCGCACTGAGCTCATACGCTCAGACCCTGGAAAACACACGTCTGACGGAACAGTGTCGCCGTTTTGCGGAAGAGAATCAGAGCCAGCGCGTCAAAATATTAACCGGTCCGACCGGAGAACGTAACAGCTATACCCTGCTCCCCCGGGAGCGGGTCTTGTGTCTGGCGGATACCTCTGAAGATGCACTGTGTCAGCTGGCTCTGGCCCTCTGTACCGGCTGCCGGGTTCTTTGGCCTGACGATGAAAATCACCGTCAGTGGCTTGGTTCTTTACCGGCAGAGGTACAGCGACAGGTGGACCTCAGTTCATCAGCAATCGATGATAATTATGACGCGGTCATTTTCCATGGAGATGCTGACCAGTTGAGTCTGCTATGTCGTCAGGTCGCGTTACGTAACGGCCCTATCGTATCAGTGCAGGGGTTTGCACGCGGAGAGACTTCTCTGTTAAGCGAACGGTTGCTGATTGAACGTTCGGTGAGCGTTAATACGGCGGCGGCCGGAGGTAACGCCAGCCTGATGACCATCGGCTGATGCCTGTCTGTGGCCCGGCAGATCGGGCCGCAGAACGGTAGTGGTTCTCCCGGCCAATCGTTTCAGGCGGCGTCACACGGTCATCCCTGCAAGGCTTATGTCTATTCGGCCCGCAGTGTTCATCTTGCCGTGGTGATGCCTGCAGAGAGATATCCGGACATAGCATGGGAACCCGGGATCTGCGCGGGGGTGTCACCGCGAAGCGTGAGAGGGGTGTCCGGGTGAACGTATTGGTTTAACTGACCTGCCATTGGGATCAGGCAGGTCACATCATTCAACCCGCCGTACTGCCATCCGCAAAGTGATTTTGCATGAGGGCTGGCTGAATATCCTGAATAACCTGTTGCTGCGGGTGATCCCTGGACTCGGACAAGGCTTTGCGGCACTCTTCGGTCGGCTGACTGACTTTTTTCAGCGTCAGGCCATCGTAGTGCATTACCCCGTTTTCCACCGTGACTGACATGACCCGTAACTGGCGATTAATATTCACCAGTTCATCATCAATCTGAGACAACTTTCCTGGCTTGGCAATGACCCGCTGCCACTGGCGGCAATCCAGGGTATCCCCTTGCGGACTGATGAGTAAAGAAGCCATCGCCTGAGGGCTGACCAGCGCTGATTGTGGTCCGTCACTCTGCCAGACTCCAGCCATCCCGGCCGGAGCCGGAACTTTAGCGGCCTGCGGGTAATTATCAATCTGCGCACAGCCAGCTAATGCCAGCAAAGGTAATAACATCCATCTTTTCATATACTTTCTCTGTTAACCCGTCACCGGAACCTGTTCCCCGGACATTATATAGAGTCCTCATGCTATTGCAGCCCCTGAGGAGCAAATATCCCGCAGTAAATCCCGCCAGGTTACCACAGTTTGCCCTGACATTAGTCTGCGGAGCAGATACAATTACGCTATGTTGGTTGATAAGAAGAATGCTATGAAAACGCCCGAACAGTATTATGTGATTGCCCGAGATATGTTTTTCTCGGCGCATCCTGATTTTAATCAGGCCCTGAACGAAATAACAGAAGAAGAAGCAAAACAAGCGGGTATGGAGCCTGAAGCTTATCGTGCACTACAGGCCGAACGTATATACGCCGCATTTCTGCGTCAGAAAAAACTGGATGGGATGATTTTTTCGATCCAGCTTGCCGAGCCGGATAAAGAAGTGGCTGCAACGGCGATTGAGAATTATCTGAAAAGTCATGCTGAGGCTCTGGGAATGAGCTGGGAAGAGTTCCTGATCAAAAATGAACTCTGAGTGATCAGCAGTATTAAAACACGGGGGGAATGCATTCCCCCTGTACTCTGTTGATTGTCTGTTAAAGGCGCTTCTGCTACTGTAAATATCAGTATAAAACTGACCGCCGGGGATTGAGCTGCATGGCAAATAACCGAAGTAAAAAATACGGAAAAATGGTACTGGTTTTGGTCTTCATCTGCCTGGGTCTGCTGATGTTGCGCTGGGCTGCCATGATTTGGGGATAACCCTGTGTCGTGCCATCCTGCCACCACCCCTCTGTCTGCTCCCCTTATAGCAACATAAATCGCCTGCGAATTTACAGATACAGGCAGCATGCTCTGCTGTATTTATTGATCCGCAGAATAATACACCCGTTGCTTGCCATCTCTTTGCAGTATTATTCTGCCAGATATTAGTCACCTGGCATAATTCAGCACATTTCAAGGCGTAAGCCTTTCCCCATATAGGTTATTCGCTCCTGACATGCCGGTGATATTTCCCACGCAATGGATAAACTTCAATTCCGGAAAATATGCCAGAAATATCCCCCGAACTGTAATGACACCTATTCCACTACATCCCCCGCCGCTACGCGTTTTCCGGAGAAAATTGCGCCCTGTTTGATGTAAAAATAACAGGATATAGCCCGTATGATATTCAAACGATATTCCTGGCTGCAATACTTTAGCAGGTGACAATAAGCAGAGGAATTTTACACGAAATTATTCATCGTGCCGCAGAGGATTTATATATTCCGTCACGCTGGCGGATATCATGTATTTCCCACAGAAAATAGAATATTTATCGGCATTATAGTCCATCGGTAATTAAATTTGATTTCCGCGCCAGGGATTGTTAGCGTAAAAAAGATCAGAACAACAGGAGCCACATGTGAATAAAAAAATAATTCTCCCTGCATTAATTTTCTCTCTATGCGGAACCGCAACTGCACAGGATCTTCCGGGTAAAGGCATTTCCGTTCAGGCGGTAAAAAGTCCGCTGGCAGAAGAGTCATTCCAGACTGAGTTAGCTAATCGCGCGCTAGCTAAACTAGGCTATGATGTTAAGCCCACTCAGGAAGTGGACTATAGTGTTGCTTATGCCTCTGTGGCCAGAGGTGATGCGACTTTCCTGACCGTCGACTGGGAGCCGTTGCAGTCTGATATGTATAACTCCGCCGGAGGAGACAAAAGCTTTTTCCGTGCAGGTCCTTATATTACCGGCGCAGCCCAGGGATATCTGATTGATAAGAAAACGGCAGAAAAATATCACATCACCGATATCTCGCAATTAAAAGATCCTAAAATTGCCCGCTTGTTTGATGATACCGGTGACGGTAAAGCCTCGCTGACCGGTTGTGAGGCAGGATGGTCTTGCGGCAAAGTGATTGATGCCCAGATCAAAGCCTATGGCCTGAGCAATACGGTAGAACAGGATCAGGGCAGCTATTCGGCGATGATTGCTAACGTTATTTCACGCTATAAAGCCGGGAAACCTATCCTGTATTATACCTGGACGCCATACTGGGTGAGTTATATTCTGAAACCTGGTAAAGATGTCGTCTGGCTGACAGTACCCTTCTCTGCCGCCCCTGCCGGCCAGCCAAATACAGATACCCGTCTGCCGAATGGCAAAAACTACGGATTCAATGTAAACGTTGAAAATATTCTGGTCAATAAAGCCTGGGCAGATAAAAATCCGGCTGCGAAGAAACTCTTCAGCCTGATGAAAATCCCCTTACAGGATATCAGTCAGCAGAATATGAGCATGCATAATGGTGAAAGTTCCAGTGCGGATGTGTCCGCGCAGGTTGATGGATGGATTAAAGCACACCAGACAGAGTTTAACTCCTGGATTGCTGCAGCAGAAAAAGCGGCTGATCATTAATCGGCACAGCTTAATGATGTAATACTGCCACCTCCTGTCGTGTATATTCACGGCAGGAGTTTCCTGAATTACCCCCTGTCTTTATCGTAAATATTAAGATCCGCCTGAATGGTTGAGCTGCTAAATGAACACACTCTATGTACTGATACTCCATGGATTTGTCTTCAGGAGGAACTCATGGGTTGCAGAAAGATAATGCCGGATGATCGCATTTCGACCACCGGAAGGGGCTTTATACTTAATCCGTAGAATAACTACCGGAAGAATTTGATAGTGAATGTTCAGGCAGTCATCCGTTAATACCTGAACAATTGCAGACAGTATTCCTGCTTCAGAAAAAAGAAATATAAGCCGTACACCGGTGTTAACCGGTCAAAGATTTTTCACCCCGTAAACAACAACAGGATTGTGTTAACTCTCTCAGGTGGTGTCTTTTCCACCAGAAAAAATTTAATTAACTCCGCCACTGCTTAACATCATTTCTGAAAGTTCAGTAAAATTATAATTGGTTATCACTGGCAAAGGCTGCCCTTCGATGAAAATTCTGGTTTTATTACCGAAACCTTCAATCTTAATCACTTTTAACTTGTTGATTATAAATGGCTTACCATGAACATCTTTAAGCTGTAACATATCTTCCCCAAAAAAAATAACAAATTTAAGATTCTTCTAATTTCGACATGGATAATAATTAAAAACTTGCTTTTAATAAAGACAGTTTATGCAAAAACCACTAATAAACACATTAGACAGGAAAGTAAGCTAAAAATCCTTCAAAAACAGGTCAATTATTATCTCATTACGGAAAATATCATTCCATCGTGTGATGATTTCTCTCATTTCCTGTATTTTCATCTGCGGGCAGAGAAGAATCGAAATAAAGTTCGACGGAATAATCTCCCGCCCGGCCGGGAAAGTATCATCAGAATCCACGAAATCTCCCTCTTTCTCAACCGCTCTTCTTCCCGCATCTCACCCATACCGTATCATTTAAGACCGCTGATATTTCTCCTTTCTGTCGCCTCATTCATAGCCCGGTGGCCGTGAACCCGATGCTGAAGTCGAAATATCCGGCGCAGTGATCAATTTATCCAGACTTTCAATGGTTTTAAATGTGCATGAACATTCTATATTCCGGCACTGGTAGTAGATTTCTTTTGCCGTTTCTGTCAGATAACGGCTGGTTCGCGTATGCGAATTATGCTGGCAAACGGGACAACGCATCATCATTATCTCCTTATTTATAAAGTAAAAAACCACCGGCATAGCGGTGGTTTCGGGGGTCGGGTTTCGTCTTACGAAGATGGGTGAATGCTGCGGGCTTTAAGTGATCGCCTGATTATCGTGTTACCGGCTTTTATGGCCTCTGTTGACTGTCCGGAATTCATCCCTGCCATCTTCTGTCATATGCCTCACCGCACCCACGGATTATTGCCGGCAGTCAGTCAGCCCCATCGCAAAGGTAATTTCGTCGCTGCCAGGAAGTCAGATCCGCTCTGACGGATCACATCAGGGGTTTGTAAGGGCACAATCAGTTTCATCCCCCGTTATTTCGTCAAGAGGACCCCTCCATCAGGCAGAGGTTAAAGGGGGAAGATTTGCAGAACAGGGAAATGGCAGAGATAAAAAAACCCCGCTGTCGCGGGGTGGATAATATTAGCAAACTGATGCACCCGGTAATTCGCTGAATTTGGGAGACATCCCCCGCTGATCCGCTCAGTATATTCTGGGTGTGATCGCCGGGCCCTTATATCTACCGTCAAATGAAGTTCGGGTCAACCTTAAATAATTCCAACTTATTGATTTGTTGAATTTAAAGACAATCCACGCCGGATAAATAATTCCTCTGATAACAAAGAGCTATAAAAGTATTATGCGACTTACCTTTATCAGCCTAAGCGTCCTCACCTTCAAATAATACCGGCAGACCAGGTATAAGCTTCTGCAACGATACTTGTAAAGCAGGATCAAAAGTCCGATTCAGGGCGTTCAGAAATTCGCTTTTCAGCGACGCAGGCAAAAGCCGTTGTTAAAGAGCAAATTCATCCGGTATGTGATCTTTCCAATCATTCCCGTCCGCAGGATCATCGGGTTCAGTGATGTCAGAGACGGCCGGCCAGGTTACAATGTGTCCGCATTGCATCACTCTGGCTCCCGGATAACTTTTATTTAAGTTTTCTTTAAATGTAAAGATGAAGGAATCTTAAGTCAAGATAATTTAAGATAACTTAATATGAAAAATGAAACCATCGGCATGCGTATCCGTAAGCGCAGAAAAGAGCTCCGACTCACTCAGGCCGCCCTCGGTAGCAAAATCGGGGTGAAAGGCGGTGCTATCTCGCAATGGGAGGATGATAAAACCAGTCCCAAAGGTGAGAACCTGATTGCGCTATCCCAGGCACTGGGCTGTGTGCCTGAATTTCTTCTTTATGGAGAAAATTCCGCCTCTAATGTCGAGCCTGCGCATGCTGATATCAGACATATTCCTGTGATCAGCTACGTACAGGCGGGAGAATGGACGCCTGAGTCGACGATAAGGAACCTGGAGGGTAATATAGAGTACTTGCAGACGAATCTGGACTTATCGTCTTCCGCATTCACCCTGATCATCAAAGGCTGCTCTATGGAGCCTGAATTCAGTGAAGGGGATGCGGTGGTTATTGACCCCAATGTTTTCCCGCTGCCGGGGGATTTTGTTGTCGCAAAAAACGGTGAAGACGAAGCCTTATTTAAAAAGTATCGCCCCCGCGGGATCATCGGTGGCAATGAAGTGTTTGAACTGGTTCCGCTGAATGATGATTATCCGATACTTCGTTCTGATTCCTCGGAAATCCGGATTGTCGGTACCATGATGGAACACCGGAAATACCGGCGACGGAGATAAAAATCCCGCAGTACTGACACGCCCGCCACCTGACGGGCTCTTTCCTTGATCTTAAGATCCCTGAACATCCCGCACACAAAAACCTTCCTTAACTTAAATAAATCATTGCTTTATTATTTAAGAGTACTTAACTTATTACCTGTTACGGGCTTTCGTACCCACTGAATAAACCGGGAACATTACGCCGCCGGGGCTTACTGCAGGCAGTACATCTGTAAGATTGGCGGGCTCAACTGCAATACGCGTCATCAGCTTCAGGAGGTCACAGTGACACGCAAAACTCCCTTCAACGGGTCTGCCGCAGGCAGGCGACGCCAACGCCGTGCGGCACTGCAAAGCGATGCCAGTAAAAGTACAGAGCTTTTGCATCGTCCGCTCCCTTCCCTGTCTATGAACCGGCAGACGCGCCCGCCAACTGAGCGTGCGATAACACCGGCCGGCTCTGCAGAATTGCAGCTATACCGGCAAAAACTGCTGGAGTATGCCAGGGTCTTTGGTCATGAGCGCTGTGCACTACCATCGGCATCAGCAGGAGAGTCAGTTGTCACCTGTCATGCACGACAGAAAAAGCAAAAGGTATCGATTCCTGCTTACTATGACTGAGGCGATGACAGGATCATCCCCTGCTCTCTGCCAGCCGCTGCCGCGTCCGGAGCTGTCCTGTAATACGCCTTAGCACGATACCTGGGTTATGACTTACGGGAAGTTACACCGGCATCAGCCACGGATCTCTGACGCGAGTCTGCTGCGGCTATGTTGCCGGAATGACGGACACACAACGGGTAACAGGCTGGAAAGTAGCAATGTTTTCCTGTTGATACATTTCAACAATCTGTGGATCATCATCAATCGCAAAAAGGATCTCGTATCCCTGCGCAATCAACTTGCGCAGAACATGGCGCTTATACTCTGCCGGGGGGCGGTGGTCATGATCCGCACGATAAATGATTTCAGGATACAATGCCCCGGAAACCCTTCCCTTCAGCCACTGATGGGTCTGCTGACTGAAGTTTTGCTGTCTGCTGGTGATAATAAAAACGGGAGTGCTACTGAGTAATGCGTTCAGCATTTCAAGACCTGCATTAATGGGCGCATCGTTCACACATTCTGCCACAAACGGGTGCCATGCCTCGTTACACTGCCGTCTGTCTGCCGGCGGCACCAGGTGTGCCCGATGGCTGCTATCGCAGATGACCCCATCAAGATCCATAAGAATAATTTTCAAATAAACTCCTGTTTAACATACCCGTACCGGGGGAGCATCATTGTTACATTGAAATAGTCATCAAGGTGGATAAATATAATATTGTTCCGTGACCGATTAAAAGTCTTTTATCAGCAGCGTCCGGGAGAGACTGTCGGGAACGCCCACAGCGTCAGTCACCTGCACTCTTGTAGAGCCATCCCCGACCATAGCGTTTAACCGGGAAAGGGGCCCGACAGACGGCAATTATTATATTCCCGGAACAGCAGGCTGATATTTTCAAAAGACGTTTCCCGGACATACTAAAGTACACACCATAGAGAACACCCCTCAAGGTGATTAATATACAGATATCCGTCCTGAATAAATAAAAAGCTCCTCAGCAGTTAAAAAATAAAATCCATCCCGTGCTGAAACTGACCAGCCAGGCAGACAGGAAGACCAGCCTCTCCGGACTGACTGCATCCGCGGGTCTCTTACTGAGCGAGCACTCCTGAGTCATTGCCCCGTAGAGCCCACGCCAATAGAATGTTGAACAACCTCCCATTCAGTCAGTTGACCTGGTTCTCACTATAATCACTGGTGATCGACTTCAGGGACTGATATCCTCTGTAAAAATAAGGCGTTATCAATATATAAAAGCCGGTGATGTCGCAGATTACCCCCTTATAATCAGATAACTGCCTTGCAGGTGACGTTATTATGACCATCAATTTGCGACAAATCTGGCAATAAATTTTGCGTTTTACATTTTAACACCGGATATTCTGTAACGACCTTCAGCGGAGAAGACAGATAGGATAAATATCAGTAATCTCTTAGCGTGTCATGAAACGATAATTGATCCAGGCAGGAAGAATCAGTATGTCAAGTGTTATCATTGACCCTTGTTACTTTACCCGACAGGGGTTGAGGGAATATCTGGTTTCGCATCGTATCGATAGCCAGTGCTATAGCGGAATAGACACGCCGCAACAATTCAGTGCTCTTTTTGAACAACAGGCACCCTCCTTCGTCTTTATTTCCGGTCAGTGTGTGGATAATTTTTGTCCGGAGAACCGGGAGGTGGAAGAGGTTATCGCCCGCCATCCGGATACCCTGTTCTTTATATTCCTGACGCTACCGAACGGGCACTTTAATGGTTATCTGTACCTGCGGGAAAATATTATTATCACCTCTAAATCGCTGGAGCGCGATAATCTTGATCGTCTGCTTCTCCCCCACCTGAATTGCGTAAAAAACAACCAGCGCAGACTGAGAAAGCAGGAAATTAAACCCGTTGCACTGAGCCGGGCAGAAACCGAGATGTTACGGATGTGGATGTCAGGCTGCGATACGCTGCAGATTTCAGATCGGATGCAGATAAAAGTGAAGACTATCTCGTCACACAAAGGGAATATTAAGAAGAAAATCAATACACGAAATAAGCTGGTGATCCATCAGTTGATAAAAATCAGCGAAACCCTGACAGACGGGCTAAACACCAGCTACTGAATGCAGGCCGGTGCCCGTCCGCAGGCACCGGTAATTAACCTGCAGGAGCCTGTATCGGCTGAACAAAAATACCTTCCTCTGTATTGTTTTCATTAAAAAACCAGATACCTCGCGGATATTCCTCCAGCGCCACCAGATACATTATCCCTTCATTGAACGTTTCTGCCGCCAGGATCTTCCCTGTCCGCGGTGAGCCGCCGGCCGTTTTAACACTGACCCACTCATCAACCTGCATTGTTTTCTCCTCTCTCAGCATAACCCCTGCCTTTTCCGGTGATCGGAAACAAAACAGGACAACCGGAAGGGTGTCCTGTTTGAGAATAGCACAATTATTCAGCGCCTTCCGGCGTCAGATTTTACAGCTTTCACAGTCGCCTTCATCTTCAGAACTGACAGGGATCGCGCTGGCTTTTTCCTGAGCTTTGGCTTCAGCGTCGGCCAGTTGTGCATCAATGTCAAATTCAAAAATATCGTCACTCATCATTATTCTCCTGTACTGATTGCTGAGCGCAGTTATACCTGCTTACCGGTGATTTTTCCAAACAGTTTTACCAGTAAAAGCACAATCGACCCAATGATAGCACCGACAATCAGGGGGGCCAGAATATCGCTCAGGAAAGTCTGCAGGAAGCCATCGGTATGACGGGTTATTCCGCTGATCACATGATGCAGCCGGGAGATACCATGGATAACAATCCCCCCGCCGACCAGAAACATTGCCAGCGTCCCGACGACTGACAGCACCTTCATCAACAGAGGGGCCAGGAACAGTAATCCCGCGCCCGTTTTACGGGCAACCACAGAGTGTTTCTTTTCCAGCCAGTATCCCAGGTCATCAATTTTGACAATCAACGCCACAATACCGTAGACCCCGACCGTCACCAGTATCGCAATCCCTGCCAGTATCAGGACCCGGTTCAGCAGGGGGGCTTCAGCAACAATCCCCAGAGTCAGCGCTACAATCTCAGCAGACAGGATAAAATCCGTCCGGATCGCTCCTTTGATTTTGTCTTTCTCATAACTGACCGCATCCTGCTGGCTCAGCGTTTCTAAACGTTTTTGGCGTTCTTCAGGGCTTTTACGTTGCTTATCTGCGGTGAGCCAGTGCAGGACTTTCTCTACCCCTTCATAACTCAGATAAGCACCTCCCAGCATGAGTAAGGGAGTAATCAGCCAGGCGGCAAATGCGGAGATCACCAGCGCCAGCGGAACCAGGATCACTTTATTAAGAAAGGAGCCTTTCGCAACGCCCCAGACGACCGGGAGCTCGCGGTTCGCTTTCACACCGGCCACCTGCTGAGCATTGAGCGACAGATCGTCCCCCAGTACCCCGGCGGTTTTTTTTGCCGCGACTTTACCCATCACGGAAATATCGTCCAGCAAGGTAGAAATATCATCAAGTAATGCAAGTAAACTGGTTCCGGCCAAGGGATGTTCCTTTATTATCTGCTATCGGTGAGGATCAATAGTGTATCGGTACCGGCCGTCAGGGTTATGTTGTTACTCAGAACTCAGGGCGATCGTGCCGGCAACAGGGACACAAATCGACTTCACTGACTGTCATATCGGCAATGCCTGTTGTCTGCCACTCAACCCTGACCGGCTGACCGGCAGGTAACTTATGATGGATATATTTGCTGACAGCGCTCTCCGTCAGGCCACTGATCTCCTCGGTGGCAATTAACTGTTCACCGACATAGATGCTGGCTGTGGCACGGGTGCTCACCATTCGCTCATCCTGTAATGCATAAAGTCGTCTGACTGTCAGTTTAATACTGGCCATCATTGAAGTCCTGAGAGTGAGTGTAGATTATCGTTCGCCACTTTACTCAATTGTTAAGGGGTCACGCAAACTCCGGCCGGCGATTTTATCGCCGGGTACGCATTTGTGATTTCGCCGGATGGCCGGAACCTGCGAGGATAATCCGCTCACTATAAGATGACCGGCAACGCACATCCGGCGGGCCATCGCTGTCTGAACGTATTGTCCGGTAATAACCGGCTGTCGGCGGCTGAAGCGGGAGGTACCTTGTAGTGCTACGTGAACTGCGGCTGGCTTTATGCCCCGGGCCGTTACCCGGGGCTGACGTGTTTTTCAGGACGGTTTTAAGCGGTCCATAAACTCCCGACGGATTTCCCCGCCCGGCTGTTGGTCGGGAAACAGTTCATCGCTCAGACGGGCCATATACTCCACCAGAAATGAGGCATGGTATTCTGCCAGCGCTTTGCCGGCCTCCGTATGCATGGTCGCCGGTAACCCCAGTAATTTAGTCTGGAAGTGATCCAGTGCCCAGCGGGTATCGTCCAGCGGGCGCTCACGGGCGAACGGATCCTGACTATCGAACAACGGGCGACCCAGAGCACCGGAGGTATAAAAGACCCGGGCCAGCCCGATGGCCCCCAGCGATTCCAGTCTGTCCGCGTCCTGAACAATTTCTGCTTCGAGGGACCGGGCCGGAATGCCGGCACTGAAACTGTGGGCTTCCACCGCATGACTGACGGCAGCATACAAGGACTGCGGGAAATCCGGAAAATCAGCAGCCAGTACTCTCAGGGTCTCACGCGCCGCGTAGCCGGAGGCCAGATGCCGTTCAGGATGATTTTTCGGTAAATTCACCACATCATGGAAATAGCAGGCCGTCAGTACCACCAGCGGGTCAGCGTCAGTGTCCTGCATAATTTTACGGGCACTGGCCCACACCCGTTGTAAATGAGCCAGATCATGGGCTTTGTCTTCATGATCCCAGTTAAGCCGAAACCATTGGTCAAACGCTGATTGCCAGTCACTTAATTTTTTCATCCTGCTGCTCCTCTGTCTGACCATTACACTCCTGTACTGCGTTAAGCATATGACAACTTTACCGTTTGAGCCTGCGCTTCTGTCACTTTTAATGTAACAATCACCCTCCTGCCAGCTATCCGTCCTGTGTTTCAGGCACCTTTGCGTTTTCCGGCCAGCGGATCTCACTTCCCCTTACGGGATAACGCCTTTTTGCAGGCCGTTATAACTTTATTTTATATTTTCTGCCTGAATCACAGGTAAAACTGTTTTCACCGGCCGCTTGTCGCGCTAGTCTCTTACCCCTGCATGCCATCCGGCCCCTGTGATCTCAGAAGGTCACGGTCAATGACATGCCTGTGTGATAATAAAAACTAATTTCTGGCAGGACAATTATGGACTCAACACTTACATCAGATACCCCGGGGGTTAATATCACTGCCCTGTCCCGGGCGAAGCGGGCAGCCTGGGGAAGTTTTGCCGGTGCCGTCGTCGACTGGTATGACTTCCTGTTATATGGCATCACTGCAGCTCTGGTGTTTAATCATGAATTTTTTCCACAGATAAGCCCCGCCATGGGAACGCTGGCGGCGTTTGCTACCTTTGGTGTGGGCTTTCTGTTCCGCCCGCTGGGAGGCATTATCTTCGGCCATTTCGGCGATCGCCTGGGCCGTAAGCGTATGCTGATGCTGACCGTGTGGATCATGGGATGCGCAACCGCAGCCATTGGCCTGCTCCCGACATTTGACCAGATAGGCTGGCTGGCTCCTGTGCTGCTGGTAGTATTGCGGGCCGTTCAGGGCTTTGCGGTCGGCGGTGAATGGGGCGGCGCGGCTCTGCTGTCTGTCGAAAGTGCCCCGGAAAAGAAAAAAGCCTTTTACAGCAGCGGAGTCCAGGTGGGTTACGGCGTCGGACTGCTACTGTCGACCGGGCTGGTGTCGCTGATAAACCACTTCACCACTGACCAGCAATTCCTGAGCTGGGGATGGCGTCTGCCGTTTATTTTCAGCGTATTGCTGGTGGCTATCGCGCTCTGGATACGCTGTGGGATGCATGAATCAGAAGAATTCGAAAAGGCGGCACAACAGCAGACGACGGTACCGGAATCCCCGGCCGGTCTGCCGGTGATCCAGGCGATGCTTCGTCACCCGGGAGCCTTCCTGCAGATCATCGCGCTCAGGTTGTGCGAATTACTGACCATGTATATTGTGACCACCTTTGCCCTGAGCTATTCCACCCAGAATCTGGGATTATCGCGCGAATTGTTCCTGAATATCGGTCTGCTGGTGGGGGCGGTCAGTTGCGTCACTATCCCCTGCTTTGCCTGGCTTGCCGATACCTATGGCAGAAGACGCATTTATATTGCCGGTGCGCTGATCGGTACCTTCAGTGCCATTCCGTTTTTTATGGCGTTAGAAAGCCGTTCTATGGCAGGAATTCTCTTCTTTTCGCTGATGCTGGCAAATATTGCCCACGATATGGTGGTTTGTGTTCAGCAGCCAATGTTTACCGAAATGTTTGGTGCCCGCTATCGTTACAGCGGTGCCGGTGTCGGATACCAGGTTGCCAGCGTGGTCGGCGGAGGCTTCACGCCATTTATCGCCGCGGCACTGGTGACCTGGTCAGACGGAGCCTGGCACAGCGTGGCGCTGTATCTGATGGCAGGATGTCTGATTTCCCTGCTGGTCGCTATTTTTATGAAACCCCGCCGCGCCTGACCCCGGCTGTGGTCCTGCTCTCCCGGGTGGTCTCGCCTGAGAGAGCAGCTCCTCACTTGCTGCTGTTTACGCCGATCACAGGTTGATCCTGTCAGATATATCCTTGCTGATGGTCCCCCTCTCAGGGCCACTGACATTCCTGCCCCGGACGACTACAGCCGCAGACTTTCCCCGTTTCCGTGACCGGGCGGTACAAATTTATTATCACGCCAGCGTCAAACGCTTGACATTCTTTTCAGAAGGTATAGCATTACCCCGAATTAAAGTTGTTATATTATAACATTACATTATAGCCACACTCTGAGGATGGGGATCCTGATGCATATCAACAGAAAATCAGCAACACACGCACTGACCGTACAGAACGCAACTCCGCGCGGCCTTTCTCCCCGAATCAAAGCCGCGGGAGTCCTGGCCGCAATGACGGCTCTGCTGAGTGTCAGCTCGTTAAGCCTGGCAGCAGAAAACTCGCCCTCCCATATCCATGCCATCGGTATCGAAAATCAGTATGCCGATATTATCAGTCAGATCGGCGGGAAATATGTGGAAGTGACGTCGCTGATTTCAGACCCGAATACCGACCCGCACGCTTTTGAAGCCAGCCCGGGCATCGCCCGCCAGATAGCTCATGCCACCCTGATTGTCGAAAACGGAGCCGGTTATGATGACTGGGCAGACAAACTGATTGCCGCATCACCCAATGCAAAGCGTAACGTGATCAATGTTCACTCCCTGCTGAAGTTACCTGAGAATACCGCCAACCCGCATTTATGGTACGATCCTCAGACCATGCCTGCGGTCGCCGATGCGATTGCCGACCAGCTGGCGAGTAAAATGCCGGAACATGCGGCAGAATTCCGGGAAAATGCCGGTAAATTCCGTCAGTCCATGGAACCGGTCAATGCAGCAATAACGGCCTTTAAGAACGATTTCCCTGACACGCCTGTGGCAGTGACTGAGCCGGTGGCGGACTATCTGCTGAAAGCCATGGGCGCGAAAATTCTCACCCCTGAAGCTCTGGAATACGGCATTATGAATGATATCGACCCCGCGCCACAGCTAGTCAGTGAACAGAATGAATTGCTGGCACAACGTAAGGTGCGGGTCTTTGTCTATAACCAGCAGGTGACAGACCCGGTCACCAGTCATTTCCTGGCGCTGGCGCGGAAAAATCATATTCCGGTGGCAGGGGTTTATGAAACCATGCCGGAACCCGGCTATCACTATCAGTCATGGATGCTGGCTGAAATCAGTGCATTACGTCACGCAGTGAGTGATCAGGTATCGACTGAATCGCTGATTGCCGGTAAACGGTGAAATGATGACCGAATCACCGGTGTTACGTGTCCGTCAGTTGGGGGTTAACTACCCCGGCCATCGGGTACTTCAGGATGTCAGTTTTGATATCGGCCACGGAGAATTCTGTGGCCTTATCGGGGCCAATGGCTGCGGAAAAACCACACTGTTTCGCGCCCTGCTGGGTTTACAGGATTTTTCAGCCGGGGAAATCACACTTAACGGCGGTAATGTCCGGCAGGGGCTGGCTGCGGTCGGTTATGTCCCACAGAAGAATATCCTGGATCCGGATATTCCGCTGACAGCCCGCGATGTCGTTGCGCTTGGTCTGGACGGTCACCGCCCGGGCTTTAGCTTACGCCCCCGCCGTTACCGGCAGCGTATCGATGAAATGCTGGATGCGGTGGATGCGCTGCCTTTTGCAGGCCAGCGTATCGGCCGTCTCTCCGGCGGGCAGCAACAGCGGGTGTTAATTGCGCATGCACTGATCCGTCGCCCGAACCTGCTGTTACTGGATGAGCCTCTGTCGAATCTGGACATGGCCGCAGCGGCTGAGATCGTCGGTCTGCTCAGACGACTGGCCCGTGAGCAACAGGTGTCTGTGCTGCTCTCTGCCCATGATATCAACCCGCTATTGCCTGCCATGGACCGGGTGGTGTATCTGGCTAACGGCCGGGCGGCCAGTGGCCCGACCGGCGAGGTTATCCGTACCGGCGTGCTGAGTCAGCTCTACGGCTATCATATCGATGTTATCCGGGTACACGGCCGTATTCTGGTGGTGGCCGGCGATCCCGGCATGGCTGAAACGGATGAATGTCAGCCACCACATGTTATTTCTGTTCCCTGAAGGACGACGCAGATGTTTTCCTTATTTATCAGTCACGGATTTTTCAGCAGTGCTCCTGTACAGACTGCACTGACCGTTGGCGGGGGAGCCGCCATCGTCTGCGGGGTCACCGGCGTATTTGCGTTAATGCGCGGCCATGCCTTTGCCGGGCATGCCTTATCTGACATCAGTAGTGCCGGCGGCGCGGCCTCCTTCTTACTCGGCATAAATGCGCTGACCGGTTTTATTCTGATGGCTCTGGCAGGGGCTGCAGGTATCGAGCTGAGTGCGACACGCCGCCAACGGGAACGAAGCCTTTCCACCGGTATTGTTCTCGGTGCCGGGCTGGGCTGTTCGGCGCTGTTTCTCTGGTTTGCCGTCAAAAAACAGAATGCTTCCGGCGCAACGCTATCGGTGATGTTCGGCTCCATTTGGACATTACCGGCATCGGTTATCCCCTGGATACTGCTGACTGCAGGATGTGCGCTACTGCTGCTGTCGCTTATCTGGCGACCGGTATTACTGTGTGCCATTGACCCCGATCTGGCGAGGATCCGCGGCATCAATGTCAGACTGATCGGCGTATTGCAATTGTCAGCGCTGGCGCTGGCGGTTGCCTTATCGTCGATGACCGTCGGAGCCATTTTATCCACGGCTTTACTGATTGGTCCGGCCGCGATCGCTCTTAAATTTGCCCGCTCACCGCTGTCGGCCGTCGTACTTTCCGCTATTACCGGGCTGTCAGCCGTCTGGCTGGGCGTATGGCTGGCGTATGAAAGCTTCTATTGGCCTCACAGTCAGGGCTGGCCGGTCAGCTTCTTTATCGTCAGTCTCATTTTTATTGCCTGGGGGTTCAGCGGCATTCTCGCCCGGGCCATTGTGCCGCAAGCCGGTTCGGACCGGCAGCGATTCAGGAAGAGAAAACATGTTTAGCGGTTTTATGTTTACCAGCTGGACAGCGGCGACGCTGGTCGCCATTGTCTGCGGCATGGTCGGATTTTTTGTCATCCTGCGCGGTGCATCTTTTACCGCCCATGCCCTGCCGATGGGTGCCTTCCCCGGAGCCGCTGCTGCGGTATTACTGGGTATTAATCCTTTTTATGGCGTTCTGCTTTTTGCCTCGATCGGCGCTCTGGGGATCAATGTCTTCAGCCGCCAGCACCGTCATGAAGTCGCGACCGCGCTTTGCCTGGTGACGTTACTGGGGGCAGGCACTCTCCTGCTTAGTCTGAGCGGGCGTTATTCACGGGCAGTCTATTCACTGTTATTTGGCGATTTACTGGGCATCAGTCGTTCGCAACTGATCCCGCTGGTCATTTCAGCCGTCATTACCGTATTACTGGTCGCTCTGTTATTCCGTCGTTTACTGCTCAGTTCATTTTCCGCAGAGCTGGCGGCGGTTCGCGGTATTCCGCTGCGCAGTACCGAATTGGGGTTTCTCACGTTGCTGGCATTGACCACCAGCATCGCGGTACCGGTTGTCGGATCGTTACTGGTGTTCAGCCTGATGATTGCACCCCCGGCAATTGCACGCTCACTGAGCCGCCGCCCGTTCCCCGCATTACTGCTGTCGGTAGCCGTCGCTCTGACCATCGTATGGAGTGCGATAGCTCTCTCCTGGTTTACTGACTGGCCGCCCGGTTTTTTTGTCGGTACGCTGGGTGCATTACTGTACCTCGCTGAACGGATATATTCGGGGCGACGTCAGACAACACACACCCTGCCGCCACAGGAGGCGTCACCCGCCGGCCGGTGATCCGCCTGCCGGGCCAGGGCTCTGGCCTGTCTCTCCCGTTTCATCACGGACAGGATGGCTGACACCAGATTCATTCAATACGAATAATCTCCGGATACTTTTCCGTGGCTGACTCATGGAATATATCGTCCAGCCAGCGGGGGATTTCATCTTCCGTCAGGGTGTCCGGAATAACACACTCCCGCAGCCTTGAATATTTACGCTCTGTCATATCGATACGAAACACCTGCCAGCGATTCTGTTCACGGCGCACACCGATATATCGTCCGAAGACACTATAAATCAGCATTTTTCCTCCGTACTCCGTCATACTCAATAGCCGCCGGTATCGCTGTCTGAAGACAATGAAAATTCCGCGAGGTAGTGGAAAGAAATAAGATTTTTTATTACCTCCGCACAGATCTTAGGTAACATTGTCAGCTTATCGACGAAGAGGCAATAACAATGAAAGTAAAAAAAATATTACTGTGGACCGGGCTGATTGTGATTGGCGGCGTGGTGGGATTCTCTGTGAATAATGCCACGGTTGCCCGATATAATATTATTAACTCCACATGCTCGGTACTGAATGTTGCCGTGGATAACCATATGCTGGCACCTGAGCAGGTACGTACGCTGGGTCAGTTAACCGCCCAAAAACTGCAGGGTTCACTGGTAATGAATGCTTTCCGGCTGGATCAGCAGCAAATCAATGCCGCGGCTGTGGGCTCGAATTGTTCGCAGTTTATGGCGGGTATCAGCGAAAAATCCGGCTGACCTTCGTTATGACGGGCTTTACCGGGTGTAACCGCCGCGCCCCCGGTAAGGCCCGCCCTCAGTCGCCGCTCTGCCCTGCCTGACGGTGAGAGTTCCCCCTGTGCCGCACCGTGGTAAAGGCAGCCAGCCGGAGACACCGTTGATCGGGCGTACCTTGCCCCCTCATACACCCCTATCGTCCGGCATCTCAACACCGTTGTCTGTCCCTCACCGTTCTGGTTAACCTGAGGGTGCGTGATCCCCTGTTTACTTCCGGCGTCAGCACTGATATTAAAAGCTATCAGCAACCCGCCCGGTATCAACTGATCAGCCTGTACACAGCAGAAATCTCTGCTACATGACGGTGATACCGCGCCAGAAAGGAGCCGGCAGATGTTAATACCCCCCCGGGCCGAAAACGGGACCGGTGAATTTTCGTTCTCTGACAGCACGACCACCCTGGGTCCGGTCAGCTATATACACTGCCTGGCACTCAGACAACGGGTGCTCTGGCCGGATAAACCTCTGTCCTTTTCCCGCGTGCCGGGGGATGACTCTGCCCGCCATTTCGGGATCACCCGTGCAGGGACCCTCATCTGCTGCCTGTCTGTTTTTCGTCAGCAGGAACATTGCTGGCAGATACGTAAATTTGCCACCCTGCCGGAATGGCAACACCAGGGTGCCGGCAGTGCGTTACTGAACCGGGTGATCGCACTGCTGATACAGGAAGGCGCTCGGCGCTTTGAACTGGATGCCAGACTGAGTGCTGCAGATTTCTACCGGAAACGGGGATTTTCGCCCTGCTCTGCACCGTTCGAAAAAAAAGGGCTGCGCTATATCCATATGGCACAACAGGTGGACGGTAACCCTGCCCCTGAAGATTTATCCCTGTAACGGGTCTCTGCCTGCCGGGGAAGTCATTCATTATGGCCTGACAATGCAGGCGTGACAGTGTACCCTGTGTGGCCAGGCACGCAATACGGACGCAGCAGGCGGTGAACAAAGGTTCCGCCGGAAATATTGCGGACAGCCGCGGTCCGGCAATCAGTGAAAAAACGGATCTGACACTTCAGGAGACAAAAATTATGTTCAGTCATGTGGTCGTGGGTTCTGATGATCTTCAGCTATCTAAAAAATTTTATGATGCTATTTTTCGTTTTACCGGGATTGATGATGCCGGTATTGACGCCCTTAATCGTCCCTTTTACCGGAAGGGAGGCCAGCGGTTTATCGTAACCTTGCCGATAAACGGTCAACCGGCAACCCCGGCCAATGGCGGGACGATCGGGTTCCTGCTAAGCAGTGCAGAAGATGTACAGGCCTGGCACCAGGCAGGCGTTAAATCCGGCGGAAAATCGGCCGAAAGTGCACCCCACCTGCGTAAAGATGGTAAATTTATCGCTTATTTGCGGGACCCGTACGGTAATAAACTTTGTGCCTACGCTCAGCAAGCCCTCTGAGCCAGGGACGTGCAGGTTCGCCAGAGGCCGCGCAGTGGACACTGCGCCGTCTCTGAAAGTCCTCACTGGTAAATTACGCCTGTGCACATCTCCTGACCGGTGAGTCGTCGCATCACCGGTACGGTTAGCCTGATCCGGGCGACCGCTCTCCTTTAACTGGTGACAACTATCCACGGTAAACCGTGCAGGGACATCCTCCCCCCACTGGCCTACCGGCAAGCCTGCGCCGTGCTGCACAGTAAAAACACAAATGGACTGTTCTACGGCCTCTCTGGTGAAATCTTCGGCATACGGACGCAAAGGGGGCGAAAGTGCTTTGACAAGCCCCTCTTGGCCCGTTAATATTCGCCCCGTCTTCACGACAATTCCTCTGTAGTTCAGTCGGTAGAACGGCGGACTGTTAATCCGTATGTCACTGGTTCGAGTCCAGTCAGAGGAGCCAAATTTCGATTCTTACGCTTCCTTATGAGTCTTTATTTAGTTATGATTCAATAAGTTAGCGCAAAAATCTTTCCCGATGCGTATCTGTTTTTCCCTCCGCATCCGGTTAATTTGGTGGTCAGATCTGGGGTCAGTTTAGTTCGATTCTGGAGTGACCCCCAAATGTCTTTAAACGATTCAAAAATCCGCAATTTAAAACCCTCTTCTAAACCCGTAAAACTGTCTGATTCACACGGTCTGTATCTGCTGGTCAATCCCGGCGGTTCACGTATCTGGTATCTCAAGTATCGCTTCAACGGCAAAGAGTCCCGTGTCAGTCTGGGTGCCTATCCGCTGATTTCTCTCGCGGAGGCACGGCAACAGCGCGATGGTGTCCGCAAGCTGCTGGCGCAGAATATCAATCCGGCGCAGCAGCGCATCACGGAGAAAGCTGCCGTATCCCCGGAAAAATGTTTTAAAGCCGTGGCGCTGGCATGGCACAAGACCAACAAAAAATGGTCGGCGGATTATGCAGAGCGCATTCTTGCCAGTATGAACAACCATATTTTTCCGTCGATTGGTCATCTGCCTGTAACCTCACTGAAAACGCAACACTTCACCGCGTTGCTGAAAGTTATCGAGGAAAAAGGCTTTCTGGAAGTCGCGTCCCGTACCCGGCAGCAGCTCTGCAACATCATGCGTTACGCCGTTCAGCAGGGGCTCATTGAAAACAATCCGGCGCTGCATCTGGAAGGCGTCACCGCACCGCCGGTTAAAAATCATTATCCCGCCCTGCCGCTGGAGCGCCTGCCCGAATTGTTTGAGCGTATTGGCGATTATCAGCAGGGACGGCAGTTGACAAGGCTGGCGGTGGTGCTGACTCTCCACCTGTTTATCCGCTCCAGCGAACTACGCTTTGCCCGCTGGGGCGAAATTGATTTCAGAAACAAAATCTGGACTATTCCCGCCACCCGCGAAGCGATTGAGAAAGTCCGGTTTTCTGGCCGTGGTGCAAAAATGCGTACCCCGCATATCGTGCCGCTTTCCCGGCAGGCGATTGCCATTCTGAAGCAGATTCAGGAGATATCCGGTCATCAGGAACTGGTGTTCCCCGGCGACCATAACCCATACAAGCCGATGAGTGAAAACACCGTCAACCGGGCGCTGCGTCTGATGGGGTACGACACAAAAACAGAAGTATGTGGACATGGTTTCCGGGCAATGGCCTGTAGCGCACTGGTGGAGTCTGAACTCTGGTCCCGGGACGCCGTTGAGCGACAGATGAGCCATCAGGAGCGCAACAGCGTGCGGGCGGAGTATATCCACCGCGCTGAACACCTCGACGCCCGTAAAGCCATGATGCAGTGGTGGTCGGATTATCTGGATTCGAGCAGCAAAGGGTACATTGCGCCGTATATTTATGCGCGGCAGCATAAGGCAGCCTGAGCCAGTCATTGCGTAATTTTTTGATAATGGAAAAGCAGATCCTGATTGAATACGGATCTGCTTTTTGCATTGAAAGGATTTACCTTAAATTTTTTGGTTATTAATCGGAAAGCGTACAAAATTATTCTGGGTAGAATAATTTTGTACCAAAACCTATCAATACTTTATAAATCAATTGTTAAATATCGAGAATTACTTACGGTAAATAATTTCTTGCAATCGCTGCCAGGCAGCCTGCGCCAGATATTGCCGGATATATATCTATCTCCGCCAGTTACAGCCTTTTAAGCCCTTTGGCCCTTTCCGGTCTGGCGCTGTTACCCTTAGTCGCCCCTTATCCTTTCCGGCCTTTTTCTTTTGACTGGCGCAATCATCAGTAGAAGCTGATTAATAGACCATACCGTTCGGAAGTACGGTTATTGAGAGGAAACCGTACAAAAAATTTCTACGTAGAAATTTTTTCGGTGGATAACGATGGATAAAGGGCATTTTATAATATGATGGCTATCAAAAATATTTTATTAACACTTAATCAATTGATTTATAACAGATAATAAAAATTTAATAGTCGGTGATTATTAATCATGTCAGCATTGATAGAAAAGCATACAAAAAATTTTGCCCACAAAATTTTTTGTACGAAAACCGATTAATAACCTGAGATTGATAGAAAAATACCCAAAATTATTTGAGGGCAAATAATTTTGGGCAAAAACCGATGAATAACAGATATATTGCAAGCCTGAGGCTATCAGTCAGCACCTGCCTTTCGCCCGTACACCTGCGCCACATACCGTCCGCGCCCGTCGCCGTGCCCCAAATCCATTGCCGTCATTGCCAGCGCCTCTTTCCCGCTGAATCCCTGCGCCAGATAATGACGAATGGCATCCTGTGCCCAGGCATAGCGCAGTGAGTGCGGGGAATATACGCCAGTTAAGCCAAGACCCGACGCCTGGCTGTGCCAGTATTTCATCGCGCTTTTCAGGTCGGGCTTATCAATCAGCCTGTCATAATGATTTTCTGCCACAGTCAGCGCCGTATCCAGCGCTTTTTTAATTACGCCTGCATCAAGAATTATCGTCTCGCGGGGTCGTCCGCCTTTGGTGCCGAACACCACGGTTAAGCGGGATTCCCCGCGCTCAAGCGCCTGCTTCCACGTTTTCAGCGACTGCGCACTCTGTACCGCCTCCTGCGAGCGCAGGCCCATCAGCCTTGCCAGCTCCATCGCCGCCGCCAGCCCCGCATCTTTCGTGCGGGCCGTTTCCAGCGCCTGACGGTAATTCTCCGGCGGGATGGCCCGCCTTGTGCCATTGCGCGATGCGCCTGCAAGACCCAGCGCCCGGTTGCTTATCCGGTCGCCGTCAGCCAGTTTTACCCGCCCGGCCTGCCGCAGAATACAGCGCACCGCCGCCATCTCGTTTTGCAGGGAGCGCTTTGAGATGCCCTGCGCCAGCCGCTCCCGGACATAGCCCTCAATATGCCGTGCCTTAAGGTGCTCCACCCGGCGTATCTGAATATTCTGCGCCATCACCAGACGCTCACAAAACCGCTGCGCCAGCGCGATGCGGTCGTGAACCGTCTTGTGACTGCCACCCGCCTGCCTCGCCCACCGCGTCATTTCCCGCTCCAGCATTCCCATATATTCCCCCTTTCATGATTGCCGCAAATTTGTCACCCAAAAACCCAGAACTGATACAGCTTCCCCGGCGCGTAGGCCATAGCCCCTGATTTTTTAGTCGGGGCTGCGAACGGTATCTGAGCGCCGGGGCGACGGCTGTTGAGGTGTGATGGGGCATCGGTTGTGCTTTCAAAGCAGCCGCCCGCTTGCGCGGGTTATCCCCCGGATCGTCCAGATCCCCCTCTGATACCGGTTCATGTTCTCCTTGTGGTTAAGAAATGGCCTGAAAAGGCGCGTCAGAATCCCGTTATGGGCTGGTGCAGTTGATTTCTCTGGTGCAGATCGAAAGGGTTGCGTGCGTCACTCTCCCGCTCCGCGCGGGCAGAGTGACGCACTGGTCTGGTACAGTGCTAAAAAATAGATATCTGGTGCAGCTTTACGGCCACGCGGCAGCAAATGCCTTCGGCAAATGCAGGCCGCAGGCCGGGAGAATCTCCGGCAGGGTGCAGACAGGGCCAGCATTCTGGCGCAGTAAAAGCGGTATCGTGTATAAACTCCGGCCTCCGTCGCGGTGGTCCGCGACCCGGTGTTTGCAGAGGTTTGCACCGGTAAAGGGTTCAACCGTCCTGACGAATCAGGCGCTTCTTTCAGGTTGTGAAGCGTGGGTCTGCCCGCAGGCAGGTGTTGCGGGGGAAAAGATATGCCCGTACCGCTGGCGCGGAAAGGAGAAACTGTTTCTGGCTGTAAAAGAATTTTTTGATCACTTGCCGTTATAAAAAATGAGGGCGCTCTGTGTGACAGCGCCCTCGTTCAGGTTACATAAAAAGCATCAGTTCAAAATAGCTTCCAGCCGGGCCAGCACTTCATTCACGATACTGTCAGGTATCTGTTCCAGCCGTTTGCCGTTGCGGGCAGCCATATCAATTGTTCTGGGCTGGTCACAGCGGATAATACCCGCTGTTTTTGTTCCCGCCCCGTCCAGTGAAACGGCAAAACCAGCTGCGCGGGCAAAGTTTCCGCCGCTGGTCACGGGGACAACAACGGGTAGCCGGGTCAGCTTATTGAAGGAAGCCGGTGAAACGATGAGTACCGGACGTTTTCCACTTTGTTCATGACCTGCAACAGGATCAAGTGAAACGAGCCAGATTTCCCCTCTGTCCATTTACAGGATCTCCTTGCCCACCGCTGGTGCATCAATCCATTCCCGATCCTCTTCGCTCATTTCGGCGTGCGGATCGCACTGCGCCAGCAGTTCATCAAGCGAATAACGAGGCCGTTTTTGCGGTTCAATAATCAGGCAGCCATTATCAATGGTCATGCCTACTTCGCTGTCCGTCGACAGCGCCAGCGTTTTCAGCACGGCGGGAGGGACTGCCAGCATGACAGAGCCGCCGACTTTTTTCAGGCGAGTGGTATACATAGAAAACCTCCGAATATTATATTTAAATATAACATCAACAGCTGGCCGTGTACATTTTTCAGTCAGATTCATTGTAATCTCCTTGGTATAACGAAGCGTGAAGAAAGCCTTACCCCTTCCAGAGATGGAGCCGGCAGTTTTCAAAGGCGACATTGCCGGTAAAAGGCGACCGTCCTGATACATCAGGTGCTTCTCTAAGGTCATGAAGCATTTTGTGCAGGCGGGAGCTTACTTCACGGTAAAGTCTGAAGATTAGAGATAACTATTTTTGCGGTTCAAAGGATTATTTCGAATCAGATAAACAAAATGCGGCGCAGCTTCCGTATCAAATCTGCGCCGGGGAGATATCAGCGATAGCGCGAAAGCGAGATTTGCTCTGGCGCGATGCCCTGCGCTTTAGCTATCAGCTTTTCAACTTTGCGCCAGTGGCGGATAAGCGCGTTTACCAGCGAGGAGGTGCCAGTCCAGCCTTGCGGGAAACCGCCGCCATTGAGGCTCTCTGCTTTTTCAGCGCGGAAATAATATCCGTGCCGTGCCAGCCCGGTTGCCATCATGCCACCACGTCCTCAATAAACTTCACGCCCTCAGCCGTGCGCACCCAGCGTGGGGCTTTCATTTCTGCGGCAAAGTATTCCAGCAGTTCGGTCAGCAGCCAGCGCAGTTGTTCCTCCTCCTGCGGCGAATACATACGGCACAGCAGGAGCTGCGTCAGAGCTGAACAGTAGTCGCAGAGCGTATCCGTGTCGGGCGCGAAACGGGGGAAAGACGTGGGCAGCGTATCGACGGTCAGGCTGTCTTTCAGGTGCGGAGGGATTGGGTCGCGCAGACCCGGCTTCAATAGCGTGAGCACAGCAGCAAGCCGTCCGCAGAGCGCCATTCTCAGCGCCGGGTCGAGGCATTCCGCCTGCGCTTCAGCGAGCTTTTCGCAGTGATCGGCTAAAACGGTGAAATCGGTGTCAGCGTTAAAGGGAACGGAAAGTAACGGGTGAATCTGGGTGGGGATCGTAGCCATAGAGGCGGCCTCCTGTAACGGGTTTAAAACCCACCACCAGAGGTTCCAATCTCATGGTGGTGGACTGAACGGGGTTGGAACTACCGGCGTTACAGGCAACCGGCGCACCTTACGGTGCCCCCGCCCAGCCCACCATTGAGGTATAGCCGAGCGCACGACATAAAAAAGACGCGGGCGCGTCGTATGTCGCCTGTAACATTTCGGGGTTCCAATCCCGGCACCTGATTTTGCAGGTACGAGTAAAAGGTACCGCTTTCTATCGAAAACAGCAATAGGAAGTGGTGGAATACAGATCGCAGATTGTTATAAATATAGCATTGGTCGCGAAAGTATCATCTTCACCAATTTTTCGGAGGGAGTCCGTTGAATATTACAGAACAACAGATTGTAAAGCTGGGGCCGCCAGTAGGGAAAGCAGATGCTTATTTACCACTGGAGCTTATGGAACAGAAAACGTTTGAACTATTTTGTTGTGAGCTCATCAAAAAACGGCTGAAAATCGAAGACGGCGAGATAGTTGATGCCATGACGATTGGCCTTTCCGGCCAATCACAATTTGGGGCGGATATTTTTACGCATCGTCAGCACGGCAATCAGGACATTTATTCGTTATACGAAGTGAAACGTTATAAAAAATTAACAAAAAGTCAATATATTTCCACTGTCGAGCGCTTTAATGAACATCGGGAAAAATGGCAGGTGAATATCAATGAGTTTTACATTTTCCTCAGTGAGAAAGCGTCAGCGAAGTTAATTGCGGAATACAAAAAACAAGAGGCTCTTTTTAAGGATCAGAATATAGTACATCGCCTACTTGATACGGAATTGATCCACGACTGGCTGAAAAATCCTTATTGTCCAGATCTGTTGTATCGCTTTTGTCACGAGAGCTGGGTGGCTCTGTTTTATGGCGAACGAGCACTGTTAAATATCAAAAACTATGGTGTGTGGGACTATAACGAATCTTCTGCCTGGCGAAATTACACACATCCATATGAACACATTACTGGTGATACCTATACGCTTCAGAATGATCATGTGTTTATTCAGGCGTTTTTACCTAACCTGAAAGGGAACCCCCTTTCCTGTTTTATTGATTTTCGAAATGGCCGCTATAGCCATGTATTGCTGACAATGAGTCCGAGTAACCTGCTAAATTCAGCCTTCGAAGGGGTCGGTAGCCCACCGGAGGCGGGAGTCAGACCATGGGTTTTAAAAGAATCTCATGGCGAGAATTATTATTGCGACATTGGAAACTGTCGTCTTCTGCTTACCCTAAATGAAACCCGCTCGCTCTGTGAGGCTTTTGACAAATTCTGGAAATGCTACAAACAGCGTATGGAAAAAATTGATCGGATTTGCCGGACTGTTGATTTTTCAAACAGTACGCCACTCGGCGATAATATTCATCTCATCACCATTCCTTTCTGGCTATGGGGTCGCATCGACATCTTTTGTCAACATCATGACTATCTGGATACCGAAGGCGAGTGGTCGATATTTAACCCTGTGCGTGAGCGTATTATGGTTTTCACTCGGCATAAAGATGAGATTATGAATGAAGGGCATCACGTCACGCTATTAGCCAGCCGCGATCCCAATTGTCATCGCCTGACTAATCATCGCGTAGCGCTAATCTGGCAACCTCCCAGTCGCTATAATCTTGATAATAGGGAAGAGGACGCCATCGGACCTCGTAATTACTGGGATGCACTGACAACATATCGCTGGCTGATGGAGAAATTAATCCCTGTGGCAGATAGCTGGTACTGTGCTAATTACTTCCCAGAACGCAGAGGCTGGCAACGCCTGCCATTTCGCTCCCCCCGCCATATTCCCTATACATCCGATGATATTTATTCAAACTACCAACCGGAAAGTAATATCTCTGTTGAACAGATAGACAGCAAACAGAGTTTGCTAACGTTGCTGACTGAACTACAGGATTTTTTTAATATCTATACTCGCCGGGTATACTTTAAGGCTAATGAGTTTGAGCAACTTTGCGACGCTTTTCTCTATTTGTTAAACAAGACTACCGTCAATTACTGGGGTTATATCCGTAGTAGCGTCGGCGCTTCGCAGGAAGACCATGAGTCCGTGGTAACAGCATTGCAAAAGTATCGGATGGAAAGTCCGGTTCATGAAAAAAATTCGTCCCTGTATGATTATCTGCTTCGTGGCATGATGGCGCTCTTTCGCGATGGTGACTGCCATATTAACGAAGTGGAAGCGATGAAGGTTGCAATGTTGCTGCGCCCCTTTGTGGATAGGGTGTCAGAAGGACGTTTTTTGCGGCGCTGTCAGAGGCGGTTATAAACTATCCTGCCAATACGCTTTATCCATAGCCACTCTGCCATGGTTTCGTGTTGCTCGATTAGGCTTTCCGCAACGGCTGGTTTTCTGGATTAGGGTAGCAAACGATGCTAACTATCCTTCTCAGAGTTTTTTATCGCTTTGTTTTACTAATAAACCATCCGTAAAATAATCCGTAAGAACAGGTAGAATAGTGCTAAAGCACAGCATTCATTATATGAAGGTGAAACTTGTCTGACATCAATCTGAACGGTCCCGCAAATGGCGGTGGAGCAGCAACCAGTAGTGGTATTTTATTTCAGCAGCAGTTGGGGGCTCACTTTGCCGCTCAGCTCCTGTCTGGTAGCAGACTGGATGCACGATTAGGACTGGGCGAGGCATCTCCCGTCTGGTTGCGCTTTGAAACCGAAGCGCCCGTTGACGATATACTGGTGGCTACATCCGTAAGTGGTTTTATCGCCATTCAGGCGAAAACAACGCTGTCGCTTTCAGATGATGAAAAAAAGCCTTTTTATCGGACTGTGGAACAGTTTGTCCGACAGTGGCTAACCTGCCGGGATGGCAATGGCTCTCTGGATTGGAATCGACCTCTCGATCCGGATAAAGACCGTCTGGTATTAGCCGTCAGTACCAAAGCTTCGGCTTCAATTCGCGACGTTCTTCCTGCTGCCTTATCTCTTTTTTCTCAGCACGGCAGCGGAGCGATGAATCAAAAGCAGGTACAGGCGTATAACATTTTTGAACGCTGTATTTCCACAGCCTGGAATAGCATAACCTCCGCGCCCCTACCGCCTCACCTTGTATCTGAACTTTGCCGCCTGGTTATTGTTTTGGTGATTGATGTTGAAAACATGGCTTTACTCGCCTGTTCACGGCTTACTCAGATCCTTGCTAAAGGCACACAGGCAACGGCAGCATTAAGTGTTCTTACCGAAATTTGCGGAAAAATGATGTCCAGCCGTGATGGCGGCGATCTGTCAACTTTTCGCAACGAGCTAGCAGGGAAAGGGATCGAACTCGCAGCACCTCCTCGCTACAAGGATGATATTGCCCGACTTCAACAGCATTCTCAGGAGATTGCTGCTTCCCTTAATCAATATGAGGCCATTGAAAGTCAGTCAGGCCAGCCCGTTACCCTCCGCAGGGAGTGTCAGAATGAAGTTGAGCAAGCCGTACAGTCAGGTTCGCTATTAATTATTGGTGAACCCGGAGCGGGTAAAAGCGGAGTGCTGAATGCACTGGCCCGCAGCCTACGCGAACGGGGAGATGATGTACTGGAACTGGCCGTTGATCGCTATTCCGTTGAGTCACTCGGGCACCTAACCCATGAACTCAGGCTTGAACATAGTTTGACCGACGTGCTTCAGGCGTGGGATGGTTCATATCAGAGCTGGCTGATTATAGATGCGCTGGATGCCACCAGAGGGGGCAAGGGAGAGGCCGTTTTTCGCCCACTCATTGAGCAAGTGTTAGCTTGGGGTGGCAGATGGCGAGTGGTTGCTTCTATACGCAGCTTTGATCTGCGCATGGGGGTAAAACTTCGTGATTTGTTTAAAGGTACCCCTCCTGTTGCTAAACGTGCTGATACTCTGTTCTCTTCAGTTCGCCACATCGTTATCCCACGTTGGTCAGATGATGAATTTCTCCAACTACTGGAAAAATCTCCATCTCTGGCTACGTCCCTTGAGGGCGCTTCTAAAAAACTGCGGGATCTAGCGAAAGTCCCGTTTAATACCAGACTACTGGCAGAACTGGTTTCCCAAGAGACGGGTGTCAGGTTGACGGATATTTCGTCTCAGTCAGAACTCTTAAAACTGTACTGGCAACGTCGCGTTGAGGCTCATGGGCTTAAGGCCACACGAAATATAAAAACATTAGTGGATGCCATGATTAATGCGCGTTCACTCAGTGTTTCATCCCTGCTTGCGGACACGGATGCCGACATGATCGATACACTCTGCCGCGAAGGGGTGTTGATTCGGGAACAAAATGACCGTCGGATACAGTTTCGCCATCACCTTTTGTTTGACTACGCTGCGGCCCAGACATCATTCGATCCAGAAACGCTAATTGCGGGGACATTACGTTTCCACAAACAACAGGCACTGGGGCTAATGCTATCCCCGGCGCTCGGTTTTGTACTTCAGGAAATCTGGAGTTATGACAATAACCATTACCGTTTCTGGCAGGCAGTGAGTTATCTGGTCAACGACAAAGATGGCGATCCTATCATTCGTAGTTCGGCGGGTCGGATTGCGGCAGATTATCCCACTGCTCAACATGACCTGCTCTGGCTTGCTGAACGAGTGGCTGCCGATGATGAGAAGATGATAACCACGCTCAGTCATATCTGCGGAGCGCTGGCAATACGTTTTGAAGATGAAAAAGAGGTTGTAGCTCTTCCATGGGTATATCTGGTAGCAGCGCTGACGCCCCAGGTACATAAGGTCGCAGAAACATTACGCTTTCTGTTGTACCCGCTTATCAAGCGAGTTACCGATAAACCCTTATGCAATATGCTGGGGACAGCCAGTCGCGCTGTGTTTTCCTACGCCCTTGCGCTGAGTGAACCAGATTATTTTGTCAGAAGCGCTATTCTTCTCGTTACAGATACTATCAATACCGATGTGCAGGCATCCTGCCATTTACTGGAGCAGCTTATTTCTTCCGAACGTCTCCAACGCTTTGGTTCAGAAGAGATCCCCGTGCTCTGTTACAACATTAAGAAAATCGGAGATTGTGCGCCTGAGTTTGTAGTTAACGTATTCGAGTTTGTCTATACCCATGATGTCACAGAAGAACGGGAAACAACGCTGGGAAACAGCCGAATCCTGCCTCTGAGGTCAAATGCCCGACAAGATTATGAATCGGCTCGTTATTCACTTGGAGAATATTTCTCCCGTTTTCTCGAACAATATCCTAGTCTAGCTGTGGATGCCGCAGTGCGCGCAATAAGCGGGTATGTTGCTCGACGTCATCCCTTAGATACACCTGTGATGCATGTGCCCGTTCTTGGGCATGATATTTACCTTAAGGCCGATCGCAGCTATATCTGGGCGCACGATCCTGATGGTAAACATGCTCATGACGGAGAGGTACTGGTTAAAAAATTATTTCAGCGCTTGCAAAGCGCGCCCGAACCCGACGCGCTCGTTCTGGCAAGACTTATCTGTGAAAAAGCTTCGCTGGCAATTTTCTGGGCCAGAATCTTTCTGGCTGCAAATAGACGCAATGATGGCCTGATTGATTTTCTCTGGCCTGTTGCTGCACAAGAAGCATTTATCCAAAATGAAGATACCCGTAAAGACGCTATCGATCTGGTCGCTATGGGAATTACGCATCGTTCAGAGCATGAGCGGCGAGAACTGGAAAATTCCGCCTTTCAGTATGACCTCTCTGATTATGTTTACCCTGAGAAAGCAAAAACCAGTTTGTTGTACCGCCTTTTCAGTACAATTGGTTCAGAGAATCTTCAGACTGTACAAGCCAGAAATTTCCTGAAGAACACCCCAAGGGATGGTGAAACAGCTGGTAATAAGAGGCTTTTCAACATTTCCCCCGTTACAGTCAGCACCGATATACCTTACGATTTTATCGATGGTCTGGATCGGAACGAACCGGACAACATCACTCTTATCAACGCGGTCAAAACCGCTAAAACTGCGTTGGGTTTAACAACGAATAACACGCTTTCATCCGAATTATCGCTGGAGGATGTTTTTAGCATTCTCGAACCGCTTCATGAGCAGCTCAATCTGGAACACGCCCATACCTATGTGCGTACAACCGCTGAGGATGTCATTGTCCGGGCCTGCGCTGCTGCTGTTGAACAGAAATTGCTGCCTCCGCTAGACGACGATCGGGCTGATAAACTGACATCTCATTTTTTAGATTTAGTACATCTCGCTTCCTGTGCAACTGATCCAATCCTGAATGAAGATACAGAAGAAAACTTTGAAGATAGTGTTAGCTGGGGCTCACCTGTACCGAGGATTGATGCTGCACAGATTATTCTCGATGTTGTTCCATTACGCCCCGATCTGTATGAGCGACTGAAACCAGATATTGAAAGAATGTTGATTGATCCTCATCCGGCCGTTCGATTACAGGCATCAGTACGGCTGCTACGGCTGTGGGATGTCGATCGGGATAGCGTATGGCGTTACCTGAGTGAACGGCTGGAGCAGGAAACCAATACCGGTGTAATAGAGCATACGGTTGGGGATGGAATAAGAAATCTGTTACATACCGAGCCAACCCGTTCTTTCTGCCTTATTCAGAAGCTATTGGGGCGTTTTAATGACCATCCCGAACGCCAGAAACGTATTCGTACTCTGGTCAGCGGCGATTTGGCAATTCTCTGGGGAGTCCATGAAGTCAGAGAATCGTACCATATTCTCCAGGGCTGGATTACCGAACCCACCGTTTATCATGATGAGCTTAATCAAGTCCTGTTTACATTAAGAGAAGGATTTGTTTTTGGCCTTGCCAGACAAAGTAAACTGAAGGATACAGAAGTCAGGCATCGGGCGCTGGATATGGCCTATAGCATTATTGATGCTGCTGGTAAAAAACTGGAACAATACTCCCCCCATACTGACCTGACAGAGGCCGAAAGGGAAAACGTAAAACACTGCTTTGCGATTATAGACAGGGCATGTCTACAACTTCGTTTCGCTTGTGAAGGGAAGCATAATTCTGACAAGACATCATTAGAATATGAAGAACTTAAGCAATTTCTGAACGAAACTGAATTACACATGCGCCGTATTGGTGATTGCAGCTCGCCACATACTGTTTATTATCTTCTGGAGTTGCTTGAAACGCTTGTTCCTGTCGATCCTGCCAAATGTTTCGATCTGATGGCTCATGCGTTAAGTCATGCAGAAAAATCCGGTTTCCAGAACGAAACGCTGGGAATGGAACAATTGGTAAAAATGATGGGCGTGTTTCTTGCCGATCATAAAACCATCTTTGAAGATGAGAACAGACGAGCTCGTTTGATAGAGAGTCTGGATATTTTTCTGGCAGCCGGTTGGCCCGCAGCCAGACGCCTGCTTTACCGGCTGCCGGAATTGATTCAGTGAACGAACATCAATTGCGTAATCAGTTTCGTGGAGATCTATCCACATTAATTGAGGATATGACACAGTCTCTTGAAAATGAGGATCTTGATCCCTATTCGAAAGAGAGCAAGAAAACGCTGCTTGAACATCATACGCGCATCCTGTTCTTCGATCGTCTATTGACAATTCTGGGTTGGCGTCTGGGTGCAAAAGGTAATGTGGCGGAAGAAGCCAGAATAAAGGCCGAAACGACACGCTTTATGGATTACCTTGGCTTAAAGGAAGAAACAAAAGCACCTTTAATGATTTTTGAAGCAAAAGCCTGGGATAAACCTTTTGTTTCCGCCCGTAATCCCGAAACGAGAGCCACGGACGACGATCTTATTGCCGCCGCAATCCGCCATATTCTGGATGATAAGCCTGAAGATGAATCACCTGTTACAAAACAATGGCATGACTATCTGAAACAGATCATGGGTTACGTGTGTACCATGAAAAAGGAATACGAGCATAACCCCCCTTGTGCTGTTCTCTCCAGTGGGCAATGGACGGTAGTATTTACAAACCCTGTTCTAACGTTTGTTGATGGCAGAGTAAGTACAAGCGATATTAAAGTTTTCAAGCTGGAAACATACAAAAGCGATGTCGATGCTTTGTTTAATCTTTTACACTGTTCAGTACTGGCACAAGAAATTCCGTTTCCTTTGCGCCCTGCGCAAATAAAAGAATATGTTGATATTAATTCATTGAACTCTGCATTTTATGGCCTACACGTTCATTACGAAGAAACAGGCAGCCGACTTTTTAGAGTAAAACCACAAGTATTGATTTATCCGGTACTCATTCTGCAACGCCATGATGGCGTTTTAGCTGTTGTAGCAAACAAAGGGGAGCATTACACGGGGAGCATTACACGCTCGAATACACCCAAAATTGCGCTACAGATGCAGGCGATCTCACGACGCATTTAGATTCTATTACAGCTTGCTTTCAGGAACTTCATACTACCTGCGAAGAAGAGTTAGGCCGCAGACTAACGGTTTCCTCTGTTGAAGATTTTCCGGGCTTTCCATCAGCATCTTCGACTACAAATAATTTCCCTTTGATGGTCAAAAACATAAAAAACTATCATACTGAATGGTTGGTAGTTACAGGGACCGAAAATCATTATCTTCGTAATAGCCCATTGATAGATTCATGCCGTTTTCATTCATGGGAACAATGCCATTCTGAGAATTGTGCCATTGAGATTTCCGCTATTAGTATTCGCTCTACCGATCTTAAAGTTATCTTTACCGATAAGGAAATACATCATTGCGCTCATCAAGTTGTGTACGATCGTAGAAACAGCAAATGTCATATTTTACAAATTGATGAAAGAGTCTGTTGTCAGACATGTCACTACCTCAACTTATGCTGGTCACCGACGGAACAAGAAAAGTTGCCCTGTGGTAAATAATATGCGCGCTTTATTATTCAAAGCTAAGATTCTGGCTGTTGTTTCTCTCGTATTCACTACGCCTTTCTAAAGCCACCCATGTTATTAATTTATTTTTTGCTTCTTCAACTGCTGAGTTAGTGATTTCATCACCTGCAATGACAAAATCGTCAAGTAATGGTAAGTATGACTCCAAAATATTTGCCAATGACCCAGACCATGAACTGGGGAAAAAACGCCCAATAAAGCACGATATTATTTTAGATTTATTTGAAGAAAATTCCAGGATCTTGATGGCTGTTTCAGATATATATCTATCACCATCCTTGTGTGATTCAATTAACTTACATCCATCAGCAACAAATTCCAGACGGGATTCAGGATGTTTATCTTTATTGCACCATTCAATAAGAATTTTAGCCGAGACTGACTCCAGAGCACCGCCTTGTTCTCTTTCTATCAAAGATGCTGAAGTGAGTTCGCTTGCAATGCCATACAGTCCATCTTCATCAGGCTTACATATTATATCTAATGACAATGCTGGGTAATGTTTAAAGAACGTTCTTATTGCGTTTTTTAGCGTTTCATCAAAACGATACCAGCAACTTGATATAGTAGACATCATTCTATTCAATATATCAGCAATGAAACTTTCTGAATTTTTATCAGTTAAGAAAAAATGGAGCATTTCACAAACGTCATGAGACATCATGGCGTCATCCCGGTCAACTTTCCCCCAGTCCATGCACGATAAAAAATTACCTATGGATATCACCAGTTCAAGCTTATATTTTGGGTCATGTTTTTTTGCATTATGAACTATAATAAATAAAATATTTAAAGCTGAAATAGTGCCAGCATTGTCTTGCTTTAAACATAACTTACGAAGTATTATCTCAATTTGTGCTACAGTGAAATAATTATCAGCCCCCACATTTACAAGATATGAAAATTGGTACGATGGACACTCACCCAATTCTAATATATAGCATAAACGTTTAAATGCATTTGCATTAAGAAATGTCACTCCTTGAATTTCAACAAATCGTTTGTTCCATACTGAATCATAGACGGCGCTGTCTAGAAATCCCTCAACTTCAAACATAGCCCGAGCTTTCCAGTTATTAATAATCCCTTTTAATAGGCTTAAGTTAACCTGCCCATTATTGTCATTGGCTAAATAAACTCTTATTTCCTGTAATATCCAATCAACATCACAGCCAGACTTTCCAATTCCTAGCCCAAAATCATATAAACCGCTTTTATTATGTTCGCATAATTCGGGCAGTAGCTGTTTTAAGATAGCCTTATCCTCAGCTAACCTTAAACCTAAAAGCTCTGTGTTCTTGGTACATAAAATTCGTTTTTCTTCATAGGAAAGGTTGTTCATTCCCTCTTCAAGGTGTTCGACCATCCCCCCTCTGGCGATAATTCTGGCTCTGACTTCAGATATAAGGTCATCAGGCCTGAGAATCATCTCGAATTTTTTCAGATTTTCTAACGATTCATCAGACCATGTATTGTTCCCATTTTTTAATAACACTTTTGATAGTAGCCACGCTTCCGGCCAACCATCAATTATTCGAAATTTTTCTGCCAGATGGATTAGCATAGTTTCAATTTTGGATACACCCCATACGACACGTAAAGATTTGCTGATCTCCTCTCTAACTCTTTTTCCGTCAACGGAAATTTGCTCGCCAATTGAGAGCGCCCGTTCAAACCAAGTACAAAACCATAATACAAAATCTTTTTCAGACTTAGGGGACCAACCGTAATCTCGACTTCTGGCGCCAAAACTGAAACTGTAATGAGCATTAAAGCCCTGCGTTTTTAGACCGGTGATCAACAAATCGATACCCAACTCATACTCAGCTTTATTGGTACTACTCAGAAAATTATTCACAACACCTAGGCGTTCAATCGGTCCAACTTCTGTTCCTGATAAATGACAGAAAAAAAGTGATGATATTATTTCTCTTATTTCTTTCTTTTTTTTCTCGTTTAACTCAGAGAGGTAAAGCTTTTTTAGTATCAAAACAGCATCATTAAAATATAGAGTTTCATACGCAATAGACTTGGCCAAACGTGCAAAATATTCTCTGGAACTGTCCTCATGAGTCTCTGAAGTTGACTCATCACACAGCCGGGAAATTACATCAAGGGTGACAGACGGATTAACTGGAGCCAAATTCGCAACCATCTGTTCCTCATAAGACCCGAGTTTTGAAAAATCACCAAGATAGCCAGAAGCTGACAGCATCTTTTCCGCTATTTTCACGGCTTCCTGACAATTATGCAGAAATGAAAGTCGTCGGGTAAACGATCGTGCAATACGCTTACTGCCCTGTTCTATGAATACCTGAATCAAATGTTCAGCAGGAACCGTTTCCAAAACCCGCACTACCAATCTATTCGCCACGGCATGAGGTAAAAGCGCTCGCCATTCCGCCCGCGATTGTAATAAACCTCTACGTTTCAGTTCAACCATGTGTCTTGAAAACGTTAACGGACTTACCTCGGCCAGTCCTGCCAACTTAGCCAGTTCGCCGTTATTTGATAAATCCTCGCCATCAAATGAATACAGAATACTGGCAGCTTCAGCACATCTCAGCAAGCTATCATCATGGTCATTCTTTTGCCGAAAAAGTCTTTCGAATAGTTCCCTTTCTCGTAGCTGGGATAAGTCGTTTCCAGATTCAACAGTAGATGCCAAAGCAAAAGCAACACGAGCATTACCATCAGAAAAATCAACAATCCGTTCGATATCATTAGTTGAGAGCTGAGGAAATTTTTTCTTTAAAAGACTAAAAATAACCTCCGGTGTCGTACCTTCCAGTCTATAGCATGATGTTTTTTCTGGTATATCGTCCTGAATGTCATATTCAATTGTAATAAGTTTAATATTGACCGTTTTGTTCTTGAGATAACCAGTAAGCTTGTTATGTGTCACAATACCGCAGTTATCCACTATAACAATGGTACCAGAATCGATACCCACTAATTGTTCCAGCATAATTTGTGGCGCTGGATTTGGCTCATCCCCTAAATCGGTATAAACGACATGATCTCTGTGGGGACAAACTGTATCCGGACATACTCTCGTATCAAAAAGCGCCTGAACAAGCCTTGTTTTACCCACGCCCGATAATCCAACGATTCGAATCGAGGCAGTTCCATAGCTGCCCAATTGATTACGCAATGTCGAAATCGTTTCGGAAACATTACTACCTTCATCTTTATCAGGCATAAATACGCGGGTTTTATCATCAAGCAAATATTCAGCTTCAACGTTTTCTTCGTCATACGCCCACGGCCCATAAGGACGCCATCCACGCAGCGGCTGATTGATACAGTATCGCAGCCATGTCATTACCGACGGATGTTCTTCAACCCAATCAGCGACTCGGCGGCTATCATAAAAATCAAACGTAACAGATGAGATAAACCCATGCTGTGCTAAACATTCCTGAATTGCGTTTCTACGCGTTCGCAATCCTTCATCCGAAATATCATCTTTCGTTGAGACAATGACATAAGCACCTGAAACCTGACTAATTTCATGGAAAATAGCGCGAATATCTCCACAAGGCGCCATTTCTTTCGTAATTTTTGCTGGAGGAAACTTTTCGGCTTTAACCTGAAATATGGTCTGACTTGCTTTGATAAAATTAGGAGAAATTAACGTGGTCGCACAATCAACCCTGACATCAACACCACCATCTTTAGCCCGTTGATCACCACCCCAAGTAACACAGGAATCAGGAAGTGATTGCTTTCGGAGCTCAGCACGACACAGCCTTGCTATCAATTCACGAGCTATTTTGTCATCAAGTGATTTTATAATTGTTTGATCTATCTGAAATACGCTAGGCATAGCTCGCTCACTTGCTTCATATTTAAGTATGATAGCTATAGTACTCGACTTGATTACATGAAGGAAAAGTTAGACCAATAATTGGTGGTCAACTTGGTGGTCTTGACAAACTAAAATTTTTGTTTTAGCTTGATAAACAATCATTTAATGACAAAGGCGATCCCAGTCAGAGGAGCCAAATTTCAGAAACCCGCTTAAGGAAACTTAGGCGGGTTTTTTGCTTTTCTGCCTCTCTGCGAATCCTATCACTCATGCTTTCTGGCACATCTGTCTTCGTCATTTTATTCAGGGCACATACGGTACCGGAACTGCCTGCTTACACCATGCCTGAATCACGTTATCACCCAGCCACAAAATGATGGCATCAATGTTAATAAGAGCTTGATTGTAGTTTCGCCGGTTGGTGATATTGAACTTCTGCTTTGCCAGGGGCCGACCTGTATTCCTGCATGATGTGTGATCTAATCCTTCAGATCAGCAGAAGTTCGATTTATTCAACAATATCTCATTAAGCCAAAAGTCTTACTTCTCTTTCAGCAAAAGAAAATAATAAACTTACCGCCACCTGCTTTTTTTAATAGTGCCTACTTACCCGATAAAATCCGTAAGAACATAGCAGATTTTCATTTATCACAATAATAACCTCCCGAATTTAATGGGTAGCAGTAAATTCACCCCGACCATAAATTAAAACTTCTTAATTAAATCAACAAACTCATTAACTTTAGATAAAAATGGTGAGTGCCCGGAATCCAAATCATAAATATCGCAACCATTTTCCAACGCCATAATTGTCTGGAATCCTGGGGTTATTGCCATGTCTCTCATACATCGAATAAATATCCTGGTTGTTTTTTTTGAATTATCACTTGCCAGTTTTACTTTAGTGGTGTAATGGGAAAAGTTCTGTGGTTTGATATTTTCCCGGCAAAATGCATAATCATCTTCTGACACATCATTGTAAAATGCAGGCCGTATAATTTTCTCATCAACAGTGACTAGTGTTTTAGCATCGTTAAATATCAGCCCGAACTTAACGATCCCAACATCATTTAACGCAAGATCTAAACACGACTGATTATCTTTTGGGATAAAACCACTTACATATATAATCTTACTTATTTTGTTGACAAAGTATTCAGATACTTGAGTGGCGTACATCCCTCCCATTGAGTGAGCAACAAGAATAACATCGCCAGTCATTTTTTCTATTTTTTCCTTCAGAAGATTAATGCTTCCCTCAAAGCTCATATCGTCATCCGGATTTTTTGATGAATGAATATCAAAAAATAAAACATTATATTCATCGTCTGAAAAATAAGGTTCAATTTTTTTCCAGCACCATCCACCATGCCATGCGCCATGTATAAATATTATATTCTTCATAGTTCACACCAAGCCTAATTAAATTAGTTAATAAGAGTTCCACCCAGGATGTCAATGAATCACCCCGGGTGGACTCCGCCTTGAAATTTCCTATTGAAATCGTAATTTGTTTATTGCCTGTTAAACCTGTCTCATCATCAAAACACTGGATAACTTATTCCTGCATGTCATTTAGAATGAACCTCATCGATTTTCTTTTACTCACAACACACCAGGCAGAATTTCAGACAAATAATAACTTACAATTATAGATATGGATGCAAAGGATCT
>NZ_JMPR01000033.1 GCF_000735525.1 Tatumella ptyseos ATCC 33301 | reverse complement strand
GATCTATGTGAAAAAATTATAATCACTACCTATAAAACTTAATTCATGAGTATAAATATTATCGATTTACAAGTTTACCCGGCAAAGCAATAACCAGGAGGCAGCTCAGCAACAGACATACTGCAAAGAACCATAGCGCGCCGTTGCCGCTGCCGGTAAGATCCAGCGCAATGCCCATCACAGAGTTACTCACCAGCCCGGCAATATTAGCGATTGAACAGGCAAGCGCAAACCCTGCTGCAGCTGCCGTACCTTTCAGGAAGGTGGCTGGCAGGCTGAAGAATACCGGAACGGCACCGATAATCATCGCCTGCGCTACGGAGAACAGCAGCACCGTCATCATTACGTTATGGGAGAAAAAGGTACTGGCTCCCATCGCCACTGCGCCAATTATAAACGGCACGATGATATGCCAGCGGCGCTCACGCATCCGGTCGGAACTGCCGCCAATCGCCAGCATCCCGATCAGCGCCGCCAGGCTGGGGATCGCCGTCAGATAGCCAATGGTGGTGATATCGGTGGTTCCGGCATTTTTAATAAAGGTCGGCATCCAGAAGCCCATCGCATAGGCGCTCAGCAGAATGGAAAAGTCGATCCCCCCCAGCATTACCACGCGGATGTTCAGCAAGCCATCGCGCAGACGATGTTTCCCCCCTTTCGCTTCGCCTTCATCAGTGGCCAGCTCACGTTTTACCGCCTGTTTTTCATCTTCACTTAGCCAGCTGGCGCTTTCCACGCTGTTCGGCAGTAACCAGAAAGTCATCACGCCCAGTAGCACGCTCGGGATGCCCTCCAGAAGGAACAACCACTGCCAACCGCGCAGGCCGTAAACCTCATGAAAATTACCCATGATCCAGCCGGAAAGCGGCCCTCCAATCAAACTGGAGAGCGGCAGACCAATCATAAATAGCGCGATGATGCGGCTGCGACGCCACGACGGGAACCATTTAGTCAGATAGAACAACACCCCGGGCAGGAACCCGGCTTCTGCCGCGCCGAGTAAGAAACGCACAATGTAGAACTGCATCGGCGTCTGCACCAGCAATGTCGCGGTGGAGAGTAACCCCCAGGTGATCATGATACGCGCAATCCAGATTTTCGCGCCAACACGTTGCAGAATCAGATTACTCGGCACTTCAAACAGAATATAACCGACAAAAAATAGCCCGGCTCCCAGGCCAAACGCGGTTTCACTCAGCGACAGATCGCTTGCCATTTGCAGCTTCGCCAGACCGATATTGATACGGTCCAGATATGCCGCCAGGTAACATAAACAGAGAAAAGGAATCAGTTTCCAGGTGATCTTACGGTAAATCGCGGCAGTGTCCTTGTCTGCCAGTACAGCAGGACGGGTTGTAGCAACAGTCATGATTTTCTCCGAGCGCAATAAACCCTGATGGGCATGTGTTATAGGCTTCGCTGTGCAGCGAAACCTGTTCTTTGTGCGTGCTCTGTGCAGGTGAATAAGCGCCCTTAGCGGGCGCTGAACTGTCCCAGATATTCCAGCGTTGTGGCTTTGGACACCACATCGCCATACTTACTGTCGATATCAAACAAGTTGGCTTCATGCGGGGCAGCGTGTCGGTCGCCGACGCATTCACGTACCACCATGGCACGATAACCGTACTGCAGAGCGTCCACGGCGCTGGCGCGCACGCAGCCGCTGGTGGAACAACCCGCGATGATCAGAGTATCGATGCCTTCCGTCACCAGCAGCGATGCCAGGGCGGTGCCAAAAAATGCGCTGGCATATTGCTTGGTGATCACCACTTCTTCCGGAAACGGTAACACTTCCGGGCAGAAAGCCGACAGCGGATTGCCCTCCACCATGTCGCGCATCACCGGCGCTTTCTTCACCCAGATACCGCCGTCACGCTGGTGTTGCGGGTGATAACGAATCTGTGTATGGATCACCGGAATACCGCAGCGGCGCGCCGTCGCAAGCAGTTCTTCTGATTCCCGCACCGCCTCCACAACGCCCGGGGCAAATAAAGGTGCCCCCTCGGTGGTGTAGCCTTGCAGAAAATCGATCATCAGCAGAGCGGGACGTTGACCAAAACCAATACGGTTGCCCCAGACACCGGCATAATTGTCACTGGCGCTTTGTGTCATCATGTTTCTCCTTACCAGGCTCCGGACAGCAACGCACCGGCTCCGGGAACCACCGGCTCCAGTTCAAGCGCCTTGAGTATCGCGTAGGTGGTGGCAATCGCGGCGGTGATCACCGGCTTACCGGTCTGTGCTTCCACTTTGGACACGGCTGGCAGGGAAGGCATTTGCACGCAAGCCGACAGCACCACAACATCCACATCATCAAGCGGCATATCAGCAACAATGCCCGGCAGATTGCCGGGATCGTGACGGGCGACCGCGAGATTATCGGCAATTTCCAGCGCTCGCCAGACGGTTACCTCAATACCTTCGCGCTGAATGTAATCCACCACCAACTCAGTCAACGGCTTCATATAAGGGGCCACCAGCGCGATTTTTTTCGCACCCATGATATGCAATGCGTCCACCAGCGCCCCGGCACTGCTAATCACCGGGGCCTGTGCACCGTTTTCCCGGGTGACCGCCGCCAGACGCTGCTGTGACTGGCGGTGATAACCCGGCCCCATCGCCATAATTGCCACAAGGCAGGCATAACCGAGCACATCAACCTGCGCGTCCGACAATTCCAGCGCACAACGGTCCGATTCTTGATCCATCGCCGCCAGCTCATCTTTATTGACGTGCTTCATGCGCATACGGCTGGAGTGGAAAGTAAAACACTCCGGGCGAATCAACTGACGCGCCTGTAACATGGCCGGGATTTCCGTTTCCATAGTGATGTTAGAACTCGGCACAATCTGGCCGATACGGTATTGACGGGTCATTGCTGAGCCTCCGGTTGCAGGGTTGTGCCAAGGAAAGAACCAAAAGCGGCGAAGAAGCCATGAAAATCATCCCAGGGGATCATATGTCCGGCCTGCTCCACATGCGCGACGGTAATGGAGGGTAGCAGTTCGCGGATCTCTGCCTCATCTTCCGGCAGAATCACCCCACCTTTACCTGCCACCATCAGCAGTGTTTTGGCTGGCAACGCGTGGAAATATTGATGGATATCCAGTTGATGGAAATCGTCAAAGGCGCGACGAATCGCCGGTTCGTAGCAGGTATGCAGCCATTCCGCACGCAGCTGACGCTGTTCTTCGGTCCAGCTTGGGCAATATTTCTTCATCGCTTCTGCGTCCATACCCTGCACTGCCTCACGGATCGAATCCTGATACCACGGCCACTGCCCTGGATAGAGACGACGCCCCGGTCCTGATACCGGCGGATCAATCAGCGACAGCGACAGTACACCCTCCGGCTTCCTGACGGCCGCGCGCATAATAAAACGCGCCCCCATCGAATGACCCACCAGATGGTACTGCATCAGACCCAGTGCGCTGGCAAACGCGTTGATGTCATCAGCACAACTTTCGGTACCATAATCCAGCCCCTCGCCGCTGCTGGATAAACCACGTCCACGCACATCAATCACCCAGGTATCAAAATGCTGGCCAAATACTTCTGCAACAAAACTCCAGGTAATGGCCGGGCTGGTGATACCCGGCACCAGAATCAAGGTCGGACCTTTGCCACCGTAGCGCAGGTAGTGCTGTCGAATATTGTTCGCCTGTACCTGTCCACCACTAATAAACGTGCTCATCACGCCCCCTCACTTTTCAGCGGCGCGGCAAAAACGTCATAGCCGTAAACCCAGGCCGGGTCCTCCTGAGTACGCAGGAAGGTATTGGCGTTGGAAACGGATTGCACTCGTGAAGCACGTTCTTTGCGGTTGACTTCATACAGACGGAATGCGGTGCTATAGTCCTCCAGACCGGTTTCAGTCAGGCAGCGCGCCAGCATCGCCGCATCCTCAATTGCCATGGCGGCACCCTGCGCCATATGCGGTTTCATCGGGTGGCAGGCATCGCCCAGCAAGACGATGCGTCCTTCACTCCACACTGGCAACGGCTGGCGATTCAGTAACGGCCATTTAGTGACGTTTTCACTGCACTCGATCAGCGCCTGCACCACCGGATGGTAATGGCCGAAAGTGTCCAGCATCTCCTGCTGGCTACTGTCGACAAAGCTGCCTTTGAAATCCCACGCCGGATGCGGCACCCCGGAAACGTAGTAATACTCGTCGCGTGATTTGGTGGTGTAGTAAACCATCAGGTGGCGATCTTCAGACCACCACTTAACGCAATCTTCGAAATTGAGGTTATATTTACGCAGCTGTTCACCACGGATCAGCGCGCGATGTGCCACCCAGCCACTGTAGGTCGGCGCTTCTGCGCCCAACAGGTGTTCACGCAGTTTTGAGTTGATGCCGTCAGCACCGATCACGATATCGGCACGTTCTTCGCTGCCATCCTGGAAACACAACACCACATCGCTGCCGCTGTCTTTAACGCTGCTGAGACACTTGCCGAAGTGGACCGTACCCGGCTCCAGACTGGTCATCTGCATCGACTGTAAATCACCGCGATGTACCGTAACATACGCCGCGCCGTACTCTTTGCGGGCAAACTCCCCCAGCGGAATGCGAGACAGGTATTCTCCGGTTTCGCCGTCGCGGCTGAACCAGAAATCCGGGTGCGACGCCAGATCTTCCAGTTGCTGCTCGATTCCCATACGGCGGAACACCTTAAGGACGTTCGGTCCCATGTGGATACCGGCGCCGAGACGAGAAAACGCCGGGCTCTGTTCATAAACCTGCACATTAAAGCCCGCTTTTTGTAACAACGAACCCGCTGCGAGGCCACCAAGACCTGCGCCGACGATGGCGATGCGTTTCATATTGCTCATATTTCCCTCTCAAAACTCAATCTGATTTGAAGGTACACCTGCGGTACCCGCTTCGACTCCGCCTGAATAATTAAGTGTATACACTATAAAAAATGGAGTTATTTTCTTGTGAACTGCAATGACTGCTGTGGTGAAAATTGCATCTCATGATGTTAAACACAGCATCAATACTACGTTAAATAGTATTTACTTATGACAAAAAGAAATACTTGCACTCTTCTCTGCAACACGTCTATAACAATCATATATAGCGTATTCACTTCAAAAAGATTGATATTTGACCACCAGATATCGTCTGGCATCTAACCAGAGAGGAACCCAAAATGGCTGTAAATCAGAGTCAGTTAGGACAGATGTTTGAACAGGTATTACGTCTGTCGAAAGTCGATGCCACCCAGAGCGTCGCTATTCTGAAAAGTCACTATTCCGATGCACGCACGGTGCAGGCAGCAACCGATGCTGCACTACGGTTGGGCGCAAAAGTGTATTGCGTTGAACTGCCAGCGTTTAACCATCCCATGGCTATGGGCAACGATATGACCGCCTACTGCGGCGATACTGCGCTGACCGGCAACATTGCGGCCCAACGTGCGCTGGAGGCTGCGGACCTGATTGTCGATACCATGATGCTGCTGCATTCGCCGGAGCAGGAGCAAATTCTGAAAACCGGTACGCGTATCCTGCTGGCTGTGGAAGCACCGGAAGTGTTGGCACGAATGTTGCCTACCGAAGAAGACAAAACGCGTGTGCTGGCCGCTGCGGCGGTGCTTGAGAAAGCGCGCATGATGACGGTGAAATCGCAGGCAGGCAGCGATTTCCGTGCACCGCTGGGGCAATATCCGACGGTGACGGAATACGGTTATGCCGATGAGCCGGGCCGCTGGGACCACTGGCCGAGCGGTTTCCTGTTTACCTGGCCGAATGAAGATCAGGCGGAGGGGGTACTGGTACTGGAAGTGGGCGACATCCTGCTGCCGTTTAAATCCTATGCCCGTGAACGTATTACGCTGGAAATCGAAAAAGGCTTTGTGACGAAGATCCACGGTGGCTTTGAAGCAGAATATCTTCGCGATTACATGAACTACTTCAATGATCCGGAAGTGTACGGGATTTCGCATATTGGCTGGGGATTGCAGCCGCGTGCGCAGTGGACAGCGATGGGACTGCACGACAAAAACGATGGCATGTGTATGGATGCCCGCGCGTTTTACGGCAATTTCCTGTTCTCTACCGGGCCCAACACCGAAGTCGGCGGCAAACGTAAAACGCCTTGCCATATGGATATCGCCCTGCGTCGCTGCGATATCAAAGTTGACGATCTGCTGGTGGTTGCCGAAGGCGAAGTGGTGGCACCGGAAGCCTCACGGGCACGTTAATCTTGAGCAGGGAGCGGCTGTCAGCGCAGTGATAATGCATTACACTGCCTGGAAATATCCGGAAAAAGGACCTTTTTATGTCACACAATCTCCCTTCCTCAGCGGAAGACAATTACGACTACACCCAACAGGTTGGCCATCTGCTGCGTAAAGTTTACCAGCGTCATTTGGCAATCTTTCAGCAACATGTGGGTGATTCACAGATTACGGCGGTGCAATTTATCACCCTCTGTGCGCTGCGGGACCATGGTCCCAGTGCGCAAAATGACCTGGTACGTTACACCGCTGTCGATCAGGCCACCATTCGCGGCGTGGTCGAACGCCTGAAAGCACGCGATCTTGTCAGCCTCGGCCCCGATCCGACTGACAAGCGTAAGGTAATTGTGATGCTGACCGGGTCCGGACAGACGCTGATTCGACACACCACCGAAAACGCGGTTCGCATCACTGAGATGACGTATGGGCAGTTAAATCCGGCCGAACGAGTCGCGCTGGTTTATCTGCTCAGGAAAATGCTGGACGACACGAGCCAGCCATAACCCGGGGCGAGTGAGCCTCCTCGGTAAGGCGGTCAATTATGGAAATGAAGGCACAACAGTCTGTCACACAGGTTTCACCTGCAGGTTTACGCTGTTATTCATTGAAGGTTAATGGCGAAGAAAGAGAAGTTACCAGCTACCGCGATACTTCGTTATTGCTGGTATTGCGGAATGAATTGTCGCTCAACAGTCCCAAGTATGGCTGCGGCCTCGGCGAATGCGGTGCCTGCACAGTGTTAATCGATGGCGTTGCGGCGCGTTCCTGTGTCATTCCTGCATTTGGTGTGCGGCAGCGCGCAGTGACTACCCTCGAAGGGCTGGGCAGTCGTTACGCGCTGCATCCGGTGCAGCAGGCGTTTATTGAAGAACAGGCCGCACAATGCGGTTACTGCCTGAATGGTATGATCATGACCACCGCCGCGCTGCTGCGCGATCTCCCCTGCCCCAGCGACCTGCAAATCCGTTCCGCACTGAGTGGTAACTTGTGCCGCTGCGGCACCCATCAGGAAATCCTCTGCGCAGTGAAACGTGCGGTACAACTCAGTTTACAGCAGGCGGAGGCACCGCAATGAGTCCTTCCGCTGTCCCCACCCAGCAACAGCTGCTGGATGCTGATAATGTGTTGCTGATTGTTGATGAGATTCAGCCCCCGCCGGGTCTGGTGCCAAAGGGACAAACGCCGAGCCTTAAACCGAAAGAACTGGCGCTGTTCCTTGCCATCGATGGCGCGGGTAACGTCTGGGCATTTAACGGTCATGTTGACCTCGGTACCGGGGTGAAAACCGCGTTGACGCAAATCGTCGCAGAAGAATTAAATCTGCGTATGGATCAGGTGCAGATGGTGCTGGGCGATACGCTCCGCGTTCCGAACCAGGGAGCGACCATTGCCAGCGCCACCTTACAGATTTCCGCCGTGCCGCTGCGCAAAGCCGCCGCCGTTGCGCGCCAGTGGTTGACCCAACAGGCAACAGCGCGTTTACAGGTCACGGCTGATGCATTAACCCTTGATGCCGGTGAGTTCTGCCTGGCCGATGGCACCACCCTGAACTTCGCGCAACTGGTCAACGGACAACGCTGCCAGTTACCTATTGCTCACGATGTGCCGCTAAAGCCCGTCAGTGAATATCGCTTAGTCGGCACCAGCTCGCAACGTGTCGATATCCCCGCCAAAGCCACCGGCGAACTGACCTGGGTGCATGATATGCGCCTGCCGGGGATGTTGCATGGTCGGGTGATCCGCCCGCCCTATGCCGGGTATGACACCGGTCAGTTTGTCGGGACGTCACTACTTAGCATTGATGAAAGCTCGATTGCGCATCTCGACGGTATCGTCAAAGTGGTGCAAATCGCTGACTTTGTCGGCGTGGTGGCAGAACGCGAAGATCAGGCCATCGCCGCAATGGAAACGCTTAAAATTCGCTGGAAGCCCTGGGAGCATATGCTTCCGGATATGCGTGACGTCGAAAAAGCGATTCGCGATAACCCCCGCACCTCACGTGTGGTGCATGATACCGGAGAGGTTGATATAGCGCTGGAAAACGTTACGCAGCGCTTTACCCGCAATTACGTCTGGCCTTACCAGCTGCATGGCTCAATTGGCCCGTCTTGTGCAGTGGCTGCTTATGACGAGATGGGGTTGCAGGTCTGGAGCGGTACCCAGAATCCTCATCTGTTGCGTGCTGACCTCGCCTGGCTGTTCGAAATCCCGGAAAACGATATCGAGGTGAACCGTATGGAGGCGGCCGGTTGTTATGGCCGCAACTGCGCAGATGATGTGGCAGCGGATGCCGCTCTGCTTTCCCGTGCCGTCGGTAAGCCGGTGCGCGTGCAACTGACGCGCGCGCAGGAACACGTCTGGGAGCCGAAAGGCACCGCCCAGTTGATGGATGTGGATGGCGGCCTTGATGATGAGGGTAATCCATATGTTTACGACTTCACCACTTCCTATCCTTCCAACGGTGCACCAACCCTGGCACTTCTGTTGACCGGACGCGTTGACCCGGTTGCGCTGGCTTTCGAGATGGGCGATCGCACCTCGATCCCACCTTACGACTTTCCCCATATGCGCGTCACCGTCGAAGATATGGCCCCGATTGTGCGCGCATCATGGATACGTGGTGTGTCGGCATTACCAAATACCTTCGCCCATGAATCTTATATGGACGAACTGGCGCACGCTGCAGGCGTCGATCCGGTCGAATACCGGCTGCGTTATATCAAGGATGAACGCGCCGCTGAGTTGATCCGTTCCACCGCCGACCGCGCAGGCTGGACGCCACGTACCGAACCCATGCAAAGCAGCAGCGAACCCGGGGTGTTACGTGGTCGCGGCTTCGCCTATGCACGTTATATCCATAGCAAATTCCCCGGTTTTGGTGCCGCCTGGGCTGCCTGGGTGGCGGATGTGGCTATCGATAAGCAGAGCGGCGAAATTGCAGTGACGCGTATTACCGTCGGCCACGATGCTGGCATGATGGTTAATCCTGCCAGGGTTAAACACCAAATCCACGGCAACGTTATCCAGTCTACCAGCCGCGTACTGAAAGAACAGTTGACGATTGAAAGCAATAAGATCGCCAGCCAGGAATGGGGGGGTTATCCGATCCTCACTTTCCCGGAAGTACCGGATATCGATGTGATGATGATGCCGCGCCCGTATGACCCTCCGCTCGGGGCCGGGGAATCCGCTTCGGTTCCCAGCGCGGCCGCCATTGCCAATGCAGTGTTTGACGCCACCGGGATCCGCTTTCGTGAATTGCCCATCACCTCGGACAAACTACGCCAGGCACTGAACGGACAGGACCCACAGCCTGACCCCGCATTGCCTACACCTCAACGCAAAAAATCTACCCACCGCCGTAGATGGGCCTTTGGCGGTGCGGCGGGTCTACTCGGTGCAGCTATCGGGATCGCCACCAATGCCTTGCCATGGCGTGCGGCTATCGCGCCGGTCACTCCGCCGCAGGCGGGTAGCTGGTCAATGGAGATGCTCGAACGCGGTCGGCAGGTGGCTGCTGCCGGGGATTGCGCGATATGTCACACCACCAAGGGTGGAGCGACGAATGCCGGGGGGCTGAAGATGGATACGCCGTTTGGGGACCTCTACTCCACCAATATCACACCGGATAAACAAACGGGCATCGGTAGCTGGTCGTTTACCGCCTTCGATCGCGCCATGCGCCAGGGCATCAGCCGTGATGGTCATCACCTCTATCCTGCGTTTCCATACACCTCGTTTCGCCAGTTAAGCGAAGAAGATATGCAGGCGTTGTATGCATATCTGATGTCACAACCTGCCGTTGAACAGACGCCGCCCCCCAATAATATGCGGTTCCCGTTTAATATGCGTTTCCTGATGTCGGGCTGGAATACGCTGTATCTGCGTAGTGGCGAGTACCAGTACGATCCGACCAAAAGCACCGAATGGAATCGCGGGGCCTATCTGGTCAACGGGGCCGGTCACTGTAGTGCCTGCCATTCCCCGCGTAACCTGATGGGAGCGGAAAAATCCGGCGATCAGTTCCTCGCGGGTGGCTGGGTTGATGGCTGGGAAGCACCTGCGTTGAATCAGTTAAGCAAAGCGCCGCAACCCTGGACAGCGGATTCGCTCTACAACTATCTGCGGAATGGTTATGACGATAAACATGGGGTTGCAGCCGGGCCAATGGCACCAGTGGTGAGCCATCTGGCTACGCTGCCGGAAGCGGATGTGCGGGCGATGGCAGATTATCTGGCGGATATTAATGGCCAGACCGTTCTGCCTGAGCCGGTGCCGCAACCGTCGATCAAACCTGCATGGAATACCGCTGCCGGAGAGCGATTATTCAAAGGCGCATGTCAGGCATGCCACAGCGCCAGCGAGGGCGGACCGAAGCTATTTGGCGTCAGTCCGGCTATGGCCAACAGTAGCAGCCTGACCAGCGCGACGCCGGATAACCTGTTGCAGGTGGTGTTGCATGGCATCGATAAACCCGCGATGGATGAACTCGGTTATATGCCCGGCTTTGCTGCCAGTTTATCGGATAAACAGGTGGCAGATATTGCGGCCTATCTGCGTCAGCGTTATGCCCCGGACCAGCCAGCCTGGACTGACCTGACGAAAAAAGTGGCGCAGGTACGCGCGAATCCCGGCAGCCACTAACGCGGAGGAAGCCTATGTTGTCACTCGATCAACGCGTTATCGACCAGGCATTGTTGTGGCTGCAACAGGGTAAGACCCTCTGGCTATGTACTGTACTGCACAGCTGGGGGTCTGCTCCCCGCTCACCCGGCGCCATGCTGGTGGCTGACGCGCAAGGCAACTGGCTGGGGTCTCTTTCAGGAGGCTGCATTGAGGAGGATTTTCTGGCGCGGTTGCAACAGGGTGCTTATTCTCTGCCAAGTGAACAGGTACGTTACGGTGCCGAAGGGCTGGCACCTCCGGTACAACTGCCCTGCGGCGGCATCCTGGATGTGCTGGTGGAGTGTATTGCACCTCAGGAACGCTCGCTGGCGCTCCTGAGTGCTATGCAGAGCGCGCTCACTGGTGGCCCGTTGCTGACACGCTATATCACGCTGGGGGTCGATCATGAGTGGCATGTTCTCGCTCCCGGTTCAACGCAAACATCGCTGCGCTATGACGATAACAGCGTGGTTCTGCCGGTAGGCGCAGTGACCACGGTGTTTATCGCGGGTTACTCAGCGGTGGCGTACGATTGTATTCGCCTGGCGCTGATGCTCGGTTTTCGTGTGGTGGTGTGTGAACATCGCGATGCCGAATTCGCTCAATTATCTGCGGCAGTACAACCTGCTGATAATTTGCATTGTTTTCGCCTGCATCCGGCGCGCTATCTGGAAACATCAGGGGTTTCAGCGGGAACAGCTATCCTTTGTCTTACTCATGATCCACGCATCGATGATTTGACGCTGATGGAAGCGGTCAATACGCCAGCGTTTTATATTGGTGCAATGGGGTCGGCGAAGAATAGCCAGCGCCGTTTTCAGCGTCTGGCAGTACTGGGGGGGTTGTCTGAGCAGGCGCTGACACGGATTCATGCGCCGATCGGTTTACCGATTGGTAGCAAAACGCCGGGAGAAATCGCCCTGGCGACGCTGGCGGATATTGTTCGTGTCAGGAACGGTTTGTAGTAGCGGGAAGATCTGCATCACGAATCACCCCGGCGTGCGCACTGATTTTTTGCAGGATTGCCGGGTGCAGCAAGGTGCGAGCGCCATTATCACCGGTTAGCTGACTCAGCGCATCACCATAACGTGCCGCAAAGCCTACCGGATGTCCAGGCAGTTGATCCCAGCACAGACGTACCTGTTGCGCCCCGGCGGTAAGCAAGCTCGCAACGCGCTGATGATCCTGTGCCGTTACCCATGCCATATCACCCGGCTGAATCAGCCAGCCTGACCAGGTTCGGGTTTCCCTTACTGCCGCCGCAATACTCTCGCCACTGCCTGCACTGGCAACAGTGATGACAGGTACCTGGTATTGCTCTGCAAGCGCAAGGATCGCGTGATATTCAGGACGGGTAACCAGCAACACAGGCAGGCCGGAAGCCTGAGCATGTTGCAAAGTCAACGCCAGCAGGGGTTGTTGGTTTTCCTGCGGTGCCAGCAGTTTATTGCCGAGCCCTCCGGCACGGATAAATCGCGTACCGAGGCCAGCAGCAAGGATGATGATGCCAGGTGTATTCATATGAAGTCATCGTTGCTAAGTCGGAGCACGTAGTATCGCGCGCCTCGGTTGAGTTAGCGACGGTTTTCTTTACCGTCGGGTATTACATACCTCGTTAACACCAAAGCTGGACAACTCGCGACCCTATCACTTTTATTCATACCGCCAATAGCTACGACGAATCGGAAGCACCGTTGCCGTTGATAAAGACTGCGCCGGTTTCCGGTGAATGGGCCTATTCAGCCGCAACGGCTTTATTGCCGCCCGGCCCGCTTATCAAGTGATCCGCTGTTTGACGACAATATCGCATCGGTGAGAGGAGGAGCACGTCCGCTGGCGCAGAATAATTAACGGTTTCTTCGAGAGTAAACGAAGAGACCAGGCCAGATAAGCTTTCCGCCTGTTCCTGCAGCGATCGTGATGCCGTGCAGGCTTGTTCCACCAGCGAGGCATTCTGCTGTGTGACTTCGTCCATCTGCCCGATAGCCAGATGCACCTGCTCAATACCTGCACTTTGTTCAGCGGTTGCCGTAGCAATTTCATTGACCAGGTCAGCGACCTGCTGAATGGCACTACTGACATTTTCTGTATTACCTCCCACCTGAGTGGCCTGTTCAAGTCCCTGTTCAACCTGAGACACAGAAAGTGAAATCAGGTCTTTTATTTCACGTGCAGCAGATGAAGATCGCTGTGCCAGATTACGGACCTCTGAAGCCACTACGGCAAATCCTCTGCCATGTTCACCTGCGCGCGCCGCCTCAACCGCCGCGTTAAGCGCCAGAATTTTCGACTTCGTGATTGCACGGGCTGGTCCGTGGATTACGCCATGGAACAATTAACCACTATTTTCATTACTACCTTTCACTGGCTGACCGACGCCGCCCACTGGTCAGGGGAATCCGGCCTTCTGCAGCGGATCACCGAACACGCCTGGTACGTGTCGGTTAGTATCGTTATTGCCACGGCAATCGGCGTGCCGGTGGGCATTTTTCTGGGCTACCGCCCTAAAATTACCTTTCTGTTTATCAACCCGTTTAACACCGGCCACGCCATTCCGTCACAGGGTCTGATTTTGCTGTTTATTCTGCTGATTGGTTTTAACGATGTGCCGATATTTATCGCGCTGGTCGCGATGTCGATCCCGCCGATAGTGACCAACACCTATGCCGGTATTTTCTATGCGGATAAACGGCTATGTAAGTCACAGGCTGCTATGTACCGTCCACATCCCCGGCACACGGAAGCAGAAGCGGCAGATATCGGATAACAGCTGTTTTAGTGTGCGAGCAATATCGATTAACGGGCCGACCAGTAACCGGCCGGGAAAGGTATTCCGCTGGCGGATAATCGCCCGCTGCACAGGACTAAACTGTTGCCAGGCACCGGCGGAGAAATAATAGGTTTCCGGATCAGCCCCGGGATGGATCAGTAATTCATTACGATGATGGGCCAGATGGGAGTCGCGGTATAATCCATAGGGAAACCAGACTGCCAATGGCATCAGTCCGAACAACTGGTTCAGCCACCGATACCGGGTGGGATGGCCATGGATCAGTTCATGTTGTAATGACATATACCAGGCCGTAAACCAGATCAGAATAAGCGTGGTAAGTAACAGTCCCAGCGTCTTGTGCAGGGCCAATACCCAGAACCAGCCCGCATAGATAGCGACTATCAGTCCCCAGGTCGGAAACTCACTGCGCCACAGCCAGCGTTGCTGTTGCTGTTTAACCCAGTTCTGCGGTCGGAGGTTCAGATATACCGTCTTTTGATCTGCCATATCGCCTGTCAGAGGGAAGAATATTCAGTAAAATATCGATGTTCGGCAGGGCAAAGACAAATCAATAGAAGTCATTAGTATTTCCGGTAATTCGATGATCTTCCCGCGTAGAGGCCTGGTCTGTCTCTGCCGTTCGACGGTCGAAAAAAGAGGAGAAGTCGCCTGACTCTGTAAAATTAGTTACACTCCGCCCCCGATGATTTTTCCGGTGATCCGATGACTGAAATTACTGATACTTTTATTGCACCGCCATGCCCGGATGAGATTGAAATCCTCTGGCAGGATGCGCAGATGGTGATGATCAATAAACCGGCAGGGTTGCTGAGTCTGTCGGGTAAAAACCCCGAAAACTATGATTCGGTGCATTACCGGCTGGTTCAGCAGTTTCCCGGCTGTACGCTGGTACACCGGCTGGATTTCGGGACGTCCGGTATTATGGTGGTGGCACGTAATAAACGCATTAATGCTGCCCTCTGCCGGCAATTCAGTGAACGTACTGTCAGTAAAAGGTATACGGCACTGCTCTGTGGCCATCTGCCGGAGGATGAAGGCGTGATCACCGCCGCGATTGCAAAAGATCCGGCACGGTTTCCGCGCATGACGCTGTGTGAAGTTCGTGGCAAACCTGCCCGTTCCCGTTACCGGGTGACCGGACGGTTCACTTATCCACTCTCACCGGAGGAAGGCGTGCCGGTGACCCGTGTCGATCTGTTGCCTGAAACCGGGCGAACGCATCAGCTACGTATTCATTGCCAGTCCGCAGGGTATCCTATTCTGGGATGCGATCTGTACGGAGGAAAACAGCTGCCGGGCACCGAAAACGTCCCGCGAATGATGCTGCACGCCAGCGGCCTGAACATTATTCACCCGGATAATGGCACCCCTCTGCAGATCCACTGCCCCGCTCCCTTTTGATGGCAGAAGTCTGATCGTGGCAACAAAGCTTCCCGCAGGCCCGCCTGCACCCTACCCGCAGAGGATATGTGCCGGTCATCAGGGCCTGACGGGCCGCTGTTATTCACGGACCTGACTCCGACCTTTCAGAACAGAAACACCGCCGTCCGGTTCAGACAATCGGTTAATCTGGCCCGAAGGCAGTCAGGCAGTCAGGCAGTCAGGCAGTCAGGCAGTCAGGCAGTCAGGCAGTCAGGCAGTCAGGCAGTCAGGCAGTCAGGCAGTCAGGAAAATATCAATAGGATGCTACACGCACAAACGTGACAGGAGATAGATTTCCCTGCAGATCTTTCCTTGTCAGCGCAGAATAAACGCAAAGCTCCTGCCGCGGCGGACAGGCGTGGCATCCTGTGACAGGTTGTGATTCAGCGCCCCCGGTGCGGCCGTCAGAGGTCAACACCGGGAGCCACGCCGTCAGACTTTCAGAAGTTTAACGGTGTAATCGATATCGATTTCATCTTCCGAGAAGATCAACGTACTTCCCTGGAAGGTGGTGATAGCAAGCTTTTTCAGTGAACGCATTTCACCGGGCTTGATATCCGTTTTTGGCCGGATGTTACTCAGCAGTGCCCCCACAGAAAGGACATTCTTTTCTTTATCCAGCGGCGCATCGGCAGGCACTTCTTCGTTATAGACGACAAAAGAGCGAATTGACGCCAGTTTCACCCGCTCACCGGCAATATAAATATACTGGCTTGGCGGCAGAACCTTCACCGCATACGCGGACAGGCCTTTATTATTGGTGGTCGGTTCAAAGGTCACCGACGCGTCCTTTTTGATCAATTCAGGATTGGCGACTTTAATCACATGAAAATAGCGGTTATCACCATTCTCATCTTTGATAAATCCAAAACCTTTATCTTTGAACCATGTTGTGATCGTTCCGTTCATCGCTGTCAGTACCTGCTTAATCTTCTGTCTACTCAGTTTCGTAGCGCGCAGTGTAAAATACAATGCCGCTAATGACCACGTCTTTGGCGTCTGTACGAAGAAAATCGGCGGTTAACGGTGAATTTTCAGTAAAGCATCCCGTCAATCAGCGTTGTGTCAGCCCTGCCTGCATCACAACAGGCATGGGCAGACAGCAAAAACCGTAGACTGCTAAGCCCTTCGGGCACTGGCGAAATAAACGCCCGGGGTCCGCCCCCGGTGAACTATTTCCGATCAGGCCGGGTCATGCGGAGATCACCCCCCGCGGCTTAACACCGACTGAGGCGGGAATTACTCATTACCCCAGCGATTCAGAAAATCAGCAATATCATCGATTCGCTCTGCGGCGATGCCTGCTTCCCCGGCCATCTCTTGCTGGGCTTGTTCACTGATCTCCTGATTGTCATTCAGGCGGCTGATCAGCAACTGAAAATAATGTGCCAATGCATCCCGCTCTGTTTCGGCAACAGCTTTTTCAGTCTCTGTCGCGTACTCATCCACGATGTCATAATATTTAAGTGATACGTCATTATTCATAATTTATTCCCGGGGTAAGAGTGGATATCAGCGACTGCCTGCAGCCGCCGGTGACGATAATACCATTATTCTTATCTTTTTCCGCCCCGCAGTCAGAGACTGCAAGGCTGTGCAGCCCTCTGCGTGCAGGAAAATTGCCGCATGAGGGAGGCACCCGGCGTTTAACGCCCATCATCAGCAAGTATTTCACCGCCATTTTCTCTTATGTCTGGAACAGTTTTTGGCCAGCTATGTCTGATTTTACAGGGATACTCCGCCTGAAAATACTTATCGGGTATTATGACTCCTGTAGAACAATATCGTTTACCACGGCTCTGATACCTGTAAAGATCATTCTTTTTCGTCCTCAGAGAGAACAATCGGCAATCTGCGGATGCATAAGCAGGCAAAGTATCTATAAGTAAATGCTATGATAATGAGTGAAATTATTCGCAAAAACAATTACGTATAAAAGCATGCCGTTATGCATTTTTTGCATAACGATGCGCCCATTTGCATTTCTCATGCTCTCTGAAACAGGGAATATTGTCAGGAGACTCTTTTGCCCGAACCGGTAATCCGCACCGGAGGTGAACGATATCATTCTTACAATACAGAGGTCTTTTGAGATGAGCAGAAATAACCTGATGAAACAGATACTATTCGCGATCGGGCTCGGAATAGTGACAGGCTGGGGGTGTCATCACTATGCTTCTTCGCCGGGCAATGCCAAAGAGATAGCCTCTTATTTCAGCATTATTACCGATGTTTTTCTGAGACTGATTAAAATGATCATTGCGCCACTGGTCTTTGCAACAATCGTCTCAGGTATTGTTTCCATGAAGGGGTCTTCTTCTGTGGGCAGTATTGCACTGAAGGCGATGACCTGGTTTATTTCTGCTGCGCTTATTTCACTATTTATTGGTATGTCACTGGTTAATATTTTTAAGCCCGGTGTCGGCCTGAATATGGTTATTCCCCATACCGATGTAGCCACTGGCCTGAGTACCTCTGCCTTTTCGCTGAAAACGTTTATCAGCCAGATATTTCCAACCAGCTTCGCCGGGGCGATGGCGAATAATGATATTATTCAGATCCTGGTATTTTCTGTCTTTTTTGGTTCTGCACTTTCCTTTATCAGCAAAGACGGTAACCATCCGGTGATTGTGTTTATTGAAGACCTGACGCGAATTATGTTTCGTGTTACCGAATATGTGATGAAGTTCACCCCTTTTGCCGTTTTCTCAGCCATTGCTGCTGCCATTACGGTTGAAGGCCTGGGACTGATTTATGACTACGGGAAATTAATTGGTCTGTTCTATCTGGGGCTGGTGGTACTCTGGGCATGTTTGTTTGCCGTAGGGTATCTATTCCTGGGTAAACCGGTATTTACGCTGGGAAAACTGATTTACGAGCCCACGGCACTGGCTTTTGCTACCGCCAGTAGTGAATCAGCCTATCCGAAGACAATGGATGCACTGACTAAATTCGGCGTGCCTAAAAAAGTATCCAGTTTTGTATTGCCGTTGGGGTACTCTTTTAATCTCGATGGTTCAATGATGTATCAGGCATTTGCCGTGTTATTTATTGCTCAGGCATATAACATTCCTCTGAGCTTTACTGAGCAGGTCCTTATTCTGTTAACCCTGATGGTGACCAGTAAAGGCATGGCAGGAGTAGCGCGTGCGTCAGTGGTCGTGGTTGCCGCAACACTACCCATGTTTAATTTACCGGAGTCCGGTATTTTATTAATCCTGGGTATCGACCAGTTCCTCGACATGGGAAGAACAGCGACAAATGTCGTCGGCAACAGTATTTCAGCGGCCGTGATTGCAAAACTGGAAGACCGAAAAAAGGATAATACGTTCCGATAATCCGTACAGATAAAAACGGCCTTCCGGAAATAGTACATCAGAGAACGTTATGCCCGTCGGTTATTTGATCAGGAATAACCGACGGGCAGGTGACGGGAAGACACCACCGATAACCCGGGGAGTTAACCACCGGTGGTCAGAACAACGATGTCCGTGATTTCATTTGTTGCCAGAAACGCTCAGACGAAAGGTTCAACCGTGCGCTGGTCCGGTAAACATAGACGCTCATTCTGATGGACAACGAAGGATCCATCACTGACAAACTCCCGGATTCCAGCTCCTGAGCGATAGAATAATCCGGTAACCAGCCAACACCATTACCTTTCATAATCATCATTTTCAGAACGTCACTCATGGAAGAGACAAAAGAAAGAGAAAATGACAGTGCTGATTCTCTGGTCAGTAACTGATTGACCTGGCGGCCCATGTAACTTTCATCCGAATATTTCATTAACGGAATATTTTCATCACTGACGTCATAGATTGGCTCCCCATTGGTATGACAGGGAGAGACCAGGTGCAATTGGGTCTGGAAAACTTCATGGTGAAGAAAAGGAAATGACATCAGCTCTTCGTTGGAAAAAGAGAGGATAAAGTCACAGCGCCCCTCTTTCAGATTGTAAACGGCCTCATCCACATTGATGGACTCAACAAAGAAAATATTGTCTTTTTTACCCGAAAATTCAGAGATAAACTCAGGCAGGACAAATACTGCCAGCGAGTGGGCTGCTGCAATATTGATCCTCTGCTTAATATTATTCACGCCTTTAATATTATTGATTTGGAAATCCATATCATCGATAAGGTTCCTGGCATAAACAATGAAATTCTTTCCCTCGGACGTCAGCAATAGTGGAGTGGAACCGCGATTAAATATTTCAAAACCGACGGCAGACTCCAGTGCCTGTACTCTGCGACTGAAAGATGACTGAGAAATATTTCTGCGCTCCGAGGCCAGTGTGAAACTGCGGAGTTCCTCAAGTGCAAGAATATCGTAAATCCATTTAATTTCAATATTGCCTAACATCTTCTTACTCCGGATGGATTATATTCACTATGCAATTTTAGCATGAGGCTTTTAAAGTCTGCAATTACGCCCCGATAAAATTATGACATGATCCTTTTTATTTGAGGCAGTCGTGATGAAAAAGATTATCGGTATTCTCGGTGGCATGGGACCGGGGGCAACAGCGGACGCTTTTGAAAAACTCGTTGCCAGCACACCCGCCAGAAAAGATCAGGAACATATCCCGGTGATTGTCGCCTCTCTGCCAGACATTCCTGACAGAACAGAAAATATCATACATTCCGGAGCATCACCTTTACCGGCTATGATTAATTCACTCAATATATTAAAAAATGCAGGTGCCTCCTGTATTATTATGCCTTGCAATACGGCACATTACTGGTATGACGAACTGAGAAAACAAAGTGATCTTCCGTTCATCAGCATTATAGAATCCACCTGCGAACGTATTATCGCGGAAGAAAAACACCCGGTTGCTCTTTTAGCGACCACTGCCACTATCCGGACGCGCCTTTATCAGAATAAGCTGGCAAAAGCCGGAATAACTTATTTACTTCCTGACGAAAAAGACCAGGATAATATAATGAAAAGCATCCTACTTTATAAATCAGGAAAGAGTAAATCTGCTTATGACACCTTGCTCCCCTGCCTTGAAAAATTGGAAAAATCAGGAGCTAAACATTTTATTATGGGGTGCACAGAAATACCGCTCATCCTCCATGACCTGAGCCGACAGCAGCCTGAAAAATATATCGATACCACTGAAGAATTAATTAAAAAAACTATCCGCTGGTATTACTCATAACCGGATCTTCCGGCAGATGCTGCGCCCCGTGACCCCGTCTGATGAGTTCACGGGGGCGGCAACGGACGTCCATAGTTTCACTGCACCCGGAGAATATGCTTTCCGGAGAACGCAGGTCTGGCTGATAGTCTCTCACCGGTCATCTCCCGATCAGCCAATAAAACTTCACACCTCATTCGGGCGATAACGCAGACGGGGAGGCTCCCAGGGCTGACATTCCCGCCAGAGTGATGCGGATACGCTGCTTAATATGCGCAATACGTAACGGCCTGGCATCGGCATCCTGATCCCGGCGACGGGGTAGCAGGGCACCAAACACAATATCCATCAGCATACCGGTACATACGTCGATATCTTCTACCGTCAGCCCCCCCTGAAGATGCTGATGATATAACCACTGTCTGAGCAGTTCCCGTGAACGTATCGCTTTGGTCTGGTAAAGATATTCCGCCAGCTCCGGGAATAACACGGATTCACGGATCATCAGATTCAGCAGCGCTTCACGGGTCTGATGTTCCTGCTCACTGATATCCAGCCTGAAGATGCGGAACAAGGCTGCTTCAGGGGTGCATCGTTCTCCTTCCGGCCGCGGCAGGTCCAGCAGCAGATAGTAATGTTCACCGATCACTGCAGCAAACAACTGCTTTTTATCCGGAAAAATTTCGTACAGTGTCCGTTTAGAAATTTTCGCTCTGCGGGCAATTTCCGCAGTGCTGGTTTTTGCGAAGCCCAGCTCAGTGAACGCCTGACAGGCACTGTCGATAATCGACTGCCGCAGTCCGGCTGCATCGCGTGTTTTCGGGCGTCCGCGCCTCGCCGGTCCGCAGTGTAAGGTATTCGTCATGATCAGCAGTGAAATACGACAAAAGATTAATGGTACTTGAATAGTACCATTAAATAAACGAGGCTATAGGCCATATTCAAATGAAGTTTTCATCCTGACGATTTCGCTGCTAATAAGGTGGATATCATGAGTGAACCCCACGACCTTTCCCGCTCTCCCCTGCGCGACCCGCTGATCCTGCAGGTGATTGCCGATATAAATGTTGCCGGGGGGGCAAATATCTGCCTGTTGCCCTTAGTTATCATCGCATGACCGATGAAGCCCGCAGTGCTTTTATGCCTGGGGAGGCCGGACTGGCCGGTCAGTCCATTATTAAAACATTACATCCACTCAAAGATCAGGAGCGTTTCTGATGGTAAAAACACGACGCGAATTCATCAGCCTTGCGGTGGCTTCCGGTATTGCACTGCAATTTTCTGCGCCGGTATTTGCCGCGGCCAGTCAACGTAAAACACGGGAGAAGCGTGCCGTTCCGCCGGAAGCGACGGTGATCACTCAGGTGTTTGGTGACGGTATTCGTGCGACCGGCCTGGCACTTTACTATCCTGAACCAGTCGACGGTGCGCAGCTGAACATCCATGATTTTACGGTCACCGGTCGCCGGATCACCGGGATATTCACCAGTGAAAGTTCAGACCCGGCCGGGCGTTCATCGCGGGGCCGGTATGTCATCGTGCAGCTTTCCCCGGAAGACAAAAATGCCCCTTTGGCACGTAAAGTGCCGGATAACGGAAAAAATAACGCAGGTTCCGGTCCGGGAGGCCCGGGCAAGGCAGGATCTGTCCCGGTAACCGATACCGTTTATCCGGCACCGACGCTGACCTACCAGCAAACCGGTACATTGCCACTGGCGAATGGTCACACCGTCGCCCCGGAGCAGACCGCTGAGCACAGTACAGCCGTTAACAACCTGATCGTGGATGATTTCCGTCAGCTTGAATTTCATGATCCGAAGACGGACCGCCATCTGAAATATAATCTCTTTGTTCCTGCCGGTTATACCGCAGAGCGCGCCTGGCCGTTGGTTCTTTTTATGCATGATGCCGGAGCCACCAGCGATGTCACCCGGACAACCCTGTATCAGGGCCTCGGGGCTGTCTGTTGGGCCTCGCCGGAAGATCAGGCGAAACGCCCCTGCTTTGTGCTGGCTCCGCAGTATGATGAAATCATCGCCGATGACGATAATCAGACGTCATCGATGATGGAAACCACCATCAATCTGATCCGGCACCTTTCCGAAACCTATAACATCGACAGCAAACGTCGCTATACCACCGGTCAGTCCGGCGGTTGTATGATGTCTATCGCTATGGATATTCATTATCCCGGTTTCTTCGCCGCCTCGCTGCTGGTCGCCGGACAATGGGATCCGGCACAAGTCAAACCTCTGGCGAGTCAGAACTTGTGGATAGTCGTTTCTGAAGATGATGCGAAAGCCTGGCCGGGTGAAAATGCCATTGTTGCTGAGCTTGAGAAATACGGCGCGAAAATCACGCGGGCGGAATGGGATGGCACCTGGGATGCGGCTCAGTTTCGTCAGGCTTTTAACCGTATGGATACCCGCCATACCCCGATAAATTATGTCACCTTCCGCAAAGGTACCGTGATCCCGGCCGGGGAGTCCACCGCAGGTGCCTCCGGCCACCGTAATACGTGGCGTATTGCCTATACCATTGAACCATTGCGCGAATGGATCTTCCGCCAGCACCTGTAGCATCCGGGGCGTAACGGAGGAGCGGCTGAGCGTCGCCCGGAGTTGCCCGCCGGTACGGGGGCAAACCGGAGCTCAGGGTCGCGGCATGGTGTGGCGCAGGTGCCGGAGACAGGATATGCCTGGTACTCTCCTCCCGCCGCTGGCTCACAGGGTATCGTCGATATAAGCCTCACTGTTTCCGGTGCTGCCACTGATACTCATCTGTACCGGTGAACAGAAATATCCATTGCCGGTTCCGCCAAAACCATCACAATAGATCCCGCTGTTTTTCCGGGCGTAAAATCCGTGGTTAGTATTTCCGTTCGCTGCAGCATGACTCACCGCCATACAACTGCCGTACTCACAATGGTAACCATTATTCTGATTATTCTGTGCAGAAGAATATCCCCCGCTCATCGTTCCCCGCTGACGGGCGTAAAACCCGTTACCGGTATTATTTTCACTGCGCAGATAGGTGATATCGACGAGACCGCCATTGTCACTCATCACCCCGTGGGTATTCTGAGAGCACCAGGCCGTATTTGCACCGACAAATCCGTTATAGGTCGCATAGATCCCGGCCTCAGAGTTGAGGGAAAATGAAGAGGTATACTCCCCCAGAGAATTACACTCAATAACTCCTCCCCAGGCCAGTACGCCATAAAGGTTGTTTTGTGCCGTCGTCCCGTGAGCCCAGACAGTACCGTTCGTTAAGGCATAAAAACCGGCACGTTCATTACCACTGGAAATAGCATACTCACACTGCAGGAACCCTCCTGCTTCGGCGCAGAAGCCAAACCCCAGCGACTCGCTGCTGTGCGAGGCATACCAGGCTTCTGCGCAATTGACCTTCAGGGTCGCGGCATAGGCATGAAACGCCACATCCCCCGCATTACTGACTTTGATGCCACCGCCGGGCTGGCCGGACTCCGGCACCGTTTCGTTGGAGATAAATGCACCGTTCATGGCCCGGAGCCCGTAGTACATTTTGGTAATGCTCAGCGCAGGTCCCAGGATCACCGTTCCTCCGCCGGTGGCGCGGATCCCCGCCCCGTAGCATTGGTCATTCCAGACCCCGGAAGCCGTCCAGCCATTCACCCCGGCCAGAGTAAACCCGTTAAGCCAGGAAATGCCGAAACCGTTTTCAAACAAAAAACCGTCTTTATTGGCCGAGTTATCGATATATAACACGCATTTCGAACAATCCTGCTCATTGCCCCGCAGGGTGAGTTTGTCGTAATCACGTATACGTGAGACCAGGGGCGCCGTTATCTGGTACTCCCCATCTGCGACCTGGATATTCACGCCCCCCGTGATCATTTTGCCTTCAAACGCATCCAGAGCCGACTGGATATCCGGATAGTCTGCGGGGACATTTACGGTCAGTTGCTGAGAAATAATAGTGTCTGTCATCATTAACCTCTGAGAATCTGTCTCCCCTCAGTGTGGCGGTTTAGCGCAGGGCATGCCACCGGATGTTGTTCTCTTACCCGTGGCACAACCCTGATATTACCCGCTGACCACAGAGGGTGATTTTCCTTGTGGCACACCACTGGCTGAAGTCATGGGAGATCGCAAGTCGTGACATAACTGCCACAGGGTCCGGAACCGTCCTAAGACTGGCCGTGATCCCGGTAAAGATCAGGGCTCTCAGAGGGTACTACGTTTTCTGTCGGGCACTCCGTTGAGGAGCAGCATGATACGGACCCGCTTTCGGCCTTCCGGTCGGGGGAGATGACGGTGGATGTTCGCTTTTTTAGGGTCCGCAGTCCGCCATCACAGGGAGTGGCGGGGCACAGGCCGGAGCGATCCTCCCTCAGGACGGGTGCCCCGTGCAACGCGGCAGATTTTCAACGTGTTCCGCTGGCCCGGCGCGCTGCGGATGCTATGCTGTACGGAGAAACACCGCAGTGATGGCGGTCAATAATCCCGGAATAAACAGGAGTGATGATGAAAGTATGGCCCGTACTGACAGGGGTTGCCTTATCGCTGACGCTGGTCGCATGTCAGTCGCCGGTCCCGCCGAAAGGGGTCACGCCAATCGGTAATTTCGATGCCAGCCGCTATCTGGGTAAGTGGTACGAAGTGGCCAGGCTGAACAACCGCTTTGAGCGTGGTCTGCAGCAGGTCACAGCGACCTACGGTCAGCGCAGCGATGGCGGGATCAGTGTGGTGAATCGCGGTTACGATCCGCAATCGAAACGCTGGAAAGCCAGTGAAGGAAAAGCATTTTTCACCGGTGCCCGTGACGTTGCCGCGCTGAAAGTCTCCTTTTTCGGCCCCTTCTACGGTGGTTATAACGTCATTGCCCTTGATGATGACTATCGCTATGCGCTGGTCAGCGGGCCGAACCGCGGCTATCTGTGGCTGTTATCCCGTACCCCGGATATGCCTCAGGAGGTCAGGCAGCGGTATATCACGCTGGCGCAGGAACTGGGCTTCCCGGTCGACAAGCTGATTAATGTCAACCAGCCCGCGTCCTGAGATAAAAATGCCCCTGACGGGGCATTTAACAGAGATATCAGAAATGATAGCTGGCTGACACAGAGATATTACGCGGCTCTCCGTAGACAGTATTACGACCGACATCGATATTATAGGTCTTGTCGAACAGGTTATTGAGGTTGGCCTGTACCGACAGATTGCGGGTCACGCGATAGCGTCCGAACAGATCCACCAGCGCATAGCTCCCCTGGTCGGCATACAGGTTTGTTGCGCCGTCAGGCCCTGCCACGCTGTCCCAGGTATGGTTCTGCCAGTTGATGCCGCCACCCACGGTCAGATCCTGCCACATCGGTAAACGGTAACTGGTAAACAGTTTAAATGACGTCTGTGGTTGTGTCGGATTCAGTGCAGCGCCACTGCCATCTTTAGCGATATAGCGGGTGGCCCCGAAGGTCATTTGCAGGTTATCCGTCACTGCGCCGTTGACTTCAAATTCCACACCACGGCTGACAGTACCGTTCTGCTCATAATAAGCATAATCATTGCTGCCTTTCACCAGCGCATAATCTGTGGCCCCTAAATGATCCTGTTCCATGCGGAACAGAGACAATGTCGCCGTCAGGCGGCTATTGAACCAGTCACCTTTCAGCCCGGTTTCATAACTTTTCCCGGTGACCGGATTCAGATACGCGCCGTCGACATTGCGGTAGGTCTGCGGTTTGAAAATAGAGGTGTAACTGGCATAGGCAGAATAAGTGTCATTGATGTCATACACCAGTCCGGCATACGGCGTGATATTATTCTTCACCATATTCTCGGTCATCGTATCCGCCGTATAACGGGTATAACGGGCACCGAGGATCATATGCAGCGGGTCAGCCAGCGAAATGCGCGTGGCAAGGTAAGCTGATTTCTGGTGGATAGTGTCATCACCGGCCAATGCCTGCGGATCCCAGTCCGGCTCCGGGTAATTACCCCAGTCATTGAAATCGCCGACATCTGCTGACGTCAGGTTGGTATAGGCACTGTAATAACGGTTATTTTGCCGGATATACGTCACCCCGGTCATCAGCTCGTGCTGACGTCCGAACAGCTCATAGTTCCCGTTAAGGACGGCGCTGGCGGCATTCTCCCTGCGTTTAGCCGTATTGTATCCGGTACCGCCCAACAGATCATAGCCGGCATACGGCCCGATACCCAGCCCGGTATTTTTATCGAAATACCCGTCGATATACAGCAGTTTACTGTCCATGGTTGCTTCGGTATGGCTGCCGTTCAGGTTGAATTGCCAGCCATTGGCAAAGTTGTGTTCCAGACCGGCAAACACCCGTTTCGACTGTACATCATTGTAGGCCCAGTCCGGCGCGATATTGGTACTGCGGGCATAACTCGTTTTGCTGCCATCCCGATAAAAGGTGGGGAGCCCGCCCCAGGTCGCACCGTTAACATGGGTCTCTTCATAGTCATATCCCAGCGACACGGTGGTTGCATCGCTCAGATCCGCGTCCACCACACCGTAAAGAAATTTCTTTTGCGTATGATAGTCGTCAAGCCAGCTGCCGCTGTGCTGATACCCGGCCACGACGCGCCCGCGAACCTTTCCGGACTCACTCAGTGGCCCGGAAAGATCGGCGACATAGCGCTGATTTCCCCAACTGCCGTAACTGGTGTTCAGATCCCCGGTAAAGGTTTTACTGTCAGCCTGTTTGGTGACCATATCCACCGACGCGGCAGGGCTTCCGGCACCAGTCATTAAGCCGGTAGCCCCCCGCACCACATCCACGCGCTGATAAATAGCCGTATCCGACAGGGTATCGCCCAGATTCCAGGCCGAATCTACCAGTACCGGTACGCCGTCGACCTGATAGTTATCAACCAAAAAGCCACGGGAATAGAAATTACTGCGGTTAGCGCCGGAATTAGACTCTGACAGTCCGGTCGTATTATTCAGAACATCGTTCAGCGTTTCCAGCTGCTGGTCCTGCATCCGCTGCTGAGTGATCACACTGACCGACTGAGGCGTATCGCGGTTGGTCAGTGCCAGGCCGGTCGCAGCCCGGGTCACCGGCACCGCATAATCGGTAGATTTCGGCGAATCTGCAGAGTTTTCGCTGCCGGTGACCACCAGCGTCGCAGTCTTACTGCTGTCACTGTCAGCCGCCGTACTGCACGGTACCTGTAACGCCGTGGCAATGACCACACTCAGCAGAGACAACGCCGGCATACGGGTAAAATGGCCGGTGCGGGGGCCACGCCTTACGGAACAACTGGCAGCAAACATGCTCATCCTCAAATATATTTTATTATTCCAGCCACTCCGGACACCGGATCCGTACGGGTTCCCGGAAGGCGACATCCTCTCCCTGTCCGGAGAGCGCTGACATAACGCCATTTCTGAGGTACCTGCAACCCGGAAGAACAGATTAGCAATGTAAAGAGAATGAGAAGTATAATCATTTTGATTAGTGTTGCAATAAAGGATCGAGGAACGTCAGGTAATAAGGAGTGTCTCATTGGCGATTGCTGTACCGTGAATATCCACCGTTGACGGGTGATAAGACAGGCGGCGGTGCCCCCGGTACCGCCATTTACGCATTTCCTTTACCCGCCACCACGGTCGCCACACCGCCCGCCCCGGGTCTCCGGATAAATCTGTCTTCCCTGCGGCGCTGCCGTAGTTCCCTGCCTGCCATCCTGCTATCCTCCCTGAGGATCTGGCCTGTAGTCATATTGATCCTCCCGGGGGAGCCGGGACACTGAACATAACAAGTGAGTTTTTCCGCTCGTCAGTGCAATTCGTCCCTTTCCCCTCACCCGTAGTCCCGAAAAGGGTACCTCTGATAAATATTTCCTCCAATGCCGGTTTTTCAGCCACACTTAGCGGGTAAGCCACCCGGTTCAGCAGGATTGCGGCAGACGACACGGTCAGTTAATGCCGGTCATTTCCGGTAAAAAACAGCAGGGGAAAGGGATGAAAAAAGTCGCCATTATCGGTACCGGTCCGACAGGCATTTACACTCTGTTATCGCTTATCAGACACCACCCGCCCTGTTCGGTGACCATTTTTGAACAGACCGCCGAAGCCGGAGTCGGTATGCCCTATCGTCGCGAGGCCAGTTCACCGGTGATGCTGGCCAATATCGCCAGTATTGAGATCCCGCCGGTCATGACGACCTATATTGCATGGCTACGGGCGCAGTGCCCTGAGAGGCTCGCTGGCTTTGGTATCACGGCCAGTGCTCTCCATGAGCGACAGTTTTTACCGAGGATCCTGCTGGGCGACTACTTCCGGCAGCAGTTTTTACAGCTGGTGGATCAGGCGGAAAGTCAGGGGTTTATCCTGCATGTTCATACCTCTTGCCAGGTCACAGATATTCTGGCGTTACCGGAAGGGATAAAGGTGACAGCACAGGGCCGTCCGGTGGCGGAATGGGTCGATTTTGCCGTGATTGCCACCGGGCATGTCTGGCCTGCCGAAAATACCCGGCGACATACTTTCTTCCCCAGCCCCTGGTCCGGACTGATGAAGGCTAGCGTGCCAGCCTGCCGGGTGGGGATCCTCGGGACATCGCTCAGTGCGATCGATGCTGCAATGGCCGTCGTGACACAGCACGGACATTTTTGCGAAAACGGTGTGCAAGGCCCGCAGTTTATTCTCCGGGACAGCAGCCGGTCGCTACAGATTGTCCTGATGTCTCGTTCCGGTGTATTACCTGAAGCAGATTTTTATTGCCCTATCCCCTACCAGCCTTTGCAGTTGGTGACTCCGGAGGCGATTGCGGCACTGGTTGCCGGGGGAAGCGCCGGATTACTTGACCGGGCGTTCAGACTGATGGTGCAGGAAATCACGCTCGCTGACCCTCTCTGGAGCCGTCAGACCGGGCTTGAACACCTGAATGCTGATAACTTTTGCGATGCCTGGTTTGCGGCCCGTCGCCGGCAGGATCCCTTTAGCTACGCCAGAAAAAATCTGCAGGATACACGACTGAATACCCTGACCAAATATACCGTGCCCTGGCGATATGTGATCCTCCGCCTGCATGAAGCGATCGCCGGAATAGTCCCTCATCTTAGCCCCGAAGACAGTGTCCGTTTCAGATCCGGGCTGGCGCGGGTCTTTATCGATAATTATGCAGCCATACCGCCACAATCTTTGCGGCGGTTACTGGCATTACACGATGCCGGTATTCTCACAATCCTGCCGCTGGGGCAGGATTACCGTGCACGTAAATACAGTAATAAGACCGTGATTTTTGCCGGGGAGACGCAGCATATCTACGATATTTTCATTGATGCCCGGGGACAGAAACCCCTGAAAACGCGCGATCTGCCATTTCCCGGTTTACGCAAACAGATGCTGAACAGCGGGGGTGAAATACCGCAAGTGGCCGGGAATTACCTGTTACTGGAACCGGCGTCTGCCCGCGGACATATTGCTTTTGGTGCATTACCTTATCTGATGCATGACAGGCCGTTTATTCAGGGCCTGACAGTCAGTGCGGAAATAGGCGAAACCATCGCCAATGCCATACTTCATTCAGCGCCGGGTGCCGCAGAGCTGCAACCAGGCCCGGAAGAAGGTCACGTCTGACGGTTCCGGCCCTGCCCTGACCGGTAAAAGACAAACCGGACGGGTAAGCGAAGACGCTGACAGGGTGTATGCAATGGTACCGGGGGAAAATTTGCCACGGGGACGTGCGGTGACAGAGGCTGCACCTCTGCGAGGCTGGCCTTGAGGGGGACGTCACAGTATCCCCCTTTTCGGGGCCGGGGCGATTAGCCGTTGCGGAAAATATAGCTATAGGCACTCAGCGCCGGTGCCCCACCCAGGTGGGCATAAAGCACTTTGGAACCTTCCGGGAATTCACCGTTTCGGATCATATCTATCATGCCATGCATCGATTTACCTTCGTAGACCGGGTCGGTGAGCACGCCTTCTGTGCGGGCACATAAGCGGATAGCTTCAAGCGTCCCTTCGTTGGGTAATCCGTACTCCGGGCCACCATAACGGGTATCGAGGATAATATCTTCTTCGGTAATTTCGCGATCCAGCTCTACCAGTTTTGCCGTATTTTGGGCAATACGCAGTACCTGTGCGCGGGTTTTTTCCGGTTTTGCAGAAGCATCAATACCAATGACTTTGCGGGAGGGGCCATCTTCCGCAAACCCGACGACCATGCCGGCATGAGTACTGCCGGTCACCGCACAGACGACGATATAATCAAACGTAAAGCCCAATGCTTTCTCCTGCTGCCGGACTTCTTCTGCAAAGGCCACAAACCCTAAGCCTCCGTAAGGGTGTTCAGAGCAACCGGCCGGGATCGGGAAAGGCTTACCGCCATTCTTTTCGGTTTCTTCCATCGCCTGTTTCCAGCTTTTACGGATACCGATATCAAACCCTGCCGAATCCAGGCGTACATCTGCTCCCATAATCCGGGATAACTCGATGTTACCGACACGGTCATACACTGCATCGGAATAGTTAACCCAGTTTTCCTGAACCAGTACGCATTTCATGCCCAGGTGGGCCGCCACAGCAGCCACCTGGCGGGTCTGGTTGGACTGGATGCCGCCGATAGATACCAGGGTATCACACCCCTGCTCCAGCGCTTCCGGGATTAAATATTCCAGCTTCCGCGTTTTATTGCCGCCGAATGCCAGACCACTGTTACAATCTTCACGTTTGGCATAAATCTCTACTTTACCCCCCAGCTCAGCACTCAGACGTTTCATCGGCGTGATCGGGGAAGGTCCGAACGTTAACGGATAGCGGGCGAATTTTTCAAGATTCATTATTAATCTCCTGGTGTTGGCCTAAGCATTAAAAGTGTGATCAGCATCGCTGATTTCCTGTTAAACACCTTACAACAACCGGAATTTTTGTAAATTTCGTTTTATAACGGCGAAATGAAATTTAAATAAGCACTTAAATTCATCTGCATATCAAAATTTCAATAAACACCCAATATGAAAAATAATATTAACCACCCCCTGAGCGAAGGACATCAGCCTGGTGCTGGATTCGGGGATAAATATATTATATTTCAATGCATTATATAAATACTCTGCACCGGCCCTGCCCCCCTCCGGATAACGCCTGACCAGGCATTATCCGGAGACTGTTTTTACCAGAGTAAAATGTGATGACGGAAAGCCCGGCGATAAGAAAAAAGCATGAGAATCTCCCGGCCACGGCCGGCAGCCGTAGCAGGGGGACAGCAGAATAAACCGGGGGTTTAAAAAGGACGACAGTTCAAAGCGGTATTTGCGTGGTGGAGAAAACTTCCCGTAAACCGATAAAAGAGCGAATTTGCCTGACACCGGGCAGAAACAGCAGCTGCTCCGCATGTAATTTATTAAAACTCTGATTATCCGCGGTACGGATCAGCATAATGTAATCAAATTCGCCACTGACCATATGGCATTCCATACAGCCGCGAATATTACGTACGGCGTCTTCGAAATCGTTAAAGGTTTCCGGGGTTGAGCGGTCCAGTACCACGCCTATCATCACTACCAGCCCGGCTTTCAGCGCCTGCGGGTTGAGAATAGCGACATGGCGGGTAATAAAACCGTTCTGCTTCAGGCGCTCTACCCGTCTCAGGCAGGCTGGCGGGCTGAGGTTAATTTTTCCGGCCAGCACCACATTAGAAACAGAGCTGTCCTGCTGTAAAATTTTCAGAATTGCAATGTCAAATCTGTCCAGCGATTTGTCATTATCAGGAAGTTCACTCACCTTTATCCGCTCCGTTCATCGCAACCGATCATCAGGGGATATGACCGGGTTATCTTATTCATCAATAAGATAAATCACATCACCACCGGCTGTCATGGTAATTCTGAGGCTATAGTGGCCTGGCCTCGACGTAACAGAGAGCGGCAGGGTAACCCGGGGGGCTCCCCCGGGCCGGGCACAGCATCTTCAGGCAGGATCAAACCGCAAAATAGCTTTGTATTCCCCCGGCGATAGCTTTGGCAATCTTCATTCTGAATTGCGGAGTCCCCAGCAAATGCTCTTCCTGAGGATTGGTAATAAAGGACGTTTCAATCAATGCCGATGGGATGGAAGGTGACTTCAGTACCACAAACGCGGCCTGCTCCGGATGATAGCTATGCATGGTATGTACTGTGCGGATATGGCCTATCATATGCCGGCACAGATCGAGACTGCTTTTAATCGTCTGGTTCTGAACCAGATCAAAAAACACCCGCTGTAACTGCTCATCTTTGGTCTGAACATTAATATCCGCATAATCATCAGCCGCATTTTCACGCTGCGACAGATACCGGGCCATAGTGCTGCTGGCGCCGCGGGTCGATAACGCATACACAGAGGCTCCATGAGCTTGCGGACTGGTAAAACCGTCAGCATGGATGGATAAAAACATATCTGCATTGTGTTCATGTGCAATATTCACCCGCTGGTAGAGCGGGATGAAATGATCGTCTTCCCGGGTCAGCCGGATTTCGATATGTTTATTATGTTTAAACAGTGCCTGCAGATTATGGGCGATATCCAGCACAACATGCTTCTCTTCTTCTCCCCTTTCACCTATCGCTCCGGGATCTTTCCCGCCGTGACCGGGGTCGATCATCACCAGCTTGCGCGTACGCACCACCGCAGGTGCGACTAACGGTGCCGTAGCCGCCGGAGTCGGTGCAGCATTACGTGGCTGTAAGGGAATAAACGTGAGATTCGCAAATTCCTCTTTCGCCAGCGCCGGAAGGCAAAAGGCCAGCCCGGAAAGTAAAAAATGGCGTCGTGCCAGAGTACACTTCTTCTTCATTGTGTTTATCAGGATCCTGAAACGGGAGCGGGTAAACATGGGTAAGCGTGAAGTATATCGATGATTCAGATAAATTTTTCGCTGTTTGTTTTGCAAAATACGTCAGGAATGCCCCCCTGAAACGCACGTCCCGGCCAAAGCCGCTCCAGAGCCCCGTACCAGCCCCGTCCGGAGGCTGACAGTAACCGCCCGTACGACTCGCAGCCCCTCTCAGAGGTAAAGTAACCCCTTGTCGTTCGGTCATACCCGTCAGCCGGAAATAATACAGCCCGTCGTAGCCTGCCAGCTCTGCACGTCATCGAACGTACCGTGGCGGCAATATCTTGTTATATCTTCCGGGATTAACTGACAAAACCGGATCAGACACTGTCAGTGTCGATATCCCTCACGAAGTTTGCAGAAAATACCTTCAACCGGGGGACTGACCGTAAGGTCGTCAACGTGAAGTGAAGCGCCGGAGATAAAGGGATCGCTGGCTGTTCTGCAGAGCCGGTATTCATAAGGTGAACAATATTACGCCCCGCAGGGCTCCCCCCGGCAACTGAGTGCGGCTTGTCCGGGCTGTTTCTTCTGAGATAGGCTAACTCAGTCATTCTGGGTGACTCTGGGTTCAGGTCGCCAGACGGGTTGTCCGGGACGGACGGCCCCGGCCCCGTGCCGGAGTGCCGGAGTGCCGGAGTGCCGGATAATTCAGCAGAGTGTTTTAAAGATAGCCAGTTGAATAATAATGTTTTTATCCTGGTTGACAAGCTGCCTCCATGCCATTAATATTCGCCCCGTCTTCACGACAATTCCTCTGTAGTTCAGTCGGTAGAACGGCGGACTGTTAATCCGTATGTCACTGGTTCGAGTCCAGTCAGAGGAGCCATATTAGAGAAACCCGCATAAGGAAACTTATGCGGGTTTTTTGCTTTTTATCAATGCGTTATCCCCTTCTTTCTCGTTTACCTGTAAGCCCCCCTGCAAAAAGAACCATTCTTTTTTAGAGGTCTTCCGACATACTGCATATGTTCCCCGAAGGAGATCGCTATGCGTAAAGCCAGATTTACCGGACACAGGATTATCGCTGTTATGAAGTCCGTTGAAGCCGGTAGAACGGTGAAAGATGTCTGCCGTAAGGCTGCAATTTCGGAAGCGAGCTACATCTATGGACTACCTGCATTTTGCAAACACTGAATCAGGTTTTAGGTTGTTGCTTACATCTATCCGGCATCAGAAGTACCTGTGCCCTAATGAATAATCCTCACACAATCGCCTTAATAACCGGACGGCCTCAGAGGCCAATACAATAGTCAGATTCCGATTGTGCAGGTGTAACCTGTCACCATTTTCAATACTCTGCAACTTTGAAGGTAAGTATCATATTACTGCGGGTCGATATTCTGTTCCGCTATGAAGAATTGACCAGATAATTCGGGCATTCTTGTTGGCGACGGCAACAATCGTTTTATTAAATCCACGCCGCTCTTTTAGCTGATTGACCCATTGGTTTAAATAACTATCGTTATTGTTTGTAGCCACTCTGACGACCTCAGGGGCACCATGAATAAAAACAAGAGAAGTATAACGGCTTTCGTTAAAATAATTCCTTTTTTTGCTTGCCTATACCTTTATAAGTATAGTAAAAATATTAATGCAAGTGGTGTCATGATAGCATTTAGTTTTAGTGAATTTTTTATCTCTAATTACCTTTCCCTTATAGGAAATATAATGCTTAAATATAGAATCGCAACCGTAGATGACGCAGGAAATTTAATTAAATTTTTTAGGGATCTCGACAGAGATTCTGATTTTATGTTGCTTAGTGAAGGTGAACGTAGTAATGATTTAGAAAACCAGAAAAATATCCTTTCAAAAATAGGATTAAATTCCACTATGATACTTTGCCTTGACGAAAGTGACATAACAGGCTTCATAGTGGTTTCCAGAGGGCTATATTTAAGAAATAAGCATCTTGCTAATTTAGTCCTTGGGGTAAAAAAGAATCATCGAAATCAAGGTGTTGGGAAATCATTAATATCTCATGCTTTGAAATGGTGTAGGGAAAATAAAATTTCCCAACTTGAGTTAACGGTAGCAGTCGAAAACAAATCAGCTATTGCATGTTATCTTTCATCAGGATTCTTCTTTTCAGGCATTAGAAAAAAATCGCTTATGATTAAAAATCATTATATGGATGAATATTATATGTCCAGGAGCATTGAATAATAACCTCAAAAAATCAGACATGGTTAAAATCATTAATAATGATTAATTTTAACTCACCTGGCAAGCTTTCTCAATAGCAACCCTTAACATTATTAAATGATTTCATCATTCCGGAAAATGGAAAAGTGATCCTGCCCACTATTATTAGCGGATTGAGTTCATGCTATGATAACTATCGTACCGTTGATTTCGGATTGATATATTAATGAGGATCAGAAAACCTGCATTTTAGCTATTTTGATTCTGCGTTATTTACTTAAATAATTTTAATTCCTGACATTCAATAGGGAATCTAATAAAACGCCATTTTTATATCTTCCTTTAACCGGGGAGTTAAAAATATTGATCCTTCGCGTCATAACAGAATATGGTTTATAACAAACCACCGGGAATTATCATTCAACATAAGCGCCGGAATTATGATTTTCCCGGGAAATCCACAGATAATGCATACCCGTCGGTATGTATATGGGTTCTGACGCCCGTCGAAGATGCCCGCCCCCCTTAAAAGGCCAGCTTCTCTGGTGTAAACGGACAGGATATTGAGCGAAGCTCAGAGAGGGGCATTCACTGGCAGACCGCCATCACCGTTGCAATAAAAACGTGCCCTGTGACCCGTGGCAGCGGATCACAGGGATGAAAATTATCCGGCGCTGACCATGATTTCAATAAGACCGGGTTTACCGCTGGCGATTGCCGCCTCAATCGCCGGTGCGATATCGGACGCCTTCCGGATGCATCGTGTGGGCAGTCCCATCGAGACAGCCAGCGCCTGATAATCTATCTTCGGCTGAGTAATATCCATCGCAATATAGGTATCGGTTTGTGCGGAAGTATAATGCTGCTGACCGCGCATAAAATTCTTCAGGATGTTGTACTCCTGATTATTCATCACCACAAAAGTCACCGGCAGATTTTCGTGCGCAGCAGTCCACATTGCCTGCGGTGAATACATGGCCGCGCCATCCCCGACCAGGCAGACCACAGGATGCCGATCCCGTCCCAGACAGTAACCCACGGCGGCAGGCATTCCCCAGCCCAGCGCCCCGCCACGCATAAACCCGTACTGTCCGGCCTGATCACTGGAGAGAAACTTACGCACCAGCGAAGAAACACATAAAGCTTCATCCACGATTGCCACGTCCGGGCCGATGGCGCGTACGGCTTCATGGGCCGCGACCAGCGGGTTGATGACCGGAAGCCCGAATTTTGCTTCGACCTCTTTTTCCAGCGCTTCGCGCGCCCGCTGCTTTTCATCTCCGGCTTGTGCTATCTGTGCCTCATAGAGGTCGCGTTGCGCTGTCGTGGCATTTTCCAGTATCGGTAACATTGCCCTCAGTGACACTTTAATGTCTCCTGCGACTGAAAGGCGGGTTGCATAAGAGCGCCCGAGATCTTTCACGTCGGCAGAGAGCTGATAAACCGCACAACTTTCCGGTACAGCAGACCCTTCGCTATAAAGAATAGTAATTAACGACTTACCGCCCAATGCGAAAATAGCCTGATAATTATGCAGAATATCCGCAATACCCTGTGCTGTGGTCGGCATATTGCCCCGCCACAAAGGGTGAGAGGTCGGAAACGGGATCCGGGAAGGCCATGATGAACCATACACATGCGCCCCTAACAACTCTGCGACCTGCTGCGCTTCAGCCGAGGCATCACTGCTGTAAATCTCGTCACCGGCAATCAGCGCGACTTTTCCTGGCGGATAATCTGCAAGCAAATTCGCAAGATGCGGCAGTGAGCCTGCCGTCGCCCGCTGATCAATCCGGGACGACTCACCGATGGGAACATCGCTGACTTCATCCATAATATCCATCGGCAACGCAAGAAATACCGGCCCGCCGGGTGCCGCATTCGCATCGTGAAATGCCCGCCGGATGAGCACCGGTATCTGAGCCGCACTGACCACGTTCTCTGCCCATTTTACGGCAGGCGCTGCGATACTCACCAGGTCGTCATACAACAGAGGATCACTGAAAGAATGGCGTGTATCCTGCTGCCCGGCAGTTACCACCAGTGGCGTGCGTGATACCTTCGCATTAAGCAGATTTCCCATCCCGTGGCCAAGGCCCCCGGCGGTATGCAGATTCAGGAACCCCGGTTTCCCCGAGGCTTGTGCATATCCATCGGCCATAGCGACCGCACTCGATTCCTGCAGCGCAAGGATATATTTCAGTGCCGGATTACGTAACAGTGCATCAATCAGCGGCAATTCCGTGGTACCCGGATTACCAAAAATATATTCCACCCCTTCGCTGGCCAGTGTCTCCAGCAAAACATCGGCTCCGCGTCGACGTTGCAGTGCAGTTGTAGTGATAACACTCATAGCGATAGACTCCATTGACTGTTGCTCTTTGCCAGTGCCGATAGCACTGCGGGCCCCGCCTCATTGACTCTGGCTGCGACATCCGGCAGAGACGACACTGAGAAGCCGCCGGTGTTTCCTGATAGCCGGTTATCCCGGCTATCCTGAAGGTAGCTGAACTCCCGCCCCGGAGACGGGCATGCATGAAATCTTCCTCCCCGGGGAGCGATATTACCGGTAAACAGGTTGTGGCGGGTCATCTGAGTCCGTCGCTGTTGTGGCTATGATCAGTATGCCGGTAACCCGATGAAAGCGAAGACTTCTTAGCTGCAGGCATTACACCCGTGTTTTGAGGCCGCCCGGAATGCCGGGGTTATTTTGATACAAACACCGGAAAATGGCATAAGCCCCCCGTCGTCAGCGCGTTAATAGAAAATAAAGCATAATGAAAACGCTGTGAAGCAGAGAGTCAGTAACTTTATGTAACTTTCATGAATTTCAGCCCCGGCATCAGCCTTCTATGCAGGCTATTTTTTCAGGCTCTCTCAGACAAAGGGGCCTGCCTGCCGGGTCCGGCAGGCATTTTCTGCTTAACGGGAGGGTTACGCCGGTTTATCACTTCCGGTCAACTGACGTTGTTCCTCCAGCCAGCCCCTGCGCATTTCAGGGACTGAGCGCAGTAACTGCCGGGTATAGTTATCCAAAGGCTCCTGCAAAGCCTCTCTCACCGGTCCCTGACGGATCACTTCCCCCTGAAACAGCACGGCGACTTCATCTGCAATTTCCCGTACTACCTGCAGGTCATGGGTAATAAATAAATAGGCTACGGCAGTCTGTTGCTGAATATCCCGTAATAATGCCAGAACATCGCGGGCAACGAGCGGATCCAGTGCTGAAGTGGGTTCATCACAGATAATCAGCCTGGGCTCTGCAGCCAGCGCTCTGGCAATACAGACTCGCTGTTTCTGGCCGCCTGAAAGGGCTGCGGGTAATCGCCCGGCGATCTCTGCCGGTAAACCTACCTGTAAAAGTAACTCTTTTACCCGGGCTTCACGCTGTGAGCGGTCCAGAGAAGTAAAACATTCCAGCGGCCTTGCAATCTGTTCTCCCACTGATTGTTGCGGATTAAGCGAAGTATCCGGTATCTGATGGATGAGCTGAATATCCTGCAATTGACGAAGGGGGCGACTCCGCAAACCACGCCCCAGCAACTGCCCTTCCAGTAGTACATCACCCTTATCGTTGGGATGCAGCCCACAGATCACCTTCCCCAGTGTCGACTTACCGGACCCGGACTCACCAATAATGGCCAGTGTGCGGCCCTTTTGTAATGACAAATTGATGTTTTTCAGCACCGGCTGGTGGTGATAACCGGCATAGACGCTGCTGATACCTAACAATTCCGGCTGATCTGCCGGTAAAGGGCGTTTACCCTCCCCCTGTGCGCTCAGCAACTGGTGTGTGTACTGCTTTGTCGGGTTTTCCAGCAAGTGTTCTGTGGCTGCCTCTTCAACCATTTTGCCGTGCTGCAGTACCATGATACGGTCACTGATTTGTGCCACGACAGCCAGATCATGACTGATGTAGATGGCCGCAACACCGCTGGTACGGATCACCTCTGAAATCGCCTGTAATACGCCCAGTTGAGTGGTCACGTCCAACGCAGTGGTAGGTTCATCAAAAATGACCAGTTCCGGTCCCGGGCATAACGCCATAGCAATCATTGCCCGTTGTAACTGTCCGCCGGAAACCTGATGCGGGTATCGCTGATAAAAACCTGAGGGATCCGGCAACCCGAGCCTTGTGAACAACTCCATGGCCCGAAGTCTGGCTTGCTCTCGTGTCAGAATACGGTGTTTAATTGTGGCTTCAATGACCTGATCACCGATACAGATGGCCGGATTAAATGACGCACCGGCAGACTGAGCCACATAGGCAATATGCCGTCCACGGACCGCACGTAACCGGCGGGTGGATAATCCGGTCAGTTCAGTGCCGTTAAACATAATACGTCCGGACTCAATCCGCATCCCGGCACGACAATGCCCGGGGATCGCCAGTCCAATGGTGGACTTCCCGGCCCCGGACTCACCAATTAACCCCAGGACTTCGCCCTGTTTCAGAGAAAGTGAAACCGAATCAACCAGCCGGCGGGGGCTTTTCCCCGTCGTAGTCACCACCAGATTATCAATCTGCAACAAAGGCTCAGCCATGAGCACCTCCCCAGCGACGGGTCTGTGCACTCATCAGCCAGTCAGCGACGGAATTAATGGAAAGGGAGAGCAGTGCAATGGCTACCCCGGGTACCAGCGCGGCCCAGACACCAAATAAAATGCCATCCTTATTATCTCGCGCCAGGCCGCCCCAGTCTGCCGTCGGTGGCTGAACCCCCAGGCCCAGAAAGGAAAGAGCGGACAGAAAGAGCAGAATAAAAATGAAACGTAAGCCGAACTCTGCGACCAGTGTCTGCCGTACATTCGGCAGAACGACCCGCCAGAGGATCCAGGCCATCGACTCTCCACGTAACCGTGCCACATCGACAAACTCCATCACCCCGACCTCTTCTGCCAGCGACCTTGCTACGCGTAACACCCGGGTGGATTCCAGCAACCCCAGCACCAGTGTCAGTGTTATCATCGTTTTCGGCAAAACAGCCAGTACAATTAATGCAAAGATAAGTGTCGGCACAGCCATTATCATATCATTGACTCGTGAGATCAGCTGGTCCAGCCAACCGCCTGTCAGGCCGGCGATAAAGCCGAGAGAACAGCCTACCGCAAATGCCAGTAGTGTGGCAATCAGCGTGATCCCAAGGGAGACCCGGGTGCCCCAAATCATTCGCGACAACAAATCACGTCCCAGGTTATCTGTCCCCAGCAGCAGTCGGGCATCGGGTGCTTGCCAGGCACCGCCGACAATCTTATCCGGGTCAAACGGGGCCAGCCAGGGGGCAAAAATCGCAATCAGGATAAACAGGGTCAGCCCTGTCAGTCCCAGTACGGCGACAGGTTTTAATGCGGGCATTTTTTCAGATTCCTTAAACGACATCTGCGGTTACTTCTGATGACGCAACCGCGGATTGGCTAACAGAGACAAGACATCCGCCAGCAGATTGAGCAATACATACACACCGGCCAGTAACAGCGCACAATCCTGCATCACCGGCAGGTCACGTTTACTGATACTGTCGACCATATACTGGCCAAGTCCCGGATAGACAAAAACGTTCTCAACAATCACGACTCCGACCATCAGGTATGCCAGGTTAATGGCGACCACGTTAATCACTGGCCCTAACGCATTCGGTAACACATGACGCCACAGAATACGGCCGGGAGACAGCCCCTTCAGTAAAGCGGTATCCACCCAGGCAGCGTTTTGCGTAGCAATCAACGCCGCACGGGTCATATTGCTCATATGTCCGACGATAGCCAGTACCAGTGTGATGCAGGGCAAAGAAATCGCTGCGAGCTTATCGGCCAGTCCCATTCCCGGCGTCAGGGCACTGTTACTCGGTGCCCATCCTAACGTGATAGAAAAAATAAAAATCAGCAGGTAGCCTGAAAAAAATTCCGGTAACGAAACAGCGGTGCGGGACAGACCGTTAAGCAGGTTGTCAATGACCCCTCCCTGAAAACGGACCGCCAGGAACCCAATCAGCAATGCCAGCGGCACTGCAATCACAGCAGTACACCCGGCAAGGAACAATGTATTCCCAAGACGGCTAAAAAGAGGACCGGCAATCGCGGTACGGCTGGTATAACTGAGACCAAAATCGCCATGCAATAGTCCCAGTAACCAGCCCAGATAACGACTGACGGCGGGTTTATCCAGCCCCAGTTGCAGGTTCAGTTCACGAATGGCATCCGGGGTGGCTGTCTGCCCCAGAATAGCCGTCGCCGCATTACCCGGCAGTAACTGAACACCGACAAAAATAAGCAGCGAAACGGCCAGCATGGTCAGTACACCCCAGACCAGACGCCAGCCAATCAGGCGTAGTAAAGATGAACGGCCCGAAGGCCGTTGCGAGGAAATTTCAGACATCAGTAATACCTTCTCAGGCGATCCAGACTTTTTCGGCCGCACGGTTGCCACTGAGAGGCATACCGGGAACCGAGGTAAACCCCTGTATTTTACGGGTACAACCGTCCAGTGCATCAGCATACAACGGGATAACTTCACTGTCCTGATCCACCAGCATCACCTGAATATCATGATAAATCTGCTTACGTTTCGCTTCATCACTTTCACCGCGGGCAGCCTTCACCATGGCATCGAAGGCTGGCACATGCCAGTTTGACTCATTCCACGGGGCCTGGCTGGTGAAAACCAGTGATAACATCGCATCTGCTGTCGGACGGTTTGACCAATTGGATGACACAAAGGCTTTTTTCTTCCAGATATCATTCCAGAAAGCATCATCCGGGACATGGTCAACATTCAGCTGAATACCGGCTTTAGCCGCTGACTGCTGATACAACTGAGCTGCATCAACCGAACCCGGGAAGCCGGCATCTGCCACTGACAGAGTCAGCGGGCCGCTGAAGCCGGATTTTTTCCAATGATAACGGGCTTTGTCCGGGTCATAAGGTCGCTGCGGAATATCGCTGGCAAAATACCGGTTCGAAGGGAAGATCGGATTATCATTCGCGACACTTGCATAACCGCCAAGAACGGTATCGATCATCTGCTGACGGTCTATGGCATATTTCAATGCCAGTCGACCATCCACCGTATTGAACGGTGGCAGGTTCATCAGTCCCGGGAAGGTATAGATAGCGCTATCCTTCGCACGGACCAGCCGGATATTCGGCATATGCTGGATGCGGCTGACAATACGTGGATTGACCCGGTTGATCAGCTGGGCTGATCCACTGACCAGTGCGGCAACCCTGGCCGTAGAATCATTCATTGCCTGCGTTTCAACCGAGTCAACATGACCACGGGCACTATTCCAGTGATTCGGGTTACGCCGGGTCAGTGTGGTCACACCTGGCTGGAATTTTTCGAGGATAAAGGCACCGGTGCCGATCCCTTTGTCAAAATCTTCGTTTTCAGCAGTCACGACAAAGTGAACATCACTCAGTAACCAAATGAACTCTACATCCGGGGAGTTCAGACGAAGGGTAACTTCATAGTTCCCGGTCGCTGCAATCGATTCAACCGGGTCAAGATACCCTTTTACCGGTGAAGTCGATTTTTCACCACGGTGGTGATTCAGTGAATACACCACATCTTTAGCGCTGAGGCTACGGCCATCATGAAACTGAACTCCCTGACGGATTTTCAGGATCCAGGTCTTACTGCCGTCGGTGGATGACCAGGACTCGGCCAGAGACGGAGCCAGTTCACCCTGTTCATTGATCTCAACCAGGCTGTTGAAAATCTGCGAACCGACAAAATACATGTAGGTCTCAAACCAGAAAGCCGGGTCCAGTCTGTCAGTGCTCGACGCGTTATCAATACCCACCACCAGGTGCCCGCCTTTTTTAGGGACCTGTGGGGTAGCGGCAAAGGCATCTGCCAGTGGCCAGAGTGAAGACGCTGATGCAGCCACCGACATAGCCCCGGCCGCTTTAATAAATGAACGACGATCGATCATAATCTGTATTCCTGTCAAAGAGGGTTTCCCCTCGTCGCTGTCCCGTCCGTTAACAGGCAGGGGCAGCACTGTTTTAGTTATTAAGTGTTTTACTCAGTACCGCAATATGTTCCGGCCCGATCCCACAGCAACCTCCGATAATGGAAGCACCTGAGGTTACCCACTCTCTGGCAAACGTAAGGTAGCTCTGCGGGCCGGTATCCTTACGCATTTCACTGAGTCCTTCATTAGCACCATGCTTCGCATCCGAGGGGTCGAATGCATTGGCGTAAACACCGATAGCAACCGGTCGGGTCAGAGATTGTAATGTTTCCTGCGCTTCACAAACCGCACTGGTCATCACCTCAATACGGCTGCAGTTAAACAGAATGGCCTCAGCGCCACAGCCGACCGCCATGGATACTGCGGCGCTGACGGCTTCACCCGAGCGTAACACCGCCCGGCCGGAGGGGGTGAGTTCATCATTGAGTGTAAACGCGAGCCACAGCGGACGGTCATCACCGTTAAGCATCTCAGCAACGAAGTGTGCTTCCGCCAGCGAACTCAATGTTTCTGCCAGCCACAAGTCCGCAGCGTCGCGCTGATTTTCAATCATTACCTGCATCAGCTTCCGGGCCTGTTCCGGATTGAATAAATCAGGACGGTAAGAGCCCAGAACCGGCGGCAGTGAGGCCGCAACGCTCACCGGATGTCCGGCGGCATTCGCAGCGTCACGGGCCAGAGACGCAGCCAGACGGATCAGCCGGGGGCCATGTTCTGCAAAACGTTGTTCGCCAATATGAAAAGGGACGACCGCATAGCTGTTGGTGGTGATCACCTGAGAACCGGCTGCAATGAATGCATCATGTGCCTGTCGGACGAAATGAGGCGCTTCCATCAATGCCAGAGCTGACCACTCCGGCTGGCGAAAAGGTGCTCCCCTGCGGGCCAGTTCACGGCCCATTCCCCCGTCGAGAATGATGATTTCTTTACTCATAAAATGCCCGCTGTTTATCGTTGGCCGGTAATACAGATAAGTATCTGCAAAGTATCAACACTCTACAAAATGAGCGTCTGGATGTCTAGATATCTTTACGGATGTTCCTGAGGCTGACCGCCAATGGCGGTCATGCCCCCTGCCGTCGCGGAGACGCTCATAAGGGGCGGTATTAACACTGATGACCTATAAACCGGCATTACTTATCGGTGGATTTGGCCGCTGATCGCAATTTACGGCATAGATCGTTCAGAAGCTTTTGCCGGCCACACCAAAGCGTCTCGGCCCCGGAAACGGTTATCGGCTCAAAGCTGAGACTATCGCCGGGTTTTAGCTGCCCAAGACGCGCGAGATCAGCTCTTATGACTGTGGCAATTTTCGGATATCCTCCCGTTGTCTGCCGGTCATTCATGGCAATGATAGGCTGGCCATCGCCAGGGATCTGAATACTCCCCAATGAAATGGCATCTGAAATAATGTTAAACCCCCGCAAATGCGTCACTGGCTCGCCGATGAGACGATACCCCATGCGGTCACATTGAGTAGAAAGTCTGTATTGTTGACGGGTAAATAGTTTCCATGCGACATCATCAAAATAATTATCCTGCGGTCCCGGAACGACACGCACAGGACGTTTTTCCCTCTGCGGGAAAATCCGGTCGCTGGTGATATTATATTGCCTCTTCTCAGAGAGTGGCCGAAGAGGAAGTTTTGCGGCCTTTTGTAACGACCCTCCTTCAAATCCTCCAAGACGTGCCCGGCTCAACGTAGAGACACTTCCAAGTTGTGGCTGTACATCGAATCCCCCGGCCACTGCGATATATCCCCTTGCTCCGGACCGGACTCTCTGAACATGGAGTACATCTCCGGGGTTCATCTGATGAGAATGATAAATGGCGCAATGCACATCATTCAACGTGACCACGGCATCACCCGTCACCGCAAATATACAGGGAGAATCACCACAGAGCCTGAGTTTGGGGCCTGTTAAAGTGAACTCTATAACTCCCTCACCGGCATCATTCCCCGTCAGTGCATTAGCAATAGCATAACTCAAATCGTCCATGACACCCGATGGAGGAACGCCACAATCCTGGTAACTGAAACGGCCTCTGTCCTGTAACGTTGACATCAGCCCTGCTGATAATACTTCAAAATAATTCATGCTACAGTGACCCACTCAGGCTGAAAGTCTCTTTCGGCCATTAAATCAAGGTAATCCCGTTCACTCACAGGAATGAAACGAACGTTTTCACCGGCATTAAAAAGGAAAGGTTGTTCTCTGTTTGGATCAAAGTTTTTAACCGGTGTCCTTGCCAGTAAATGCCAGCCACTGGGTGCAGCCACAGATCCAATCGCTGATTGCTGCCCGCCGATACTGATACTTCCGCCAGGAACTTCCGCCCGTGGGGATGTCCGCCGGGCCAAATGTAAGCGTTCATCCAGCCCTCCCAAATAAGCAAAACCTGGCATAAAACCAATCATATAAATACGATAAATAGCAGCACTATGAAGTGAAATCAGCTCATCGGTAGTTAAGCCTAATGCCGATGCGGAGGTCAGCAGATCGATGCCATACTCTCCCCCATAACAGGCGGGGATTTGCCAGCATTTACCGGCGTGTTTAAGCATATTTCCGCAGACGATTAATTCTTCAAGGACATGGATTAACTCTGACTGACGAATAATTAATGCGTCATATGAAATCGTAACCGACCGGTAAGCAGGCACTAAACCAGTGATGCCTGGCAACTGTCTTTTTTTGATGGCAGCAACCAGCGATGTCACCCGCTCATTGACCCTGGTATTAATCACTTCACCAAAATCAATATTTATTGCCTGGTCTGCAATGGGCTGAACTACCCAATCCCCCGGGAGCGTCTTATCGTTCACCTGTAACCCCCCTGACATACATATTTGATCTTAGCTCGTGGAATACTTCTGGCATACCATAGGTATTACTGTCAATAAACGGTATCAGAGCAAATACTTATCAATTCTGTAAACATATAATTATCAGACGATTAGGGGAATAAAATGCTGATTGACCTGAATTGCGATATGGGTGAGAGCTATGGGGTCTGGGAAATGGGTGACGACGAAGAGATGCTTAACATCGTGACTTCAGCAAATATCGCTTGCGGCTTTCATGCGGGTGATCCGGAAGTCATGTTCACCACCCTGCAAAATGCACGTCAGAAAAATGTCGCTGTGGGCGCACATCCCGGATTTCCCGATATTACTGGTTTCGGAAGGCGAGTGATTAAAGGATTCTCATCCCGTGAAATTCGCAATATGATGATTTATCAGATTGGTGCACTCAAGGCTATGGCTGAGAGTCAGGGCCTCCGGTTACAGCATGTCAAAACCCATGGTGCACTCGGTAATATGGCCGCTGAGGATGAAGATATGGCCAGCGCAGTCGCCGAGGCAATTTATCAGGTTGATAAAGAGTTATTGATGGTGGTTATGCCCGGAATGTGTACTGAGAAAGCAGCGCTTCGTCAGGGACTCCGGGTGATCAGAGAGGTTTATCTCGACCGGGCCTATGCTGACAATGGTAATCTCCTCTCCCGCAGATTACCTGGCGCGGTGCTTCATGATCCGCGGGTTGCCAGTGAGCGTCTCCTGCAAATGATAGGATCCTCAGAAATTACCACCGTCAACGGCCAACGGATCCCGGTGAAAATAGATTCGGTTTGCGTACATGGTGATTCCCACGGTGCGGGCGCGATGGCGAAGGAGGCCCGATTTCTTCTTGAAAATCAGGGCATCACTTTTGCCCCGATGTCCGAAGTTATCCGAAGTAAAAATTGAGTCGCCTGCGTAAACCTCAGCGTTCCGGCCAAACGGCGGGATTGACGAGAAATGATGGTCGCTGGTGATTAACCACATCCAGAATGCCCTGTACCGCGGCCAACGCCATATTACGCATAGCACTTTCCGTCGAAGCTGCGGTATGTGGCGTCAGAATTATATTGGGTGCTGACATCAGCGGGGAATCCACAGGCAAAGGCTCCTGTTCAAAGACATCCAATCCGGCCCCTGCCAGTTTCCCGTGACGTAATGCTTCTGCCAGTGCATTTTCATCGACCAATGCGCCCCGGCTGGTATTGATAAGACAGGCACCTGGCTTCATAAGAGCCAGCCGGTCCGCATTAATCAAATGTTTCGTTTTCGGGGTTGAGGGTGCGTGTAAGGAAACGTAGTCACTTTCACGGAGTAACGATTCAAGGCTGGCAGCCTTGATACACCCGGCAAGGTTTATCGTTTCGGCTGGCTGGGATGAGAATACCCGAACCGTCATACCTAAACCCGTGGCCAGTCGGGCCAGGATTTGTCCGGTGGCACCATATCCAATAACCCCCAGAGACATCCCCATAATCTCCTGAAATCCTCCGAGATATTTCACTGAGGTATATTCATTATTACGCACAGCCTGGTCGGCGATAGTGATCCGTTTTGCCAGAGCGAATAATAACGCCATTGCATGCTCGGCCACTGACCGGCTATTCATTCCCGGAGTGTTGAGTACCACAATCCCCTTCTCTGTCGCGGCCCGGAGATCAATACCGTCCGTTCCGGTACCATGCACCGCGATGACTTTTAGCGCCGGAAATTGCCCCATCATTGTGCTTGTAAATTTCCCACTACGGAAAATAGCGGCAGTAATAAGGGAATGCAATGCAGGATCATCCGGACATTCACCACGGATAACCGTAAACCCTGAATCTTCTAACCTGCTGATACCAATGTGATTAATAGGGTGAGGCACCCAGCATATTTGCGTCATAAGTTAATCCTCGTCAGGTAATAAATTATTGGCATTCTCTTTGCATTTCTTTGGTATGCCAATAAAAAACATTCTTGGCTAAATCAGGGGTTTTTACCAGAGAAATTATTGTCCTTGTTATTCCCCCCCGATGAACGATAGCTCGCGGATTATTGACGATAAAATTTCCGTATTCAGATGCAGAGGAACAGCCGAATGTACGAAGCCCGACAACCTTTACTAAAAATACGTGAACTTAATAAAAGTTATGGTGAGCTTCATGTATTAAAGAACGTGGCCCTGGAGGTTTATCCGGGTGAAGTGGTCTCCATTATCGGAGCAAGTGGCTCAGGTAAAAGTACATTTTTACGCTGCCTCAATGTCATGGAAATGCCACAGAGCGGATTTATGAACTTTGGAGAATTTTCCTTTGATTTTCGTGATGGCGCTCGTGATCAACCGGATAAACAACAACTTCAGATGTTACGTCAGCAGATAGGGATGGTTTTTCAGAACTACCACCTCTGGCCACATAAAACGGTTCTGGAAAATGTTATTGAAGCGCCCATGAGGGTCAAAAAATTATCACGTCCGGAAGCTATCAGTATCGCAAATGAACTACTTGAGCGTGTTGGAATGTTCGACAAACGAGATCAATATCCGGCGCGTTTATCCGGCGGACAACAGCAACGTGTTGCTATCGCTCGTGCGCTGGCAATGAAACCTAAGATGATGCTGTTTGATGAGGCTACTTCAGCCCTTGACCCCGAACTGGTCGGTGAGGTGCTGGGCCTTATTGCGTCTCTGGCTGAAGAAGGAATGACCATGCTGCTGGTGACCCATGAAATCGCTTTTGCCCGCGAGGTATCCTCCCGGGTGTTGTTTTTTGATCAGGGAGTCATGGCGGTCGATGGTACGCCGGATGAAGTTCTGTCACGGCCTGAAAGCCCGCGTCTGCGTCAATTTCTCAGCCGCATTTTACACGACGACATCAAAGCGATTAAAGGAAATGCAGCATGATTCAATTTTATCAGGATCTACAGGATTATGGTCGTGGGTTTCTGACGGCAGCGATAACCGTGCTCGCGATCACTCTGCTGACAATAATCCTTAGTTGGGTCTTTGGGTTATTGGCCGCACTGGCAAAACGTTCTGAAATTGTCTTTTTCAGAAAGATTGCTGAATTTTATATTTGGTTTATTCGGGGAACCCCGGCCTTAATACAGGTATTTATTATCTATTTCGGAGTCCCGGAATTCGGTCTGAGTTTTTCTCCCTTTGTCGCAGGTGTTATTGCACTGGCAATGAATAGCGGTGCTTATGTGGCTGAAATTCTTCGTTCCGGCCTCAATGCTATTCCCAAAAGTCAGATCGAAACGTCTTATGCACTCGGTATGTCACGTAGTGATGTTATGCGCAGAATTATCCTGCCACAGGTATTCCGGATTGTACTTCCGTCACTCACCAACGAAGCAATTGCCGCTCTGAAAAATACCTCCCTGCTTTCAACAATTACGGTGATGGATGTCACCCTGTATGCACAAACGATTATTTCCAGCACATTCCGTCCTTTTGAATTTTATATCGCAGCATCGGTGATCTATCTGCTGATGACCTCCCTGCTGACGCAGTTTAGTAGCTGGATTGAACGCCGCCAGGAAAGGTATCAATAGCTTTTTAAATACACATTATTCTATTGTCATCACAGGAGTTATCGCATGAAAATGAAATCGCTTATTTATGGTTTTGTCCTGAGCAGTCTTTTGGGGTCCTCTGCAGTCTATGCAGATCAGAACGATAAACTCGAATTACTGAAACCCGGTGAACTTATTGTTGCCACTGAAGGTACTGACCCTCCTTACAGCATGCGCGGGCCGGACGGAAAGATTGGCGGTCTGGAAATCGCTGTTATGTCTGAAGTGGCCAAACGTTTACACCTCAAACTTGTTCCTGTCGTCACAAAATGGGACTCCATTCTCATCGGATTGAGAGCGAATAAGTTCGATATGAGTATGGCTGCAATTGATATTACTCCGGAACGTCAGAAATCTGTGGTCTATGCAGATGCCTGGATTGAATCAGGAGGAAGAATTATGGCGCCTGCAAATACCGATATTAAAAGCCCGGATGACCTGAAAGGAAAAACTATCGGTGCTCAGGTGTCATCCACTTATGCCAAACTGGCAATCGCCCACGGTGCCAATCTGAAAAACTACAGTGATATCACCTCAGCTGTACAGGATATGATAAATCATAATATCGATGGGGTGATTAATGATTCAATAAGTAATGCTTATCTGATTAACCATAATCACCTGCCATTTGTTCAGGTTCCCGGCTACCTGAGTCAGGTTCAGAAAGGTTTTACATTTGCTAAAGGTAAACCTCACCTGGTCGCGGCTGTGAATAAGGCGCTTGCTGATATGAAAAAAGACGGTACTTATGCCAAAGTGACGTCTGCAATCATTGGTTTCGACCCTGCGCCTAAGGACCCGGTGCGTACACTACCACAGTGATCCTCTCCGGACGCTGAGCACCCGGTTACAGTTGCAGACTTCACAAACATTCTGAAAGCACTTATTGTCACTTCTGGCGGTCCTCATACGACCGCCGCTGTGTATTCATTCATCTTAATATGAGTAATCGATCATGGCGCTTGCTGACCAGTTAATCCCGGAGGCAGATAATGGCGAACAGAACCTCAGCCAGAAAGCCTACGAAATTATTTTAAACAACATTATTAATCGTCAATTTGCTGTCAACACCGTACTTCAGGAACGACGGCTGGCTGAAATGCTGCATATTTCGAGGACACCTGTACGAAACGCGCTAAGCCGCCTTGAAAATGAGGGGTTTATTGCCAGACACGGGGGACGCACCTCCGTTGTTAAAGAATTCTCCATTCAGGAACTGATTGAGACACTGCATATACGACGTGTATTGGAAGCAGAGGCTACCCGACTGGCAACAGGAAAAATCCCTCTCCGGGAACTGGATACCCTGCAGGTTCTGATTGAGGGCTTATTGATTAAAAAAGTTCCTTTGACAGACGATGACTGGGCCGCGGATGCCAGAATTCACGATCTTATTACTTCCCACTGCGGAAACAAAATGATGGCCGATTATATTAAAACCCTGCGGCTAAAGACCCATATGTTTAATCTTTCAGCCACTCCGGAACGTTTTGAGGAAGGGCACCGTGAGCATCTGCAAATTATACAAGCGCTGAGGGACAATCAACCAGAAGTAGCACAACGTCTGGTTGCTGCCCATATAGATCATATTCGCGATGGTATCATCAGCCGTCTGAATCAGTTTTGATCCGTGTAAAGGAGATTATAAATCGCCTGGTTAAGCACACTCACCGCACAACAAAAATCAGTGAATTCCATCGCCTCATCAGGATTGTGGCTGCCGTTCTGATTTCGGATAAACAACATCACGCCAGGCACACCACAGCTAACAAACTGAGCACAATCATGACCGGCACCACTATTCAGCAATTGTGCCTCAGTTTTTAGTTCCCGGGCAGCATCCTGTAATGCCGTCACCAGGACAGGATCCATCCTGGCGGGCTTACTGCGCGTCTGCGCGCCGAAATCAAAACGAACCCCGTGTTTCTCAGCCAAAATATCAGCAGTCTGTTGCAGGTGGGTATGAATAACTTCCAGTGTTTCAGGATCACGGGAGCGGAAATCAATGGAAAAATCGACAAGCCCGCTCACTTTACTCATATCGGCATCAACAGCATCAGTAAAAAATCGACCGAAAGTTACCGTCAGTTCGTGACCTTCTTTTTCCATTGCATGCCAGTAACGATGCATTTCGCTCACCAATTCAGCCGTTGCAATAACAGCATCTTGTCGGCAATAGGAAGGACAAGCCCCTGAATGCGCATATTGTCCGTACGTTCTGGCAAAACGATAACGCAGGCTGCCACAAATACCGGTGACAATCCCCACAGGAATACCGGCACTTTCAAGTATTGGCCCTTGTTCAATATGTATTTCTAAAAATGCACGAAAATCGGTACGATGAAATAAAGGAGGATCGTTTATTAATTTATCCGGCTGACCACCGCAGTCAATCATATGCTGCCGGAGAGCGATACCGGTATCCTTACGGGGTATCGTAAGATCTGTAGGATTAAGCTCGCCCAGTACAGCCTTACTGCCAAGATAGGAAATCGGGAACCAGGCACTTTCCTCTGCCCGAATAGCAATGACCATTAAATCACAGGGAGGAACCCGCCCGGCGTTCTTCCAGCCAAAAATTATCGCGAGTCCTGCCAGAACGCCTGCGGCCCCATCATAATTTCCTCCTGCAGGCACGGAGTCCAGGTGTGAACCAACGACAATCTTACTGGCCTGTCGGTCTTGCCCCGGAAGAATAATATAGAGATTGAGAGCGGCATCGGTGAGGACTTCAAAACCGGCAACTTCTGCCAGATGTTTGACCAGTTCGTGAGCACGCTGCTCTCCGGGCCCATACGCATCCCGGGTAATTCCTTTGCCATCAAAACTCATGCCCTGAAGTTGTGTAAATAATTCAGCCGCCAGAGTCATATCTGGCACTGGAAGTAATTCTGTCGTCATTTTAATCTCTCCACAGAGGCGACAATGGCCCGGCAAGCTGTCATCAGATCTTCACTGTTAATACTGAATGCCAGTCTGAAATGACCCGGCATACCAAACGCACTGCCGGGAACGACAGCCACTCCGGCAAACTCAATCAGAAAACCGGCAATATCCTGATCGCTGAATAAAGGAGATCCGCCCTCAGGGCTTTTTCCGAATATTGACCGGCAGTCGACAAATAAATAAAAAGCGCCCTGGGGTTTTTCAGCCTTAAGGTAAGGTGACGCATTCAGGATATCGAGTGCATGATCGCGGCGGGTCTTTAATATATCCCGCCAGACGGTCAGGAAGGAATGATTTCCCGTCAGGGCGACAGTGGCTGCGGCCTGACTGATAGAACTTGCATTTGAAGTACTTTGTGCCTGAATTTTTTCCATGGCCTGAATCAGCCATTCCGGTCCGCCGGCATAACCGAGACGCCAGCCTGTCATGGCATAACCTTTCGAAACACCGTTCAGTGTAAGGGTACGCTCTTTGAAACCGGGGTTGGCTGTGGCAAAGGAAATAAAGGAAGCATCGAAGGTAATTGCTTCATAAATATCGTCTGACAGGACAAGCACCTGAGGATAATCTTTTAGTACAGCGGCCAAAGCCAGTAATTCCTGCCGGGTATAAATAGCTCCGCTGGGATTACCGGGTGAATTGATCAGTAACCACTTAGTTTTCGGCGTCAGACTATTAAGCAATTGCGAAGGAGTTATTTTATATCCCTGCTCTGCAGCAGTGGTAATGATTACCGGTACCCCATCCGCTAATCGTACCATTTCAGGGTATGAAACCCAGTAAGGTGCGGGGATAATCACTTCATCGCCGTCATTCAACGTTGCCTGAAATGCATTAAATAATAGTTGTTTTGCCCCTGTTCCGGTAATGACCTCTGCGGCGGAATAGATAAGGTGATTATCATCCAGAAACTTCTGACAGATAGCCTCCGTCAGGTCTGATGTTCCCCTGACATTAGTGTATCGTGTCTGCCCTTCAATAATGCCTTTAATGGCACCGAGCTTGATGTACTCCGGAGTCTCAAAATCCAGCTCTCCTGCACCCATATTAATAATTTTCTTCCCGCTGGCTTGTAACTCACGGGCGCGTTGTGCAATTTGCACCGTCATGGATAATTCTGTACGCGATACTCTTTTTGCCAGTCGGCTGTCGGTGTTATTTTGAGACATTCTGTATACCTGCAAAGATATTTTCTAAGTAAGACCCTTAATGAGCACACGCAGGATGACTCCGGATCCACCTGATCTTTTAATCCGACCTTGTCGGGCAATAATAATGTCGGGTATGCCAGCGTAGATTTTTTAATCAAGCTTGCTATTGAGCGAATAACTGTGATGAATCTTCGAATCCCTTAATTTCTATCGGGTTTCCGGAGGGATCCTGAAAAAACATAATCCATTGCTCCCCGGGTTCCCCGGCAAATCGTTTTTGGGGTGGCAAAATAAAGTCAATCGCCGCTGACTGTAGTTTACGGGCAATGACTTGCCATTCGTTAAGACTCAGTACCAGCCCTAAATGAGGCATTGGGACCCAATGGTCACCGACTTTTCCTGTAAGTGTAATTTTAAAAGGCTCACCTAAATGCAGGGATATCTGATGTCCGAAAAAATCGAAATCCACCCAGGTTTCTGTACTCCGGCCCTCAGTACACCCTAATAAATCACCATAAAACTGGCGACTCTCATCAAGATCGTTAACGTGGTAAGCAAGGTGAAATACTGATTTCATCGTCTTTCTCCGGTCAGGTATTGAGAGAGCTTCTCAAATCATGTACAAAAGAAATAGCATGTTTTTATATATTCGTTCGTAAGGAAAAGTTGTGGATAGCAAAGCCCTTGCAAGTCTGATCTCAGCGATTGAATGTGGTTCCATTGCCAAAGCATCCCGTCAGCAAGGGATCACCGCAGCCGCAGTGAGTCAGAGAATTCAGGTACTGGAGGAAATGCTCGGTACAACATTACTTAACAGAATGGGACATACCGCAAAACCCACGGATGCCGCGATGGCCATATTACCCAGAGCCAGGCGTATTGTCCGTGATGTCGAATTGCTGCGTAGCGATATTCAGACAAATACGCTCAGTGGCAGCATGAAGATGGGTTCTATTTCGACGGTACTGACAGGCATTCTCCCGCGTGCCCTGTTATCATTACACCATGAAGCGCCGGATATTCGTCCACAGATCACCCCCGGTACCTCAAGTGCACTCTATGATGCGTTGGTACAGGAAATTATCGATGTGGCAATTATCGTACAGCCTCCCTTTGATATCCCTAAATGCTATCGCTGGCAACAGCTTTACGCTGAAGAGCTAATATTATTGTCAGATACGCCTGAGAGTAATGTGTCTGACTTACTGCAAACCAGACCTTATATCCGTTATGCCTCCGGTTCATGGGGAGGGCGTCTGGCACAACAATATCTGGATGACAATGCTCTCCAGCCAAATCAGTTGCTGGAACTGGAAGGTATCGAGGCTATTACACTTCTGGTGAGGGAAAAAATGGGGATAAGCTTACTTCCTCGTTGGCCCGGACTTTCTGCCATCGCGACAGGACTCACTCAGTTACCCGTCGGCAAAGGATATGAACGCAATATTATTTTAATGGCAAGACCCGAATCTGTCAGTGATAAACTCTTTCGCCTTCTGTTCTCAGTTCTCAGCAGTCAATATCCGGGCTGATTAACGCCTGACACTTCCCCCTGATCAGATAGACGTGATTAATATCTTCGCGACAAATGTTGTAGTCAAAACCTGGTAACGATAAGAACGAAAAAACGGCGGTTGCCATTCATTACTCTTCTTAGCATATAACCTCCATTCAACAGAAATAGCGGGCGTACCGACAGGAAGCTCAGCGGATCTATAAAGCCGCTCAGTGTCAGACGGCTGCCCCGCAATAAAACTGTACACCTCGGTTCATTTATCTGAAATTATACTATGACCCGCACTTTCCTGCTGTTTGTCCTTACATAGTCATTACATTATCTTCTCTGCCTGCCCGGTACTCTGCCAATAAAAGTAAAGTAACACCATGATATTTAACAACTAAAATGAAACCCCTCTACAAAAGGAGCGACTCTTCTGATGAATGACACATCCGGAAACACCGATTGACAGTTTTACACTGCCAATGCAAAACTAGACTGTACAGTTATTACAGGATCGGGTTGATCCCCGCCATCACGGGGATCACTAAAGACACAGTAACTCATCCATACCTCTGGCAAATAATTACAGGATATTTAACTATGATGACATTCCCGCGGGCTTCACGATCGATGATATTGCTGGTGGCTGTTGTGCTGGCAGGCTGTGCCGGTAATCCCCCACCGCGCTATTCCGGGGTAAGTTCGGCATCACAGATGACCGTGAATACCGGCAAAGACGCTGACAAAATTCCGTACCATTTTGTGACCCGTACTGACTGGAAAAAATACCGCAATATCATCATTGATCCGGTCACCGTTTATCAGGGAACAGACAACCAGTTCGGTGACCTGTCACAGTCCGATCGTCAGGATCTCGCCCGCTATATGCAGAATAAATTTGCTGAAACGCTGCGCGAAAGGTTTGTCGAAACTACCGAAGCCACCCCCGGCACCCTGCGTCTGAAGCTTACGCTGACCGGAGCTGCCACAACCACACAGGTGGTCGGTACCGTCACTAAGTTTGATCTGGCCGGCGGCCCCTATAATATCGTGCAGTCTATCCGTGGCGGCCGGGGAATGTTTAGCGGTTCAGTGAATTACGCCGCTGAAATTTATGACGCCAGCACAAATCAACTGCTTGGCTCCTATATTACCCATCAGTATCCGAATGCCATGAATATCGGCGCAACCTTCGGTTCGATGAGTGCCGCAGAAACCGGTATCGATAAGGGTGCCGATCAGTTACTTGAATTACTGAAATAAGGCTGCCCGCCCCCGGGCCAGGCCCGGGGGCGGATCTCCCACTGACAGCACGGATCTGAGGGTAACGTATTCCGGGGACACCGGATATCGCTGCCCGCAGCCCGTCTCCGGCCCCTCAGAGCTGCTATGAAAATTTACCCGCATCTCATCGTCTGTCCCTGTTGCGAAAGCGTTTACCGTTACCGGCTTTCTGACCGGAAAGCCAGCCTGCAATGCCGGCGCTGCGCGACTGTCCTTTACCGCAGGAGTGCATTTACCCTGCAGGATCTGCTGCCTTTCTGTTTCGCAGCGCTGGTGACCTTCCTGATAGCAAACCTGATGCCGGTGATGACAGTGACGGCTCACGGGCTGACCCGCAGTGTCACGCTGTTACAAGGCATTCTGGCGATCACCGGGAGCTTTTCGGTGCTTACCGGGATCCTGACGGCAGGCCTGCTGATCGGCGTGCCGTTAATACAAATCCTGCTCACCGGCTGGGTGCTGCTGTTTGCCCGTCTCCGACAGCCAGCGCCCGGATTTGTGGTCGTGATGAAACTACTGGCACGTTTGCACCCCTGGAGTATGGCGGAAGTCATTGTTTCAGGGTTCCTGGTCGCGGCAGTGAAGCTCTCTTCTTTTCTCGACGTTGCACCGGGTCCCGGCAGCCCGGCGATGGTGGCCTCTGTGATTTTACTGATCATTATTAACAGCTATGACCTGCAGCCTCTGTGGTCGCTGCTTTCTGCCCGCCGCCACAAGGTGAAAACGCATCATGAATAATATTTCTTTATCCCGTCATCCGGCGGTCTGTAGCTGCTCCGAATGCGGTCTGGCATTTCGCCTGCAGCCGGAAGATGGTGCTGTTGTGCGCTGTGTACGCTGTAACAGCCTGATCGCTCAGCCACATCATCGTCTGAGCCCCTCCCTGGCCTGCCTGATCACCGCCATGCTCTGCTATCTTCCGGCCAACCTTCTGCCGGTGATGAGTACTACCCTGTTTGGCCGGCGCAGTGAAAGCACTATCCTGCAGGGCGTCGCTGACTTCTGGCACAGCGGCTCCTGTGCAATTGCCGCCATTATCTTTATTGCCAGTGTCCTGATCCCCTGTCTGAAATTTTTGGTGATGATCCGGCTGCTGCTGAATGTCCGGCAACTGAGTGAACAGCAAAGGCTCAGGCGTACCCGACTTTACCGGGCAATAGAGTGGGTGGGTTACTGGTCGATGCTGGATGTGGTGGTGGTTGCCGTCGTGTGCGGTCTGGTGCGTTTTAACGGGCTGGCTGAGGCTGAGCCCCGGGCCGGGATCCTGTTTTTCGGTCTGGTGGTGATCCTGACGCTTTGTTCCGCGCTTTGCTTTAACCCGCGTACGCTGTGGAGAACGACTCAATGAAATACGCGCCTCCTGCCGTACCCCGTGTTCTGCAGCAAAACCGATGGCATCGTCTGGTCTGGCTGTTGCCCGTCCTGGCGCTGGTCTGGGGACTGTTTACGCTTATCCGCGCACAACTGGATACCGGTACGGAAGTTACCATTACGTTTCACAGTGCGGCCGGGCTGGTGGCTGGTCAGACCCCGGTGAAATATAAGGATGTCACCATCGGTGTGGTACAGAGTATTGCGTTAAGCAACGATGATGCCTCCGTGCTGGTCAGTGTAAGTATCGATAAAAATGCCGAAAATATTCTCCGCACCGATAGCCGCTTCTGGGTGGTGCGGCCGCGCATTGGCATGAATGGCGTCAGCGGGATCGATACCCTGATTTCCGGGGCTTATATTGAAGCCGACAAAGGCTATCAGCCGCGGCCGGCTACCCGTTTTACCGGCCTTGAAACTCCTCCGGCGGTGATCCATAACACCCCGGGCAGCCAGATACTGATTGAGACTCAGGATCTGGGATCGCTGGATATCGGCTCTCCGGTGTACTTTCGCCGTATTCAGGTTGGCCGGATCGCCTCTTATCATCTGAAAGAAGATGGTAGTGGTATCACACTTACCGCCTTTGTGGACGCACCTTATGATCATCTGCTGACCCCGGACACCCGATTCTGGAATGTCAGCGGACTCGACCTGTCGGTTGGCGCGAACGGCTTCCGTCTGAAAACGGAAACCGTCGCGGCAATTATGGCAGGCGGTATCGCCTTTGCTACTCCCCCGCCTGCCAATGGGGGAGTGACAACTCCGCCCGCAGCTCACTATGTACTGGCGGCGGATCAGGATGCGGCGATGGCCTCACCGGACGGCCCGGCGATCCGCTTCCGGTTGCGTTTTAACCAGTCGCTGCGCGGCCTGACCGTCGGAGCACCGGTAGAATTTTCCAGCGTACAAATTGGTAAAGTCACCTCACTGGAGCTGGACTACAACCCGACGGGGTACCGCTTTCCGACCCTGGTGAATATTGACGTGTATCCGTCACGTCTGGGCCATGTGTTATCCCGGTTACCGGGCCGCACTTCAGACGATTTACAAAGCGATGCGGCGCTCTTTACCCATGAACTGGTAGCGAACGGTTTACGCGCGCGGGCCGTACCGGGTAATTTGCTGACCGGACAACTTTATATTTCGCTGGATTTTATCGCCGATGCTCCCCGGGTACCTTTCAACCTGCAGGCGAGGCCGATAGAGCTCCCGACCATCAACGGCGGACTGGATAAAATACAGGAGCAGATTGCCGGTATTGTGACCAGGGTTAATCAGATGCCTCTGGTTTCCATTGGCAGACATCTTGACGGGACGCTGGCCGGCCTGGACCGGACCTTAACACTGGTCAACTCTCAGACATTACCGTCAGTGAATCAACTGACAGGCCAGGCCCTGAAAACGACACAAACTGTCCGGGATCTACTGGCCGAAGACTCGCCGCTGATGGTCAGTTTGCTACAAACACTCCGGCAGGCCAATGGCACCTTACGCGCAGTACGCCTGTTTACCGACCAGTTAAGCCGATCGCCCGGAGCGCTGCTGAAAGGACGTCAGGAGGAAATGTCCCCTGAAATACCGACCGGAACGGCACATGACAGAAAGGAGAGTTACCCATGAGTGATATCCGGCATATCGCGGGGCTGATAATTTTTTGCCTGCTTTGCGGCTGTGCTTCACCGGCCATCCGATACCATACGCTTACCGGCACCGGGGCGGCCGATCATCCGGCGGTACCGTCGTTACTGGCCCCGCTGGAAATTCTGCCGGTCGGGGTCCCGGTATCGCTTGACCGGTCGCAGATCATTGTTCGTGGAGGCACTGACCGCGTTTATATCCTGAATAACGACCAGTGGCTCAGCCCGTTAAGTGATGAAATCCGCAATGCACTGGAGGCCCGGTTACAGACACCGGTTTCTCTGACGTCTGTGGATGCGGCTTTACCCGCCCAACGGCTATGGCTACAGGTGAGACGGTTCGATGCAAGGCCCGGACAGAATGTTTCCCTGGAGGCGGACTGGCAACTTCTGACCCGCGAAGGGGCTCATCGTGAACGACTGAGTTGTTATAGCACGCTAACCTTGCCTGTGACGGGCGGGATTGCCCCCCTGTTCCCGGCATGGCAACAACTGATATCGCAACTGGCCCGGCAGATAGCCGATACCGCGAATACACCAGGCCCGGTGAGGCACTGCCCTGCCGGTTCGTCGCGGTAGTGGCTGGCGGTCCTCAATGCCCGGGAATGGCGCAATAAGGATCGCAGTGAAAGGGATCAGTGTGTAGCTGCACCTTTCATAAACAAACTGACGCCGTTTTTTACCATTTGCCGGATCTGCTCGTCAGTGCAGCGCGGCACTTCACGGCTGAAAAGCATGACTTCGGTTTCAGCCTTGATCAATGAAGTAAACTGAGAGGCCCGCAGCATCGGATTAGCCGGTGCCAGCTCGCCGTTATTCATCGCTTCGGCAAAGAGCTCACTCAGTTTTTCCATACTCTCTTTCGGTCCTGATTCGAAGAAAAGCCGGCCGATATCTGAATGCCCGGCTTCGGAAATCACACAACGGTAAATCTGCATCGCCTGGTTTTCGCTGGTCAGCACCGACAACATCTTTTCGCCAAAGCGCGTCAGTTTATCTTCCAGCGCCAGTTTCCCGGGCCCGGTATCCTGCAGTTCAGCGGCCGCTTCCGTCAGAAAAAGTGTGCTGTAACGCCGGACGACCGTCTCAAACAACTCTTCTTTGGACGAGAAGTAGTTATACAACGTAGCCTTCGATCCGCCGACTCGTTTTGCCACTTCATTCATGGAAGTACGCTCGTACCCCATTTCCTGAAACAGCGCCAGTCCGGCGTCGATAATGGCATCTCTGCGTTCTTCTGTTAATGTTCTCATCGGGCTCCCTGCAATTAATAACCGAACGGATCAGTTTAGTATTGTACCCTGCCGGTCAGCGATGTGCTCCTTTTTCTGTGAATAAACGTGACAAAGACAGACCTGCCGGTGAACCGGCACAGAGATGAGGTGAGAGGAAGGTAAACAGAGGCAGCGAACGGCAAAAAGAAAAAATGCCCGGTTAAACCACCAGCGTTATCTGCACCGGGTATATGACGGGACTACTGCTCTGTCAGACCATCGTTCAGCAGGCGAATGTGTTGCTCCAGCACACGGGTCAGCCAGGGAATATGACTGGTCTGCGGTGATTTCACCGCACTCAGCAGAGTCAGATTCCCGGTGCTGGCCTTCAGGGCCAGCCGTCGCAAACAATCCTCAGCCTCCGGATGCGTCAGTTCTGCCAGGTAGCGCTCACCAAAGGTCTGAAAATCAATCAGCTGATGATGATAAGCCTGCCGGAGTTCTGCGGAGGGCGTAATGTCACGACACCATTCATCCATTGTCAGCGAGGATTTGCTGACCCCGCGGGGCCAGAGACGATCAGCCAGTACCCGCCAGCCATCCTGTCCGGCTGCCGGTTCGTACACCCGTTTAAAAGTAATCATTTATCTGACCTCATTAATGCAGAGAACTGCGTTTGCGCGTGTTTTCAGATTGACCTGGCTTATCAGTGTACTCCCCATACACAGGGAATTCTGCTCAGAATTCCGGCAGCAACGTCCCCGGAGAGGGACAAAAAGCCATTACGGTTAAATATCTCTCTAAAGATATGCACAATTATTATTTCCCTGCCGCCGATTACTGCCTAAAATAGCCAAAGCGGTCAGCCTTGCGGGCTGGCCTGTTTTTTTCTCTTTTTCTTTGGAAGGTGTACTGTGCCAGCATGGTTATCTCTTGCCGCTGAATCATTCTGGCCGATGTTGCACGCCGGATTGACTTTTACAATCCCTTTGACGTTATTGTCATTTGTTCTGGGGCTTTCTCTGGGCTTTATTGTCGCGCTGATCCGTCTGTACGGGCCTAAACCGTTAAAGATCTTTGCCCGTTTCTATGTCTGGCTGTTGCGGGGTACCCCCCTGCTGGTCCAGTTATTCCTGATTTTCTACGCACTGCCGAGTGCAGGGATCACTATTTCTGCATTCCCTGCGGCGGTGATTGGCTTCACCTTAAATATCGGTGCCTACTCTTCTGAAATTATTCGCGCAACCATTAAATCGGTACCGGTCAGCCAATGGGAAGCCGCGCACTCCATCGGAATGAGCTGGCGTCAGGCATTAAGTCGCATCATTCTGCCGCAGGCGGCGAGAATTGCGGTTCCGCCATTATCAAACACCTTTATCTCATTAGTGAAAGATACCTCACTGGCGTCGGTGATCACGGTGCCGGAGATGTTCCTGGCCGCACAACGTATTGCCGCCGTGACTTATCAGCCGCTGATCCTTTATACCGAGGCTGCACTGATTTATCTGTTCTTCAGCACAATCCTTTCTGCGCTGCAGAACAAACTGGAGATTCATTTCTCCCGCGAAGAGAAAGCGGAGTCGTAAGCAGATGATTTCATTAAACGGGATTAACAAATATTTTCAGGATAATCATGTTCTGAAGGATATCTCGCTGCAACTGCCGAAAGGCTCAGTGACTGCCCTGATAGGCCCTTCCGGTAGCGGGAAAAGCACCCTGTTGCGTTGCCTGAACCTTCTGGAAACACCGCAGTCCGGCAGTATCACGCTCGATCAGGAAACGCTGGCCTTTAACGGAAAGCCTCTGCGCACCCGGGATATCCAGCGCATCAGCCGACAGACCGGGATGGTCTTTCAGAACTTCTCCCTGTTTCCGCATAAAACGGTACTGGAAAACATTACAGAAGGTCTGCTGGTGGTGCACAAATGGAGTAAAGGCGATGCAGTCGCCCGTGCCGAAACTCTGCTGGAAAAAGTCGGTCTGCTGCATAAACGTGATGTGATGCCGGCGACACTTTCCGGCGGGCAGCAGCAACGGGTGGCCATTGCCAGAGCGCTGGCCCCCTCCCCGAAAGTGTTGCTTTGTGATGAACCGACATCCGCACTGGACCCGGAACTGTCTGCAGAAGTGGTGGCCGTGCTGAAACAGCTGGCAGAAGAAGGAACCACCATGCTGATGGCAACCCATGATCTGCGTCTGGCGGCTTCGGTCGCAAGTCACACCATTTTCCTCGAAGCCGGTGAAATCATTGAAACCGGCGATTCCGCACAGCTGTTCAGGCACCCGCAGAAGGCCAGGACGGCCCAATATATTGCCACACTGACCGGCGGCCTTTCTGCCGTTGGCCAGGTCTGATACTACTTAGGAGCAAGTAATGAAAAAAACAACACTGTTACTCTCAGCCCTGTTATCTCTGGGTGTTGCTCACTCAGCACTGGCAGATGATTCTCTGGCAAAAGTCCGCTCTGCCGGTGAGCTGACTATCGGTACAGAAGGGACCTACGCCCCTTTCACCTTCCATACTATCTCCGGTGACCTGACCGGGTTTGACGTGGAAATCGGTCGGGCCATTGCACAAAAACTGCATGTCAAACCGGTATTCGTCGAAAGTAAATGGGACGGCCTGATCGCCGGTCTGGATGCCAAACGTTATGACGTGGTCATCAATGAAGTGGGGATCACCCCGGCCCGTGAGAAAAAATATGATTTCTCACAGCCTTACATCGCCTCAAAAGCCGTGGTGATTGTGAAAAACAGTAACGACAGCATCCACAGTTTTGCCGACCTGAAAGGTAAGAATGCTGCCCAGTCACTGACCAGCAACTATGCGCAACTGGCCCGTAATGCAGGGGCTAACCTGGTCAGCACCGATGGTTTTAACCAGTCCATCGACCTGGTGGTTCAGGGCCGTGCAGATGCCACCCTGAATGATAAGCTGTCGTTCCTGGACTTCAAAAAACACCGCCCTGATGCACCGGTTAAGATCGTTGCTTCAGAAGACAATGCCAGCGCATCCGGTGTTCTGATGAGAAAAGGCGAATCGTCACTGCAGGGTGCCATCAACAATGCTCTGGCCGATATGAAAAAAGACGGGACTTACCAGAAGATTTCTGAAAAATATTTCGGCGAAGACGTTTCTCACTAATCGTCAATCGCTTCGTCAGTCACCCCCGGCCTGCCCGGGGGTGTTTTTATCTGCTGACAAACGGGTAGTTGCGGCCCCTCCCTGTATCACCTCCCCCCTCCGGCCCACCGGACTCACGATATTGCTGCCGCTCACCGGTGAGCCTTCGTCTCAGGCAGGGTGACGCAACTGTGGCGGATGCACGAGCCACCCGCCGTACCGATCCTCCTGTTAGCCCCCGGAAAAAGCCCGGGAAAGAAGCCGGAATATCTGAATGACCTGTCAGTGAACCAGCCCGATCCAGCCATGAACCCCCATATAGAGCCCCACCACAGCCATCAGGCCCCCGGAAAAGTAAGGCGCTCGTTTGGCAAGGGCATCGAATCCGCCCCAGCGTTTAGCCACCTGCCGGACACTGAGCGCCGCACCTACACCGACCGTCACCAGTGTTAATGCCAGTCCGAGACTGAAACATAACACCAGCGTGGCCCCTAACATCATGGCCTTTAGCTGAAGACAAATTAACAGGACGGTGATCGCTGCAGGACAAGGGATGAGCCCGCCTGTCAGCCCGAACAGCAGGATCTGTCCGGTCGTCACCTCTTTCCCGGTAAAGCGATGCTTAATATCCTTCGCGTGTGCCAGGGCATGTGCATCCTGGTATTCAGCCAGACCTGCGCCGGAACCCTCAATACCGGAAAGGTCATGGTCATGACTATGGCCGTCTTCACTGAACTTCACTTCATAATCATGAACATGGGAGCGATGCATCAGGGAAAGACGAACGTCAAAAGTGTGAGGTTCCGGGACCGCAGCCACAGACTCCAGATAATCCCCGCCATCAGTAAATTCGAAGATCTGAGAGAAAGCATGGTTTTCGCGCATCGTGGTTAATGAAACTTCACCGGCATGCCATTTCTGGCCACTGAGCGTCCTCAGACGCCAGTGAGGGCGTGCTCCTTCCTCTGAAATTGACAGTTCAACGACCCCGTGGCCGGTATCGATCCGCCGGGTTTCATCGTGATGATGGTGATGATGATGCGGTTCGTTGCCATGCATCGCTTTCAGCCACAGCTTTTCCCCCCGCCAGGTCTGCCAGACTATCCAGCCAGCCGTTGCGAGGATGATGACCGCAGAAACCAGTTGCAGCCAGGGTTCAGCCGACTCAGCCGTAAATTTTCTGCTGATAAACATCCCCCCGAAAGCGATTAACCAGACGATGACCGTATGTGACAAGGTTGCAGCCAGGCCCAGCATCACCGCCTGCCGCACAGTCCCCTTAATAGCAATGATAAACGCCGCCATCATTGTTTTTGAGTGCCCCGGTTCCAGCCCATGTAGTATGCCCAGCAGAATAGCGCCGGGAATAAAAAACCAGGCATTGCCTTGTTGAAGAAGCGTCGTAAATTCAGTCACAGAGATCATTCCTAAGGATTAACGTTACGTTGATTCTACTCCCCCCCAGTACAATATACTACCCCCCAGTAGAACCGGGTGGTAAGATCTGCAGTGTCTTCTGGAACGTGGAGCCCTGTCGTGTCGCATACTATTCGTGATAAAAAAAAGCTGAAAGCCCGGACAAACAAGATCGAAGGTCAGGTGGTTGCCCTGAAGAAAATGCTGGATGAACCCCATGAATGTACGGCTATATTGCAGCAGATTGCCGCAATACGCGGTGCCGTGAACGGGTTATTGCGGGAAGTGATCAAGGGGCATATCACTGAGCATATCGTCCATGAAAGCGAGGAGAGCAAACGGGAAGAAGATCTGGACATTGTTCTGAAGGTACTCGATTCCTATATGAAGTGACGCTGGCGAAGGACCGCAAAAAATAGCATTACGAACTCACGCAACCGCCTCCGCCCCCGGAACCCACGGCAGGGAGTCAGATAACGTCTGTTTCCCCGACGACACAACACCTGTTGCTGCGGTCAGCCGGATCAAGTGCTGCTGAGCGGCCTGTTCCGGCTATCGGTAATACTGTGATGTCTGCAGACCCGCCCGACGCTTCAGGTCACCGCCGTCAGGGGATTGCACCCTAAAAAGAAGACCCGGCCAGTTGACCGGGTCTGAGAGTTGTTCAGTTCAGGCGGTTGCCGGATCATTTAGGACCGGCGTTTGCCATCACATAGGCCGGTACACTGGCACTGGCGGTGACAGAGTAAGAATAACTGACCGGAGAGCTGAACGTGGTGCCGGTGGCCGATGTTCCGGTGGTTCCGCTGTAGGTATTATTCTTCTCGTAGAACTTATCGGTATAGCTGCTGCCATCGTTAGTCAGCGTGTTGGTATTATTCGTTTTCAGGAAGTAATTGGATTCGGAATATACCACGCTGCCATTCACCAGCTGCAGTGCTTCATACTGTTGTTTCGGATATTTATTGCCGTCTGTCGCGGTATTATAATCCGTGCCTGAGTAGGTTTCGCTATTATCAAAATAGTTACTGTACGCATGGATCCAGCCACGGAATAACGGACGTCCGCGCACGTTCGGACCAATCCAGTTATGGTGTAATGTGACGTGCAATTTCCCCGTCCCCTGCCAGGAGTCAGAGGTATTCGCCCCCACGACCATGGCCAAACGTTCACCGGCAAGATCCGTATTATACCCCACCCAGTTCCAGACCGGATCCGGACTCATATTGACCCAACTGTCACTGAAGTAAAGGTGATTATACGACAGAGTCACATTATCTGAACTCAGTGCCACACTCATTAAATCATCACTGGTGTCATAAATGGCACAGTGCGTGATCAGGGCATTAGTGACACGACGTAAAGAGATGCCTTCGTAATTGATCCCAACCTTTTTAGTGCTGTCAGATGAACCGTATACCTGCTGAGGCATCGCCTGTAGATCTGAAATCTTACCAAAGAACGTCAGGTTAGAGACCTTAATATTCTGAATATTTGTGCCGCTGGCCAGCAGCTCACCGTCAAATTTCAACTGAATATTTTCCAGTGCTGCCTTGCCGCCCGCAGCCCCCTCAATGGTCGTATTGTTATTGTTGGCAGACGAGAATGTCAGAGTCGTTAATCCCGAACCTCCGTAAAGGGTGCCACTGACAATAATATGATGCTGACCACTGTTTACCGCACTTTCCAGCTGACTAAGGGTGGTGACGGTAACCGCCGGATAACTATCTCCGCCGGTGGTATTTGAGAACCCGCCGGTATCTGCCGCCGAACACGCAAAGCCACCAAGACTTAATGCTGCCAGTAGTGAAGCCTGAACCATCCGTAATTTTGTTTTCATAATAACCTTCTTAGTGATTGTTATAAGTTAAGTTGTGTCTTATCGACGAACACACTATTGCACTTATCGTTCATCACCGCCCGCGACTAAGGTTGTCGGTTGAAGGATACAACAATCAGCCTTGCCACGCGCTGTTTCAGGGGGGCGGATAAATAGTTTTCCGGCCGCGGCGTTCGCAAATATCTGCCCGATTTTCAGGCTGCCCATAAAAAACGGCAGCCTATGGCTGCCGCTTTTCGGTATCGGAAACTGCCGGATAAAGGTTCAGAGTCCCCCTGTCGTTCCCTGCAGGTCAGGGCGATAAGCCCGGTAGTAAATCAGGGCAACGAATATCGCCCCGCCTGCCGCATTACCCGCAAATACCGCCACGAAATTAGTAAAATAGTCGGTCCAGGTTCCCTGCCCTGCAAAAATAGCCGCCGGGATAATAAACATGTTCGCGACGACGTGCTGGAAACCAATCGCCACAAAGGCCATGACCGGGAACCAGATCCCCAGTATTTTTCCGGCAGCGTCTTTAGCGGCCATTCCCAGCCAGACCGCCAGGCACACCAGCCAGTTACAGCCGATACCGGAAATAAACGCCTGCAGAAAAGTCGCATGCGTTTTCGCCGCGGCTATCGCCAAGGTACTCTTCAGAAATACCCCTTCGGTCATGCCCAGCAGATGACCAAAAAACCAGGCGACCGCTATGCTGCCGATAAAATTGGCTACCGTCACCCAGAACCAGTTACGCACCAGCGCAACCCAGCTGATTTTTTTCGATAATGCCGCGAGGGTCATCACCATCATATTACCGGTCAGTAGTTCAGCTCCGCCGATAATCGTCAGAATTAACCCTAGCGGGAACACCATCGCCCCGAGCAGCCCTCCGAAGGATCCCCAGTCAGCAGGTAACCTGGCGGTCACATGCAGATCCAGCAGAAACCCGATAGCAATAAAAGCCCCGCCAAGAAAACCCAGAATCAAGAGATTCTGCAACGAATGATGGCTCTTTTTCACGCCGGCCTGTACGGCCTGTACTGCAATTTCATTAGGTGTGCTGAAAGACATGATGACCCGGTAATGTAAAAACCGCCAAAACGGTTTAAGTGAATCGGTGGCCATAACCCTGACCATAATTGTCATAATATGACTGACTTCATTGATAGTAGTGCGACCAGGAATATTTTCCAACGAAAACATTACAAGGTTTTAACTATCACCAAAGAGATTATTAGCCGCAAACTTACGTATCCACTGCCACGGGATAACAACGTCCCGGTGATTGGCAAAATCAGCGTGACAGACGGCCGGCAGAGCTACCGCACATGCAGATAACTGCCGCAAACAGGGAATGTTATTCTTGAGAAGAGTGACAAGTTAACCAGGCCCTTCATTCAGCCTAAGGAGCAGAAAATATTATGAGCACATCCTCTTATGTCCCCCCCGAAGTCTGGAAGAACGATAAACAACCTGGTGGTAAATTCGGGGCAATAAATCGCCCGGAATCAGGTGCCCGATTTGAGCAAGCGTTGCCTGCAGGTTCGCACCCTTTCCAGCTTTATTCACTGGGGACGCCGAATGGTGTCAAAGTCAGTGTGATGCTGGAAGAGTTACTGCAACTCGGGATTGAAGGTGCCCGATACGATGCTCACCTGGTGAATATCATGAAGGGTGAACAGTTCGGGTCAGGCTTTGTTGAGGTTAACCCTAATTCGAAGATCCCGGCACTGGTCGATCAGAGTGGCCCGGAGCCGATCAATATTTTCGAATCCGGTGCCATGCTGCTTTATCTGGCCGAAAAATTTAACCGTTTTATTCCGTCCGACCCTGCCGGGCGTGCATCCTGCCTGTCCTGGTTATTCTGGCAAATGGGCAGCGCCCCGATCCTGGGCGGGGGTTTCGGACATTTCTTTGCCTATGCGCCGGAAAAAATGGAATACCCGATCAACCGTTTTGCGATGGAAGCTAAGCGTCAGCTGGATGTGCTGGATAAACAGCTGGCGAAGCATACCTATATCGCCGGTGAGGAATATACCATTGCCGATATTGCCATCTGGCCCTGGTATGGTGTACTGGCTCAGGGAGGAATATATGAAGGATCGGCCCGGTTCCTGGATACCGCATCTTATAAACACCTGAACCGCTGGGCAGAATTAGTCGCTCAGCGTGAAGCGGTTAAAAAAGGAAGAACCGTACTGAAGATGTAATGTCTTTCTGTACTGCCCGGCCTGACACAACGTCAGGCCGGCGGTAATGATCGGGGATATGTCATTAACTCCCCCTGCCGGTCAGGAAAAGCCGGAATGCAATCTCCTGTAAATCACCGTCTTTTCCCTCACCCGCAACGGCGGCTACGACGGTGTCAGGCGCTCACCGGATACTGAAGTAAGGTAAAAGTATGCCGGTTGTTCAGAAAACCTGCGATAACATCGGCCGGGACTGCCATACTGAACAGGAACCCCTGCCCCAGTAAGTAACCTTCCCGGATCAAGGCATCCCGTTGCCCCGGTTCTTCGATACCCTCCGCCACCACATCCAGCTCAAGCTCCGTGGCCAGCAACCAGAGTGCCTTAATCACCGCCAGACCCTCTTTACCTTTACTCAGACTGGCAACAAAACTCCGGTCAACTTTGATCACATCGACCGGGTAGTCACGGATGTTTGCCAGCGCAGAATAACCGGTCCCGAAGTCGTCTAACGAGATCCGCACACCCTGTGCTTTAAGCAGATTCAGTGCGCGAAAGACATACCCGGCTCCGCGGCCGTCAAACATATGTTCGGTGATCTCAATCTCCAGCAGCGCGGGCGGGATCCGGTAATGTTCCAGCTGCTGCAGTACCTTCTCGGCATAGTTATCACGCATAAACTCAACCGGGGAGGCATTCACGGAAACCGGAACCACGTCCAGCGAACTGTCTATCCAGCACCGGATATCGGCAAACACTTTGTCACGGATAATATAGCCAATACGTTCGACCAGCGCGTAGTTTTCAAACGCCGACCAGATATCCCCCGGGAAGCAAAGCTCACCCTGACTATTGAAGAAGCGCATCAGAGCTTCCAGCCCGATGATCTTCCCGTCCTCTAAACGAACCTTTGGCTGATAAAACGGCAAAATGGCTTCATCATAAATCAGCTGCTTTGCCAGTTCCATTTGCCCCCGGGTGGTATCCACGACATCTGACATGGCCGGGTCATAACAGAGCACCCCGCCGCGGCCGTTCTTTTTCAGCTCATTCAGAGCGATATCGGCGGCTTTAATCATCGCAGTGCTGTCTGCAGCCTGTTGCGGGAAGATAGCCCCGCCCATACTGAGGCTGGTATAGATAGTCTGCCCCTGATATGTCAGGGGTTCCGTCGTATCGGCAATCAGTTTATCTCCTGCCTCCAGTAGCGACTGACTGTCCCCGATGCCAGGCAACACCGCTGCAAATTCATCACCGCCGATGCGGGCAACAAAGGCATCGCGACAGAGTGATTTCTTCAGCCGGTTAGCCACGCTCTTCAGCAGGTAATCGCCTGCCGGGTGCCCCAGGGTATCGTTGACCAGTTTAAAATAATCCAGATCAATCAGTACCAGTGCGAAAGGACGGTTATGATGACCGGCCTGCCGCAGGTATTTTTTCAGCGTAGTGTTGAACATTCGCCGGTTGGGAAGTCCGGTCAGTTCATCATGCTCACTGATAAATTTAAACCGTTGCTCCGCCTGATGTAAGCGAGTGATATCCCGTGACACACAGAGAATACTGGTCACCCCACCCTGCGGGTCCTGCAGCGGTGTCAGAATATTATCCCAGTAAAAAGGCTTATTTTCACCCACCTGACTTTTACCCGAGAAACGGACATTCCTGCCGGTATTGGCCAGTTTCAGGGCCTTACGGCCACGTGTCCGTATTTCGGGTGGCAGAAGATTTAACCAGTCCATACCGAATCCGGACTCCGGAGAAACCCCGAGCGCCTTACACCCGGACAGATTCATATTGATTAACTCACCCTGCAGGTTTATCAGTTTGATGCAATCGATGCTGGCATCCAGCATGCTTTTATAAGTCCGCAGATGCTGAGTAATATCCTCGCGGGCCTCCTGCAATTCATTAATATCGATAAATGTGATCAGCCAGAGGTTACGCGCAGGGATAAAGTGTCCGCAGGCAATAAACCAGTAATAACTTCCTGCAGCCACACCCAGCCGGACTGGCTGGCGGAAGACGTCAGAGTGCTGTATGGATCTTTCCCAGGCGGCGCTGATCCGGGCTTTATCCTGCGGATGTAACCAGTGCATCCAGTGTGGTTCAGACATCACCGGGGGCAGAGACATGGTTTTATGCCACTGCTGATTGGCGACAACTTCCTGTCCGCAACCGGAGATAATCCAGGCAGGCAGCGGTACGCTATCAAAAAACACGTCTTTAAAGATCTGAAACGCCTCCGCCGATGCAGAGGATGCGGGATCAGTTATCACTGATTCTTCTTTTAAGGATTCTTTTTTAGTATTCATTTAGTCTGACCCACTCTATGACCCAAAGTGAAATTAACCAATCATTACTACTTTCCCCGGATAAGCTATCACTACAGTTAATGATTGAGCCAACCTGTGTTTAGCACTTCGCTAACTTACTTTTCGTCCGGTACCTTGCGGATCATCACGGCCCGGCGGGCTGATTTTTCCTGAAGACGGCGGTAGTTATTCAGCCAATGACCGCTGACAAGGCGCCACCAGAAACAGGCCCCTCTCACCGCCCAATCCATAAACATTCCCAGCCAGACACCGACTACCCCCATACCCAGAGAGATCCCCAGCAGATATCCCAGCACCACCCTGGCCCCCCACATACTAAACATCGAGACGAACATGGCAAAGCGTGCATCCCGCGCCCCTTTAAAACTGGCCGGTAACACCCAGGAAGTGGCCCATATGGGCATAAAGGCTGCATTCAGCCAAATCAGATGCTCAGTCACCCGAATGACCTCCGGGTCCCGCGTATAAAAGCGGGCCAGAACCCCGGCCAATGGCACAGAAAGCAGGGCAAGGCTGCAAAGCCCTAAGGTAGAAAGCCAGAAAATATGACGTACCTGTATTGTCGCCTGATAGACCTGATTTCTGCCGAGCCTTTTCCCGGTAATAATAGTCGATGCTGAGCCGAGCGCGTTGCCGGGCAAGTTGATTAATGAGGCTATTGAGAAGGCGATGAAATTACCGGCAATTTCACTGGTTCCCATTCCGGCCACATATACCTGAGTCAGTAGTTTACCACCATTAAACAATACCGACTCTATACTGGCAGGAATTCCGATACTCAGCACTTCACTGAGTATCGCCAGGTTCCATCGCTGAAAATAACTCTTCAGAGGCAACGTAAGCGCCCCGTTCAGGCGTCCCATCAGTACCGTAATCACCACCAGGGCACCGATATACCGGGAAATCGTCAGCCCCCAGCCAGCGCCAGAGAAACCGATTCCATGCCATGAAAAACAGCCATAAATAAGCACGCTGGTAATAATAATGTTCAGTATGTTCATCCCGGCATTAATCAGCATCGGAATTTTGGTATTCCCTGACCCGCGCAATGCACCACTGCCGATCAGGGCAATGGCGGCGGCCGGGTAACTGCAGGCAGAAATTTGCAGGTAATTAAGTGCAAAGGTTTTTACCTGTGGCTCCGCACTGCCTGCGATCAAATCGATAATGACATGCCCGCGAAATTCGATAATGACCACCAGCAGTAATGAAAGGATTGTCATCAATCCCAGTGACTGCCGGGCGGCGGCTTTGGCTCGTTCACTGTCTCGTTTTGCCAGACTGAAGGCAACCACCACCGTAGTCCCCAGATCAACCGCCGCGAAAAACGAGACAACGACCATATTAAAGCTATCCGCCAGGCCCACCCCGGCCATCGCCGCTTTTCCAAGCCAACTGACCAGGAATGTACTGAGCACCCCCATCAGCATGACACAGAGATTTTCTATCAGAATTGGCAATGCCAGTGGCGTTATCTCCCTTTTCATTAAGGTCGTATAACGTCTGCGCCTGGGATACCAGGACGTTCTTTTTATTGCATCAGTTAACACTAAGCCAGGATTTCGCACGGCGATACCAAATCATCTGAACAGAAAAGGGAGGAATAATCAGTGGTTCCCGGTAACGGAGAGCGTATCGACCACTATTCATGCCGTAAAGGATGCCGCCGGAAGTGGAAGCGCGGTGATGTAATTTTATACCCGGCGGGGTGAAAAGACTACCCGGGATTACCGATACTCTGCCACTGCCTGTCAGGGAGTCCCCGTTTGCTGGTCAGTGAGAGTCCCGCGGCACAGCAGCTTTGCAGTACGGACCCGGTCAGGTGAGTAACGCCAGGAGTCGTACGTCGCAGATAAAACAAAAAAGGAGCCGAAGCTCCTTTTTAATCTCAGCGATGCAGGTATCAGGCGCTGAGCCAGCCCAGCTTGATCACAAACAAGACAGACAGAATAATCAATGCCGGGTTAACTTCACGGACTTTACCGGTCAGTAACTTCACCACCGTCCAGGTAATAAACCCGAAGGCGATACCATTCGCGATAGAGTACGTTAATGGCATCGCCAGCGCGGTCACCGTCACCGGTGCTGCTGTGGTGATATCTTTCCAGTCAATTTCAGCCAGCCCGGAGGTCATCAGTACCGCCACAAACAGTAATGCCGGGGCAGTCGCATACTCAGGAACACTGCCTGCCAGCGGCGAGAAAAAGAGTGACAGCAGGAACAGGATAGCGACCACCACAGAGGTCAGACCGGTGCGTCCGCCGGCACTGACGCCTGCGGTAGATTCAACAAAGCTGGTGGTGGTAGACGTCCCCAGCAGAGAACCGAACAGCGCTGCTGAACTGTCCGCAATCAGCGCTTTACCCATCGCAGGGATATTTCCTTTCTCATCCGTCAGACCCGCACGGCGGCTGACACCGATCAGTGTACCTGAGTTATCAAAGACATCGACAAACAGGAAGGCAAAAATCACGCTGACCAGTCCGACATTAAAGGCCCCGGCGATGTCCAGTTTCAGGAAAGTCGGTGCAATAGATGGCGGCGCAGAGAAGATCCCTGCAAAAGGTGTCATACCCGACAGCATCGAAATGGCAGTGATCACCAGAATACCGATCAGTACGGCACCGGTAACACGGCGGGCTTCAAGAACCACAATCAGGAAAAAGCCCAGGATAGCCAGTAACGGACCGGCTTTAGTGAGATCCCCTAAGCCGACCAGCGTTGCCTGGTTACCTACCACAATCCCCGCCCCTTCAAGCGCAATCAGCGCCAGGAACAGACCAATACCGGCGGCTATTGCAGAGCGCAGCGGTAACGGAATACTGTTGATGATCCATTCACGGATTTTGAACAGAGATAATGCGAAGAAGATTAACGCAGAAATAAAGACCGCCCCGAGAGCGACCTGCCAGTGATAACCCATGTGCAGCACAACGGTATAGGTAAAGAAGGCATTTAAGCCCATTCCCGGTGCCAGAGCGATAGGCATGTTCGCAATCATTCCCATCAGCACCGAGCCAATGGCCGCTGCCAGACAGGTAGCAACGAAGACTGCGCCTTTATCCATACCGGTTGCCCCGAGGATACTCGGGTTAACAAACAGGATATAGGCCATCGCCAGGAAGGTCGTTAGTCCTGCAATGACTTCTGTACGAACAGTAGTCTTATGTGCTTTCAACTTAAAGAGTTTTTCAAGCATGAGTCGGTCCTTTATAGATCTCGCTTATCACGATTTTTATTTTATAACAGTCTTTAAGAAATGGTTGTCATCGCCCGGTAACAGGCCGGACAGACAAACCTTCATTCCACCCCAAAATGACATAAGCAAAACCCGTGCCATGGCGCAGCACGGGTTCAGTATTCGGAATAAGTTCCTGCGAGAGGAGAAACCCCGGTCAGCGCAATACGCTGCGCAAACGTTTTCTTACCGGCGCCAATCCTAATGATAGAGGCCCCCGGGGGCAATAATTTTTTGTCCCTCAGGGGCGGAAAATAGAGCCGGAAGCCGGTTTAGCGGCTTCCGGCGGGAAAAGTGGTGATTAACTCACCAGCATCAGTTCACGTTCGGTGACCGCCGGACGCTGAGCCAGGGCGAGCAGACGATGCTGGACAGCCCGGGCAGAGGCTGACAGAGGTAATGCTGAAGAGGTGTTCAGAGATAATGGCAGATGCAGTGACGGAGAAATGATTTTCGCCATCCAGCCATTAATCGGAGCAGTGAGCGATCTTGCCGCCGATTCAGGCAATACCGAAACTCCCATACCACTGGAAATTGCTGCGGACAATGTCGACAGTGATTCAATTTCACCAATGATATGTGCACTGAGACGGCGCAGAGAGAAAGCTTCATCCACCCGTTGTCTTACCGCACTGTAATCACGCGGCAGATACAGATTCATTCCCGCCACTTCAGAGAGATCAATCTGTGCCCCCGGAGAAACGCCGGTGCCGACCAGATACAATTCTTCCTGCATCAGTGGCTGAGAACTCAGGCCCTTTTCCGGCGTGCGATCGTACAATAAAGCCATATCGAGCTGACCATTGATGACTTTCTCATTCAACGCCTGACCACTGTTTTCGTGCAGGTATACCAGGATATCCGGCCAGGTCTCACGGATTTCACGCAGCAATGGCATCACCAGAGAAGACGCGGCGGTTCCCGGAGCGAGCCCGATGGAGACCTGTCCTGAGAGGATATTACCGGAATTATGTACCGCCATCTGTGCCTGTTCACACTGCCGCAAAATATTACGGGCATGAGTGTAGAGCACTTTACCGGCATCGGTCGGGGTCACCCCGCGTTTGGTGCGGATCAATAATTGCTGATCCATCTCCCCTTCCAGGGTAGCTACCTGCTGGCTCAGTGCCGGTTGAGCGATGTGCAATACCTCTGCGGCCTGAGTGAGGCTGCCGATATCGACAATTTTCACAAAGTATTTCAGTCGTCTTAAGTTCATTTTCTCTCCCGTCACTAAATCCGGATACTCGAAGCAGGCTAAGCCTGTGGCTGGATATACCGGTAGTTGCAATTAACAGGCCAGAAATGACTAAACTGTTTCGCTGATCCGAATGTCATAACAAAAACACTATGAAAAGAAGCCGTTTCGGCCATTTTCTGTTCGCAGTAGTCATTTTTACCGGGGACAAAACTCAGGCTGCCTGCACAAAGACAGTGCAGAATGTTTCTGCACAGTGCGTTATGCCTGGTTGATCACGCGATATCCGGCGCTTACCCGGACGGCCCCATCTCTCCCGGAGCGCCCTGCCCCGCGATGACATTTCTGCGCGGCCGGGTCATAAAATGTAACGACCTGCCGGGAGGGCTGAGAGCCACGGTATTACAAAAAGCTATTACCGGGACAGGGAGAAAACGATCTGCCCCCGTATACTGAGCCTCCCGGTCAGGTTGTACCGCAGAAAACTGAGGCCCGATAGCCTGCCCTGTCTTTGCCCTCGCGGAGCCACCGTGAGGTGCCGGTACTTTCATCTCTGAGCATGGGTAATTTCGATTGAGGAGTCGCTGAAGATCGCTTCTGATACTACATCGCCGTCATGCTACGCCTGCACAAATCCGGCGATTGCAGGTATAATCCGGACATTACCCCACAAATTCAGATACAGACATGGCAAAACTTACCTTACAGGAGCAGATGCTCAAAGCCGGATTAGTCACCGATAAAAAGATGGCTAAAGTTCAGAGAACCGCAAAAAAATCCCGTGTTCAGGCACGTGAAGCCCGCGAAGCGGTCGAGGAAAATAAAAAGGCGCAGACAGAACGCGCAAAAGAACTGAACGAGCAACAAAAACAAGCGGCACTTTCCCGGGAATATAAAGCTCAGGTAAAACAACTGATTGAGATGAACCGCATCAGCGGTATCAAAGGTAATATCAGTTTCAATTTCACCGATAATAACCTGATCAAACAACTGACCGTGGATAAAGCCACCCGGGATCAGTTGATGAATGGCCGTCTGGCCATTGCCCGGTTGCTGAAAGAGAAGAGTGATATCGCCGATTACGCGATCATTCCGGCAAGCGTTGCGGATAAAATTGCACAGCGGGATGCCGACAGTATAGTCCTGAACAGTGCGCTGAGCCAGGAAGCGCAGGACGAAGATGATCCTTATGCCGATTTCAAAGTGCCGGATGACCTGATGTGGTAAGGCAAAGCACACCCGCACGACACTGACCGGGCCTGTCTTCGCGGCAGGCCCGGTACGATCAGCGCATTTTCTGTATTGGTCCGGCCTGCATTTTTACCGGATGGCAATACCGTGCCGCTGAAAGTTCATGAATATCCCCGATTCAATTTCCGGTTCGCAAACCTGCCAGTACGGGTAAGGCACATTACTGCCAGGCAGGGGCCAGCGTTTCACACTGTCCGGGGCAGGAGCCTGCCACAATCTACGGGTGGCCTGTCGGACGTATTCTCCTGAGATAGCCTTTCGCCGGGAACTCACAACGGACACCATTGACCACTTCTGCACCATTATGTCTTTTTTATCAGCAAACAGTTTATTTTACGCGAAAACAACTTTGACAACGTCGCCCCGGCCCGTTACTATGCGCCCCGTCTTCACGACAATTCCTCTGTAGTTCAGTCGGTAGAACGGCGGACTGTTAATCCGTATGTCACTGGTTCGAGTCCAGTCAGAGGAGCCATATTTAAGAAACCCGCTTAAGGAAACTTAAGCGGGTTTTTTGCGTTTATGCCTTATCACGAACCATTATATGACATAGACTCAATCAATTGGGGTCATTTGGATTCGATTATTGAGTCCCACCTATTCCCCTACCGACGCGAAAATCCGTACTCTCAGCCTGCTGATAGCCCCTTAAAGTCTCTGGTGCACAACGTTAATACCTTTTAGTTAATCCTCACAGTTCACATCTCTGATATCTCAGATACCGTATTAACGATAAAGTAGCCCGCCCCGGCTTAGTTCCTATCCGGAGTAACCGTCGCTTTATCTCCTGATTGTGAATCCCTGAAACGCCTGCCAGAAGAGCCATTAGTGATACCAAAGCACAAATTGAAGCGTTATTGAGAATTAAATCATATTTATCCCGCCACCAGGTCGGTGTATAGATGATCAAACTGTTCGGATTTTGTGACTTCACGAAAACAAAAGGATTGTGTCAAATACTGTTATTATCATGGCAGTTGAAAATGAAATTTTCTTTGGTAACCAGGATAAAAATTACTGCGCTTTTTTCATGGGTGTCTCACAAAAGGAGATGGCTGGTTTTAACTCATACTGTACAGCGTGAACACCCTGCAAATGCAAAACGGTGGGATCTCCATCGGACTGCTTAATCTGAATACATTAAGCATGTTACATCATTTATAAGAGGGTAATATTTAGCCGAATTGTCTCAGACCTGAACTGATAAATGACCAAAACTGATTCATATCCAGGTCATTTTTTTAGAGAGGATGATCTAACGATGCTCCATACGCAGCAAAGGACTGCTCAATAGAGTTAATAACAGCTCTTATTTTTGCTGATTTTTTTAGGTCAGGATGTAAAACCAGCCATATATCGATCCAGTCTTTATTCCCGGGGAGTATACGAATAAGTTCAGGATCTTTCTCAGCTATAAATGATGAGAGCAAACCTATTCCTAAACCATTTCGGGCAGCAGAACGTATAAGCATTTGCGAGTTAGATTGTAGTACAACATTGGGGTTGTTAATCTTTTCACCGCAGAAGCTATCCCAATGACGCGGCACTAAATCACGCGGGAACATCAAAAGATCATGGCCTTCAAGTTGAGAATCTTGAACCGGAATACCTTTTCTATCGACATATTCTTGTGCTGCATAAAGCCCCATCTCGATTGTTGCCAATCGTTTAATTACCAATGTCTCTTCTTCAGGACGGGCACCCCGGATTGCCATATCTGCACTACGGTAAGAAATATCCTCTATATCTACAGCTGTTAACAGCTTAATGGTAATATCGGGATGTTGTGTTCGCAATACTTTCAATGCTGGTATAACAAATGCCTCAGCCATCGTATCGGTTGTTGCAATACTGACATTCCCGGACAGACTGTCATCACCTTTAGATACTTTGCGGTTGATGGCATGGATTGCATTTTCAATATCAATGGCATTAGGCAGTAACTCTTCACCTAATGTACTAAGAGAGAAATGTTTTGGTGTACGAATGAAAAGTTTGGAATTAATTGATTCTTCAAGAGCTTGTATTCGTCTGCCTACCGTTGCTTGATCCACATGCAACTCCATCGCAGCTTTACGCAGAGTACCACTTCGAGCTAATGCAAGAAAAAAACGTGTATCATCCCAATTCATTAAGAGACATTTTTTGTCCGATTTCTGTATATTGTAAGACATATGGGATTTATCTTTAACTCCATAAACCGAAAATATATTTATAAAAATAACACACCGGCAACATGCCTTCAAGATTCTTACTAAAAAATACATCTTTATCAATAAGTTTTTTGTAGCTCCATTAGAGATGATTTTTATGGTTAGATAAAAAGTGTATTTGATCATAGACTTTAAAAAGATAGTTTTATTAAAAAGGTCACCCCCACTCTATAACGGCAGATGAAATTTAAATAAATATTTATCTTTGGATGTATAAACTATGAGCTCTGACCCCAAAATTCACATTCTCACGACTTGTTAGTAGCAGATAGAAATAGTGGTAAGATAAAACCCTTCCAATAAAATAAATGGTGCAATAAAAATATTGAAAATGTTAACCAAGAATTTGAATTAAAAATCAATCAACATATATTTTACACTCCTGATAGCATCACTTATTCCTTTGTAAATACAATGACAGCCAGGAAGATAACAACTATATCATGAAGATATGGATGCAGCCATTAGTTAAACCGTCCGGAATGCATAATTGAATCAGCATGATGCATTTTTGTATATTCCTGCTACTCAATCATTACGTTATTATTGACGGCACCTGGTATATCTGGTGCCAGATAATATTATTTTCTTTTAAGGAATGAAAACATCAGAATTTTTGGAGAATTCAATGTCAGAAAGTTTATCTATAAAAAGTCAGCGCACTCATACAGGTGGATTTTTTATTTTACTATTTCTTGCAATGGCACTGATGTCAGCATTACTGAATAGTACAGCTCCGACACCTCTTTACCCCTTTTATCAACATCAACTGAGATTAACATCTCTCAGTCTGACTATTATATATGGTGCATATGCAGCAGGTGTTCTTATCTCACTCCTGTGCATTGGTAATATGACAAATAAGGTCAGAGATTTACGTTACATGATTACCCCCGCCTTACTCATTGTTTTAATTGGCGCCATGTTATTTACTATAGCAAATTCATTCATGATGTTGCTTTCTGCCCGATTTTTAGCCGGTGTTGGAACTGGTGCATTAACCGGAGCGGCTAATCTATCGCTAGTCAAATTTGGGCCGGGAAATCAAGGGAAATCTGCAGCTCTGATAGCTACTTTATCATTTACGACCGGGTTAGCATTAGGACCTATTCTGAGTGGTATAGCTTTGCAAGCGAACTTTCATCCGACATCATTTCCTTTTTATATTATTATGATATTTACTTTTATTTCCCTGATGGGAACTCTATTGGCGTGGCCTTCGAATGATAATGTAGCACAAGATAAGATACCTGAAAAACACATCAGCCTTCATTCAAAAGATAATACCCTGAAAGAAGAGTTACGCTCTGATAGAATTGGTTTCTTTTTGTGTGCAGCATCTTTATTTACATGCTGGGCTGTTGCTGCAAGCATTTTCTCTATTGGTCCTGCTGTGTCTGATTTATTATTAGACGTACATAGCAGAGGCGTGTTTGGATATGTAATTGCTATTTACCTTATTATTGCAGGTATTAGTCAGATTCTGAGTCGACGTGTTGGAGCAGAACACTCTTTGATTTTAGGTTGTGTTTCTCAGATTGTTTCATTATTTATATTTTATCTATCAATTGAACTAAAATCCGTAGTTATTGCATGCATTGGAATAGCTATTGCCGGATATGCATATGGTGCTATATTCGTCGGAAGTGCAACACTTGTAAATATAACCTCCCCTAAAGAGAGTCATGCAAAAACATTATCACTATTCTATGTGATAGCTTACATTGCCAATTGGGTTCCTGTTTTATCAGGGATTATTATAGACCACATTAGTTTACGACTGGCCGTTAATTTGTTATTTTTCATCAGTTCAGTTACCTTTTTAATTCTCGTCATTATGATAAAACCGCGTACTTTTAAGACGTTACAGTAAAGGTACGAACTGCAGGTTTGGAAACTATTTTCATCAGCGTCAAGAGTAAGTTAATAATCGACATAAATAACACCCGGATTTTATCTGTAGTAAAATCCAGGCCATGCTACTCACAGAGCCTGATAAACAATCAGTTATAGTTATATACTAATACCCTGCTTCAGTTAAGAATGTCGACCTATGGACCTCTGCGGACAACCTCTGGCATAGCCAGAGGTTGGCTTGTTTAATAAATAAAATCAGAAAATTTATAGCATACCAGGTATATTGAAAATATCTTTATTGTCCCTGACTAAAACCCGCTATAGAATAAATATTCCCCTTGCTGCAGGAAAATACTATGTCGATTTCGCACGAATTACTCCTGATTTACACCACTTATTTTGTTGCTACGGCAAGTCCCGGCCCCAGCAATATGGCTATTATGGGTGCAGCCATGAAACGCGGACGCGGCGCTGCTCTCGCGCTGGCCTCCGGAGTGATTAGCGGTTCCATGCTGTGGGCCCTGCTCGCCGCCTGCGGCAGGCTGACAGTGCTGGCTACATTTGCTCAACTGCTGATCGTGTTAAAAGTCTGCGGCGGTTTATATCTGCTGTGGCTGGCCTTCAAAGCCGGTAAATCGGCATTACGCCATCCGGTCACGGAAACCTGTTTGCAGGAGACAAAAAAAGCCGCCTACACCAGTTTGTTCCGCCAGGGAATATTAATGCATATTGGCAACCCGAAAGCTATCCTGACCTGGGTGGCCATTATGTCTGTAGCACTGAAGCCAGGTGCGGCAGCCTCCACCTTACCTATGGTGATCGGCGGCTGTGCCGTAATATGCATGCTGGTTTTCTGTGGATATGCTCTTTTATTTTCTACCACCGTGATGGCGGCTTTTTACCGCCGGATCCGTCGCGGCCTGGAGGCTCTGTTAGCCGTCTGTTTTGCAATTGCCGGTCTGAAACTGGTCCTTAGCCGCAGCTGAATCCGTAATTCCCTTGCGATTCCGGGAAAATCGCGATAACACCGGGTCTGCTGTGGCAGTCCCGGTGTTACCTTCTTCCGCCGGTCTGATCCTTCGTTTTATCCACGCCGCCGCCGGTGTCAGAAATCCAGGTCACCTGTGCTCTGAGGCATATATTCTCCCGCCAGCCACCTGATCCCTGCCCGCATAACTCTCAATACATTGTCCCCCCTGTGTGGCACATAAAATATGCCGTCTTTTTTCATAAGAAAGTAGTATGAAGTGATTTATTCTTTTATATCAATAAATTACGAAAACAGCCTCTTTACATATATATACATATAAAATCTTATGTTTTATACATTCAGACATCTTTGGATCTGTGAATATTTTATCGAGGTGTTAATGCGTAGTTCTCCCCCCGACATGGTCACACCGCCATCTGCTCCGGATGTGCGTAAATTCAACCGTTCAATCGGCCTGATGTCTAACTTCTCTCTTGGTTTCACCTATCTTTCGCCACTAACCGCCGTTTATTCACTGTTTGCTCTGTCAATGACCCTGGCCGGCCCGCCCGCCATCTGGTGGATCCTGATTGCGGCCGCAGGCCAGATGCTGGTAGCTATGGTGTTTGGTGAGGTCGCCTCGCAGTATCCGATCACCGGCGGACTTTATCCCTGGGCGCGGTTGTTATGGGGTAAGAAATATGCATGGATTGCCGCCTGGATCTATCTGTGGGCACTGGTGGTCACCATCACCTCCATTGCAGAATACAGTGCAACCTTCGTCGCTTCCCTGTTCAGTTATACCCAGACAGCCAGCCACTTATTGCTGACCTCGGTATTACTGTTGTTACTGATGATGGTGGTCAATCTTTCGGGCACCAGGAACCTTGCCCGTGTAGCCCGTATCGGATTCTGGTGCGAAATTATCAGTGTTATTGCACTGGGTATTTACCTGTTAATTTTCCACCGTACTCAGCCTGTAGGGATCCTGTTTGATAGCATGGGTGCAGCCAGCGGATCTGCCGGTTATTCCCATGCCTTTATGACGGCCTCGTTGCTGGGATTATTTATGTTTTTCGGGTTTGAAGCCTGCGGCAATGTGGCAGAAGAAGTGAAAGATGCCGGCAGAAAAATTCCCGTGGCGATGATACTCAGTATTTTCTTTGGCGCTATCTCTGCCATTATCTCAGTACTGGGTTATCTGCTCTCTTATCCGAATCTGAAAGATATTGTCTCCGGTAAAATTCAGGACCCGATCCCGGAAATTCTGAATAATGCACTCGGGACAGAGGGTGAAAAGATCTTTGTGGTGATAGCGATTATTGCCATGCTGTCCTGCATTCTTTCATTACAGGCCGCGTTAAGCCGGCTCATTTTCTCTTTCTCACGCGACAATATGCTGCCCGGCAGCCAATGGATGGCCCGTATCTCAAAAAATGAGGTCCCGGATAATGCCATGATCGTCAGTTGTGCCTTACCGTTGCTGATTTGCCTCTGGGTGTATTACCAGCCGGATAACCTGGCCAGAATTACTGCCTTCGCGGTGGCCGGTATTTATATCTCTTTTCAGATGGTCGTCCTGGCGGCTCTCCGTAAAAGGGTACAGGGCTGGAAACCGGCCGGCCCGTGGTCACTCGGGCGTTGGGGCTTTCTGAACAACCTGCTGGCGCTGGGTTATGGTCTGTTCGGCATTTACCTGCTCTGTGTACCTGCCTCCGGGAATAATTTCCTTGATCGCTGGATTGTCTTAGCCGGTCTGGCGGTGGTGACGGGATGCGGGCTGCTTTATTTATTGACTGCACGTCCGTACCGGAAAGTAACCGATGGCCAGCATTATCAGAACCATATTAACGGCCAGTAACAGCACAGAGGCCGCCGGCTGCGGTTAATTACGTGACTACCTACCGGTGCTGCTGTTATCACGGAAGAAACCGGCACCTGATAATATTTTTAAGGACTGACGATGGATAAAAATAACCACTCGCGAAAACAACTTTCGTTATTACAGGTCGTGATCATCGGTATCGCGTATATGACCCCGATGACTGTATTTGATACTTTCGGCATCGTCTCTGGTGTCACTGTGGGTCGTGTGCCACTGGCGTATCTGATTGCGCTGGTCGCGGTATTATTCACCGCGCAGAGTTATGGGCGGCTGGTAAAGATTTACCCGTCTGCGGGGTCGGCCTACAGTTACACCCGACATATTTTCGGGCGACACAGCGGTTTTATGGTCGGGTGGTCCTCACTGCTGGATTACTTGTTACTGCCGATGATTAATTCCCTGCTGGCCGGGATCTATTTGCGATCCCTTTTTCCTGAGGTGCCTGGCTGGATTTCGATACTGATATTTACGGCGCTGGTCACTTACCTCAACTGCTGCAGAATCAAACTGCTGGCCAATGCCAATGTCTTGTTCGTCGGCTTACCGGTATTACTGATGATGGCCTTTATCTACATGGTCGTACATGATCTGACGACCACGGCCGGGATCCACCGGGTCATGACCACGGCTCCGCTGTTTAATGGCCAGCACTCCGTAATGCCTTTAATCAGCGGCGCGGCGATCCTGTGCTTCTCGTATCTGGGGTTTGATGCGGTCACGACGCTATCCGGAGAGACACAACGTCCGCACACGCTTATCCCTAAAGCCATTTTTTATACGGCATTAAGTGGCGGGATTATTTTCTTTATCGCCGCCTGGTTTATCCAGCTCTATTATCCTGATAATTCTGCCTTCAAAAACCCGACCGAAGCCATGCCGGAAATTGTGCTGTATGTCGGTGGCCGGATATTCCAGACCCTGTTTCTGGTCGCTATTTTATTCAATACCTTTGCCTCTGCGCTCGCCTCTCATGCCAGTGCCGCCAGACTGTTGCACATTATGAGTAAGGATAACCGTTTCACCGCACCGCTGTTTGGTTATCTTGACCCCGTGACAAACACGCCGCTCTACTGTGTGCTTTTTACCGGCCTTCTCTCTCTGAGCGCTATTTTCTTCAACCTGGATACCGCCGTCTCCTTAATCAGTTTCGGTGCACTGGTCGCCTTTAGCGCCGTCAATATCTGTGTAATTGCCAGGTTCGCTGTTAAAGAACAAGGGCTGAACTCCATGCGTAACATCCTGCGTAATCTGATTTCTCCGGCCGCGGGCCTGGCCAGTGTCGCCTTTATGTGGGTCAATCTTGACCACGATGCCTTTGTGCTGGGCTCTGTCTGGGCAGTGATCGGTCTGGGCTGGGTCGTTTACAGCTGTATGAGTAAATCTGCCACCACCGTTTCGGAATAACGAAAACCAGTAACGCACAGTGAGTTTACCTGTGCTTTTATCAATCACCCGGAAAAACACCATGAAAAGTAATGACAGGATTATTAAACCCGAGCTGGTCAGTGACGCACGAACGGGGCTTATCAGTCGCATTATCACCGACGGGGACTGGAACTGGGTCCGGCCTGACAGTGAACGCCATAACGATGAAAGCCAGAAAATTGACCCAGGAAACCCCGCGAATTACTACGAGTCTACGCTTGCCCCCTGGATGTCCTTCCCGCCGCTGGAAAGTGATACACAGTGTGAACTCGTAGTGATTGGCGGCGGTTTATTAGGTGCCTCGACGGCGCTTCATCTGGCGGAGTCGGGGGTGGAGACGATACTGCTGGAGAAAAATGCCATCGGGTCAGGCGCGTCGGGGCGCAATGGTGGCCAGCTTACTCCGGGCCTTGCCCGCTGGGAGGCCGAATCCATGCTGGAGAACCTCTCTTATCAGGAGGCACGCAGACTCTGGAAATTTACCTCCGCCGAAGCCATGTCCCTGATCGATGATATCGCCGCCAAATATTCACTCGACCTTGACCGCAAGCACGGGCATCTTACTGCCGCAGTGCACCCCGGACACATGAGCGCGCTGGTTAAGGCCGCCGATGCCCGACACTCTCTGGGGGATCATCAGGTCACAGTGCTGAGCAATTATGAGTTACGGGAACATATCCGTTCAGAAATCTACCACGGCGGGATCCATGACGATTGTGGCGGGCAGATCCATTCTCTGGCCCTGAACCGCGGCCTGATTTATGGCTTCCTGAAGAATGGCGGTACCGTGCATGAACACAGTGAGGTGATCCGTATTGAGGAAACTCCTGCGGGCACCCGGGTGCATACGCCGTCCGGCATTGTCACCGCAACGCGGGGAGTCATCATCGCTGTTCATGATGATACCCACTCGTTGCTGAGCCAGGACCCCGCGACCACCCTGCCCTTTTATACCTATGTAGGGGTCACCCGTCCGGTCGGGGGCGGGAACCGCAGCCTGCTGCCGACCGGCACAGCGGTATATGATACCCAGTTACAGATAGATTATTATCGCCCGGTCCGGGATCAGCGGCTGTTATTCGGGGGTCAGGGTACCGGCATGCGCTGGGACAATAACCGGACCGTAGACTACCTGACCTCCCGGTTACGTACCGTTTTTGCAGACAGAGAAGACCTCGAACTCGATTTCGCCTGGAGTGGCACAACCGACCTGACCCTGAATGGTGCCACGGACTGCCGGAAAAGTGGTTCACGGGGACAGATATACTCGGTACACGGCTGGAGCGGCCACGGTGTAGCGCAAACCGTCAGGATAGGGAAAGCGATCACCGATGATATCACCGGGGCCAGTGATGACTTCGCGATGCTGGCTGCCATAAAGCACACCCCGTTATTTATGGGGAGGCAACTGGCACCGGTCGCTATCCCGCTGGCAAAAACCTTACTGGGGATTTCCACGCGGCTGGCTCCCGGAAAAATGATCTCGTTCTGAAACGCCCGCTCATTGCTTACCTGTCACACCGGTGACAGGTAAGCCATCAGCTCAGTGTGGCGTAAACAGCATAAAGAACTGCCGGCGAAGCGTATCGCCCTGCTGTTCACCGTCAATCAACGTCCCGGTCCGGTAACGCGGATGGCTGGATATCATCACCCTGCCATCAGGATTAGCGATAACCAGTTTTTGCCGGCACTGACGAAGTAAGGTCAGCAATTCTGCCTCTATCACACTGACCAGCACATCCACCGCCGCAATCCCGACCTGCTTTTGGTTGATCATCACCGGCGAGGATGCCGTCAGGGTATACGCTGAGGTACAGACGTAATCCACATACGGCCCGTGCAGAGACACATTTTCAGTGTCACGGGTATTTTTAAACCATTCGAAGGTACTGAAGTCCAGCCGTTGCTGCGTGGCCTGATCCAGTTCCAGGCAGGAGTTCTGATTTTTTCGGGGGTTTTTAAACCACCACTCCAGAAACCAATAAGGCTGCTTATCCTCCGGCAGATGATGATGGCAGGCAAACCCCGCGCCAAAACAATACCGGCTTTCGGCAAGCGTGTGTTCAATCACGGGAAACAGGGTTTTCCGTAACTGACTTTCAGGGAGCTTGCGGGGAAAGTGCTCAGCATCTGCCATCACCGAGAGTACGTCAGCCATTCCGGCAGAGAGCGCGGCTGCCGATGCGGTAACCGAACTGAACAGATGTTCAGTTCTTTCAGCGACACAGACTTTAACTTCATCTTCATTTAACATGTTATTCCTGCCGCGTAGCTAGAGCGTTTGTACGCTGAACTTAAACTCGATCAGTCTGGTCGTAAAATGGTCAATCAGTGTGCCGGCCACCTTCGCTGCCAGCAGCTCATCCTGTGCCCGGAAAGCAGCAAGAAGATGGCGATAGTCATCAACAATCTGCCGGTGAAATGCCTCTGACTGATAGAGGATGGTGACCAGTGCTGCCCATTCGGCCTGGATCATCAGCTCCTGATGCGCTATCCGCGCCGACTGGGAATTAGCCGCAATCGTCAGCAAACATCGCATATCAGACTGACAACGGAGTTCCGGACTGTCTGACTGTTCCAGTACGTCGATAAATTCTGTTAATCCCTGCCGATCTTTTTCGGTCATCCGCGTGGCAGCCAGGCGGGTCGCATGACAAAAGATGGCACTGTGCCATTCGCCAAGATCCGACAGATATTCGGTGCTGATATTGTAAAAAGGGTCTTCCGGAGCTGCCTCTTTCTGAACAGAGTCGGCCACAAAACTGCCCCCGTTCCGGCCGCGGGCGGTATAAATCAGCCCCCTGGCGCGCAGAGTATTCAGTGCTTCCCGGATGGTGATATGTGAAACACCCATCATCCTGGCCAGATCAGCCTCATTCGGTAATTGCTCATTCGCTGACAATAAACCGGAAATAATGGCATTTGCCAGTCGTTGTATGATCTGGTCTGAACGACTGGACTGACCGATAGGTGAAAAAATCACAGCATGAGTAATCATAGGCCTCGTGATTTCTTTAGGCAGAGCTCAATTAAGGGGGAAGACAGACGGGTCGTGACAATCTCTCTTTGGCGATCATAAGACAACACCTCCGGATGAACTGCCCGCGGCTGACGTTCCCCTCTCCCTGTTAATTTCACCATGGCGTCTTTACCGTAGGTTCCGTTCGGGTGAAGTTACCCATTAATTTTATCATTTCTTTCCCCCCTCCACCGGTCTGCTTTCATATAAAAATCGTATGATGCTGTCGCTATAAATTCCCGTTCACGGATGATAAAACATAATAAATATTATGATTAAGGATAGGAAACCGTGCGCAAATTATCGCATTTTATCAATCATGCTTTTACTGCGGAAACGTCCTCTGACTATTTTGAGTTAATCAGCCCGGTCAGCGGCGAGGTCTATGCACTGTCACCTCAGGCCGGTCAGGCAGAGGTGGACGCTGCGTATGATGCTGCGCATGCGGCTTTCCGGATCTGGAAAAAGACGACCCCGTCACAACGCCAGCGGGCATTGCTGCAGCTTGCAGACGCGATAGAAGACAATGCCGATAAGATTATCACTGTGCAGAGCCAGGAAACCGGACAACTCCGACACTTCATCCGGCAGGAAGAGATTATTGCTTCCTGCGATACTCTCCGCTTCTTTGCCGGTGCAGCCCGCTGTATGGAGGGTAAAAATTCCGGCGAATATTTACCGGACATGAACTCGGTGATCCGCCGCGAGCCGCTGGGCGTGGTCGGCCAGGTCACGCCCTGGAACTATCCGTTTATGATGGCAGTCTGGAAAATAGCCCCTGCGCTGGCAGCCGGAAATACGGTGGTACTGAAACCCAGTGATACCACACCACAGAGCACTTTGCTGCTGGCCGAACTCGCCGCACCGTTCTTCCCGGCCGGGACCATTAATGTCTTACTGGGCAAAGCGGCCACCGGCTCGCGGGTGATTTCATCTCCGCGGGCGGCGCTGGTGTCTATTACCGGCTCGGTACGGGCTGGCCAACAGGTCGCTGCCTCCGCCGCAGAGAACCTGACACGGACACACCTGGAGCTGGGCGGAAAAGCCCCGGTGATCGTCTTCGAAGATACGGATATTCCACAGGCTGTTGAAAAAATCTGTGCTGCCGGCTTTTTCAATGCCGGTCAGGATTGTACTGCGGCCACACGGCTGATTGTCCAGCAGACGATTTATCCCCGCTTCCTGGAGGCGATGAAAGCGCAGATAGGACAGTTACGCTATGGGGCACCGGAAGATACCTCGGCCTTTTATGGCGCGCTGAACAGCAGCAGACAACGTGATCAGGTTCGTGGTTTTATCGAACGCCTGCCCGCCCATGCCCGTATTGAAACCGGTGGGCAGGCCGGTGAGGGACCGGGTTTCTATTTTGAACCCACATTAATTTCCGGACTCTGCCAGCAGGATGAAGTCATTCAGCAGGAAATTTTCGGTCCGGTGATGACCATTCAGTCATTTACTACCGCAGAAGAAGCCACCGAAATGGCGAATGAGGTGGAATTCGGGCTGGCGGCCAGCGTGTGGACGCAGGATCTCCGGCTGGCGCACAGGATCAGTCATGAACTGGAGTTTGGCACCGTCTGGATCAATAACCACATCCCGCTTTGTGCCGAAATGCCGCATGGCGGCTTTAAAAAGTCAGGTTACGGCAAGGACTTATCGGCCTACTCCCTGGAAGAATATACCCGTATCAAACACATTATGACCGACATTTCGTGACCCTGGCAGGCCCGCGGATAACGAGGGCCAGACCGGCAGAAACAACGGGCTTCACCGCCGGCAAAGGACCGGCGACCTTCATCCGGTAGCCTCCCACCGGACGGGCACGCACGCAGGCAACAGGGGCGGGATCCTTCCCGTCACTGCTCACAGCATAACGGTCAGAACTGATAAGAAAGCCTGACCGACGCGCTGCGCGGGGCACCACTCTTTACAGTACAAATCCGTAGTGAGAACCATCCGGCAATTCAACATCCAGGCGCAGTTTTCCCCCGGTGGCTTCGATATAACGTTTAAGCGTGGACAGTTTCAGATCGCGTCCCGGTTTTTCCATACCGGCAACAGTCGGTTGTTTGATGCCCAGCGCCTTCGCCATTTCGACCTGCGTTTTCTGTACTTTCTCACGCAGTTCGGCAAGGTGAATATTCAGCAGGATGTCCGTTGCCATTGCCTGAGCTTCGGCCACGACTTCAGGTTTTTCATCCGCAATAAGCTGCTCCAGCGTTCTGCCCATCGCGTTACTCCTTCTCTCTCATTGTGTTCAACCAGATGGTGAATTCCCGATCTGCGACCGGGAGCATCTCATCGTAAAAACGTTTTTCATTGCCAACTTTATTTCCGGCACAAAGTACGATGCCGGCACGGGCCGGATCAAAAGCGAAAAATGCCCGTATGGGCTCCCCCCCGGCTCTGAATGCGTAACTCTTTCATGTTGCTATAGCGAGAGCCTCTGAGCGTATCGGCATAAGGTCGGGACAAACCCGGCCCCTTTTCCCTCAGCACCAACAGGGCTGCAAGCACGCAAGCCCGGTCGGTATCATTGAGCGAGGAATACCAGTGATCAAACCTATCCGTTGTTTTAATCGTCCACACAATCCCTCCTGCGTAATATAGCCAATGACCTATATAGGTGTAAAGCTATAATGACAATAATAAAGTGATAGAAAGAGGGATTCATGTATCGTTATGGCAAGGCTGGGGGAGGTCTTCGGGTATCTCTGTGAATATCCTGCACGGTATTCAGTATTTTGAGATCTGTACCGAAAAATCAGTTCAGGAATTGATGTCATTTGGTAAATAGTCTTCACTGCCACGTCATCTGCGAATGGCAAAGGTATTCCCGGTAACGGCAAAACCCGCCGGGTTGCAGGCTGCCTGTAAAGCAAAGAGTCCCCCTGAGGAGAATTTGTTGCCCGGAGAACATCATGCGAATGTGAGTGGCGGTGAAAAAACTGTTTTAAGCAATAGCCCTACCGAAAACCCGCTGACTGATTTCGTCACGACCCGGAACGTCAGAACGGTATTTGATATACCTCTTTAGCCTGGTCAGGCGGTACAGCAGACAGAGTGACTGTACCTTCTGATCTCTGATTTATGCGGGCATGGATGTCTGAAAGAGGCCGTTTTCCCCGAATCAGAATCCTTTATTTTTAATGTTCCATCTTTTTCCTGAATTATGTTCTCAGACACCCGATACCCGTGATGGTTACAGGTCAGTCAAACCTGTGCAAATTTGCCTGATTCATACAGCCTGATGCTTTATCTTTTATGATATTTACTGCTGTCTCTCATGCGTGCTGAATCTTCCGCTTATCAATTGCCAGAGGTTCTGTGGGTAGAAACCTGTGGATTTTAACCACTGCTGACGGCTCTGAACCCCGTAAGGTATCGGGTAGCCGTCAGCTCAATCACCGCGATTTCCGATAGATTGAACACATGTCAACCCATGCCATTGTCCCTCCGGCCCGGATCTTTTTTCACCGGTCAGAACTGATAAGAAAGGCTGACCGACGCGATCCGCGGGGCACCATACACATAATTGTTCAGGTAACTGTAATAGGTCCGGTTAAACAGGTTGTTGATATTTGCCTGTACCGAGACCTGATGTGTTAACTGATAGCGGGCAAACAGACTCGCCAGCGGATAACTGCTCTGATACACCCGTACGGTCTCACCGTCCGCACCGGTCACATCGTCAAAGATGCGGTTTTGCCAGTTAACGCCTCCGCCGAGGGTTAAATCAGGTAACGCCGGCACCTGGTAGCGGGCAAAGAGTTTCAGGGACGTCTGTGGTTGCTCCGGATTAAAACGCCCTTCAGCATCGCGTGCCACATAACGGGTCGCGCCAAACGTCATTTCCAGATTATCCGTGACCGCACCGTTAAGCTCAAACTCAACCCCTTTGCTGACGGCGCCTTTAACCGCGGTGTAAGCCTGTTCGGTGCTGTTATTGACGTAGACCCCGTTCTCTTCCTGACCGACATTGTTCTGTTCTATGCGGAATACCGCGAAGGTCGCCGTCAGCCGGCCATTCAGCCAGTCAGATTTCAGACCCGTTTCATAACTTTTGCCGGTCACCGGAGCCAGTGTCTGACCGGACCCCGTCCGGTAAGTCTGTGGCAGGAAGATGGAGGTATAACTGGCGTAAGCCGACAGCGCATCGTTGATGTCATAGACCAGGCCGGCATACGGGGTAATATTATTTTTCGCCATATTCCCGCTGGTTCCGTCGGTGCTCCACTGGGTATAACGCGCACCCGCGATCAGTGTCAACGGGTCAGCCAGTGAGAATCGTGCCGCCGTATAGGCCGATTTCTGCCGGACAATATCATTAGCATTCACATACCAGCTTTGCCATTCAGGCTCGCCAATATTCCCGCTCCAGTGATTATCAAACACCCCCATATCGGCAGCTGAGATATCATAGTTATCCGCATCCGTAATGCCGTCCTGACTGTAAGTGGCATTATGCTGACGGCTATAGCTGATCCCTGCCATTAACTGATGCTCACGCCCCAGCAGACTGAACGGTCCACTGGCATAGGTATCGACCGAGTCCAGGGAACGGTGTCCGCGATCCTTACTACCAAACCCGGTCGCACCTTCCCCTGTATCCTCATCCGGGTAGGTCATCACATCCAGCAGTTTGTCATTAAAGGTACTGATCGCATGTGTGCCGTTGATACGGTATATCCAGCCGTTATCAAAATGATGCACCAGATTGGCTAACAGCTTGTGCGAGTTGGTGTTATAACGCGTCCAGTCAGCGGCAGAGTTGAGACTGCGGCGATAATGCGTTAAGTCACCGTTGCTGTAGAAATCCGGCAAGCCCCCCCAGGTCGGGTTACCTGTTTCGGTATCATTATAATCATAGCCCAGCGAGAGCGTTGTCCGTTCACTGAGGTCAGCCTCTGCCACGCCGTAAAAGAACTTACTGGTTTTATGATAGCGGTCGAGCCAGCTGTCCTGATCCTGATAGCCCGTCACCACCCTGCCACGCAGTGAGCCGGACGCATTCAGAGGCCCGGAAAGATCCGCCACATAACGCTGATTATTCCGGGTGCCATAACTGGCGGTCAGATTTCCGGTGAAGGTTTTGCTGTCGGCTTGTTTACGGACCATATTGACCGAGGCGGCGGGATTTCCGGCTCCGGTCATCAGACCCGTGGCCCCCCGTACTACCTCGATTCTGTCGTAAATCGCCGTGTCTGAAGCGGCATCACCAAAGTTCCAGTCATCATTCACCGAGGTGGGGATATCATCGAAGGTAAAACTGCTGATTTTAAAGCCTCGCGAGTAATAATCTGAACGTTCACTGTCCACCAGATCCGCCGAAACACCGGTGGTGTTGGCCAGAACCTGGCCGATGGATTGCAGATCCTGATCCTTCATTCTTGCCTGAGTGATCACGCTGAGTGACTGGGGGACATCCCGCGGTGTCATCAGCATCTTTGTGCCGGCACGGGTGGTCTGTACCGTATAATCAGTTTTCTTCGCACTACCGGCGGCCGCGGGATTTCCGGTGACCACCAGGTCGGACGTATTGCCTTCCGTGGCCGGTGTGGCAGGGCTTTCTGCAGCCTGCACAGTCAGTGATGTAAGGCAACACTGAACAGCAATGGCCAGTAATGAGACACGAAACGTACGACGGTGAAGCGGCAGAATGCTGTCTCCTGCCACTGTATGATGATTGCAAGACATGTTATCCCCTGACAAAGATGAATGACGGACGTTGTTATAATGCTGACCCGGTGGCAGAAGCCCCTCATCTGCCACCGGACAAAGAATGATAAGGATAATGATAATTATTTCTTTTCAGGAAATATTAAAAAGTTGTATTTCTAAATATAACAATTTGTGTACGAGTAATAAAAACCGCAGGCATTTTTATCTATCCTTTTGATCAAGAAGCATTCTTTAAACTTAGGCCCGGTAAAACGCTGAGCCGGTAGTGATTATTCCTCACTCCTGTTTCCCGCCGTCTCCAGAAGCAGAGTAAGATTTACTTCCCAATGGTTAATGCGTATGCTTCTCATTCTTTTTACTAATTCGATAATAAAAGTCAGCGCTAAGCGCTGCCTATCCCCCTTCCGGAGCTAAGAATGAGACCATTATTCAGCGCGCGTAACGCTGCACTGGCTGTTGCTATTGCCACGACCTTCGGCCTGACTGCCTGCCAAGCCCCCGCCGGTAAAGTACAAGCACCGGCCGTGAGCGCCACGGAAAAAGCGCCGGTCGATCAGTCACTGACTCAGCGTGAATTAGGCGACGGGCTGTATGAAATGGCCTATTCGCAGGACGCGGGTGTTCTGTATGTCGCCAGTGCGCAAAGCTTTAAAAATGTGAACGGTGGCGTGCTGTACCGCCTTGATCCCCGCACGCTGAACGTGATCGGCGAAACTCACACCGATCTGAAAAACTTCGGCATGGCGACCGATGCGCAAGGCAAGGTGTTTTACACCACAAATACGCTGGATGGCGGAGTCTCAAAAGTCGATGCACAGACCGGTAAGGTGCTGCAGCGCCTGATGTTCGGGGGTAAAGATAAAGACGGTGATGCCGTGGGCGCACGTGAAATCTTATGGCACGGCAATGAGTTATACGTAGGGGCGGTAGCCGATCCGGGCTTTATCTCCGTCGTGGATACCGGGACCTTCCGCCTGAAGACCCGAATCAAAAATGCCGGTAAATGGGTCACCGGGATCATTTATTCACCGCTGACGGACAAAATCTATGCCGCCAATGGTGGCGGTGAAATCCTGGTCATTAATCCTCACAGCCATAAAATCGAAAAACGCCTGACGGCGGGAGATGGCAAAGCGTATTTGTTCCTGAATATGGCTGAAGATCCTGCCACAGGACGCCTGTTTGTCACCGATGATTCAAAACAAAAAACGACTCTGGTCTTTGATGAACATACCGGTAAGGTGATTAAACGTCTGCCGGGAGATGCCCTGGGTATCAAATTCAATGCAAAACGCAACGAGGTCTATATCAGCCAGCGTGAATCGAAGAAAGTGCTGGTACTGGACGGCACCACGTATGCCGTAAAACATCACTGGTCGTTTAGCAGTCACCCGAACAGTCTGCTGGTTTCTCCGGACGGTAATACCCTGTATGTCACCGTGAAGCAGGACTTCAATAAAGATATGTCGACCAAAGGCCCTGACAGCATTGTACGCATATCCCTGAACTGAGTCCGTCAGTCCAAGGGAATATAAGATAACCCGCCTTTCCGGCAGGCCGGCCTGGTCTGCCGTTATTATCCGATACCTCTGCACCTTAACAGGCTTTTCTGTCCCCGAAGAGAGGCCGGCATACCCTTTAAAATCATAAGGGTAATCGCCTGAAAAAACAGAAAAAATGTGACCTATAGCACCAATAGAGCGTGCCATCTGGAATATTTGGTCATCTTTGCTTATAAATCACTTAAGAAAAGAGTAATGACAACCCGGGGAAAAATACCCCTCCGGACTGAGGCAGTACGCCAGCCCGGCTAACAGAAGGTACGCTTTATGCCATTTTCAACCATTAATCCTTACACCGGTGAAACAGTCAAAACATTTGCGGACGCAACCGACAGCGACATCGCTGCCGCAATCACCCGCGCCGATGAAACCTTTAAACAATGGCGTGAACTCTCCATCACAGAACGCGTGCCCGTCTTACAGAAAGCCGCAGATATCCTGCGAGAGAAGAAAACGACATTCGCCAAAATCATCACTTTGGAAATGGGTAAAATTCTTGCTGAAGCTGAAGCCGAAGTGGAATTATCTGCTGCTATTTTCGAATATTACGTTAAAAATGCCGGCAAGCTGTTGGCGGATGAGCCGCTGCCGGTCGCTGACCCGGCGGAAGGTAAAGCCGTACTGGTTCACCAGCCTCTGGGGGTGATCCTGGCCATCGAACCCTGGAACTTCCCGTTCTATCAGATTGCCCGAATTCTGGCGCCACAGCTGGCCGCCGGTAATACATTGCTGCTGAAACATGCCTCCAACGTACCTCAGTGTGCCGAAGCCTTTCAGCAACTGATGCTGGATGCCGGGTTGCCTGCCGGCGGATTCACCAATCTGTTCCTGCCCCACAATAAAATTGAGGATGTGCTGAAGGATCCGCGCGTGCACGGCGTGGCCCTGACCGGGTCAGAAAAGGCCGGGGCCAGCGTGGCGCAGACAGCGGCAAAATATCTGAAAAAATCCACCCTGGAGCTGGGCGGTACGGATGCCTTTGTGGTACTGGCCGATGCGGAACTGGATAAGACCGTCAAATGGGCAGTGTTCGGACGTCACTGGAATGCCGGTCAGGTGTGTGTGTCATCCAAACGGATGATCATCAACGAAAAAATTTATGACACCTTCCTGGAAAAATACACAGCCGGTGTCGCTGCACTGAAAGCCGGTGACCCGATGGACAGCAGCACGCAACTGGCCCCTCTTTCATCGCAGCGGGCTGCGGATGGCGTGCGGAAACAGATTGAAAATGCCGTGAAACACGGCGCGACCGCCACTGAAGTCGGTGAGAAAGTACCGCAGCAAGGCGCTTTTGTTCAGCCGACAATACTGACCAACGTGACACCGGATAACCCCGCCTGGTATGAAGAGTTCTTTGGCCCGGTATCAATGATTATTAAAGCTAAAGACGACGAAGATGCTGTGCGTATTGCCAACGACTCGCACTTCGGACTGGGAGGCTCAATATTTACGGCCGATACCCGCTACGGATATGCACTGGCTAAAAAAATCACTACCGGAATGGTCTTTATCAACCACCCGACCATGGTTAAAGCCGATCTGCCGTTCGGCGGCGTGAAACGCTCAGGGTATGGCCGTGAATTACTCGGCCTGGGACTAAAAGAGTTTGTTAACCATAAACTGATCGATGTGGTGGATATTGATGCACCGTTCTGACCGGCGGGTACGCTGACAGGTAAACTTCCGACTCCCGGCCAGACCGGGAGTTTTCATATTTAGCGGCATATTTTTTCTCCGAACTGTTTCTTTTTTCGCAGGTTTGTCTCTTTTATCGTCAAACAGAGACCCCGGACGAAAAACATCTTTGACAACCCTGCACTGCCTCGTTATTATTCGCCCCGTCTTCACGACGATTCCTCTGTAGTTCAGTCGGTAGAACGGCGGACTGTTAATCCGTATGTCACTGGTTCGAGTCCAGTCAGAGGAGCCATATTTATATTTTCATGCATCTTCACGAATCTTTATACGATATAGATTCAACAAGTTAGTGTGAAAAGTCTTCCCGATGCATTTTCATTTCCCTCTCCGCATCGGGCAAGATTGGTGGTCTGATTTGGGGTCATTTCAGTTCGATTATGGAGTGACCACCATATGTCTCTGAACGACACGAAAATCCGCAGCTTAAAACCATCCGCTAAACCTTTTAAAGTTTCCGATTCTCATGGCCTGTACCTTTTGGTCAACCCAGGCGGTTCACGTCTCTGGTATCTCAAATATCGTATCAATGGTAAAGAATCCCGCCTCAGCTTAGGTCCCTATCCCGATGTTTCCCTGGCTTACGCCCGACAGCAACGAGATGGCATACGCAAGCTGCTGGCGCAGAATATTAATCCAGCACAACAACGTATTGCAGAGAAAACTGCCCGCTCACCGGAAAAAACTTTTAAGCACGTTGCATTGAGCTGGCATAAAAGCAATAAAAAATGGTCGCAAAACACCGCCGACCGCCTGCTTGCCAGCCTGAACAATCATGTCTTTCCGGTTATCGGGCACCTGTCAGTATCAGAACTTAAACCCCGTCATTTCATTGACCTGCTGAAAAGCATTGAGCAAAAAGGCCTGCTTGAAGTTGCGTCCCGCACGCGGCAGCACCTCAGCAACATCATGCGTCATGCAGTTCATCAGGGATTAATCGACAGCAACCCGGCGGCAAACCTTGACGGCGTGACAGCTCCTCCCGTCAGACGGCATTATCCCGCCCTGCCCCTGGAGCGGCTGCCTGAACTGATTGAACGCATTGAGGCATATCACCAGGGACGGGAACTCACCCGGCTGGCTGTCCTGCTGACGCTGCATCTGTTCATCCGTTCCAGTGAACTGCGCTTTGCCCGCTGGTCAGAAATTGATTTCAGAAACCGGGTCTGGACGATACCCGGGACACGCGAAGCCATTGCAGGCGTACGTTATTCCGGGCGAGGTGCGAAAATGCGCACGCCGCATATCGTGCCCCTCTCGGAACAGGCTGTCGCCATTCTGAAACAGATTAAGGAGCTTTCCGGTGATGGTGAACTGGTGTTCCCCGGCGACCACAACCCGTATAAGCCGATGTGTGAAAACACCGTGAACAAGGCACTGCGCCTGATGGGATATGACACGAAACAGGATATCTGCGGACACGGCTTCCGGGCAATGGCATGTAGCGCCCTGATGGAGTCCGGTTTATGGTCGCAGGATGCAGTGGAGCGCCAGATGAGTCATCAGGAGCGCAACACCGTGCGTCTGGCTTACATTCATAAGGCCGAACATCTGGAAGCCCGCAAGGAGATGATGCAGTGGTGGTCGGATTATCTGGATGCGTGCCGGGAAACCTGGGTGCCGCCGTATATCCGGGGTCTGTAAAACAGCCATAAGGTCGCATGACATCAGGAATAAAAAAATCATGAATTAAGCCGTATCAGCCTGTGCTGGTACGGCTTAATTCATTTTACTCGTAATTTTCGCCTGTGGTAGCGGGTCAAACGTGGCGTAAGAGATTGCTATTCTGGTTTCATCCGTTGCAGACAGGCCGTCAATCTGATCAAGAATAATCACTGTGAAGTTTTCAGCCCCTGGATATACTCCGTCTCGTAAATTTCATTTTCTTTCCCCAGCGTGGTGTTTAAAATTGCCGTTGCCCCGTGCCCCCCTTTATACCTGACCACTATCAGCCAGTGCCTGCTTGTACATAATCCAGCACGAATCGCTTAATCCCTGTTTTGAGGCATGCACCATAGCAGCATAATATTTATCCCGCGGTAGACCACACTCGTCGTGTAATTATCGGGCAGGAGCACGGTTTTATACCAAACTCTATTGCTTAAATGATGCAGTCTGACTCGGGTAGTGATGCCAACTTATTGATTTAGTGTATGATGGTGTTTTTGAGGTGCTCCTGTGGCTTCCATCTCCGTCTGCTGTCCCTCCTGTTCCGCTACTGAAGGCGTGGTGCGTAATGGCAAAAGTACTGCCGGGCATCAGCGTTATCTCTGTTCTCACTGCCGTAAAACATGGCAGCTTCAGTTCACTTATGCCGCTTCTCAGCCCGGTACACACCAGAAAATCATTGATATGGCCATGAACGGCGTCGGTTGCCGCGCCACCGCACGCATTATGGGCGTGGGCCTCAACACCATTTTGCGCCATTAAAAAAACTCACGCCGCAGTCAGTAACCTCCCGGATACAGCCGGGCAGTGACGTCATCGTCTGCGCGGAGATGGACGAACAGTGGGGTTACGTCGGCTCCAAATCGCGCCAGCGCTGGCTGTTTTACGCATATGACAGGATACGCAGAACGGTGGTGGCACACGTCTTTGGTGAGCGGACCATGGCCACACTGGAATGTCTTCTGAGCCTGTTGTCGGCCTTTGAAGTGGTGGTATGGATGACGGACGGATGGCCGCTGTATGAGTCACGGCTGAAGGGAAAGCTGCACGTCATCAGCAAGCATTACACACAGCGTATTGAACGGCATAACCTGAATCTGAGACAGCACCTTGCAAGACTGAGCAGGAAGTCGCTGTCGTTCTCAAAATCAGTGGAACTGCATGACAAAGTCATCGGGCACTATCTGACGATAAATCATTACCAATAAATTGGAGTCATTACCCTTTTACATATAATGGACTCAAAAAAACATGGGGTTTAATATGTTGCATTTCCTCGTCCTCATACCAGTTCAGAATTTGTCGTGGCGTATAATTCTGGACATTCATGATTAATATTGCCGTCTGTAATAACTGCTCCACGACAGAACTATACTGCTCCCCTTACCCGGAAACATCTGATAAGGCAAAAGTAACCCGACAAAAGGGAACAATGTATCCGGCAATCAGAGGATAAGCTATGTGACTGGCAACTGTGCAGAATTTTTATGACGCAACACGCATCCACTGGCAGAGATGATTGAGCATTTCCATACAACGACCGACTTGCTCAATAGCGATAAACTCGTCCGGTTTATGCCCCTGCTCCATACTACCCGGTCCGCAGATTAATGTGGCGATTCCTGCTTCATCAAACAATCCACCTTCTGTGCCAAACGCCACGGTTGAGAAATCATTACTACCGCTCCATTGCGCCAGCCATTGGGCAAATTGCGACTGGGGATCGGTGAGCAGGCCGGGGTAGTTACTCTGCGGCTGAAAATGGATCACACTTTCGGCTGCCACCGCCTGCATTTCTGGTAACAACTGCTGCAGCGCAAACTGTTCAACCTGTGTAATGATACTCTGTACATTTGCGCCCGGCAGATAGCGGATTTCAAAATCAAACTGACAATCCTGCGGCACGATGTTCAGCGCGCTACCGCCCTGAATTACACCGGTCTGGAGCGTGCTATAGGGGGGATCAAAACGCGCATCCTCTATCTGCTTCAGTTGCTGAGCCGCCTCGCCGAGCTGGTTGATAAGTTTTGCCGCGTATTCGATGGCATTGACGCCGGAAGGTGCATAGGCCGAGTGACAGGCGCGGCCATGCACCTGACAACGCATCGCCACCTTACCTTTATGTCCATACACCGGGCGCATTTCTGTCGGCTCGCCGATGATGCACATGGCGGGTTTCTCCGCAGACGCGCGCAGATAATCCACCATGCTGCGCACCCCGATGCAGCCCACTTCCTCATCATAGGAAAAAGCCAGATGCAGCGGCAGGCGCAACGGCTGGGCCAGAAAGTTATCCAGCGATGCCAGCACGCAGGCCAGAAAGCCCTTCATGTCGGCACTGCCACGGCCATAGTAGCACCCTTCCTGTAGCGTCAGGGCAAACGGCGGCAACGTCCATTGCTGACCATCGACCGGCACCACATCGGTATGACCGGACAACATCACCCCGCCGTCACCGCCCGGTCCCAGCCGGGCATACAGGTTGGCTTTGCGCCCGCTGTCATCCATGATGCGTTGCGAAGCGATACCCCGTTGCGCCAGAAAATCTTCAATCCAGGCAATCAACGCCAGATTGGATTCGCGGCTGGTGGTATCAAACGCCAGCAGTGCCGCGAGGATGTCGCGCACCGCGTTACTCATCGCCGGGTACGCCATAGCTCGGGGCATCGCGTGGATCCAGTGCCCGTGTTACGTAAGCCTGCATCTGCGGTTCATACGCCAGCCACAATTTGTGCAGCTCTGCCAATGGGTTTTCTTCTGCCCAGTCAACGCGCAGATCCACCAGCGGCCAGGTGTAATCATCGACTACTTTCACGGCAGCAGAATGCACCGGCCCCGCCTCACCACCGGCGTCGATCCCCGCCTGCAACGCCGTAATCAGACGACTGGTGAGTTCACCGGTGGTGGCTTCAAAAGCCGTCACCATCGCGGCGATCACCGCTTGCTCCGCCAGCATATTGCCTGCGGCCACGCATTCTTTACCCTGCACCACATGATAAATACCCAGCGTCTTGTCACCGCTAAAGGCAGCGCTGCGACCGCTGGCGTCAATGACCGTCACCTGGCGATACTCGCTAAAGCGATCTTCCGCCAGCGCGCTTTTCAGCGCCTGTTCCGGCGTTAAGCCCTCTTCAAGACGCGCCAGAATCTGCTGCCCCAGTGCCGGTAACGTAATGTTCTGGCTGGATACCGCCCCCACTCCGGCTACCAGCCACGGGCAACGCGCGCCGACGGCAATGCTCGACGAGCTAATGGCGATACCGAGCTGGCCGGACTCCGCACAGCGTGCGGCAATCGAAAGCGTCATTTCGCCTCCCAGTCATCCGGGATCACCGCAATCACATCAATTTCCATCAGCCACTGCGGCTGTGCCAGCGCCGAAACCACCAGGCCAGTTGAAATCGGAAACACTCCTTTCAGCCATTTGCCCACTTCCTGGTAAACCGGCTCGCGATAGCGTGGATCGGTAAGATAGGTGGTGGTTTTCACGATATGGCTCAGGTCGCTACCGGCTTCTTCCAGCAGCTGTTTGAGGTTTTTCATCGCCTGTTCGGTTTGAGCGCGTGGATCGCCCAGCCCGACCAGATTCCCTGCAAAATCAGTACCGACCTGGCCGCGCACGTAGACGGTATTACCGGCGCGTACCGCCTGGCAGAGATCGTTGTCCAGCGTCTGATTCGGATAGGTTTCTTTGGTGTTGAACATACGAATACGTTGATGAGTAGGCATAACAGTTCCTTAAAGCGAGTCAGAGGGAGCGCGGTACTGCTGGTACTGACGCTGGATAGCGATCTGGTCAGCAATGAATTTGGCATCGTGCCAGACGCCCCAGATAAAGGTGGAACCACGACGTGACAACCACGGCAAGCCGAGGAAATAGACGCCAGGTTCGCTGGAAACACCACGATGATGCTGCGGTCTGCCCTGGTCATTAAAGGCATTAACCTTCAGCCAGCTGTAATCGGCCACGTAGCCCGTCGCCCAGATAATGCTGGTGATGCCAGCTTCGGCCAGATTAAGTGACAACTGCGGATGGGTTACGCAGGCGGGGTCTGGCAGGAACTCACGCGCCTGCGGTTCCGGCGGTAAATCAAGACCGTTACGGTCGATATACGCGTCAGCAGCATCCAGCAATGCGAGATAATTAGCATCGCCGCGCGCAATATTCACCGCCAGGTCGTCCTGAAAACGTACGGTGGTAGCGGTGCAACTTTCCGTCAGGCCAACGAGGTTAACGCCCTGCGCCGCCAGACGACGGAAATCGACAGTATGCCCACCGCGTGCGCCACTGACGGCGATGGTGACATGCTCTTTGCCCGGTTGGCTGGCTGCGGCATCCCACAGGCCGAGCACCCCAAGCCACCAGCAGAAGTCCCGGCCACGGTAGGAACGTGGTGGACGATCGTGCGGTCCTACCGACAGCCATACGGGCTTACCGGCACGTTGCAGCTCATCAGCAATCTGCACGCCGGAAGAACCGGCACCAATCACCAGCACGCCCCCCTGCGGCAGCTGCTGCGGATTTTTATAGTCTGCCGAGTGCAGCTGTTGTACCTGGCTATGTTGAGGAGCAATCGCCGGGATAACCGGACGCTGGAAAGGACCGGTAGCGGCCACGATACGCTGCACATTGATCACGCCTGCGGAGGTGGTGACGGTAAAACCACTGCGCCCCTGATTGCGTTCAGCGCTTAACACTTCGACCCCAGTATGAATCGGTGACTGGTTCATGGCGGCGTAGTTGACAAAATAATCGGCAACCTGTTCTTTCGCCACGAAGCTGTCAGGTGAGCAGCCGGGAAATTCCATCCCCGGAAAGCGGTCATGCCAGGCCGGACCGTTGGCAACCAGTGAATCCCAGCGACGACTACGCCATGATTCGGCAATCCGATTTTTCTCCACTACCAGATGCGGAATGCCCAGACGCGTCAGGTGTTCGCTCATGGCAACCCCCGCCTGACCCGCGCCAATAATCAGCGTATCTGTTTCAGTTTTTAATGATGTCATTTCAACGTCCTTCATCCCGCATCACGCAGGGGATTAACCACTTAAGAAGGACCCAAGACTATTGGAGCGCGTGCAGGCGGTAAAATATTATAAAGTGAGCGTCTGGATAGAAAATATTTAACCTGCTGGCAACCTTGATCGCCGAAATAAAATACAAAGCCCTGTTAAAGCCGCATCCGCTCTGCACAGGCAAGATAAAAAGGTGCTGAGATAAATCAAATTCACGCGATTCACAGGCAACATTTTTACTTATTAATTTTGCAAAATTGACGATATTTAATATTGCCAACGATGCTTCAGTGACGTGCAGGTGCGCACCAAAATAAGGCATTCAGCCAGAACGTGGCATTTTAGATGTTAATAATCAAATGGTTAATTAGATTCAAAAAGATCTCGCCTGTCATTCTTTAACGTTCCAATTTGGGGCAGCCAATCCATAAGCGAGATTGCATCTTTTTTTTATATTAGTTGGCTATATTTTTCTTCATTTCTCTCTATAGCCAACTGTTGCAACATCCCATCAACGTTATTTTCACCCCTCCCAATTTTTTGGGTGGTTATAACCGCAGCCATGCGGCAAGCCTGCAAATGACTTTGTTGAGATAACTATGATGACAAACAACCCAAAAGATAATGCTGTTGCAACCACAATAGAGTTGAGCACCATCCAGCCTATTCCCGCGCATGAACGTCATGGAAAGCCACGGGATCTTTTTACCATCTGGTTTGGTTCAAACATCATGTTGCTTACCGTGATTACCGGTGCGCTGGCGGTGAGTATTTTCCACTTATCTTTTATGTGGGCCACCCTCGCCGTATTGATTGGTAACCTTGCCGGTGGGCTGTTTATGGCATTGCATTCCGCGCAGGGGCCACAATTAGGTGTGCCGCAGATGGTGCAAACCCGCGGCCAGTTTGGTTCTTATGGTTCCGTGCTGGTGGTGGCGTTAGTCGTCATCATGTATATCGGCTTTCTGGCATCGAACCTGGTGCTGGGCGGTCAGTCACTGCACGCCATCTACGCACCGGTTTCTACCGATACCGGCATCCTGGTTTCTGCGGTACTCAGCCTGGTCGCCTGTGCCTTCGGTTATAACCTGATTCATGCCTACACCAAGGTGATGTCGTGGGTATCCGGTATTATTTTGCTCGCGGCCTTTGCGTGGATTGTTTTCGTGCATGGTCTGCCGACTGATTTTCTCGCACGTAATGGCTTTAATCTCAGCGGATTCCTCGGTGCCATTTCCATCGCCGCGTTATGGCAGCTGGCCTATGCGCCTTATGTATCCGATTATTCCCGCTACATGCCAAAAGATATCAGCGAAAAAAGTGTCTTCTGGTGTAGCTACCTGGGATGCGTACTGGGTTCATTGTTCCCGATGATTCTTGGCATTCTGGTTTCTATTTGCATCGTGGATGGTGATTTAATCACCGGCATTGTGAATATGACCGGCGGATTATCCTCCACCGTAATTATTGTGTTTGCCTTAGGCATTGCCGCGACCAATGCAATGAACCTCTATTGCGGCGTGCTCTGCACCCTGACGCTCGGCCAGACATTCCTGCCTAAATGGTCGCCACTTTCTGGCGCCCGCATTGTGGTTTCGATTGTCACCATCCTTATCGAAGTGCTGATTGCGATTTATGGTCAGGAAAACTTTCTGGTCAATTACACCAACTTTATTCTAATGCTGCTGTATGTGCTGGTGCCGTGGACGGCAATTAACCTGGTTGATTACTATCTGGTGGCCCACGGTAATTATGATGTCGCTTCATTCTTCCGTCGCGACGGTGGCATATACGGTTACTTCAATTCAAAAGCCATTTTCTGTTATCTGCTGGGTATCGTGGTCGAGATTCCTTTTATGTCCACCGCCATTTACACCGGTCCGGCAGCGAATATGTTAGGTGGTGCCGACATCTCCTGGATTATTGGTTTAGCCATCGTCTCACCTGTTTATTATTTCCTCTGCCGTACTCAGGCAGTGGCGCAAACCTCTCTTGTTAAATAATTACCGGAATGACTATGAACAATAGCAATACCTACGACTACATCATTATTGGTGGGGGCTCCGCAGGTTCCGTACTGGCCGCCCGGCTGGCGGAGCAGGCAGATCTGAAGATCTGCCTGATTGAGGCTGGCAGTCGCGATGAGACCCCACGCATCCAGACGCCTGCGGGAACCATTACCCTGTATAAAAGCAAAAAGTTCAGCTGGAACTTTTATTCAACGCCACAAAAAAGCCTGGGGGGACGACAACTCCACGTCCCGCGCGGCAAGGCGCTGGGTGGTTCCTCATCCATGAACAGCATGATTTATATTCGCGGATTACCTTCTGATTATGACCGCTGGGAACAGCAAGGTTGTGAGGGTTGGGGCTGGAATAATGTCCTGCCCTGGTTTAAACGGTCGGAAAAGAATCTGCTGTCTCAGGACCCGGCATATCATGGTTTTAACGGCGAATTACTGGTCGATAAACCGCGCGATCCCAATCCGGTATCAGCGCTATTTGTCGCGGCGGGCAAGCGGGTCGGATTAGCGGAGAACACCGACTTTAACGGTAAATCGCTGGCGGGTGTCGGCATTTATAACGTTACGCAAAAAGAGGGCAAACGGTTATCGAGCTATCGCGCATTTTTGCATCCCCATATTGGTCAAAGCAATTTGACGGTCATGACCGACTGCACCGTGCAAACGTTAATCATTGAAGACAAAATGGTCAAAGGCGTGCGTATTACTGAGCATGGACGCGATCAACCCACGTCAATTTTGTGCCGCCGCGAAGTCATCCTGTCAGCAGGCTCGATTGGCTCGCCGCATATTCTGTTGAAGTCAGGCATCGGGCCTGCCGCCGAACTTGAAGCCGCAGGTATCCCGCTGATGCACCCTCTTCCCGGTGTGGGGAAAAATCTTCAGGATCATCTGGATGGTCTGGTCACCGTGCGTTCCGGCAACCCGCTAACGCTGGGTTTTTCCCTCGCCGCCTGGAAACCGATCCTGACCTCACCCTTCAACTATCTGTTTCGTCGTAAAGGGTGGTTAACCACCAATTATGTTGAAGCGGGTGGTTTTGCCGCGACAAAACTCAGTAGCGATGAACCCGATATTCAGTTCCATTTTGTGCCGGGTTACCGCAGCCACCGGGGGCGCTTATTTGAATGGGGCCACGGCTACGCGATTCACACCTGCGTGTTGCGCCCGAAATCGATCGGCGCGTTGCAGTTAACGCGCGATGGGCAAATCGCAATTGATTTTAATTTCCTCGCCGACCCTTATGACGCCAGCGTGCTGGTTGAGGGGATCAAGGTGGCAAGGAACATTCTTGCTCAGCCTGAATTCGCCGCATTGCGGGGTGAAGAGATGCTGCCGGGCAAACATATTCAGACTGACGAACAGCTGCATCAATACGTCAAAGAATATTGCGCCACCGTTTTCCATCCGGTGGGCACCTGCAAGATGGGCCGGGATGAAATGAGCGTTGTCGCACCGGATACCCTTAAAGTGTATGGCGTGGAAAATTTGCGCGTGGCTGACGCATCAATCATGCCATCGCTTATCAGCGGCAACACCAATGCCCCTTCAATTATGATTGGCGAACGTGCGGCAAGCATGATCCTGCAAGGAACGCCGGTAGCTGACACCGAGACGAATAAGGAGAACGCGTATGCATAATCGTGATTACTGGCAAAGTCTGCTGAACCAACAACGCTTTAGCACGCATGCCCTTATCGGGGGTAAACCTTACTTCGCCAAAGCGGAGAAAACCTGGGCGGTGGTGAACCCCGCCACCAATGCGGTGTTAGCGGAAGTCACCGCTTGCCAGGCAGAGGATATTGACGCAGCGGTGGAATCCGCCCGCCAGGCATTTACCTCTGGCATCTGGTCCGAGTGCCCGTTAGCGCAACGCAAAGCGGTGCTGCGCAGGCTGGCAGATCTGATGCTGGAGCACCGGGAAGAACTGGCGCTGCTGGAAAGCGTCAGCATGGGGAAACCGGTGCTCGATGCGTATAACGTTGATGTGCCGGGGGCTGCCCATGTGATTTCCTGGTACGCAGAAAGTATCGATAAGATTTATGACGAAGTGGCCCCGACCCGGCCAGGAACGCTGGCAACCATCACCCGTGAGCCTGTCGGCGTTGTGGCCGCCATTGTACCGTGGAATTTCCCCCTCGATATTGCTGCCTGGAAAATCGGCCCGGCCCTGGCCGCCGGAAATAGTGTGATCCTGAAACCCTCGGAGAATTCGCCTTTCACCGCACTGAAACTGGCAGAATTGGCGCTGGAAGCCGGATTACCCGCTGGGGTGTTAAACGTTGTTACCGGGCTGGGGATCGAAGCCGGTGCCGCACTGGGCCTGCATAACGATGTTGATGTGCTGACCTTTACCGGTTCGACCGCGGTGGGCAAAGCCTTTATGGCCTATTCCGGCCAATCTAATTTGAAACAGGTGTGGCTGGAATGTGGTGGCAAAAGCGCCAACATTATTTTTGCCAATTGCCAGGATCTCGATTTAGCCGCCGAAAAAGCCGCCTTCGGTATCTGTTTCAATCAGGGAGAAGTTTGTTCAGCCAACTCCAGATTATTAGTTGAACGTAAGATCTATCCCGACTTTATGGCGAAGTTGATCACCAGGTTGCACGACTGGCAACCTGACCACCCGCTTAACCCGGATGCGAAGATGGGCGCGATGGTTTCGACAGCGCATAAAAATAAGGTGATGGATTTTATTCAGACCGCAGTGACTCAGGGCGGTATTGTGCGCGCGGGTGGCGAGCAACGCGAAATCGAGACGGTCGCTAACTACATCCTGCCGACGGTGATTGAGATTGAAAGTGAAAACGTTAATTTATGGCGTGATGAAGTGTTCGGCCCGGTGCTCGCGGTAAAAGTCTTTGATGATGAGTCGGAAGCTATCGAATTGGCGAATAATCATATTTACGCCCTTGCCGCGTCAGTATGGTCGGACGACCTGAATCAGGCGCATCGTGTGGCGCGCAAATTGAACGCCGGGACGGTGTCGGTCAACACCGTTGATGCGCTGGATGTGACCGTTCCTTTTGGTGGCAATCAGCAATCGGGTTTTGGCCGCGACCTGTCTTTACATGCCTTTGATAAGTTCACCAAATTAAAAACCACCTGGATTGAATTACGTTAAGTACAACTGACGTTGGCTCTACCCGCAACGGGTAGAGCCACCATTTTAATGGCTGCTGACGGCCGGAGTTAATTCAACGCTGCGGCAATAATCCATAAATAACCGCGTGGGCCGCGTGGGTTCATTATTTTGCAGATAAGCCATAATCAGCGTCGATGCCGCCATTTCATCGACAATATCCAGTTGCACCAGGCGCTGCCCATCGTATGTCATATCCGAACAGGGCCGGGTCACCAGCACCGAAAAGCCCAGCCCCTGCCCGACCATGCACCGCACCATTTCAATTGACGGTGAACTATAGGCCACTTCAGGGTAATAACCATTCTCTTTGAAAATGCTGATAAAGTAATTTTTGCTGGGTACCGCATCCAACAGGATCATCGGTTCGCTTGCCAGTTCCTGTAACGTCACCGCACTTTTTTTCGCCAGCGGATGCGCCGCCGGTAGTAGCGCATAGGGTTTATGCGGCGCATTCAGCGGTTCTTTCTGAATCGCGTTTTCCAGATCGAGATCGTAGAGAAATGCCATGTCAAAACGGCCACGATGTAAACCGTGCATCAGCTCATGCTGTTCACCGTCGTACAGCTGAATATTGATTTCCGGGTAGAGTTTTTTGAAACCTGCAATCAGCTTGGGCATATACAGCGGAGCCGCCGATTCAAAACAACCCACGGCGATGGTGCCGCAAACCAGCTCATTTTCTGCGTGTGAACTTTGCTCAAACTCATAGGAGAGCCGCAGCAACTCTTTTGCTTTTTCGTAGAACCGTCTCCCGCTGGAGGTGAGCGATACGCCCTGAGCATGATGGCGAATGAACAGCTGCTGTTCAAAAGCGTCCTCAAGGTTTTTGATTGCAACCGAAATCGAGGGCTGGGCAATGTGCAGCTGTCGTGACGCTTCGGCGATACTTTCTGTCTCAACCACAGTGACGAAATATTTAAGTTGCTTGAGTGTGAAATGCGTCATGATAAAACCTTTATAAAATATTTCTCGTTAACATTCTAAATAGTCTCAGTTTATCCAATTTATATATGCAATATTTGCGCCATAGTTATGAACTACATTGTTATAAGCTTCAGCTCGCCCTTCTTAAGATAGACATAACCATGGATGTAACGCGAGCACCGTTATGCGTTGAAGACTGGGTGGTAGAAAACGTTGCAAGTAGCGAAGCTACTCATTGTAGTATTCATGGGTGGCAATGGCTCAGCCAGAAGCCAATGTTTCTTAAATGCTCCAGTTTCAGATGTAAAACCTCAGCTCCCAACACCGCTGCTGACGTGGAGG
>NZ_JMPR01000032.1 GCF_000735525.1 Tatumella ptyseos ATCC 33301 | reverse complement strand
TAGATTTATATGCATCATCTCGATTCAGTCCTGGAATTGCCGTCGACTTATCGAGTTGAGCCAAATTTAAAATTATCAAATGATAAAATAGATATTTAATGTCTATACCGGCCGGTGGGATTACAAAGTAAACAGTATCAATTGGCCAACATGGCTGTTCACTAATAAACACATTACCAACACTCCCTTTTCGGCCCACGATGATACAAGGTTCAGTGACCAGCGCTTGGTTATGACTTCCTACATGGCCACCTGAACCAAAAACTTTGAACTGTCCGCCTTCAACTCTAATGTTAGAGGGCAATGGCTTGCCATACTGAAGTTGGATCACCTCACCAAGCGGTACTTTTATCCAAGACTCTGGCAGTTTTTCTGATGTGAAATCGTCATTCATCGTTCTTATGTACCGTAGTTTTTGGTTGCAAAGCAACCATTCAATTAATTTGCTACATTATCCAGCTAGTCACCAAAAAAGTGTAGTGGTCAACTTAAACTAGCCTCCGGGCTGAGCCACAACGTGTATGCATCCTGTCCTCACGAAGGAGGTCTTTTGAAGTCCTCTTGACTGACGCCACAAAGATGATATCTGGCGCAGAGTGCGGTTGTAGGAGGCTTTAATGTAGTCGAAAATATTTGCCCGAAATATGTCCCGAATGTTATCACTTCGCATCCTAATGCGCTCTTTTTTTGAATGAACCGAAGAACGATTTTACGCCATATTGCCACTGTAGTTGACCTGCACCCCGTTGATTAATACCGGTAAGTGTCAAGGTAGTTGTCACCCCCGGTTAATTTAAGCCGCCTGTTTTTCCCGGTCCGGATTTAACGTTACCGGACCTTCCGGCTGCCAGTTTCTCGTTCTGCCAGACCACCTTTCAGGATGGGCCTGTCTCGCGCTCCGGTACAGTTTATCCCGTTGTTTCAGCAAAGCTCTGTCTTCTCCGCGA
>NZ_JMPR01000031.1 GCF_000735525.1 Tatumella ptyseos ATCC 33301 | reverse complement strand
GGGATACATCCCGATGTTAGTAAAGTCTTCATAAGCCACATGAGGACGTCCCCATGAAGAAGCGTTTTTCCGACGAACAGATCATCAGTATTCTGCGCGAGGCCGAAGCCGGGATTTCTGCACGGGAACTTTGCCGCAAGCACGCCATTTCCGATGCCACGTTTTACACCTGGCGCAAGAAGTATGGCGGCATGGAAGTGCCTGAGGTTAAGCGCCTGAAGGCGCTCGAGGAAGAGAACGCCAGACTCAAGAAGCTGCTTGCCGAAGCCATGCTGGATAAGGAGGCTCTTCAGGTGGCTCTTCAGGTGGCTCTTGGGCGAAAGTACTGACGACAGACCAGAAGCGGGAAGCCGTGGTGTTGATATGTGATGCAACCGATCTGTCGCAACGTCGTGCCTGCAGACTGGCAGGTTATCCCTTTCCACCTGCCGCTATGATGCTCAGCGTCCAGCTGCTGATGTGCATTTATCTGGACGTATCACTGAGCTGGCACTGGAGCGCAGGCGTTTTCGTTACCGGCGCATCTGGCAGTTACTGCGTCGGGAGGCCCTTCACGGTAATCACAAGCGGGTATACCGCATTTACCACCTTAACGGACTGAGCGTAAAACGCAGACAACGTCGTAAAGGGCTGGCGACAGAACGATTTCCACTTCTGCGCCCGGATGCACCGAACCTGACCTGGTCGATGGATTTCGTTATGGACGCACTGGCCACCGGTCGCAGGATCAAGTGCCTGACCTGCGTGGATGATTTCACGAAGGAGTGCCTGACAATTACCACCGCATTCGGGATTTCAGGCGTGCAGGTCACGCGTATTCTGGACAGTATCGCGCTGTTTCGTGGCTATCCGGCTACGATAAGAACCGATCAAGATCCGGAATTCACCAGCCGCGCACTGGATCAATGGGCCTTTGAGCATGGCGTGGAGTTGCGTCTTTTCCAGCCGGGCAAGCCGACCCAAAACGGATTTATTGAGAGTTTTAACGGACGATTCAGAGATGAGTGCCTGAATGAGCACTGGGTCAGCGATATTGTTCACGCCAGGAAAACGATTAATGACTGGCGGCAGGATTATAACGAGTGCCGTCCACATTCATCGCTGGATTACCAGACTTCAGCTGAATTTGCAGCAGGCTGGCGAAACGGGAAATATGAAGAAAAACCAACCGACATTACTAACTGAAGGTTGTATCTAATCCTGGGGGCAGGTCAATACCTTTTTTCGCTACCATTGAATATCGTGATAAATATAAATCATGAATGCACTTAAATAACCCCCCAGAAAGTTTTCGAGAGGAGAGTAATTAATTATCAGTAATATAGGTAGTTTTCAAATTTATCCCCCTTACATTTTTATGAATAAACCGTCCAAACCAGATCTGTTAAGGAACTGAGAAGGCGCCCCCCTTTTTAGTTGCCCATTTGTATTGTATCGGCTGTCGGAATAGAGGAGAGTTACAGCTTTTCGCGCCCTTGTCACACCTACATAATGCAGGTTAAGGCACTGTTGTTCATTCTGAAATATCACATCATAACTTCCCTGAACAAATTCCCGAATAGGAATTACCCAGTCATAAAGATCAAGATGGAATACAAAATCAAATTCCAGCCCTTTAGACTTGTGCAGGGTCATAATTTGTACTTCATCTTCATGAACTTTGAGATAGTTATTTCTCACACGCTGAATTGTTAGCGCGTCCTCAATACCATTGATATGCTCTTCCGCCATTCCGACGCCGAAGCAGCGGAAAACAATTTCTTTGATAACGTCCAAGAGAGCTTGATCAGTACAACTCCGTGTCTTCCGCATAAGGATACGCGTCTGTACAACTAAATGACGCTTGCAGGTCGGGTTCAAAAATTCATCAAGTAGAGGTTGAACCGTCAACTCGTCAGAAAAACGATAGGACAGCAGCGCTCTGATTAGTTCTGATGTCCTGCCACCTATTTTGGAGAGACGATCATCAAGGTAAGCCCTATTTGGGGCTTTCAAGTTGTCAGCAATCAGCTCAGCACACATGTTGCTCCGTACCAGAATTGCAATCTCGCTATTACATGGTATAGAAAAATGCACTTTCATTGCGGGAAGAACAGAATCTATCCATTCAGCGATGTTCTTTTGGCTTCCCTCGATTTTTTTCCTGTACACTCTCAGTTCATCCGCTTGCTGCAAGTGACATGTTGGGTCTTGCAGACGACTGGCATAGTTGATAATTGATGGGTGGCTTCTGAAATTCAGAGTTATCCTTTTGTGGCAGAAATCACTTGATTGTAAAAAGTCATTAAGCGAGTCACTACCCCGATGTGAATAGAGATAAATTGACTGCTCAGCATCACCAACAACCGTTAGCTGCAGCCCTATTGAAGCTAGTAATTTAAAAAATTGATGGGTAAAAAATCCGGTATCTTGATATTCATCCACATAGATCCCACCAGTATATCTTGCCTTGAGATATCGCTGACATGCAGGGGAATGCATTACAACATAGCAAGCTATGATGGGTAACAACTCAAGGACTATCGTTCCTCTCTGGTATAACTTGCATAGCTCCTCCATCCCGGTATCACTGATGTTATTTTCCATTTCAGCATGCAAGAAATACTGCTCCAATTTAGCCTTAGTCTGTGTCTCTAGATCCGACCAGCGGACGAGCTCTGTCTCCTGATGAGGACGGAACCATAGATGCGCGATAAATTGCATAACAATTTCACGCAGCATAAATTTGTCTGTAGTTCCGAAAAAGCTGGCCTTCAATTCGCCAACTACCGTTTTACATCGCGTCTTAAGTTCTGTAGATGACTTGTTGGTAAAAGAAATGGACACGACCCCCTGGAAATCGCGGCATAATTCTAGATGTCGAATGATCCTATGGACTAGAACGGTTGTTTTACCGCTTCCAGGGCAGGCGGTGACAACCAAGTTCCCGCAGTGGCTGATCGCATCAACCTGCTCTGCTGTCAAAATCATACTTCCTCCTTAGCAAGCCGCTGAGCATATAAAAGTGGTCGAGCGATATCCTTGTCTGATAGTTCAGGCAAAACTGTCCTGTAAGCGTTCAAAAATTCGCGCATCCTGATCGCTTTTTTCTCTCGGAAATAGTCAACCGCATCATCAGGATTAGTCTTGCCGGAAAATTCCATCATGTAGCTAGTCAAAGTACCAGCCAAATCCCCTTCAAGATCGGTGAATGACAGGAAGACGCCGTAAGGATTAACCTGCGGGGAAACGGTTCCCCAAGCATTCACCAGATCCTTATGTTTAATTTCATTTGGGACATTGATTCCTTTAGGTAACCCGCATAAAGCAAGTGCCCGGTTTACTCCTGTATAGCTCCAGTCTGTACGTCGTGGAACTTTCGCAGCGTCATTATCTGTTCGCACTACCCAGCGGATGTTCAGAGCCTGTAATATTTTTGTATAAACATCAAACTGTACGCCATCCACTGACATAATGCTTACATTAAGCCAGTCGAGATCTATTTTGAGTGCCTTTGCCAGCTCAGTGTAAAAAATCACTTCTGAAGGTCCCTCAACAAGCAAAACCACATTAGCAAAAAATGCCTCTGCTGGGATGATACTCATCCGATACCCCATACCATCCCATGCATCACTAATGCATGCCGAACAACCGTTGCTAGCGGCAGAGGTTTCACCCCTTCGAGAAAATAAACGGATAACGGAATCTGGCGTGAAATTAACAGCAATCTGAGGAGAGTGTGTAGTTACGATCGACTGCCCAGGCAGATTTTCCGTAAGATAGGTTGCTAATTTACGTTGCTGATGTGGAAACAGGTGTGCCTCGGGTTCCTCAATGCAATAGATAACAACTTCACTGCTAACATCGTGCTCCCGTAGGCTTTTTGCTCTCCAAAGGGCGAGAAGTATCTGGTTATTGAAACCGTCACCGCCCAACATGAGCTTTTTCCCGCTACTGCTAGCTCCCAGCTCTAGCTTCTCAATGAACTGCTCGATGCCGATAGCCCCGGTATCGAGTTGAACGCGCAGCCGTTCATGGTTATAAGAGAGCTTTCTTAACTCTTCATTGAGCTCTGCTGTTGCCTGTGCAACATAGCTGATGTCCCGTACCTTATTATTCACGTCACTTAGCAACGTATTCAATTCATCGAAAATAGCTTGATCACTGCGGCTCTGTTCTTCGTTGCGAATGTCCTGAGCCAGCCTTAGCAAGTGTTTTTTTCAATACGTATATATTTTTCAAGGTCGCGCTGAGAATTAATATATTTAAGGTTTAGATATTTTAAATAAAAACGATTGGGAACTTCCTCGTACTGAATACCATCATGGCTTAGCGAAACGGAATAGTCGAGATTAGCTAGCGAAGCTTGATATTTTATGTACGTCTCCTGATCTTCGCTGATGTAGCCTCCTATTCTAGAAACGATGGCATCTTCTATCACCTCTGCAAATTGAATGACAATTTCAAGGTTTTCGTGTTGCTCACCTGTTTCGGTAATATGGAAATCATTGCTTTTAGGTTCAAGTTCAAGCTCTGATAGGCTTTTGTCCAGAAGAAGCCTCAAGGCATATAATAGATTTGTCTTGCCGACGTCATTTGCTCCTATAATAAGTGATGATTTCTTGAAATTGATACGCGCGTCCGCAAAGTTCCTGAATCCTTTTAAAAAAATCGTTTCAATAAACATGGAAGTCTTCCTTAATACTATTATTCTAAAATGAAGTTTCAGTTACAGCCCCTCATGGAAAACAGTAGAATGAACTTGCCACACAGGTCAACATTGTATTGCCATATGTTAACGATACTCTCAAACTAAAACCAAACCCCGTGACGTGACTCTCTCCTGATTGATTAACTCACTACGGTGTGGACAACGACAGCTCTTGGCAAGGACGGATTGTCTGATCCCCTTAGGTACATCTCCCCTGCAGGAGACAGAATCAACACCCCTAGCAGAGGTAGACATAGTAGTGATGACCAAATGCTACATGGCCACTCAGCTAAGGTTTAAGTAACCAGCGTTTATTGGTGGTCATTCTGGTGGTCTTGACAGACAGGAAACTCTAGTTTAGCTTATTTATTAGCCAGTTGCTGGCAAAGGCGATCCCAGTCAGAGGAGCCATATTTAAGAAACCCGCTTAAGGAAACTTAAGCGGGTTTTTTGCTTTTATCCGTTGGTTATCCCTTTCTTCAGGTTCACCCTCGTTCAGTAAAAACGGTAATCCTCCCGAAAAACCGGTGTATTCATAAGCAGAACTTTCCCGTAATCTGAACTGAGGAGAATTCAATGAAGAAATCGCGTTTTACCGATAGCCAAATCCTGGCGATCCTTAAGCAGGCTGAAGCCGAAATCATTCAGGAAGCCATAGCAAAAAAGTGGTGAAGCCATCGCGTAGAAAGCTGATGGCACGTGAAGCTGTCAGATGGTCGTTCTGTACGTCTGCTAATATCATTGATGACTTTAATCGTGAGGCACTGGCGATTGATGCCGACTTTTCACTTCCGGCCATACGTGTCGTAAGAACGCTGGAGCGCAACAGTTAGTCGAAGGGATAAGGAATAAAGCAGCTCTAAGGAGGATGTGCTGCTTGCGTTAAATTGGCAGTTGATAACTTCGCTGCGAGGATAACTATATTTCAGATTTCCCCACCTGATATTTGAAAATCCAAATCTTCCTGGAAAAAGTTTTTATCTAAGATTTTCTCAATTGCCCTGACCTGTTGGCTGGTAAGATCCCATCCACCAATCCCTGCACTAAAGTCACTATAATCTTCATCTGTCCAAACCATGACTTTTGCTACTTCCGGGAGTTTTTCTTTCGGTATATCGATTTCGAAGACGAGTAGTTCATCTACACGTTCGAAAGCATCAATAGTATAAACAATTGTCATTTTTCTACCATTTTACCATTATTGGTATCATGGGGTTCTCCGGATACGATAACCCCTGCCTCACCACATTTCGGACAGGGGGTGGTTTTATCCTCAACGCGGCCCCCCGGAGACCGTGCCCGGTATCATTGGACATGGAGGCGATACAGACCGCGCCCGTGGTGGTTTTATCACCTTCAAGTGCGGTCCCTCGTCCATAGCAGTCAGATCGATTCCCCATTACGCCACCTCTGCAGATAACAGGAAATCAGTACGATCCTAACTCTTAAAGCCCGATTTACCATTCGCCTGACGCCATTCTTTCACTTCTTGGACCACCCCTTCGGGACTATCTTCGCGGTTTTCTCGTGGATAATAAATAAGGTCGGAACCTTCCGGGTGCTCACATAGACGTTCAAACGCCAGAAGGTTATTCACATCTTCTTCTTCGGCTTTTTCTTCTGCATTATAGATCCTACTAACCAATGCCAGAAATTCTTTCTCAGTATAATCAGAGATGGTTTTTTTATTATTCATGTAACCACCTTATTTATTATAATGTATATCAATATGCCACCGGGGTGTTGTAACCCACCATATTGTCAACGTTATAGACTTCACCACCTTAGCCTAACTCTTAAAGCCCGATTTACCATTCACCTGATGCCATTCTTTGACTTCCTGAACAACGCCTTCGGGGCTATCTTCACGATTTTCACTCGGATAGTAAATAAGATCCGAGCCATCAGGATGTTCAGCCAATCGTTTAAACTCAAAAATATTTTCTATATCTTCTGCGTCTGTAGTGTTACTGGCATCAAATAAATTACGAACAAAATCCAAAAATTCTTGCTCAGTATAATCACTAATTTTTTTTCATTTCATCCGCCTCTGTGAATATTTATATGACGTTTCGGGTTCACTATTCCCATAGTATCCGAATTATAAACCTAACCACCTTCACTGATCGGTTTAATATGATGAATATCACATTTTATCTTTCCTCCGGCCTGCTCACTCTCCCTTGATGCCGGGGCTTTACCAATCTTAATATTACCGGAGCTCCCACTGTACACCCTATTCTTCAGCCTACTAAGCCAGTGCCAGTGAGATAAATTCAATTTAATGAAATTTTAAGTATTCCCCGCATCAGCCTGAGCCCCACCCTGGCTAAGGTACATTGGACGTCCCCCGGCCACAGTCCTCCGCTGATCACTATATGAAATTCGTATTACATACGGATACCACAGAGTACAAGGGCTGAAGCGAAACGGCTGTAAATATCTGCATTAGCAGATTGACATTTCTTATGAAAATTTCATTATAGTGAATATGCTATGACAATAAAAACATAAGTCTCCGGAAAGCTGGCTCCGGAGAGTGCCAGAGGACCCCCTGATTGCAGAAACATATTTAAAAATTTTCTGCGGGTCAGAAGCCTGATTGGCAAGGATTATAGGGATTTATACCCGGTGAAAGTACCGGGCCCGTAAAAACGGGGTCATGGCGGGGACACATTGGCCGTTGACGATCACAGGAGTGATACCAGTGAAGCGCAAAATTATCATGTTCGCTCATCAGATAATACACCGGCATTGAAACGTACGGCCAAACTCAGGGAGCAATAACGTGTACAAAACCATAGGGGTTGCCGGGATTGCCCGCTAAACCTGACTTTTCATAAAGCATCTCTCATGGTGCCGTTTAACTCGCAGGAGATTAGAAAATGGTGATGTCGTCTTATTCTTCCGTTGCAGACGTAATTAAAAAGAAAACGAAATATCATACTTCCCGCTTAATACTTGCAGGTACCCTGGTATTTAGTGCCGGTGTCAATATTGCCCAGGCTGCTGACATTCCGACATTAACTGCTGGCTCCACACCATCAAGCAGGCCCGCGTGTTTTCTGGATATTACCACCGGTAAGTTTGAAGGATTTATGCCCGAGATAGCGTCTGAAGTTGCACGCCGGGCAGGTTTTAAAATTACGTTTAACGCCATTCCATTTTCTGCGTTATTACAATCATTACTGACCAATAAAATCGATATGATCGTCGCCGGAATGTCGCCGACAGCCCAACGTAAAACCAAGGTAGACTTTTCAGAAGATGTTACCAGCCTCGGTGAAGGTATTTTCGTTCGTAATGACAATAAGAAACAATACAAAACCGCGCAGGATTTCAAAGGTGAAGTGATTGGCATCATGGCGGGTGCAGATTATGGTCCTCGCATCGCGGCCATGCATGTCGCGAAAGAAGTGAAATTCTATGAAAGTCCGGCAGATCTTGCCAGAGACGTACAGTTAGGTCGTATTTCCGTAGGGATAAACGATTACCCTATTATTAAAGGAGAAGCGGCTGCGGGGTCACTAAAAGGTATGCATGTTGTTGAAAGTTATCAGCCGACTCAGGTTGATCCTATCGCCTTCGCATTCCGCAAAGGTAATGAACCCTTGCTGCTGAAAGTGAATAAAGCTATCGACAGTATGAAAGCCGATGGCTCGCTGCAGAAGATCCTGAACAAATGGGGTATGAAGTACTACGCCGGTTAAATGTGGCTCATACCTGCTATCCCTTATTTAAGATTTCCTGAATCATCCGTCCACTGCATTAAAAAGGGTTCATGTTCCGCATGAACCCTTTTTACATAGATGTGCCCTTTTCATCCGCGACGACAAAACCGGTCATCAAACCTCCGGCATTCACACCCTATGAGTCTGCCTTTCAAAGGGGAAGCGCAATATTTACGGAAGTGCCGACCGTATTTCTGTTAGCCACTCACTATTTTCGTTACCGCGAGCAGGAGTCGAAACCGGGAGACTTCAGGAAGAAAAAACAGGAAGGAGGGTTATTACGCGAATACCCGCAATACAAAAGGCTAAACAGACTCTCTGTGTTCGGGGCATTCCGGTGAGCCCCGGAATGCCCCGAACACAGAGGATTACATCATTTCCGGCTGACGAATAGTGCTGCCATCACTGAAACGCTCAAGCCGGTAGGGCGCTAATTCAGTGAAGGTGTTGTCGTTGGTCACCATTTCTGCGGCCAGCCGCCCAGCCCCCGGGCCAATACCAAACCCATGGCCGCTAAATCCGGAGGCAACAACAAAACCAGGTAAGTGACTGACCGGAGAAATCACCGGAACCAGGTCCGGCGTAGTATCAATCCATCCGGCCCAACTGCTTTCTACTTTTATCCCCTTTAATGCGGTGAACTCGCGCTCAATCTCAGCGATTGCCAGCTGCAAAATTTCTCCGTCCGGAATGGGGTCCAGGACCCGGTGTTTCTCAAAAGGAGACAGACCGTCAAAAGACCAGGACCCGGCAGCTTCAGGGCCATCGAAGAATGAACTGTTCAACCGGATTTTCAGTTTTTTCGCCAGTTTACTACGATACATTGGATAAAATTTTGCCGCATACCTGAGGTTCTGTGGGGCAAGATCCATGCGACCTCGCCCGGGCATGGAAACGGTATAGGACCCATCAAGCCGTCGACGCAATGCCAGATTCGGGGTACTCAGACAACCTTTCACAATTTCTTCAGCGACCGTGGTTTTGAATGCAGTTCCCAGAATATTCGCCGCAGGCAACTCAATTCCGTGACGCCGACACAATCGGGAACTCCATGCCCCGCCGCAGCAAATCACGGTGCTCGCTTTGACTAATCCCTTTTCGGTCCAGACACCGCTCACCTTTCCGCCACTGATATCCAGCCCACGGACCGCGCATTGCTGCTGAATATTCGCTCCTGAATTTTGCGCACCGGTTGCTATCGCCGGAGCCGCCTTTGAAGGATCTGCCTGTCCGTCGGTGGGTGACCAGACACCACCAATCCAGGGAGATGCCCCGCCAATTCTTTCCTGTGCCTCACTGGCACTAAGCAACTGGCTGGAAAAACCTTTCTCCTGAGCTTTTTTACCCCATGCTTCCCATTTCGCCATATCAGACTCCCGGGTCGTCCCGTAAAGGATCCCTGTACGGCGGAAACCGAGATCAATGCCAATTTCCTGGCTAAGTGTTTCCCAGCGCTGAAGACTGTACATCGCAAGAGGCAGCTCAAATAAATCGCGATTCTGTTGTCGAACCCATCCCCAGTTCCGGCTGGATTGTTCCCCGCCAATACACCCTTTTTCAAATAATGCGACAGAAACGCCACGCTGAGCTAATTCATAACATATTGAGGTGCCAATAATACCGCCACCGATGATGACAACATCCGCCTGCTCAGGAAAGGTCTTACTGTTCGCCACGGTATCCACTTTTACGCGCATGAAGTTTTCCTCAATGTCAGTAATTATAATATTAGCAACCCGCTATAAATGATTTTCAGGCTGGATATGCATAATCCACAGGACTTTCGCCCCTGAGTGAGTATGATTAAAAACGTTGTGTCTGAGGCTGCTTTTGAACTGGAAGCTATCACCCGGATGTAAAACGGTGCTATTACCCTCGATCTCAAGCGTCAGCTCACCTTCGAGCAGTAACCCTGCTTTTTCACCATAACCTGTCAGTACTTCATCCGACCTTATCTGTGCAGGAATATCGATTATCATAAATTGCAACTGATGGTCGCCTTTCGGGGACAATAATTCTTTCGCGATCCCCCGTTTTCCTACATGAAAGCCCGGGCGCTCCTGCAATCGTCTGACATAGTGTTCCGCACCGGGGGGATCATGTTCCTCATTTTCAAGAAATGCAGTCAGCGGGACATTTAATACAATGCGTAACTGCTCCAGCATTCGTACTGTCGGGTTACTCAGATTTCTTTCAATCTGACTGATGGCGCCGGCAGAAACTCCCGCACGGGAAGCCAGTTCACTGATTGTAAGGTTTCGGGATTTGCGCAATTTTCTTAAACGCAATCCAATATCAGCTTCAAGCGAGTCCGGAACCGGATCCTCACTCAACCCACGATCTTTAGTCATTTATTTTCATCCTGAGAATATGCCTCTTTCCATGATACGCTAAAAATCTATCAGCACGCTTTTATAACGCTGGCACGCTTCCATCGCAGCACGGCCCAGATCCTTCCCTATGCCTGACATTTTAAATCCGCCGGTCGGAATGATGAAATCCTGACTGCGCCCGTAGCGATTAACCCAGACAGTGCCCGCTTCAATCGCTCTTATTGCTCGCATCCCCTGCGAAAGATCACGGGTGTAAACACCGGCAGCCAGTCCGTACACAGTATCATTAGCCAGAGCAATGCCTTCATCCTCATCAGTGAAGGTTTGTATTGTCAGAACCGGTCCGAATACTTCCCGGCAAACCACATCCATATCGTTTGTGACCCCGGCAATCAATGTCGGACGATAAAATGCGCCATTTCCGGTCTCCGGGAAGAATGTCCCGCCAGTAAGGATGTCGGCTCCTTGCTCACGGGCATGACAGACGATGGAATGGATTTTATCCGCCTGCGGTTTATTTATTATCGGGGAATAGCGGCTCGCGCTGTTCCACGTTAAACCAGGCTCACAGCGGACAATATTCTGTTGAATTTTCTCAATGAGTTCATCGGCTATATTTTTATGAACGATTAAACGGGTCCCTGCCACACATACCTGACCCGCATTCCCGGTAAATCCGCCGGAAATACAGTTGGCAACCTGTGCCAAATCATTCACTTTCTCAAACACCAGTTGAGGGCTTTTCCCCCCTAATTCGAGCGTGACAGGCTTGATACCATTATTCGCAGCATTCGTCATAATAGCTGCACCCGTCACAGGCGACCCGGTAAAACTGATCTTACCTACCGCAGGATGAGCCACAAGCTGCGCACCGGCAGTCGCCCCTAATCCGTGAATAACATTGAGAACACCGGAAGGTATACCGGCTAAAACAGCAAGTTCAGCCAGGCGCACCGTGGAGAAGGGTGTCATTTCAGAAGGTTTAATGACTATTGCATTACCGGTAGCCAGCGCCGGACCACATTTCCAGGCAGCCATAGATAAGGGAAAATTCCAGGGCGTTATCGCACCAATCACACCATAAGGCTCCGCTGCACTGAAGCCTAGTTTGGAGTGACAGGTAGCAAAATGATCCCCCCCTTCTTTATCCGCCAGCTCTGCAAAAAAACGAATCGTTTCGGCTGCCGAGGCCACATCACCACTTTTGGCCAGCGTTACCGGACGGGTTGAACAGGCTGATTCTAATTGCAGCAGCACCACATCCTGCTCAATCAATTCAGCCCAGCGATAAAGAGCCCGCGTCCGTTCTCGAGGCGCACAGGTTGACCAGCCACTCTCTTTTGCCGCACGTAAGGCGCTACTGACGGCATGATCTACTGTGTCTGCACTGGCATCCGGGATAGAGGCAAAAAACTTGCCATCAGAAGGACGATTAACATCAATTTCTCTCTCTCCGGCGGGTGTCACTAAAGTACCGCCGATGTAATGACCTACCGGGACGGGCACGTTCTCCGGAGTGAAGTCTAACGTCATTTAAAAGTCCTTTGAATTAGGCCTGATGATGTCATCCGCAGGGATCTGCTCAATTTCTGGCGTTCAACGCTTATTTCAATTCACTTATGCCTTGTCTGGCATGCTCCTACCCCCGGTACTTCGGGTTATCAGAAACAGGGCCGGTATAAAGGTGGAGCACGAACGCCCCTAAGTTTCATTATAATGAATTTATGACTATCACTTTGTCAAGCTTATCCACCCTAAAATACGCCGGGTTAACTCCCCCCAGCAACCACTGAATAAAGCAAACCATCCTGAAATATAGTGCTGACATTCATCGAATAGCGTTTATAAGCAAATAATATGATCAGAGGCAGCAAAGCGATTGACTTAACAGAGGCATCCGATGATATTCATTAAAATGAATTATGCATGGATTTATTTCCCTGCCCACCAAAGACCAAAAAAAGAGCGAGTGACATATGGATTGGAGCAATGTTCATACCTATCTGCCATTTCTGCTAAAAGGCGCAGAGATGACGGTCTATATCACTGTTATTTCATTGGTGATTAGCACCCCTCTTGGGCTGCTTTGGGCAGCAGGAAAAATGTGTCCCTGGCGCATCATCCACTGGCCGGTATCAGTCATTATTAATATCACCCGTGGATTACCGATGATTGTGGTCCTGTTCTATATCTATTTCGTGTTCCCGGATATAGGTATCACCCTCACCTCTTTCGAAGCCAGCGTTATCGGGATTGCCTTCTGTTATTCAACTTATATTGCAGAGATATTCCGGGCCGGAATAGAAGCGGTAGACCGTGGACAACTGGAAGCTGCACGCTCCCTGGGGATGGGTTTCAGAAAAGCCATGTGCCGGGTGATCCTTCCTCAGGCATTCCATATAGCATTACCCCCTTATAGCAACACACTGGTAATGATGCTCAAGGATTCGGCTCTGGCTTCCACCATTGCGGTGACAGAAATAACGCGTCAGGGGCAATTGATTGCAGCATCAACGTTTGACAATACCACTATTTATACTCTGGTAGCGCTACTCTATCTGGCGCTGAGCTTGCCTCTGATGGCGATGACCAAGCGACTGGAAGCACGACGAGTGAAAGGGGCTTAAGATGATTGAAATCAAAGATGTCCATAAACGCTTTGACCAGGTTGAAGTCCTTAAAGGGGTAAATTTCAGCGTGGCAGAAGGGGAAGTGGTCTGCCTGATTGGCCCTTCCGGCTCCGGTAAGTCGACGATATTAAGGTGTATTAATGGACTGGAAACCTATGAGGGTGGAGAAATAAGCGTTCTGGGACAACGCGTCAATAACAAAGATAAAAGCATTAATAACCTGCGCCGTCAGGTCGGCATGGTGTTTCAGCGCTTTAATCTGTTTCCTCACCGCTCGGTGCTGGAGAATGTCATGGAGGGGGCTATCCATGTGAATGGCGAGCCCCGGGATATCGCACAGAAACGTGCAATAGAGCTGCTCGGGCTGGTCGGACTTGCTGATAAATTATCGGCATGGCCCGCTCAACTGTCCGGAGGACAGCAACAACGCGTCGCGATTGCCAGAACGTTGGCCCTCAATCCCAAAGCGATTCTGTTTGATGAGCCTACTTCCGCCTTAGACCCTGAACTGGTGGGTGACGTGTTGCAGGTTATGCGTACATTAGCGGATGAAGGTATGACCATGATCGTGGTCACTCATGAAATGCAGTTTGCACGTGAAGTGGCGGACAGAGTCTGTTTTTTATACAGTGGCCGCATTGTCGAACAGGGGCCAGCCGGAGAGGTTTTGGGTAACCCACAAGAGCCCAGAACACAGGAGTTTTTAAAAAGGATCCTTGGCGGCTCGCGTCCGACCCGCTGTGAGACATGCAGGAAAATAGCCTGATCAGGAATACAGAGGAAATGAACCTGCTTTTGCCCACTGTCGATGACCCATTACATCTTCGTAAAATGACATGGCAGGATTTACCTGCCGTCCATCGTTTGTCGTCTCTGGTGGGGTGGTCACATCGCCCTGAAGACTGGCAGTTCATGTTTCAGTCCGGGCAAGGATGGATAGCCGAAATCCATGGCAGGATCGTGGGTTGCGCACTTTACTGGCTTTGGGGCAATAGTGCCGCCACCGTGGGGATGGTGATTGTCTCTCCGGACTGGCAGGGAAAGCGTATCGGGTTTCTTATGATGGAAAAGATAATGTCTTGCCTGGAGGGTTACCAGGTGCGTCTTCATGCAACAGCAATGGGTAAAGGACTTTATCAAAAGTTCGGTTTTAAGGACGCCGGGATTGTGACTCAGTACCTGAGCAACCCGTCACCAAAAATACAGCCGTGTAATATTCCAGAACCGTTATCGGTACGTCTGGCGTATCCGTCAGATAAAGAAACACTGACAGCACTGGATTATCTCTCCACCGGCCTGCTGCGCACTGAATTAATCGAACAAATCCTCACCGATGGAATAAAAACGATTGTTTTACTGGATAAACATCAGCAAATTATCGGTTTTGCCGGTTACCGGAACTTTGGCCAGGGAGTCATTATCGGACCGGTCGCTGCCAGTAATATTGAGCAAGCGAAAGTGCTTATTTCTCAATTTTTTTCCGACGCCGCCGGGTTGGTGCTCCGCATTGATATTACGGATAATGCACCGCTGGCACGCTGGCTGGAGGATCTTGGGTTCACACCTGTCAGCATCCCGATAGTGATGTATAAAGGTCGCCGACCGGCAGAGAAAAGGCAATGCTCAAATTTTGCTATCGTCACCCAGGCTTTAGGGTGACGGCTCAGCGTAAATTTTTAAGGAAGGTTGAATATTACCGGTGACGCCCGCCGCCGGATCGGGACTATTTTTTCTTATTCAGCATCGACTTTAAATCGGCAAAAGGGTTAAACGTCGCCACACCCATATCTTTTTGTGCATCTTCGCCCGCGACAACGCGGGTGCCATACATATCGGCTTCTGTGTATTTCGAGTGTTCATGATCGTGGCAATAGAGGCACAATAGCTCCCAGTTACTGCCATCTTCCGGGTTATTGGTGTGATCGTGATCGATATGGTGGACCGTCAACTCACGCAGGTTGGAATAAACGAACTCCCGGGAACAGCGCCCGCAGACCCACGGATATATTTTAAGTGCTTTTTCACGATAGCCACTTTCCAGCCGCGCGTAGTTTTTTGGAATAAAAGCCATTGCCAGTGTTACCTTTTATAAAAAGACGATGTCGGATTTTGCTGAAGACAGCCGGTGTCCCTTCCTGCTGAGAAGATGCACCTTATCTGAGTATGGCTATTCTACACGGGTAAGCGATAACCTGACCACAGAGCCGATAACAAACACCGGACAGTTTTTCATTTTTTGTCACCGTAACCTGCTGACTGCGGCGTCATTACGATGACGACAGAATGTGGCACCCCGCCCCACCGGAATTTATATACCGCAGTCATCCCTTCCCCTGCCGGGAGCCTGTAAATTACCGGGCCTCAGAGCGCCGAACGCGGGCATTCCATTCATCGCGGGTGATTTCCCATAATTCAGACGTCATCCAGCCGCTGACATAGTGTTTCTCTTCCGTCCCGATAAGCCGCATGCCACTGCTTTCGGAGATTGCCCGGGAACGACGGTTATCCGCGGCTTTCGGTACCCGTAAAACGTCCCGCTCCAGGGTATTGAACCAGAAATCCGTGACCGCAATACTGGCTTCACGCATATAGCCCTGCCCCTGATATTCAGGCACCAGCCAGAAACCCCGGTTATTATCGGGTATATCATATAAACAGATATGCCCGATAAGTTCTTCCGGGGCGCTCTTTCGGCGTACCGTCCAGCACCATGCCTGCCCTTTTTCCATTTGCGGAAGGGCAATGGAGTTGACGTAAACCTCTGCACCATCATCCGGATAGGGCCAGGGGACAGTCCCTGTCAGATACCGGACGATCTCCCAGCGCGGAAAACATTGCTGGATCTGCACTGCATCTTCACTGACCAGCGGGGTTAACAATAATCGCGATGTTTCCAGCACGGGTATCGGCATAGCAGACTCCTGTCTCAGGTTAAGATTCTGTATAAGTGATGACCTTTTCTGCAGCAAAGCTTCCGGCAGTCACTGTGCCCGGAGGGCTGTGTTTAACATATTCCGGGGATTGCTCTGTACTGTTGCTCACCGGGACCGGAACACCCGGAGACAGCTCAGAGGATCCCCCGTGTCGCTGCCCTGCTTTGATGCCGGCCACGCCGGACATTTAAGGTTACGTCCTGTCGGTTAATTCTTCAGAAAACATATCAGGAAATGCATTGGCAGCAAAGTCACTGGTTTCGCTCAGTCCCCCCCTGCGGAAAATCAGATAAAAAGAGAATAACCCTCTGTTTTAAAATATAAAGACAGCAACTTCCGCTAACCTGAAAAAGTGATAACAGGGCTCACCCATCGCCTGTTATCGTAAAACCGTTTGCAATTCACTGATTCGCAGGTTAAATCAATAATAACTCCCCTTCAGATATCAGATTACTCACGTAAATGAAGAAAAAAGCATTGAACCAGGTGACCGATTTTGACCTTAAGCTGCTGAGAATTTTTAAAGCAGTCGCTGACTGTGGCAGTTTCTCTGCGGCAGAAGGATTATTGGGGATCACCCGTTCCGCGATCAGCTTACATATGGGTGACCTGGAACAGCGATTAGGTATGCGGCTATGTCAACGCGGACGGGCAGGATTCTCGCTGACTGATGAAGGGAGAGAAATTCTGCGGCTGAGCGAAACCATGATGACCTCCGTAGAATTTTTTCGCCAGCAGGTGAATCAGATGCATGAGCAGATACGCGGTGAATTTAAACTGGGTATTATTAATAACCTGGTGACGCAGCCGATGATGCGGATCACGGAAGCATTACAGGAACTGCGTACCCGCGGCCCGGAAATCCGCATTAATCTGAGTATGTGCACGCCGGCTGAGATTGAAAGAGGCCTGATGGACGGACGTCTTCATGCAGGCGCCTTGCCTATGATCACCCCGCTCTCGACACTCAACTATTATCCTCTCTATGAAGAGAAATCCAGCCTTTACTGCAGTCATGCTCACCCGTTATTCGATACGGCGGAGAATGTTGACAGCGCCCGTCTGAGCACTGCGGATGCCGTCGCCCCCGGCTACCGGATGACCGCAGAAACTATCGGTTTACACCAGCAGCTTAACTGCAATGCCACCGCGACTGACCGTGAAGGGATAGCCTTTCTGATCCTGACCGGAAAATTTGTAGGCTTTCTGCCCGACCATTATGCAACTACCTGGGTTGAGAAGCATAGGATGCGGGCGATTAATCCGGATAAGATGTTTTTTACCACCACCATCGCGGCAGCGACCCGAAAAGGCCACCGCGCCAATGCCATTCTTGATCTCTTCTTACGCTCGCTCGGGCTCTGACGCCAGGCTGGCATGATGCACTTTAACGCCAACAGCTGGATCCCCGCCCATTCCGGGAATGGCAGTCACCCGCGGTAATGACCGGGACTATGTTTTTGTATCGCGATACACAAGCCCGATATCACGGCCGGTAAGCGGTTCGGTTTCTCATGTCGTGATCTGGTAGGGGATCTTCTGCAGATGATAATTTCTCCGGGGGCCATTCAGGAGAAATTATCATGTAGTAGTAAATGAAAGTATTAACGGTTAGCTACAGCATAATACGAATATATTTACGGGGATCCGCAATCGGAATTAAATTTAACCATATGATATATATAATAATATATCGTCATTCACGATAATGTCACTCCATCGCCTTTTTACCTGCCGGACATCTGATAACCTTATATTTTTCTTGACTACTACATAGCACCCAAGCAAAATTGAAGGGAGAATGATACTTATTACTATTTGCGTTCTGATGATCGTCGGTGTGTTCCGGGTCTGACGCAGGAGTTAACATGCCACAGCAGGCCCCCCCTACCATGGAAACACGAGGTTTACAGGTCGAAAACCTGCGTGCCGGTTACCAGAAAAAGATAATTATTGATGATATCAGCCTGAGCCTTCCGCCCGGTAAAATGACCATACTGGCCGGTGCCAATGGTTCAGGAAAATCAACATTACTCAACAGTATCGCGCGGATGATCACCCCGCACGCCGGACAGGTCATCCTGGATGGTAAGGCTATCCATCAGCAGCCTGCCCGTCAGGTAGCACGTCAGCTGGGCATTCTGCCGCAAACCCCGCTGCTGCCTGAGGGGCTGACCGTCGCAGAACTGATCTCGCGGGGACGTTTCCCGTGGCAGGGTTTTCTGCGCCAGTGGTCAGAGGCCGATGAACAGGCGGTGACAGAAGCGATGCGCCTGACCGGCACCGAATCTCTGGCGCACCAACAGGTAGAAAATCTTTCCGGCGGTCAGCGTCAGAGATGCTGGATAGCCATGACACTCGCCCAGCAGACACCGACAATTTTGCTGGATGAGCCGACCACCTTTCTCGATCTGCGTTATCAGGTCGACATCCTGGAATTGCTGCGTGATCTGACCCGGTACCACAACCGGACGGTTATCATGGTGTTGCACGACCTGAATTTTGCCGTTAATTACGCAGATACTCTGGTGTTCCTGAAACAGGGCAAACTGTGCGCTGTCACCGACGACCCTGCTACCTGTACTCCGTCGCTGATCCAATCCGTGTTTGACCTGGATGTTCAGATGTCGATCAACCCGCAGACCGGCAAACCCTTCTTTATGCCCTTTCCTGCGATGAAGAGTTCACAATAATGACCGGAACCGCCCCTTTGTTCCGCCATCGCCAGTCCCGTTACCTGCTGAGTCTGCTGTTAACTGCCTTGCTGGTGGCCGTCTGCTCTGTGTTTGACTTAGCTATCGGTGCCCGGTATATCTCACCGGAAACGGTCGTCCGGGCACTGGTCGCTTATGACCCGCACAATTTCAATCATCATGTTGTGGTTGAACTTCGCCTGTTACGTCTGATTGCCGCATTACTGATTGGCAGTGCCTTAGGCGTTGCCGGATTGCTGTTACAGTCGGTGATCCGCAATCCCTTAGGTGAGCCCCATATTCTTGGCTTAAACGCCGGGGCCGCGCTGGCGGTGGTCATGAGTACGGCCTGTGGCGCGACCTGGCTCACCTTGCCTGGCATCCGGCCGCTGGTCGCGGCAGGCGGTGCTGCACTGCTGTTCAGTCTGGTGACCCTCTTCTCCTCCGCCGGACGCAGCGGGTTGACGGTGATGAAAGTCACACTCTGCGGGGTGGCCTTGTCTGCTTTCGCCTCCTCACTGACCGCCACGGTACTGTTACTGGATGAGCAGACCATGATGGACATGCGCACCTGGCTTGCCGGTGATCTTGCCGGATTGAGCTGGCCGGGGGTACAGGCGGCGGCTATCCCGGTGGCTCTAGCTATCCTGCTGGCGGGATGGCTGGCGCCTTCGCTGAATGCTCTGGCGCTGGGAGATCACCTGGCCCGCGGGTTAGGGGTGGATCTGCGGCGTACCCGTATTTTGTCCATTTTCGCCATTGCGTTACTCAGTGGTGCGGCTGTCTCTCTGGCCGGGCCGATAGGTTTCGTCGGGCTGATTGTCCCGAATGTAGTGCGGCGGCTGGTGACAGAAGATGTGCGTAAGGCTATCCCGTGCTGTGCTTTGTGCGGCGCGCTGGTTCTGCTGGTTGCCGATATTGCCGCACGCACGCTGATAGCCCCGCAGGAGCTGGCCACCGGCGTAATGACCGCCCTCGCCGGGGCGCCGGTCTTTATCTTTATTGCCTCGAGGTTTTTTAAATGAGCCCCCTGTTGCGTGCCGTCGGCTGGAAAGCACTCCGTCAGGGCCGGTGGTCTGTTCTGCTCAGGCCCGCCACCCTTGTTCGGCTGGCACTCTTCCTGCTGCTGATTTTACTGTTACTGGTCTTCGGCATCAGTCATGGCAGCCTGCAGGTACCGGTATCCGGTGTCGCCAGGGCACTGTTTTACCCGCAGGAGGTTCATGACCCCTCTCTGTTTATCGTCAGAGGAGTCCGGCTCCCCCGGTTGCTGATGGCTGTCACGGTCGGCGCAATGCTGGGGATGGCCGGGGCTGCCATGCAGTCCATTACCCGTAATGGCCTGGCAGACCCGGGACTGCTGGGGGTGAAGGAAGGTGCCAGTATTGTGGTACTGACGCAGATCCTCTTCTTCCCGGCTCTGGGCATGCTCTGGCAACCGGTGACCGGGATGGCCGGGGGCTTGCTGGTCTCGGCATTAGTCGTCCTGCTGGGCAGAGATTTTTCCAGGCCCCGTTTTATTCTGATCGGTATCGGTATTTCGTGGATATTCGCGGCCGCCATCGGGGTCTTTATGACCACTGCCGATGTCCGGCAGGTTCAGACCGTGATGTTATGGATGGCGGGCAGTCTGAATACGGTCAGCTGGCCACTGCTATTGATTTCCCTCTGCTGGGGGATCCCGGCCATATTGCTGTTATTTCTCACCGCCCGTGCTTCAGATATTGCGTTGCTCGGGAATGCCGCGGCCACCGGTTTGGGTGTCAGGTTATCGCAATTAACCCTGCTGCGTTTTATCGCCCCGGTCATTCTGACGGCAACCTGTATTTCCTGTGTCGGCAGTATCGGCTTTGTCGGGCTGATGGCCCCGCACCTGTCACGCATGCTGTTCCGCGGCGGCCAGTCGGCCCTGCTCAGTGGCAGTGCTGTCTGTGGCGGAGTGCTGGTGTTACTGGCCGATAATGTGGGAAGACTGGCCTTTGCCCCATTACAGTTGCCTGCCGGTATCGTGATTTCATTACTCGGTGGCCCGTTTTTCCTGTTACTGCTCTGGCAACGCAGGGACAAATTCTGATGTGTAAGGATAATTATGCGTATTCTTTCTGTTTTACTGTTATTTATCAGCACCTTTGTCATCGCTGCGCCGCAGACTCAGCAGTTCACCGACGATACCGGACGAACGGTGACCGTACCACTGCACCCGAAACGGATCGTGTCACTGCATGATCTGGACATCACTATCCCGTTAATCGAGCTGGGGGTTTTCCCGGTCGGCAGTCATGGCCGGACGTTACCGGATGGCAGTCATACACTGCGTTCCGCACGGCTGTTAACCGGCGTTGATTTTAATGACTCAGGGATCCGGTTTATCGGTACCTCGGATATTGATATCGAGGCCATTGCCGCACTGAAACCGGACCTGATTATTACCGAACCGGGCCGTAGCGCCTCGATTGAACAGCTTGAGAAAATTGCTCCGACCGTCAGTATTGACCATCTGAAAGGCGGTGCGCCACGGATTTACAGTAAGCTTGCACAACTGACCGGTACCCAGGTTCAACTGTCACGCCTGGAGGCCCGGTATCAGGATGAAATCAGACAACTGAAACAGACCATTGGCGGTCGTAAGATAACGGTCTCCGTGCTGCAGGCCAATAACGGTAAAATTGCTGTTATGCACAGCTACCATTCGTTGGGGAAAGTGCTGCGTGATGCCGGCCTGACCTTCCCTGCCCTGATCAACAATATTCCTGAAGACGGCCGTATGAATGTCAGCGCCGAGCGACTCCCGGATCTGGATGCGGATCTGGTGTTTGATACCTGGCGTAGTGATACCGGTGGGACTCCGGCAGATGAAATCGCGGCAATGAATGCCGTGATGCCGGGCTGGTGTAATTTCCTGACGGCCTGTCAGAAAGGCCACTATGTGATGGTTTCACGTGATGAGGCTATTTCAAATACCTTTGCGGCACTCAGCCTGATGGCGGCCGTGGTTCAGTCTCAGATTGCAGGGCTGGCTGTCTCTGGCGCGAAATAAGCGGAACGGACAATGAAAGAACAGAAGAAAAATAAACACAGGGTGGATGTCTACGGTGAACGTTTACGCAGTCGGGCACCACAACTGTCTGCCAGCCTGCAGAATGTTCTTTATTATATTAATGAACACCGCGCAACTGTTCTGGAAGCGACCGCACTGGAAATTGCAGCAGCCACCGGCACCTCGGATGCCACGGTGGTCCGTGCGGTACAGGCACTGGGGTTCGCCGGGTTACGTGACCTGAAAAAAACCCTCGAATTGTGGTTTGAACCGGTAATGAACTCCGCCGATAAAATGAGCTCCACGGTGAGTGAGTTTACCTGTGATACCCAGTCGAGTATCAATTTTGTGCTGGAAGGTCATAAACATACCTGTGAAGTGCTTGCCTCTCAGGAAAACCGTCTTGCGTTGTCGCGGGCGGTTTCACTGTTACTGGAAGCCCGCCAGACCGCGATTTTCGGTATTAACGCCTCCGGGATCCTCGCCGAATATGCTGCCCGCTTATTTAACCGTATCGGTCTGCCGTGTGTGTCGCTTAACCGCTCGGGCATTGGCCTTGCAGAACAGTTACTGACCCTGCAACGCGGCGATGTACTGATCATGATGGCCCAGAAGTCAGCGCACCGGGAAGGTATGACCACACTGCGGGAAGCAAGGCGGCTGGGGAATCCGGTGATCCTGCTGACCAACGCAATGGACTCGAAGTTTGCTCAGGAAGCGGATGTGGTGATCCAGGTCCCGCGCGGGGGAGAAAACGGTAAGATCCCGTTGCACGGAACGGTGCTGGTATGCCTGGAGATGCTGGTATTATCCGTCGCGTCGTCGGCCTCTCAGCGCACGATAAAATCGATGAAACGTCTGCAGGAATTACATCGCGGCCTTAAACCCGGCACCCATAAACGCTGACCCCGGAACATTTTTCTTTACACCCGAACGAACGCTCCGGTCATGGCCGGCAGGCTCTTCCTGCCCGCCGGCCAGAGTCACCGCCTTACGGCCCTTTTTCCTCCGCAGCGGGCTTCGGTAAACCGATAAATACCTTCAGGTTCAGCTGATTGACCAGTAATTCCGCCATCTCCCGTACCTTATCCGTCTGTATAGCTGCCGCCAGTCCTTTGACCTCAGAGAGATACCGGGGATCATGGTAATGGCGGTAACTGAGGATCAGCCGCTTTTGCAGACTGTAAATATCCCCGCTGCGTGACTGTTCCGCCAGCTCAAACTGGCGACGTTGCTCCTCCACCTGCTGCGGTGTGATCTGTGACGGCAGTTGTCTGAAGACCTGTAATGCACGCTGCCATAACTCCCCGGCCCTTTGCGGCGCCGTGGTAAAACTCAGCGCGGACTCAATCCGCTGGTGGCGATCGTTCAGGGTACTGCTGAACCGCAGCCGGTAAACCCCTAATGCGTCATCACGCAGGCTGGATTTTAATGCCTGAGTCGCGAGGTTCTGCGCAACGTTCAACCGGACAGCGTCTTCCGGGGACCAGCGGCGGGAGGTAAAACTCCAGGCATTCACCGTCGCGCGCGGCTCTGCATTCGTTTCACTCACCCAGTCATCATAACCACTGACCGGTAATTCGCGGGTCAGCCGGCGGGGTTTACCCCGCGGGATGGTCGCCAGATACCGGGCCGCCAGCGGCACCAGCTCTGGCACATCGTCCGCCACCAGATACCAGGTCATCGGTGCCCTGACCGTCTGTCGCCACTGCTGCAGAAATTCGCTATTTTCTGTCCTGCTCAGCCGTCCGGTATCCGCCGCCGCGCCCGTGTCCGGCAGTCCGTAGCGTAAACGGTAGATCTGTAACTCGCGATCACCATTGTCAGACTGCTCGCGGGTCGCCTGCTGACGCAGGAGTTGCATCATACTCTCGCCACGAACCTGCGGATCGATCCCCGCATTGACCTGTATTTGATGATTGATAGCCAGCAAATTTTCGAGGTCCCGCGCGGTGCCGACAGAATCAATCAGTAATTCATCCGGCTGCTGGGTGATCAGCAGGGATACCGAATGTTCCTTTTTCCAGCGCCCGAAGTCACCTGTCCGCCATCCCGCAGGGCCGCTCTGCTTAATCATCTGACCGGCAAGCTGTGACTGCCAGCGATCCAGCCCCTGCATCAGAAAGCCGGACGGACTGGTGGCCGATAAATAGACCCGGTCTTTCGCCAGCGGTGTTTTCAGCCACACCAGGGTATCGCCGTTACTCAGTGTCCACTGACGGGTCTGTTGTTCAGGATAGATTTTCAGCGCGTTAAGGGAACCGGCCCCGGTGACCGCGGGTAGCTGAGGTAACACTGCAGCAGGGGGACGGCGATACGGCGATAACGCGAGCGTAGCCACCTCCGCCATCTGCCGGCGTACCTCCTGAGAGTCCGGCAGCCTGGCCGTGCGTCTCCCCGGGATCCCGAACTGCACCAGTTGATCGCCGGCCAGCAGCCAGTCCGTGATCTGCTGATTAACCTGCGCGTCAGTAATGCTGTCCGTCAGTGAAAGGATGGCTTTACCCCGCTGCTGACTGTCAGTGAATGGCTGTTTCTGCTCCCAGCGGACAGAAAGTTCACGGACCCACCCGCTAAAGTCACGCTGTTCCGGCCGGGCTGCCATTGCTATCGCTGCTTCACGGATGGCCTGCCGTTCGTCGGCAATATCTGCGGGATCGGCACCATAGCGCAGAAAACGTTCACGTTCACGCAGCAGGCGGGTCAGACCTTGCTGATGCTGACCCGGCGTTACATCCACAAATAATCCCAGTGCCTGCGTGTCTCTGCCAATAGCCGATTTGCGGACAATAATACGACTGCCGGTGGCCTGAACGTCCGGCCCGGAGGTTTGTAACTGACGTGTCAGCACCTGCAGCGCTATCTGGCTGACCAGCCGCTGCGTTAACGTAGTGTCCGGCCCTGGTGAGAACCGGCTGACCAGCGATACCTGGCTATTGCCACTCTGACTGTCCTGCAGCCGGACTACCCGTAGCTGGTTTGCCAGCACCGGTTCATAGTAGTTTCTGGCGCTGACCGGCGCAGCAGGCATGCCCTGAAAGGCGTCGGTGATCAACTGCCGGGCCTGCTGCACATCAAAATCACCGATGATCAGTAACCGCATATTCCCCGGCCGGTACCAGCGCTGATAAAACTGGCGAAGTGCCCCGGCACCGGTATCCTGAATAGACTTTTCATCGCCAATCGGTGGCCGGGACGGATACCGTGACCCTTCCCGCAGAGCGGCAACCCGTTGCTGATTCATGCGGCTGGCGACCCCCAGCTGTCCCCGCCATTCCTCCATAATGATCCGCCGCTCACTTTGTAAATCCGCATCGGTGATACTGGCCGCCCCGGTCATCTGGCTCAGCGCCTTCATCGCCAGCGGAATGCCCGCGCTGCCATCGGGCGGACTCATCATAAACAGCGTACGCTCATAGTTAGTCATGGCATTATACTGGCGGGCCCGTTGCCAGCCGTGGCTTTGTAACAGACTGGCGCCCCCCTGCGGATACTGCCGGCTGCCGCGGAACACCATATGCTCAACCATATGCGCGACAGCAGGTTCATTCGCCTGCTGATCCAGTGACCCGGCATCGACACTCAGCCGGATATCCACCCGGTGCTGATAGCCTTCCATCGGCACCAGGGTATAACTGAAGCCGTTAGCCAGTTGACCTTCAATAATGCGGGGAAAACCGCTGAGTTTTTCCCCCGCAATCCCCCATGAACTGGTAAACACTGACAGAAAAACCACTACCCACTTCATCTGTTTCATTCCAGGACTATCCTCTGCCGCAGCCTTGCGGCATGACTATTTCGTAAAAAAACCTGCCGGTTACCAGTTGTAAGCCACACCCAGCCAGAACTGACGACCCGTTTTATATGTCACCGTTTTACTGCTGCTGCCGGTGGTTTGGGAGGCGGCGATAACATTATCCAGTACGTTAATCACATCGAGCGTCAGCTCAATGCTCTGCTGCCCGTAGGTCGGTTGCAGGTAACTGAAGTGCCAGTCATAAGAGAAATAATCTTTGTATCGGGTCTGGTCATAACGGGTGGCATTGCCTTCATAATTTCCGCAGACACTGCCCTCTGCCGGGCAACTGACAGACGTGGTGGTATAGCCACGGTATCCGGCGGTATATCCCAGATTCTGGTTCCAGTTAAGACGTAATGCAGGGAAGTAGGTATTCAGGTTAACGAAAGCCGTCCAGGGGGTGTTGAAATCCAGCGCATCCATTTCGCCTTTATCCATTAACCGGCCACCGACGATCACTTTATTGTCATCGGTATCGCTGACATCGTAATAACTTTGTGAGCTGGATTTATTCTTTGTATAACTGGCTCCCGCCGACCAGCGCATTTCACCCCAGGAAAAGGTTTTCGGGCTGACTGGCTCGCCGGTCAGTGAAAAGGTATTGCCACGGGTTCTGGCATTGTTCGCCAGAATATAAGCCCGCTCACCGGCATCATTCGTTACCGTCTGTCGGCCAAACTGATCTTTCCCCTGACGGTTAACCCATTTCAGGGTCCATACCGAGTTCAGCACTCGCTGTGAAAGGCCCAGTGATAACTCATCACTGTAAGGGGTTTTCAGGGATGAAGTGGCATAATCAATGGAAGCGGTTTTAAGCTCTCCGTCACTCCAGGCCCCGGAAGCACTGCTGCGGGTCCGTACCGAATAGCTGCTGATCCCCTGGCGTAACTGATACGCCAGCAGGCTCTGGCCGTAATAGCGGTTGGCTCCGCCGAACAGACGGGTGGAATGGTCATCCCACAGATCATAAGAAGCGGCCAGACGCGGTGCCAGGGTCAGATTTTTCAGGAAATCATCATACTGAGCCCGGACGCCCGGCGTGACTTCCAGCTTGCCTACGCTCATGCTGTCCTGAAAATAGAACGCATAATCCGTATAACTGGCGGCGACTTCCCGCGCCGGGTAAACCGTCAGGTTTTTAAAATATTGCTCACCATTGATGCAGTAAATATCACCGGACTGACAAACAACTCCGGTATCCACGATCGCTATTCCCCGGGACAGGGTGACATCATTAAACCGTTGATACCGGGCACTGTAGCGGTCAATCTCCCAGCCAGCATCTGCCTGATGTGCCACCGGTCCCGACATCAGCGGATTCAGTTCATAATCCTGTTTCAGCATGAGAGTGCGTTTCTCTGTGGAATAGGTGCCGTAACCGCCGATCAATGCCGTCTGATAATTTTTAGTGGCCGGTGAGCTGACCCAGTCAATGGTATCTGACACAAATCCCGCCGAAGCATACGATTTATACCAGGTAAGTAACTGATCTGACTGATGAGAAATCTTATTTTGTTCATACTGATAACCCGCCAGGCTGGTCACTTTCCCCCACCCGGTCAGATGCTCCCACTCCGCATTCAGACGGTAGCCGCCACCCGTATTGGTAAAGGCCCCGTTTTTCACGTTGGCTTTATAATATTCCGAAGAATGCGGCGAATACATGCCGGTCAGTCGGAGGGTGTCGCCATTATCTGCCAGATAGGTGCCTTTCAGTAAATAGGTCTCTGACAACCGTTTCTGGTTGCTCCACTCCCCCAGGTAACTTTGGTAATACGGGATTGTCGATTGCTGACGGTTATAGGCGAACAACAGGGCCGCGTTATCGCTGAGTGGCTGGTTCACAGAAACAGAATAGGTTTCTTTTCTGAATTTCGGCTGACTGGTCAGGCTGGTCGCGGAATCAAAATCTTCTGCCTCATCCGCATCAATATGATAGCGGGTCCAGGCGGAGCGTGTGGTGCGGTAGGCTATCCGGCCGGAGGCGCGTCCGGTTTGCGGGTCTTTCAGCCGCGCATCGACCACGCCGCCGGTGAATCCGCCATATCTGGCCGAGATATTGCTATCAAATACCTCTAACTGTTCGATAAGTTCGGAATTTATCCAGAAGGACTGCGTCCCGCCGGCGGGCAAATCGGTGGGAGAATACCCGTCCGGGGTTGCGGAGAATTCGCCGCCATTAGCCCCGGGATTCACCGTATTATTATTCGATAGCCCGTCAATGGTGAAATTGTTGTTATAAAATTTCTCACCGTGGAAAGAGACATTTTCCGGCGCGATTTCTCCGGGGGTGGTACTGCTGTCGGTAGTATTAGCAAACCGGACCGCGGGATTATGTTTCAGTAACTCTGGCACACTCCCGTTTCCGGTCGGAAACTGGTTTATCTGTGTTTTATCGAGTATCTGCGTTCCCATCGACTGACTGGTCGGCGTCGTACGTACAAGGATAGTATCTTCCTGTGTCTGCTCCTCCGGCGTTGTATCAGCACGATTATTTTCCAGGCCGAACGCCGCCCCCGGCAATAAAACTATTGCCGCGATAAAGGTTATTTTGTTTCCCACGAAGTATTCCCAAAGATGTTATGTGATAAAAATTTATTAATCCGCCAGAGCCACCGCCCCACTGAGTTTAAAAATTATCGTGACGGTCTGATTTTCGGCCGCAGCCCCCTTCTGATAACGCCAGCGGGCGATATCTTTATAAAGTCCTCCGCTGAATACACCGGCGGGATTTTCTTCTGTGATCCGGACATGAGTAACCGTACCGTCCGCAGTGACATCAAAGCGCAGTTTTACTCTGCCTTCGACGCCCAACGCTTTCGCACGCTGCGGATAATTGACCCTGCGGGTTAAGGCTTTGACGGTGGCATGAGGATGTTCCCCGGCACCTGCACGGGTCGTCGCTGTATTACCGGTACCGGCATTTTCCGGGGGAACCCGGGCAATATTTTCCAAAGAAGCTCCGTCAGACATTGCCCTGCTGGCAAGCCGGGGTTTCGTCACCCCGGGCGGTCGTCGCTGAACAGAAACAGGTTGTGTTCTGCCGGCCACCCGGGGCCGGGTAACCGCGACACTTTTTCCGGTGGAATGCGCTGCCCGCACCGCCCGGGAAGGCTTCTCTGAGGCGTGTGGGATCTTTTTCATGGCCGGCAAGGCCACTGTGCCGCGCTCACTGACCGGTAATGGTGATCGTGCCGGGGTCCCGACAGTCACCGGCAATACTTTCGGTGGCAGTCGTTCGGGAGATTGCGGGTTCACCTGTACCGCGGTGAAGACCGGAACGGCAGAAGAAGCGTTGCTCTGTCCGCCTCCGCTCATCAATACCCGGGAGGGCGCATGAGAAATCATGGCAAAGATCAGCAGTGCATGAACCCCCACAGACATCATCACAGACACGTTAACCGTTGCTTTCCTCCGTGCATCGGCGGCGGAGACTTCCCCCCCGGCTTCAGGAATCCACAGACTACACAAACTCGCCTTCCTCTTACCGACGGTGCAGGGACTTATCTGTCGTGATGTCATCCTGAAAAAAGACTCAGAAAAGATAAGACTGCATTACCTAAAAAATGATAATGAGAATTATTTTACAAACGATAATCAATTGCAATAAAAAACATTACATTCAGATACAAACAGAAATAAATGATGTTTTAACGAGCGATTTTTTCGCCCTGCTGCCTGTTATGTCGCCAACGTGCTCTGCATAACGTCAGGGAGTTATGGACATGCACCGATGACCTGGCAGCAGAATCCGTTCACACCGGCGTGTGATACGGCCGGATCATTCGGTGATTTTATTTATCAATATTACCCGGTGACAGTAAAAAGCGGACCGGAAATGGCGAGGCAGGAAAGCGCAAAATAGCGACTAAAAATGAGCAATTCAGCGGTGAAAGGCGTAATGACGGTGCGCTCTGATACGTTTTGTCATGCCCTGGCTGACGACAAACGAAGACCGAAAACAGCGACTGAATCATCCGACCGCGAGTTTACGCCGATATTTTCATCAGGGTGTGAGTGACTGTGAAGCCGGCTTACGGAGGAAAGCATTTGCTCCCGGGAAAGGAACTGCGGTTTATGCGGCAAAAAAAATCCACCGCCCGGTTCAGGGTCAGCGGATAAGGATGACGGGGGTCACAGAACAGCTATTTCACCGTCGCGGGCCACCCCAGAGATGGATTATGACGGGAGGCAGAAATCAGCCTTTCATCCGGTGCGCTATCGTATTGGCAGTCACCATCGCGTTATATACATCATCGACCGTCAGTTCCATCGGCATATTGTTCATCGTGTCGCCCGGTGCACAGGCAATACGTGCAACTTCACGCCATTCAGATTCGACAAATGTTTTCAGGCCCATATCTTCCAGTGTCAGCGGGAGTTTTGCCGCTTTCACAATACGCACCACATTGTCCCACTCTTCCTGCGGGGCATTTTCCAGCACCAACTGCGTCAGCAGGCCAAAGACCACTTTCTCACCGTGCTGCGCTTTATGCAGATCAGGCACCACTGACATGCCGTTATTGACTGCATGGGCCGCCGCCAGACCACCCGCCTCGGCCCCGACACCACTCAGATAAATCGTCGCCTCAATGGTCTGCTCCAGCGCCGGGGTGGTCAGGTGGTTAGCCACAGCGTCCATAGCTGCATCGATATTTTCACTCAGCAGACGGTAGCATAGCTCAGCCAGCCCCAGTCCGGTTCTTGACGGTTTATGCAACACCAGGTTAATGCCATCCGCCGCATAGCAGGCACGGGCCTCAAAATAGGTCGCTAACGCATCGCCGACGCCAGCGGAGAAGAAGCGCAAAGGGGCGGCTGCGATAATCGAAGTATCGGCAACCACGACGTCCGGGTTCTGCGGTAAGTACAGATATTCGTCAAACTCTCCGCTTTCGGTATAGATGACCGCCAGAGCAGTACAAGGCGCATCGGTAGAAGCAATCGTCGGAAACAGTACCACCGGCAGTTTCAGGTAGAAAGCAACCGCTTTAGCGGTATCGAGCGTTTTACCTCCGCCGACGCCGACAATGACATTCGCTTCGCTGGCACGGACACATTCCTGAAGACGGTCGATCTCTTTCCGGCAACATTCATAGCGGAACTTCTCAGCACATCCTTTCAGTCCGGCAGCGTGGAGGGCCGGCAATGCCTGTTCCTGCACTTTTGGCAGAATAAATTCATCGGTAATGATCAGGGTGTTATCGCCAAAATCTTTCACGAAGTCATCGATTTTCGACAACATATCGGTGCCAATAAAGAATTTTTTCGGTGATGTTACCGTTCTTGGTAATTTAGTTTCTTTAATCATTTCAGCTTCCCGTCATGTGACCTTTAATGGGTTTATGATGGTGATATTCTCTCCCTCTCATATTGATCGTGATCATAAGCGGGTCTGTTTATTTGCCTTATTTATCGATAACACTGCCGGACGACAGAACAATCACCGCACAGAAAAACGATATTCCGTGTCCCGAACCCCCGGAGAAACTGAACGTAACACAATGAATAATAACATTATTAAAAGAAGGTGCGGAGCCAGATAGCGGTTATAATGTCGCGCGCATTTCCTGTCTGCATCGCCGGCGATGGAAATAAAAATCCCGACATTTCTTCCCCCTCTGTATGCTGTCTTTTCTCCTTAGGCTTATAAAAATAACTCAGGAAATAAATTAGCATCCATAAACCTGCACTCCCTCTGCGGGGCATTTTTCTGCCAATGGCATTCCGAAAGATGCCGGAAATGTACCGGAGGTGATCAAAAGGTTCTCTTCTGACATAAAAATGCGACTACGGCAGGGCTGATAACGATAGATACCCTCGCCATCACACCCGGCCGGGGCCACTGCCCTGCGGCTGACCGCACTCTGTTTAATGGCAACACTTCAGGCAGGCTCCGGACGGACGGATAATCAACGTGATGGCTATAGGTTTACGGATCGGAAGGGATTCATAGGGTGCCGAAGGCATCGGCAGGGACAGTCAGTGGCATAACACTGGCCATTGCGAATATTTCATCGGCACTGTCATCGATGCTGTCCGGCGGGCCTGGACGGCCCCCGGGAATATCACTGATGTTTATTGCCACCAGCCGTATTGCGCCGGACAGTACGCTGGCAATGGTGGCTCTGTAGTCTGAAAAAAACATGGCCTCAGGCAGGTTATATCGATACGGTGCCTCGCACCGTTATCGAATAACAGAGGTCCGCCCTTCTCATTCGCACCGACGTAACCGGCTGGCGGCTTCCAGCGCACTGACCATCTGTCCTGCCAGCGCAGCGATAACGTTCATGCAAACGGAATTACCGAACTGTTTATAAATCTGACCATGTGAAACGGCATCAACGATAAAATCATCGGGGAATCCCTGTAAACGGGCACACTCTTTCGGCGTCAGTTTTCGCGGGTTTTTCCCTTCAGCCTGCTGTTCAATCAGTATTTCTGAACCGTCTTTATAATACCTGGCGCTAAGAGTATTGGTGTACTCACTGTCAGCGTTAAACAGGCTGTAACCAAAGCCGTTTCCGCGCTGCTTGTGAGACGAACGCCTTTTCTGGTGGCCGAGCCACAGTTTATCGGACAGGGTATAAACGTCTTTGCCTTTTCTGGCAATCAGTGCCGCCAGTTGCTGCGGTTGCAGTAAAATGTCACCCACCCGGGTCGGCGTACAAGGCGGTTCCGGCCACCGGAAGACCTGGTCGAAATCAACACCGCTGAAATAGTCTTTATCAAAACCGACAATATAAACCCGCTCACGGTTCTGAGGCGCGCCAAAATCTCCCGCACGCAATACCCGGAAATCGACCCAGTAGTTCAGCTTTTCAGACAATGCCCGCCGGGCCTCTTCACTCATCGGGACATCATCAGGAATAGCCTGCACATGCTTACCCTGTAAAATATCGATAATGGTTTTCAGGGTGCGGCCTTTATCATGTCCCCGAAGCTGTTTAACATTTTCCAGCAGGAACGCTTTTGGCTTTTTCGCGGCCAGGATGCGCTGAATTTCAAAAAACATGGTTCCGCGGGTATCACTGAAGCCCTGCTTACGCCCGGCGAGAGAAAAAGCCTGACAGGGGAACCCGCCCAGCAGCACATCGTGATCGGCAATCTCCGTGGCCCTGACCCGGGTGATGTCGCCGACCGGCATTTCTCCGTAATTGGCCAGATAGGTTTTCTGGGCGTATTTATCCCATTCCGAGGTAAAAACACAGTGCCCGCCCAGGCGCTGAAAAGGCAGGCGGATCCCGCCGATTCCGGCAAACAGATCAATAAATGTAAACCGGCTTTCCGACTGCGGTGGCTGCCGGAAAGGCGCTTCCTGTGCATGTTTTTGCAGTTTTTTACCCATGTTCAGGATAGCCTTCCGTTTGGCTACGGAAGGCATAAGCTGCCCGGACTCCCATTCACCGACGGTATGTTCGCCGTGAGCAGGCATCCCAAGCACACTGGCGAACTCAGCACGCCCCAGGCCAAGCTCTTCCCTGATGCTCTTTATTTCTTCTGGTGTTGGATGTACTAAGTGGGACATTATTCGGTTACTTATGCGGTTTTCGTCCCGGAAGACTAACATCGCCCTCAAAAGCCCGCAATCAGTTATTCCGGAGTGTGACACCGTAAGGTATTTCACTCTGAAAATTATCTGCTTTGCGGATCTGGCGGGTTGCGCGCCGGACACAGAACACCCTGCATGGCTCTGCCAGCGGTGGCCCGTTATCCGGCCACCTTCGGAAAGAGGATTTACCGTAACACGATCACCGGCATGCACAGTCAGGACCAGAATATTCTGTGACTAACCTGGCACTCTTCGGTGCTGTCATCAGAGGACAACGTTCCGGGAGGAAGGAAAGCATCGCCCCCGGAGCGTTTTTACTGTGTGCAGATTAGCATTAGCGCGGGGATTTAATGACCAACTGATGGCGATCATTATAGAACCGGCGGTAGGCCAGATAGCCGGCAATAATAGTCGACAGACTGGCGGTAGATAACAGCATAAAGGTCACCATTATCTGATATTTAATCGCTTTTACCGGGTCAATTCCCGCAAAGATCAATCCGGACATCATCCCCGGCAGACTAACCAGCCCCACGGTTTTCGCTGAATCAATGGTCGGGATCATCGCGGCACGAATACTTTCCCGCAGCAGTCCCGCAGACGACTGCTTCGGGGTCGCTCCCAGACTGAGCATCTCCTGAATTTGCTGCTGTCCGCTGGCAAATCGTTGCCCCAGGTTATTGTAACAAAGCCCGACCGCAACCATACCGTTACCGGCAATCATTCCGGCTATCGGGATCACCTGCATAGGCTGAAACTCAATCGACCCGGTCAGCACCAGCACCAGTAACGTCAGGACGGCACCGGTAGTGATGGCGACAAATGACATCAGGAAAGCATTATCTATATATTTACTGCGCTTTTTGGCATTCCAGGCCGCATTGAAACAGATAAACAGCACCATTAATACCGTCAGAAAGGCATTGTTCAGGTCAAACAGATACTTTAATACGTAACCGACAATCACCAGTTGTACAACGGCCCGGAAGATACTCCACAAAATATCTTTTTCCAGTGCCAGTTTTTCCCGGTAACTGATCACAATCGCCACCAGCACTAAGGCCAGCGACATAATAAGCGATCCATTGGTGATATTATGCTGGTTCACTCGCGTCTTCCTTTGTATTTTCTGAGGGGGTTCCTTCCTGCGCTGCGGAGGGAGGCGTTAAGCGGATCACATGATCTGCATGGCGTATTTCATCCACATCGTGAGTGACCCACAGGACGGCCAGATTCTTTTCACGCACATAGTGATGAATAATATCGTTCACCTGGCGTTTATTTTTTTCGTCCAGCGCACTGGTGATTTCATCCAGCAGCAGGATCTTAGGTAAAAACTGCAGATGACGGATCAGTGAAATACGTTGTTTTTCTCCGCCTGAGAGCTCCGTTACAGGTTGATCCAGCATGTTTGCCGGTAATGAAAACCGTTGCAGTTCTTTGATCAGTTGCTGGTTATCGGCTGTTTTGCGACGCAGCATCCAGGGAAACTGCAGGTTATCGGCAACCGTATTGCCAAACAGTGACGGGGTTTGTGCGCAGTAAGATACCTGCTGACGATACTCTTCCGGCGAATAGTGCGTAATATTTTTACCGCCTAACGTAATCTCCCCGCTCTGCGGACTGATCAGTGAAGAGATAATTTTGAGCAGCGTACTCTTTCCGCATCCCGAAGGCCCGGTGATCAGAGTAAATTCACCGGCATTGAGTGTCAGTGAAATATCACGGAGGATTTGTGACCCGCCGGCCTGGTAATTTATCTTATCCACTGCCAGCAGTGGTGTTTCCTGATCCTTCATGCCTTATTATCCCGTACTGAACTGTTTTATCTATTTTAACTATTATCCCCGCACCGAAGATATGGCTTTTTTGGCCGCCGGAGGCACATCTTTACCAGATCCCCTGAGATAGCCCGCATGCCTTGCTAAATCTTCGCTTGCAGAATTGTAATAATTTCTGACCTTGCTGGCTGGTGTTTCTGGCGTCCGCCTTTTAAGGTAGAACCTGAGACTAAAACATGACAGGGGATGGAATATGCGAATACTGGTTGTGGGTGCCGGCTCTACAGGCGGCTATTTCGGTGCCTGCCTGGCACGTCACGGGCGGGATGTGACCTTTCTGGTCCGTGAAAAACGCGCTGCTGCTCTCGAAAAGCACGGGTTAGTGGTTCATGCTGATGCCGGACGTTTTGCGATACAGCCACAGTTGCTAAAGGCCGGGGAGATCAGTGGCCCGTTTGACCTGATCCTCCTCACAGTGAAGAGTTTCGGGCTCTCACAGGCCATCCATGACATTACCCCCGCGGTCGGTGAGCAGACGCTGATTTTACCGGTGCTGAACGGTATGCGACATATCAGCACGCTGGCAGAGGTGTTCGGTAAAGATAAAGTGCTGGGGGGACTGTGTAAAATCCATTCCACGCTGAATGAGCAAGGCGAAATTCTGCAAATGTCTGCGCTGCATCAGCTTTACTACGGTGAGCAGGACGGCAGTGATTCAGCACGCGTGCGTGAGCTGGATGCCGTGTTGAGTGGCTGCGGGTTTGATAACCGGCTATCCATGACCATTCAGAATGATATGTGGGAAAAATGGTTACTGCTGAGTACGCTGGGTGCCGTGACCTGCCTGTCAAGGGGCAACACTCAACAGGTCGTGCGTTCTGCCGGTGGCGGAGTACTGCTACAGAGCCTGTTCAGTGAAGTATTAGCCGTGATCACTGCCTGCGGCTATCAGCCACGCCCGGCGGTCATTGCCGGTACCCTCCAGATGCTGAGTAACCCCGAAACTCCGCTCACATCCTCTATGTACCGGGATTTAGACCAGGGGTTCTCTGTGGAGGCAGACCAGATCATCGGTGACCTGGTCGACAGAGCCAATGCACACGCCGTCCCCGTACCACTCCTGAATGCAGTGTATGTCAACCTGCAGGTTTATCAGCAAACACGGCAGGCCGTCTGACCCCTGCTGATGACTGCCCCCGGTTGAATGGTTCACAGGCAACCGGGGGATTAATCAGAAGAACAAACTCCCCCCGTTTCTGGCGGGGCACGATCATAGTCATCAACGACGATGACAACATCCCCCGGACATCTTTTTTGGGCAAAGGCGGGATAAAGATCTTCTGAATAACGGCCATTCCGTCAGGGCGTTCTGATAATGACCCGCCTGCCCCGTGAAATGAACACCATAGGAGGCCAGACGATATGCCATCACTGAATAGAAGGCATCCACTGCCCCCGGCGTCTCTCCGCGGTAGAACCCACCCCGGCCCGTGGCAAAAATAATTCCGATACGTTCGATTTCTGCTTCCGCTTCCGCGGATAACACTACCGGCGCCGTTTCACCGGAGGCAACAAATGGCATTTGCCGGCGGACTTCAGCAAAACCTGAGTGTAATTCGGCACATAAGCTTCTCTCCTCAGCCCGTAAGGCTGCCTCTGCGGAATACAGTAAGCCGGGTTTACTTTCGTTTAAGTACTCTGTGATAGACAGTGAATCATAAACAACAACATCACCGTCCCTGAGCACGGGCACCCGCCCGGTCGGTGATAAGTGTTTGAGTTCCCGCCTGCTCTCTTCGTTGCTGAGGTCAAAGATACGCAGTTCCGGGGGTATCCCGGCAATCTCCATACAGAGTAGCGCTCTCAGCGACCAGCTGGATTCTGTCCCGGCAAATAGTTTCATTTCAGGCTCCATGTTAACAGAGCTATCATTTATAGCATTCCCCTCCGATGCCACACAATAAAAATTTGTCTTTATTATCATCACATTATCTTGATATCCACCCTGCCCGCAGAGGGAGTAACAGCCATCCCTGCACAGAAGAACGCCCCCGCAAACAGGGCAGGCAGGGCGTTGCGGATCACACAACATTGACACTATGCAGCGCATATTATTTCAGAATACGTACGGGGGACATTTCCCGGAGAGAGGGTATCGCCAGGCGACGAATATGGGGCAAAGATATTCTGAAAATTTGAGCAGTGAAAATACGGGCGTATAGTTCACCATAACCTTTAAGCGGCAAATTTATGGCTGGTATTCTGCATAATACTCACCGTACAACCGGCAGGCCCATGAAGAACGATCCGTTTCCAGACAAAGCGCGACATCCTCACCGAAACCACGCTCATGTAATTCGCATGCCGACGAACACTCTGCGAGAAGCCCCGGATTTTGCTGACGGTAATGTTGCCAGGCCGATAATGCCGCCAATGATTCAGGCGAACACCTGCCCCGTCCCATAGCTTCAATGATACTACCGGCGGCAATGTAACCTTCAACCGAAGGTCGCAGACCTCCGTCAGGCCACTGTTCTCCGCAAGGCACCAGTAATATTCGCTGAAAGTTACGACAGGCTTCTGCTGTAGCCGTTCTGTTCCTGAAGCATCCACTGAAAATGGCTGCGCCCGTTTCCCTGGCCCTGAACGAAATCGCAGAGCCATTCGGCGAGGGTAATACCAGTCTCTCTCCCTGGCCTATTTTCCTGAGTGAAACCGGCGAGAGTGTGTAGCCCTCACTCCCGTGTCGCCTTTCAAAATGTGCAGTAACGGCCCCTCTTTTCTCCCCATACTCCGTTGCTGAGGCGTCTTTACGGAGATACGGATAGATACGGGCACCGTTATCGATAGCCACGCTCACACAGGTAGAAAAAGACATAACATCAATAATGACGATACAATCGGCATCGGCTGCCAGATAATCGATGGCCGGCATTCCCCATTCAAGACGAACGTCAAAGGTTGCCTGACTAAAGCAGTGCATGATGATTTCTCCGTATGAGAGTTACAAACCGGTGTCACTATCAGCTCTGACCGGAATCGGCCGTAAGGCATGATACCCTGCTTTCGGGTGATATGGCCTGAAAAGAGATGGTTCCTGTGTGACCACAGGTCGCAATCACATTGTCAGAAACTGAACATAACAGGCAGAGAGTGGGAATATCCGTCGCCCGTAGATGCGGGGGAGTATCAATCAACGCCTCAGGGTATCTGCCTGCAGCAGGTATAAAGCGGGTTCCCGGTCGTACAACCGGAGAGAGAAAACATTCTCAATGTAACGCCCGGGTCAATACCCGGGCATCGATGAAAGACGAGGTTATTTTTTCACTTCACCCTGCATCGTTTTCTGCTCGCCCATCACTTTCAGTTTTTTCGAAATATCCCGGCGTTCTTTGGAGAGATCAGCATTTCTGATGATGTATTCATCGACCCGGTCTTCATAATCACTGCGCATACTGGCGATGATCTCCTGAATCGCTTCGATACTCATCCCGGGCTTAATATATTCACTCAGGTTATCCAGCAGCAGTACACGCTTCTGATTATCGCGGACTTTTTTCTCGTTATCAGCAATTTCGCGTTGCAGCTTGTTTTTACGGCGAAACATACGGACAAATTCGAGTACGTCCTGGAAGGATTGTTTGGCATTTTCCATGATAACACCTTTGTTTGACGCCTGTTCGGACAGGCGTGAGTTTCAGAATCGGTTGGGTTCAAATGAAGTCCCGGCATCACTACTGTGACTTCTAAAACTTTTCAATACCTTATCTTAGCGCAAAGGAATGGCATTTCACACGATACTGATTGATTACTTTCGCAACACCATTCGGATAAGTTCATGTAACCGTACCAGCTGACCATGTAACTCCAGACTCAGCCAGACGTAACCATACACGGGTGTCGCTTCTGCTTTCGCATGTTCAGCCTTCGATAACAAACCGCTCAGTTCACGTTTCATTTCATCAAGCTCTGCAATGGTGGCAGAGACCTGGTCGGTTTTCCCGGTTTTCAACATCCCGGAAAGTGTACGGAACAGGTTTTCTGTCAGCGCCTGGGTACGACGCAATGTCGGTGCATTCAGTAGCAGCAGATGACTCTCCCGCGAAGCCCACCACGCATTGATCTGCATCTCCAGCGTATAGACCATATTTCGCTGGATAGTCTGGATGGCTTCAAACACCGATTTAGGAATGCGTGTCTCTTTACTGGAAGGTTCCAGCAGGGAGCGTATTTTCACACTACCGGAAGTCAGTTGCTGAATAGAGGTATTCAGGCGGGGTTTTTCCAGTAAATTCGGTGATAAACCGGTCTGGTAGATTTTCAGTGAGGCGATTAATGCATCCGACATTCTGATGCGCCAGAAGGTATAGGCACGCTGCGCCCAAATCCCGGTGAAGATGACGGCCAGCACGGATCCAAAAATGACATCCCCTCCCCGCCATAATGCGGTCAGGAAATCACCGGGCGGAGCTCCGACCACCACACCGAGGGTAATGCCGATCAGTAACGCCATATAAGGCCGTTTACCTAAGGTCAGATAACCACAGACAAACATCACAATACCGCACCAGGCCAGCATCAGCGGCAGCGAATACAACTCTATCTTCAGGGCTATCAGCCCCGATACAGAACCGGCAATCGTACCGATAATACGTTGTACAGCTCGCGGAAACACATTTCCCCAGGAAGAGATAGGCCCCATAACCACCACCAGCGTGATCAGTGGCCAGCTACCCTCAGGGATGTGTAATAAACGGACCAGCAAAAAAGACAGCAAAAAAGCAATGGCGATACGCACACCATGAACGGTCTGGTAATGGCGGTAAAGCCAGAATTCAGGTCGGGATATGGGCTTGTCAGGGCGCAAAATCATGTTCCGTTGGACTTTTCAGACCTCTATTTTTGCATATTACAAAAAAAGATCCGTTGCAATTCATGGCGGTCACCGTCGGAAAACATAAAAAACCCCGGTAAAGACCGGGGCTGAACAAATCCACAGGGCAGAAGGATTACAGTTTCTGCTTAATGTAGTCGGTGATGCGGGTAATGATGCCACCTTTAGCCACACTCTGTAAGGCGACTAACGGATAGCTGGCAATTTGTTTGTCTTTATCCATCACCTGGATTTCACCAATCGTTTGGTCCTGAGTCAGCGGAGCATCCAGCTCTTTATTCGTCAGTACATATTTCGCTTTAACATTGTTGATTTCACCACGAGGTAACGACAGATAGACGTCTTTCGCAGAACCTACATTCACCGTATGCGGGTTACCGTACCAGACATTCTCCGTTCCCAGAGGTTTGCCGGCATGGAATAATTGTACGGTATCGAAGTTGTTCTGTCCCCAGACCAGCAGTTTCCTTGCCTGATCTTCACGGCCTTTAGGGCTGTCAGCACCCATCACCACCGCAATCAGACGGTGGTTTCCTATGATATTACTGGCGATAATGTTAAAGCCGGCAGTTTCTGTATGACCGGTTTTCATTCCGTCCACATGCAGGCTGTTATCCCACAGTAGCCCGACACGGTTGTTCTGAGTAATACCATTCCATGTCATCGTCTTCTGACTGTACATGTGGTAGAACTCCGGCTCGCCATGAATAATGGCTCTTGCGACAATCGCCAGATCCCGTGCGGTACTGTACTGCCCCGGGGCATCCAGACCATGAACGGTTTCGAAATGGGTGTTTTTCAGACCGAGGTTGGCCACGACCTGGTTCATCATCGCAACGAAATTCTGCTGACCTCCGGCGACATAATCAGCCAGCGCCACACAAGCATCGTTACCTGAATCGACAATGACCCCCCGGCTCAGATCACGCACACTGATTTTATCGCCAGGCTTGAGGAACATCAGAGAAGAGCCTTTAAATACCGGATTACCTGCACCCCAGGCATCGGTACCGACGGTGACGATATCATCAGGAGAGATTCGTTTAGCATTAATTGCCCGGTCAACCACATAGCCGGTCACCAGTTTAGTCAGACTGGCGGGATTACGTCGTTCATCGGGGTTACCGGCTGTCAGCACCTGCCCGGTGGTCGCATCCATTAACACCCAGGAGGCCGCGTTGATAGGCGGTGGCGTCATTGAAACAGGGAAGGTAGTGTCATCGGCATGTGCCGCTGACGCCAGTAAAATCATACCCGATACAGTAATAAGCAGACGCCTTTTCAAGCTAAATTCCTCAATAATTTGGGTGGGTTGACAGGTTTTAGACGCCTTTTTACGGCATTTTTTCACTGCTGACATCTCTCAATTGTGAGAAAGTGTAAATCGCCAACCGGGGATATCTGCTGTCAAACGGGTTAACAGAAAACATCGTGCTATTCTGAGCCCTTTCCGCGGCGGCTGTCCGGCAATAACCTCCGCCACAGCGGGGAGTATTACCTGCCGGGGAAAGATTGCAGACTTGTCACCTTATCCCTTGAAATGAATCATTTTCTCACACCCTGAATGCCACTTTCAGCGCTGTGTGAATACCCTACGGAACAGTAAATTCGTCCGTCGTGTGGGATTTTCCCGGGGTGGGACAGGTTTAACGATTATCGCTGTCAGTGATCCGGGTCTGACTCAGGCCACGGTTCAGCAGTTCAGGATTATGCTGAGACTGATAACCGCCGGTGAAATGTAAATCCCTGTCAGAAACATAGCCTTTACGACAGAAAATGCTTAGTCTCTGAACAGCCTTTTCTGCTCAGGAGAACGTATGACGAAGATAAATAACATTACCGGGGTCCCGGATGGCCAGCTTTATGACCCGAATTATGATGCAGAAATCATCACTCGCCGGGAAGCGGCAAAGGCCCTCTGTATGCGCTATAACCAGACGGGACCGTCGCAGCGCCAAGCCCTTCTGCAGGAAATCGCCGGCAGTATCGGTAAGAGCCCCTGTATTGAGCCTCCTTTCTTCTGCGACTATGGCAGCAATATACACCTCGGCGACCACTTCTATGCGAATCACAATCTGGTGATCCTGGACGGTGCAGAAGTGAGGTGCGGTGATCATGTTTTCATTGCCCCGAATGTCGGCCTGTATACCGCCGGACATCCGCTGGACAGTGCACGAAGAAATGCCGGGCTGGAGTATGCCAAACCGATCACCCTCGGAAATAATGTCTGGATTGGTGCAGGGAGCTCTGTTCTGCCCGGAGTAACTATCGGAGACGGTGCAATCATCGGCGCCGGTAGTGTAGTATCCCGTGATATTCCCCCCAATGTGGTTGCCGTTGGTAATCCCTGCAAAGTGATCCGGGAAATCAACGAGGCAGATGCTGAAAGAACTGCGTTCTGAGCACGGATATCGCAAAACACCAGACTTAATGCCAGTGATTAAGATACTAACGATGGCCGGGGGTAAGGGTAGGAAAAAACAGTGAATTTTCATTCGGAGATTTGAGTTCGATAAAACCCGGCTTCCGATAAAACTCTTTTGCGCCATCGTTTAAAGCTTCGACAAACATGCCGCGGATGCCATCAGAAAAGAGAGATCAGATTACGACGCTAGTAAGTAACAAAATCAGCAACCCGGAAAGCAAAAGCCACCGGGAGGTAGGTTAACGAAGATTTAGTAAAATCAGGCAGCTGCTTTAGACGCGAATTTTATCTTAAGCTCTTGTTTTATTTGTATCTCGAAATCAGTGAAAAGCGCCACCGGTTTCACGCTTTTACCCTGCTTCTCAAGGCGAACGAAGCCTCTTGAGCTAAGAGTTTTTAAGGTAACCGATAAGTTACTTTTCTGTCGTCCGCTCATTTCGGCAAGCTCAGTGATTGTTTCTGGCTGCCGGGCATCCATAAGCTGTAGTAACTCAATGTTCTCATTACTTAAAACCTGAGCCAGTGCATTTACAGAGGTAAACCATAGCCTGGGCTCTCCCGGCTCAGGCTTGTACTCGCCTTTAACTATAGCAAGCATCCTTTGACGGATGTGCTCTTCAGGCATAACACCAATAAGAGCTTTCATATTTTTAACCTCGATTTTCTCGTTGTGCGACGACTTCTTCTGCCTCCCTGAAGAAGTCCTCAAGAAGCTGCGCTGCTGACAAAAACTCGTACGGGAATCCTTTATCGTGTGGAGTACGATGCCTATGGTCGTAAACTACTCTTCCTGAATAGTGACCTTTTTTAGGAGTTTTTATACCATAAGCATTGTCTATACCGTAGACGCGGGTATTGTATTGGTCGTGCAGTGTTAAGCTATACCTGATCCCATGCGGAATAAATGATGTTGGCTTAACTTCCCAGGCTTCAATTTTCCACCAATAACCATCATCCCGGTACACTGTGGAGCCATGTAGTGAAAGTAAGTAGTCTAACCCTTCATCTCTTTCCATATCGGCTTCCATTAGGTTATGATCTGATCATAACTATAATTACAACGATGTCAAACACAGCGAAGTACTTTGCCACAAAATGAGACATGCTCCACTGCCCCTTCAGCCGCTTCTCTTTCATAGCAAAATCATCATCAACTACCTTGTCGTATTTTGGCATTCAGCAACAGGATAATTTCCCCTGCCCTTTGAAACGGAAACTGAAATTGATCACTCCTTTTGGTGATATCCTTGCGCTGACCACGCAGGCAGCGCAATGCCATACTTAGCCTCAATCTCAGAGAAATAATCGCTCAGACGCTGCGGTATTGGCTCCACCGGGTCGATTGCATACTGCGGATTCTTCCACCAGGAGAAAAAGAAGAACTTCCAGTCGAGATTGTACAGCGGTTTGCCCTGCATCTGTGCTTTTTCAGCAGTCTGGCAGTAATCGAAGAAGTAACCGGCGCGACCTTCTGCCGTGCTTTCGATTGTGGTGAAGCAGTCGGTAGAAACGGCCTAGAATGCGCTGGTCACAATCTCCTGGGCTTTATCCGGAAACTTGGCGCATATCTTGCCGAATTCTGAAACATGCAGATAACGCAGCGTACTACCACGAAATGACGTGCTGATGTAGAGTGATGCGCCTTTACTGAATACCAGTTCACCGGCAGCGTCATTGCTGGCCGGGTTTGCCGCTTTGATACCGTCTGGCAGACGGTAGTAGGCGTATTTAATCTTTTCCCTGAACAGGCGTTTTGCATCATTCAGGGTATGAACTATCAGGGCGCATCTGGCAGTCTCAAACAGCGCGGCGTCCAGCTGGATGACGTCGTGAAACCTAACTGGCGGGCTTTCAGGATGATGTTGCGGTGGTGCATCCCTTCAAAGTATTCAAGCTGCTCCGGCGTCATCGTGAACCGGACGGGCTTACCTTCTTTGTCGGTAATCCAGTAAAGGTGATTCAGACGCCAGAGCTTATCCCTCAGTAATACCCTCAGTGTCAGCATAGTTGTCACCCCCTCTGATAAATCAATCTGAGGGCATGGAGTGACACATGAAACGTATTTCACCGGAACGTAAGGCT
>NZ_JMPR01000030.1 GCF_000735525.1 Tatumella ptyseos ATCC 33301 | reverse complement strand
TTGCGGAGAAGACAGAGCTTTGCTGAAACAACGGGATAAACTGTACCGGAGCGCGAGACAGGCCCATCCTGAAAGGTGGTCTGGCAGAACGAGAAACTGGCAGCCGGAAGGTCCGGTAACGTTAAATCCGGACCGGGAAAAACAGGCGGCTTAAATTAACCGGGGGTGACAACTACCTTGACACTTACCGGATATCTCAGAACTGGTGCAAGGGAACAAAGTGGAATCATTAGCAACCGGCGTCACAGTCGAAAAAACAAATGTGCTCTCATTCATCATTTCCGGTGTGGAGCGATTAGATCCTGTCCGGGTGATGATTGAAAACTATGAGCCAGGGAGAGGCTGTATCACTGTTACATGCTATGGAAAGGCATGGACTGGATCATGGTTCGCTATGGGCGGCGACTCAGTACAGGAGTTCATTAAACGGGTAAGCAACGGATACCTGATCGGATATTTTGACCCTGGCATGGAAAGTACGGTCGATGATGACAATGATGCAAATCTTGCTTTCGTGAAGACCGAAATCATTAAATTGCGACGTCACCAGGAAATAACTTCCGATGAAGCCCGCGAAATGTGGGTAGAGGCTGAGGATGCTGAGGACGTTAAGGTTAGCTGCTGCGATTGCAGGATAGGTGACAAACTCCCTGGCCTGCTGGGTGATGATCCGTGGTACGCAAAATGGCCCTCTGTACCGAATCATAAATATCAGTACCTTGACCGTATCGTGAATGCTGTCCGTGTTGGCCTATCTGAAATGGAGCGTGCAGCATGACTGATATCTCGATACCGACAATTCTCGACATGTGCTGCGGCTCCCGAATGTTCTGGTTCAATAAACAGGACGATAGAACAACTTTCTGCGACATCAGGGAAGAAGAGCATGTTTTATGTGATGGTCGTCATTTGGTAATTAGCCCAGATGTCATGGCCGATTTTCGTAGCTTGCCGTTTGAAGATGAATCATTCGCCCAAGTGGTATTCGATCCCCCTCACCTAGTCCGCGCCGGTGAGAATAGCTGGATGCGCAAAAAGTATGGTTGCCTTAACAAAGACACTTGGCGTGATGATATAGCTTCGGGATTCAAAGAGGCATTTAGGGTACTACGGCCACACGGTACATTGATTTTTAAATGGAATGAAACACAGATACCAGTCAGCAAGATAATTGAGCTTACAGACCAGAAGCCTACGATTAGGCAGCGTGTCGGAAAGGGTGATAAGACTCACTGGATTATTTTCTTGAAATCTGACGGTTTGAGATAACAATCTTAAAAGGAAAAAGGCCGCCTAAGCGACCTTTAAAATAGGGTGAGGGATTCGAACCCTCGTTACGCTGTCTCCAACGTAAATCTCATTATAAGTGAGGCGCCTTAAGCCGCTCGGCCAACCCTCCATTTCCCTCGCGAGCGAGGGGGAAAGAAAATATATCACTATATTCTTAAAAATTAAACTGTTTTTATTATAGATATTTTTACTGAGCACAACACATAACACAATGCGAGCATCAGATAGAGGCTATGAAAGATATCCAGCCTAAGCATGAGCTTGTGTGTGGTGAAGTAAGAAGGAAGATGTGATACTTATGGTGTTGAATTAAATAGGGGAATAACATGAGTATGCATGCAAGTGATTATATTAATCTTGCCTCAGCAATAGGAACAGTTACAGCTGCTGTGATGGCGCTGTTAGCTGCAAGAGATAGCGCCAAGTCAGCAAAATACAACAGAGCAACTCGAGATAAAGATGAGCAATCGAAGTGTTTTGAGAAGCTATTAGTAATCTCTAAATCAATATCAGAGGTTTACAATGGTCAATCGATTAGGGTTTTGAGGGATTCAGATCGAGAGTCATTAATCAGGCTGATATGCTTAGCTCATGTTGTTATTCTTAACTCATGTAATGACCCGCAGGCATCTTTCCAACAAAAAGATAATTTTTTGCTAATGATAGATCCTCAATTGTGTAAATCAATAAAAGAACAAACTGATGGAGTTAACGTTAATACAAACTTAGACTTCATGACTGGAGATTTTGATTTAATCTATAGGTACAGGATTTCTAGAGATTTTTTCAGAGAAATATATACAGCCGCCCACTGAGGCGGTTTTTTATTGCCTAAAGGAAACCACTATGTACGCAGACCCACTCGACCAGGCTTCAGAACTGGAGCAGCAACAACTGAAGATTGCGATGGCGAACCGCCCGCGACCGAAGCCATTCACTGGCAAGTGCTATAGCTGTAGCGACGCGATCGACAAAGGCCACTATTGCGATGCAGCTTGCCGAGAAGATGCCGAGAAGCACGAACGCGCCGCGAAGTTTAAACGTCACTGAGGTCTGAATGAGCAACGAACTCGACTCTCACTTCTTGAAGCAGCGCGATGAAGCATTGCAAATGCTTAAAGACGTCCTCGATAACTACCGAGACAACAACCGTAAGGGGATCGGCATGGGCCCGCTATTCAAAGCCACTGAACTGCTGAAGAAATATCCCCACATCAACGGTAAGTAACCCCCACCCACTAAACCAAACCACCCTATCCCCGCACCGGTCACCGGCGGTATCGTCGTGCCTGCGGGTTGGGTAAAGGAGAATGCTATGCAGATTGAGCAACTCGTCACTGAAAAAGAAGTAATGGCCTGCCTTAACATCCGATCGCCTAATACGATGTGGCGTTACAGAAAGGAATGCTGCTTTCCGGAGCCGGTACGTTCACATCCGAACCAATACCGGCCATCGGAGGTACAAAGCTGGATAAACAATGGCGGCTCTAAGCAGAAGATAGCTTCCTGACGTGCCAGAGTATCTTATCCGCGTGAAGCTCATACCCCTGCTTCTGCTCTTCGATCCAGTCATGCTTATTGTACACAGCCATAATCCCGCCCAAATCATGCCCCAGCATCTTCTCGGTGACGTGGGGCATAACTCCCTGCTCAGACAGTCGTGTAACGAGCGTTCGGCGAAAATCGTGCGCCCTCCAGTACCCGATATCCATCTCGTCACGAATCCTGCCTATATACCTGTTGGCCGCCGATATGGATATCGGCTTGTCCAGCGCATCACCCGGAAACAAAATCCCTTTATATGTTGTCAGCGCCTTTTCAAGCAGTGGCTCAATTTTCGGAAATATTGGTCTGCGGATTATATTTCCCATCTTGCTCAGTTCAGCAGGAGTGGTCCATACCATGCTGTCGAGATCAAAGTGCTGCGTAGTGGCCTGCCTTAGCTCTGAGTTTCTGGCCCCCCATAACATCAGCATCTGATGAAGGAGCTTGTTAGACGTTGATGCCCGGCTACGGTCTATTTTCAGCCATATCTGTGCAAGCTCCGGATAAGTAAGAACCCTGTCACCCACCTGGGAGGATGTACCAAAATCGCGAGGCAGAATATTCATCACAGATGAAGATTCAATATACTGCCTACGGATGCACCAGTGTGTTGCCGTTCTTAACTGGCTAAGAACCTGGCGGGCACGGCGTGGATTTTCCCGCTCCTGCACAGTAAAGAAATCGACCCATTGCTTAGCAGTAATATCTTCCATAGGTACAAAGCGAAATGCGCCATCCATTACCTTCATTACCGTGGAACTGTATAAGTCCCTGGTCTTGGGCCTGAGTTGCGTAATTACGTAGTTTTGATACCAGTAGTTCAGGCAATCAGAAAGAGTAGCCTTTGAACTCTGCCCCCTGTCAAACTTAGAGCGCGGGTCCGCGCCGGAAGCAACCAGCAGCCTCAGTTCATCAGTAATGTTTCTGGCATCTTTCAGAGACACGGACGGATACCGGCCAATGCTCATGCGCTGAAACTTCCCCTGCCATTTAAAGCGGAACTGGAAGTTGATAACTCCTTTTGGTGATATCCTTGCGCTCAGTCCATGAGAGTCTGTAACCTCAGAGGGTCCGGTATAGGCTTTGCCTGAAATTGTTCTTAGCTTCGTGTCTGAAAGAGCCATTCTAAAATTGGTACACCCGAAAAATTGTGGTTGGTACAAGAATGGTACAAAATATCACATGGAGTAAAGAGGATAACAAAGGAAAGTTCAGGATAAAAAAGGTTGTTAATTGAGCAATTATAGCGATAACGAATTGATATTTAATAAAATAACAGGAAAGAAAAGGAAGGTTTCGGATGAAAAAGAATGAATCAGTAACGCCTACCTTCCTTTTCCATGATTATGAGACCTTCGGTAAGCATCCGGCACTGGATCGCCCTGCACAGTTTGCCGGCATCCGCACGGATGCAGACTTCAATATCATCGGCGAACCTGAAGTCTTTTACTGCCGGCCTGCCGATGACTACCTTCCCCAACCGGAAGCGGTCATGATCACCGGCATCACGCCGCAACATGCGATGGCACAAGGTGTCAGTGAAGCTGAATTTGCGCAACGTATTCATGCCCTGTTCAGTGAACCCGGTACCTGCGTGATCGGCTATAACAACGTACGTTTCGATGATGAAGTTACGCGCAATATTTTCTACCGTAACTTCTACGACCCTTATGCCTGGAGCTGGCAGAATGGTAATTCGCGCTGGGATTTACTGGACGTCATGCGTGCCTGCTATGCATTACGCCCCGAAGGAATTGTCTGGCCCGAAAATGAAGAGGGTTTTCCTTCATTCCGGCTGGAACATCTGACCAAAGCAAATAATGTCAGCCACGAGCAGGCCCATGATGCCATGTCTGATGTGTATGCCACTCTCGCAATGGCGAAACTGGTGCGGGAAAAGCAGCCAAAACTGTTCGATTTCCTGTTTCTCCACCGTAATAAAAACAAGCTGCAGACGCTTATCGATATTCCGCAGATGAAACCGCTGGTGCATGTCTCCGGGATGTTCGGGGCTGCCCGCGGTAATACCAGCTGGATAGTTCCGCTGGCATGGCATCCGGATAACCGTAATGCACTGATCACTCTCGACCTGGCCGGAGATATTCAGCCATTGTTACAGGAGAGTGCGGATGAACTGCGCGAACGTCTCTATACCCCACGCGAACAGCGGGGTGATCTCTCGCCGGTCCCGTTAAAACTGGTACATATTAATAAGTGCCCGGTGCTGGCCCCGGCCAGCACATTGCGCCCGGAGGATGCTGACCGGCTGGGGATTGATCGCCAGTTCTGTCTGGATAATCTGGCGCTGCTCCGGCAACATGCCGACATACGGGAGAAAGTTGTGGCTATCTTTGCTGAGGGGCGTGAATTTGAACCCACTCAGGATGTGGATGCTCAACTGTATGACGGCTTCTTCAGCGATGCCGACCGTCAGGCGATGAATATCGTCCGGGGTACCGAACCGCGTAATCTTCCAGCCCTGGACATCACTTTTGACGATAAGCGTATTCTGCCGCTGCTGTTCCGCTATCGTGCCCGTAATTTTCCGGGAACCCTCGATCATGGTGAGCAGCAATGCTGGCTGGAACATCGCCGTGAAACACTGAATCCGGTGCGGGTTGAACAATATATCAGTGAGCTGGAGCAGCTCGCCAGCCTCTATGCGGACGATGAACGTAAGCAATCCCTGCTGAAGTCCCTTTACCGTTATGCCGAAACACTGCTGAGCTGATGCGGCAATAAGTATCCTCCGGCATAGCCGGAGGTTTTTCAAATGCGCCTGTAAGGCTCTCTTACCAGCAGCGCCCTAACAGGCGCATCGCAATCTGACATTTGCATTTTGGATTACTTACGGCCCGTAAACGGGCTTCCCGGATAAGGGATCGACAACTGCTCTCCCATTTTATCCGCTTCGAGTTGGTGCTTTATATATTCCTGTATCTTTTTCGTGTTCTTGCCTACT
>NZ_JMPR01000029.1 GCF_000735525.1 Tatumella ptyseos ATCC 33301 | reverse complement strand
AGCCCTGTCAGGAAACCTGACAGGGCTTTATCAGCAACCCGCGCAGCGAAGGATTATAACCCTTCTTCGCTGTACTGAGGAACCGGCTTACGGAAAGCCCGGGTCACAAACGCCAGGTAGATAATACCGATACCCGCCCAGATCAGGCCGAGGATCATTGAGCTCTCTTCCAGGTTCAGCCATAGCGCACCGACTGTCAGTGCCCCCAGAACCGGCAGCACCAGATACTGGAAGTGGTCATTCAGCGTCTTATTACGTTTCTCGCGGATCCAGAACTGTGAAATCACCGACAGGTTAACGAAGGTAAACGCCACCAGAGCACCAAAGTTAATCAGCGCCGTCGCAGTGACCAGGTCAAAGTTGATCGCCAGTAACGCAATGGCACCGACCAGCAGCACGTTATAGGTCGGGGTCGACCATTTATGTGAGATATGACCAAAGAAACGGTTCGGGAACACACCGTCACGTCCCATCACATACATCAGACGAGAAACCCCGGCATGGGCCGCCATTCCTGAGGCCAGTACGGTCACACAGGAGAAGATCAGAATACCGAACTGGAACGTTCTGCCCGCCACGTACAGCATGATTTCAGGCTGTGAGGAATCCGGGTCTTTAAAACGGGAGATGTCCGGGAAGTACAGTTGCAGGAAGTAAGACACCGCAACAAACAGTACCCCGCCGATCAGCGCCGTCATGAAAATCGCCCGCGGAATGGTACGCTCTGCATCTTTTGTCTCTTCAGACAATGAGCTCAAACCATCGAAGCCCAGGAAGGAGAAACAGAGTATCGTCGCCCCGGTGATCATCGGTACAATATGTGCGTCCGAGGACCAGAACGGTTTCGTACTGGCTAAGGTTCCGGCACCAATACCGTGGCTGACACCGTAGATAATCAGTCCGACGATGGCAATCATCACCGCAATCTGCAGCACAACGATAATACTGTTGAAGTTGGCAACCGTTTTAATCCCTTTCAGGTTAGTCACGGTCATAAATACCACCAGCAGTACCACGAAGATCCACGAAGGGATGCCCGGCAGCAGGGATTCAAAATAGCTTTTTGCCAGCAGAATATTAATCATTGGCATAAACAGGTAGTCCAGCAGTGAGGACCAGCCGACCATAAATCCGACATGCGGGCTAATGGATTTTTGTGCATAAGTGTACGCAGAACCGGCCGACGGGAACCGACGAACCAGTTTACCGTAACTCAACGCAGTAAACAGAATAGCGATAGTCGCAAAGATATACGCAGTCGCAACGTGACCACTGGTCAGTCCCGATACGATACCGAAAGTATCAAATAAGGTCATGGGCTGCATATAAGCCAGACCAATCATGATGACAGGAAGCAGCGTAAGTGTTTTTTTCAGGTTAGCGCGCTTAGGTGCAGCAGAGGTATTAGTTTGCATTGTTCATGGCCCCTACAGTAACAATCGTCTGAGATTGTGCCACAGGGATATTCCGCAGAATGCAGAAAGATGAGTATGAAGTGTTCATCGTGCGCGTCGCGCCGTAGTCATCGCGAAAGCGTGCACCAGACATCGCTGGTGAAGTGGTGAAAAGCCCCATCAAAATTTCCTCTAACTCACGCCATTGCGTGTATCTGATGTATATCTCTCCGGAAAACGTCCGGCCCCGTAGGTTTGTTTTGAAACTATATATGCAAAAAAAATAACCGACGCCGGAAAAAGGCATCGGTTATTCTCAAATTTGCAGGCGCGCATTCTGCCTAAAAACACCCGTTAACACAAGAGATTATCACCGTTATCCGGGGAATTATCTTAAATATCCGGCTTATCCCTGAGCAAAAGGCATATCGTAAGGGTCCGGCCACTGATAGCGGAAGCCACGTTCGCGGCAGATGCGCTGCCCGTTGACCTCTTTACCTGCCATCGTGGCGGGTTCACCGTCGAAGACCGGCGGGATCCAGCCAGCGTTAGCGGCAAGCCTGGTGTAATAGTCTTCCCGTGACGGATGCCCCTCTGCACACAGATTATAGACGGCTCCCTGCGCCGGTTGTTCCAGCAGCATCACAATCGCGGAAATCACATCATCCAGGTGAACCAGATTCACCCCCTGACGGCCATGACTCAGGCCGGTTTTCCCTGCGAGAAAGCGTCCCGGATGCCTCGCTGGTCCCACCAGCCCGGCGAGACGAAGAATATCCACCGGCGTACCGGGTAAATCATGAAGCCATTGCTCCAGGCGGACCAGTGATCCACCGGCCGGGGTGACCGGATCCAATGCGCTTTCTTCATCAGCCTCGCCCTGCAGATTACCGTACACCGAGGTAGAACTGGTGAAAATAATATGCCGGACCTGCCGGGCCAGGGCCATATCGACAATATTCTGCACCGCCTGAATATATTGCTCGCTGGTTTCGACCGTCCGTCGCGCCGGTAAGGTCACCACCAGGGCATCCACATCCAGCAGTTCGGCTAAATCATCAGGGTCACACTGCGGTTCCGGATCCAGCGTCAGCAGGCTGGCCGGAATGCCGGAGGCTCGTGCTGCCTGCACACCATCTTCGGTCGTCTTACTGCCCGTTACCTGCCAGCCACGTCCGACCAGCGCCCGGGCCAGGGGCATCCCCAGCCAGCCCAGACCGACAATTGCTACTTTTTTCGCCATAAGTCTGCCTTTATAATGTCCTGTCAGATACCGTTTAAGTAAGCGATGATCTTATGCCTGTGGCGGTTTTCAGGCCAGCATAAATTTATTAAGGAATTTATGATTATCAGGCCGAAAAAAGGGTTGCCAGTCGCCGCTATTTTGGGTAGGTTAATTGACAGACAATTAAATCAATTTACGTCGGAATATTTTATGAATAGCGTCCAGATTAACCACCATCATCACCATCACCCTGACTAGTCTTTCAGGCGATGTGTGCTGGGAGACGAAAAGATCTTCCAGTGGTTTGGACGCATAAAAAAA
>NZ_JMPR01000028.1 GCF_000735525.1 Tatumella ptyseos ATCC 33301 | reverse complement strand
GGGTTTTTTTATGGACAACGATTTCAGAATAATAAATTCCGTACAGGAAAAATAAGCAGAGGACAGGACAGATGTTAGATAATAAACGTATCCGTATTGCAATGCAGAAATCAGGCCGTCTGAGTGATGATTCCAGAGAACTGCTTAGCCGCTGCGGCATTAAAATTAATCTGCAGCAACAGCGCCTGATTGCCTTCGCAGAAAATATGCCTATCGATATTCTGCGGGTACGCGATGACGATATTCCGGGCCTGGTGATGGACGGTGTCGTTGATTTAGGAATTATCGGCGAAAACGTGCTGGAAGAAGAACTGCTGACCCGCCAGGCCCAGGGCGAAAATGCCGGTTACACGACTCTGCGCCGTCTGGATTTCGGGGGCTGCCGTTTATCACTGGCGATGCCTGCCGATGCCGGATATACCGGGCCGGAATGTCTGGATAACAAACGCATCGCCACCTCCTACCCGCATCTGCTGAAACGCTACTTTGATAGCAAAAACCTCTCTTTTAAACCCTGTATGCTGAACGGCTCCGTCGAAGTTGCTCCCCGTGCCGGTCTGGCCGATGCCATCTGTGACCTGGTGTCCACCGGGGCGACACTGGAAGCCAATGGCCTGCGCGAGGTGGATGTCATTTATCGCTCCAAAGCGGTGTTGATCCAGCGCGAAGGCGAAATGCCGGAAGAAAAACAGTACCTGATCGACAAACTGCTGACCCGTATCCAGGGCGTCATTAAAGCACGTGAATCCAAGTACATTATGCTGCATGCGCCATCTGAGCGCCTGGAAGAAGTCATTGCCCTGATGCCTGGCGCAGAGCGTCCGACCGTACTGCCACTGGCGGGTGACCAGGCCCGTGTCGCCATGCATATGGTCAGCAGCGAGACCCTGTTCTGGGAAACGATGGAAAAACTGAAATCTCTGGGTGCCAGTTCCATCCTTGTTCTGCCCATTGAAAAAATGATGGAGTAAGAGATGAGCCGCTTCGACACTATTATTCGCTGGAATGAGTGTTCTGCTGACGAGCAACAGGCTTTACTGAAACGCCCTGCGCTGGCTTCTTCAGACACCATCAGCCAGACCGTACAGCATGTGCTCGACCAGGTGTTTAGCCGGGGTGATGATGCGCTGCGTCAGTTTAGTGCGCAGTTTGATAAAGTAAGCCCTGAAACGATTGCTGTCAGTGCCGCCGAAATCGATGCCGCGGTCTCCCGGGTCAGTGGATCACTGAAATCGGCGATGCAGACAGCAGTCGCTAATATCGATGCTTTTCATCAGGCGCAGGTGTTTCCTGGCGTGGATATCGAAACCCGCCCGGGCGTACGTTGCCAGCAGGTCACCCGCCCTATTCGCTCGGTCGGTCTCTATATTCCGGGCGGATCTGCCCCCCTGTTTTCCACCGTCCTGATGCTGGCAACACCGGCACGAATTGCCGGATGTGAAAAAGTTGTGCTCTGTTCACCGCCACCGATTGCCGACGAGATCCTGTACGCAGCACGTTTGTGCGGTGTGACCGAAGTCTTTCAGGTGGGTGGCGCGCAGGCCATTGGTGCGATGGCGTTCGGCACCGATACCGTACCGAAAGTCGATAAAATCTTTGGTCCGGGTAACGCCTGGGTGACCGAAGCCAAGCGCCAGGTCAGTCAGCGGCTGGAAGGCGCGGCCATCGATATGCCGGCCGGTCCGTCAGAAGTGCTGGTCATTGCCGATGAACAGGCCACCCCTGCGTTTGTTGCCTCTGATCTGCTGTCTCAGGCAGAGCACGGCCCGGACTCGCAAGTGGTTCTGCTGACGCCGTCAGCGACACTGGCGCAGCAGGTGGCTGAGGAAATAACGGCTCAACTGACTCTGTTGCCCCGTGCAGAGACCGCGTGTCAGGCGCTGGAAAGTAGCCGGCTGATCGTGGCCGATGACCTGGCGCAATGCATCGCTATATCTAATCAGTATGGCCCTGAACACCTGATCATTCAGACCCGTGATGCCCGCCAATGGGTTGACCAGATTACCAGTGCCGGCTCTGTGTTCCTGGGTGACTGGTCACCGGAGTCTGCCGGGGACTACGCCTCGGGAACCAACCATGTTTTGCCGACTTACGGCTACACCGCGACCTATTCAAGTCTGGGTCTGGCCGACTTTCAGAAACGGATGACCATTCAGGAACTTTCTCCGGCAGGTTTTTTATCACTGGCTCCGGCGATTGAAGAACTGGCGGCGGCTGAGCGGCTCGATGCGCACAAGAATGCCGTGACATTACGGGTGAAAGCACTGGAGGATAATGTATGACGGGTTCTATCGGGCAACTTGCCCGCAAAAATGTGCGGGAGCTGACGCCTTATCAGTCAGCAAGACGCTTAGGCGGCAACGGTGATGTGTGGCTGAATGCGAATGAATATCCGCTGGCCGTCCCTTTCAGTTTTACCCAGCAGACCCTGAACCGTTACCCGGAATGCCAGCCGGCACAGGTGATTGAGCGGTATGCCGCTTACTGCGGGCTGAATAAAGAGCAGGTGCTGGTCAGCCGCGGGGCCGACGAAGGTATCGAACTCCTGATGCGGGCCTTCTGCGAGCCGGGTCAGGATAAAGTCATGTTTTGTCCGCCAACCTACGGCATGTATAGCGTCAGTGCAGAAACACTGGCGATAGAAACCCTGACCGTTCGCTCGCTCGATGACTGGCAACTGAATCTGCCTGCCATCCTGTCACAACTGGACGGGGTTAAACTGATTTATCTGTGCAGCCCGAACAACCCGACCGGTAACCTGGTTAATCCGGACGATATCCGTCAGCTTCTGGCAGCCACGGCAGGAAAAGCCCTGGTGATTGCCGATGAAGCCTATATCGATTTCTGTCCTGACGCTTCACTGGTCAGCTGGCTGGACGAATTCCCGAACCTGGTCATTTTGCGCACCCTCTCTAAAGCATTTGCTCTGGCCGGGCTGCGTTGCGGTTTTACTCTGGCAAACCGGGAAGTGATCGATGTGCTGTTAAAAGTGATAGCCCCTTATCCGCTCTCCACCCCGGTGGCTGAAATTGCTGCCAGTGCTCTGAGCGAACAAGGGCTGGCTGAAATGCGCAGGCATGTGGCGGAGCTTAACAGCACCCGTGAATGGCTGCTGCAGCAACTCCAGGCATCCCCCCTGACAGAGCAGGTGTACCCAAGCCATGCTAACTATCTGCTGGCTAAATTCACCGACTCACCGCGCGTCTTCCGCGCACTGTGGGACCAGGGGATCATTTTACGTGATCAGAATAAGAACCCCGGCCTGGCGGGATGTTTACGAATTTCTATCGGTACCCGTCAGGAGTGTGAAACCCTGATCACCGCCCTGAATAACCTGACTTTGGCGGAGCAAGCATGAGCCAGAAAACCCTTTTTATTGACCGTGACGGCACCCTGATTTCTGAACCCCCTGAAGACTTCCAGGTCGACCGTATGGATAAACTGGCCTTCGAGCCAGGTGTCGTCCCGGCACTGCTGCGTCTGCAGGCTGCCGGCTACCGGCTGGTGATGATCACCAATCAGGACGGGCTGGGCACCGACAGTTTTCCGCAAGCGGATTTCGATGGTCCACACAATCTGATGATGCAGATCTTTACCTCGCAGGGGATCGCCTTCGATGAAGTGCTGATTTGCCCTCATAAACCGGAAGACCACTGTGACTGCCGCAAACCGGCGACAAAACTGGTTGAGCCGTGGCTGCAGGCCGGTGTGCCGGATAAAGAACACAGCTATGTCATCGGCGACCGCCAGACGGATATTCAGCTTGCCGAAAATATGGGTATCAAAGGTATTCGTTACGGTGAAGAAGAGAACTTCTGGCCTGCCATCGCCGAACGTCTGACCCGTAAAGATCGCCACGCTCTGGTCCAGCGTAATACCAAAGAAACCCGTATTACGGCTGAAGTCTGGCTGGATCGTGAAGGCGAAAGCAAAATCAGTACCGGTGTCGGCTTTTTTGATCACATGCTGGATCAGATTGCTACTCACGGCGGCTTACGGATGAATATCGATGTTAAAGGTGATCTTTACATTGATGATCACCATACGGTTGAGGATACCGGCCTGGCATTGGGTGAAGCATTACTGAAAGCACTGGGTGATAAACGCGGTATCGGCCGTTTCGGCTTTGTGTTGCCCATGGATGAGTGTCAGGCTCGTTGTGCGCTGGATATCTCCGGACGCCCTTACCTGGTGTATAAAGCAGAGTTTAACTATCAGCGCGTCGGCGACCTCAGTACCGAGATGATCGAACACTTTTTCCGTTCACTCTCGTACAGCATGGCCTGTACCCTGCACCTGAAGACCAAAGGGCATAATGACCATCACCGTGCCGAAAGTCTGTTTAAAGCCTTTGGCCGTACGCTTCGTCAGGCAATTCAGGTGAACGGGAACACACTGCCGAGCTCAAAAGGAGTTCTGTAATGGATGTGGTTATTCTTGATACCGGGTGCGCAAATCTGTCATCCGTAAAATGGGCCATTGAACGTCTGGGCTATCAGCCTATCGTCAGCCGCGATAAAAACGTGGTGCTGAATGCTGACAAGCTGTTTCTGCCGGGCGTAGGTACCGCCAGAGCAGCAATGGATCAATTACGTGAACGTGAGCTGATCGAACTTATCCGTAACTGTACTCAGCCAGTGCTGGGTATCTGCCTGGGGATGCAACTGCTTGCACAGCGCAGTGAAGAGTCAACCGGTATCGATACTCTGGACATTATCCATGCACCGGTATCACTGATGGAAACCGGCTCCCTGCCCCTGCCACATATGGGCTGGAACCAGTTGACGGCACAGGCAGGCCATCCGTTATTCCGCAATATTGCGCCGGAAAGCTATTTTTACTTTGTGCACAGCTACGCGATGCCGGTGACCGGAGCGACCATTGCACAGTGTGATTATGGCCAGCCGTTCTCTGCGGCCGTGCAGCAGGATAACTTCTACGGTGTCCAGTTCCACCCCGAGCGTTCAGGCAAAGCGGGCGCACAGTTAATTAAAAATTTCCTGGAGATGTAATGATTATCCCCGCACTTGATTTAATAGAAGGTAAAGTCGTTCGTCTTCACCAGGGAGATTACGCACAGCAACGTGATTACGGTAATGATCCGCTGCCACGGTTGCAGGCCTACCAGCAGGAAGGCGCGCAGGTGTTGCATCTGGTGGATTTAACCGGCGCCAAAGATCCGGCGGCACGCCAGATCCCGCTGCTGAAAACCTTGCTGGCCGGGGTCCCGGCCCCGGTTCAGGTGGGCGGCGGGATCCGCAGCCGTGAAGATGTGGCAGCACTGCTGGGTGCAGGCGCTGCCCGTGTAGTGGTCGGATCCACGGCGGTAAAACAACCGGAAGAAGTCAGGCAGTGGTTTGCTGAGTTCGGGCCGGATGCGATCGTACTGGCACTGGACATCCGTATTGATGAGCAGCAGCGTAAAGAAGTTGCCATCAGCGGCTGGCAGGAAGCCGCCGGTGTGACTTTGGAACAGGTGATCGAAGACTATCAGTCGGTCGGGCTGAAACATGTGCTTTGTACCGACATTTCGCGTGACGGCACGCTGGCCGGTTCAAACGTTGAGCTTTATCAGGAAATCACCGCGCAGTACCCGGAGATTGCCTTTCAGTCATCAGGCGGCATCGGTTCACTGGAAGATATCGCCGCATTACGTGATAGCGGTGTCCGCGGTGTGATCGTCGGTCGTGCACTGCTCGAAGGTAAATTTACAGTGACGGAGGCTATCGCATGCTGGCAAAACGGATAATACCTTGTCTGGATGTACGTGACGGTCAGGTGGTCAAAGGAGTACAGTTCCGTAACCACGAAATCATCGGCGAGATTGTGCCATTGGCAAAGCGCTATGCGGAAGAAGGTGCCGATGAGCTGGTCTTTTACGATATCACGGCCTCTTCGGATGACCGGGTGGTGGATAAAAGCTGGGTGTCACGCGTCGCTGAAGTGATCGATATCCCCTTCTGCGTCGCCGGCGGGATCAAATCCGTGGAAGATGCGGCACAAATCCTCTCCTTCGGCGCGGATAAGATTTCGATTAACTCCCCGGCTCTTGCCGACCCTGAGCTGATCACCCGTCTGGCGGACCGCTTTGGGGTTCAGTGCATCGTGGTCGGTATTGATACCTGGTATGATGAAAATACCGGCCTGTACCACGTTAACCAGTATACCGGCGACGAGTCACGGACCCGGGTGACCCAATGGCAGACCACCGACTGGGTACAGGAAGTGCAGAAGCGCGGTGCCGGTGAAATCGTACTGAATATGATGAACCAGGATGGCGTGCGTAACGGTTATGACCTGAAGCAGTTAAAAGCTGTCCGTGAACTTTGCCATGTTCCGCTTATCGCCTCCGGCGGAGCCGGGACCATGCAACACTTCCTTGACGCGTTCCGGGAGACAAATATCGATGGCGCGCTTGCGGCCTCCGTATTTCATAAACAAGTCATTAATATTGCAGAGCTGAAAGCGTTCCTGCAATCCAACAGTGTGGAGATCCGTGCGTGTTAACGGCAGAACAACTCTCCCGGCTTGACTGGGAAAAAACAGAAGGAATGATCCCTGCGGTCATTCAGCACAAGGTTTCCGGCGAAGTTCTGATGCTGGGTTATATGAATGCACAGGCACTTGAGCAGACACTGAGCAGCGGTAAAGTCACCTTCTGGTCACGTACCAAAGGGCGTCTGTGGACAAAAGGCGAATCTTCCGGGCATTTTCTGCAGGTTGAAAGTATCACGCCGGACTGTGATAACGACAGCCTGCTGATTCTGGCGAACCCGATTGGCCCGACCTGCCATACCGGCACTTCCAGCTGTTTCTCACCCGCATCCAGTGACTGGGGGTTCCTGTACCAGCTGGAACAACTGCTGGCGAGCCGTAAGTCGGCCGATCCTGACAGTTCTTACACGGCCAGTCTGTATGCCCGCGGCACAAAGCGTATTGCCCAGAAAGTCGGTGAAGAAGGTGTTGAGACGGCACTGGCCGCCACGGTGAATGATCGCTTCGAGCTGACCAATGAAGCCTCTGATCTGATCTATCACCTGCTGGTACTGTTACAGGATCAGGAACTGGATCTGAGTGCAGTCATCAATAATCTGCGTGATCGTCACCAGAAGAAATAATGCCTGCCGCAGAGTCCGCCGCTCAGTGTGGCGGACCCTGCGGTAACAACAGGCCGTGACGGTATCACCGCCACGGCCTGCTTCCTGCCTGTCGCCGTTTGCCACCGGACACGCCCGACGCATTGCGCCATTTGTATCACCTCCCGTTTCCCGCCTTCCCGCTATCAATACCGTTGCCTGAAAGCCGGGCCAAAGTCTGTCCCGCAGCGGAATACAGAGAGTTGTCGCATAGCCCTGTCACAAGACCGTAATTATTGCTAGATTAACGATGGACTGTATAAAGCAGTCTTTTTGGCAGGACGCGAAGTGTCACCGCTCCGCAACAGAACCTCCCGGCACAGGGAGGGATAATTTATTACAACATTAAAATAATCAGGAATCTGCAAATTATGACGTTCACCCGTAAGTTACGCCTGTCACTGCTGACCGCTCTGCTGGCCGGCGCTCCGTTACTCAGCCAGGCAGCACTCACTCAGGTTCGCTTTGCGGTAGACCCGACCTATCCGCCGTTCGAGTCCAAAACCGCTGACGGAAAACTGGTTGGCTTCGATATCGATTTGGGTAATGCCCTGTGTCAGCAGATGGATGTGAAGTGTGTCTGGGTTGAAAATGAGTTCGACGGAATGATCCCGGCACTGAAAGCCCGTAAATTTGACGCTATTCTGTCGGATATGGGGATCACTGCGGAACGTCTGAAACAGATCGATTTCACCGTACCGGTATATAACACCCCGGTCATGCTGGTCGCCCGCAAAGGTTCAGGACTGTTACCTACTGCTGAATCTCTGAAAGGGAAATCCGTGGGTGTTGAACAGGGCACCGTTCAGGAACGCTATGCACGTCTGAAATGGCAGCCTTACGGCGTTAATGTCGTCCCTTACGGCGACCAGGCTCAGGTCGAGAATGACCTTGTCGCCGGCCGTATTGATGCAGAATTCACCGACGGCGCACAGGCAGGTATCGGCTTCCTGAAATCGCCCGCCGGCAAAGACTTTGAGTTATCCGGCCCGGCTGTGGAAGATCCGATCATCGGCCCGGGCACCGCTATCGGTCTGCGTAAAGGGGACACCGAACTGCGCACCGCCCTGGATGATGCTTATGCAAAAATCAAAGCCAACGGTACCTTTGATAAACTCCAGAAAAAATACTTCACCACCGATATTTCTGTGAAGTAATACGCTCTGCGACCGGAGGAGTTCCTCCGGTCTTACTGCCTGACTTCCCTGCTTCGCAGTCTGTCCGCTACTATCCCCCTGAGCCAGGACCCACACGCTATGCAACAACACAACACTCCGATACTGTCGACGACGTTCGGTACCGAACGAAAAATCGTCAGTTATGAATTCGGTCATGATGATCAGCAACAGGTGTATATCCAGGCCGCATTACACAGCGATGAATTGCCCGGCGTGGCCGTCGCCTGGTACCTGAAACATGCACTCAGTGCGCTGGAAAGTCAGGGGCAATTACGGGCAAAAATTACGCTGGTCCCGGTCGCGAACCCGATCGGATTTTCTCAACAGATACAGGGCCAGCCGCTGGGACGTTTCGATAGCCTGTCAGGTCAGGACTTTAACCGTCAGTTTCCGGCTATCGGTGAGTCACTGGCAGAGATTGCCGGGCCGGAACTGAGCCAGAATATCAGCGACAATAAGCGGGTGATCCGCCAGGCCATTGACCGGTATTTCGATGATTATACCCCGGCCACTGAACTGCAGTCACAGCGGGCAATACTGATGCGTATGGCCTGTAAGGCTGACCTGATGATTGATATTCATTGTGACTGGGAGGCTGTCGCCCATCTGTATACCACACCGCAGGCCTGGCCAGAGGTGTCGGTATTAGGTCATCATCTGGGATGCCGCACAGCCCTGATTGCAGATATTTCCGGCGGCGAACCGTTTGACGAAGCTTGTGCCGACCCCTGGTATACGCTTCATCGGCGCTTTGGCGAGGCTTATCCGTTACCGGAGGCGCTGAAACCCGTCACACTGGAACTGCGGGGTGCCCGCGATGTCAGTCATGATCAGGCCCGTGAAGATGCCCGTGCTATCATTAATGGCCTGACAGCGCTGGGATATATTTCCGGTGAGACGCCCCCCTTGCCTGAGGTGCCTGCCCCGTTAAAAGCCGACCTGGCGGGTTGTGAATATCTGACGGCACCGCATGCCGGTGTCATCCTTTATACCCGTGAACCCGGCGAGTGGATCCATGCCGGTGAGATAGTGGCGGAAATTCTCGACCCGATCACTGATCAGCTGACACCACTGATTTGCCGACAGGACGGACTGCTGTATGCCCGTCACTGGGTACGTTTTGCCACTGCAGGCCTGCTGGTCGTCCGTCTGGCCGGTGGAGAAGCCGGCCGTCAAGGCCCCCTGCTGGTCCCCTGAGTTAGTCCGGCGGTGCCGCAGGAAGCGGACCTACTTCCTGAGGCGCCCCGCCAGCGAACGTAACTGCCCTGCAACGGTCTTTTTCCGCTGAGACTGCTCATTTAACGCCTGTAATTCACGGATGTGAATCTGCTGCTCTGCTACCTGCTGTTGCAACCGCTCAAGTTCCGATGCCATCAGCCTGTTTTGCTCCCTCAGCTCCGCCTGTTGCGAGGCTGCACGCTCTGCTTCAGCAAGCCACTGCTGCTGGTTAGCGGCCTCGCTGGCAGTGTGATGACGAAGATCCTGCTCCAGCCGGCATTTCAGTTTCATCAGTGTCGTTTCGGGATCCCCGCAGGTCAGGTCCTGATAACAGGCCGCAAGGTATTCGGATTCAATATCCGCCGCCGGTATAGCGGGGAGCTGCAGGCAGAACGTGCGGATCTGCCGATAAAAATCTGCATAGGCCGGCCAGTGTTTCAGCGTCGACAGACTCCAGCTAAGGAAGTCGATACTGTAATTAATAAAATCCCGCTGCAGCGGCAGATAAACCGGCTGGCTGGTCAGATGACAATAAAGCGCCCGGATCGCCTGTAGCGAACACTCGTAGGACAGCTCGCGGGTATTGGACAACGAGCCTTCCCGGTTATCCCGATGACTTATCAGCGACGCTTCGCACACCGAAATAGCCTTCGCCTGCAATAACAGCGCACAGACAAAGAACAAATCATTACTGGTGCGGATCTCCTGGAACTGTAAATCTGAACGCAGGATCAGGTCCCGTCTGATCAGTTTATCCCAGGCCCACCAGATAAAGGTCCGGAAAAAATTTTTACGTGTTTCAAACGCGGTAAAGGTCATGGATGCCGGTAATGACTCTGCAAGGATCGTCCATGGCGCGGGAGTACGTTGGTGTGTCAGGCAGTCCAGATTATCGCTGCGAAAAACAACCACATCTGCCCCGGCTGAAATCGCGTGACCATAGGCTTGCGCCAGCATCTCTGTTTCACAGAGATCATCATCATCCAGGAAAATAACAAAATCGCCCTTCGCCAGAGCCATCGCCCGGTTACGTGAATAGCCTGCCCCTCTGTTTTCCTCATTCACTAACACGGTCACCCGTTCATCCGTCGCGCAACACTCGCTGAGAATTCTGACAGTATTATCGGTGGAAGCATCATCAACAATAATAATCTGGATAGCTTGTAAGGTCTGTGACGTAATCGTGTGGAGTGTTTCAGCGATATAATGTTCGGCATTGAACGTCGTGATGATCGCGGTAACCTGTGGTGCTGACATGACTCCCTCCTCTGCGAATGCCATTTTCCCGGGACTCCTGTCCGCCGGTCGCCGGGCTTTATATTGCACTGATCCCGGGCCTGCATACAATACTGCTTCAGAGGTCTGCTGAACATTCTCCGGTCACAAAACCGGAATTTAAGACCACGTCAATGCGAATTGCCTGCCCGGCCATGGTCCTGAGAGGAGGAAGATTTCGGGTCATTCACAGGATAACGGCTGATTATCCGTCCCGGCGATTAAGTATATTCATCACCGGACAGCGCACTGGCCGGAGGTGATGGCAGACGGGTTGCACGGAGACAGGGGATAAAAAAACCCGGAGACTGGCCCCGGGTCTTGCAGATTTCAGACTATCAATGCTGAAATTAATCTAACCACTCAGTGTGGAAAACACCGTCTTTGTCGATACGCTTGTAGGTATGTGCACCGAAATAGTCACGCTGCGCCTGGATCAGGTTTGCAGGCAGGACTTCTGAACGGTAGCTGTCATAGTAAGCGATAGCGGCAGAGAACGTTGGCGTAGGAATACCGTTCTGCACGGCATAAGCAACAACGTCACGCAGCGCCTGCTGGTATTCATCAGCGATATTTTTGAAGTACGGTGCCAGCAGCAGGTTAGCGATTTCCGCATTTTCTGCGTAAGCATCGGTGATCTTCTGCAGGAACTGGGCACGGATAATACAACCGGCACGGAAGATTTTCGCAATTTCACCGTATTGCAGATCCCAGTCATATTGTTCAGACGCCGCACGCAACTGAGAGAAGCCCTGAGCGTAAGATACAATTTTACCCAGGTACAGGGCACGACGAACTTTTTCGATAAAGCCTGCGCTGTCTTCAGTGACGGTTTTTGCTACCGGTCCGGTCAGGACTTTAGACGCTGCAACACGCTGAGTTTTCAGAGAAGACAGGTAACGGGCAAAGACAGATTCAGTGATCAGCGACAGTGGTTCGCCTAAGTCCAGAGAACTCTGGCTGGTCCATTTGCCGGTACCTTTGTTGGCGGCTTCGTCAAGAATAACGTCAACCAGATAGTTTCCTTCGTCATCTTTCTTGGTGAAGATATCTTTGGTGATGTCGATCAGGTAGCTGTTCAGCTCACCGGTATTCCACTCGCTGAAAGTTTCAGCCAGTTGCTCGTTGCTCAGGCCTAAGGCACCTTTCAGTAAAGAGTAGGCTTCTGCAATCAGCTGCATATCGCCGTATTCGATACCGTTATGTACCATTTTAACGTAGTGGCCGGCACCGTTCGGACCAATGTAAGCCACACAAGCTTCACCCTCGGCACGGGCAGCAATCTGATCCAGGATAGGCGCAACCAGCTGGTAAGCTTCTTTCTGACCACCAGGCATGATGGATGGGCCTTTCAGTGCCCCTTCTTCGCCACCGGAAACACCGGTACCGATGAAATTGAAGCCCTGCTCAGACAGTTCTTTGTTACGACGAATGGTATCTTTATAGAAGGTGTTACCGCCATCGATAAGAATATCGCCCTTATCCAGATGCGGAGTCAGAGAAGCGATCGTTTTATCCGTTGCTTCACCGGCCTGTACCATCAGCAGAATACGACGTGGCTTTTCCAGAGACTCAACAAACTCCTCGACACTGTAGTAAGGCGCGAGTTTTTTGCCCGGATTTTCAGCAATCACTTCGTCCGTTTTTTCGCGTGAACGGTTAAAAACAGAGACGGTATAACCACGGCTCTCGATATTCAGGGCAAGGTTACGACCCATTACAGCCATACCTACTACACCGATTTGTTGCTTGGACATCACTTTCTCCTGTCTGAAGACTCAGGGTACAAATTTTGTTGAACCCATAATTTACTTATAATAAAGAAAATTTGAAATTAAAACTAACAGCACCGGGCGATTTACTCCAGTAAATCAGCACAATTCGGACAACAAACCTCCGGCGGGGCTTATCAGAGCATGCGGATATGCCGGTGTTCTGTACGATGCCTGTCTCAGCGACAGGGCTGGCAGCTTAGCGAGCCATCAATATCCGATAGATATTCAGGGTCTTCGTTATCACCCGCGCCGCCGAAAATTTCTCTACCACCAGCATTCGTCCCTGCTGCCCCATACGCCGCCGTAATTTTTTATCCTCTATCAGTACTTTTAACTGCCGGCGAAACTGATCTTCATCGCCGCGGTTTATCAGGAATCCATTAACATTATTAATAACAATACTGTTACAACCGCCACTATTATAAGCAATACATGCTCTTCCCTTTGCAGCCCCTTCAATTAATATGCGCGGTACCCCTTCCTGATAGAGAGTAGGTAGGGCAACGATGCTGGCACTCCTCAGCAGGAACTCCATATTATTGCAGGTACCCAGCCATTCAATATCACCGGTGGCCTCCCAGCGCATGATTTCTGTCGCCGGGATAGCATCAGGGTCATCCGCCACCATAATCCCTGCCACACGCAGGGTAAAACCAACCCCTTCCTGTGCAAGCTGCTGTTTAATCCGTACCAGTGCTGCCAGTCCTTTTTTTTGCAACATTCGGCTGGCAAACAACACTACCGGTTGGCCGGGGGTCACTTCTTCGCTGAAAGCATATTGCTCCACATCAACGCCACAGCCATCGATGACCGATGCCCGGCACAATGGAAATTTCACGTTCTGCCGGAACGTATCAAGATCATCAGTATGTTCGAAAATAATACGGCTACGCGGGTTCATTAAAATAAAGGCATAACACAGGCAAACCACTTTCCTCAGGCACCGGTAAAACCTGTTTCCCGCCCCGAATACCCGCCCCAGACCGACAACATTTGCGACAAAAGGGACAGAGAACAAGCGCGCATAAAGTCCTCCGATAATCACCGGCTTAATGGTCACCGCATGGATTAAGGACGGGTGAATCTGCCGTAACAGGAGGAAAGAGAACACCAGTACAGAAATAAAACCGAAAATATTGCAGGAACGTTCTTTCAACGGTAAGGCATGGCAACAGAGGCCTAACCGGGTAAATCGTCTGTGGTATTTCTTTTCAGAAATACGGGTAATGATATGAACTTCATAGCCATGATGTTTGGCAGAAAGCGCACGCGCCAGCCAGTGAAGGTCAAAATACCAGTCTGAATTAATGAAATAACAAATCTTCTTCATATGCCTGGTTTCCCCGAAACGGGGCGTTTATGGGAAAGGCCGTCACAAACAGCCTTAACCAGTAAGCGCAGGCAATAAAACCGCTGCGGGCTTTTCAGTGCCCTCAGCAGGCTATGGACTATGCGCAGCCCTATTGCTGTCCGGCCAAAAAACGGCGGGCAGTTCAGCAAGCGCCGGAACAGTAATAAATTACGCAACAGGTAATAGTGTTTCCATGCAGGCTGCCCGCTCGCCACCGAAGGAACATCATGATGCATAAGCAGTTCGGGATGATAGAGAATAGGGTTTCCCCGTGAGAACAGGCGCCAGGAGTAACAGACATCATCAAAATAAATAAAGAAATCTTTCTCTATTAAGCCACAGCTTTCCCGGATCAGCCGTGAACTGACTATCCCCCCGACAAACGAAAACGTACAGACCCCGGAGGCTTTATCAGGGGCCGGGATAAAGGCCTTTTTATTAAATAAATAATGTATCGCGGCGAAGAATGTGTCCTGCGGAGCGGACCAGGGCACATTCATCGGGCTGAGACGTCCGTCGGCTGACAGTACTCTGGCACAATAGAGTTCGTATTTATCTGTGGCGATGCGGGAAAAATTATCAATAAAAGAGGGGTCCGGCCACGCATCATCATCGTAAAACACCACCCAGTCAGTGGTCAGATGCTCCGCAATATAAGCCACCCCACGGGAAAATCCGCCTGCCCCACCGCTATTTTCCGGACTGAAACAACAGTGGAGATGCGGAGCACTTTGTGCTTTCAGCCACTCCCGGGTCCCGTCTGTTGAGTAATTATCAATCACCACGACGGCATCGAACGGTAAGGCAAGGGTCGCTGCCAGGGTTTTCTGTAGCTTCCCGAGCCGGTTATAGGTCACTATCAATGGTGTGATTTTCATACGATATCCACCACAAAGGCCGGCATCGGCACAGCGTCCTGCAGTGACCGAAGGTATCGGTTTGCCGCTATCCGTGCTTCTGCGATAGAGGTATCCATATCTATATAACGGTATGTCGCGAGGCGTCCGGCAAAAGTAACCTGTGTTTCCTGCCGCGCACGAGCCGCATAGTGCGCCAGCATCGTTTGCTCATCCACCTGACGAACAGGATAATATGGGATATCTCCTGGCTCAGACTGACGACTGTATTCCCGGTAACAAACGGATCCCTGATGGGTCTCCCAGGGGGAAAAATACTTATGTTCGGTAATACGCGTGAAAGGGATATCCGGATCGCAGTAATTCATAACCGCCGTTCCCTGGAACTCTCCCTCATCGTAGAATTTCTCAAAATCCAGCGTCCGGTAGCCAAGACGGCCATAGGCAAACTGATAATAAGCATCCAACGGCCCGGTAAAAAACACATGATCGCAGCAGCCACGATCTTCCGGCTGAAAGGATCGATTGAGTTCTACTGAGATCAGGGGATGATCCAGTATTGCCGCAGCCAGAGCGGTATATCCGTCACGTGGCATCCCCTGATAACGGTGGCTGAAATAATTATCATCGTAAGTAAACCTGACCGGTAATCGCTTCAGTATGGCTGCCGGTAATGCAGAAGGAGCGATGCCCCATTGCTTAAGGGTATAGCCCTCAAAAAAAGTCTGATAGAGCTCCCTGCCAATAAAACGTAATGCCTGTTGTTCAAAATTTTGCGGATCAGTCAGCGATTTATCACTTTTACTGTCAATTAAGGCTTTTGCCTGTCCCGGTGAACAGGTGGTATGAAAATACTGATTAATCGTATGCAGATTAATCGGCAGTGAAAATACCTGTCCTGCCGCAGTAGCCTTGACCCGATTCATATACGGCATCATGGTACAAAACCGCTGAATATAATCCCATACCGTCTGATTATCGGTGTGAAATATATGAGGACCATAGGTATGGATCATGATACCCGTCCGGGCATCCCGTTCACTGTAGCAATTACCTGCGATATGTGAACGACTATCAATAATACAGATACCATGCCCTGCTTCGGCCAGTTCCCGGGCGATAACGGCCCCGGTCAGTCCGGCACCCACGATGAGAATACTTTTTTTATTACCCATCATTCACCCTAGGATCCGTCTGCGGATTGCATAATAATACTTAATCAGAAAATTTCGTTGCGGACTCCCGGTCGGTGCACATCGGTTAAGTAAAGGCATTAACTTCCGCTTTATCCTGGTCTGTAATAGTAATACTTCTTCACCGGACGGCATCGTAGCCCCGTGTGATCCCGGTACAGGTTTTCCCGCCAGCCGCCAATAAAGCTCCCGCTGCCACGGAGTGCCTGAAAGGTATTTTTCGAAATTATCATAAAAATCGACATGAATAGTATTCCAGGGTTTATTTTCCCCGGCATAATGGATCAGCTTCGGATGGAGGCGGGCAGAAAGAAATTCCATATAGGTTGAAAAACACAGATTCGGGAAAAAGTCATGAGTATTTCCGTTACCGTGATAGACATTCCATTCCAGCGGTAAATAAAATACCCGGTCATAAAACACCTTATTCATAATATCCTGATCAAGGAACCAGTAATGTTTTTCCTTCATGGCTTCCATCAGGGTATCGAACGTATTTTCTTTATTCATCTGACTGATATTAAAGAGAATAATACCTGCCTGAAAATAATTTTCTGTCCTCGTCATCCCGAGGGTTTTCAGCAGATACTTCCGTGCCGGCATCTGCCCGTCGGAAGAATCGGAAATAGCGCCAAATTTAACAAATCCCTCCATGACAATATCCCGGACCGCCGCCACCAGATGATCGCCCAGGTCAGTGTCATAGACGCTTCCGACATCCTCTTCTGTTACCGTATCCGCATCGATGAATAACACTTTGTCGTAAAGAGAAAAAAGACGCGGAATAAACAGTCTGGCATAAGTCGCAGAGGTAAAGTGGCCTCTGGTATGCACCTCACTCAGTTCAGTAAAGGTATTAATATCAAAAAATCTCAAACTAAAACTTTTCTTATCTTTTACCAGACTGTATAATCTTTGCTTGTTAAGAGAAGAAATGCCATTTTCCAGAATAACAATATCGTAGTTTCTCTGGTCATCTGAATTTTTTAACAATGAATGAATCAGTGCGGCACCGGAAATACTGTAATTGTCATCAAAACAGATCACCACAGGTACTGCTCGCCCGTCAAACGCGGGAGGTATTTTTCCGTTAAATGTTTCTTTTTCTATAAAAGTACGCTGCACCTCTTTGATAACAAGTTCCGGCCGTTGCGACCTTTTGTGCAAAATGAAGATATTGAATAGCCGCTCTGCAATATGTCCTATGACCCGTTGTTCCCGGGCATTGTAGTTTCTGAAAGAAATTTTTTTCTCCAGAGCTTCAAGGATCGAGAAGAGCCATTCTGAATATTCATTAAATAATTCCCGCTTCATGACAAACATATTGGTGTAGTACCCGCAGTCTGCCTGATTAAATATTTCCGCATCCGGCCTGTAGTCAGGGTAAAGTTCATACAAGGTGGCAAGCGCCAGATCATAATCTTCAATGTGCAGATCGTCACCTGCTCCGTAATGAATATAATTATTTCTGCTGCCGGCATTCGACACCGGCCAGGCTTTAGGCAATAAAATATCTGTCTGCTGCAGGCAGCGCTCAATACCCGCATCCGTTAGCTGAAATTTTTCCTCGTAGGCTGTATCAATCTCTGGCTGAACCACGACTCCCCAGAGGTCTTCTTCATAGTCCTGCTGCTCAGAAAAGTTAAGATGTCGCCGATAATGCATAAAACCGACGTACTCTGCAGGCTCCCCGTTCTTCCATGCCCAATACTGCGCCGTCAGCTCACAGTAAAACGGATTTTTATAGGAGATATTGTCTCCCCTGTCATCCCCCTCACAGCAGAGAGTATTCAGGCTGGTGGCTTTCCCCACATGTAACGGAATGACAGAGGGAGCAGACAGGAAAGCCCCGGGTTTATGGTAGCTGGTGTAAATTCTGAACTTTTTCATATTAAGACATCATATTTATATATTGTGAAATAATATCGTCTGCCTTACCGACAGCCTGCAGCCGATGGTTTTCGATCCAGATAACCTTGTCACAAATTTTTCCGACATCCATCATGTTGTGGCTGACAAACAGGATAGTGACACCGCGCTGTTTAAACTCACGGATGGTCTCCAGACATTTGTTCTGGAAGGCAATGTCACCCACTGCCATGACTTCGTCGATGATCAGGATTTCCGGGTCCGTCTGACTGATGACAGAAAAACCCAGCTTTGCCAGCATACCGCTTGAATAAACGCGAATAGGCTCATCAATAAAATCACCCAGCTCTGAAAAGGCGATAATGCCTTCCAGCTTCTGCATCACCTGTTTCTTTCTCAGGCCCAGCAGAGTGGCATTCAGGATGATATTTTCTCTGCCGGTCAGTTCAGGATGGAAACCGCCCCCCAGCTCCAGCATCGATGCAATCCGACCATGAGTAATGACACTGCCACTGCTGGGCTTAATGACACCCGCCACCAGCCCGAGTGAAGTACTCTTACCGGCACCGTTACGCCCTATCAACGCAACCGCTTCTCCTTTCTCTACAGTAAAGCTAATATTTTCTATTGCCGTATATTTGCGTCCCCGAAGTAAATTCATTGCACGACGTGGATGAAAAATAAGGTCTTTAATTCCGGTCCCGATATGGTGATATAAAGGATAGGCTTTCGAAACATCCCTGAATTCAATAGCAGCACTCATCATAATATCTCAGCAAATTTAAACTTTAGCTTATTGAATATATAGCAACCCGCAAGCAGTACCAGTATTGCCCGCAGGTAGATACAGGCAATATTTTGATAATGGATCACGCCTTTCATAAACAGGTCCCGCCATGCCAGCATCATTTCAGAGACCGGATTAATGGTCAGTAGCCATTGATATTTATCAGGGATCAGGTCAACAGAATAAAGTATCGGGGTGCAATAAAACATCAGCATGATACCCAGAGGAACAAACCGCTCCAAATCTCTGAAGAACAGGTTAAGCGAGCTAATAGCCAGCGCAATACCTAAGGTCAGCATCATCTGTGCCAGGCCTATCAAGGGTACGCCCCATAGCCAGCTGACCGACGGAGATATCCCGTAAAAAATCAGAAAGGCAACAATCACCGGCAAGGTACAGAGAAAGTGCAGAAACTCCATAAATACATTACAAAACGGAATGATTGAGCGGGGAAATACTGTTTTTTTAATCACCTGAGCATTAGCAAGAAACGAAAACAATGCATTATTTACTGAGTTTGCAAACCATTGCCAGGGAAATAATCCTGTGATAAGAAAAACTGTATAATCTGGTATTTGTACTCTCATCACTAATTTAAAAATAAAATAATAAATTAATGCAAATAACAGAGGATTAGCAACAGACCATAGATAGCCGAGAAAACTACTTTTATACCTGACTTTAAGTTCCTTTTCAGTCAATACAGAAATAATATCAACCAAATAACCGGGACTATACTTCATGTAATTACATTCCGGATTCTTATGAGTAGCTTATTAGATCTTAGAAATACGTTACCGCTACAGACGGGATGCCTGAAGAGATTTGCCACTCACTATAATGAATATTCTGCCGTGGCAGGGGCTGAGACAGCCCCTGCCGGGGAGATCCTGTGATCAGTATTACCGATATCCGTTCGGATTTTTACTCTGCCAGCGCCAGGTATCGCGCATCATTTCGTCAATCCCGCGGGTGACTGTCCATCCCAGCTCTTTCTCCGCCAGTGAGGGATCGGCCCAGAAGGCCGGCAAATCACCACTGCGGCGGGGTTTAATCTCAAACGGGATCTCCTTGCCACATGCTTTCTCAAAGGCTTTGATCATTTCCAGTACGGAATACCCTTTACCCGCCCCCAGATTATAAGCACGGCAACCATGGCCTTTCTTAAGATGATCCAGGGCTTTCAGGTGCCCCTCTGCGAGATCGACCACATGGATATAATCCCGCTGGCAGGTGCCATCCGGTGTATTGTAGTCATCACCGAAAACACCCAGTTTTTCCAGTTTACCGATGGCGACCTGAGCAATATAAGGCAGCAGGTTATTCGGGATACCGGCAGGATCTTCACCGATCTCACCCGAATGATGTGCTCCTACCGGATTGAAATAACGCAGAGCAATAGCATTGAAGCGTTCATCCGCACGAGCGAAATCCTGCATAACCTGCTCAATCATTAGTTTCGATGTTCCGTAAGGGCTGGTCGTCCCCCCTATCGGGGTGGTTTCCACATAAGGCACCGGTGCATTTTCACCGTAAACCGTCGCTGAAGAACTGAAAATAAAGTTCCCTATGCCGGCTTCACGCATTTCTTCCAGCAGAATAACGGTACCGGCAACATTATTTTCATAATATTCCAGAGGCATACGTGTCGATTCACCTACCGCTTTCAGCGCAGCGAAGTGAATAACCTCAGTCACCTGATGTTCTGCAAATAACTTTTTCAGGCATTGGCGATCACGGATGTCCCCCTGTATAAATACAGGGGCTTTCCCCGCTAAAGTGGCCACGCGTCGCAGTGATTCTTCAGAGGCATTACAGAGGTTATCCAGGACAACAACCTCATCTCCGCGTTCAAGGAGCGCCAGTACCGTGTGGGAACCAATGTACCCTGCTCCCCCCGTCACTAAAACAGACATATCAGACTCCGTATCTTAAAATTTTATCCGTCATTATTTCGCAATGATTTCCCTAAGAGTCTCACGAAACTCCTGTCCCTGAGACGGATTTCGCAGGCCATAGCTGACAAAAGCCTGCATATAGCCGAGTTTACGACCACAATTATAATCAATACCGGTCAGCAACATAGTATCCACCGGATGTTTTTTATTGAGGCTGGCGATGGCATCCGTTAGCTGTATTCTTCCCCAGGCACCTGCTTCGGTATTTTCGAGTTCTTTCCAGATATCTGCAGACAATACATAACGGCCTACCGCCGCAAGATCAGAATCCGGCAGCGCCTCTTTTTCAGGTTTCTCGACGAACATTTCAATGCGGCTGGTATCGCCCGGGTTTTCCAGCGGCTCACGCGTAGTAATAATCGAATATTCGCTCAGATCTTCCTCAGGCATGTGCTTACTCAGCACCTGGCTACGACCGGTCTCTTCAAACCGGTTGATCATGGCGGCCAGATTATAACGTAAGTGATCGGCACTCGATTCATCCAGCACAATATCCGGCAGCACTACGACAAAAGGGTTGTCACCAATCATCGGTCTGGCACTGAGCACCGCATGTCCCAGCCCCAAAGGCTGTGACTGGCGGACATTCATAATAGTCACCCCGGGAGGGCATATGGACTGAACTTCGCTGAGTAACTGACGTTTAACCCGCTGTTCAAGCAGGGCTTCGAGTTCATAGGTGGTATCAAAGTGGTTTTCAACCGCATTCTTTGAGGCATGTGTGACAAGAACGATTTCTTTAATCCCTGCGGTCGCACACTCATCAATGATGTATTGGATCATCGGCTTATCGACAATCGGCAACATTTCTTTAGGGATCGCTTTCGTTGCCGGTAATAAATGCATACCTAACCCTGCAACAGGAATGACTGCTTTTAATTTGGTCATAAACATTCCGTTTTTAAAAAAATCAGTCCCGGCAGTATGAGTGAAAAGCAGTGACAGGCAGCATAAGCATTCTCTGAATTTAGGCTGCGTCACACTTTTTTCCTGCGGCCAGTCAGGTCTGAGAGGACTAAAGTGCTGCCTATCATAGTAGCTTTTCGGATAATAAGTCTTAAATCAGGTCAAAATATTGTCATTTTCTGATCATTGTCTGACTGTCGGATTTTATTGCTGGATTTATTTACTCACTATAGTAATGAGCACGCCGATAAGGACAGATAACTGCCGATACTCACCGGTATGTCAGCAAGGATGAAAAGCGGACCGTCTGCCAATAGCCGGGTCTGCCACAGACCACGGCACGGACGATAAGTCGGTTAGGATAGCAAAGGTACCTGGAACTCACGCTGACGCCCCCGGCCTTTAATGTCCGGGGGGCAGGAAAGACTAGTGGTGAGCCGGGTGCTTATCCGGAGTCTGCGCCTGCCACTGATTAAAGCGGCTTTTCAATTCATTCCGGAAATCACCGTTCAGCACACGGGTGATCGGTAACGAATAACTCAGCTTATCCCACGGGCCGTAGAAACGTACCGGAATGATTTGGCCTGAAAGCAGATGTACCAGCCGGCTGTCCCCTTTCCAGTTTGTCATCAGCAAATTAAAGGTGACATCCATAGAGCGCTGACGAAAATCCACATCTCCGGCTGCGTCTATCTGTACCCCATTCCCCTCACCTTTCAGGGATGCAAAGCGTAATACCCCCGGAGTCAGGCGGAAATTACCGTCGAGGGAAGGCATCACCGGCGTCTGCTCTGGCTGATATTTCACCCGGTCACTGCTGACAGCCACGGCATCACTGACCATCTGCTGCAGGTTAAATGCACCGGTATTCGGATGTGTCACACGAATACTGGCCTGCCCCTGCCATCCGGTCAGAATATCCTCGTGAGTAAAGCCGTTACCACTGAACTCTCCTTGCAGTGTCAGGTCCCCACTCAATGCCGGAGGGAGCCGGAGGAGAGATAATACCGGCTGCAGGCTGATATCCTGCAATTGTGGCCGCAGGCTCACTTGCGGTAACGTGCTACGCCAGTCTACCTGACCCGGCAATGAAAAATGGCCTTCACCCAACTGCCCGTCAAGCAGAGTCATCCGCGTGATGCCGCCGGTGCTGGTCGCCTGAAGTGACAGATTTTTTAGCTGTAATCCCCGCCAGAGGGCATTCTGCGAACGAAGACTGATATCCATATCAGCGGTGCGTAACCAGCTATCCTGCAGAGGTAAATCATCCCGGTCGGCGATGACCGGGGCGCTGACTGACCGCACTACCGTGTGACTTCCGGAATTTCCATCGGAGGCAAGCAGATGATCAAAGTCGATATTCACGGAGGTCAGTTGTGCGTGCAATGAAGGGGCTGGCAGTAATTGCCCGGCAATCTCACCGCGGAAATCACTATTATTGGCCTGCAACTTCAGCCCGGAGAGCCGGAAATGCTGAGCGGCAGGTTGCCAGCTGACGCTGAATTCCGCCTGACCGTTAATTCCGCCGACTGGCAGTTCAACGCCAGAGGCCTGATATACAGCCTGGCTGACCTGTAATGACAGCTGTTGCGGGTACTGGCTGGCATCCAGGTGGCCCTGAATATTTAAGAGCAGGTTCTGTTGATTACGTGAGACACGGGTACTTAATTCAAACTCGCCCTGTTTCACCGGGTCCTGGCGGATACTCAGATTAAGATTACGGAAGTTGATCTGATTACCCTGAGCATCCTGCCAGATAAACAGACTGTCAGCGATATTCAGCTGCGCAATATCAAAACTCCAGCCACGGGTCAGCGGGGCAGTATTGGGATCCTCCTCCGGCGCCACCGGCGCCCCCGGAGGACGTTCACTTCCGGCCGCAGGGATATCACGAATGATCGCGTTTTTCAGCAGAACCTGGCTGACTTTAAGCTGATGAGATAAAAGCGGGAATAATTCGACATCCAGGCGCATATTGCCGGCACTGACGGCCGGAACACTGGCCCCCGGGGCCGTCAGGGTGACCTGATCACTGAGAATGCTCAGTCGCGGCCAGACATGCCAGCGTAAATTGCCGGATAACTGTAACTGATAACCACTGCGTTTTGCCACCTGCTGTACCATGTAGCCACGAAAATCGTTCGGATTGACCAGCATCACGAGTGCTGTCATTCCTGCAACAACGACCACGAGCAGAATGGCCAGTGTGGTTATCAGTCTTCTCATACCATCCCCGGTGTATTTCGCTAGTCTTTATCAATCCTGCTGGCTACAGCACCCTGCTGATCACGATATTTTGCATCCTGGCGGCGATTGTAAGGGCGCTCTGCCGGACCGGATAACGGTTCAAAGCTTAGTGCTCCTATCAACATACCGGGCCGCAGCGCTAATGGCAATTTGCCGGAGTTGAAGAATTCCAGCACAATCCGGCCTTTCCAGCCCGGGTCGATGCGATGCGCCGTCACATGCACCATCAACCCCAGACGAGCCAGTGATGAACGACCGTCCAGCCAACCAACCAGGTCCGCCGGTAAAGTCACGGATTCCAGCGTGACCGCCAGAGCCAGTTCGCCCGGGTGCAGGAAAAAGGCTTCGCCCTCAGGCAGAATAATCTCTTCGCTCATCACGCGGTCCAGCGCTGCACTGACTTCATCTTTCGGGCCACTGAGGTCGATAAACGCCGCAGTATGTCCACGGAAAGTCCGGAACTGATTGCCCAGACGCACATCCACGGTGGCTCCGTTAATACGTTCGACAGGAGGACGAGGTGATATTTCAAGCCGGCCGTCATCCAGCCAGCTTTCTATGTCACGGTCACACAATCTCATGCAGATAACTCCATTTCACTGACAAAACAGGGAAGGCAAGCCTTCCCGGTGAACTCTTTATTCAAAAAACTGATTGATCTTCGCTTTAAGAATATCGATAGCGATACGGTTTTTGCCACCGCGCGGCACGATAATGTCCGCATATTGTTTTGACGGTTCAATAAACTGCAAAAACATCGGACGCACTGTTTTCTGATACTGGGTCATCACGGAATCCATCGAACGACCCCGTTCATTAACATCCCGTTTCATCCTGCGCATCAGGCAGATATCCAGCGGCGTATCAACGAAAATAGAAAAATTAAGTTCGCCGCGTAACCGGGCATCTGTCAGCAACAAAATGCCTTCCAGGATAATCACCTTCTTAGGTTCCAGCTTACGGGTTTCTTTCATCCGTGTATGTTCAGAGTAGCTGTAAACCGGGAGATCGATCGCATGACCTGCTTTAATTGCCTGTAAATGCGACAATAATAAATCATGATCCATCGCATTAGGATGGTCATAATTCGTTTTAATTCTCTCTTCCATGGTGAGATGGCTTTGATCCCGGTAATAACTATCTTCGGGAATAACACCAATATGTTCGTCACCTACCTGGTCACGAATTTCACGATAGAGCGTGCTGGCAATCAAACTTTTGCCTGAAGCAGAAGCGCCGGCAATACCCACAATTACGCACTGATGGGACGAGTCAGTCATACGTTTTAAAGACCTGAAACTGAAGCCGGTATCATTTCCGGTTAACGACCGGGGATACTGGCAGAATGAGAGGGTTTACGGCGGCGATTATAGGGATTTCATCCCGTTGATGCCAGAGAAAAGCGTGGTTTATCTTCAGGCATCTGCCCATAGGCGCTTCAGAGAAAGTTATGTATACTGCTCCGCCAGCTTTATACTGGCGCATTTCTCTGCCGGATCCTTTATCCGCCCGTTGCCCTGTTGACCGGAAAACCATGTACTGGAAGAATCTGACCTATTTTGGCGATAGTATGCTGTTACTGCCTACCGCCCTGCTGCTTGCACTCTTTTTATTCTGGAAAAGTCAGCGCTGGCAAACCGCCTTCGGCTGGCTACTGAGTTTCGGGATTGCCGGGGGGCTGGTCAGTATTTCGAAAGTCATGTTTCTGGGATTTTTCCTCGGCAGTCAGTCATTGAATTTTACGGGGTTCAGCGGACATACCACGATGTCCTCCGTGCTCTGGCCGGTACTGATGTGGATGATCTCCGGAGGCCGCCAGCCCTGGCTGCGACGGACACTGATCACGTTCGGCTATCTGTTACCCCTGGCGGTCGGCTATTCCCGCCTGCAACTCCATGCGCATTCACCCAGCGAGGTGATAAGCGGTGCGGTGCTGGGGGCTATCCTGAGTACCGGATACCTGTTGATACAGCGTCATACGCGGCTTAATAAAGTCAGCCTGTTGCAACTGGCAGCCTTTGCGGCCCTGCCCGCGGTGATCATCTTCACCGGTCAGCCTGCCGCCACACAGCAGTTCCTGTCTGTCCTGTCCGCACGCCTGGCCGGTATCGAAAAACCCTATACCCGTGCCCAACTGCTGCATGCCGGTCATGCCAATTAGTGGTCCGCCATTTACGGCATCACGATAACAGGGTAAAGTCGCCCCCTTTTTTTGACTCTCCGGGGGCGCAGACATGTTTATTGGTTTTGATTACGGTACAGCTAACTGTTCAGTAGCGACAGAAGATAACGGGAATTTCCGGCAACTGTTGCTCGAAAATTCCTCTGCGCTGCTCCCTTCGATGATCTCTGCGCCGCTGCGAACTGTCCCCAGTGAATGGCTCTATCGCTGCCACAATGTTGATTTCCCGCTCCCGGAAAATAAAGCCCTGTTGCAGTATTCTTTGCGTCTTAACCGGGAAGAAGATATTCCGGTCACCCCGCAGGGCGTCAGTTTCGGGCTACAGGCGCTGGAAAACTATATTGCGGACCCGGAAGATGTCTGGTTCGTCAAGTCGCCTAAGTCCTTTCTCGGTGCCCCGGGTCTGAAGGCTCAGCAGGTTGCCTTCTTTGAAGATCTGGTCTGTGCCATGATGCTGCATATCCGTCAGCAGGCAGAACAGCAAACCGAACAAGCCATCACCCATACGGTCATTGGCCGCCCGGTCAACTTCCAGGGCAACGGCGGCAGTGAAGCCAACGCTCAGGCACAAAATATCCTGTTACGCGCCGCGCAACGTGCCGGTTTCCGTGAAATAGAATTTCAGTATGAACCGGTGGCGGCAGGGCTGGAATTTGAATCCACACTCACCCGTGAAACCCGGGTGCTGGTGGTGGATATCGGCGGAGGTACGACCGACTGTTCTCTGTTACTGATGGGGCCTGCGTGGCAGCATAAAGCCGACCGTGTGGATAGCCTGCTCGGCCACAGCGGTTGTCGTGTCGGCGGAAATGATCTGGATATCATGCTGGCCTTTAAAACGCTGATGCCATTACTGGGGCTGGGGGGCAGTGCCCGTAAAGGCACGGCCCTGCCGGCACTCCCCTGGTGGAATGCGGTGGCCATCAATGATGTCAATGCACAAAGTCAGTTCTACTCCGGCGAGTGCGGTCAGTTACTCCGCCAGATGGTGAAAGATGCTGAGCATGCGGATTTAGTCACCCGCCTGCTGAATGTCTGGAAAAATAAGCAGAGTTATCAGCTGGTCCGCAGTGCGGAGGAGAGTAAAATCCGCCTGTCCAAAACCCCGGAAACCACAGTTCCACTGGACTATATCGATGCAGGGCTGACTGCCGCACTGGAAGTGCAACAAATGGAAGACGCCATTGCACAACCGCTGGAGAAGATGATCCGGCAGATTTCCGGCGTGATGGCCGAATCATCCACCCGGCCGGACGTCATCTATCTGACCGGGGGCAGTGCCCGCTCTCCGTTATTACGTGAGGCCATCAGCCGCGTTCTGCCGGGCATCCCGTTGGCCAGCGGCGATGACTTCGGCTCGGTGACACTCGGTCTGACCCGCTGGGCGAAAACCTTGTTCAGTTAATACTTGTCCGGTGCCGGTTCCTCCCGGCACCGTGAAGCGCTTTTATTCCTTTCTGCGATGCATTTCCTTATTTCCTTCAACTTTCCCTGCTGATTTATCGTTATACTGACAGGCCAACGTGCGGATATTGCCTGATTTAATGATGCGGGAGAGCATAATTAAGCATGAAAGCAAAACTTCGAGTCACTCGTCTCTTTCTTATTTTTTGTGTTGTGATCATTGCCGTACTGGCCGGTATGTATTTCTGGCAGACGGAGAGCGCTAAGGCCGCCTCTCCTGCCCGACGTACGGCTTCTTCCACCCCGCCGGTTCAGGTGGCTGAAGTTAAGGTGATGACCGTCCCGCAATATATTTCCGCTCTCGGCACCGTGACAGCCTCTTCAACCGTCACCGTCCGCAGCCGTGTCGACGGGCAACTGATGTCTCTGCATTTTCATGAAGGTCAGCCGGTCACTGCCGGGCAATTACTGGCTGAGATTGACCCCCGTCCTTTTCGTGTTGCTCTGTTACAGGCCGAAGGCCAGCTGGCGAAAGACCAGGCGACGCTGGCTAATGCCCGTGCCGACCTGCGACGTTACCAGAAACTGTCGGCGACAGGACTGGTCGCGCGCCAGGAACTGGATAATCAGCAGGCACTGGTCAGCGAAACCGAGGGAACCGTCAAAAGTGATCAGGCATCCGTTGAGAGTGCCCGCCTGAACCTGACGTACAGCCAAATCACCGCGCCTATTAGTGGCATTGTCGGTCTGAAACAGGTGGATGCCGGTAACTACATTACCGCCGGGGATACCAATGGCATCGTCGTGATCACACAGACCCACCCGGCAGATGTGATTTTCACGGTTCAGGAAGGCGATATTGACCGCATTGTTCAGGCACAAAAACAGGGGCAGCCACTGCCCGCAGAGGCCCGTGACCGTACCGATACCCGCCTGCTGGCGGAAGGCTCCCTGCTGAGTCTGGACAACCAGATAGACAGCAGTACCGGTACCCTGAAACTAAAAGCCCGGTTTACCAATCAGAATAATCAGCTGTTCCCGAACCAGTTTGTCAATATCCGCCTGCGGGTCAACACCCTGAAGAATGCGTTAGTCATCCCTGTCGCGGCATTACAGATGAATACCAAAGGTTACTTTGTCTGGGTGGTCGGGCCGCAAAATAAAGTGCGCAGAGCCTCCGTGACCACGGGACCGCAGCAGGGCGCGTTACAGGTAATCGATAGTGGTTTACAGGCGGGGGACCGCGTAGTGACTGATGGCCTCGATCGTCTGAATGAAGGCACCGCCGTCAACATCGTCACCCCGGCAACGGCAGAAAACACCGGGGACGCCACCTGATGAATACCTACTCCGGGCTCCCGGGCGGAGGGCCTTCACGTCGTTTTATCCTGCGCCCTGTCGCCACAACCCTGTTGATGGTAGCCATTGTGCTGGCAGGTATCATGGGTTATCGCTTTTTACCGGTGTCCGCCCTGCCGGAAGTGGATTACCCGACCATCCAGGTGGTCACAGGCTATCCCGGAGCCAGTGCAGAAGTGATGACAACGTCGGTTACCGCCCCGCTGGAACGTCAGCTCGGGCAGATGTCCGGGCTGAAACAGATGGCGTCCGCCAGTTCCGCCGGCGCCTCCGTGATCACCCTGCAATTTCAGCTCTCCCTGCCGCTGGATATTGCTGAACAGGAAGTTCAGGCTGCCATTAACGCCTCGATGAATTACCTGCCTGATGACTTACCTGATCCGCCGGTGTATAACAAGGTCAACCCGGCGGACCCGCCGATTATGACTCTGGCCGTGACCACCCAAAGTCTGCCACTGACGCAGGTTGAAGACCTGGTAGAAACCCGTATTGCCCAAAAGATCTCCCAGGTTACTGGCGTCGGTATGGTGACTCTGGCCGGGGGGCAACGACCGGCTATCCGCATCAGTCTGAATGCCCCGGCACTCGCTGCACTGGGATTAACCAGTGAAGATATCCGTACCGCTATCGGTGCTGCCAATGTGAATACTCCCAAAGGCAGCCTTGATGGTCCGGAACGTTCACTAACGCTCTCCGCGAACGACCAGTTGAAAAATGCCGAAGACTATCGGCAGCTGATTATCAGTTACCGGAATAATGCCCCTGTCCGTCTGGGCGATGTTGCCACCGTCACGCAAGGGGCTGAAAATCAGTGGCTTGGTGCCTGGAATAATGGTCAGGGCGCGATAGTGATGAATGTATTGCGCCAGCCCGGGGCGAATATTATAGCCACCGCTGACAATATTCGTGCCCTGCTCCCCTCTCTGCAAAGCAGCCTGCCGGCCTCAGTGAAGCTTCAGCTGGTCAGTGATCGTACGCAGAATATCCGCGCCTCCGTCAGTGATACTCAGTCTGAACTGATGCTGGCGATCGCCCTGGTGGTGATGATTATCTACCTTTTCCTGAGGAATATTCCTGCCACCATTATCCCTGCCGTGGCTGTGCCATTGTCGCTGATCGGCACTTTTGCCGTCATTTATATGCTGGGCTTTTCGGTGAACAATCTGACGCTAATGGCACTCACTATTGCGACAGGTTTTGTGGTGGATGACGCGATTGTCGTGATCGAAAACATATCACGCCATATCGAAAATGGCCTCTCTCCGCTACAGGCCGCCCTGAAAGGGGCTTCAGAAATCGGCTTCACAATCATTTCACTGACCATTTCACTGATAGCGGTGCTGATCCCGCTGTTATTTATGGGGGATGTGGTCGGCCGCCTGTTCCGTGAATTTGCAGTGACTCTGGCCGTTTCCATTTTAATCTCGGCCCTGGTCTCACTTACCCTGACTCCGATGATGTGTGCCAGGATGCTGAAAGGGGGAACCCATCACCAGCAAAATCGTTTTTCTCTGGCCTGTGAGGCCCTGTTTGAACGGACAGTGGCCGGTTACGGGCGTCTGCTGACGCGGGTATTGCGTCACCGCTGGCTGACGCTGGGGGTAGCTGTCGGCACCCTGATACTGACGGTTCTGCTGTGGATGGGGATCCCGAAAGGCTTCTTCCCGGCCCAGGACAATGGCCTGATTCAGGCAACTCTGCAGGGGCCTCAGTCCGTCTCCTGGCAGGGAATGGCCGATCGTACACGTCAGGTAGCCGCCATCATTCAGAAAGACCCGGATGTGTCGAATGTTACCTCGTTTGTCGGTGTCGACGGGACGAATACCGCGCTGAATACCGCACGCTTACAGATCACCCTGAAACCGCTCTCTCAGCGTAGCGACCGGATCCCTGCCATAGAGAACCGTTTACAGCACGCGGTGAGTCAGCTGCCCGGCATTCAGCTATGGATGCAGGCAGTACAGGACCTGACCATTGATACATCCGCCAGCCGGACGCCTTATCAGTTCACTCTGCAGTCACCGTCACAATCAGAGCTGGCTTTATGGATCCCGCGGCTGGTTTCACGGTTACAACAGGCACCGCAATTACGGAGTGTCAGCAGTGACTGGCAGGACCAGGGGAATGAGGCCTATATTCGTGTCGACAGGGATACCGCCAGCCGGCTGGGTATTTCTATGTCAGATATCGACAACGCACTGTACGATGCTTTCGGACAACGGCTGATCTCGACCATTTATACTCAGTCCAACCAGTACCGCGTGGTGCTGGGCCAGCCTATGCCAGCCAGCGGGGGACTCAGTGCTCTGCAGAATATCCGCCTGACCACCAGTGAAGGCGGCACCCTTCCGCTGACCTCCATTGCCAGTATTGAACAGCGCCACACGCTGCTGACCGTTAACCATCTGGATCAGTTCCCTTCGGCGACAATATCGTTTGATATTGCTGAGGGTCATTCACTGGGAGACGCCGTGGATGCGATTACGCACATTGAACAGTCGCTGAATTTACCTGCAGATATGATGACCCGCTTCGAAGGCAGTGCCCTCGCCTTCCGGGCAGCCCTCAGCAGTACCGTCTGGCTGGTGATAGCCGCCATCATCGCCATGTATATCGTGCTGGGGATCCTGTATGAAAGCTTTATCCATCCGGTCACCATTCTGTCGACCCTGCCGGGTGCCGGCGTGGGTGCATTGCTGGCCTTACAGATTTCAGGGCATGAACTCGATATTATTGCCATTATCGGTATTATTCTGCTGATCGGTATTGTGAAGAAAAATGCCATTATGATGATTGACTTCGCCTTATCTGCCGAGCGGAATGAGGGTATGTCGCCGGAGGAAGCCATCTTCCGGGCCTGCCTGCTACGTTTCCGCCCTATTCTGATGACGACCATGGCAGCTCTGCTCGGGGCGCTCCCTCTGATGCTGAGTACCGGTGTCGGCGCAGAGTTACGCAGGCCTCTGGGGATCTCAATGGTCGGTGGCCTGATTGTCAGTCAGGTGCTGACACTGTTTACCACCCCGGTGATCTACCTGCTGTTTGACAGCCTGTCGAAAAAACTGAGACGTAAACAGAACATCGGCTCAGCACAGGATCTGTCATTGTGAAGGCGCTGGACCTGTTTATTCACCGCCCGGTCGCCACCCTGCTGTTTTCGCTGGCGATCGTGCTGGCGGGTGTCCTTGGCTTTCGTTTACTGCCGGTCGCGGCCTTACCGCAGGTGGATTTTCCTGCCGTAGTGGTCTCGGCCAGTATGTCAGGGGCCTCGGCAGAGACGATGGCGGCCTCCGTGGCCACGCCACTGGAGCGCTCTCTGGGCCGGATTTCCGGTATCAGCGAAATGACCTCCACCAGTACGCTGGGGACGACCCGTATTATCCTGATTTTTGATCTTAACCGGGATATTAACGGCGCTGCCCGCGATGTCCAGGCCGCACTGAATGCTGCCCAAAGTCTGTTGCCAAGCGGTATGTCGTCACGCCCGACCTACCGTAAAGCCAACCCGTCCGATGCACCGGTTATGATCCTGACACTGACCTCAGATACCTATTCCCGGGGCCAGCTATACGATTATGCCACCACCCGTCTGGCACAAACGATTTCCCAGATAGACGGCGTCGGCGATGTCACCATCGGCGGCGGATCCCTCCCTGCCGTGCGTGTCGATGTTAACCCGCAGCAATTATTCAGTCAGGGCATTTCGCTGGATAAGATCCGCAGCCAGCTCAGCGCAGCAAACCAGCGCCTGCCGCTCGGGGCTATTGATGACGGGGAACAACGCTGGCAGCTGGCGACAAATGATGTGCTGGATGATGCCAGCCATTACCGTTCGGTCATTGTTCACTACAATAACGGGGCCGCCGTGCGGCTGGGCGATATTGCGACCGTGACAAATGATGTCCAGGACATACGTAATATTGGTCTGAGCGACGGAAAACCGGCGATCCTGATGATGATCCGTAAAACCGCTGACGCCAACGTTATCTCAACGGTGGACCGTATCCGTGAAAGACTGCCGGTACTGCGCCAGGAAATTCCTGCGGCTATCCAGCTCAGTATCGCCCAGGACCGCTCACCGACTATCCGGGCCTCACTTAATGAAGTGGAACAGTCACTGATTATCGCGATTGCCCTGGTGATCCTGGTGGTCTTCCTGTTTCTGGGATCGGCCAGAGCGACATTGATCCCGGCGATCGTGGTGCCTGTCTCCCTGATTGGCAGTTTCTCTGCCATGTATCTTTGTGGTTTCAGCCTGAATAATCTGTCACTGATGGCCCTGACCATCGCCACAGGCTTTGTGGTGGACGATGCTATTGTCGTGCTGGAGAATATTGCCCGTCACGTGGAAGCCGGCATGAAGCCTTTTGCCGCCGCTCTGCGCGGGATCCGCGAAGTCGGGTTCACCGTACTGGCGATGAGTCTGTCGCTGGTCGCGGTATTTTTACCACTGATGTTCCTGGGCGGACTGATTGGCCGGTTTTTCAATGAATTTGCCATTACCCTGTCGGTCGCGATCCTGATTTCTTTGGTGATTTCCCTGACCCTGACCCCGATGATGTGTGCCAGATTGCTGAAGCTGACGCCGGCAGACACCCCGCGGCGCCGTTCCTGGTTTCAGAAAGGCATGGACGGCATTCAGACCGGTTATGCCCGCTCATTACGCCGCGTACTGCGCCATCCGAAAACAACCCTCTGCGTATTACTGGCCACGGTCGCGCTGACGGTCGGATTATTTATCACCCTTCCGAAGACGTTTTTACCTGAACAGGATACCGGCCGTATCTCCGGCAATATCCAGGCTGACCAGAGTATTTCTTTCCAGGCCATGCGCGATAAACTGGCCGATTTTATGCGCATTGTCAGTGCGGATCCCGCCGTCGATAATGTCACCGGTTTTACCGGGGGTATGCGTACCAATAGCGGTTCGCTCTATATTTCGCTCAAACCGTTGGCAGAACGAAAGGTCAGTGCCCGACAGGTGATCGACAGGCTGCGAAATGCACTGGCGAATGAGCCAGGCGCACGCTTATACCTGAATCCGGTTCAGGATATTCATACCGGCGGCCGCTCGTCGAACGCCAGTTATCAGTACACATTGCTGTCGGATGATCTGCAGGCACTCCGCCAGTGGTCCCCTAAAATACTTGAGGCATTCCGGCATCTGCCGCAACTGACCGATGTGAGTTCAGACCAGGAAGACCACGGGGGTGAACTGCAACTGGTGTATGACCGGGCCAGTATGGCCAGACTGGGGATTAACGTGGCACAGGCGAATGCCTTACTGAATGATGCCTTTGGCCAGCGGGAAATCTCCACTATTTACCGGCCGATGAATCAGTACAAAGTGGTCCTGGAGGTGGATCCCCGGTATCTGCAGAATGCCTCTGCCCTCGACCAGATGTACCTGATCAATGATCAGGGTCAGTCGATACCGTTATCACGTATTGCACACTGGGCGCCAGGCAATACACCGACCGCGGTTAACCACCAGGGACTGTCTGCCGCTGCCACACTTTCGTTTAACCTGCCCGACGGTGTCGCGCTGTCGCAGGCTTCCTCGGCCATTGACCAGACGATGGTTCGTCTGGGGGTTCCGGCCTCCATTCGCGGCGAGTTTGCCGGTGATGCAAAACTGTTCCGTGACAGCCAGTCCAGCCAGCTATGGCTGATTATCGGGGCGATTGCCACGGTCTATATCGTGACCGGCATGCTGTATGAAAGCTATATTCATCCGGTGACCATTCTCTCGACCCTCCCCCCGGCCGGGGTGGGTGCCTTGCTGGCCTTACGCCTGTCCGGCACCCCCTTCAGCCTGATTGCGATGTTAGGTATCCTGCTACTGATAGGCATAGTGAAAAAGAATGCCATTATGCTGATTGATTTTGCGCTGGCCGCAGAGCGGGAAGGCAGGCTCTCTGCACGCGAGGCTATCTATCAGGCCTGTCTGCTGCGTTTCCGCCCGATACTGATGACTACCCTGGCGGCACTTTTTGGTGCACTTCCGCTGGTATTTACCTCCGGAGATGGCGCAGAATTACGGCAACCTTTAGGAATAGCCATCGCCGGCGGATTAATTATCAGTCAGTTACTGACGCTGTACACGACCCCGGTGGTATTTCTGTTCATGGATAAACTCAGTAAAGGCCGCAGGCCTGTCACAGGAGAACCGTGATGCACTCAGAACCCGGTAATGCCTCTGCACCGACCCCGCCCTCTGTGCGCTGGCAGTTGTGGATCGTCGCCATCGGCTTTTTTATGCAATCGCTGGATACCACGATTGTGAACACGGCGCTGCCTTCCATGGCAAAGGCCCTGCATAGCAGCCCGCTGAATATGCATATGGTGATTGTTTCCTATGTATTAACGGTCGCAGTGATGCTGCCGTTAAGCGGCTGGCTTGCGGATCGTCTGGGGGTACGAAATATTTTCTGCAGTGCTATCGTACTGTTCACGCTGGGTTCGGTCTGCTGTGCCCTCTCCTCCACGCTGGATCAGCTGGTGATGGCGCGGGTGCTGCAGGGCATGGGCGGGGCCATGATGGTACCGGTCGGCAGGCTGACGGTAATGAAAATTGTGCCGCGGGCCCAATATATGGCGGCGATGGCTTTCGTGACCTTACCGGGCCAGGTCGGTCCGCTGGCCGGCCCTACCCTTGGCGGCCTGCTGGTGGAATACACCAGCTGGCACTGGATTTTTTTGATCAATATCCCGGTCGGGATCATCGGCGCCTGGGCGACTCTCCGCCTGCTGCCAAACTACCGCTTACCCGGGCGACGCTTTGATTTCCGGGGGTTTCTGCTGCTGGCCATTGCGATGGCTTCGCTGACACTGGCACTGGAAAGCCGCGAATGGACAGGAGACCGCACGCTCTGGTTATCCGTCCTGCTCAGTGCGGGGATAGGTTGTCTGGTGCTTTACCCTGTGTACGCCTTCAACCGGGATAATGCGCTGTTCAGCCTCGATTTATTTAAGAATCCGGTGTACCGCATCGGGTTAATCGGCAGTATGGTCGCCCGTACCGGCAGTGGCATGTTACCGTTTATGATCCCGCTTTTCCTGCAACTGGCGCTCGGTCTCAGCCCGTTTCATGCCGGGCTGATGATGATACCGATGGTCGCGGGCAGTATGCTGATTAAGCGTGTGGTGGTCAGGCTGGTCAATACCGTCGGTTATCGTCGTGCGCTGATCAGTTCCACACTGTTACTGGGACTGGTGGTCATGCTGTTCCCGCTCTTGTTACGGCTGGACCGGATTGAAGGATTACCGTTGGTCATGTTCCTGCTCGGTGGCGTCAACTCGGTCCGTTTTACGACCATGAATACCCTGACCCTGAAAGAGCTACCGGACACTCTGGCCTCTTCAGGAAACAGTTTGCTTTCGATGGTGATGCAGTTATCTATGAGTACCGGCGTCACCCTGGCAGGGTTACTGCTGGCAAGCTCAGGGCATGCGGCCCTCGCCGATACTGCCGCCCTGCGTCAGACATTCAGCATGGCCTGGCTGCTGATCGGATTATTCCTCTGGCTACCGATCATAGTCTTCTGGTTCGTCCCTGAAGACCTCAGCCGTAATACGCTGTTAAACAAAGGGCATCGGAAATCATGAAACTGCACTGGCGGGTGAACATCCGGGCGAAGCTGTTTATGACTATTTTCGGTAGCTGTCTGCTGGTACTGGTAGTCATGCACTGGGCGATGCGTATGAGCTTCGAGCACGGGTTTGTCGATTATATCCGTGAGAGTAATGAACAACGCCTGAACCTGTTAAGCGATGCCCTGGCCGAGCAATATCAGCAGCACGGGAACTGGACTTTTCTGCAGAAGAATAACCGGATCATTTACACCCTGCTGCACTCGCTGGAACAAAGTCAGCCGCGGGATAACTTCCCCTCGCCTGGCTGGCGTACCCCATTCTGGATTGTGGATAGTCAATACCATGTGCTGATCGGACCACGAAAAAAACTGCCGGTTCAGCGGGTTGAACACCCGATCACCACCCCGGAGGGACGAGTAGCCGGTTGGGTCATTGGTTCTCCCCCGGAGCAACTGACACGCAGCACGGATATCAACTTTGACCATCAGCAAAAACGGGCCAGCTGGCTCATCGCGGCTCTGACAACGTTGCTGGCCGCCATCGTGACCTGGCGCCTTTCGCGCGGACTGCTGGCCCCGGTGAAACGGCTGGTTAGCGGTACCCACCAGCTGGCGGCAGGTCAACTGGCAACCCGGGTCAGGGTGACCAGCGATGATGAACTGGGCCAACTGGCCCGCGATTTTAATCAACTGGCTGAGTCACTGGAAAAAAATGAAACCAATCGCCGGGCGTTTATGGCGGACATCTCCCATGAGCTACGCACGCCGCTGGCCATCCTGCAGGGGGAACTTGAAGCTATCCAGGACGGGGTTCGCCACCTGACTCCGGCCGCCGTCACCTCGTTACAAAGTGAAGTGATGACCCTGAAAAAACTGGTCGATGACCTGCATCAACTGGCACTTTCTGATGCAGGGGCGCTACGTTATCAGATGCAGCCCCTGTGCCTGAGCGAGCTGACAGAAAGTGTCTGCGCCACCTATGTACAGCGATTCCGCGATGCCGGCCTGTCGCTGCACTTTCAGTTACCGCCCACCGCCCCCTGCGTCGGTGACATCGGCAGGCTGAGTCAGTTATGCCATAACCTGTTGGAGAACAGCCTGCGTTATACCCGTTCCGGCGGCAGCCTGGTGGTCACTCTGCAACAACGGCAGGACGACCTTCAGTTATCTTTCAGTGATAGTGCGCCCGGCATCAGTGATGAACAGCAGCAACATATTTTTGACCGGTTTTACCGGGCTGAAGACTCCCGTAACCGCGCAAGCGGAGGGTCCGGTCTGGGACTGGCTATCTGCCGGGCCATCACAGACGCACATCAGGGCACCATTGACTGCCAGCATTCCGGGGCCGGAGGTGTTACTATCCTCGTCAGGTTGCCATTGATGACAGGTGAGCAAAACATATGACAGAACCTACCCTTTCTCCACGGGTGATGATTGTTGAGGATGAGCCAAAACTGGCCATGCTGCTGGTCGATTATTTACAGGCCGCCGGTTACCGTACCCATGTCGTCAGCCGCGGCGATGACGTGATCCCGCAGGTAAAAGCCACGCCGCCGGACCTGTTGATCCTGGATTTGATGCTGCCGGGCAAAGACGGACTGTCGGTCTGTCGCGAACTTCGCCAGTTCTCGGATCTGCCTGTGATTATGCTGACCGCCCGCAGCGAAGAAATAGACCGTTTACTGGGGCTGGAAATCGGTGCGGATGATTATGTCTGTAAACCTTTCAGCCCGAGGGAAGTGGTCGCCAGAGTGAAGATTATCCTGCGTCGCTGTCTGCGCGTCGCTGAAGAGTCCGTCGAGGTCTCTGCCCGACTGGAAATTGATAAAGGGCGATTTCGTGCCCGCTGGGACGGTCAACCTGTCGAGCTGACACCGGCTGAATTCCGGTTACTGACGGCTCTGTCACAGGAACCGGGGAAGGTGTTCACCCGTGAACAACTGCTTGATCTGCTCTATGACGATTACCGGGTGGTGGCCGACCGGACCATCGACAGTCACATAAAAAATCTCCGTCGTAAACTGGAAACACAGGATCAGGAACAGACGTTTATCCGTGCGGTCTACGGCCTGGGTTACCGCTGGGAAGGTCAGCGCAGCCGCCTGCTCTGAGATGACGGCCAGACGGCCGTTCATACAGAAAGATTTACAACCCGATATTCCCTCACTACAATCCCCTTCTTTTTGTAGGGTTGTCTTGCTGAGCCCTGATGCGCTCGCCGAGTGCACTGACCTGACATCAGAAATGAGAGTGACCATGTTTAAGCCAGAACTTCTGTCCCCCGCAGGTACCCTGAAGAATATGCGTTATGCCTTCGCTTACGGTGCAGATGCCGTATACGCCGGCCAGCCACGCTATAGCTTACGGGTACGTAACAATGAATTCAGCCATGAAAACCTGCAACAGGGGATCAACGAAGCCCATCAGCTCGGGAAGAAATTTTACGTGGTGGTCAACATTGCCCCCCATAATGCCAAGCTGAAGACTTTTATCCGTGACCTGCAGCCGGTCATTGATATGCAACCGGATGCATTAATTATGTCGGATCCGGGGCTGATTATGCTGGTCAGAGAAGCCTTCCCGCAGATGCCTGTTCATCTTTCCGTGCAGGCGAATGCCGTCAACTGGGCCACCGTGAAGTTCTGGAAACAGATGGGGCTGACCCGCGTTATTCTGTCGCGCGAACTTTCTCTGGAAGAGATAGAAGAGATCCGTCAGCAGGTGCCGGAGATGGAAATTGAGGTTTTTGTCCATGGTGCCCTGTGCATGGCCTATTCCGGACGCTGCCTGCTGTCCGGATATCTGAATAAACGAGACCCGAATCAGGGTACCTGTACCAATGCCTGCCGCTGGGATTATAAAGTCGAGGAAGGGAAAGAAGACCAGAACGGGAATATCGTAGAAAAATACGACCCGATCCCGGTGACCACCCTCGAACCGACACTCGGACAAGGCCCTGCCACCGATAAAGTTTTTCTGCTGAGTGAAAAAATGCGCCCTGAAGAGCCCATGAGTGCGTTTGAAGACGAGCATGGTACGTATATCATGAACTCCAAAGACCTGCGGGCAGTCGCACACGTAGAGCGACTGAGTCAGGCCGGTGTGCACTCACTGAAAATCGAGGGCCGGACCAAGTCTTTCTACTACTGCGCAAGAACCGCTCAGGTCTATCGCCGGGCCATCGATGATGCCGCGGCAGGTAAACCCTTTGACCCCGATCTGTTAAACACCCTTGAGGGGCTGGCCCATCGCGGTTATACCGAAGGCTTCCTGCGCCGTCATACCCATGACAGCTATCAGAACTATCAGCAGGGGTATTCTGCCTCTGATCGCCAGCAGTTTGTCGGCGACTTTACCGGTCAGCGCCGGGGAAATCTGGCGGAAGTGGCGGTTAAAAATAAGTTTTTACTGAACGACTCGTTAGAAATCATGACCCCGGCAGGCAACCTGACGTTTACGCTACAGGCCCTGCAAAACGGTAAAGGCCAGCCGGTCGAGGTCGCCCCGGGCGACGGCCATAAAGTCTGGCTGGAAGTCCCGGAGGAGCTCGAACTGGATTTCGCCCTGCTGCTGCGTAATTTACCGACGGGCGCCACCACTCAGGCCCCTATGGGGACTGAAAAAGTATAACTGCGCGCGTTTGAGAATCCGATCACAACGAAGGGGCAGGCTATCCGCTAGTATGGCTCCATTATAACGAAGAGTATTGATGCTCTGATAACCTCAGACAACATCTTATTCACCCGCCCGGCCCCCCTGGCGGGTGTTCTTTTTCAGCCTTTCTCACCGTGCGATGTTACGCCGTTTTATGCTATACCTTCCCCCATCTTAGTTTGAACAGCAGGAAGTACTGATGGCAAATACGTACAATGTATTGGCGATCCTTAACGGAAAAAGCGCCGGTAACGATGTTCTCCGGCAGGCGATACAGGACCTTCGTTCCGAAGGCTACACTATTGCAGTCCGCGTCACCTGGGAGCCAGGGGATGCCGCACGTTACCTGCAGGAAGCCCGGGAATTATCTGTTCATACCGTGATTGCCGGGGGGGGTGATGGCACTATTAACGAAATTGTCAGCGGTCTGGCCCGACTGCCCTCTGCAGAGCGCCCGATCCTTGGCATATTACCGCTGGGCACGGCCAATGATTTTGCCACCAGCGCGGGCATACCACTCCCTCCTGCAGAGGCATTGCGCATCGCTGTTAACGGCCCGGTCACTGCGGTCGATATCATCCGCGTCAATAATAAGCGTTACTTTATCAATATGGCGACCGGCGGTTTCGGAACCCGTATTACTACAGAAACCCCGGCACGGCTGAAGGCTGCTCTCGGAGGCGTATCTTATCTGCTGCATGGCCTGTCACGTGTCGACAGCCTGAAGGCCGACAGTTGTGAGATCCGCAGTGAGGAGTTCAACTGGCAAGGGGATGCTCTGGTGATCGGGATTGGTAATGGCCGTCAGGCTGGCGGAGGTCAGCGTTTATGTCCGGCAGCACTGATTAATGATGGCCTGATGGACATCAGTATTATTACCGCTGCCGAATGGTTACCTACCCTGATGCATACGCTGACACGGGAAGATGATAACCCCAATATTCTCCGCGCCCGTAGCCGGACACTGGAAATTACCGCGCATCAATCAATGACGTTTAATCTGGACGGAGAGCCACTGAGCGGTACCCATTTCAGAATGGAGATCCTGCCTCAGGCCATCCATTGCCGTCTGCCGGCAGAGAGCGAACTTCTGGGTACGGCGCCGGAGTGATCATTGACTGAACCGTGATCGCGACGGCAAGCCTTGCCCGGACGTGCTTCAGCGGTTCAGCGAAAGACTGGCTGCGGCTGGTCAATGATATTCTCCTGCCGAACGGGAGTATCTCTGATACAATAGCCTCTCTTTGTGCCCGTCTGTCAGCGCTGATCCTGCGATGACAGACGCTGAGCCCCCCTGTTTAATGCCTGAGTAGAGTAAAGCCTGTGACCCAATCTTTTGCTTCCCTGACGCTGCCCGCTGCGCAGCTGGATAATCTGACCGAACTGGGGTACACCTCCATGACGCCGGTGCAGGCCGAAGCCCTGCCTGTCATCCTGCAGGGCCGCGATGTCCGTGTGCAGGCTAAAACCGGCAGCGGAAAAACGGCAGCGTTCGGTATCGGTTTACTGCAACAGATTGATGTCTCTCACTTTACAACACAGTCACTGGTGCTTTGCCCGACCCGTGAACTGGCAGACCAGGTCAGTAAAGAATTGCGCCGGCTGGCACGGTTTACTGCGAATATAAAAATTCTGACTCTTTGCGGTGGCCAGCCGATGGGGCCACAACTGGCTTCTCTGGCGCATGCGCCCCACATTGTCGTAGGTACGCCGGGACGGATTCAGGAACATCTACGCAAAAACAGTTTGCGTCTTGAAAACGCCAAAGTGCTGGTCCTGGATGAAGCTGATCGTATGCTGGATATGGGCTTTGCCGATGCCATTGATGACGTTGTTTCTCACCTGCCAAAAACGCGGCAGACCCTGCTGTTTTCTGCGACCTACCCGCAAAATATTGAGCGGATCAGCGCACGTATTCAGCACGACCCGATAGCGATCTCGACCGGGGATGTTTCTGCATTGCCGGATATCGAGCAGCAGTTTTATGAAACGTCACGCGGCGGAAAATTATCTCTGTTACGCTCGCTGCTGAGCAAGCATCAGCCGGCTTCCTGTGTGGTGTTCTGTAATACCAAACGTGATTGTCAGGAAGTCTGTGACGAACTGTCTGCTCAGCAAATCAGTGTGCTGGCACTGCACGGTGACCTGGAACAACGTGAGCGTGACCAGGTGCTGGTGCGCTTTGCCAACCATAGCTGCCGGGTACTGGTCGCCACAGACGTCGCCGCCCGCGGGCTGGATATCCGGGAACTGGAGATGGTCGTTAACTATGAGCTCTCTTTTGACCCGGAAGTGCATGTGCACCGTATCGGCCGGACGGCCCGTGCCGGACAGCAGGGCCTGGCCATAAGCTTTGTCGCACCCGCCGAAATTCAGCGGGCCAATGCGCTGGAAGACTATATCGGCCTGAAACCAAAATGGTTATCCGCCGCAGATCTGCCACGCTCTGCCGTCCCGCTGGATGCCGAAATGATGACTCTCTGTATTGACGGTGGCCGTAAGGCAAAAATTCGTCCGGGGGATATTCTCGGAGCACTGACCGGCGACGCCGGGCTGACGGCGGCCGATGTCGGTAAAATTGATATGTTTCCTATCCACGCTTATGTGGCCATCCGTAAAGCTTCTGCAGCGAAAGCACTGAAGCAACTGCAACAGGTCAAAATTAAGGGTAAGAACTGTAAAGCCCGTCTGATTAAGTGATCCTGCAACTCTGACGTTACCGGCAGTACAGGATCCCCCTGCACTGCCGGCTGGACAATCATGACTCCGGGCCTGCCGCCTGACGTAACTGCTGCTGGTCGTTCAACCTGGCAAACGAGGCCAACGCGGGGAAATCCCTGCGGGTATAATAGCGGACAGGTTTCGGCAGGTTCCCCATCCTTTTCCCCGGCCAGAGCTGCAGTTCTGCCAGGGTATCCAGCGTCTCTCCGGCAACACTGGCCGGCAGCGCAAGCCGTAAAACGGCCTGAGGCTCCCCCGGGATCGGTGTCGGGACGCGATCACTCCCTGTCTGATAGTTACGTTTTAACAACAGAAATTTTTGCGGTACCGCTTTTGTACTGTCCCACCAGCGTTGGTCCAACCGATCAAACTGAAGGCGGGTTTGTGCGGCAGGTACTCCGCCCAGCTGTGCCAGCGCATCCGGTAACACGGTCGTCATCGCCAGATTAAAGCCTGTCCGGCTGTATCCATGACCGTCAAGCAGCACTGACGCGGCCAGTCGTGCCCCGACGAGGTTGGAATAAAGATCCTCCGGTGAAAAGGCCGAGATCCCTTCAGGAAAGCCCGGGACTGACTCAAAGCCATACCACTGCGCAATTTCATGCCAGGCCGCAAGATCAAACGCTATCCGGGCCGCCAGCCAGACTGCCAGCGAATACGCCTGTGCCCGATCGGCCGGAGGCGTAAATGCTTTAAACACTATTTTACGCCGGGCCAGCTCTTCCCCGCCCGGTGAGAGCGTAAAGGCTTTCCCCAGCGTCGGATACAGGCGGGTAAACAGATAGAAGGTCATGTCGGCACTGTCGCGGATATGGGCCGTATCAATAAATCCGCCGCGCCGGGTAAAGATAATGCCATTATTTTCCGCCCCCAATCCGCTGATCGCCAGTAAGGAATTGAAGCGGCTGTCATTATAGGTATGCTGTCCCAGCGCCCCTGCTCCCGCGATGTTTCCGATACGGTAAAACGGCACGGGGATACCGAAAATCTGTGTTTTCAGACGGTAACCGAACGCACAACAGGGCCGTAATCCGTCCGGTATCGCCGCCGGGGCAGCTACCGGCCAGGCCCGGGTGGCCTGTTGCTGAGGCAATTCGGAAAAATCACTGCCGATAGCCAGTGCTGCGCTGGCAGGCTGTCCGCACAGGGCCATAATGCTGGTCAGAATACTTATCCACTGCTTCAAAACGCTTCCCCTGCCTGAAAATAGAGAGCACGGCTTCCTTTACCGGGACCATAATCCGGACGGATATTCATAGCAGGCTGAAAGGCAAACCGTTACCAGGCACCGCTCGTCGGCAACCAGTGTCCTTTACCCGGCCGGCTCGTCAGAATATCCCGGCAATGGCCCGGAGAATATCCCCGGAAATGCTCACCACAGCCCGGCGAAAGCCGTCTGCTCCGGGTGACCTGCTCCTGCGTAAGCACACTGAATACATCAGAAACGATACTCGCCGGAAACCATGATACTGTGACGTTCAGCAAACCCGAGTTCCGTCGCCAGATTAAAATGTTTTGTCATGCTGTACTGCGCGCCCAGCAGAATGTTCCAGGGCGACTGAAGATGTTGTTTAACATCGAAACGCCCTTCCCCCTTCTGATTCGCCATCGCCATCAGTGCTTTTAAAGAGGCCGGCATCGACAAATCGTTAAGGCTGCCTTTAAATTCCTGCTGCACATTCTGGTACATGGTGCCGACCCAAAGGTTCAGTTTCCCGGGAGGCAAGCCAATGGCACGGAGACCCGGCGTATCAACGCGGTACCCCGCCCGGGGTGAGACCGTCAGAGCAGTGATGCTGCCATCGAGGATGTCAAAACGGGTCTGAGTGTAATTAATATCCAGCAGGCCATACCAGTCCCCCGAGCCTCCCGCCAGCACTGTCCCTATACCGTAAGTATTGCCTTTAAATTTCAGCTCAAAATTAAGGTTATCGAAGCTCCCGGCATGATGCATACCGTGGATAATGCCGGCAATCATCTGGTTTATCAGGTCACCTTTAAACTGATCCGGATCAGAGTCCACCCCGACAGAAGACATGGAATGGCCTCGCGTCTGTCCGGTAATGCCATAGAGATCCCAGAATGGCAGGATCCAGGTATCCAGACGAAGCGTCCGGGTCTGGCTATATTGCCGGGTTTTACTGGCATCAATAGCAAAAAGCCCCCCCGGTAAGGCCCGGTTCCCGAGGCCCAGTCCACTGAACGCGATGGACTTCACATCGATATTCTGCCGGATATTCATATAGTTAATGCCAATACCGAAGGGCAGCGGTAACTCATACCCCCTCTCTACCGCTTGCTCCCCCAGCAACGGGAGCCAGCGGTTATAATGCTGAACAGGAAGCGCTGTGTTTTTTGGCGGCGTGGACGGCCCCTTACCCACGTCTTCACGGGGGTTCAGGCCCGTCTGAGGTAACTGATAAAGATCGGCAAGGTCCGCTAACCTGCTTTTACTACTGGCAGGTAAAATAACGCAAAACACTACCAGAAGGCCGAATAGCTGATATCTTATTTTCATTGATTCATCGTCTGCCATGAATGATATGCAGGCATATTTCGCCCGGTAAAAGAGCAGGAATTATGCGGCAGTAAATGGCGTTGATTTCAGCATAAGATGCTAATAAAAACAAATTATTAAAATTAACCACTTAAGTAAATTATTATTCAATCATTAAATCCTGTTAACGTTAATTATATTAATATCCAGGAACCGGGTGAATAATATAATCACCAGTAAACAATTAATAACACCTGCGAATGATGACGCCTGAGGAACAATAAAAAATTAATATAAAAAATCCCCGCGGTTATTACTGATAACCGCGGGGATAATTAAAAATACAGACGTAAACTACAGCGCAGGAAATTTAGCCATTCAGCGACGGCGTCCTGATCAGGTAGTCAAACGCTGACAATGAGGCTTTTGCCCCCTCTCCGCAAGCCACAATAATCTGCTTATAGGGCACGGTGGTGCAGTCACCTGCCGCAAAAATACCTTTCCGGCTGGTTTCACATTTGCTGTCGATCTCAATTTCACCAAAGCGGTTCAGCGACAGGGTATCCGTTAACCACCCGGTGTTCGGTAATAAGCCTATCTGCACAAAGATGCCGGATAACGCGACGCTGTGCAGTTCGCCACTGAGTCGGTCCTGATATTGCAGCCCGGTCACCTGCTGACCATCGCCGACCACTTCACGGGTCTGCGCGTTGAGTATGACCTCAACATTCGGCAGACTGTGCAGCTTATCGCGCAGGACTTTATCGGCTTTCATTTCGGGGGCGAATTCAAGCAGGGTCACGTGCTCTGTCAGGCCTGCTAAATCAATGGCCGCTTCAGCCCCGGAGTTACCGCCGCCGATCACCGCAACGCGTTTACCTTTAAATAAAGGACCATCACAGTGCGGACAATAGGTGACACCGCGGGTACGGTACGCTTCTTCGCCGGGCACGTTCATATTTCTCCAGCGGGCACCGGTGGCCAGGATCACGGATTTGGCACTGAGCGTCGCGCCGGATCCGGTGGTCAGACGGTGCAGTTCACCGGCGGTTTCGGCAGGCAATAAACGGCTGACCGATTGTGCTTCAATCACATCAATCCGGTAGTCATCAACATGCTGACGTAATGCGCCTGCCAGGCGGCCACCTTCGGTTTTCGGGACCGATATATAGTTTTCGATATCGACGGTATCCAGTACCTGTCCCCCGAAACGTTCACCGATAAGTCCGGTACGGATCCCTTTACGGGCGGCATAGACCGCAGCCGCCACGCCGGCAGGTCCGCTGCCGACAATTAGTACATCATAAGGCGGACGCTGGTTCAGGGCTTCCGCCGCTTTTTTACCGGCATTGGTATCCACTTTGCTGACAATCTCGCTCAGCGACAGTCTGCCCTGCGCGAAACTCTGACCGTTCAGGAACACCGCGGGGACGCCCATCACCTGGCGCTGCTCCACTTCCTCACGGAAAACGCCGCCGTCGATAGCGGTATGGGTCACCTTAGGGTTAAGGATCGCCATCAGGTTCAGCGCCTGCACAACATCCGGGCAGTTATGGCAGGAAAGCGAATAATAGGTTTCGAAATGCAGGTCACTGTCGAGTTCTGCCACCTGGGATAATAGCTGCTGGCTCTCTTTCGAGGGATGACCGCCGGTCTGTAACAGTGCCAGCACCAGTGACGTAAATTCGTGTCCAAGGGGAGAGCCGGAGAAGACCGGCCCGTACGTCTGCCCTGCCTGCGCAATCATAAATGACGGCTGCCGGCTGAACAGGGCATCTTCCCGGCGCAGTGAAATTTTATCTGACAGACCCGTAATTTGTTCCAGTAGCTCACCCACCTCTGCTGAAGCTTTACTGTCATCCAGGCTGGCAATCAGCTCTACCGGACGGGTCAGTTTTTCGAGATAACTGCTGAGCTGGTTCTTTAATGTTGTATCGAGCATGGTCATTTCCCCTGACAAAAAAAACGGGTGCCAGAGCACCCGTGAAAATACGTCGACTGGTGCGGTGTATTAGATTTTTCCGACCAGATCCAGTGACGGTGCCAGTGTTGCCTCACCTTCTTTCCACTTCGCCGGGCACACTTCACCCGGGTGGGTCGCCACATACTGCGCCGCTTTCACTTTACGCAGCAGGTCAGAAGCATCACGACCGATACCTTCAGCGGTAATTTCTACGGCCTGGATAATGCCTTGCGGATCGACGATAAAGGTGCCCCGGTCAGCCAGCCCCTGGTCTTCACGCATAATGTCGAAATTACGGGTCAGCGCACCGGTCGGGTCACCGATCATGGCATAACGGATTTTAGCGATGGTGTCTGAGCTGCCGTGCCATGCTTTATGGGTAAAGTGGGTATCGGTAGAGACTGAGTAGATATCGACACCCAGTTTCTGAAATTCGTCGTAGTGGTCTGCCACGTCGCCCAGCTCAGTCGGGCAGACAAAGGTGAAATCAGCCGGATAGAAGAAGAAGACACTCCACTTACCTGCCACATCTTTTTCTGTCAGTTCAACAAACTGGCCATCTTTAAATGCACTGTTTTTGAACGGTTTAATCTGAGTATTGATAATTGACATGAGTTGCCCTCCATGAAAAGTTGAGCTACAGAGTAACCGTCGGGGCGGGCACGGGCTAATACACTGTCATTATCAATGTAATCACTGAAACCTATTAAACTGACCCGGGCTATCGTTCTGTCGGAGCATGTCGCAGGGATCATCCGCCCCGCTCACCGGCAGGCAACGAAAATATCAGTAACCGCTCAGGCGACTGGCGGGGTCTGCCTGACAATACGCTACAGACCCGATGCAGCGCCGCGGAGGCCCCGCGGCGTAAGAGGATGACAACAGACCCAATCTGTTTACAGGGTACGGATAGAAATATCCGGCGGAACAACCTCGCCTTGCCAGTACAGTCTGGCAGCAATACCGCTGGCAATATCACGATACAGTCGGGTAAACCCGCTATCGGGCCAGCGACTCACCGTGGGTTGTCCGGCATCCAGATCTTCACGAAGCGAAATATGCAGCGGGATTTTTCCGGCCAGATGCAGGCCGTACTCTTCCGTCAGCGCTTCTGCGCCGCCGGTACCAAAAATAGCTTCCGCATGCCCGCACTGGCTGCAGAGATGCACGCTCATATTTTCGATAATACCCAGCACCGGCACCGACACTTTATTGAACATCACTATGCCTTTTTTCGCATCCAGCAGCGCAACATCCTGCGGGGTGGTGACCACCAGTGCGGCCGTCACCGGGATATTTTGCGCCAGCGTGAGCTGAATATCACCGGTGCCGGGGGGCATATCCACAATCAGGTAATCCACCTCCGGCCACAGGGTCTCATTCAGCAACTGCATCAGTGCCTTACTGGCCATCGGACCGCGCCAGACCATCGCGTTGTCGTCGGTCACCAGATACCCTATTGAATTCGTTGCCAGCCCGTGGGCCATCACGGGGTTCATATGCTTGCCGTCCGGCGATGAAGGGCGCTCGCCCTCACTGCCCAGCATCATGGGGACTGAAGGCCCGTAAATATCAGCATCCAGTACTCCCACTTTTGCCCCTTCAGCCTGCAGTGCCAGGGCCAGATTAATCGCCGTGGACGACTTACCGACCCCCCCTTTACCGGAACTGACGGCAATAATATTTTTTACGCCCCGGGCACCTGGCAGATTTTTGGCCCGTTTCAGGGTGGCAATCTCATGGCTCAGTCGCCATTCCACGCGGTCAGCACCGGTGATCTGGCAAAGTGTTCCGCTCGTTTCTTCCTGCAATGACTCAAAGCCCGACTGCCAGGCAAACGGCAGGAGCAGTTCAATGTGTAAAACATTATCCAGTAACGCCACATGGTGCAGGGCCTGCAGGCGAATAAGATCCTGTTGCAGGGTTGGATGCTGAAACGCGGCAACTACCGCACTGACCTGTGCATGTAATTCTTCCGGGGTGAGTGCCGGCATTATCCCTTCTCCTTCTGACGGGGACGTGACGAACGGCACGCCCGGTAAACCATTTTTCTTCGCTTATAGTAGCAGATTGACCGGCATGTCAGCGATCCTGCCTTTATCGCCCGGCACTTGTTTACGTTAAGGGTGCCTTCGGTTACCATTCAGACTCTTTTCCAAATAACAGAAAGCTACGCAAACTATGACTCAAGTCGCAAAGAAAATAATGGTAACGTGCGCCCTGCCGTACGCTAACGGATCTATCCATCTCGGGCATATGCTGGAACACATCCAGGCGGATATCTGGGTGCGTTACCAGCGAATGCGTGGCAATACTGTATGGTTCATCTGTGCCGATGATGCCCATGGCACCCCCATCATGCTGAAAGCACAGCAACTGGGCGTCAGCCCGGAAAAAATGATTGAAGAGATGAGCCAGGAACATCAGAAAGATTTCGCTGGTTTTAATATCAGTTACGATAACTATCACTCTACCCACAGTGAAGAAAACCGCGTCCTGTCTGAAAAAATTTACGGCAGTCTGAAAAACAACGGTTTCATTAAGAACCGCACCATTTCACAGCTGTTCGATCCTGAAAAAGGCATGTTTCTGCCGGATCGCTTTGTGAAAGGGACCTGCCCGAAATGTAAGGCAGCCGACCAGTACGGTGATAACTGTGAAGTCTGCGGGGCCACCTACAGCCCGACCGAACTGGTTGAGCCAAAATCAGCGATTTCCGGCGCCACGCCGGTGATGCGTGATTCCGAACACTATTTCTTCGACCTGCCTTCTTTCTCTGACATGCTGCAGAGCTGGACCCGTTCCGGCGCGCTGCAGGAGCAGGTAGCGAACAAAATGCAGGAATGGTTCGAATCCGGCCTGCAACAGTGGGATATTTCCCGTGATGCCCCGTATTTCGGCTTTGAAATTCCGGATGCGCCAGGCAAATATTTCTACGTCTGGCTGGATGCCCCTATCGGTTATATGGGCTCGTTCAAAAACCTGTGTGATAAACGCGGTGATCTGGACTTCGACGAATACTGGAAAAAGGATTCCACCACCGAGCTGTACCACTTTATCGGTAAAGATATTGTCTACTTCCATAGCCTGTTCTGGCCTGCCATGCTGGAAGGCAGCAACTACCGCAAACCGGATAACCTGTTTGTCCACGGGTATGTCACGGTTAACGGTGCCAAGATGTCTAAATCCCGCGGGACCTTTATCAAGGCCAGCACCTGGCTTGAACACCTGGATGCCGACAGCCTTCGGTACTACTATGCGGCGAAACTCTCTTCCCGTATCGATGACATCGACCTGAATCTGGAAGACTTCGTACAGCGGGTCAATGCCGACGTCGTGAACAAAGTGGTTAACCTGGCATCCCGTAATGCTGGCTTCATCACGAAACGTTTCAACGGCAAGCTTTCTGAGACGCTGGCTGACCCGGCGCTGTACCAGACCTTTGTCGATGCGAGCGAGAAAATCGGTGAAGCCTGGGCCAGTCGCGAGTTTGGTCGTGCTATCCGCGAAATTATGGCACTGGCAGACCTGGCTAACCGTTATGTGGATGAGCAGGCACCGTGGGTGGTTGCCAAAGAGGAAGGCCGTGATGCTGACCTGCAGGCTATCTGTTCGATGGGGATCCACCTGTTCCGTATTCTGATGACCTGGCTGAAACCGGTACTGCCGGAACTCTCTGCCCGCAGTGAAGCCTTCCTGAACAGCGAACTGAGCTGGGATAGCATTGCACAGCCGCTGACCGGTCATACTGTGGCACCTTTCAAGGCGCTTTATCAGCGGATCGAGATGAGTAAAGTCACGGCGCTGGTCGATGCATCAAAAGAAGATGCGGCACAGGCAGCACCTGCTGCGGCGGCGACTCAGAAGAAAACGGCTGCCGTGGCAAAACCGGCCAAAAAGGAAGAAGCGTCCGTGGAAGGTGTGATTACCATCGATGACTTTGCCAAAGTCGATATGCGTGTCGCACTGATTGAACAGGCAGAGCTGGTAGAGGGTTCCGATAAACTCCTGCGCCTGATGCTGGATGTGGGCGGCGAAAAACGCCAGATCTTCTCCGGGATCCGTGCGGCTTACCCGGATCCGTCGGTGCTGGTCGGCCGTTTGACGATCATCGTCGCAAACCTGGCCCCGCGTAAAATGCGCTTTGGCGTGTCTGAAGGGATGGTGCTGTCAGCCGGTAACGGGGGCAAAGACCTGTTTATTCTGTCTGCCGACAGTGGTGCGCAACCGGGCATGCCGGTGCGTTAATCCTGACAAGCTATTTCGTTAAGCCGGTGCAAACCGGCTTTTTTTTCCTCTGCTGCCGGACATCTCTCTGCTGCTATTTTTCTGAACTTTGCGGCTTGTCACACAGAACTGCAATAAGAGAGCAGATTACATTGTGTCCCGGACCGGGATCACCTATAAAAACCAGGGATAACCGGCTCACCCGATGAGGCTTTGTATGCATCCACGTTTTACCACGGCGTTTGCCACACTTGATACCCCTCTGCAACAGGCACTGAAACCCGTGCTTGATGACCCGCATTTTACGGCCCTTCTTCAGCCGGAAACCGTACATCATCTGATGACTGCCACCGGCCTTGACGAAAATGCCCTGGCACTGGCCCTGCTGCCACTGGCAGCCAGTTGTGCCGTCACCCCGCTCTCGCATTTTAACGTCGGAGCCATCGCCCGGGGCGTCAGCGGATGCTGGTACTTCGGCGCTAATATGGAATTCAGCGGTGCCACCATGCAACAGACGGTGCATGCTGAACAAAGCGCCATTACCCACGCCTGGCTTTCGGGCGAGGAGAAACTGGCGGCGATCACCGTCAATTACTCGCCTTGCGGTCACTGCCGGCAATTTATGAATGAGCTAAACAGCGGCCTGTCCCTGACGGTTTGCCTGCCGGATCAGCCACCGCGGGCGCTGGCTGACTATCTGCCGGCCGCCTTTGGCCCGGCAGACCTGAACATTCACAGCGTGCTGATGGATGTCAGTGACCAGCAGTTTATCCCGCAGGGTGACGCGCTGACACAGGCGGCGATACATGCCGCCAGCCTCAGTTATGCACCTTACAGTGACGCATTCAGCGGCGTTGCTTTGCAGACCCGTGACGGAGCAATTTATGCCGGTCGCTATGCAGAAAATGCCGCGTATAATCCGACGTTACCGCCACTGCAATCGGCGCTGATCCTGCTCAATCTCAAAGGCGGGGATTGCGCCGAAATTCAGCGTGCCGTGCTGGCCGAATCGGAAGAGGCCACTCTGCTTCAGCGCAGTGCGACTCAGACCACCCTGGCCGCGCTCGGCTGCCATAATCTGGATTATGTCTGCCTCACCCGCTCATAAATTGAGATGAATTTGCCGGAAATCTGACAGATTACCGGCAAATAACCTGTTTGAAAAACGTCGGGAAAGGCGTAATTTGCTGACAACTAAAGACCTTCCGGTGGCCTCACCCGGTGACCGGGCTTTACAACGGAGTATCAATGATGGAACTGGATTACGAGAGTAAACGACCGCTATATATTCCCTATGCCGGCCCGATCCTGCTGGAATTTCCGCTACTCAATAAAGGCAGCGCCTTTTCCCGGGAGGAACGTAACGAGTTTAACCTCAATGGCCTGCTACCGGAAACCGTAGAGACCATTGAAGAACAGGCCGAAAGGGCCTGGCAGCAATACCAGGAATTCAAAAATAATATCGATAAGCACGTCTTTCTGCGCAATATTCAGGACACCAATGAAACGCTGTTCTATCGTGTGCTGGCAGACCATCTGCAGGAAGTCATGCCCATCATTTATACCCCGACGGTCGGTACCGCCTGTGAGCAATTTTCAGACATCTATCGTCGCGCCCGCGGTGTGTTTATCTCCTACCCTAACCGCGAACATATCGAAGATATGTTACAGAACGCCACCAAACAGAATGTCAAAGTGATCGTCGTGACGGATGGTGAACGTATTCTCGGTCTCGGGGATCTGGGGATCGGCGGCATGGGGATCCCTATCGGCAAGCTGTCACTCTACACCGCCTGTGGTGGTATCAGCCCGGCCTACACCTTACCTATCGTGCTGGATGTCGGCACCAATAATCAGCAATTGCTGAATGACCCGCTCTATATGGGCTGGCGTCATCCCCGCATTGGTGAGGAAGAGTACAATGCCTTCGTAGAGGAATTTATCAGTGCGGTGAAACGGCGCTGGCCCCATGCGTTACTGCAATTTGAAGATTTCGCACAGAAAAATGCGACTCCGCTTCTTGAAAAATACCGCGATAAACTCTGCTGCTTCAATGATGATATTCAGGGAACCGCTGCCGTGGCGGTTGGCACGCTGATCGCCGCCAGCCGGGCCGCCGGCAGCCCGCTCTCAGAACAGACCATTGTGTTCCTCGGTGCCGGTTCCGCCGGTTGCGGTATTGCAGAGCAGATTATTAATGAAATGACGTCTGAAGGTCTGAGCGATACCGAAGCCCGTCGCCGGGTGATGATGGTCGACCGATACGGCCTGCTGACGGATAAACTGACCAACCTGTTACCTTTCCAGGCCCGTCTGGTGCAGTCCTCAGAGGCTATCGCCGACTGGGAAACCGGCAGTGATCACGTTTCTCTGCTGGATGTGGTACGCAACGCCAAACCGACTATCCTGATTGGTGTTTCCGGCCAGCCCGGGCTGTTTACCGAAGAAATTATTCGTGAAATGCACCGTCACTGCCCACGGCCAATCATTATGCCTTTATCAAACCCGACGTCCCGCGTGGAGGCCACCCCGGCAGATCTTATCAGCTGGACCGGGGGTGCAGCACTGATAGCCACCGGGAGCCCGTTTGCGCCGGTCACCTGGCAGGATAAGGTCTACCCGATAGCCCAGTGTAACAATGCTTACATCTTCCCCGGGATCGGGTTGGGTATTATTGCCTCCGGGGCCAGCAGAGTGACCGACTCTATGCTGATGAGTGCCAGCCGGGCACTGGCCGATTGCTCGCCTCTTGCTACCGACCCCACCGGCCCGGTATTGCCGGAACTGAGTGATATCCAGCAGGTTTCCCGCCGGATAGCGATAGAAGTGGCCCGTGCCGCCCGGCTCGCCGGCGTCGCCCCGGAAAGCTCCGAAGAGGCACTGGCGCAGGCGATAGAGGATAATTTCTGGACTCCGGCCTATCGCCATTACCGTCGGACCTCAATCTGAGATTGCCGTTCAGCAGAACCTTCCACCGGCAGCGCAGCGATAATGTCTGCGCTTGCCTGACCGAAGTGGCTCAAGTACCCTTGGGTCACTTTTTAATTATCAGATGAGTGATCCGGCCGCATGCTCAAACGTCTCTTTACCCTTCTCTGTTGCCTGATTTTACTGGCAGGCGTGACTGCATTGGGGCTTGACCGTTGGATCAGCTGGAAAACTGCCCCCTATATTTATGAAAACGTCAGTCAGCTGCCCCACCGTGAAGTCGGCGTGGTATTGGGGACTTCAAAATATTACCGTACCGGTGAGCTGAATCAGTATTACCTTTACCGCATCCAGGGCGCTCTGAATGCCTATAACAGCGGAAAGGTGAATTATCTGCTGCTCAGCGGTGACAACGCCCTGCAGAGTTATAACGAACCCCGGACGATGCGCAGGGATCTTATCCGTGCCGGTGTCGACCCGGCGGATATTGTGCTGGATTATGCCGGTTTCCGTACGCTGGATTCTATAATCCGTACCCGTAAGGTGTTTGATACTAACGATTTCACCATTATTACCCAGCGTTTTCATTGTGAACGCGCCCTGTTTATCGCGATGCATCAGGGGATTGCAGCACAGTGCTATGCCGTTCCTTCTCCTAAGAATATGCTGGGTATTCGCATCCGTGAAATTGCTGCACGCATTGCCGCCCTGGCGGATTTGTACCTGTTTAAAAGTGAGCCTCGCTATCTTGGTCCGTTGATCCCTATCCCGCCGGTCACCGAAATTCCTGATAACGCCCCGGGCTATCCGGCCATTACGCCGCAACAGTTACAGGGAACCCCGGAACAACCCGCCCCGGAACACAAAGCAAAAGCCGCCCCGCTGACTGACGGGTATCAGGCTCATGCCGCAAATTGCGCTCTGCTGGCCACCTTTGCCGGTCAGCCTGCGGTTTCCGGCCCCGTTACCGGGATTTTGCCGATCAGACCGCCGGATGCCCTGTCAGGTGTTACCCGCGCAGCGGATAATGATGCCGGACGCCGCCCCCGGAATTACCATCAGATGCTGCCGGGGGGAACAGAATGTCCGGTACCGGCTAACGCTGCACAGGTGCCTGTCCGGCCCCCCGCGCTTCCCCCGGCAGTGAAACCCGGAGTTACCACCGGGCCTGAAGGCCCGGACTCAGCAGTACGCTAACCCGGGATACCGCCCTTGCCGGGCAAACGCGCTTATCCCTCACCGGAACCGGCTGTTTTCCGGGTCAGGATCCGCCAGAGTTGCTCCATCGGCCCGCGCGGAAAATACCGTAACCAGCACAGCGAAAACAGCGTATTGATCACCCAGATAAACGGCACTATCAGTAACAACTGCCAGCGCTGGAAATGCAGGAAGAACCCGGCAGTGGAGAAAATCAACGTACAGACCAGGGTTTGCAGCAGATAGTTACTCAGGGCCATACGACCGATGCAGCAAAAGAGATAACCGACCCGCATCGATGAGATTTTTTGCCAGCCGGCCAGCACCAGTGCCGCATACCCCAGGCTTATCAGCGGGCTGGCAATTTCGCCGGGAATTTGCAGATAAAATCCGCTCCAGCGGAATGACCAGCCAGTGAGCCACTGGGCTGTCGTGCCGGCGGCTTCCAGCAGAAAACCGGGAACCAGTAATAACGCCGCTGTACGAAGATAGTCGGCCGGGGGGCGGTTACCCAGTAGCCAGCCATTATGCACCAGTGCCGCGCCGATCATCATCAGTCCGGTCAGTTCCCAGCCATACTGTCCGAAAAATGCCACCAGCATCGATGCCAGATGATCGGTGCGGTAATCTATCGCAGCCATACCCGGGTGCAGTACCCGTTGCTGTTCAAGAAAAACCTCGGCGGCACCGGGCAGCCAGTCACTGCCCGCATGGCCTGAAGATATCGCCCCGAACAACAGCAACATCAGGCACCCGACCGCGTAAAACAGAATACCGGTGCGCATCAGTACGCCGGGAGAGTGTGCATCGCGGATCATCCGCCAGCTCAGCATCCCGGCCAGCGACCAGGCCACCAGAATATCCCCCTGCCATAACAGTACGGCATGCAGCACGCCGAACAGTAAAAGCCAGCCCAGCCGCGACTGTATCCAGGCTCCGCCTTTCGGCAACTGAAACACCAGTCCGGCACCAAACAGTAACGCGAACAGGTTAAGGAACTTAAGCCGCGCAAAGACCTCGAGGACTGCCCAACTGATGGCATCCGGACGCGTAATAAATCCCTGCCAGGCCGGGTTCAGATAGGCGGCCGAGGGTAAACCGAAGCTGACAATATTCAACAGCAGTATGCCGGCGATGGCGGCACCACGGATAAAATCAAGCTGGGGATAACGCGGCATGTGACAACCCTGACAGGAAAGAAAAAGCCATATCCTGAAGGATATGGCCTGATAACGGGGAAATCAGTTGTGTCTGACCGCGCGCAGAAATTCCTGACGGGTATTCTGACTCGACTTAAACAACCCGCCGAGTGACGTGGTCGTGGTCGCGCTGGTCGCATCCTGAACCCCGCGGGCTTTAACGCAGTAATGAACCGCGTCAATACACACTGCCACATTATTGGTCCCGAGCAGCGTCTGTAACGCAACCAGCACCTGTTGGGTCAGACGTTCCTGCACCTGCGGGCGCTGTGCAAAGAATTGCACGATACGGTTAATTTTTGACAGACCGATCACTTTATCTTTCGGGATATACGCCACGGTAGCTTTACCGTCGATAGTCACAAAGTGATGTTCACAGGTACTGGTCAGCGAGATATCACGCACCGTGACCATCTCATCGACCTTCATTTTATTCTCAATCACCGTGATCTTCGGAAAATTGGCATAATCGAGACCCGAAAAGATTTCATCGACATACATTTTCGCAATACGGTGCGGAGTCTCGGTCAGACTGTCATCGTCCAGATCAAGGTTCAGTAATTGCATAATTTCGGTCATATGACCGGCAATAAGCGCTTTACGTGTGGTGTTATCCAGTTCACGCGCAGGCTTACGTAACGGGGTTTCCAGACCGCGGGCCACCAGTGCTTCATGTACCAGTGCCGCTTCCTGACTTAAAAGGGACATCTACTATTCTCCGGCAGGTGAATTCTCAGCCCTGGCAACGGGCGGCGAATCATAATTATTGCTTATTGTGAATCAGTCCGGCGGGATTATCCAGTAGCTTACGGTGATCATCTTTCATCAGCAGCAAAAAATATTTCACACATCAGCCCTGCGGTTCAGGCTTGCCTGCCGCCGCCGCGGCGACTACAATCACAAAAATTATGAATAAATCACTTTAACTTCATTTCATAAAGAGAATAATTATGGATTTGGTGCAGCTACGGATGTTTTGTGCCGTTGCCGATACCGGCTCGGTCGCCCGGGCGGCAGAATTACTCCACAGAGTGCCGTCCAACCTGACCACCCGCCTTAAACAACTGGAAGAAGAGCTGGGAACCGACTTACTGATCCGCGAAAAACAGCGGGTACGTTTATCCCCGGTCGGACATAACTTTCTCGGTTATGCCCAACGTATTCTGGCATTAAGCGAAGAAGCCATCAGCATGACCCGCCAGGGGGAACCGGCCGGAAATTTTGCGCTCGGCACCATGGAAAGTACGGCGGCTACCCGCCTGCCGGGTCTGCTCGCGGCGTATCACCAGCGTTATCCGTCGGTCTCTCTGTCCCTGATCACCGGGACATCCGGCGAAATTATCGACCACGTACGCGAAGGGACGGTGGCTGCCGCCCTGGCCGACAGCCCGGAAGGTTATGACGAACTGCACAGTTGTGTCGCTTTCCGTGAAGAGCTGGTGCTGATCACCAGCAGTGAACACCTGCCGGTCACCTGCCCGCGGGATGTTCAGGGCGAGACGTTTTTTGCATTCCGTAACAGTTGCTCTTACCGGCTGAAGCTGGAGGAGTGGTTTCGCGAAGGTGACGCACAGCCCGGCAGTATTATGGAAATTCATTCCTATCATGCGATGATTGCCTGTGTGGCGGGAGGGGCCGGACTTGCCATTATTCCGTATTCCGTGCTGGCTCAGATGAGTGACCGGGCACGTATTCGTGTTCATCATCTGCCGCAGAAATATAGCCAGGTCTCAACCTGCCTTATCTGGCGACGGGATGCGTTTACCCCGAATGTTGAAGCCCTCAAGGAGCTGATGATCCGCTTTTTTGTACGGGATACCACGGCAGGCACCGACGAAGAGATTACCGGGAGCACGCCTTGCACGCCCGTTTCCCCCTGATTTTTTTAACGGTTGTTGCCTTTGCAACAGCCCCGAATGCTGATTAATGACAGGAGCGTGATATGTCCGGACTCACTCTTTGCGAAGAGCATCTGATGTTTGGTGGCCGCCAGCAACGCTGGCAACATACCTCAGCGACGCTGGGCTGTGAGATGAAATTCAGTCTGTTCCTGCCCCCGGCAGCGACCGCTCAGCCGGTTCCGCTGCTCTGGTGTCTGGCAGGGCTGACCTGTACTGATGAGAATTTTTCCGTGAAATCCGGCGCTCAACGACTGGCCGCCGGGCAAGGTATTGCGCTGATTATGCCTGATACCAGTCCGCGTGGCAGTGAGGTTCCCGACGATGAGCAGTACGACCTGGGCCAGGGAGCCGGATTTTATCTTAATGCCACACAGGCCCCCTGGGACCGGCATTATCGTATGTACGATTACCTGACTCAGGAGTTGCCCGCATTGCTGGCAGAACACTTCAGCTTCAGCGATCGTCAGGCTATTATGGGGCACTCGATGGGGGGCCACGGTGCGCTGGTACTGGCCCTGCGTGAGGCCGGACGTTTTACCTCGGTCTCGGCTTTCGCCCCCATCGTCAATCCTTCTTCCGTCCCCTGGGGCGAGAAAGCCTTTACCGCCTATCTGGGAGCGGATCGTGATGCATGGCGTCAGTATGATGCCAGCCTGCTGATGGCGGAAGCCACCCACCGGCTGCCGGTGCTGATAGACCAGGGGCTTTCTGATAATTTTTACCCGCTACAGCTGCAACCGGAAGTGCTGGAAAATATCGCCCGTGAACATCAATATGATCTGACCCTGCGCTGGCAGGAAGGTTATGACCATAGCTACTATTTCATTACCAGCGTCATTGAAGATCATCTTCGTTTCCACGCACGCCATCTGCTGGCGGCCTGACGCAACACCAGCCATAAAAAAACCCATGCATTGCATGGGTTTTTTATTACTAAGCTAACCGGACTGACAGATTAGCTGTCACTTTTGGAAATGGCCGGGAATTCCATCTCGTGGTATTTCACAAAACGGGTCCCGCGCGTCCATTTATAGCCCAGCCAGATCACCAGGAACAACGGAATACCGATATAGGTCGCTGCCACGCCATACCAGTCAATGGTATCGGCCATAAAGGCCTGATAGTTCTGTCCCAGTGTGATGATAAGGCAGAGCACAAACGCAAACACCGGTCCGAGCGGGAAGAGCCCTGCACGGTAAGGCAGGTCTGCCAGGTTATGCCCCTTCGCCACATAACCGCGACGGAAGCGGTAATGGCTGATGGCGATCCCCAGCCAGGCAATAAAGCCGGTCATCCCTGAGGTATTCAGTAACCACATATAGACGGTCTGATTACCAAATTTGGATGATAAGAAGCAGAGTGCTGCAATCACGGTCGTCGCAATCAGTGCATTACGCGGCACACCATTTGCCGTCAGACGGGCAAAGATTTTTGGTGCTTTCCCTTCCTGTGCCAGCGTAAACAGCATCCGTGTAGACGCATACATTCCGGAGTTACCGGCAGAGAGCACTGCCGTCAGGATCACTGCATTCATTACCGCAGCCGCAGATAACAGCCCGGCATTCTGGAACACCAGAGTGAAAGGACTGACGCTGATGTCTTTAACATCATTATGCAGCAGACGCGGATCGGTATACGGCAGTAACAGACTGATAATAAGGATAGCCAGCACATAAAACAGCAGGATCCGCCAGAATACCTGACGCATAGCGCGCGGGATATTCTTGCCCGGGTTTTCCGATTCACCGGCCGCAATCCCGATAAGTTCAGTCCCCTGGAAAGAGAAGCCGACAATCATCGCCACGCCGATCATCGCAGAGAATCCCCCCGCAAAAGGCGCACCGCCAATGGTCCAGTTATGCCAGCCACCCTCTCCTGCACCCCGCAGAATACCGGTCACCATCATCAGTCCGACGATAATAAAGATAACCACGGTCACCACTTTAATCAGCGAGAACCAGTATTCCGCTTCACCAAAGCCTTTAACCGAAATCACGTTCAGCAGGAAAATCACCGCCAGGAAGAGGCAGCTCCAGACCCAGCCAGGAACGTCCGGGAACCAGTAGCCCATCACCAGTTGTGCGGCGACCAGGTCGACGGCAATGGTGACTGCCCAGTTGTACCAGTAATTCCATCCCAGAGCGAAGCCAAAGCCTTCTTCGACGTATTTGGCACCGTAGGTTGCAAACGATCCGGAGACCGGCATATACGCTGCCAGTTCACCGAGGCTTGTCATCAGGAAGTAAACCATCAGACCGATAATGGCATAAGAAAGAAGTGCGCCGCCGGGTCCGGCCTGAGAAATGCTGGCCCCTGAGGCGACAAAGAGCCCGGTACCGATAGACCCGCCAATGGCTATCATCGTCAGATGACGGGCTTTTAATACACGTTTCAGGCCAGGCTTATCTGTTGTTTTTGTATTATTATTCATCAGTAAACACTATGCTGGATAAAAATGAGGCGCGATTGTACCAGCTCACCGTTACCTGTATAGCATTACCACTGCGTTATAAGTTACCTTCATAATCCCCTGCCTATTATTAGCAACCCCGGGCGGGCCGGGTCAGACAATATCCTGTTCACGGCAATAAGACAGAAAACGGGTCAGCGATCGGGACAAATGTTTTTGCTGATGATGGATGCGATACAACGTCCGTGTCAGCGGCGGTAACGGCAGCGGAACCTGGCGCAGACTGCCATTTTCCAGCTGTTCGGCGATCACCCGGCGTGACAGGCAGCTTATGCCCATCCCGTAGCGTACCGCATGCTTGATAGCCTCTGAATTTCCAAGCTCCATCTCAATTCTGAAATGAGGCAGATGAGAAAGCAGCAGATAATCCACTATCTCCCGGGTGCCTGACCCCCGTTCCCGCAGGATCCAGGGCGAATCTGCCAGTCTTTCCAGCGTGACTGCCTGGTTGAAAATGGCTGACCGGGGTGAAGCGAAAACCACCAGCTCGTCCTGCAGCCAGTTTTCGCTGACAATGCCGGTAATATGACAAGGTCCTTCGATAAGCCCCACATCCACGCGAAAATCACTGACAGCCTGTATCACATCCTGGCTGTTACCCACCGTGAGATCCAATGGTGCCTGCGGAAAATCACGCCGGTACTCTGCCATCATGGCGGGCAGCAGATAGTTACCGATAGTACTGCTGGCAGCGATGCGGATGGCGCCATGATCTTCGCGGAAAAGTTGCTCAGTCTCTTTGGCCTGCTCCAGTAATGAGACGGCTTTCGGGTAGAGCAAACGACCGTGTTCATTCACAATCAGTCGCTTGCCGGAGCGATCGAACAGTTTCACCGATAACTGATGTTCAAGATCAGCCAGCGCAGCACTGACGGCGGACTGTGAAAGTGCCAGTTGCTGCGCGGCACGGGTGGTCGACCCGCTCTTAACAATTTCGCTGAATACTTCCAGCTGCCTCAGGGTGATATGCACTCTTTCTCCTCACGGATTTTTCACGGATGGGGTAACACCCGATTTATAACCAGTTATAGTGGTTAATTATAAATATATAATCAATTTCTCTTTTAAGAAAAACCCCGGCAGGATGAAGGTCAGTAACTCAGGAAGGAAGAACACGATGACTCTGCACCAGCCCCACCGGGCACCTCTGCCCCGCCTCCCCTTGCTCAACGGTATCCTGCTCAGCGGGGTGATAGCGGCAGGCATGCTGCCTCTGATCCAGATCCCTCTGATTGCCAGGCTGGGACTGGGTGCACTGACGCTGGCAATCCTGACCGGTATTATTACCGGTAATCTGCTGCCCGCATCGGTTCACGTTCGTTGCGAACAAGGGATAGCCTTCAGTAAGCATTACCTGCTGCGACTGGGGATTATTTTATACGGATTTAACCTGACCTTTCAGCAAATCAGCCATATCGGTTATCGCGGCCTGGTCACCGACATGATCATGCTGAGCAGCACGTTTCTGGTGACCAGTCTGGCAGGACTGTACTGGATAAAACCGGACAAACAGACCGTGTGGCTTATCGGAGCCGGTAGCAGTATCTGCGGCGCGGCGGCAGTGCTGGCGACCGCACCGGTCATTAAAGCCGATGCCGGAAAAGTGGCCGTCGCAGTGGCGACGGTCGTTATCTTCGGTACGGCGGCCATTTTTATCTATCCGCTGATCTGGGAGGTTATCCACCCCTGGCTGCCGGGGATCGGTGCTGAACAGTTCGGTATTTATACCGGTTCGACCGTCCATGAGGTCGCCCAGGTCGTGGCAGCCGGCCATGCTATCAGTCCGCAGGCCGAAGATACCGCAGTGATTGCCAAAATGCTGCGGGTCATGATGCTGGCACCCTTCCTGCTGCTGCTGGGCCAATGGGTTAACCGCACCCGCCCGTCTGCAGAGACTGAAGGCCCCGGAAAAATCACCTTCCCCTGGTTTGCCCTGATTTTTATTCTGGTCGCCGTCGTTAACTCGTTCGGTTTACTGTCTGACACCCTGCTGAGCTGGATCCACTGCATTGATAATATCATGCTGGCAATGGCAATGGCCGCCCTGGGCCTGAGCACCCGCCTGTCTCAGCTGAAAACTGCCGGGCTGAAGCCACTACTGCTGGGAGGCGTTGTTTTTCTCTGGCTGATTATCGGCGGCGCTGGCGTCAATCTGTTGGTATGGCATGTTATGAAGTAAATCCTCAGGTATGATGTGTCACATCTACCAGAGACCGGGAAGTGAGGAGAAAGTAATGAAGTTTATCGGTGCGCATGTCAGCGCCGCAGGGGGCGTGGAAAACGCGGTCCTTCGTGCACACGAACTGGAAGCAACGGCCTTTGCACTGTTTACCAAAAACCAGCGCCAATGGCGCGCTGCGGCGTTAACAGAGGAAAGTATCAATGCCTTCCGTCAGGCCTGCGAAAAATATAACTTCAGCTCAGGACAAATTCTGCCCCATGACAGTTACCTGATCAATCTTGGTCATCCGGTCAGTGAGGCGCTGGAAAAATCACGACTGGCCTTTATTGATGAGATGCAACGGGCGGAATTGCTTGGCCTGTCATTACTTAACTTCCATCCGGGCAGCCACCTGCAACAGATTGCTGAAGAAGACTGTCTGAAGCTGATTGCCGAATCGATCAATATCGCGCTGGATCAGACGCGGGGCGTAACTGCAGTCATCGAAAATACCGCCGGTCAGGGCAGTAACCTGGGGTTCCGTTTTGAACACCTGGCAGAAATTATCCATCACGTTGAAGATAAAAGCCGTGTCGGTGTCTGCATCGATACCTGTCACGCCTTTGCCGCCGGTTACGACCTGCGTACGGTCGAAGATTGTGAAAACACCTTCCGGGATTTTGAGCGGATTGTCGGTTTTAACTACCTGCGGGGCATGCACCTGAATGATGCGAAAAGTGAATTCGGCAGCCGCGTAGATCGCCATCACAGTCTGGGCGAAGGGAATATCGGCAATACCGTGTTCAGCTGGCTGATGAAAGATCCCCGCTTTGATGGTATTCCGTTAATTCTGGAAACCGTGAATCCGGATATCTGGAAAGATGAAATTGCCTGGCTGAAAGCACAACAGACAGCATAAAAAAACAGGGCGCAATGCGCCCTGTTTTTCAAATCACACATCCCTCAGGCGGTGACTGCTTCCGGTTTTTTCAGGAAGGCATAAGCAATACCCGCCAGCGCCGTTCCGATAATAATGGATAACAGATAACCCAGTACCGGAGTAATCGCCCCCGGGATCAGCAGAACAAACAAGCCGCCGTGGGGTGCCATCAGTTGGGCACCGATAGCCATAGAGATAGCCCCGGTCACCGCACCGCCAACGAGACAGCAAGGGATCACCCGCATCGGGTCACGGGCAGCGAACGGAATGGCACCTTCAGAAATAAAGCACAGCCCCAGCACCAGTGCGGCTTTACCGCCTTCCTGCTGACTTTTATTAAATTTCCTTTTAGCCAGTAAAGTCGCCAGCCCCATCGCCAGCGGAGGTACCATTCCGGCAGCCATAATGGCGGCCATCGGCGCGTAGGTTTTGCTGCTCAGTAAACCGACACCAAAGGCGTACGCCACTTTGTTCACCGGGCCCCCCATATCGGTACACATCATACCGCCCAGCACCGCACCCAGCAGCACCGCGTTCGCCGTACCCATGTTACCCAGCCAGTGAGTAAGCCATTCCATAATGGCTGCTACCGGTTTGCCGACCACATAAATCATCAGCAGGCCGGTGATCAGGCTCGCCAGTAATGGAATAATCAGGATAGGTTTCAGGGCTTCCATACTCTGCGGGAGTTTCAGCCGTGTACTGATAAATTTCGCCACATAACCGGCAATGAAACCGGCAATGATACCGCCAAGGAAACCGGCATTCGTGCTGGTCGCCAGCATACCGCCAATCAGCCCCGGTGTCAGACCAGGACGGTCAGCAATCGAGAAGGCAATGTAGCCCGCCAGCACCGGCACCATTAACGCGAACGCACTCCCCCCGCCAATCTGCATCAGTGCGGCAGCCAGCGTCCCTTCCTGATGGAAGGCCGTGATCCCGAAGGCGAAAGATAACGCGATGCTCAGACCACCTGCGACCACCATCGGCAGCATGTAAGACACACCGGTCAGCAAGTGACGGTAAGCGCCGGCCTTTTCTTTATTACCCTCGCTGGCAGCAGCTTGATCGGCTGACGCCCCCGCGGCATGGTACGGCTTAGCTTCCGCCAGGGCTTTATCAAATTCCTGGGCGGTTTTCTTCAGTGCCAGTCCGGTCGAGGTGCGGTACATGGGTTTGCCGGCAAATTTAGCCAGATCAACCTCGATATCGGCGGCAATAATCACCAGGTCGGCAGCCGCGATTTCCTCAGCGCTGACCGGATTACCGGCACCGACTGATCCGCGGGTTTCTACCTTCGCCCACCAGCCACGTTTTTTAGCTTCTGCCTCGATGGCTTCTGCCGCCATAAAGGTATGAGCGACGCCGGTCGGACAGGCGGTTACCGCCACAATACGTTTGGCCCCGCTGGTCTCAGCCACCACAGGCTGAGCATTTACCGGTGCCTGCCAGGGAGTTGCCTGTTCACGAGCCGTGGTCAGAAAGGCCACTGCATCATTCAGCAGTGCCTGAAGATCTCCCTGCCAGAATGGCTTACCGCTCAGAGACGGATCGGTGGGAGCGTTTTTACCGGCAACCACCACAAGTTCAGCCTCGGCTGGCGAACGGGTTAAGGTCAGTCCGCATTTTTCAGCAGCCGTTTCAGCCGCTTTTTCGGCCATATATGCACTGGCTTTTCCCAGTGACGCATCAGTTATCAGCAGCGCTTTCATCATTTATTCCTCTTCTGCTGTCAGTGCACGGGCTGTAAATCGACACGTGCCATCATTGCCGCCAGTTGTGTCCGGTCAGCGACGCCTACATTACTTTGACTTACCGCCAGTGCGGCAACGGCAGTGGCCAGTCTCAGGGTATGTTCACTGGACTCACGCATCAGTAACCCATAAATCAGGCCGCCGACCATTGAATCCCCGGCCCCCACGGTACTCACTACCTCACAGGCCGGAGGCTTGGCCAGCCATTCCCCGGAAGCATTCACCCACAGCGCGCCTTCCGCACCGAGCGAAATCACCACATGAGCAATCCCCTCTTCACGCAATTGATGCGCGGCATCAATAACGTCCTGTAATTCCGGCAACGGTTTCCCGGCCCAGGTTTCCAGCTCACGGCGGTTAGGTTTTACCAGCCAGGGGGCGGCTTTCAGCCCGGCCTCCAGCGCACTGCGGCTGCTGTCAAAGATAATGCACGGGCACAGCGCCCGCAGGGATTTCATCCAGACGGTAAAGGCTTCCGGAGAAACTCCTTCCGGTAAACTGCCGCTGACGCAGACCATATCGAACTGGCCCAGCCAGCTCAGTGAATCGGTCGTAAAGCGTTCCCAGTCTTTCGCGGTCACATCGAATCCGGAAAAGTTAAGGTCGGTCACTTCGCCGTCCTGCTCGGTCAGTTTGACATTAATACGCGTTCTTCCGCCGACCACCTGGAAACGGTTCGCAATCCCCAGCTCGCTGAAAAGCTGCTGGAATCCGTCCTGATTATCTTTACCCAGGAAACCGCCGACGGTCACATCAATCCCCAGGTCTTTCAGCACCCTGGCGACATTAATCCCTTTACCCGCAGCATGCAGGCCGGTGGTTTTTACCAGATTAACTTCCCCCCGTTCCATTTCCGGGGTAAAGCCCACCAGGTCATAGGCCGGATTCAGCGTAATTGTTGCGACACGTCTGCTCATGCTGCCCCCTCACCAAGACCGCTATCAATGGCTTCGCCGATGGCAGTGATCGCTGCTGCCGCATCTTCTCCGCTGGCAGTAAAGCGCAGGCGATGGCCTTTTTTAACACCCAGTGCCACCACTTTCATCAGGCTGCGTCCGTTCGCAGGTTTACCGCTGCCGTCCAGGTTAGTGACCGTAATATCGCTTTTGAAATTTTTGATGGTAGTGACCAGTGCCGTGCCCGGACGGGCATGCAGACCATGTTCGTTGCGGATCACAAATTCCGCGGTCACCACTTCATCTTCTTCAACATAATCGCTGGTCAGTAATGCCAGGATCCCGGCGGCATCGGCACTGTTCAGTGCTGATGCGTGATCCCCGGTCAGTAACTGGTGCAGATACCCCAGCGCCCCGAGCGGCTGGTCATCAGTCGCGGCGACAGTGATGAGTAAGGATACCGGCTCATTTTCTGCCGTGGTAAAGGTGGTTGCTGCACGGCTGATCGCGATGGCGCTGAACAGGTTGCCCTCAGCACTGTCATTGAGCCAGATCCCGTGCCCCAGATGGAATGGCGCATGGGAGATCACCTGACTGACAAAATGGCTGTCCACGGCTCCGGCGGCCTGTAAACGGCCGGCGTTCAGTGCCTGTAATGTCATCAGGTCAGTCGCCTCCACCCGGGTGGCGATCATCGAGGTGTCAAAGCGGAATTCAGCCGCCTGTTTTTCACCCATCAGCAGCGCACGTAAATCTTCAGCTGACGCGGTTTTCAGTGTTTCAGCCACACTGTCATCACTCAGCACATGAGTTAACTGCCGCAGTAACGCCAGGTGCTCATCTGATTTAGCGGCAATGCCGATAACCACATAAGCCACCTGATCTTCACCCCATTGAATGCCCTGCGGATACTGGAAGACCTGGACCCCGGTGTTCAGCACCTGATCACGGGTGTCGGTTGTACCATGAGGGATAGCGATACCATTACCCAGGAATGTTGAGGTCTGCTGTTCACGCGCCAGCATACCGTCGACATAACCTTCCGTCACATTGCCGGCAGAAGCCAGAGCAGATGCGACCTGGCGTATGGCCTCAGTTTTTTCACTGGCACTGGCGCCAGTATGTATCGCCTGTACATCGAGCTGGAACATAGGACTCCTCACTGTCTTTAGTTGAATCGTTTCAGCTAACGGAGAAAAAAAAGTGTCCGGGACTGACAACAGGGAACACAGGCAGAGCTGAAACGTATCAGTAATATATGCACCAAAAAAAATCTGCTGCAATGAATAACAAAATTCTTATAGCGATTTTTTGAGGCTACGCACACTTCATGACATTTATCTGATGATTGTACGGTATAGCGCTGAATTTACATTGACGCAAATCAGATTTCGCTATCCGCGTCAGCATATTTCAGCAACGATTGACCCTAAACAGGTCTGCTTACAACTTCACCGGAGTGGCCCGCCGCATAATGCGTGTTCCTGTCCTTTAATGAGTATGTTAACGTCGCAGTCTGCAAAATGCTTAACCAGAGGTCATGATGGAATGTCGTGCCGGATGTGGTGCTTGTTGTATCGCACCCTCAATTTCAAGCCCTATCCCCGGTATGCCGAAGGGTAAGCCTGCCAATACCCGATGCGCTCAACTTTCAGAAGATTATTCGTGTCAAATATTTAACTCGCCTCTGCGGCCTGCGGTTTGCTCAGGCCTCAAGGCTTCTGGTGAAATGTGTTCAACGAGTCGTGATAATGCAATGACTTATCTGATAGCGCTGGAGGCCATCACAGCCCCCTGAATGTGAAGGGCTATCGCCACGGCGCGGTTGTCTTTTTAGAAACGTACCCATGACGTTTATGAAAGTAAAACCGCCAAAATCTTAATCTGCCACAGGCCGGCATAAACTCAATGCGCCTGTTTATCCCTTCCCCCAACTCAAAAACACACAGCTCCGGAGAAAATCCGGAGAGATTTCAGCAAGGTTGCGGCTTTCCCCGGTAATGCCTGACCCTTATCCGTTTAAATATGAGCATGACTTCAGAGACCTGTCTTAAGCATGATCCGGAGACCAGGATACGCGCTATATCAGGACACGCCCCGTACTGTGCGGATTACACCATCGGTTTTTATATTCACCCGACATGAAACCATAAGAATAGAATAAATCGAGTCCCTTCTCCTTCGCCTCCTCAGTCAGAGTAGTGAGATTTTTCCACATAATCATTGTTCCTAATGAATGTGAATTTTTCGTTTGACGATATCCGATATTAATAAAGTCAACAAAGAATTTACCGTGACTAATAACAGAAACCAATAATTGAATAGCGACAGGCTCATCATTTAACATCATCAGATTGCCTTTAAAACAGGAGCTATGCTTAATAAAAAACTCTCTGTTTACATCCGCCATTTCTATTCTTTCCGAACGGCGCGCATAGTAAAGATCACTATATATATCAAATAACTGACTTCCATCAACCTCGCTTACATTGATGAAATCGCCCCCGGAGTTATAAAACTTACGAATTTCCCTTTCCCTGGTGCTGACGGTTTTTTTAGAAAACCCCGAGTGAAGATCTTTAGATATTGCCACGTTCCTTTTATTAAACAAGGAATATGAGGTATTCAAAAATAATTTATTTTGCAACGGGTGCAAACATTTGGCCCGAAAGGGCAAAATGGGTTTATTGCTTAACGCATCACTGAACGGTAAATAAACAGAACATCGGGGGATAGGTAAGTAATTAACAGCAGAGGTTTTATTTTTTATATCGTTCGCTAACCAGCCATTTTCTACTGCCACACTCCCCAATAACTCCCCCTTTTTTTTATAGGAGAAAAATTTAACGGGTGCCCCATGCTCCATCATGAAATTAAGAAATTCAGGTGATGATTCACAATTATAACCAAATCGTTGGCACGACAAAGAATACTCCTCCGGAGAGCAGGATTCCCAGTGAGTAAAACGCATTATAAGCATTGAGATATGACCAAAAAATCTACAGTAATTTTCCCATATACTAACATGTAATAATCTAAAAATTAAAGCATAATAAAAATATAACATCTCTTTTTACAGTATCATAAAGTCTCCCGTGGGGAATATTGCCTATGCAGAGTATTGACTTTGATTACTGTCACCTGCTGATATTTTTTCCACGATGGCACTTACAGGCTTTGTGAGCGGAGAATCAGCCGTTATCCCGGGGAAGCGATGGCTAATAGTTATAACTTGCGCTTGGCGGTACGTTTATCTCTGCCGGCCTTCTGTTGAGACCCTTCGACATCAAAGGCTAAATAATTTCTCTTCTTTCTCTTGCCTGGCACGCATTGCGCGAGTAACTTTGCGCGCATAATTCCCTGTATTGCTGACATAGTGAGAAAACCGATGCCGAAGGCGAATGAAATTAAACGTGGCATGGCCCTGAGCTGGAACGGAAAGCTGCTGCTGGTAAAAGATATTGATGTGCAGAGCCCCAGTGCACGGGGTGCCGCAACGCTGTATAAAATGCGTTTTACTGACATCCGTACCGGACTGAAGGTAGAAGAACGCTTTAAAGGTGATGATATCCTCGACACTATCTCACTCAGCCGCCGGGCCGTGAGTTTCTCCTACATTGACGGCGAAGAGTACGTCTTTATGGATGATGAGGATTACACCCCTTATCATTTCAATCAGAAACAGATTGAAGAAGAGTTACTGTTCATTCCTGAAGGCGGGATCCCGGGGATGCATGTCCTGACCATGGACGGCCAGATCCTGGCTCTGGAATTACCTCAGACCGTTGATATGGAAATTACCGATACTTCACCCGGTATTAAAGGCGCTTCGGCCAGCGCCCGCACCAAACCCGCGGGAATGAGTACCGGGCTGGTGGTACAGGTACCGGAATACCTGAGCAATGGCGATAAAATCCGTATTCATATCCCTGAACGTCGTTATATGGGACGTGCTGATTAAGATCTCACGGACGACCCCAAGGGTCGTCCGTACTTCCCCTCCCCTGAATACCGTCCCGCAAAGCGCTCGTATGACTTCTGTATCGAAACCCCTCAGCGTCGGGGGTCGTCTTGTTCTGTCCCCCGCCGCTTTTAAACGCCTTTCAGCTGGCGGATTCCGTATGCTGTAACTGAAAAAATGTCGCCGAACACGGTTACTTTATCACGTGATTTGTCAAATTTTCTTACTTAATAATCTGTATAATAAGCGCGTTTTTTTGACATGTTCGCCGCAGGAATAGGATCGGGTTAACCGGCCGGTGACTGACCTTTATTAAGGATGGTTGAACATTCATTTATCTATTTATCTGTACCCTACACCGTTATTTAAAAAATGAGTTTATAAAATGCGCCTTTCACGTCTGATGATTATCCTGTTGCTGAATGCCCTGGGCATCGCACTCTTTTTTTCGTGGTATCTGCCGGAACATCACGGTTTCTGGTTCGGCCTCGATAAAGCCATTTTCTTCGGTTTCAACAACCAGATGGTGACGCATCATGCGTTTGCCATCTTCGTTGCAATCACTAACTTCCGGGGCTTTGATCTGGTTTCCCTGATAGCGATGGGACTGCTCTACTATTCCTACTGGCGGAAAACTGATGCGGCGGGTCACCATCGCATGCTGGCTATCGGTGTGACCATGCTGATCAGTGCGGTCGTGCTGAACCAACTGGGTCACCGTATCCCGGTGGTTCATAGCAGCCCGACGTTGTTCTTCCATAATGCTCACCGTGCAGGTGAGCTGACCGGTATTCCGACTAAAGATGCGTCAGGGGACAGTTTCCCGGGTGACCACGGGATGATGCTGATGATTTTCGCCTGTTTTATGTGGCGTTATTTTGGCGGCCGCGCCTTTATTAAGGCCCTGGTGATCTTCTTCGTCTTTGCTATGCCTCGTGTCATGGCGGGCGCACACTGGTTTACCGATATCGCTGTCGGCTCGCTGTCTGTCGTTCTGGTCGGTATGAGCTGGTGGCTATTGACCCCGGGTAGCGACATGCTGGTGAACTATCTGGATAAAAAACTGCCTCGCAGAAAAAAATAAACGGTTCCATACCTGCGCCAGTGTGACTGCACTGGCGTTTTTTTTACTCATTGTTGCCCCGTCACCGCCCTTTTCGTTTTCACCTTCCTGTCGTCCCTTTCTTATTTATAGCAGGCCACCGCCAGGGGTTGAGCATTCCCCCCTGTACGTCAGGGGCTGTTCATCCTCCGCTGATGTTGACAGTCAAGCCGAGGTTTCCGCCGACGGGCATATCCCGCAGACCGGACACATCCGGGAAGGATAGCCGGTGATCAACCGCCAGTAACAAAGTGGGTCAGCCCGCCTCCGGCAAAAAACGTAAGACCCGTCGCTCAGCACGGTGGTGCCGGAGGGAACATCCCGTACGCGGGCCTCTCCGGGGAGCATCACCAGGTCGTGTACTGCATTAACAAGGCGCAGAGGCGGGAAGCCAGGCGTAAAAAAGGCGCCTTTATCAGGCGCCTTGTGTTTAATACTTTCTGAGTCGCGTTGCTAATACTCAGTCAGTCAGTTCTTCGTGATCCTTAATTTCCGGCACAGGCAGGCTGGTTGCCACGCCCCAGTAGTAGCAGACCAGTGCTGCGACAGCCGCCAGAATCATATCGGTCGGTGAGCCAATCGCATTAATTCCGCCAAAGGTTCCCAGATAAGAAATCACCAGGATCAGTATGTAGTAAACCAGTAACCACCAGCTGCTTTTCAGGTCACGGGCAGACGTCGCTGTCTTTTTCGCAAAGATGACATACCCCAGCCAGGCCAGAATAAAGACCGGGATCAACAGTTCATTAACGGACCAGCCACTCCAGTAGATAAGCAGTGTACTGGCGACAAAGGCTAACGGACTCAGCACTGAGGCCAGCGGCAGACGGAAAGGACGTGCCATGCCGGGCAGATGACGACGAAATGCCCCCAGAGTGACCGGACCTGGCATATAGGTGAAAACGGTCGCTGACGTCACTGCCCCAATCAGTCCACCCCATACCTGGAACTCGGAAGGTAATGTCCAGGCAATGGCCAGGATCAGTGATAACCACAATGCACCACGTGGTACACCCGATTTAGGATCCAGCTCACCGAAGATTTTGAACAGGTGTCCGTTACGTGCCCAGGCAAACAGAACACGGCTGGCACCGGCCAGATAGATATTACCGGTACCGGCAGGGGAAATGACCGCATCGACCAGGATCAGGTTAATCAGCCAGGTAATTCCCAGGCTACGGGCCAGATCCGCATACGGTGACTGGAAGATCTGTTTCAGTCCATCCCAGCCATGGGCAGTCAGTGCTTCTGAAGGGACTGCACCCATAAAGGCATACTGCAGGGCAATGTAGATAACAAAGCTCACAGCAATCGCAATCATAATAGACAACGGGACATTCCGTTGAGGATTTTTAGCCTCACTGGCAAAGTCGACCGCCTGGCGAAAACCGAGGTAGGCAAACACAATGCCTGCACCGGTCAGTGATGTGAAGATGCCGTGTGCACCGCCCGGTGGTGGTGGTGGCACATCCAGGTTAGCACCGTGGTAATACATAAACAGGGTGGCAATGGTCAGTAAAGGCACCACAAACTTGAAGGTGGTGATCAGGGTATTCACCCGGCCAAAGACACTGACACTCCAGTAGTTCAGCAGGAAAAAGCCAACCAGTAACAGGATCTGGATCAGAAACCCGGCGGCGGTCGGGCTGCCATCCGTGTGACTTAGCCCCGGCCACCAGTATTGTGCGTACTGACGAACGGCCTCAACCTCGACTCCGGCAGTACTGGTATAGGCCAGCAGCGAACTGACACCGATAACAAACCCCACAACATTGCCGTGAGAAAAGTTAGGATAACGTACAAATCCCCCGGCACGCGGAATGGCCGCGGAAAGCTCAGCAAACACTAAACCTATCATTAATACGATAATGGCTCCCAGGATCCATGCCCACCCTGTCTGGGCACCGGCATAACCTGAACTGGTTAATGCGGCATAAAGCCAGCCGGACCCGATCATCGAGCCTATTCCTAACAGGCTGAGATCAACCAGCCCTAGTTTCTGTTTAAATGCACCCTTTGCCATAAAGACCTCATCATGTTGTGCTGCGACTGAAACTTCGTCATATCGTCTTAGTTTTTATTTCCTTACCTGCCAGTGAAGCATTTTTCGTGCCAGAAATAATAAACAGTCACAGCCAGGATAAATCCGGGTTATTTCTTCCTGCTCCGGGGTCACGTATACGCCTGTTCACTTATCTGTGCCACAGACCGGATACCGAAGCCGGTAGCCCGGAGATCATGCACTGTTTTCGCGCAGCAACCTGAATGTTGCACCCTGACAGGGCAACCCGTTCGTCCGGCGAGAGTATTGATGATGTTAATAACCCGCCAGGCCAGTAATGACAGGCCCTGGCAGCCTGCAAAGCAGGTAATGGCGTGGAAAATGTCCGTCAGGATTTTGCAGGGTTCCTGCCAAAAAAAACGGGTTTCAGGTCAGTCGCCGGCCAGAGAAGTGGGATAAGTTCTCAGTAGTCATAGTGATTTTTCACAATAAGACAGATTTGGCGGATTGTTCCCCAAATGGTAAGCAATTTTATTGGATTAATCTAAATCAAAAATTTCCCGAAAAGCACTCGCCAGTTGGCATTTTATGCGGTAACCTGCCTTTATATCGGCATATGTTCTGACACAAGCGCTAACGTATTATCTGTTCACTGCATTTTATCTGCTTATCTGCGTGTTCCTATAATCAGTGCCTCTCAGCATACCCGTCCGGTTATTCTCTTTCTTCTTGTTATCTGGCTAGCGGCAATTTGTCGTAAGGACTTTGAAGGGAACTACATATAATGGTCAAATCTCAACCTTCTCTGAGATATATCTGGCGGGTCGTCCCCGCAATTGCTTTAGCAACATTACTTTCAGCCTGTAGCACCACCCCCGCACAAACCACTGCCCGGGTAGAGAAGCATGAAGTTAACAACCATAATGGTTTTTTACTTCAGGCGTCTCAGGCTGAATTTGAGCAGATGGTTAAAAATGTGGACGTTAAGTCCCGTATTTTGGATCAGTATGCTGACTGGAAAGGCGTGCGTTACCGGATGGGTGGAGACACTAAACGCGGTATCGATTGTTCTGCCTTTGTTCAGCGAACGTTCCGCGAGCAGTTTGGTCTGGATTTACCCCGTTCGACTTATGAACAACAGGATGCAGGGTTAAAAGTTTCACGCAACAAACTGCGTCCCGGTGACATCGTATTGTTTCACTCTGGCTCGACCGGCCGCCATGTAGGCATTTATCTGGGCAATAATAACTTTGTCCATGCCTCCACCAGCAGCGGCGTAATGATTTCAAGTCTTAATGACAGTTACTGGAAACATCGCTATCGCGAAGCAAGACGGGTCTTAACTAACGTCAACAGTTAATGTCATCAGGCCTTTAAAGTCTTTAGCCAGACACTAAAAAAAACGCTGCCCTCAGGCAGCGTTTTTTTTTGCTGATATCCCAGCGGACTTATTTTTTCCAGTGACGAATACGCTCCTGCCCCGCCGGTAAACGCCTGCCAGCAAACCGATCCCCTGCCTGCTTAATTATTATTCTGCCGGTCTGCCCTGACGCTGACTTCGGGAGGCGTAACGAAACAGTAAGACAGAAAGTGTGGCGCAGGCAGCAATCATTCCGGCCATCGGCCAGGCCGAGTTAAAACTGAACAGTGATAATAACGCCCCCGTCAGTGCACCAATACCAAAGCGTAGTGTACCCGCCAGTGAAGAAACCGTCCCGGCAATGTGCGGAAAGTCATCCAGAATAACCGCCATTCCGTTGGAGGAGACCATAGACACACAGCCGATAAAGACCGCCACACTCAGCACCAGAGGATACAACCCCAACCCTAATGCACAGACCAGTAATAATGCGATACCCGCAACAAACTGTATCATCAGGGCCATGCGAAACAGGAACAGCGGCCCTGTTTTGCGGACCAGTCGGGTATTAATAAATGTCATCGTGAACAGGAAAACGATATTCAGCGAAAAATAATAACCGAAATGCTGCGGTGAAATATGATAAAGCCGGATATAAATAAATGGCCCTGCATTAAGAAAAGCAAATAAACCGGCAAACGAGAATCCGCTGGCCATCATCAGCGCAAAGACCGTTTTGTTACGAAACAAAATAATAAAGTTGTTCAGGATAGTTCGCAGATGCAACGGCTGACGTTTCGTGACAGGCAACGATTCTTTCACAAAAAACGTCACCAGCAGGAACCCGGCCAGAGCTGCCACCGCCAGGGTCCAGAATACGGATTGCCAGTCACCAACGAGCAGCAGCCAGCCTCCGAAAATCGGGGCCAGCAACGGTGCCAGCGTGGTGATCAGCATCATTATCGACATCATGCGTGAGAACTCAGCGCTGGCATAAGAATCGCGGATAATGGCATTGATCACGACCCCGGCAGATGCCGCGGCCAGGCCATGGAGCAGCCGCATCCAGATAAGGTGGTCAATACTCCCGGAGAGCGCACAACCCACCGCCGCCGCGATAAAAACCCCAATCCCTGGCAGTAACACCCGCTTTCGCCCCAGGCTGTCGGAAAGCGGGCCATAAAAGAGCTGACCGACAGCAAACCCCAGGATATAGATGTTCAGCGTCATCTGGACCTTACCGCTGGATACCATAAAGTCGCTGGCAATTTGTGGCATAGCAGGCAGATACATGTCGATAGACAGTGGCATCAGCATCGCCAGTAAGCCCAGAATAACGATAAGCCTCAATTTTTTTCTCCGGGGGGAACAGGCTATTTACGACGCGCTGTTTTTTGTTGTAATTCTACAGGAAGGCCGACACTGTCGATTTCCTCACGGGTCAGTTCACGGTATTCACCAGGCTCCAGGGCCTCATCCAGCACAATATCGCCGATCTGCTGGCGATGAAGTGCGACAACATGGTTACCCACGGCAGCAAACATCCGTTTGACCTGATGGTAGCGCCCTTCACTGATGGTCAGCAGCACTTCGGTCGGGGTGATCACCTCCAGCACGGCGGGTTTTGTCGCCTCGTCATCCCCGCGCAGTGCCACACCTTTGGCGAACTGTTCGGCGACCTGCTCATCCAGCGGAGAGTCCAGCGTGACATGATAGGTTTTTTCGCAATGATGGCGTGGCGAAGTGATGCGGTGTGACCATTGTCCGTCATCGGTCAGCAGTACCAGTCCGGTAGTATCAATATCCAGACGCCCTGCGGAATGAAGTTTCCAGGCCATCGGCTCTTCGAGGAAATATAAAATCGTCGGGTATTCTTCATCATCCGTCGCACACACATACCCCTGCGGCTTATTCAGCATAAAATAGCGGGGGCCGGTGATCTGTTGCAGCCGGTTACCGTCGTAGGCAACCTCATGCTCCTCAGAGACCTTAAAAGCACTGTCTTTCACTACCTCGCCATCGACGGTGACTTTCTGAGCACGAATTTCGCGGGATGCAATAGCCCGGCTAACTTCCAGTTGTTGAGAGATGAATTTATCAAGTCGCATGAATTTCTTTTTGCCTGTAGCAGCGAAGGGTAAATACAATGACGCTAACCGTCATCTTCAGCCGGTCAGTATAGCGTGTTCTGTACTGCACTGTCAGTGATGGCATGCGATCCCTTAAGTCAGTCCCGGAAAAGTGACGTTTTATGTCTTTTACGCTACGCCCTTATCAGCAGGAAGCGGTGGATGCCACCATCAGTTACTTCCGTAAGCATCAGCAACCGGCCGTCATTGTTCTGCCCACCGGGGCCGGTAAAAGCCTGGTGATTGCCGAACTGGCCCGCAAAGCCCGGGGCCGTGTACTGGTACTGGCCCATGTGAAAGAGCTGGTTGCTCAGAACCATGCAAAATATGAAGCGCTGGGGCTCAGCGCAGATATTTTCTCTGCCGGCTTACAGCAAAAACAGAGCCACCGGAAAGTGGTGTTCGGCAGTGTGCAATCCGTGGCCCGTAACCTGGACGCCTTTGACGACGCGTTCTCATTGATTATTGTCGACGAATGTCACCGGATTGCCGACGACAAGGAAAGCCAGTATCAGACCATATTTTCTTATCTGCGCCAGCGACGCCCGGAACTCCGGCTGCTGGGGCTGACCGCGACGCCTTTCCGGTTGGGGAAAGGCTGGATCTATCATCTGCACTACCACGGTATGGTACGCGGCGATGCGGATGCGCTGTTCTATGAATGTATCTATGAACTGCCACTGCGCTATATGATAAAAAATGGTTATCTGACCGATCCCCACCGGATTGATATGCCGGTGGTTCACTATGATTTTTCCGCCCTTTTTTCGTCGCAGCAAGGGCTGTTCAGCGAACGGGACCTGAATAATCAGCTCAGCAAACAACGGCGTGTGACACCGGAAATCATCCGCCAGGTGATTGAACTTTCTGAAGACCGGCACGGCGTGATGATTTTTGCGGCCACCGTGATGCACGCCCGGGAAATTCTCGGTCTGCTGCCCCCGGAGAGTGCCCTGATCAGCGGCGAAACGCCTGCACGGCAGCGGGACGAAATCCTGGCCACGTTTAAGCAACAGAAAATTAAATATCTGGTGAATGTCTCTGTGCTGACGACCGGATTCGATGCGCCGCACGTGGATGTTATCGCCATCCTTCGCCCTACCGAATCCGTCAGCCTGTATCAGCAGATTGTCGGCCGGGGGCTGCGCCTGTCACCCGGTAAAACGGATTGTCTTATCCTCGACTATGCCGGTAATCCTCATGACCTGTTCAGTCCGGAAATCGGTACCCCGAAAGGGGCCAGTGATAATAAGCCGGTACAGGTTTTCTGTCCGGCCTGCGGGTTTGCCAATACGTTCTGGGGCAAAACCACCGCCGACGGTACCATCACCGAGCATTTTGGCCGACGTTGCCAGGGGATCATTGACTTCCCGGACGCTCCCCGTGAACAGTGTGATTTCCGGTTCCGTTTTAAATCCTGCCCGCAGTGTAATGCGGAAAATGACATAGCCGCCCGGGTCTGTCATCAGTGCCAGTGCATTCTGACCGACCCCGACGATATGCTGAAGGCTGCGCTAAAACTGAAAGATGCCCTGGTGTTACGCTGCGCAGGGATGACCCTGCAGCCGGGCCGCGATAGCCGGGGCGAAAGCCTGAAGGTCACCTATTACGATGAGGAGGCCACCGAAGTTAGCGAGCTTTTCCGGCTGCAGACCCCGGGACAGCGTCATATTTTTGAAACGCTGTTTTTAAGACAACATCATAAGGCCCCGGCAACGCCGCTTCACTGGCAAACGGCGGCGGACCTGGCGGCACTGAGTGAGCATTTCCGTTATCCGGACTTTATTGTCGCCCGCAAAAAAGGTCATTTCTGGCAAATACGCCATAAGGTCTTTGATTACCAGGGGCGTTTCCGTAAAGCTCACCAGTTGCGCTAAAGCGCCCGCCGGGTGATTTTATTTGCCCGGCGTCAGTGAAGCCGTTATAATGCCGCGCGCTTTTACATCCGGTAAGAGTGCTTATGAATAACCTTCTGTTGCTGGGTCGCCTGTAACAGAATTACGAAGAGAAATAAGAATGTTCACTATCAAAGCAGAAGAACGTAAAGTGCAGGGTAAGGGTGCGAGCCGCCGCCTGCGTGCAGCTAAAAAATTCCCGGCTATCATCTATGGCGGAAATGAAGCAGCTGTTTCTATCGAACTGGACCACGATTCTTTAATCAACATGCAGGTTAACCCGGCGTTTTACTCTGAGGTTCTGACCCTGGTTGTTGACGGTAAAGAAACTAAAGTTAAAGTTCAGGCCGTACAGCGTCACCCGTTCAAACCAAAAATTCAGCACATCGACTTCGTTCGTGCTTAATCGCTGAATGGTTTTACAAAAAACGCCGCATAATGCGGCGTTTTTTTATGCAACCGGATTACGATTTACTGTTTGTCCGGCGCTGTAACTGATCCCGCAGATTGGGCGGTGTGCCTTTAATCGTCAAGGTATCTGTCGCCGGGTCCCAGAAAATACGTTCACCCAGTAACATCGCATCGAAGTTCAGCGTCAGTCCGCCCCCGCTGCCGGAAAATTTGGTCAGCTGACGCAGGGTACTGCGATCCGCAGGGAAGCTCTCTTCCAGCGAATATTCCTGCTCACTGGCGAAATCACTGAAGCTCTTCTCAGCCACTTCCGGTAATTCACCCGACAGTTCCCGAACCGTGATTTCTTCACCGGCCTGCAACTGCTGGTTACAGTAGGTATAGACCTGCTGACGGTATTCCTGTCGCTCTTTTTTATCCAGGCTTGCCTCATCGCAGTAATCATCGACCGCCTGCAACAGGCTACGGTTCTGGGCTTTAGTATCCAGACCGACACTGGCCCCGAGGAAGTCCATAAAGAAATCTGCCACTTTGCGCCCTACCCGTCCGCGCAGGAAGGTCAGATACCGTAGCGATTCCGGTTGTGTTTCCCATTCGGTCAGATCAATCCGTGCCACAATATCCGCGTGGTTGATATCCAGATAATGGGTGGTGCTGATGTCCAGGCTCTCATTCACCCGCATACTGGCCTGGCTATTCAGCACAGAGATCAGCAGATATTCGGTGGCCAGGTAACGGTAGCGGGCAAATAACACCACACCGCCTTCCGCGAACGGGTACTTTGCCAGCTCATCCCGCAGACGGCCGGTGGCGGCGCGACTGAAAGCTAAAAAATCCTGCTCACCGCGACGGCACTGACGCAGGGCGTCAGCCAGTTCACTTTCTTCATTGAATAATCCATAGGCCTTATTTTTAGCACTATAGACCCGATGTAACTCTTCCAGCATCTCTTCGACAGCTTCGCTGGCCGTCAGCAAAGAGTCACGTAACACCAGCTCCAGCTGATCTTCATCACGTTTGATTAACTGATGGACGACAATCTGGTCAATATCCAGACTCATGGCAGACTCCCCTTCTTATGCAGATGCGTATTCAACCATTGCCCCGAACGTCTTTCAATCTTATTTCCTGCCGGATACCGTCCTGACCCCCGGTGATTTTTCAGAATATTCAAAATCTCAGCCAGCCGCACATGAAAAACGGTGCAAGATCAGCCACAATAGGCTACAACAGTCAGTAACGAAACCGTCGCTATGCTGAAGGTAAACAGACAATAAAATTGCAGAAAAAAAGTCGTGTTTGCAGTAGAATAGCCGCCTTTTACGACTTAGCTAACTGATAATATGCCACAATCATCCCGATATAGTGACGAGCGTGTAGAAAACTTGCTCGCTGAACTTGTTGAAGTACTTGAAAAAGATAAAGCACCGACTGACCTTTCCCTGATGGTATTGGGCAATATGGTGACGAATCTGATTAACGCCAGCGTTGCGCCTGCGCAACGTCATACTCTGGCACGTTCCTTCGCTGAAGCATTGCAGGCTTCTGTCCGCGAAGACCATGCACATTGATGATATGATCTGAACCCTATGGTAAACAGCCAGCAGAGCTACAGGGAAAAAGTGTCCCGGATGATAAGCTGGGGGCACTGGTTCGCCCTGTTTAATATTTTTTTCGCGCTAATCCTGGGCAGCCGTTATCTGCTGGTAACTGACTGGCCTGCCTCGCTGGCAGGCAGAATTTATGCTTACTGTAGCTGGGTCGGTCATTTCAGCTTTCTGGTCTTTGCCGCTTATCTGCTGGTCATTTTCCCGCTGACGTTCGTTGTGATGTCACAACGATTGCTTAGGGTTATCTCTTCGATTCTGGCCACCAGTGGGCTGACCTTGCTGTTAATGGACAGCGAGGTCTTTAATCGTTTCCATCTGCATCTTAATCCTGTGGTCTGGGATTTGATGGTCAACCCGCAACAGAGCGATATGTCACGTGACTGGCAACTGATGTTTATTTCGGTGCCGGTCATTTTCCTGGTGGAAATGCTTTTTGCCACCTGGAGCTGGCAGAAACTGCGCAGTCTCAACCGTCGACGTTTTGGCAAACCTCTGGCTGTGCTGTTTATCGTGGCATTTTTATCCAGTCATCTTCTGTATATCTGGGCAGATGCTAATTTTTACCGGCCAATCACCATGCAGAGAGCGAATCTGCCGTTATCTTATCCGATGACCGCACGGCGCTTTCTTGAAAAACACGGCCTGCTGGACCCGCAGGAATATCAGCGCCGGCTTATTCAGCAGGGAGACCCGGATGCGGTTTCCGTGGCGTATCCGCTCAGTGATATCAATTTCACTCAAAGCGGTAGCCACTATAATCTGATGCTGATCACCGTCAATGGAGCGGATGCGTCTCATATGGCGACCCGTTTCCCGGCACTAAGCCAGTTTGCGGACAGCAATATACAGTTTACGCAGCACTTCAGCTCCGGCAGTAACAGCGAAAGCGGGCTGTTTGGCTTGTTTTACGGTATTTCGGCCAGTTATATGAACGGGATTCTGGCGGCCCGGATGCCTTCTGCCCTGCTGAGCACTCTGAATAATCAGGGTTATCAGTTTGGTTTATTCTCTTCTGATGGCTTCAGTCAGCCCCTGTACCGTCAGGCATTACTGGCAGACTACTCTCTGCCAGCAGCAACCTCTCAAAACGACGGACAGACGGTCGATCAATGGCAGGCCTGGTTGCAGAAACAACAGAATACTTCAGCTCCGTGGTTCTCATGGGTGTCACTGGATGGGATTAATGCCAGTGGTAATACCGTGGCGGCACGTGAGAAAAATTATGCACAGAGTAGCGGCAATGTTGATCAGCAAATTGCCCGAATTCTCACCGAGTTGCAGCAGAATAACTCGCTGAAGAATACGGTCGTTATCATCACTGCCGGGCAGGGGATTAGTTTCAATGACACCGGGGATGATGACGGTAACCGTGAGTTATTACAGGTACCTTTAGTCGTTCACTGGCCTTCAACACCGTCGCAACGTATCGGACAGCTAACCGATCAACAGGATGTGATGACAACCCTGATGCAACGCCTGTTGCATGTTTCAACCCCGGCGGAAGATTATTCTCAGGGCGAAGACCTGTTCAGTCCGCAGCGTCAGCACCACTGGGTTACCAGCACCAATGATGCCGGCCGGCTGATCATCACTACCCCGCAGATGACACTGGTGCTGAATAATGATGGTAATTACACCACTTATGACGCTGAAGGACGACGTTTGCGCAAACAGCGTCCGGAGCTTGGGTTGCTGTTGCAGGTACTGACAGAAGAAAAACGCTTTATTGCAAACTGATGATTAATGAGACAATTAGCGTTCACGGATATTGCTATTTTGAAAATTATCCGTACTATAGTGCCTCAGAGTCCGGCACGTAGCGCAGCCTGGTAGCGCACTGTCATGGGGTGTCAGGGGTCGGAGGTTCAAATCCTCTCGTGCCGACCAAATCATTATTCTGTCAGTACCGGTGACTGATGGAAACCCCACAAAAAACCCGCATCCTCACTGAGTTTGCGGGTTTTTTGTTTGCCTGAATATGCACTCACTGCCCGGGGTTACAGCCATACATTGAATGATACGACAACCGCCCCCTGGAGGCCGTGTCACGACAGGGTGTATAACGCCCCTCCTCTGCTGCCATCCGCTACGACACTTTTTCCTGTCCCTGACACAACGTTGATATTCTCCGCTGCAGGCATGGAAAAACCCCCGGCGACACTCTTCACAGGAGATGTTTTTTACTTTTTAACAGTCCGGGAAAAATGTATCCGCCGAGAGAACAGTTTTTGGCTCAGCTTATAGAAGAATAACCATCCGATAACTGTCAAAGGTAAGCCAATGAACCACATAACAAAGGTCGAATGGGTACGTAACGCATTAAGGATCCACGATGTTGCAAGAAGCGGCAGGATAAAACCGGCTAACATAAATAAACCCGGCGTACCGTACTTGATTTCTGCCTGACATCCCCTGCAAACATTAGCGCCATGCGGGATCTCACTTTTGCAATGCGGGCAGATCATCATTTCAGTATTCATAAATTCTCCTTAACATTTAGTGTTAAGTTTATTTCTTATTTAACTCAACTGCCATAAAAATACTAAAATCCGGATCTTATCCTGTCAGAGACAGCTAGCCGCTGATGTGCCCTGTCTGTTCCTCATCAGCCTTCCGCGGGCTGGAGATTAACCTGTCTGACAGCATTGCCTCCCTCTGATTTACGGAGCCGGTTTTCCTGAAAGCGAGGGAATATAAATTGAGTACCCGTCCACGCAGACAACATGGCGATGTCACTTCATCCCGGAGAAAAACGGAACCGAGGGTCTCATCCCTGAGACCCTGAAGAACCGCGCTACGCATGCCTGTCACCGGCCGGATTGCAGAGACGGTCAGACGGGGTAACTTAGCTGAAGAGTTGTGAACCGATATATTCACCTTCACGGGGTGCCGGAGGGACAAAAAAGATACCGGAGCCGATATGTGAGATATATTCATTCAACGCATCGGCCGCACCGAGCCGTGTCTGTAACTTTTCAAAGCTGGCCGGGTCTTTTTGATAACTGATAAACAGCAGCCCGGCATCCAGCATGCCCAGTTGATTGATGCCGTCGGTGTAGTTATAGGAGCGACGCAGGATGCGGATCCCCTGATTGTTCTCGTGTGCCGCCAGACTGATATGTGAGGTTACCGGGATCACCGGCGCACCGTCACTGTCCTTTTTGTGAAAGTCAGGCGTATCAAATTCCCTTTCACCACTCAGCGGCGCGCCGGAGACCTTATGACGGCCAAAAACGGCATTCTGATCACTGACACGATCCGTGTCCCAGTTTTCAATATGCATTTTTATTTTACGTACCACCTGATAGGTCCCCTGCTGCTGCCAGGCGGGTCCGCCGTCGTTGATCCAGACAAATTTGTTAAAATCAGTCTGTTCGGTCAGGTTACGGGTACCATCTTTGAAGCCAAACAGGTTACGGGGAGTACTCTGGTTTTTGCCTGCTGATGCACGGCCAAACCCCAGTACCGACCAGCGTGTTTCGGCTGCCCCCGTGGCTTTAGCTATCCGGGCCAGGTTGCGAATGGCGTGATAAGCCACCTGAGGATCATCCGCACAGGCCTGCAATGAGAGATCACCTCCGGTAAACGCCGGTTGCAGATTATCACTCGGTAACTGAACCAGTTCGCGCATCAAAGCCGGCTTTTTCTCTGCCAGTCCGTAGGTTTCCGTGAAAATACCCGGCCCCAGCCCTACGGTAACAGTCAGTGACGCCGGGCCCAGATCCAGGGCTTCACCGGTATCCATTCCGATACCGCTGTTCCGGACAGGCTCAACCTGACCAATGATTTCCCCGGCCATCATCTGCGCGATAGCCGCTGACCAGCGGGCCAGCAGGATTTGCAGGTCCCGCGGGTTCTGACTGGTCATATCGAACGTCATATACATCACATGACGCTGAGGCGGAGTGGTGACTCCCGCCTGTCCGCCCTGGCCATAAAATGCATGTTGCCGGGAAAGATCAACCTGGTCGTCAGGTTCGGCTTTCGCAACCGCTGCATTGTGTGCCGCTGCCATGCCTGGCATGGCCAGCGCACCCGCCACCGCCCCTTTTAACAGATGACGGCGGGAGACACTGGTCTTGTCACGCTCCGTATTCTGTTTATCTTTCATCACTCACGCGCCTCCGGCTGTGGCCACTTTCTCTGCAATTTTAGACAGCGGTTCCTGCAATGCCTGTACAGCTTTACTCAGTCTGGCCGCATCTGCAGCCTTCACTTCCGCAGTATAGTAACGGTAGCCACCGGCAATTTTACCATCACGGTAGCTGTCCAGCAGTTTGTTCACGTTAGCGAATTGCGCTTCCACCCGACGGGTCAGATCAGGGTCGATTTTATTCAGTCCCGGTTTCAGAAATTCAAACGCCTGTTGTGCACCTTCAACGTTACCGGCGAAGTCCACCAGATCAATGTGACTGAAGGCTTCTTCTTCACCACTGATTTTGTTGCTCTGAACTTCTTCCAGCAGATCGGCTGCACCGTTAGCCAGATCTTCCGGCTTATAGGTCAGCCCTTTGGTCAGGCCATCCAGCCGGGTGACGTTCTGCTGCAGTTCTGCCGCCAGTTTTTTGGTGTTATCGGTGATTTTACCCTCGCCGAACAGATCACGTTCAATGGCGTGGAAACCGTGCCAGCCCACCTTAGGATCCTGGTTAGAAGCGCGCATATCGATCAGATAATCGAGGTTACCGGCGTTATCCGTGGCTTTAAAGCCTGGCAGGACAAAACCACTGACATCCGATTCAATACGTTCATAGAACGGGCGCGCTTTGGCATACTGTGCTTTCGCTTTTTCCAGATCACCGGCATCAATGTCGGCTTTCAGCTGATTAACGGCCACCACCATGGCATCCACCACACCGTTCACGTAGGTCGCATAGCCATCTGTTCCCTGCTTCAGCAGGTCAGCGGTGCTGCCGGTAGCTTTCGCCGCACTTTTACCGGTGACGGTAAAGTTGATCAGTTCCTGCTTCGCCCCAGGGCAATAAATCTGATATTTACCGCCATCCAGCGTCAGGGTGAATTTACCGGCCGGCAGGCCCGGAGCCAGGTTCTCTTTTTCACCGAGGATACGGTTATCACTCAGCAGCTCAATTTCAGTAATGGCGGTCGCCGTCTTGTTAACCACCGTAAACGTGACCGGGCCTGCTTTGGCAAGGGTATGGTCGACCACACAGGTTCCGCCTTCCGCACCGGTTAACGTGATATTGACCTGCGATACACCTTTAGCGACCGGAGCCACAGTACCCGCTGCCGTGGCTTCCAGCGACACCAGCAACAGTGCTGACACAACAGCCGATGCCAGAACTGACTTTTTCTTTTTAAACATGGAGTTGATCATAAAAGGCCCTTTACTTATGTTCAGATAATGAAGGATGGCCGGCATGCGCTATTTCATCTGTCTTGCGTACATCCGCAAGACGGCGCAATGCCAGAACAAATGTAATAACCGCCATCAGTACCAGCATGATCGGTAGCTCGATAGCCAGGAACAGATGATGCTGGTAAGCCTGTGCTGCTTTTTGCAGCGCATTGTCCACCTCGCTTTGCCAGCTCTCCGCCAGTTGCCAGTGACATCCCGTCTGCGGCATCGCTGCGCGCACCGAAAACGTCCGCGGAGATAATAAACCGCCGCCGGAAAGCGTCATCAGGGTGGTTTCCCGCGCGACGGCACGGTAGAGCGCATGACTGACGGTTTCAGCTTCCAGAGTGCAGTTGACACTCCAGCTGGCGTGATACGGACCTGGATGTTGTACCGGGCTCAATCCGACAGGAATACGGTTGCCGGACAGCGCCAGCACCTGATCCAGCGTCAGGGTGGCCGGCAGACCCGTGACCGGCGGCTGACGGCTGAGGGTCCACTGCTGTAATGTGACCCCCTGCTGCACTGTCATATGCTGCTGATCCGCGGCGAGGGTATAGGTTACGGGTACCTGTTGCCCCGCATTAACCTCCAAACGGTACCCCCCTGCCGGTTGAAGCTGCAGTGTTACCGTCCCCCCTTCCTGCAAGGGTGCGGTGGCAGGCAGCCGGATGCTGCTGCCGGGTGTACGCCAGTGCAGAACGGCGGCGGCAACCAGCAGTACGACTGTAGTGAAAAAGAGCAACTTACTGAGCCGCTTTGCCCCGGGACGCAGATGACGTGGCCAGAAAACCAGACCCCCCGTCAGCACGATGTAAATCCCCCAGCCGCAGACCTCAAGCAGTCGCGGATCGGTCGGAATACCGAGCACTCCGGTGATTAATGCCGAGCGGACAGATCCCGGCGGGATCAGCGGACTAAGGTTAACGACACGCTGCTGACCGATATTCAGCCAGCCGGCTTCATGGCCACTGCGCAACGCACTGATAATCAGCCCTGCCGCGACCAGGATCAGAAACAACCCGGTATAACGGAAGAAGCGGCCAAGATTAAGCCTGACACCACCGATATAAATGCCCCAGCCAATCGCAACCGCGAGGATCAGCCCCAGTACCGCACCGGTCGCCGCCAGGGATGCTGACTGTGCGACCGAGAAGGTCGCCAGCAGGAAAACACTGGTTTCGAACCCTTCTTTAAGCACCGCCAGAAAAGCCATACCGGCGAGTGCCAGTGCACTGGATTGACGGATAGCGTCGGCGGCTTCACTTTCCAGCTGACGTTTAATCTCATGGGCGTGGTTATTCATCCACATCACCATGCCGGTGACAAAAAAGACAGCCACCAGGCCGATCACGGCTTCCATGGCTTCCTGTCTGGCCTGCGGCAGAGCACGTTCTGTCAGGCTGAGGCCGACACCCACCAGCAAAGAGAGGGCAATAGCCAGCAGTACGCCGATCCACATGGCGTACAGGCTTTTACCGTTTTTACGTAAGAATGCGGCAATGATGCCGACGATTAAGGCTGCTTCCAGCCCTTCGCGTAATGCTATGACAAGAGTGGCTAACACCAGAGATACCCTGCCCGAACGGAATTAAATGCTAATAGTAATTACTATCATTCTCATACTTAAGTATGGGTAAGTAAACATGAATTAATGATTATTTATGTAAATTTTTATAATCAGGTCTCACCCGACAGCGACATAATGATGAGCAGAAAAAGAACCTATGGATTTCTTCTTCCATTCCCGGCGGAGACTGCCTGGTGATCAGGCCCCGTGCCACAGGCAATGGCGGCCGGGAGCGGGTTGCTGAATGCTGAGCCTTATTGTCCCCCCTGAAGACACCCTGATTGACTTTCCCAGGGAAAGTTATGACACGGGTGACAGTGAAAGACTCCCGCATCCCGTAGCGGGATAAGTCGTTCTCTGCCGCTACGTAAAAATCATTCTTTTAATACGATCGCACCCATGTCCACAGGGATAGCACTATTTAAAACACGGCTGAATGACAGCGGGATACCATCCTGAAAAAATACATTACATATTTTCAGGTGAGCAATGATTACTACAGACGGTAACAGCGCGGTCGCGGCAGTCGCGTTTAAATGCAGTGAAATTATTGGTATTTACCCGATCACCCCAAGTTCTGCGATGGCGGAGCAGGCAGATGCCTGGTCCGGCAACGGTAAACGTAATCTCTGGGGAGATATTCCGCGGGTGGTGGAGATGCAATCCGAAGCCGGAGCCATCGGCACCGTCCATGGCGCATTACAGACCGGCGGGCTGGCGACATCCTTTACGTCCTCTCAGGGATTATTACTGATGATCCCCACCCTGTATAAACTGGGCGGTCAGCTGATGCCTTTTGTATTGCATGTCGCGGCCAGAACGGTGGCCACGCATGCGCTCTCCATCTTTGGTGACCATTCAGATGTCATGGCGGTCAGGCAAACCGGTTGCGCTATGCTGTGTGCCGGCAGTGTGCAGGAAGCACAGGATTTTGCCATTATCTCGCATGCCGCAACGCTGAAGAGCCGGGTGCCGTTTATCCACTTTTTCGACGGCTTCCGGACGTCTCATGAGCTGAACAAGATCATCCCGCTGAGCGATGAAACGCTGAAGCTTCTGCTGCCGCAACAGGCGATAGATGAACATCGGGCCAGAGGCCTCAGCCCTGAGCGGCCGGTGATCCGCGGGACATCCGCCAACCCGGACACCTTCTTTCAGTCCCGTGAAGCCACCAACCCCTGGTATGACGCCGTCTGCGGGCATGTGGAAGAAACCATGCAGCAGTTTGCCTCACTTACCGGCCGCCACTACGCGCCCTTCGATTATTATGGTCATCCGCAGGCGGAACGGGTCATCATCATCATGGGCTCGGCAGGCGGTACCTGTGAAGAGGTCACCGACCTGTTACTGAGCCGGGGAGAGAAGGTCGGTGTGCTGAAAGTCCGCTTATATCGTCCCTTCTCTGCCGCACATCTGCTGGCAAAACTGCCTCAGAGTGTGCGCACGATTGCCGTGCTGGACAGGACGAAAGAGCCGGGTGCACCGGCAGAGCCTCTTTGTCTGGATGTTATCAGCGCGCTGGCAGATGCGGTCAGCCGTGGTGAACGCCAGGCACTGCCACGCATTTCCGGAGGCCGCTATGGACTGTCCTCTAAAGAATTTGACCCGGAATGCGTACTGGCTATCTTCAGTGAACTGGAAAAAGAGTCCCCGAAACCCCGTTTTACCGTCGGCATTTATGATGATGTCACCCGTCTTTCACTGCCATTACCTGAAAAACGTCCGCCTTCGCTGGCGCAGATGGAAGCGCTATTCTACGGGCTGGGCAGTGACGGTAGTGTCTCTGCCACCAAAAATAATATCCGAATCATCGGCGAAAATACTGACAGTTATGCCCAGGGGTATTTTGTTTATGACTCCAAAAAAGCCGGCGGCCTGACCGTTTCTCATTTACGGGTCAGTGAGCATCCTATCCGTTCAGCGTATCTGATCCGTCAGGCCGGTTTTGTCGGCTGCCATCAGCCCCAGTTTCTGGATAAATATCCGATGGCGGAGCACCTCAGCCCCGGCGGGATCTTTCTTTTGAACACACCGCATCCCCCGGAAAGCGTCTGGCAGACCCTGCCCCGGGAAGTTCAGAGTGTGCTGAACGAAAGACAGGCCAGGTTCTTTACCATTAATGCAGCGAAAATAGCCCGGCAGTGCGGGCTGGGGGCGCGTATTAATACGGTCATGCAGATGGCATTTTTCAGTCTGACCCGGGTTATCCCGCAGGAACAGGCCAGCCAGGCTCTGGAAGCGGCACTTGAACGCAGTTATCGCAGCAAAGGACAGGAACTGGTCGAAAAAAACTGGCAGGCACTCGCTCTGGCGCGGGGCTCGTTGCATGAAATTCCGTTGCAGCCGGTCTCTGACGCAAGCAGGCCACGTCCGCCGGTGGTCTCTGATGCCGCGCCGGACTTTGTCAAAACCGTGACTGCCGCCATGCTTGCCGGTATGGGTGATAAACTGCCGGTTTCCGCCCTGCCCCCCGACGGTACCTGGCCTTCCGGCACAACGCAGTGGGAAAAACGGAACATTGCCAGCGACATTCCCATCTGGAAGCCAGACCTCTGTACTCAGTGTAATCACTGCGTCGCTGCCTGCCCTCATGCGGCGATCAGGGCCAAAGTGGTCGCACCGGAAGCGCTGGATGAGGCCCCGGTCTCCCTGCAATCACTGGATGTTAAGTCCCGGGATATGCGTGGCCGGAAATATATTCTGCAGGTGGCCCCGGAGGACTGCACCGGCTGTAATCTCTGCGTGGAGGTGTGTCCGGCTAAAGATCGCCAGCAACCGGAGATTAAAGCCATCAATATGCGCTCGCACCTTGAACATGCTGAAGAAGAAAAAACAAACTTTGATTTCTTCCTGCAACTGCCGGAAATGCAGAGCCAGCAACTGGAGCGGATTGATATACGCACATCACAGTTACTGACGCCGTTGATGGAATATTCCGGAGCCTGTTCCGGGTGTGGCGAAACCCCTTATATCAAGTTGTTAACGCAATTGTGGGGCGATCGGCTATTGATTGCCAACGCAACCGGCTGCTCATCGATTTACGGCGGTAACCTGCCTTCCACTCCCTATACAACAGACCGTCACGGACGCGGGCCGGCCTGGGCTAACTCGTTGTTTGAGGATAACGCAGAATTTGGTCTGGGATTCAGACTGACGACCGATCACCGTAAAAACCGGGGGTTACGGTTACTCGACCAGTGCCGTGAGTTGATCCCGGAGACATTATTTTCCGCACTGCAGCAACCGGCGGAAACAGAACAACGGCGCGAGCAGATAACCGCACTGCAGGCAGCACTCAACGGGGTGCAGGATCCGCTGGCAGCAGAACTGCAACGGGATGCGGATGCACTGGTGGATAAGTCTGTCTGGCTTATCGGCGGAGATGGCTGGGCCTATGATATCGGTTATGGCGGGCTGGACCATGTGCTCAGCATGGATGAGAACGTCAACGTGCTGGTACTGGATACGCAGTGTTATTCCAATACCGGCGGGCAGGCGTCAAAAGCGACACCGCTGGGTGCGGTGACGAAGTTCGGAGAGCACGGCAAGCGTAAGGCCCGCAAGGATCTCGGGGTCAATATTATGATGTACGGACATGTGTATGTGGCTCAGATTTCGCTGGGAGCCCAGCTTAATCAGACAGTCAAAGCCATACAGGAAGCAGAGGCCTATCCGGGACCGTCTCTGGTTATCGCTTACAGTCCCTGCGAGGAGCACGGCTATGATTTGGCACTGAGCCATGACCAGATGCGTCAGCTGACAGCCACCGGCTTCTGGCCCCTGTACCGCTTCGACCCGCGTCGCAGTGAAAGCGGTAAGCCGCCACTGAGCCTGGACTCACGTCCTCCGTCAGATGCACTGGCAGAAACGCTGGGCCATGAGCAGCGGTTCCGGCGCCTCAATCAGCAGCAGCCGGAAGTCGCTGAACAGCTCTGGAAAGACGCGGCAGAAGATTTACAAAGACGTTATGATTTTCTGGCAACACTTGCTGAGAAATAGCGCCGGACTGCTATTGTCTAAGACGGCTTCCGGTCACCGAAGCCGTCGCGGAAACCCCACGCATATCAGCGACGTCCGCCGCTGATATGCCAAAGCCGGCCTTCCGTGCCGGCGCTATCCCCGGAGCAGCCTTATTTCCGCCCGCACGGATAAAAAAGCTGCTATCGCTGCCATTTCCTGCTAAATTACTGGTTATATAACCAGTCATCGGGTGTAGTGATCATGTTTGTGGAATTAGTATACGATAAGCGCAATGTCGAAGGTTTAGAGAACGCGAAAGAGATTATTCTGGAAGAACTGACCCGCCGGGTTCATAAAATTTTTCCGGAGGCCAGCGTGCGGGTCAAGCCGATGCAGGCAAATGGCCTCAACAGTGATGCCAGCAAAAGTGATCGTGAAAAGCTGAACCGTATGCTGGAAGAGATGTTCGAAGAATCTGATATGTGGCTGGTCAGCGACTATTAGTCGCCCCCGCCTGCCATCAGAGGAGGTTTTCTTCATCCCCTGGCACGATCTCCCGCTTTCCGGCGGGCTGGTAGTTATGCCGCCCGCCCTGTTCTGTGTACAACGATATCAATGAAATCATCCGCAAGGGTGATACTGAGAAACCAACGGTAACAGGCTGAATAATGAGACGATTTGAAGGAAAACGCATACTGATCACGGGGGGGACCAATGGCATGGGATTAGCGGGTGCCTTGCGTATAGTGAAAGAAGGCGGTCAGGTCGCGATTACCGGACTTCATCAGCAACGTTTACAACAGGCTAAGAAAATCCTCCCGGACACATCACTGATACTCAAAAATGATGCCGGATGCGAAGCTGATAGTTCAGCGCTTAGAGATTCGATTCTTCAATGGGGAATGCTTGACGGACTATGGCTGAATGCCGGATTTGCAGAAATTGGCTCTCCTGAGTCAGTTACCGCAGAGACATTTAACCGTATGATGAATACCAACGTGCGGGGGCCGATGTTACAACTCTCAGCCTTATCAGGCTCCCTGAATACTCATAGTTCAGTTCTGGTGACCTCATCGTCTTCTGTTTACGAAGGTGCAGCCATGACGAGTTTGTACGCTGCCACTAAAGGCGCGGTAATCGCTATGGTTAAAAGCTGGGCCTCCGCGCTTGCAGAGCGCCAGATCAGAGCCAATACGTTAGTCCCTGGTCCAATCGAAACCAACTTCAGACACTTTTTACCTGAAGAATCGCGTCAGAATTTTGAAAGTTCAGTGGTCAGCCAGGTCCCCCTGGGCCGGATTGGCACTGCAGAAGAAGCTGCCGCCGTTGCGTTGTTTCTTCTCTCTGACGATTCATCCTTCGTGACAGGAAGTCAGTACGCCGTGGACGGAGGGTTAATTCATTACTAATGAAGACTCCCGGAGTAAGGCTTATGTCTCTCACCTAAGTCTCCGTTCCACGCTCCGTAAAAACGTCCTGACCGGGGGCAACCTGAATGTCAGAGAGTGAATTAAACAGAAGATCATACCGGCGGGAGGTCATTTTTCTTCGCCGATCTCACCTGAACCAACGCTGAGAAAATATGCCCCTGAAATACATTTATCTGCCCCTGTCTCTGTTAATAACCGCCTTTTGTCTGCCGGTCATTGCCTCCCCCCGCCTTGCCCCGGAGCAGGCAAAACTGGCTGAACAACAATTGCATGCGCGGGCCGGCTTTGCAGAGCTTGATCTTGCCACCGGCGCGCTCCGTGAAAGTTATCGTTCCGGGGAACGCTTCCCGATGATGAGCACTTATAAAGTCCTGCTATGCGGCGCGGTATTAGCCCGTATCGATTCCGGGCGGGAGCAGCCAGAACGTCGCATAATGTATCGTCAGCAGGATCTGGAAAAGTATTCCCCTGTCACGAAGCAGCATCTCAATGAGGGGATGACTATTGCCGGATTATGCGATGCCGCCATCACGATGAGTGACAACACGGCGGCTAATTTACTGCTCTCCTCTATCGGAGGACCGCAGGCGTTAACCCGGTTTTTACGCCAGACAGGCGACCCGATGACCCGGCTTGATCGTCAGGAGCCGGAGTTAAACGAAGCCCTGCCAGGCGACCCGCGCGATACAACGACACCAGAGGCCATGGCTCGAACACTGCGCAACCTGTTAAGCGGTAAAATACTGACCGCAGCCTCACAACAACAGTTACTGCACTGGATGATAGCGGATCAGGTCGCCGGGCCACTTCTGCGTAAGGTACTTCCTGCGGGCTGGTTTATTGCGGATAAATCAGGAGCTGGTGAACATGGCTCACGCGGCATCATCGCGGTAACGGGACCTGCCGGGAAACCGTCACATATCGTGGTCATCTACATCACAGATAATGATGCAAGCATGGACGTACTGAACAGACAAATTGCCGGTATAGGGGCTGCGATGTTCAGCGACCTGACCGGGAGACCGGAAAAAACGACAAAGCCATAATATAAAAAAACACCGGTGAGAACCGGTGTTTCAGAGAGTCAGATCAGTTACTTACGGTCAATGGAGTATTTACCAGGGCCGGTCAGTGCCAGTGCCAGGAAGCCCCCCGCAATGCTGATATTTTTATAGAAGTTAATCATCGCCATATACTGATCCATCCCGGTCATATGCCAATACTGGTGCCCCATCAGGCCGGTGATCACCGTATAAACAGCCAGCACAATCGCCAGCGGGCGGGTATAGAAACCGGCAATGATCAGGATACCAAAGCCCAGCTCAACGATAACGGCAATTGCTGCGGCCACTGCCGGTAACGGAGCACCGACAGAAGTCATATACCCGATGGTGCCTGTGAAACCGGTCAGTTTTTCCCAGCCGAACAGCACAAACAGAACCATTAACAGAATACGGACTAATAACAGCAGACCGTTACGATATTTTTCTAATGACAGATATTGCATAGTATGACCCTCGCCTTAAAAGTGCTTATTCCCCCGACTAACCGGTATGGAAAGTCTGTGCATAAGCATTAATATTCTGATTAATAATATTTTTATGACAGCGCCCGGTACCCGGTGGTAGCGGAAACTATCGGTTAATGCGCTTTCAATTTTAAACCGCACCCGTGACCTGAACGATTATGCCAACGAAACGTAAGTTACCCTGTCTCGGTGATCTGCCACACGCTAACTCACCCGGCCTGATCTTGACTCTTTATGAGCCGGGAATTATTGCATTCCTCTGCCTTGCCAGCGGAATGTCGTCATAGTACATCAACTAAATTGAGTATCAATATCCGTAAAAAAGACAGACTGTCCCCATACAGTGGACAATCATCCTCAGAAGCGTCTTAATTTTTGCAGAAGACAGCATTTTTCTGTCATAGCACAGGGAAAGTAAGGAGTTAACCTGCTGTTTTTATTAAAATCAGGATCGTGATCGGTTGATACGGGAATACCATGATAACGGTACACTCTATCTGTGAGACAGTCGGCGTTCATTCATTTTTTTTGAACAACTAAAGCAAAACTTTGCCTGATTATTTATATGGCGGGCATTGGCTGAAGCCATTCTGTCGTAGCAGGAGGCCATCAGGGGCCCTCTGTCTCTGACGGCAGGGGGAAAAGCTGCTCGCTGATAAAAGTAAGTAATGCGCGGATCACCGGGTTGTGCTGGCGATGCTGAGGGTACAGTGCATTCAGCGTTAATCCCGGCGGGGTAAAATCCGTAAGAATGCTGATCAGCCTGCCCTGCCGGATAGCTTCCCCGACCACAAAATGCGGTAGCAGCGCGATCCCCAAACTGGCTTCGGCGGACTCTCGTATCACTTCCCCGTTATTACTGGTCACCGGGCCACTGACAGGGACAGGATAACGTTGCCCGGCAACGGTCAGTTCCCAGCCTTGTTGTCCTTCCCGGCCATACCGCAGGCATTGATGTTGCAGCAGATCATCCGGATGTTGCGGAACACCGGCAGACTGCAGGTAAGACGGACTGGCACAGAGAACCATCGGCAGAACATCCAGTTGACGCGCGATCAGACCTGAATCAGCCAGAGCACCAATTCTGAACGCTAAATCAACCCCTTCCCCCACCAGGTCAACGAACCGGTCATTCACTTCGATAGCCAGGGTCACCTCCGGGTGTTGCTGCTGAAACCGGGAAAGTAACGGCGCAACATGACGCAGACCAAAAATATGGGGAAGACTTATCTTAAAACTGCCCATCAGCCGGGTCTGGCGCAGGGAGATCGCTTCTTCTGTTTGTCTGACTTCATCAAGGATCCGGCTGGCATGGCGGAAGAAAACCTGACCGACATCAGTGACCGATAAGCGGCGGGTATTCCGGACCAGTAAACGTGTTGCCAGCCGGGTTTCTAATGCAGCGACGCGGCGACTGACAAATTGTTTGGAAAGCATCAGCCGTTCAGCGGCTGCAGTAAAACTACCGGTGTTGACCACCATAATAAAAATACGCATATCTTCAAGAGTCATAAAAAAGATTCCGGTAAGCTTTAATGCCGCCTGCCTGCAGACGGATCCCTGACGGCAGTTTATCATTTACAGGCCCGTATCCTCCTGCTCAGTTGAGGATTTCTGTATTGGCATGAAACGGTTGCACTCGTCAGGACAGGCGGATATGTTAAATCAGAATGATGACAAACCGGGAACAGGCATGGAACAGAATATTAATATTTTCGGGCAGCCGACAGGCCCCGCGCTGGAAAACTGGCAGGCACGTACTTTTCCCGGTCCGGTTACACTGACCGGACAATACTGCCGTCTGGAACCGCTAAATGCCGGGCAGCACACCGACCACCTTTATCAGGCTTTTCATCCGGCCACCGGTAATCCGGCTTTCTGGACCTACCTGTCCGTCGGGCCTTTCGATGATCCTCAGAGTTTCAGTGCGTTTATCCGTACAGCCGTCGCCAGCCGTGACCCGCTTTATTTTGCTGTCGTGGATCTGCGCTCTGAGCGGGCCGTCGGCCTGCTTTCTCTGATGCGTACAGATGTCAGAAACGGGGTGACTGAAGTGGGCCATGTGATGTTTTCACCGTCTTTACAGCGGACCATTTTATCCACCGAAGCCCAGTTCCTGCTGATGCAGTATGTGTTTTCAGCACTTAAGTATCGTCGTTATGAATGGAAATGTGACAGTCTGAATGCCCCCTCCCGTAATGCAGCCTTACGGTTAGGTTTTCAGTTTGAAGGCATTTTTCGTCAGGCGGTGGTGTACAAGGGACGCTCCCGCGATACGGCCTGGTTTTCGGTCATCGACAGCGACTGGCCGAGACTGAATACAGCCTTTCAGCGCTGGTTATCTGCAGATAATTTCAATGCACAAGGGGAACAACTGTGCCGGTTACAGCAAATGATCCGACAAGCGCAAGCGGTAGCTGAGCCGCGTGGTTAGCCGTCTGTCGTTTTTCCGCCAGCCTGAGACGTCGTCACAATGACCATTCCCGGAGATAATCCCCTTCCTGGTCGGCCGATCGCCCTGCCCTCAGGACAGTTCCTGACACAGGGAGTATGCAGCGAGGTCTTTCCCCTGCTGGCCTGTGTGACATTCGATATTGCTCACTACCATTTCCGGGAGTTTGAGAGATATGCGATCCCCTGTCCGCAGGCTGTCCGTCTTGCCGCCCCGAAGCGTCAGGCGGAATATCTTGCCAGCCGATGGCTGGCCGGGACTGTTTTTTCCCGTTACGGGATCTCTGATTTTATACTGACCAATAATGCGGATCGTTCCCCCCGCTGGCCCGCAGGATTCACCGGTTCTTTATCCCATAGTGCCGGGACGGCTTTTCTGCTGGCTGATAACCAGGGCCGTCTGACAGGAAATGATGTAGAGCAATGGGTCAGTCACACCACTGCCGATGAAATTACCGGCTTATTAATGAATGAACAGGAAAAATCGCTGCTGAAATCCTGCTCTCTGCCCTGGCCTGTGGCTGTGACGGTGCTTTTTTCGCTGAAAGAGAGCCTGTATAAAGCCCTGTGGCCCATCGTTGGTCGGTATATCGATTTCCTGCAGGCAGAAATTACGGTGTTTGACCCGAACACCGGTCACGCTTCCCTGCGTCTGAGGGAGACCCTGGGGGAAACACTGCCTCAGGGGCGCCACTTTCCGGCAAGATTTCTGCGAACAGAGACACAGGTTTTTAGCTGGATAGTGACCGCCTAGTCTGTTACCCGGCACAGCGGAACGTCATATTGTAGCGATATCCACCGGTCAGCGGGTGGAAGCCGGGTTTCACCGGCGCGATACCATGAAAACGTAATCTGGAGCGTCCTCCCCAGACAACGACATCTCCATGTTCCAGCAGTACCCGCGTCAGGGCATCCGACCGTTCAAAACCGCCGAACTGAAACACTGCGGGTAATCCGAGAGAAACGGAAACGATAGGCTGGCGTAAATCCTTCTCATCTTTGTCCTGATGCAGTGTGAGTTTACTGCCCGGCGCATACCTGTTCATCAGGCACGAGTCCGGCAAAAAACCGCTAAAGCCTGCATTGCCTGCAGCCCGGACAGCAAACTGCTTCAGTTCTGCCGGTAAACTGACCGGCGTCACAGGCATACTTTCCGGATAACCGCCCCGTGAACCACAGTGGGTCATCGCCACCGACATCCGGAACCCGCCCGGCGTGATCCGATGCTGAAACGGACGCAGCGAAGCCACCTGCATAATGTGGCGGAATAACCACTGAGCATCGTCTCTGGCATAACGACGCAGGATCATTGCATCTTCTGCCAGCACCTCCTGCCAGGGGGTTTCACCTTCAAACAGATCCAGCATCAGGTCACGTCTCTCCTTTAATGATCCTGTGAAACCAGGAATGATTTAAATAAAGGTGAACTCCAGGTCACGAATTTATTTCCCTCGCGGATAATCAGAAAAACGGCAAGATGCTGTTTAATGGCCAGCGCTTTGGCTTTTTCTGTGCCAAGTACCATCAGTCCGGTATCCCAGCCATCGGCCTCCATCGCTGTGGTAGCGATAACAGTGGCTGAAGCCAGTTTATGCTCAATCGGCCGGCCGGTCGCCGGGTCAATAATATGAGAGATCCGTTTACCATCCAGCTCATAGTAATTCCGGTAGTCTCCGGACGTACTGATCCCATGTTCTTGCAGATCGACCACTGCCTGCGCCACATCCTCCTGGTCCGTCGGTTGCTGGATAGCCACACGCCAGGGACGTCCGCCGGCACTCTGGCCCCGCGACAGCAAGGCTCCTCCCACCGAAACCAGATAATTGGTGACACCTTCAGATTCCATCAGCCGTGCCAGATGATCGGTCGCGTACCCTTCACCCATGGTTGACAGGTCCACATACAATCCTGGCAGATCTTTTTGCAGTGCCTGACCCTGTGAGGTCTGAATGACTTTCAGATGTTGCAGTCCGGTGAGAGCTTTAGCACTGTCAATAGCTTGCGGATCCGGCGTATGTTCGGGAGCCGCAACCGGGCCAAAGCCCCACAGATTCACCAATGGCCCGACCGTAATATCCATCGCACCGTCAGTTTTCTTCCCGATACGTAAGGCCATCGTCACGATATCGGCCATCCCTTCACTGACCGGCCAGGGAGCTGTTCCCTGGTACTGGTTGAAACGGGATAACGCAGAATCCGCTTTCCAGGTCGAGAGTTCCTGATCGTCATGACTCAACTGGCGGCTAATCGCCTCCTGTAACTGCGGAAGTCGGGCCGCCGGAACACCGGCAACAGTAACACGCCAGACGGTCCCCATCGTTTTACCTGACAGTACACTGTTTTGTGCCGAAGCCGTTGGTGAATTATCACAACCAGTGAGGGCCAGAGTTGCAGCAAACAGCAAGCCCGCACCTAAAAATGCTTTCATCAATGATCACCTGAAATATAGAAACATGTGTGCAAACCGTCCTTCTGCACGCTTTTGCGTCAGGAGTAACGTCTCACTGCACCCTACAGAGGCGGCATATTAACAAAACTGACGCGCTTTACCGTGAACATCCGTGCTACACGCTGGCATAGTTATTGCATTTTTCAAAGCCGGTCTGGTGTCAATGATGAGGTGTATAGATGAAAATGAATCCGATATTCACCCGTAAACTGAAAGGGCTATGGACAGAGTGGATCGCTTCCGGTGTATTAACTCAGGCAGGAGCCGCGCTGGAAGGTAATTATTCGGGGAGTTACTCTCAGGTTATGTCTGCAGAACCCGCTGATGAAGCCTGTCGTTATGACACTGAAAAACCCAGATAAAATATTTTTCCGAAGCCTCAGCAGGAAATGATACGGGGAATAACATCAGGTTATTCCCCGCCATCCATCAGAACTGGTAGACCAGTCCAACGCCAACGATATTATCGGTATTAATACCCGCGCTTTCAGTGAAGTCGTTATTTTTCATCAGATTAATCTGATAATCCACATAGGTCGACATGTTTGTATTAAAGTAATAGGTAGTACCGACATCAATATATTTTTTCAGGTTCTGCGAGCCGTATTTACCAATATCACTGCCACGTGAAGTCACATAAGCCAGAGACGGACGTAAACCAAAGTCAAACTGATATTGTGCCACTAATTCCCAGTTATCTGCTTTATTCGCATAGCCGTAAGCCGTGGAGCTGCTGGTTCCGAAGCGGGTTGCGTTGTAAGAACGCGTGTACATCGCCGCCAGATAGACGTCATTCGCATCATATTTTACACCACCGGTATAAGCCTGAGCTTTATCGCCGCTACCCAGAATATGATTGTTGCCAACGGAGTAATTATTCTGCTGGTCGGTACGATCAGATGAGAACATCGCCCCCCCCAGAGAAACACCCTGACCCAGATCGTAGGTCGCGCTCATCCCCCAGCCATCGCCGTTCTGGCCTAAGACATCGCGACCATTGGCTGTTTCAGTCCCACTGCCGTTTTTACCCTGGTACTGAACCGCAACATTCAGTCCATTAATCAGGCCCCAGAAATCAGTATTACGATACGTTAATAATCCGCTGGAACGCTGGAACATAAAGTTATCAGCACCGTACGTATCTCCGCCAAACTCCGGTAACACATCCGTCCAGCCAGAGACATCGTAAATTACACCATAATTACGACCATAATCTAAGGAGCCGTCATTATCGAATTTCAATCCGGCAAAACCGACACGGGTGTAATTATCTGCAGCACCGTCCGCTTCTGCGTTATTCGCAGCCATCTGGTATTCCCATTGGCCATAACCCGCTAACTGATTAGAGATTTGCGTTTCACCTTTAAAGCCTAAACGCACATATGACTGGTCGCCGTCCTGACCGTTATTACCGGAAAAATAATGCAGGCCATCAACCTTACCGTACAGATCTAACTGGTTGCCGTCTTTATTGTAAATCTCAGCGGCATTGGCTGTGCCCGCCGCCAGAAGTGCAGGAACCAGTAATGAAAGAACGCTTAATTTCATGTTATCACCCTCAAGTGGACCTTCCGGCGTCAGTGACGCTCCGGGTCAATGTATAAAAATGTCAAAAAAATACACGTAACATCATGTTAAATCAGGAAAGCTGTCTTTCTATCAGCGAAATGATACTAAACAGACTAAATAGTTTCAATTTCTTTGAAATTAGCGACAAAGTATTTCTACCGGGAACTTTCTTAATTTCATTATTCTCTTTTAATCCGCACTATTGGTCAAATCAACTAAAAATCATCTTAAAAAATCAATAGCGCACTTATTGCAAAAGAATTTTGTAAAGATCCACAAAATTCAAAAATATAAAAATCACCGCACTCAAAGGTAAACAAAGCGTAGAACGGGGAGATATAATTCTTCTTGCTATCATCATTTATTTCATTATTACCTTCATTCCCCCGAATGATTTTTATAATTCCCTCCGGGCCATTGGCCCGGTTTTTTATGCCTTTTTGCAATAGTATGTCGTAATATTATTGCGTTTTAGTCGCCCCCCATTCTACCGGTATCTCCCGCCCTGACAAAGACTACCTGCCATCTGTGCAGAAATATATTTAATCAGTGAAGTAATGTTATTAAAAAATTTAATTTACGGAAGGATCAGACTGGCGGATGAATACTGAAAGGATTCGGTTCTATTTAAATACGCCTTTTATTACTGAAAAAACGGTTCCTGCCATTCAATGAAATATTACAGATTTCGCTGAATGGAAATGGGGCGGCCTTTACTGCGCAACAGGGGAGTCCGGGCAGGGTTTATTTCGGACTCTGCCTTTACTTCCGCATTTTTTGACGATACTTTTAGCCGGTTAAGCTGTCTTCTGACAGAAAAGCAGTGGCATCCGGCGGTTAAAGACGGCCGGATAACGGCTGGTGGTACACAGCCTGACTGTGTGGATCCCCCTTCGTTTGTATGTTCTCTTTGACCTCAGGTTCAGATCGTTATGTCCGGAAAAAATAGCCAGTTGCCCTCAAGACCACTGTTCAAACTCATGATGTTGTTCAATGTCATCGTGGTCATTATTTTTCTGAGCATCATTTATGACAGCCTGGGGGCTCAGTTACACCATCAGCAGGCCTTACTGGGCAGTTTTTCCCGGTCTCTGCAATTACGTATCGATACCTACCGGTTCGCGACCTGGCAGATTTATCAGAATCAGAACAGCAGTACGGACAGCGATGATGATACTCCGGCCGCCGGACTGCAGGAAATTCGTTTGCGTCCGGATATCTATGCGCCGGTCACTGAACAGGGTAAGACCCAGGCACTGATCTTTGGTTCTCACGACAGCAGTACACTGGCAACCGCCAATAATATCTCTGACTTCCTGAATACGCTGTGGGGCATCAAAAAGAATGTCTGGTCCATGTATTATCTTAATGGTCAGGATAACAGCATGACGATGGTCTCTACCCTGCCCCTGAAAGATATGATGGTCCGCTATAACGGTGAAAGTATCACCGGGCTGGTTTCGACCCGCAGAGCTGAAATGCTTCAGCAAGCCAATACTCTGGATGAACGCGAAAGTTTTTCAGAGTTACGCCACACCGCAGACAGTAATGATTACTATTTTACACTGCGAACCACCTTTAACCAGCCAGGCCATCTGGCCACGGTATTGGCGTTTGATCTTCCTGTTAACGATTTACTGATCGGCAATCTCAGACCGGACCTGATGATGTTTCATGATACGGACTCCGGCAATCAGGATATATCGACAGCGGACAGACTGAACCTGGCAACAGCCTCAGTGGAATTATTCGCCCCGCTTTCATCGGCCTCCATGGTGATTACGTATCAGGTGTCAATCCTGATGTTGCTGAACCAGGCCATTCATGAGTTTGCTCTGACGCTCGGTTTGTGTCTGTTACTGTTTGTCCTGTCTCTGGCCACCAGCTTCCTGCTGCGCCGCTATCAGGCTCCGCAGGAAGATAAAACCAACCCTGAACTGGAGCTGTTGCGTATCCTGAATAAAGAGATGGTTGATAGCCTGCCGGTTGGATTTGTTATCTATGATTTCAATGCACATCGGGAAGTGGTCAGTAACGAGAAAGCCGCACAACTGATCCCGCATTTGAACCTGCAAAAAATTGTGTCGTTATCAGAAAATGCTCAGGGCATGCTGCAGGTCACAATTAATAATGAAGTCTACGAAGTCAGACACCAGCAGAGTCACTGTTCGCCGCAATACCGCTTCTTTATTATCAGTAATCAGGATCGCGAGATCCTGATCAATAAAAAACTGCAGCATGCACAGAAGGTGCTGGATAAAAATCACCTTATCCGTCGCCAGCTACTGGAAAATATCGGCCGGACCTTCCATCAGCCGGTATCACGCCTGCGTAACCATCTTTCTGCTCTGCAGGGCTCCGTCACCCTCTCCGACTGGCAGCCACTGGCTGATTACAGTGATCATCTGTTACGTCTGACAGATAATATTATTCTGCTTAATGAGCTTGAAAATCATCGCTGGTCAGCCCGGGAAGAGGCGTTCAGCCTGCAAAAATTGCTGGATGAAATAGTGACGGAGTTACTCCCTTCGCTAAATACCCGGGGGCTGAACATTATTGTCAATAATCTCTGCCCTGCCGATGAGATTCGCCTCGGTGACAGTACCATTGTCAGAAAAATCCTGATGACTTTATTGTGGTATTCCTTCGGAACCACCCATTGGGGAAAAATTTCTGTCCGGATCGGCGCAAGCCCGGAACAAACTGATCGACTAATGGTAAATATTGTAGATACTGGTCAGGGTCTGAATAAGACAGAGCTTGAGAACGTACATTTTCCGTTCAGTGGCGATGTCAGTACAGAGAATGACGAAAAGTCGAACAGTATGGACCTGTTTTTCTGTCGTCAGTTCTGTCAGGCGTTGAGCGGAAAACTGGATATTGTCTCTAAGACAGATCTGGGGACTCATTACAATGTCACTCTCTTGTTACCTGTACAGACTCAGGAAGCAGAGCAGGACGAGAAAATACTGGAAGGAATTACAGTATTGGTTGATGTGGTGGTTGATGATATCTATAAAATCGTTAGCCGTCAGCTGGAGTACTGGGGGGCCAAATGTGTCATTGCCGACGAGCGGGTTTCAGTCCAGGACTATGATTTCCTGATCACTGATGTCCCGGCCAGGCTTTCGGGATGGGCTGTACTTATCACGGGTACTGAACCCGGATACTCAGCTATTAACCCGCAGCAGTACCGTGCGAATTACAATCTGAATCAGGCACTGCTGGAAGCTCTGCTTTCATTGATTGAAAAACAACTGACCGAGGATGAGATGGAGGAAGCTCCTGAAAATAGCGGGAATTCAGTGCTGGAGGAACCCGGTTATTTTCAGATATTTAAGGATACTGTACCCGATGACGTCACTAAATTATCTCTTGAACTTGCTGATAAAGATTATGCCGCACTCGCTCTGACAGCACACCGGCTTAAAGGTGTTTTCGCGATGCTGGGTCTCGATGCCGGTAAAGCACAGTGTGAGCAGTTAGAGCTTTTCATTGAAAAGTGCGATGATTTAAACATTAAAGAAGCTGCCAGGGACATTGACGATTACGTCAACCAACTATTGCAGCAAGGTAAATAAAAAGATGAATAACTTAAACGTAATTATTGCCGATGATCACCCGATAGTTTTGTTCGGGATCCGTAAATCTCTCGAACAGATCGAGTGGGTCAATGTCGTCGGTGAGTTTGAAGACTCAACAGCACTTATCAATAGCCTGTCCAAACTCGAAGCCAATGTACTGATCACCGACCTGTCTATGCCGGGCGATAAGTATGGCGACGGGATCACGCTTATCAAATATATCAAACGTCATTACCCTGACCTGGCTATCATTGTTCTGACAATGAACAACAACCCGGCCATCCTGAGTTCCGTACTGGACCTGGATATTGAAGGGATTGTGCTGAAACAAGGTGCGCCGACCGATCTGCCTAAGGCGCTGGCCGCCCTGCAGAAAGGGAAGAAATACACTCCTGAGTCAGTCGCCAAGCTGCTGGAAAAAATCAGTGCCGGCGGGTACGGAGACAAACGTCTGTCACCGAAAGAAAGTGAAGTCCTGCGCTTGTTTGCAGAAGGTTTCCTGGTCACAGAAATTGCCCGCAAACTGAACCGTAGTATCAAAACTATCAGCAGTCAGAAAAAGTCGGCCATGATGAAGCTGGGGGTCGACAACGATATTGCCCTGCTGAACTACCTTTCTTCAGTGAGCAGCAGCTTACCCAAAGAATAATCCGCGTCCGTTGCCCTGCTGTTACGGCAGGGCACTCCCCGGTCACACCGCCCTTTCCGCCTGACAGGTTCCGTATGCCCGCCCTGCGTCACTCCCGGCTCCTGCTTATCGGCCCTGCCCCCGACACCCGATTTACTCTGCCAATGCCCGTTCATGCCTGATACGTTCCACATACCCGGCCAGCGTCGTACCCAGTTCCTGTAAGGTCACAGGTTTTGAGAGACAGGCATCCATCCCCGCCTCCAGACAGTGCTGTTTTTCATCGGCCAGCGCATTAGCGGTTACCCCGATCACCGGGCGAGTCCAGCCTGATTCACGTAGCGTCCGCGTCAGCAGATAACCATCCATATTCGGCATATTCACATCACTGAGAATGATATCAGCATCAATACGTTTCAGTACGTTCAGTGCATCCACGCCGTCCTGAGCCGTTTTTACCTGATAGCCAATGGTGTGTAACTGGCCGGATAAAAGCATCCGGTTGATAGGATGATCATCAACGACCAGAATCAAAATATCATCGTGGCACGCCGCTTTCGGTTTATCTTCCGCCGCCATTGCCGGGTATTTATTCTCAATGGCCGGACGGTAAATCCGCCGCAGGAGATCCGGTAACTCATGAGGCATGGAGGTCGTCATCACCCAGGTGCCAGGCTGAACTTCCATCGGGAAGCCGGTATGTTCACTACTGAAACAGATACGCGCCCGGCATACCAGTCCATTGCCTTCATCACTATCGGTAATATAGATATCTTCCGGAGTCAGTTGTGCCCGGTCCCGGCTGACGATAATCGACAGTGCCTGCAGATTACGGGTCAGGTAATCTGCGTACATCGTATTTTTCAGGTCAATACATACCCGCCGGCCGGTGAGATCGGTGACTGCAGGCTGCCACTGCCCCTGATAAACCGGGATACGTACCGTAAACTGACTGCCCATTCCCGGCTCGGATTCCACGGCGATATCCCCGTCCATCATGCTGACCAGTTTCTCACAAATAGCCAGCCCCAGTCCGGTGCCCTGGAAGTTACGCTGAACGCCCGTCCCGACCTGGAAGAACGGATCAAATAGCCGTAATACATCCCGGGTTGGGATCCCTACGCCGGTATCACGCAGCCGGAAGGCCAGATACCCCTCATGCTGATACAGTTGTAAAATAATGCAGCCTGTATGCGTGAATTTTATCGCATTATTCAGCAAGTTAGAGACTACCTGCTGCAGACGCATCGGGTCAGCAAACAGGGATGTCGGGACATCATGCTCAATCATGCAATAGAGAGTCAGCCGTTTTTTTACGACCAGCGACAGATAGTTAGAAATAATGTGCCCGACCATTTCTTGCGGCGAGAACAGGCAAGGTTCGGTCTTCAGCTGTTCAGATTCAATCTTCGAGAAATCAAGAATATCGTTAATAATTTTCAGCAACAGATCTGACGAGTTGTTCATGGCACTGACCAGCGCTTCCGTATTCCTGGGCAGCTCGCGGGTTTTCAGTAAGTCCAGATTACCGATAATGCCATAAAGCGGTGTGCGCAATTCATGACTGACCGTCGCCAGGAACATCGATTTTGACTGACTGGCCTGTTCTGCAGCATCCGCAACTTCCTGCAATGACTGCTCCATCTTGATCCTGGCGCTGACATCCACCAGTACACAAATCGCGACATCCTCATTACGATAACGGCTATGCACAAAACTGATTTGCAGATTCGTGTTGGAACCCGTCAACACATCAACAAAATTAACCTGCTGTCCACTGATGATATCGGTCAGCCGGGCTTTATCTTCAGCGGTCAGCAGACTCAGATAATTATGGGCAAGCTCGTTGCTGAGGACGTTACTGCCATCACTGGTCCGTAAAATACAAATACCGACCGGCGCAGAGGCGACAATTTTTCGGTTAAATTGCTCATGTTCCTCAAGACGGATCGCATTTTCCTCCGCCGGATAGAGCATTCGCCGCTCGAAAATGATCGTCAATACCATCAGTAATAGTGCACTGAAGATATTCAGTAAGACGGCGTTGATAATCATCAGCTTCATTTGGTTGAACAGCAAGTCGGTAGACAGTGAATACACAATACTGAACGGGCTTGATGTCAGCGACTGCTTAAGGATCAGCTGACGGTAGCCGTCGCTGTAACCGAACCAGACCTTATCGTCCGGAAGCCATTCGAAGGTGCTGCTGTTAGCGTCCTTATCGGTGGACAACAGCAACTGGTTATCACTGTTAACAATGGACGTCACCACCGGCACACTGCCCGGGGTCGTCAGCTCATCCAGCCGAAGATTTTGCTCAAAACTCAGTAGTGCCACCGGCTGATTACCGGTATAAACCGGCATCATCATATAGAACGCCCCGACCCCCGGCTGGTTACCGGCAGTGATCCAGTAAACGGGGTTACGCTGCTCATTGGAGCTACTGTTATGGAACCGTAAAACATTTTCCTGCAGCGAGCGGGTACTGAAATCACCACTGACATCACTGTTCCCGAAAGAGAAGGTGGCCAGGCAATTACTGCCATTATTCAGCAGGAAAATCCGGCTCATCTCATATGAAGAAACATACTGGCTTTCCCAGTAATGTATGAACCCCCCCAGGGTGGATAAGGTCGTGCGCCAGGTGGCATTGGTCGTATTGCAATCATCATCACTGAACAGCGGGGAATAGCGGGGAGAAAAATCTTTATTCCCGCTGCTGAGGATAAAGGTATTTCCATCCGGGGTATTGTTCAGCTGACCTTCAGTAATATATTTAAGCTCGCGCATGGCTTCATTCGTATGCGCGACATACCAGGCCGCCTGGCTAAAGTTACCGGACAGTTGTTCCCTGATATCCGACTCTTTCTCATGCAATACATTCAACAGATAAAATGCACTTAGCAGACCGCCCAGTAACCAAAGCAAAAGCGCCAGGATCCGGAACAGGTAACGGGAGACACGTAATGTGGTACGAAAAGAGACGAGATATTTCAAAGGATACTCACTGCAGTAAGCCTGGAAAATTCAATGACGGAAGGAAACCCTGCACATCATCACTATAACGCTACAGTCTTCCCTGAAGGGAGTAAGATTATCACAACCCGCGCCATATTGTCGTGGTTGTCACGGGACAGGCACAGGTAAAAAAAAGAGACACCGCAATGCGGTGTCTCCCGGGGTTAACCTGAAAACGTGAAGAATTTATTCTTCGTCTTCCGGTGCCGCATCATCATCTGATTCGGCTTCCTGAACAATGTCGTCTTCACCTTCTGCAACCGTACCATCAATAGCATCCAGTTCATCTTCTTCAACCGGTTCAGCCACACGTTGCAGGCCCACGACATTCTCATCTTCCGCAGTACGGATCAGTATCACGCCCTGTGTATTACGGCCAACCACACTGACTTCAGAAACACGGGTACGTACCAGGGTACCGGCATCGGTGATCATCATAATCTGATCACTGTCGACCACCTGCACCGCACCGATCACCGGACCGTTACGCTCTGTCACTTTGATAGAGATAACACCCTGAGTGGCACGGGACTTCGTCGGGTACTCGGTATTATCCGTACGTTTACCGTAACCGTTCTGTGTCACTGTCAGGATCGCACCCTCTTCACGAGGAATGATCAGTGAAACCACCCGGTCATTTTCGGCCAGTCGAATACCACGAACACCTGATGCAGTACGGCCCATCGGTCTGACAGCCTGTTCAGAGAAGCGAACCACCTTACCGGCAGCAGAGAACAGCATCGCTTCATCATTACCGTCAGTCAGTGCCACACCGATCAGCTCATCGTCATCACGCAGGTTGACGGCGATGATCCCGGCGCTACGCGGACGGCTGAATTCGGTCAGGGCGGTTTTCTTCACGGTACCGCTGGCGGTCGCCATAAAGATATTCAGTCCTTCGGAGTATTCACGTACCGGCAGAATTGCGGTAATACGTTCGTTCGCTTCCAGCGGCAGCAGGTTTACGATAGGACGGCCACGTGACCCGCGGCTGGCTTCCGGTAACTGGTAGACTTTCATCCAGTAGAGGCGACCACGGCTTGAGAAGCAGAGGATAGTGTCATGGGTATTCGCAACCAGCAGACGATCAATGAAGTCTTCTTCTTTGATCCTGGCCGCTGACTTCCCTTTGCCACCACGACGCTGCGCTTCATAATCGGTCAGTGGCTGATATTTCACATAGCCCTGGTGAGAAAGCGTAACGACAACATCTTCCTGATTGATCAGGTCTTCAAGATTGATATCCGCGCTGTTTGCCGTGATTTCAGTACGACGCTTATCGCCAAACTGTTCACGGACAGCCACCAGCTCTTCGCGGATAACTTCCATCAGACGGTCAGAGTCCTGCAGAATAAAGATCAGTGCGGCAATTTCTTCCAGCAGCTGCTTATATTCATCCAGCAGTTTCTCATGCTCCATCCCGGTCAGTTTCTGAAGACGGAGATCCAGAATGGCCTGGGCTTGCTGTTCGGTCAGGTAGTATGCACCGTCACGGATACCGAATTCCGGCTCCAGCCATTCCGGGCGAGCGGCGTCATCACCGGCTTTTTCGAGCATGGCGGCGACGTTACCCAGTTGCCACGGCGTGGCTACCAGACCGGCTTTGGCTTCTGCCGGTGAAGGTGCACGACGAATTAACTCGATAATCGGGTCAATGTTGGCCAACGCTACAGCCAGACCTTCCAGGATATGAGCACGGTCACGGGCTTTACGCAGTTCGTAAATGGTCCGGCGGGTCACGACCTCACGACGGTGACGTACGAAGGCCTCCAGAATATCTTTCAGCGGCATAATTTTTGGCTGCCCCTGATGCAGGGCAACCATATTGATCCCGAAAGATACCTGTAACTGGGTCAGTGAATAAAGGTTATTTAATACCACTTCACCGACGGCATCGCGCTTAATCTCAATAACGATACGCATACCGTCTTTGTCAGATTCATCGCGCAGCGCGCTGATCCCTTCGATTCGCTTCTCTTTAACCAGTTCTGCGATTTTTTCAATCAAACGTGCTTTGTTCACCTGATAAGGGATTTCGTGCACGATAATCGTTTCACGGCCGGTTTTGGCGTCAGTCTCGACCTGCCCCCGCCCGCGGATATAAATTTTGCCACGTCCGGTGCGGTAGGCCTCTTCAATACCACGACGGCCATTGATAATCGCAGCCGTCGGGAAGTCCGGGCCAGGAATGTGTTCCATCAGGCCTTCAACGGTGATCTCATTATCATCAATATAGGCCAGACAACCGTTAATCACTTCATTCAGGTTATGCGGAGGAATGTTTGTTGCCATCCCCACCGCAATACCGGATGAGCCGTTAACCAGCAAATTAGGGACTTTCGTCGGCAGAACTTCAGGGATCTGTTCTGTACCATCGTAGTTGGGTACAAAATCAACGGTTTCTTTGTCCAGGTCTGCCAGCAGTTCATGGGCAATTTTCGCCATACGGACTTCGGTATAACGCATGGCTGCTGCGGAATCGCCATCGATAGAACCAAAGTTGCCCTGCCCGTCCACCAGCATATAGCGAAGTGAGAAAGGCTGAGCCATACGGACGATGGTGTCATAAACGGCAGAATCACCGTGCGGGTGATATTTACCTATCACATCCCCGACAACACGGGCAGATTTTTTGTAGGCTTTATTCCAGTCATTACCCAGTTCGCTCATGGCAAACAGTACACGACGGTGTACGGGCTTCAGTCCATCACGGACGTCAGGTAATGCACGGCCAACGATGACCGACATGGCATAATCAAGATAAGAATTTTTTAATTCTTCCTCGATATTAACCGGTGTGATTTCTCTTGCTAAGTCGCTCATGGAGCCGATATCCCTCTAGATATTGCCGACTGTTAAGGCCGCAAATCATATCACAAACCAGCCCTGCGGTGAACGTCAGCGTCACATTAGTTGCCCCGGGACGCAGACGGAGGATGCCGCAAGCGCTGTAAGCGTTTATACTCGGGAAAATTTTGTCAGGAGTAGTGATATGAATATGCCTTCTCAGGAAAAACCACAGAACGTTGACCACCAGGAAATTGCGAAATTTGAAGCCGTTGCTTCCCGCTGGTGGGATTTGGAAGGTGAGTTCAAACCTCTGCACCGTATTAACCCGCTGCGACTGGGCTATATCAGTCAGAACAGTCAGGGCCTGTTTGGTAAGAAGGTACTGGATGTCGGTTGCGGCGGCGGTATTCTGGCCGAAAGCATGGCCCGTGAAGGTGCCCATGTCACCGGTCTGGATATGGGCGCAGAACCCTTAGAAGTTGCCCGTCTGCATGCCCTGGAAACCGGTGTTACCGTCCATTATGTTCAGCAAACGGTTGAAGAACACGCCAGTGAGTTTGCCGGTCAGTATGATGTGGTGACCTGCATGGAGATGCTGGAACACGTCCCGGATCCGCAGTCTGTCATCCATGCCTGTGCAAAACTGGTGAAACCGGGGGGGCAAGTGTTTTTCTCGACCATCAACCGTAACCCTAAAGCCTGGCTGATGGCGGTGTTTGGTGCGGAATACGTATTACGCATGGTGCCCCGCGGGACCCATGATGTAAAAAAATTCATTCGCCCGGCCGAATTACTTAACTGGGTGGATGAAACTCCCTTGCGTGAAGAAGGGATGACGGGCCTGCATTATAATCCGCTCACCAATCAGTTCCGCCTGGGCCGCGGCGTCGATGTCAATTATATGGTCCATACCAGCTGCCCGGAATAACACTGTCGTTTTTGCGGAGAGTTGTGCTGATATGTTTTCCGGCAGGCCGACAAAATTTTCCTGCCGGGAAATAATCCAGCTTTAGTCTCTTTTTTCACCCCGTCGTGCAACTGTTCTTTTCCCGGCACCCCTGCTGTGCGCGAAAAATCGGCGACTGAGTCCGGAAAGAAAATTTTTCTTCAAATCGTTGACATCATCTTATGCCTTGAATCATGCGGGCTTCGAAAAAAACAGAAAAATACAACCCGGTTTAACATCATTTTTTTCTCTTGTTAAGTCGCAGGATCTCACTAAAATAAACCCTATCTTGTTATATATTTTCTGAACACCCCCTACATGTAGTGCTTATCCACAGTTTTATTCACAAAGGAAAATCTGTGCATAAGTGCCCGGAATATATAACTCACTGATACTCATGCATAGATAGGTAAACGCGACATGAATCAAAGTCTGCTCGTCACGAAACGCGATGGAAGCCAGGAACGAATCAACCTCGATAAAATACACCGGGTACTCGATTGGGCAGCGGAAGGTCTTCAGAATGTTTCGGTCTCTCAGGTCGAGCTGCGCTCCCATATCCAGTTTTATGACGGAATCAAAACCTCCGACATTCATGAAACCATCATCAAAGCTGCAGCAGATTTGATTTCGCGTGAAGCGCCGGATTACCAGTATCTGGCCGCTCGTCTGGCTATTTTCCACCTGCGTAAAAAAGCCTACGGCCAGTTTGAGCCACCTGCACTGCTGACCCATGTCCAATCTATGGTCAGCCGCGGGAAATATGACGCTCACCTGCTGGAAGATTACAGTGAAGAAGAGTTTGCCCTGATGGACGGCTTTATCGATCACTGGCGGGACATGAATTTCTCGTATGCCGCGGTTAAACAGCTGGAAGGAAAATATCTGGTACAGAACCGTGTTAACGGTGACATTTATGAAAGCGCCCAGTTCCTTTATATCCTGGTCGCAGCGTGCCTGTTTTCTGCATACCCGCGTGAGACGCGTCTTGACTACATCAAACGCTTCTATGATGCGGTATCTACCTTCAAGATTTCTCTGCCGACACCTATTATGGCGGGTGTACGTACCCCTACCCGTCAGTTCAGCTCCTGCGTACTGATTGAGTGCGGTGACAGCCTGGACTCCATCAATGCGACGTCCAGTGCGATTGTGAAATATGTTTCACAGCGTGCGGGTATCGGGATTAATGCGGGCCGTATCCGTGCACTGGGTAGCCCGATCCGTGGCGGCGAAGCTTTCCACACCGGATGCATTCCGTTCTATAAGCATTTCCAGACCGCCGTGAAATCCTGTTCTCAGGGTGGCGTACGTGGCGGTGCAGCGACACTTTTCTACCCGTTATGGCACCTGGAAGTTGAAAGCCTGCTGGTATTGAAGAATAACCGTGGCGTTGAAGGTAACCGTGTCCGTCATATGGACTATGGCGTCCAGCTGAACAAACTGATGTATCAGCGTCTGCTGAAAGGTGAAGATATTACCCTGTTCAGCCCGTCAGATGTTCCCGGCCTGTACGATGCCTTCTTTGCTGATCAGGCGGAATTTGAACGTCTGTACACGCAATACGAGCAGGATAGCAGCATCCGTAAACAGCGTATTAAAGCGGTGGAACTGTTCTCACTGATGATGCAGGAACGTGCGTCGACCGGACGTATCTACATCCAGAACGTCGACCATTGTAATACCCACAGTCCGTTTGACCCGGCCATTGCCCCGGTACGTCAGTCTAACCTGTGTCTGGAAATTGCCCTGCCGACCCGTCCGTTAAACGACGTGAATGACGAAAACGGGGAAATAGCCCTTTGTACACTGTCTGCGTTCAACCTGGGCGCTATCAGCGACCTTAATGAACTGGAAGAGCTTTCCGTACTGGCGGTACGGGCACTCGATGCTCTGCTGGATTATCAGGACTACCCAATCCCTGCTGCCGAACGTGGCGCGATGGGACGTCGTACCCTGGGTATCGGCGTAATTAACTTTGCGTACTACCTGGCAAAACACGGTAAACGCTACTCTGACGGCAGCGCCAATAACCTGACCCATAAAACGTTTGAAGCCATTCAGTACTATCTGCTGAAAGCGTCTAACGAACTGGCGAAAGAGCAAGGTGCCTGCCCGTGGTTCAGCGAAACCACCTATGCCGCTGGCGTATTGCCTATTGATACCTATAAAGCTGACCTGAATGCTATCAGTGATGAACCACTGCACCTGGACTGGGAAGCACTGCGGGCATCAATTAAAGAACACGGCCTGCGTAACTCGACATTATCTGCCCTGATGCCTTCTGAGACATCTTCACAGATTTCAAACGCGACTAACGGTATTGAACCACCACGTGGTCACGTCAGTATCAAGGCCTCGAAAGACGGTATCCTGCGTCAGGTCGTTCCTGAGTATGATGCGCTGAAAGATCAGTACGAACTGCTGTGGGATCTGCCTTCGAATGATGGTTACCTGCAACTGGTCGGGCTGATGCAGAAATTTGTCGATCAGTCGATTTCTGCAAACACTAACTACGACCCTTCCCGTTTCCCTAACGGCAAGGTGCCGATGAAACAGCTGCTGAAAGACCTGCTGACGGCCTATAAATTCGGCGTAAAAACCCTCTATTACCAGAACACCCGTGACGGTGCAGAGGATTCTCAGGATGATCTTGCGCCGGCCGATGATGGTTGTGAAGGCGGCGCCTGCAAGATTTAACCCTTTCCGCCAGGGGACGCTTTTTGCCCCTGGCTTTAGTTAACCGCTGAAACGTCAGCCTGTATGAATCGGATGTTTCCTGATGGCCTATACTACATTTTCACAAAATAAAAACGACCAGTTAAAAGAACCGATGTTTTTCGGTCAGTCGGTCAACGTTGCCCGTTATGACCAGCAAAAATACGATATTTTTGAAAAACTGATCGAAAAGCAACTGTCCTTTTTCTGGCGTCCGGAAGAAGTGGATGTTGCCCGTGACAGAATCGACTATCAGTCGTTACCTGAACACGAAAAGCACATTTTTATCAGTAACCTGAAATATCAGACCTTACTGGATTCTATTCAGGGACGCAGCCCGAACGTGGCCCTGCTGCCACTGGTGTCGATTCCGGAGCTGGAAACCTGGATTGAAACCTGGGCATTTTCAGAGACGATCCACTCCCGGTCTTACACCCATATTATCCGTAACATCGTCAATGATCCGGCGCTGGTGTTCGACGATATTGTCACCAACGAACAGATCCTGAAACGTGCGGAAGATATTACCGGTTACTACGATGACCTGATTCGGATGACCAATTACTGGCACTTACTGGGTGAAGGTACTCACCAGGTGGCAGGTGAAGAAGTGGTGGTCAGTCTGCGTAACCTGAAAAAACAACTCTATCTGTGTCTGATGAGCGTCAATGCCCTGGAAGCGATCCGCTTTTATGTCAGCTTTGCCTGCTCATTTGCCTTCGCTGAACGCGAGCTGATGGAAGGTAATGCTAAAATTATCCGCCTGATTGCCCGTGATGAAGCACTGCACCTGACCGGTACCCAGCATATGCTGAACCTGATGCGCAGCGGTGAAGATGACCCGGAAATGAAAGAGATTGCCGCAGAATGCCAGCAACAGTGTTATGAGCTGTTTAAAAAGGCGGCCATCCAGGAGAAAGAGTGGGCAGAATATCTGTTCCGTGACGGTTCCATGATCGGCCTGAACAAAGATATCCTGTGCCAGTATATTGAATATATCACTAATATTCGTATGCACGCCGTCGGACTGGATCTGCCTTTCCAGACCCGTTCGAACCCAATCCCATGGATTAATTCATGGCTGGTCTCCGACAACGTCCAGGTAGCACCACAGGAAGTGGAAGTCAGCTCGTATTTAGTGGGTCAGATCGACTCTGAAGTCGGGGCCGACGATTTCAACGACTTCCAGCTGTAATCATGAACGGCAAATCTGCTACCGTAACGCTTACCCGCTCCGGCCAGCAGCTGGAATGTGTAGAGAGTGAACACCCTAACCTGCTGTGTGCACTTGAAGCACATCAGCTGGAGGTGGAGTATCAGTGCCGTGAAGGTTATTGCGGTTCCTGCCGCGTCAGGCTGTGCAAAGGGCAGGTATGCTATCGCAGCCAACCGCTGGCATTTATTCAGCAGGGAGAAATCCTCCCCTGCTGCTGTCAGCCCGTCGGGGATATTGAGCTGGAACTGTGAACCTGTTGCCGGGGAAAAGAGGTGTTCTTCACTTTTCCCCGGTGGCAGTTTTATCCGCCAGGTCAACGCGAACCCCATCCCGCCGGTAACGCCCCTGAGTCAGCCTCCGCCGGTAGTTTGAATATAAATTCCTGCGGGTAGCCTTTGTATCGGCGGCCTGTGCGCTCACCCTGTTGCAGTCGTGCTATCGCCAATGGTTAACCGGTGTAGCCGTACCTGTGCCGGAAAGGGATCACTGCCCTGCTACCGGGTCGGCGGGAACCGTTCACTGACCTTCAGCCAGCTATAAGATTGCGGGGCTGATTTCCCCTGTAGCCAGCGTTGCAGCCGGTTCAGTGCCACTGTGCTGATCAGTTCCTGACGCATGGCAAGTGAATGACGGCTGCTGCTAAAGGTTAACTTTTCAGCCTGAAGCCCTTCCGGGGTCATTAATGCAACCCCCAGCGATTCATTATCCAGCCCGCCGATCACCAGCGCCAGTTCAGCGCCCGATTTTCGGGCCAGTGCCGCTGCACGTTCCCCCATCTGAGCTAATGTTTCCGGGACAGAAACCGGTAACTCCCCTCCCCTGAGCGGGACGTCCGCACCGGCCAGTTGCCAGTGTACTAAGCCGGCCGTATACATTTCACTGACGGCCAGAGAGAGCCCGCGCGATGAAAGGAGCGCCGCCAGTTGCGCAGGCAAGCCTTGCGTCCCTTCAAACAGAACCCACTCATTCAGAGCTTCGCGGATCTGCTGCCATAGCGCCAGCATGGGCGCTTTCAGACGTTGCGGCCCGGTCAGTTTGATTTCAACCACTGGCATGGCAGCCCGGTAACCCATAGTGACGCCTTCAGGCAGCGGATAGGCTTCCAGCATCGCCGCCAGTGAGCTTTCACCGCGGCCGAACGTTGTCATACGCAGACACAGAGGAGGCTCCGGCAGGCTGAACTGTTGTTGCAGGCGGGGCAGGATCTGTTCGGTCACCATGATCTTAAATTCAAAAGGGACTCCGGGGGTAAAGAAAATCCGGCATCCATTGAGTGTGACGCTAAAACCGCAGGCCGTCCCTGCACGGTTATTAATCATTTCCGCCGATTGGGGAATTTCGGCCTGTTTACGATTTTGCGGCGCCATCGGCTGTCCGCGCTGCCTGAAAAAGTCTTCAATATGCGCCAGCCATGGCTTATTCATTTCCAGTGGTACGCCACAAGCCGTCGCTGCCGCCAGCGCGCTTAAGTCATCGCTGGTCGGCCCCAGACCGCCGTTAACTATCAACACATCTGCGACCTGACTGCGTTGCGTGAGTTCCTCAACCAGCGAGTCCAGAGAGTCCCCGACCGTGGAGCGGTGTGTCATTACCAGTCCCTGAGAGAACAGGGTTTCTGCCAGCCAGCTGGCATTGGTATCAGTAATCTGTCCGTAGAGGACTTCATCACCGGTCGATAACATCTCTATCTTCACGTGCAGCTCCTTTATTAAGGACGGACACCGGCCGGACATCTGTTAACCCTCTGACCGGAAAAATAAAAAACTTTCTCTTTCTTAAAATACCACCGGCAACGCTTTTCAGCTATTGACCTGATAAAGACAGGTAAAAATAATCACAAAGACAGGGATGCCGAACCCGCTAAAGGCCTCATCCGGAATTTTCTGCTAACACTCCCCGACAATTAGAATAAAATTCCTGTTCATCACCCACGAAAAAGCATCGCTTCTCTGATTAATCTGATAAATTTCTTAACAGTGAATTTTAGCGGGGGTGCTTTGTCGTAACAGATGAATTGCGCTCACCGGCACAGTGACCGGGGAACGCTTACCGCAGCCACTCTACACTTTAACAACAGAGGATATGTTTCCGGCATGAATCGCAGAAAGTTTATTAAAGGAACGATGGCTGTCTCGGCTCTTGGTTCTATGACAGGTTTATCTTCACTGCTGGCAAACCAGGCCTGGGCGGCCGATGGGATCGCCGATGGTAATGCCAGAAAATTCGATTTCAGTCAGCTGAAACAACAGGCGTCAGCACTGGCGAAAAAACCCTGGGCCGGCGCGCCGGGCCCGTTGCCAGAAACCCTGGCCAATCTAACCCCACAGGACTACAACGCCATACAGTATGATGCCAGTCATTCCTTGTGGAATAATGTCCCGGATCGTGAACTGGATGTGCAGTTCTTCCATGTCGGGATGGGTTTCAAACGCCGTATCCGTATGTTCTCTGTCGATCCCGCAACACATGATGCCAGAGAAGTCCATTTCCGCCCCGAGCTGTTTAATTACAATGATGCACATGTGGACGTCAGCCAACTAAAAGGGAAAACCGATCTCGGTTTTGCAGGGTTCCGTGTCTTCAAAAAACCGGAACTGGCCCGCAGAGATATCGTATCGTTCCTTGGCGCCAGCTACTTCCGTGCGGTCGATGACACTTATCAGTACGGTTTATCTGCGCGCGGGGTTGCTATTGATACCTTTACTAACCATGAAGAGTTTCCTGATTTTACCGCCTTCTGGTTTGAAACGCCGAAGCCTCAGGACACCACTTTTGTAGTATATGCGCTGCTGGACGGAGCCAGCCTGACCGGTGCGTTCAAATTCACCATCGACTGCGAGAAAGAGCGTGTCGTCATGACGGTGGAAAACAGTCTGTATGTACGTAAAGATATAGAACAACTGGGTATCGCTCCGATGACCAGTATGTTTAGCTGCGGTACCAACGATCGCCGGATGTGTAACACCTACCACCCGCAAATTCATGACTCTGATCGCCTGGCGATGTGGACAGGCAAAGGTGAGTGGATTGCCCGGCCGCTGAATAACCCGCAACGCCTGACCTTTAACAGCTTTAGCGATGAAAACCCGCGCGGTTTTGGTCTGTTACAACTTGACCATGATTTCTCTGATTATCAGGATGTTATTGGCTGGTATAACAAACGGCCCAGCCTGTGGGTAGAGCCTGTTGGTCAATGGGGCAAAGGGGCAATAAATCTGATGGAGATCCCGACCACGGGTGAAACACTGGATAACATTGTCTGTTTCTGGCAACCGGAGACTCCGGTGAAAGCCGGTAATACACTCAGCTTTGAGTACAAACTGTACTGGAGCAGCCTGCCACCGGTAGAAAGCTCGCTTGCTCGTGTGGGTGCAACCCGCACAGGTATCGGCGGTTTCCCTGAGGGCTGGGCACCGGGTGAGCACTTCCCGGAAGTCTGGTGCCGCCGCTTTGCTATCGACTTTGTGGGCGGAGACCTGAAAGCTGCAGCCCCGAAAGGCATTGAGCCGGTGATCACCGTCTCTTCCGGAACGTTTAAACAGGTTGAAATCCTGTATGTCGAACCTCTGAACGCGTACCGGATCCTGTTTGACTGGTATCCTGACAGTGATTCAACGGCACCGGTCAATATGCGTCTGTTCCTGCGTACGAAAGATGAGACACTCAGCGAAACCTGGATGTATCAGTATGTTCCGCCGGCACCCGACCAGCGGAAATATGTGGATGATCGCCAGATGAGCGCTGGCTGATAACCTCTGACGGAGCCTGCGGGCTCCGTTATTTTTGTAACCTCATCGCGATGTGATCAATCCCGTCTTCCTGGTAAATATCCCCTTCGGCCACAAATCCCCTGCCTGCATAAAATGCCTGCAAATGTGCCTGAGCGGATAAATGTATCGGCAACGCAGTAAAGTGAAGCCTGCAACTTTCCAGTAGTCTGTCGAGCAACAGATAAGCAAGTCCCTGCCCGCGTGCCGCCGGAGCGACAATAACCCGCCCGATGCTTACCTCTTCCGGAGCAGTTTCCGCCACCAGGATCCGTGCATAAGCCACCAGCAAACCGTCACGGTAGCCGAACAGATGCCGGTTATTTCCCCGCAGATCCTCGCCATCGATATCCTGATAAAGGCACTGTTGCTCAACAATAAATACCTGATTACGCAATGCCAGCATCTGATAACACTCTGCAACCGGTAATTCAGTGTGGTGGTAATCTTTCCAGATCACTTGCTGCATATTCTTGTCCTGATTTTACCGCGGGTTTAAAAACTTCCGGCACTGAACTGCCTGGCCGCGTACCTGTCTGCTGATGACTGTAGCAGTAAACCACTGCCCCGGAAAACACCGGTTAACACACCGTCCGCCAGACAGAACACCGGTAAATATTCCCGCAAGGAATGCGGGCCCAGCGAAACTGTAATCCGGGTTCAGAGATCGGGACCGGTTCCGCTTTTTCCGGCACCTCCGGAGATAAAAAAAGGCCATGGAACCCATGGCCTTTTAATCAGATACCGCAAAGCAAGCCGGTTACAGTAAGGGCTGCGCCAGTCTGACCAGCGAGATCAACGGTTGCGGGTAAACGCCCAGTAATAACACCAGCACAGCCGAGATCAGCACCACAATACCGCCGGCGGTGTATCCCCAGTTGTTAGTCGTATCCCGATGATGTAAGCCCGGTGCGCTCAGGAACAGACTGACGGTAACACGCAGATAATAGTAAAGCCCGATGGCACTTCCGACGACAACGGCGGCGGTCAGCCACCACAGACCGGCATGAACGCCCGAAGCCAGCACATAAAACTTACCGATAAAACCGAGTGTGGCAGGGATCCCAGCCAGCGACAGCATCATCATCGCCAGTACGCCGGACAAAACCGGGCGGTGCCAGAACAATCCACGATAGGAGTACAATGAGTCAGTATCACTCTCATTACCTGCCCCCGACATCAGACTGACCACACCGAAGGCCCCCAGGCTGCTGAACAGATACCCCGCCAGATAGACCCCGGACGTTTCGATGGATAGCTCATGGGAAGCGGCAGCTGTCAGCGCCACCATCAAATACCCCAGGTGAGCAATAGAGGAGTAGCCCAGCATCCGTTTAATATTATTCTGGGCCAGTGCCATCAGGTTACCCGCCAGAATAGAGGCGAAAGCAATAACCGCCAGTGCCGTTCGCATCCCCTCACTCTGGCTTATCGGCACGTCCAGGAATAAACGCATCACCACCGCAAAAATAGCGATTTTACTGCCGGTGGCGAGGAACGCCGATACCGGTGCCGGCGCGCCCTGATACACATCCGGCGTCCAGAGGTGGAACGGAAACAGCGACAGTTTAAACCCGACACCAATCACTATCATGCCGAACCCGGTCAGCATCAGAGGTGATGCCGGCGCCGCTCCCGTCAGGCTTTGGCTCAGTCCTGCAAAGGTCAGTTCCCCGCACCCTGCGTAGACCAGCGCAATACCGAACAGCAGGAAAGATGAAGCCGCGGCAGACAGCAAAGTATATTTGATGGCCGCTTCCAGTGATCCCTTATGGCGGAAGGCGTAACCCACCAGACCGAACAGGGGCAAAGAGAGCAGTTCAACACCAATAAACAGTGAGGCCAGGTGATCGGCACTCGCCAGTACAATACCTCCCAGCACAGCAATGGCGACCAGCAGATAGAACTCGTCACAGTGGTCTTTGAAAGACTTAAGCCAGGGGTAAGCGAAGGTGCAGGTCGCAAGCCCGGACAGGATAACCAGCGCACTGTAAAAAACCGAGTAGCCATCCACCCGCAGCAGGGAGGTAACGTCTGCCCCCCCGCTATGGCCGCTAAACCACAGAGACACCAGCGCGATATTAAGACCAATGACTGTCAGCGTAGCGTTCACAAAGTGATTACGTCGCCACGCAATAGACAGCATCACGACCACCACGGTTAATCCGGTGATTAACAGGGGGAGCAGTGCAATCAATTGTTCAGTAGTAATTGTCATGGCGGATCACGGCCTTGTCATAGAAGTTGAAACGGTAAACCAGTGCTGAATATTGCTCATCGCAGCATTTGAGGTATCCAGAATCGGTTGCGGGTAAACCCCCAACAGAACCAGCAGCACCACCAGTACCAGAATCATCGTAAACTCACGCACAGACAACCCCCGCAGCGGTGCCGGAGATTGAGGCGCACCATAATATGCCCGCTGTATCATGATAAGAGAGTACACCGAAGCAAATACCAGTCCGAACGTTGCAATCACAATAATGGCCGGCACCGTGCGGAAACCGCCGGTCAGGATCATAAATTCGCCAACAAAGTTCCCGGTCCCCGGCATGCCGAGGTTGGCTGCCGCAAAGAACAGTGAGAGCCCTGGCAACCATTTAATACGCGCCCACAATCCGCCCATCAGACGCATGTCGCGGGTATGCAGTCGCTCGTACAATTGACCACAGAGAATAAACAGCGCCGCGGAAGACAGACCATGAGCAATCATCTGCACTACCGCCCCCTGAAATGCCAGCTGACTGCCGGTATAGATGGCAATCAGGACAAACCCCATATGTGAAACCGAACTGTAGGCGATCAGGCGCTTGATATCCGTTTGGGAGAACGCCATCCAGGCCCCGTAGAAAATCCCCAGCAGTCCCAGCCCCATGGCGATAGGAGCAAACTCTGCGGATGCCTGCGGAAATAACGGCAGACTGAAGCGTAACAAACCATAGGCCGCGGTCTTCAGCAAAATACCGGCCAGGTCAACAGAACCCGCGGTCGGTGCCTGACTGTGCGCATCCGGTAACCAGCCATGCAAAGGCACAACCGGCATTTTTACCGCAAAAGCGATAAAGAAGCCCAGCATCAGCAAATACTGCACCGTCGAAGACATCGGCGTATGCAGCAATTGTTCATAGTCAAATGTCCAGACCCCTGTGGCGTGATAATGCACCATCACCAGTCCGAGGATAGCGATCAGCATGATAAGCCCGGACGCCTGGGTATAGATAAAGAACTTAGTGGCTGCCGAAATCCGTGTTTTACCGTCCGAAGCTTTATGTCCCCAGAGGGCAATCAGAAAGTACATCGGGACCAGCATCAGTTCCCAGAAGAAGAAGAACAGGAACAGATCAACGGACAGGAAAACGCCGACCACCCCGCCCAGGATCCACATCAGGTTCAGGTGAAAAAAGCCCTGATACTTCTGAATTTCATTCCAGGAACAGAGAACGGCCATCACACCCAGCAGACCGGTCAGCACAACCATCAGCAACGATAAACCATCAATCGCCAGATGAAAGCTGATGCCGAATGCAGGGATCCAGGGAACAGAAAAAGACGATTGCCACTGCGGGATCCCCGCAGCCTGAGTGAATGAATACCCCCCCTGAGACCAGAGTAACAAGGAAAGGACCAGCGTTAACCCCATGGTCAGCAACGCTATCCAGCGTGGTGCTCTGACGCCTAAGCGTTCAGCCAGCCAGCAGAGCAAGCCGCCGACGAAGGGGAGGATAATTAGCCAAGGTAGTAACACGGCGTTAGGTTCCCTTTTAGTGATCCGCGGCAGTCATGCCACCGCGAAAATTTATCAAGCTTCGAAAGACAAAGGTGTATCTGCACCCTACTCTGTTCCGCTCACCTCAAACCACCAGCATTAACGCCAGCACGACGACTGCACCAATCCCCATGGAGGCCACATACCAGCGCAGATACCCGTTCTCACTTACAGCCAGAGCCCTGCCCGCAGCCCGCGAAACCGTGCCTGACAGATCAACCAAGGCGTTGAAGGGATCCGATTTCAGCAGCCAGGCAATGCCCCGGAAGGTTTTGACAAACACCAGGTCATAGAGCCAGTCAAAGCCCCAGGCAGCAAACCACCAGCGGGAAAGAAAACGTCCGGGCGCACTGGCTGCAACAGCCGTCACCAGTGTTCTGCGCCCCAGCCATAGCAGAGCCGCTATCACAATTCCGGCCACCGCCACCACGCCGGAGGTGATTTCCAGCACTGTTTTACCGGCTTCACCTGTTCCTGTATCCGGTAACACGCCACGCAGAGGGGGTGTGATCAGCGCCCCGATAAAGGTCGACAACACCAGAAGTACCAGCAACGGTAAATGGTGAGTGATCCCTTTCCCGGCATGCGCCTTAATTTTTTCTTCACCATGGAAGACGATAAAAATCATCCGGAAGGTATAGACCGACGTCAGGAACGCTCCCACCAGACCGGCGATCAGCAGAAGGTGATGACCGTTAGCCATCGCACCATAGAGGATCTCGTCTTTACTGTAGAAACCGGCCGTTATGATCGGTAATGCCGATAACGCGGCGCCCCCGACCAGGAAGCAGGTGTAGACCAGCGGGATACGCTTACGCAAGCCACCCATTTTGAAAATGTTCTGCTCATGATGGCACGCCAGGATCACGGAACCGGAAGAGAGGAACAACAACGCTTTAAAGAAAGCATGGGTCATCAGGTGAAAAATCGCCGCATCCCAGGCCTGTACACCTAAGGCCAGGAACATATAGCCAATCTGGCTCATGGTCGAATAGGCGAGTACCCGTTTGATATCTGTCTGAACCAGTGCTGCAAATCCTGCCAGCACCAGGGTAATAGCCCCGATAATCCCGACCAGATGCAGCACTTCCGGCGTCAGCAGAAACAGCCCATGCGTCCGGGCAATTAAATAGACCCCCGCGGTGACCATTGTTGCCGCATGGATCAGTGCGGATACCGGGGTCGGACCCGCCATCGCATCCGCAAGCCAGGTTTGCAGAGGTAACTGTGCCGATTTACCGACCGCACCGCCCAGTAACATCAGTGTCGCCCACTCAAGCAGGTGATTATTGGCGGCAAAGTGTTCCGGCGCCAGAGCGGCCATCTCCCGGAAATTCAGCGTACCCAACTGGTTGTAGAGGATAAACAGGCCAATGGCGAGAAAGACATCCCCGATGCGGGTGATGATAAATGCTTTCATCGCGGCTTTACCGTTATCCGGATTGGTGTAATAGAAACCAATCAGCAGATAAGAGCACAGCCCTACCCCTTCCCAGCCCAGATACATCAGCATCAGGTTATCCGCCAGTACCAGAACGACCATACTGGCGATAAACAGGTTGGTGTAGGCGAAGAAACGCGAATAGCCCTCTTCACCACGCATATACCAGGAGGCAAACATATGGATCAGAAAACCCACCCCGGTCACCACCGACAGCATGGTCATCGACAGTCCATCCAGCGTCAGACTGACCTGAATATTGAACTGTCCGACCTGCATCCAGGTCCAGAGCGGTTGCTGATAGAGCGCTTCACCGTGCGCAAAAAAATCGATGCCGGCATACAGAGTCACCAGAGCCGCCAGTCCGACAGATCCTACCCCCACCGTGGCGGAGACATTTTCTGACCAGCGGCCCCGGGAGAATGCCAGCAACAGGAAACCCAGCAGTGGCAATAAAATAGTTAAATAGAGAAGGTTCATCCGCGCATCTCACTCACTGAATCGATATTCAGGGTCTGACGACGACGATGTAATTGCAGCAATAAGGCCAGTCCGATGCTGGCTTCTGCCGCCGCGAGACTGATGGCCAGAATATACATCACCTGACCGTCTGCCTGCCCCCAGTAACTTCCCGCCACCACCAGCGCCAGCGCAGCGGCATTGATCATAATTTCCAGACCAATCAGCATAAACAGCAGATTACGCCGGACGATCAGCGAGGTCAGTCCGAGTACGAAAAGAATTGCTGCAAGGATCAGTCCGTGTTGCAGAGGTATCATATCTGTTCCTCCCTGTTAGCCTGCACTGAGTCATCTGTAAGGTTACTTAATACTTCACCACGGCGTTCTTCACGACCAATGTGGTAGGCCACCACCACACCGGCCAGCAGTAACATGGATGCCAGTTCCACCGCCAGGACATACGGGCCGAACAGACTGATCCCCACCGCTTTAGCGGCGATCACGGTTCCGTCGATCCCCTGATCATTAACCGTACTGATCGCATGGATCATCGCTATCAGTAACAATAAGGCAATAACGCCGGGGCCGATCCACAACGAGGGTTTCAGCCATTCCTGTTCCTGCTTTTGCTGAGCCTTGCCCAGATTAAGCATCATCACCACAAAGACAAACAGCACCATAATGGCCCCGGCATAGACGATGATTTCCAGTGCTCCGGCAAAATAAGCCCCCAGGGAGAAAAATACCCCGGCCACGGCCAGTAAAGAGATGATCAGGTACAGTAAGGCATGTACAGGATGCGTATGAGTAATCACCCTGAGTGTGGTTAACACTGCCACCGCCCCGCAAAAGTAAAACGCGAATTCCATGCCCGACTCCTTAGGGTAATAAGCCTTTAACGTCGATAGGTTTGGCTTCGTTTTCGGCGGAACCTTTTTCTTTACCGGTGATCGCCATACCGGCCATACGATAAAAATTGTATTCCGGATATTTGCCTGGCCCTGAAATCAGCAAATCCTCTTTCTCGTACACCAGATCCTGACGCCTGAATTCACCCAGCTCGAAATCGGGCGTTAACTGGATAGCCGTGGTCGGACAGGCTTCTTCGCAAAGACCGCAAAAGATGCAACGCGAGAAGTTGATACGAAAAAATTCGGGGTACCAGCGTCCGTCGGCCATCTCCGCTTTTTGCAGGGAAATACATCCCACCGGACAGGCCACCGCGCACAGGTTACAGGCAACACAGCGTTCTTCTCCGTCCGGGTCACGGGTCAGGACAATCCGTCCCCGATAGCGCGGAGGCAGATAAACCGGCTCCTCCGGATACATCTGTGTTTCACGTTTAGCAAAGGCATGCATCCCTATCATCCAGATACTCCGTACCTGGGTCGCAAAGCCTGTCGCAATTTCTTTGATTTTCACGGTGCTACTCCTTACTGCGCGTTGAACAGGATCACTGCGGCAGTCACCAGCAGATTCAACAGCGTCAACGGCAAACAGACTTTCCAGCCGAACGACATGACCTGGTCATAGCGCGGACGAGGCAGTGCGGCGCGGATCAGAATAAACATCATCATGAAGAAGGCAGTTTTAAGGGCAAACCAGACGAAGGGAGGCAGCCAGGGACCAAGCCAGCCGCCAAAGAATAAGGTAACAATCAGCGCAGAAACCGTCGTGATAGCCACATATTCACCGACAAAGAACAACCCGAACTTCATCCCGGCATATTCGATATGATAACCATCCGCCAGTTCCTGCTCGGCTTCGGGCTGGTCAAACGGATGGCGGTGACAGACCGCCACTCCGGCAATACAGAAGGTAATAAAGCCAAGGAACTGCGGGATGATATTCCACAAATGGGCCTGGCTGTTGACGATATCAGACATATTGAATGATCCCGCCTGCGCCACCACGCCCATCAGGGAAAGTCCCAGAAAAACCTCATAACTCAGGGTCTGGGCAGAGGCACGCATCGCCCCCAGCAGGGAGTATTTATTATTACTTGACCAGCCGGCAAACAGCACCGCATACACCGCCAGTCCGGCCATCATCAGGAAAAACAGTAAACCGATATTCAGGTCGGTTACCATCCAGCCCGGGGCGACCGGGATGATGGCAAAGGCCAGCAGTAACGCCACAAAAGCAATCACCGGTGCCAGGGTAAAAATAACGCGATCCGTAAAGGGCGGCACCCAGTCTTCTTTGAAGAACATTTTAATCATGTCTGCGGCCAGCTGCAGAGAACCGCCCCAGCCGACACGGTTTGGCCCGTAACGGTTCTGGAACAATCCAAGCAGCCGGCGTTCTGCAAAACTCATAAACGCCCCGCAGACCACCACGACCAGCAGGATCACCACCGACTTAATGACCTGGACAATGACTGCTTCCGCTTCAGGGGTAAACCAGCTCATTGTGCTGCCTCCTGCAGTTTATCAATGGTTGCACCAGACAGGAACGGCGGGATCCCCGGCAAGCCTAAGGGCAGACCTACCTGCCCCGCGGGTAACTGTGCAGAAAACCGGACCGGCAACACCAGCGTTTCTCCGCAACATTGCAGCTCCAGCCGGGCCCCTTCATTAACGCCCAGGGTAGCGGCGTCTGACGGATGAAGCACCACGAGGGCCTCGGTCATGCGCTCACGGAAAACGGCTGAACGCTGGGACAATTCGTCACTGCCGAACAGACGATACAGTGGCGCGACCTGCCAGCCCTCAGGGGCACGTTGACCCGGCACCGGGAACCAGGGCAGTTGCCCTGCGGCAGGCTCAATCAGCCTGACACCCGGGTCCCCGTGTCGCAGATGTCCGCCCACTTCATCCTGAAACTTATTCCAGGCCTGAGGCGAGTTCCAGCCCGGCGCCCAGGCGAAAGGTACCTGCGAGCGAGGTGCCTCTGGCTGGTTGTTCCCTTCCATGGAAAAAGCGAACATGGTGTCTTTGTCCTGAGGCTGACGTGGTTCATGGACACTGATATTGGCCCGCATCGCCGTACGGCCACTGGAGCGATGAGGAGAGCGGGCCAGTTTTTGGCCGCGGATCCGAAAAGAGGCATCGGGTGCAGCATCCCTGATGGCCGCCAGCTGCGGTTGCTGCACAATCACGGACTCAATCACATGATCCAGCTGTGACCAGTCGGTTTTACGGCTTTCCAGCACCGCGTGCAGTGAGTGCAGCCAGCGCCAGCTTTCAGAAATCAGTACAGTGTTGTCGTAGAAGGCCGGATCAAAGACCTGGAAGAAGCGCTGTGCCCGGCCTTCATTGTTCACAAGGGTGCCGTCGGCTTCAGCAAAACTGGCGGCAGGTAACACGAAACCGGCTTTTTCCAGCGTCGCCGTCTGCTGGTGATCAACCACGATGACCTGCCGGCAGACACTCAGAGCCTCATCTACCAGCGCACGCGGCGCATTGCGGTACAGATCATTTTCCATAATCACGACCGCATCAGCTTCGCCGCGGCGCAGTTGATCCAGTACCGGCTCAAGAGGCTGTCCGCCCAGCATCGCCAGACCCAGGCTATTCGCCCGGGGGACCAGCAAGGTCAGTCCTACGTCTGCGCCGGTATTTTTCAGCGCACGCGCCACATTGGCCGCCGCCTCGATCATGGCGGGCGATCCGGAGTGTGTCCCGGAAATAATCAATGGTTTCTTCGCACCGGTCAGCGCCTGAACGACAACGTCCAGTTTCCCCTCCAGTGCGCTGTCGATACCTTCTGCGGCCGGTGCTGCGCTGTCGATAGCATGGGCAATCGCAAAGCCGACACGGGCCTGCTCAGCCACCGGTGCGCGATAACTCCAGGCCGCAATATCATCCAGCCGGGTTTCATCAACATGGGTGATAAACAGCGGATGTTTCGCATGCTGACCAATATTCAGGATGGCCGCTATCTGCCAGTCCGCCACTTTCTGGGCTGCTGCCATTTCACGGGCTTTACCTTTCACGGCCTGACGTACCGAAAGTGCGATACGGGCACCGACCTGTGTCAGATCCTCACCGAGCACCAGAATGGCATCGTAGTCTTCAATCTCCCGCAATGACGGCGTGTAAATACCGCTTTCGCGCAGTACCTGAAGCACCTGCATTACATTCTGATGTTCCTGGCTGGCCATGCCCGTAGAAAAGTTTTCTGCCCCCACCAGTTGCTGTAACGCAAAGTTACTTTCAATGCTGGCGCGGGCAGAACCGATACCGACCACTTTTCCGGCCTGACGCAATACATCCGCAACGGCATTCACTGCCTGTGTGGCATCCATCGTCACCGGATTATCACCACGGCGCTGCCAGGGATGACGGGGCCTGTCTTTCAGATTGACATACCCGTAACCAAAGCGGCCACGGTCACACAGAAAATAGTGGTTTACGCTGCCATTAAAGCGGTTTTCAATACGCCGTAACTCCCCGTAACGTTCGCCGGGGCTGGTATTACAACCCACGCTGCATTGCTGACAAATGCCGGGTGCAAACTGCATGTCCCACTTACGGTTGTAGCGTTCAGAATGGGTTTTATCGGTAAAGACCCCGGTCGGGCAGACTTCCACCAGATTGCCGGAAAATTCACTTTCCAGTGTGCCGTCCTGCGGGCGTCCGAAATACACATTATCATGCGCACCGTACACGCCAAGATCGGTGCCGCCGGCATAATCTTTGTAGTAACGGACACAGCGATAGCAGGCAATACAGCGATTCATTTCGTGAGAGATAAACGGCCCGAGATCCTGATTCTGATGTGTCCGCTTAGTGAAACGATACCGCCGGAAGCTGTGGCCGGTCATCACGGTCATATCCTGAAGGTGACAGTTACCCCCCTCTTCACACACCGGACAATCGTGCGGATGGTTAGTCATTAACCATTCCACCACACTTTCACGGAATTCTTTTGCTTCTCCATCGTCAATGGAGATAAAGGTGCCGTCCGCCGCGGGCGTCATGCAGGACATGACCAGCCGTCCACGGGTATCTTCGGCATTCTGATATTGCTTTACCGCACACTGGCGGCAAGCCCCCACGCTGCCCAGCGCCGGGTGCCAGCAAAAATAAGGAATATCCAGCCCCAGTGACAGACACGCCTGTAACAGATTGTCTGCCCCGTTTACTTCATATTCTTTACCGTCTACATGGATTGTAGCCATAGTGAACATGCTTCCGTAAGGCTCGTGCAGGCACGAGCGTTAGACACAGTACTTATAATTTTTGTTGGTCAACCGGCTCTGACCGCGATTGCGATAAGAGAAACTCAGTTACCAGCGTGCTTTCAAAAGGTTAGGCTGGATCCCCGCAATACTGCGGACATTCCCGAAGACCTGTGGTGCAATACCTGCTTCAAACTCTTCACGAAAATATTTGATGGCGCTTTGCAGCGGTTCGACCGCTCCCGGCGCGTGGGCGCAGAAGGTTTTACCCGGCCCCAGTTGACGACACAACTGCTGCAGAGTTTCGATATCGCCCGGCTGGCCCTTGCCCTGTTCCAGCGCCCGCAGGATTTTGACACTCCAGGGCAATCCGTCCCGACAGGGCGTACACCAGCCACAGGATTCACGGGCAAAAAATTCTTCCAGGTTACGGACCAGAGACACCATATTAATTTCGTGATCCACCGCCATCGCCAGGGCCGTGCCCAGTCGGCTGCCGGCTTTACCGATACTGGCAAACTCCATTGGCAGATCCAGATGACTTTCGGTCAGAAAATCCGTTCCGGCACCGCCGGGTTGCCAGGCTTTGAAACGCAACCCGTCCCGCATCCCCCCGGCATAATCTTCCAGGATTTCGCGGGCCGTGATGCCGAAAGGCAGCTCCCACACGCCGGGATGCTTAACCCGGCCGGAGAAGCCCATCATTTTGGTGCCGGCGTCTTCACTGCCGGAGATCCCTTTGTACCAGTCGACCCCGTTAGCGAGGATTGCCGGAACATTGGATAGCGTTTCTACGTTGTTAACACAGGTCGGTTTCCCCCAGACTCCGGCCGACGCCGGGAATGGCGGTTTGGAACGGGGGTTCGCTCGCCGGCCTTCCAGGGAGTTGATCAGGGCGGTTTCTTCACCACAGATGTAACGACCGGCCCCGGTATGGACGATAAGTTCGAAGCTGAAGCCCGTCCCCAGAATATTTTCACCGAGATAACCCGCCGCTTTGGCTTCTTCTATCGCCCGCCGCAGATGCACTGCCGCTTCAATATATTCACCGCGCAGGAAGATATATCCGCGGTAAGCTTTCAGCGCAAACGCACTGATCAGCATGCCTTCCACCAGCTGATGTGGCATCTGCTCCATCAGTAAGCGGTCTTTGTAGGTGCCTGGTTCCATCTCATCTGCATTACAGAGCAGATAACGGATATTCATCGATTCATCTTTCGGCATCAGGCTCCATTTCAGACCGGTCGAGAACCCGGCCCCTCCACGGCCTTTCAGCCCTGAGTCTTTCACCTGTGCGACGATCTCTTCCGGCGCCAGGCTTTTCAGCGCTTTTTCCGCGCCGGCATACCCGTTTTTGCTACGGTATTCCTCTAACCAGACCGGTTGCTGGTCATCCCGCATACGCCAGGTCAGCGGATGGGTTTCCGCCGTACGAATGATCGTTTTTACACTCATGGGTACTGCTCCAGTAATGTCGCAATCGCTTCCGGCGTCAGATGAACATGGGTCTGCTCACCGACCATCATGACCGGCCCCTTATCACAATTCCCCAGGCAGCAGGTAGGCAGCAGAGTGAAGCGACCGTCAGGGGTTGTCTGACCGGGTTTAATCTTCAGTTGCTGCTCCAGTGCGGCCTGTATCCCCTGATAACCGGTGATATGGCAGACGACGCTGTCACAATAGCGGATCACATGGCGGCCAACCGGCTGCCGGTAAATCTGGCTGTAAAACGTCGCCACACCTTCGACATCACTGGCCGGGATCCCCAGCACATCAGCGATCGCCCCGATAGCTCCGTCAGGAACCCATCCCCGCTGCTTCTGAACAATTTTCAGCGCTTCGATGGAGGCGGCACGGGCATCTTCATAATGGTGTTTTTCATGTTCTATCGCCTGACGTTCTTCCCCACTCAGGGAAAAAACCTGTTCAGGTTCAACCGTCTTAATGGTTATGTTTTGCTCATTCATCATTAGCGATCCACGTCAGACATAACAAAATCAATACTGCCCAGATAAACAATCAGATCCGACACCAGGCTGCCACGGATCACCGAAGGTATTTGCTGCAAATGCGGGAAACTCGGTGTTCTTACCCGGGTGCGATAGCTCATCGTGCTGCCATCACTGGTCAGGTAATAACTGTTGATCCCTTTGGTGGCCTCAATCATCTGGAAAGATTCATTGGCCGGCATGACCGGGCCCCAGGAAACCTGCAGGAAATGGGTGATCAGCGTTTCGATGTGCTGCAATGTGCGCTCTTTCGGCGGAGGCGTCGTCAGTGGGTGGTCTGCTTTAAACGGCCCGGCAGGCATGTTATTCAGGCACTGCTCCAGGATCCTCAGTGACTGCCACATCTCTTCCATTTTCAGCATGACACGGCTGTAAGCATCGCTGATGCCATCACCAACCGGGATGTCGAAATCGAAATTCTCATACCCGGAATACGGACGCCATTTGCGGACATCAAAATCGAGACCGGTGGCCCGTAATGCCGCGCCGGTGGTACCCCACTCCAGAGCTTCCTGCAGGTTATATGCCGCCACCCCTTTTGAACGTCCTACCAGCACGGAGTTACGCAGTGCGGCTTTGTCATACTCTTTCAGCCGTTTTGGCATCCAGTCCAGAAATTCACGTAACAGTCGTTCCCAGCCTTTTGGCAGATCATGAGCAACACCGCCGATGCGGAACCAGGCCGGGTGCATACGAAATCCGGTAATCGCTTCGACAACATCGTAAATTTTCTGTCTGTCCGTGAAGGCAAAGAACACCGGCGTCATCGCACCGACATCCTGAATAAAGGTGGAGATGTACAGCAGATGGCTATTGATCCTGAACAGCTCTGAAAGCATCACGCGGATCACGTCGACCTTTTCCGGGACCGTGATCCCCGCCAGTTTTTCGACAGCCAGCACATAAGGCATTTCATTGACGCACCCGCCCAGATACTCGATACGATCGGTATAGGGGATATAGCTGTGCCAGGATTGACGCTCGGCCATTTTTTCGGCACCACGATGGTGATAGCCAATATCCGGAACGCAATCGACGATCTCTTCGCCATCCAGTTGCAGAATAATACGGAACGCACCATGCGCTGAGGGGTGGTTCGGGCCAAGGTTCAGGAACATAAAATCTTCATTCCTGCCACCCCGCTTCATGCCCCACTCTTCGGGATTAAAGGTCAGCGCCTCCATCTCCAGATCTTCTTTCGCTTTAGTCAGTGAAAAAGGATCAAACTCAGTGGCCCGGGCGGGATAATCCTTACGCAGCGGATGCCCGGTCCAGGTCTGTGGCATCATGATGCGGGTCAGATGCGGATGTCCGTTAAACGTTATCCCGAACATCTCCCAGGTCTCGCGCTCATACCAGTTCGCATTCGGGAAGACAGGGATCAATGTCGGTAAATTCAGATCATTTTCCGCAAGAGCAACCTTCAGCATAATGTCGCGGTTACGCCCTATCGATAACAGATGATAGAACACCGAAAAGTCTGCGGCCGGAAGCCCCTGCCGATGGGTACGTAAACGCTCATCCACGCCGTGCAGATCATAGAGCATGACATACGGCTCAGGGAGTTTGCGCAAAAAGGTGACGACATCCGTGAGTTGTTCACGGGGAACCCAGACAACCGGAATACCGGTGCGGGTGGGCTGAACAGTAAAGGCATCCGGGCCAAAACGATTACGCAGTTCACCGATGACGGGATCATCAAGATGATCACGGGTTTGCCATGAGGGCTGAACGGAGTCGTGCGTGTTCAAATCAGTCATATGATATTCACCATGCCGGCCTGTTTCAGGCACTAATAAGATGACATCAGGATGGTATCCGGCGGGATTATGACTCTAAAAGCGCCATACATATTCATCCATAAGTAACCGGCTCAGATTTCGTCCGGGGTACGTAAATTGGTCACAGCAATGCGTTCACCGCGCTTTCTTTCCCGCTCAGAAGGCATATTGGCACGATACACGCCCTGGTCTCCGACCACCCAGGACAACGGACGGCGCTCTTTGCCGATAGATTCCTGAAGCAGTAATAGCGCCTGCATATAGGCTTCGGGACGTGGCGGACACCCGGGGATATACACATCAACGGGCAGGAACTTATCGACTCCCTGAACCACGGAATAGATGTCGTACATACCGCCGGAGTTAGCACAAGCCCCCATAGAGATCACCCATTTCGGTTCCAGCATCTGGTCATACAATCGCTGGATAACCGGGGCCATTTTGGTAAATGGCGTACCGGCAATGACCATAAAATCAGCCTGACGCGGTGAAGCACGCATGACTTCAGCCCCGAAGCGGGCAACATCATGTACGGCGGTAAAAGAGGTTGTCATTTCGACATAGCAACAGGAAAGCCCGAAGTTATAAGGCCAGAGCGAGTTCTTTCTTCCCCAGTTCACCATATCGTGCAGGGCATGTTCGAGTTTCCCCATATACACGCTGCGATGGACATGCTGTTCAAGCGGATCCGTGACGATTTCCTGTTTTTGCAGGGGATAGCGATCGTTTTCACCGTTATTTTCGGGGTCTATGCGGGTCAGCGTATAGTCCATTTCAATGCCTCGCTGTTACTGCTTTTCTGAGGGGGTATGATGCTGACGAGTGGCCGTAACGACCGGAATCCGGCGACGCGCCGGTGCCCAGTCAAGCGCACCGATCCGTGCCAGATAGACAAGGCCCGCCAGCAATACCAGAATAAAAATTGCCGCTTCTGCAAATCCTATCCAACCGCTTTCCCGCACGGAGGCAGACCATGCATAGAGAAACAGGGCTTCAACATCGAAAATGACGAAGAACATCGCCACGAGATAGAATTTTGCGGACAACCGCAGTTGAGTGTTGCCGACCGGCGCAATACCCGATTCGAAAGGTGTATCCTTGTATCTGGCCTTTGCCCTGCCCCCCAATAACCAGCCCCCGGCCAGCATGAAGATGCATAAACCTATAGCAATGACGACAAACACAACGAATGCCCAATGATGTGCAATTACTTCCGTAGCTGTTGACATACTCTTGCTTACTCACGAAATGTGTTTCAGGTGACCGGCAATGACACGCCCCCCATCAACACAAAAATTCAGGAAAAGGAGATAAGCCCGATAAAAATTGCTCAGCCGGCTTGATATCCATAGCTTTTTAGGGGTTTTACCCTCTTAGTAAACCTTTTGTCAACCTTTACATATTTAAATTAAATAGTAGGAAACATACGAAACACATTATTAACAATTAGTGCACCCGGGTCGACCTGAAAATTGTCTTTATGGCCCGTCGGTGCCGGAGAACGGCTAACCCTGGACGAAGTGTTTAAATTTTGGTCTAAACACCTACATTCTGGCAGGGCTTTGGTTATTTTCCTGTCAGGCGGGTGATTTTTTTTTGATCAGGAACAGCCTTACGGTCTGAGTGTTCAAAAATCAAACAGAATGAGAGGGGGCGGGGGGCAGGAAACAGCAGTGAGAGGGAATAAAAAAAGACCCGCGCGTTACCGGGCAGGTCTTTTGTCCGGAAAGAAAGGGATAACGGCTGTATTTAATCCGCCGCAATATCTTCAGCAACTTCAGGTATGTCTTCAGACATCTCTGCCGGCGGATGTGAAGGATCCGCTAACGGCCTGAGTACATTAAACACCGACTGCAGCAATTCGTTTTCTGTCGCCTCTTTGCGACATAACAAATATTGCGTATCCGGTAACTGGGGTAAATACTCTGCACTTCCAAGCACCCGCACATCCGGGCCAATCATCTCTGCAGGACGCGCGGTTGCCCCGAGTCCGGATTTCACGGCGACTTTAACGGCAGACAGGGATGCCGCAACATAAGAGATGCGCCACGGCATGCCGATTTTATCCAGATGTTCAATGGCCATTTCACGAAACGGGTTCGGTTCATCCTGTAATACCAGCGGTAAGGCTTCACCATGGCGGAACGCATAATCGGCTGCACAAAACCACAGCGTCGGTGATGTACGCAGTACCTGACTGACCACATCGCCAAACGCTTTCGTGGCCAGCACCAAATCAACTTCTTCCCGCTCCAGCATGGCAAAGATATCTTCGGGCGGATTGATACGGATATCGATAGTCAGCTTAGGATAGAGTGTGGTGATCCGGTTAAGTACATAAGGTAACAGCGTTTCCGCGGTATCTTCCGTTACCCCTATCGTCAGAATGCCCTGAACATTGCTGTACATCAGCGATGCACAGGCCTCATCATTAAAGCGCAGGATTTTTCGGGCATAACCGAGTAGCTGAATCCCGTGCTCTGTCAGCAACTTATTGCGACCATGGCGGGCAAAAAGTTCTTTTCCTACCAGTTGTTCCAGTCGTTGCATTTGCTGACTGACTGCAGATTGAGTGCGACAGACCGCTGCAGCTGCCGCTGCAAATGTATTCAGGTCCGCTACAGCCACAAAGGTTCTTAAAAGATCAAGATCCAGATTCATTATCGGGGGATTAATATTTGTCATATTTTATAGTCACTTATAGGATTTTATTGCTACTGCCCTGGTGTTACTTCAAAGAACCTGCCAATAGACAGGATATAAATAAAATTTTTTATCATTGCGCGAAAAGGGTGGTTTATCGTCAGTACTGATGACGAAACTGCGGCAGTTTCGCCTTAACAACCTCACTTTGATCGTGCTCTCCGGCCTCAGACACCTGCAAAGGGCCGTTATTCCGGAAACAAATTAAAAATATTCGCAGGCCCACAGTCCCCTCCTCTTTTACAGTATTTCAGAAGGTACATCCTGCCTTTTAATTTGTTAATTATACTTAATCATTTTTAGCAGAGAATTGGAATTTTTTTTATATAAAATTACACAAATTTTGACCTGCTTCATATTCAGGGAACTTTACTTAAAGGGTAATTATCTCCGTCAGGTCCTATTATGTGCTGGCAACAGAGGTAAATATTCTATCATATTGTTTTTAAACTGTGATTTTCCTATTCTATTAATTGTCACCTATCGGAAATTATTAATAGTTAACAGAAATATCTCAATTAACGATTAATGACGAATACTATTTAAGATATTTCTCATCTCTGCAGGAAAAATGAAACCGATTTCAGTTTTAAATTATTAATAAGTTCCTGCGAATAATTTTCTCTACAGCATAAAATTATTTTGAGATGAGTTAATTTTATTCGATTCAATTTGTGGCCATTAAACCTGAATTTTCAACAGAACAAAAAACCAACCTATTGATTAAATGCAGGTTTAAACACCAAAAACCAACACAAAACCAACACTTTATAACATTAAAAGTATTGATATACGCCAAAAGTCGCTAAAATTCACCTTAACCCTTCTTTTAGGGTGACCAGAAGCGTACATTTATAGGCTTCACTGTCGGGCAAATACACGGACTCTGCTGTCCAGGGCGATTGTAATGACTACTAAAATTGAAAAATCCGCAAAACTTGATAACGTTTGTTATGACATCCGAGGTCCGGTACTCAAAGAGGCCCGCCGCCTCGAAGAAGAAGGCAACAAAGTCCTTAAACTGAACATCGGCAACCCTGCCCCGTTCGGCTTTGAGGCTCCGGACGAAATTCTGGTCGATGTGATCAAACATCTCCCCACCTCACAGGGCTATTGTGATTCAAAGGGACTGTATTCTGCCCGCAAAGCAATTATGCAGCATTACCAGGCTCGCGGGATGCGTGATGTCACCGTTGAAGATATTTATATCGGTAACGGTGTGTCAGAGCTGATCGTGCAGTCAATGCAGGCTTTACTAAACACGGGGGATGAAATGCTGGTCCCTGCGCCGGATTATCCGCTCTGGACGGCGTCAGTCTCCCTCTCCAGCGGCAAAGCCGTCCACTACCTGTGTGATGAATCTGCAGGCTGGTTCCCGGACCTGGATGATATCCGTGCAAAGATTACACCAAGAACCCGCGGTATTGTCATCATTAACCCGAATAACCCGACCGGTGCAGTATACAGCAAAGAACTGTTACTGGAGATCGTCGAGATCGCTCGTCAGCATAACCTGATCATTTTCGCCGATGAGATCTACGATAAGATCCTCTACGATGAAGCACAGCATCACTCCATCGCGGCGCTGGCACCTGACCTGCTCACGGTGACATTTAACGGTCTGTCCAAGACGTATCGCGTAGCCGGATTCCGCCAGGGCTGGATGGTACTTAACGGGCCGAAAAAGCATGCCAAGGGATATATAGAAGGCCTGGAAATGCTGGCCTCTATGCGTTTGTGCGCCAACGTGCCTGCACAACATGCTATCCAGACAGCGCTGGGGGGATATCAGAGTATCAGCGAGTTTATTGTTCCTGAAGGACGCCTTTACCAGCAACGTGAACGCGCCTGGGAAATGATCAATGATATTCCGGGAGTCAGTTGCGTAAAACCACAGGGCGCACTTTATATGTTCCCGCGCATTGATCCGAAAAAGTTTAACCTGCACGATGATCAGAAAATGGTGCTGGACTTTTTATTGCAGGAAAAAGTCTTGCTGGTACAAGGCAGTGCATTTAACTGGCCATGGCCGGATCATGTGCGTATTGTGACTCTGCCACGCGTCGATGACCTGGAAATGGCCATCAGTAAGTTCGGACGTTTTCTGGAGCACTATCACCAGTAACCAGCCGGCCTTCGCTTTCTGCCAGTGACGGGGGACTCCCCCCGTTCTGCGGGTTGTGCGGATCATCCGGTGGACGCGCAATCCGGTACTCCCCCTCCCCCTCTTTACTGCACCAGGAACATGACTGATGAAATTTCAAAGTACTTTTATGGCCTGGATAACCCGTATGCCTCTGATAAAACGCTGGGCATTAATGCATTGCGTACAGAAAGAGAATGTGGCTGAACATAGTCATCAGGTCGCGGTTATCGCCCACTTACTGACCGTCATCGGTAATACCCGCTATAACAATCCCCTGGATCCGGATCGCGCCGCAGTGATTGCCCTGTATCATGAAGTCTCTGAAACAAAGCTGCAGGACATCAATTCTAAAACGAAATATCATAATCCGCAGTTTACTCAGGCGTTTAAGCAACTGGAAACCCTGGCTGAACAGGAATGCATCGAAACCCTGCCGGAAGATTTACGCGAACGTTTCTCCGGACTGATTATTCAGAAGAATGTCGACCCACGCTATAAAGCCATTGTTAAAGCTGCAGATATCCTGTCAGCCTATATTAAGGCATTGAATGAACTTCGTTTTCATAATGATGAGTTCATCCATGTCAAAGAAGGGCTGGAATCGCGCATCAGCGAGTTACGCCGGGAAATGCCAGAGGTGGATGACTTTATGGAAATATTTTGTGCCAGCTGCACCACAACGCTGGATAAAATCTCTGAACACTATCAGTAACCGATCCAAGCAGGTCGTCAGGAACCGGCAGGAGTGACTGTTAACTGACACTGCCCGTTCCCTGAACAGTCAGCGTTAATTCTGCCAGTTACGGTTTTACCCCGGGGCGGGGTCATACCTTCCGTCTGACCGGTTTCACGCAGCTCAATCCGGGGAATTCATCCCGAATAAATACCTCCGGCCACCAGTCCCTGTCGGGACAGGTCAGAGATCATCCAGGAAAGTCTTATCCAGCTGCCGGAAAGCCCTTTTCAGTAAATCCGCCAGCGACTGATAAGTCGGTTCACCGTCAGGAATAGCGGTGGGTTGTCCTGCCTGCTCAAGTTTAGTGCGCACGGAATGATACCATTGCAGCAATGTCGGAGGCAGCGGCTTCATGGCTCGTTTACCCATCCACCATAATCCCTGAACCGGCAGGCTACATGCAAAAAGCGCACTGGCAACCGCGGGGCCGGTTTGTGCATGGAGGGCAATTTGCCAGCAAAGGGTAAACACGGCGACGGGCGGCATAAAGCGGATACCAAAGCGAATCGCCTTTCCGATGCGATGTTCCGGAAACACCGGGCTCAGGCGCTTGTCATTGGGCCAGGTATTCATATAGTGTTGTCCGCGCTTAAGCACACCGAACCAGTTAACATTGCCCGTATTACTCATACCGGTACCTCAGATAACAATCTAACGTGCAAAAAATTTTAATCCCATGCAGATAAAGAGTAAAATTTAGCATAATTTTCAATAAGACAGGGGCTTATTAGCACCCTGTGATAAATTGTAGCCATTAAAGCATGACACGTAAGCGTAGCCACTCAAAAAAACAGGTAAAAATAACTAATTTTTTTGAGTGGGGACAATTTTTTAATTCAGCAGGCTGTTTATCATGAACATGTCAGCTTTCATGGGTTACATTAACGTCTTATTACGTTGTTCATCACCACTTTAAACAAATAGGTGCTTCCATGTCGAGTAAGTTAGTTCTGGTTCTCAACTGCGGCAGTTCTTCCCTCAAGTTTGCTATTATAAATCCGGAGAATGGTGATGAATATCTTTCCGGATTAGCGGAATGCTTTAACCTGCCCGAAGCCCGCATAAAATGGAAACAGGAAAGCGGTAAACAGGAGGCGGCTCTGGGAGCGGGAGCTGCGCACAGTGAAGCGCTGAATTTTATTGTCGGGCAAATCCTCAGTCAGCAGCCGGAACTCTCAGCGCAAATCGTGGCCATTGGCCACCGTATTGTTCATGGCGGAGAGCGGCTGACTCAGTCTATTTTAATCGATGACCAGGTCATCGAAGAAATCAAAAATGCGTCATGTTTTGCACCGCTGCACAATCCGGCCCACCTTATCGGTATCGCCGAAGCCCTGAAGAACTTCCCGCACCTGGCCTCTAAAAATGTGGCCGTGTTCGATACGGCATTTCATCAGACTATGCCTGAGTCTTCTTATCTGTATGCACTGCCCTATCAGCTTTACACAGAGCACGGGGTACGCCGTTATGGTGCACACGGAACCAGCCATTATTACGTTTCTCTGGAAGCCGCAAAAATGCTGGAAACCCCACCGGAGTCGCTGAATATTATTACCTGCCATCTGGGTAATGGCGGTTCTGTCACCGCTATCCGGGGCGGAAAAAGCGTGGATACGTCAATGGGGTTGACGCCTCTGGAAGGGCTGGTCATGGGCACCCGTAGCGGCGATATCGACCCTGCGATTATTTTCTTCCTGCATGATAGCCTGGGAATGAGTACCGATCAGATCAACACCCTGCTGACCAAAGAGTCCGGTTTACTGGGACTGACCGGGGTCACTAATGATTTCCGCTTTGTCGAAGAAAATTACCAGCATCAGGAAGAAGCCAGACGGGCGATGGAAGTCTTCTGTCACCGGCTGGCGAAATACATCGGTGCCTATACCTCCCTGATGGAAGGCCGTCTGGATGCGGTCGTATTTACCGGCGGTATTGGTGAAAATGCCGCAACGGTCCGTGAATTGACCATGAAAAAACTGGCATTGCTGAATTTCGATGTCGACCATGACCGTAACCTGGAAGCCCGTTTTGGTCAGGCCGGGTTTATTAACAAGCCAGGCACCCGCCCGGTACTTGTCATCCCGACCAATGAAGAACTTGTCATTGCCCGTGATGCCGCACGCCTGACCGCCTGAATGAACTCGTCTGCCGCCAGCACAGTCTGGCGGTCTTTTTTACAGATCTGATAAACGCAGAGAGGCCGCAAGTGTCCCGCACAATTATGCTTATTCCGACCGGCACCAGTGTCGGCCTGACCAGTGTCAGCCTGGGAGTCATTCGTGCGATGGAGCGTAAAGGAATGCGTCTTAGCATTTTTAAACCCATCGCCCAGCCCCGTTCTAATGCTGATGCAGAAGATCATACCACTGCGATTGTCCGTCATAACTTCGCAATACCTGCCGCCGAACCCCTGAATATGTCTTACGTCGAAAATCTTCTGGGTGCGGACCAGCAGGATGTTTTGATGGAAGAAATTATTGCCCGCTTTCATGATAACACCCGTGATGCAGAAGTCGTGCTGGTTGAAGGACTGGTACCGGTCCGTAAACATGAATTTGCCAACGCGCTGAACTTTGAAATTGCCCGCACGCTGAATGCCGAGATCATTTTTGTGATGTCACCCGGCAATGATTCTGCGGCACAATTGAAAGAACGTCTGGAGTTTATTCAGAACAGTTTCGGTGGCAAAAAAAATAAACAAATCAAAGGGGTTATCTTTAATAAACTTCATGCCCCGCTCGACGAGCAGGGCCGCACACGCCCGGATCTGTCAGAATTTTTTGAAGATCCAACCGAAACGAAGATTGCCCCTGTCGATATTGACGAACTGAAGGCACAAAGCCCGTTACCGGTGATGGGCATTATCCCCTGGAATTTCGAACTGATTGCGACCCGTGCTATCGATATGTGTCGTCATCTGAATGCCCGTATCGTCAATGAAGGAGACATCAACACCCGACGAATTAAGTCAGTCACCTTCTGTGCCCGCAGCCTGCCCCATATGCTTGAACTTTTCCGTCCGGGGTCATTACTGGTCACCTCCGCTGACCGGCCGGATGTGCTGGTCTCAGCGTGTCTGGCGGCGATGAATGGGGTAGAGCTCGGGGCTATCCTGCTGACCGGCGGCTATGAAATCGACCCCGCCATCAGTAAGCTTTGTTCACGGGCATTACAAACCGGGCTGCCGATATTTACGGTCAATACCAATACCTGGCAAACGTCGTTAAATCTGCAAAGTTTCAACCTGGAAGTGCCGATAGATGACACTCAGCGGGTGGAGAAGATTCAGGAATACGTCGCCAGCCACATCAACACAGACTGGGTCGATTCTCTGAGCAACGCAACGGTGAGCAACCGTCTGCTTTCACCTCCGGCTTTCCGTTATCAGTTGACTGAGCTGGCCCGTCAGGCCTCTAAGCGTATTGTGTTACCTGAGGGGGATGAACCCAGAACAATTAAAGCCGCCGCGATCTGTGCTGCCCGTGGGATCGCCCGTTGTGTGTTACTGGGTGACCCGGACGAAATACATCGTGTCGCGGCCCTGCAGGACGTTACTCTGGGCGATGGCATCGAAATCGTGGACCCGCAACAGGCGCGTGAAAACTACGTCAGCCGTCTTGTGGAACTGCGTAAAAACAAAGGGATGACTGATATCGTTGCCAGAGAACAACTGGAAGATAACGTCGTGCTGGGCACATTGATGCTGGAAAAAGGCGAAGTCGATGGTCTGGTCTCCGGGGCGGTACATACCACTGCCAATACCATTCGCCCGCCACTACAATTGATTAAGACGGCCCCCAACAGTTCTCTGGTCTCATCCGTCTTCTTTATGTTATTGCCGGAACAAGTACTGGTTTACGGTGACTGCGCCATTAACCCGGATCCCAGTGCTGAACAGCTGGCGGAAATTGCTATCCAGTCGGCCGATTCAGCCAAAGCCTTTGGGATTGAACCCCGGGTGGCGATGATTTCCTATTCTACCGGCAATTCCGGAGCAGGCAGCGATGTCGAAAAAGTTCGCGAGGCGACGCGCCTGGCGAAGGACAAACGTCCGGATTTGGTCATTGACGGACCGCTGCAATATGATGCGGCCATTATGGAAGATGTTGCGAAGTCTAAAGCGCCGGATTCTGCGGTTGCCGGCCGTGCGACCGTATTTATCTTCCCGGATCTGAACACCGGTAATACAACCTATAAAGCCGTACAGCGTTCTGCGAACCTGGTCTCTATCGGTCCGATGTTGCAGGGTATGCGTAAACCGGTCAACGACCTTTCCCGCGGAGCATTGGTAGACGACATTGTCTACACCATTGCGTTAACCGCTATTCAGTCGGAACAGGCAGAAAGCCAGAAATAACCGGTCCCCGCAGGCAGCTAAGACAGCTGCCTGCGGAAATAAGGAAATACCGCGATTATGCCTGCAACTCGTTAGAGGCCCGGCGCCCTTCACTGTTGCGGCTCATCCACAACGACAGTGCCTTAAGAGAGTCATCAGTAAACTCGTCACAACGGACAGTGATCTCTTCAGGTGTCATCCAGAAAATCTCAGCGACTTCACTTTCCTGCATGGCAAACGGGCCATGACAGACGCAACTGAACAGTGCGCCCCAGACACGACAATGTTTGTCTTCAAAATAAAATTTCCCGTGCTCGGCAAACGGAATCGCTGCAATACCCAGCTCCTCCTCGGCTTCACGTCGCGCTGATGCCAGGATATCTTCACCGCTTTGCACTACCCCACCGGCTGTCGCATCGAGTTTGCCCGGCATAAAATCCTTATTCTCAGTACGGCGCTGAACCAGTATTTCACCCATCCCGTTATGGACCACTATATAGGTTGCCCGGTGACGGAGACATTCGGCACGCATATGTGTACGACTGGCCGTCGTGATGACTTCATCATTTTCGTTAACAATATCGACCCACTCGATATCATCTTCAGGAATTTGCTCCACCATCCGTAACCCTTTTTTCGCAGATCCACATAACATCTGATTTTATCAGACAATGATGATAATGGGCGTTAATATATTGTTAAATGTCACCCATTGATGACTTTATATTTTTCTTCTTATCCCGTGCTTTTCTCAGCGACTGAACCAGAGGCGTAGGATACTGAGGCAGAGCCTGCTTTTGCGCGATTTCCGGCAGGCTTTTAGCCACCGTTGCCAGGTAACGGTGCTCTCCCCTGGCACGACAAACAACCGGGAAATATCAGGACGGACAACGATGCTCTAAGATCCGGTAACCCATTCCGCAGAAGACATAAACGATTAATATCGGTCTGACTGCCGAACCAGTCGCGATCAGAGAGTCGTGAACAGGATAAGACAAGTATCGTCAATTAACTGTGCCTGGAGGTCACTGTCAGAAATTGACTCTGTCTCCCGCCCGCCGGACTGCACCGGGCGGGAGCACGGTTTACTTCAATGCGCCGGACAAAAACTGCTGCAGACGCGGACTTTCCGGGTGACCAAAGACTTTTTCAGGCGAGCCCTGCTCTTCAATTTTACCCTGATGCAGGAAAATAACCTGGCTTGAGACATGGCGGGCAAATTCCATTTCATGGGTGACCACGACCATAGTTTTTCCTTCTTCCGCCAGTTGCTGCATGATACGTAGCACCTCAGCCACCAGTTCCGGATCCAGTGCGGAAGTGGGTTCATCAAACAGCAAAACTTCCGGCTCCATTGCCAGCGCCCGTGCGATAGAGACACGTTGCTGCTGCCCTCCGGAAAGATGAACCGGATATTTATCCCGGGCACGGGCATCAATACCGACTTTATCGAGGTATTTAATCGCACGCTCACGCGCTTCCTGCTTACTGATCCCCAGCACCCGGACCGGAGCTTCCATCACGTTGTCCAGTACCGTCATATGACTCCACAGGTTAAAGTGCTGGAAGACCATAGTCAGGCGGGTACGTAACTTACGCAGTTGCTCTTTATCCGCCACTTTCAGCTGACCATCTTTATCTCTGACCAGATTAATATTTTCATTATTCAGAGAGATAGAGCCTTCGCTCGGTTTTTCCAGAAAATTTATACAACGCAGAAAAGTACTCTTTCCTGAACCTGAAGAGCCAATAATACTGATCACATCACCTGCCGCAGCCTGTAATGAAACACCCTTCAGGACTTCATGATCCCCATAACGTTTATGGAGCTCTGTCACACTTAATTTTAATTCAGACATAGTAATTCTCAGCGGGATCAGGATTTAACGTGGGGCAGCCAGCGACGTTCTGCTTTGCGGAACAGCGAAATCAGGCAATAAGAGATCACCAGATAGATCACCGCCGCAATACCAAAGGCCGTAAAAGGCTCGTAGGTCGCAGCATTAATATCCCTGGCGATTTTAAGCACATCCGGCACGGTAGCGGTAAACGCCAGAGACGTGGAATGCAGCATCAGGATCACTTCATTGCTGTACGCGGGTAACGCAATACGTAAAGCTGCCGGCAAAATAATGCAACGGTACAGCTTGAACGTTGAAAATCCGTAGGCTCTGGCGGCTTCGATTTCTCCGTGAGGCACAGAGCGGATAGCACCGGCAAAAAGTTCGGTGGTATAGGCACAGGTATTCAGGGTAAACGCCAGCACTGCACAGTTCATTCCGCTACGGAAAAAGGCATTCAGTAACTCGTTACCTTTCACAATTTCCAGGGTATACATTCCAGTGTAGAACACCAGTAACTGCACATAGAGTGGTGTTCCGCGAAAAACATAAGTGAACAGCCAGACCGGCGTGCTGATAAAACGGTTAGGTGACACCCGGGCAATAGCCAGAAACAAGGCCATCACACCGCCAATAGACACCGACAGCACCAGCAACCATAACGTAATAGCGACCCCGGTAATATGATATCCGTCGGTCCATAACAGCGACTTCCAGTAGTCGTGAATAATATCAATCATAATTCAGCCTTTTTCACTCCCACTGAATAGCGGCGTTCCAGCCACCACAACACCCCATTGGAAACCGTGGTAAAAAACAGATAAATCGCGCCGGCAACCAGAGAAAAATAAAACGGCTGCCAGGTACTCTTCCCTGCCAGGGACGTTGCCTTAATCACATCTTCCAGACCGAGTAAGGAAACCAGCGCCGTCGCTTTCAGGATAACCTGCCAGTTATTACCGATAGCCGGCAGTGCAAAACGCATCATCAGCGGAAACTGTATCCGCCGGAAAACCTGAGAAGGGGTCATTCCAAAGGCAGTGGCTGCTTCCACCTGACCCTTGGGTACGGACAGGAAAGCGCCGCGGAACGTTTCAGTGAAGTACGCTCCGTAAATAAACCCGATGGTGGTGATCCCCGCCATCATAGGATCAATATCAAACTGCTCTATACCCAGCAGATCAGTGAACTCATTCAGGGCAATCTGCAAGCCATAATAAATCAGCAGCATTAAAACCAGATCCGGAATACCGCGAATAATGGTGGTATATGCACCAAAAATCGTGGACAACACACGATTCTTCGATAACTTTGCCCCGGCACCTATCAGCCCTAGTACGACCGCCAGTACCACGGAGCTTAATGCCAGTTCAATTGTAACCAGCGCGCCTTTCATAATGACGTCGGTATATCCGTAGAGCATCAACAAATTCCTGCAACAAAATAAATAACCGCTACCCGCCCGGGGCGGGCAGCGAATGACACATTAGCCACCGTACACATTAAAATCGAAATATTTCTTCGCCAGCTTATTGTAAGTCCCGTCTTTACGCATCGCCTCAAACGCTTTATCCACGGCGGTCTTCAGCTCAGTATCTCCTTTACGCAGACCCATGCCGGTACCTACACCGAAAATTTTTGCATCTTTCACCGCCGGGCCGGCAAACGCATATCCTTTCCCGACAGGGCTCTTCAGGAAGCCTTCTCCGGCCTGAACTTCATCCTGGAAAGCGGCATCGAGACGGCCAGCATTCAGATCCTGATACGCCTGATCCTGAGTCGCATAAGAGATAACATTCACCCCTTTCGGACGCCAGTATTGATCGGCATAGGTTTCCTGCGTCGTCCCCTGCTCTACTCCGATACTTTTCCCTTTCAGGGAAGCGACGGTCGGTTGCAGTGCAGAGCCTTTGACCGCAACCAGACGCGCGTTGGCGGCATAGAGTTTGTCAGAGAACGCAATCTGCTCTTCACGTTTCGGTGTAATCGACAGAGCCGAGATAATGGCATCAATCTTTTGCGCTTTCAGCGACGGGATCAGGCTGTCAAAATCACCTTCCACAAAGACGCACCTGGTATGAATACGCTGACAGATATTGTTGGCCAGGTCGATATCAAATCCCACTATCTGTCCGTCAGAATTTTTGGACTCAAAGGGCGGGTACGTCGGGTCTGTGCCGATACGCAGTGTTTGCGGGAGCGCCGCGAATACGCTGCCAACACTGGAAAATGCCAAAACAAGCGAAAGAGCCAAAACACGCTTTTTCATAGATTGCCCTCTGGTTAATTTTTTTATAGTGATTAATCTTACTGTCATGTGTGCAGAAGGAGTTTTGCACATTTCATGCCAGAATGCGCATGTCTTCCGGGAATGGCCGACAATCACGAAAATAGTGTTTTTTTTGCACAAACAGGAATGATGCTGCCGGTGGCAGCCGACTCAGAGGGAAGGTCATGCACCAATAGGGGGATTCAGAAGCACCGGAACGGTGCTTAGAGGGAAAAGTGCACTATTAAGGATCATTTCACCTTAACTTTTGCCCTGCCAGCGGGCAAAGAGGTCTTCAGGTAACGTAATATCGAACTGATCGATCACCCGGTTTACTGTCTGGTCGACAATATCCATCACGCTCTGCGGCCGGTGATAAAATGCAGGCACCGGAGGCATAATAATCGCTCCCATTTCTGCGGCAGTCGTCATCATCCGCAGATGTCCGAGGTGCAGAGGAGTTTCACGCACACCCAATACCAGCTTACGCCGCTCCTTCAGTACGACATCAGCCGCACGTGTCAGCAGGTTGTCACTGTAGCTGTGAACAATGCCGGACAGCGTCTTCATTGAGCATGGAAGCAGCGCCATACCGTCCGTTTTATACGATCCGGAAGAAATACTGGCACCGATATCACGAATGTCATGAACCACATCCGCCAGTGACTGAATATCACGTACAGAATAGTCGCTCTCCAGTGCCAGCGTCTGGCGGGCTGACTGACTCATCACTAAATGGGTTTCCACCTCAGGCACGTTTTTTAAAACTTCCAGCATACGTATACCATAGATAACGCCACTGGCCCCTGATACCCCAACAATCAGCCTCTTCATAACCTGCCCTGCACTTCCTTAAAACGCCTATGATACCGCGGGAGAACGCTGTGAGCGAATGGATTTGCCAAAAAGAACAGGGCGGAAATCCGCCCTGTTCTTTTCTCTGACAACGCCGGTCATTAACCTTCGTTATGCAGCTCCAGATTTTCGGCTTCAGTCTGCCGGGCAATCGCCATCGCGTCGTCATTACGTAACGATTGCAGATAATCCAGATAGGCCTGATCCACGTCTTTAGTCACATAGATACCGTCAAACACCGAACAGTCGAATTGCGTGATTTCCGGGTTTTCTTCCCGCACGGCCGCGACCAGATCGTTAAGATCCTGGAAAATTAACGCATCCGCTTTAATCAGCTGACAAATTTCATCCACTTCCCGTCCGTGAGCAATCAGCTCCGTGACACTGGGCATGTCGATACCATAGACATTCGGGAACCGTACTTCAGGCGCTGCAGAGGCCAGATAAACTTTCTTCGCGCCGGCTTCACGTGCCATTTCGATAATCTGCTCAGAAGTCGTGCCGCGTACAATCGAATCATCGACCAGTAACACGTTTTTATCACGGAATTCGGCACGGTTAGCGTTGAGTTTACGGCGGACCGCACTGCGGCGCATCTGCTGTCCGGGCATAATAAATGTCCGGCCCACATAGCGGTTTTTCACAAACCCCTGACGATAAGGCTTATCAAGGATACGGGCAATTTCCAGTGCCACATCGGTCGAGGTTTCCGGGATGGGGATCACCACATCGATATCCAAATCTTCCCATTCCCGGGCAATTTTTTCGCCCAGTTTCGTCCCCATACGCACACGGGCACTGTAAACAGAAATTTTATCCAGGAAGGAATCCGGACGGGCAAAATAAACATATTCAAACAGGCACGGATTACACTTCGGATTTTCGGCACACTGGCGGGTAGAAAGTTGCCCTTTTTCGGTGATATAGACCGCTTCACCCGGGGCGACATCACGGATAAACTCAAAGCCCAGGGTATCCAGTGCCACGCTTTCGGAAGCCACCATATATTCAACGCGTTGATCCGGCAGAACACGTTTTCCTAATACCAGCGGACGGATACCGTTCGGATCGCGGAACGCGACCATGCCGTGTCCGATGATCATGGAAACGACCGCATAGGCACCCCGCACCTGCTTGTGTAAGGACTCTACCGCCGCAAAGATATTGTCTGCAGACAGCGGGTAATCCTGAAAACGGTCCAGTTCCTGGGCAAAAATGTTCAGCAGCACCTCAGAATCTGAGGTGGTATTGACATGGCGACGACCGTGCTCAAACAGACGGGAACGCAGTTCATGTGCGTTAGTCAGGTTACCGTTATGCGCCAGTGTAATACCGTAAGGGGAGTTTACATAAAAAGGCTGGGCTTCAGAGGCACTTGAGCTACCTGCTGTCGGGTAACGAACATGGCCAATTCCCATGTTTCCCTGTAGGCGCTGCATATGACGTGCTTCAAACACATCGCTCACCAGTCCGTTTGCTTTGCGCAGGCGGAAGCAATTCATGCTATCGATAGTACAGATACCTGCTGCATCCTGACCGCGATGCTGTAATACAGTTAAAGCATCATAAATAGACTGGTTAACCGGCAGAAATCCGGTGATACCGACAATACCGCACATGGTGTCATTTCCTCATTAAGCCGCATCCCCCCGACCTTATGACCGGGGTAAAAAACTCGACGTGCTCTGTAAATAATCAAAAAACCATCTGATGATGTAGCTGAACTGAGGGATCAATTGTGACTGTGTCCAGTCTGTGCTTTTGGAAAACCCGGTGAATGTATCCAGGAAAAAGAGGATAGCCGAAACGATCAGCACGCCCCTTAATGCGCCAAAACAAACACCCAGCACCCGGTCAGTCCCGGACAAGCCGGTTTTTTCCACAAGCGTTCCAATCACATAATTAACAATGGCCCCGACAATTAGCGTCGCAATAAACAGTACGGCTATTGCTACACCATTTCGTACCATGGGTTCTGCAAACCCGGTAAACCAGACGGCCAGATAGGAAAAATAATGACTCGCTACAAAAAACGCACATCCCCAGGTGACTAAAGATAAAGCTTCACGGACAAAGCCCCTGATCAGACTCACAAACGCTGAGAATCCGATAATCCCTATAATGACGTAATCAATCCAGTTCATGAATGTTTCCGGCGCACTATGATCCTTTCTGTCATCTGTTCGCGGCGCATTTTAACAGAAAAAGAAAACGTTTGCGTAGCGTTTTCCCGGACGACAGAAAAAAAGGGGAATGAAATTTTTTATTCATTACCCCGACATTAAAAATATTTATCTGTATGAATTATATAACAATTCAATGAGCAAGACCTGTCCCCCGTTTCCGGGGGCAGGTTCAGCGGGCAGAATACGGCCGTATCACACCGCTCAGGCCGGTTTTACTCTTCAGTTCAGCCACCTGAGACTGCAAATGACTTTTCGAACTGTCCGGACCGACCAGAATGCGGTTGATTTCTCCCTGAACCGGCTCAGCCGGCAGAGAATAAGCCCTGAACCCGGCACTGCGTAGCTGTGCCACAATTTCACTGACTCTGGCAGCATTCTTCAATGCCCCCAATTGAATCACCCAGGCCTGCCCTGACGGCGTTTCCGGTTTACTCTGAGGCTGTGGCGCCGAAGACTGATCATTCAGTGCCTGTAACGCCCTTTCACGCTCACGCTCTTCCTGTATCTGCTTTGCCTTTGCCTTAGCGGCAGCCTCAGTCGCCTGCTGACGGGCACGTTCTTCAGCCTGCTGTTGACGGGCTAACTGTGCCTGCTTCTGACGCTCAGCCTGTTGCTGCTCCAGTTGCTCCTGTCGCTCCTGTTGTTGCCGGAGTTTCTCAGCCTGCGATGAAGCCGAGGGGTTGGCTGCCGTTGAAGAGGCTGTGATCGGGGGCTGACTGTGCGGTGTTACCGGAGCATCTTCTCCGCTACCGTTGTCGGGGGTCACGGTCCCGGCATGGGCAGCCGTACTTGCATCCCCTGCTGCGGTTGACGCCGCCGGAGCTGCGGCCAGCGGTTGAGTGACCGGCGGCACCAGGTCATTGTCCTGTTGATCACCAGGCTTAGGCACCAGGGGAATGGCCGCGAACTCTTCTTTGTAATGTTTTTTCTTACCGTCCAGCAATCCCGGTAAGACAATGACACCGATCGCGACCAGAATAACCGTTCCGACTAAACGATTCTGAAATTTACTCGCCACTTCCCTTCTCCCCTGAGACAGACGTCATCACATGAGCTACCGTATGGAAGGAACCACAAACCAGAATAATGTCCTGAGCATCGGCCTGCTGTTGTGCCGCTTTCCACGCTTCTTCCACCGTAGCAAAACGTTCTGCCTGCGGCAAATGGGCCACCAGTTCCTCAGCACTCGCTCCCCGCGGGCCTCCGAGCGGCGCACAGTACCAGTAATCGACCTGAGGACGGAGTTCGGCCAGCGTACCGGCGATGTCTTTATCGTGCAGCATACCGACCACGGCTCTGACTTTTCCTCTTCGTGCCAGTGTGGCAAGCTGCGAGGCCAGAAATGCGGCGGCATGTGGGTTGTGTGCCACATCCAGGATCACCCGCGGAGATTCACTGACGGTCTGGAAACGCCCGGGAAGGATAATCTCAGGCAGATTTTCACGAATACAGGCTTCGCTGACCTGCAAACCGGACACCCGCAAGGCTGCAAGGGCGGTCGCTGCATTCGGGAGCGGTACCCGGGGCAGAGGTAACCTGCGAAGTTCACCCTGAATATCACGGAAGTCCCAGGCCTGTGCATCCGCCTGATAAGACCACTGCTGATTACGTTGCAGCAGTATCGCGCCTTTATCCGCCGCGACCCGGCCAATCGATGCAGGCATATCAGGTTCACCGACGACCGCTGGTTTACCGCTGCGGAAAACGCCGGCTTTCTCACGACCAATGCTTTCACGATCCGGCCCCAGCCAGTCAGTATGGTCGAGCGCAATACTGGTGATCACCGCCACATCCGCATCAACGATATTGGTTGCATCCAGCCTGCCACCCAGCCCGACTTCCAGGATCACCACATCCAGATCCGCCTGGCGGAACAACTGTAATGCAGACAAGGTGCTGTATTCGAAATACGTCAGCGACGTATCCCCGCGCCCCTGTTCGATGATCGAGAAGCTCTGCGTATGCTCCGCTTCACTCAGTTCCTGTGACTGTATACGAACCCGTTCAGTGTATCGGACCAGATGGGGTGAACTGTAGACCCCGACACGATAACCCGCAGCAATAAGCAAGGCTTCAAGTGTCCGGCAGGTTGTCCCTTTACCATTGGTCCCGGCGACGGTAAAAACAAAGGGGGCCGGTCTCAACAGGTTCAGTTGAGTCGCAACACGACGCACACGCTCAAGCCCTAAGTCGATGGCCTGGCTGTGCAGATTTTCGAGATAAGTAAGCCACGTGGCAAGGGGCGACGTGGCTTGAGGTAGATGAAGATTTTCCATGTGTCCCGTTGATGTTATTACGGTGCATAGGTAAAAGACGCTATAAAAGCGTCTTTTTCATACCTGTCAGGCCTCGTCATGTTCCGCTTCAGTCTTTACATCCGACTGATGGGTTTCATGAAGTGGTGCCGGCAGATTCATCATTTTTGCCAGTAAACTTGCCAGCTTAAAGCGCATATTCGGGCGACGGACAATCATATCAATCGCCCCTTTTTCGATCAGAAACTCACTGCGCTGGAAGCCCGGTGGCAGTTTCTCGCGGACCGTCTGTTCGATAACACGCGGACCGGCAAAACCGATCAGTGCTTTCGGCTCAGCGATATTCAGGTCACCCAGCATCGCAAAGCTTGCCGATACACCGCCCATGGTCGGGTCGGTCAGTACCGAAATATAAGGCAATCCGCGTTCACGCATTTTTGCCAGTGCTGCACTGGTTTTCGCCATTTGCATCAGTGACATCAGCGCTTCCTGCATACGCGCCCCGCCGCTGGCAGAGAAGCAGATAAACGGACAGTTGTCTTCCAGAGCCTGCTCAACACCACGAATAAAACGTGCGCCGACCACAGACCCCATTGAGCCGCCCATAAAAGCGAACTCAAATGCAGCGGCAACGACAGGCATACCGTGCAGTTCACCTTTCATGACCACCAGTGCATCTTTCTCGCCGGTGCTCTTCTGCGCTGCCAGTAAACGGTCTTTATATTTTTTTGAGTCGCGGAACTTCAGAACATCTTTTGGTTCCAGTTCGCTGCCCAGCTCGACCAGGGTATCCTGATCCATAAAGGAGGTCAGACGATCACGGGCATGCATACGCATATGGTGATCACATTTCGGACAGACTTCGAGGTTACGCTCCAGTTCTGCACGGTACAGCACCTGGTCGCAACTATCACATTTTGTCCAGACCCCTTCAGGAATACTCGCTTTACGCGTCGGGGTTACATTATTCTTACTAAGAATTCGTTCAATCCAGCTCATTGATGACCTTTCTGTTTGAACCTGGGTTTTCCAGTTGTATTGTTCCTGCTGAATTTTTATTCAACAGCCGCTAAATGACGCCCATTAAACCACAACCTGTCGAGACTGTGGATAAAAATCTGGCGGACGTGTCCCGGGCCTGCAGAAAAAACTAGTTCTTCCGCACTGCCTGTCGGCGTTGCCGCCAGAATTCGATCAGTCCGGGCAGCACAGAAACGACGATAATCGCCACAATCAACAGATTGAGATTTTTCTGTACGACCGGCAGATCGCCAAAAAGATAACCGGCATAGCTGAACAGCAGTACCCACGCCAGTGCCCCGGCAATATTAAACATCCCGAAACGACGATAAGACATTTTCCCCATACCGGCGACGAAAGGCGCAAAGGTACGGATGATCGGGATGAAACGTGCCAGTATAATCGTTTTTCCGCCATGCTTCTCGTAGAAACCGTGGGTTTTCTCCAGGTGACTGCGGCGGAAGATCTTAGACTGCGGACGACTGAATAACTTATCGCCAAACAGACGACCTATTGTATAGTTAACCGCATCGCCGGCAATGGCAGCCACCACCATCACCAGTGCCAGCAGATGGATATTCAACTCATTTCCCGGTAATGCCGCCAGCGCGCCGCCCACAAACAACAACGAGTCGCCCGGCAGGAAAGGTGTGACCACCAGCCCGGTTTCACAGAAAATAATCAGAAACAGAATGGCATAAATCCATGTGCCATATTCCGCCACCAGCTGCGCCAGATGCACGTCAATGTGCAGGATGAAATCGATAATAAGATGGATATATTCCATGACGTGTTAATCCTTCTGAAATGTCATCTGATCCTGCATCAGAAACAACGGACCGGGCTCCGGCTCGGGTAAGGCGAACTCAGGGGGATAATCCACCGCAACCAGGTATAAACCTTCCGCTCTGGCCGTAGCCGCCGCCAGTTTACGATCTCTCGCCGCCAGCAAATCAGCCATCCAGGACTCCGGCTGATTACCGCACCCCACTTCCATCAGACTGCCTACAATATTACGCACCATATGGTGAACAAAGGCATTGGCTTTGATGTCGACGATCACAAACGCGCCCTGACGCCAGACATGCACATGGTGAATATTTCTCCAGGGAGTTTTTGACTGGCAATGCACTGCGCGAAAAGACGTAAAGTCATTTTCTCCCAGCAGACTTTGCGCTGCACGATGCATCGATGCTGCATCCAGCGGATGATAGAAATGCGTTATCCCCTGCCCGAGGATGGCAGGACGCAGACGCTGGTTAAAAATAATGTAGCGATAGCGTCTGGCGGTCGCACTGAACCGGGCATGAAAATCCTCTGAAACGCTTTTCACCCAACGCACCGCAATATCTTTCGGCAGATTCGCATTCACTCCCAGCGTCCAGGCGCTATCGGCCCGCTGAACCGTGGTTTCAAAATGAACAACCTGTCCCGTGCCATGCACACCGGCATCGGTACGTCCGGCACAGAACACATTGACCTCATGGTCGGCCACCTTAGATAAGGCTTTTTCCAGCGCACCCTGAACACTGCGAACCTCCGGCTGACGTTGCCAGCCGTAATAACGGCTGCCATCGTACTCAATACCCAGTGCCAGTTTTTGTGTCTTAACTTCAGACATGCTTACAGATACTCCTGCACCAGACGTTCAGCTACTTTCACCGCCATCAATGCCCCACCGAAGCGGACATTATCGGCGACAGACCAGAACTGTAATTGCTCCGGGATACCGTAGTCATTATGGACGGCACCGATGCAAAGCTGGCCATTGCCGCTGGCATCCGCGACCGGGGTCGGGTAGTCCCCTTCATCGCTCAGTGCGATATCGCTGTTCATCGCCAGGTCGTTACGTGCCTCATCGGCCGAGTAGGGACGCAAGGTTTCCATCAGCACACTCTGAGCATTGCCGTAGAAAACCGGCGCCTGAATGGCACTGACCGACACCGGTAACCCTTCGTCCTGCAGAATTTTGCGGATCTGGTCGACCATACGGCGGTTCACGGCAACACTGCCCTGCTCATCCGGCACCAGAGGTAACAGGTTAAAGGCCAGCTGGCGGCCAAAATAGTGCTCCTCCGGCGGAATACCGTTCAGCAGACGGGCGCTCTCCCCGGCCAGGCCATCCACGGCGGCTTTACCGTGAGCAGAGGCAGAAATCAGCGTTGTCACCTGCAGGCGTCCCAGGCCGGCAGTATCCGCCAGCGGTTTAATGGCACATAACAACTGGCTGACCAGACTGTCGGCCACCGACACAATGTTACGGTTACGGTAATCCGCCAGTACGTGCGGGTTAACATCCGCAATCACCAAAGGGACATCCGGGGAGAGTGCAAACAGCGGACTGCTGTCGATGACCAGACAGCCGGCATTTGCCGCCAGTTCAGCATAACGGGCAGAAGCTTCTGTCCCGGCCACGAAGAAAGCCAGCTGAGCCTGCGACCAGTCAAAATCAGCCGCATCACTCACCCGATGATTTTTATTATCAACACGCACCGTTTCTCCGGCACTGCTTTCGCTGGCTAATAAAAATAGTTCGCCAACCGGGAACTGACGCTCCGTCAGCAACTCCAGTACAGCGCTTCCTACTGCACCGGTTGCTCCTAAAAGCGCGATATTCCAGCCGTCAGACATGTGGGTTTACTCCAGAAAACAAAAAAGAAAGCGGTGTCACACACCGCCTGAACAGATTATGGTCACCGCTGAGAAATCAGCAGGTACCGGTAAATTTTGCGGTGAAGCCAAGCTGCTGCAGTTTTTCGGCCGTGGCTGCCGTATCACAGTCCACCTGCAACGAAGACCATTCACGTCGCTCCTGATAGTGCTTACGCAGACGGTCAAATTCCCCGGCCTGACCGGCCACAGCACGCAGTAGTGCGTCATCACGGCGCACATCATACACCAGATGGGCCAGACGTTTTAGCATTGCCTGAGAGCACTCGCCGTTCAGGGTGATTTGCCCGATATCCGGCGCGGGTAACAACTCAGACAGTGAAACCTGACGGGGCTGACCAATAAACGCTGACCAGGCCTCGAATACCTGCGTGGTGCCGCGGGCTTTGCCTTCCAGGGTATACCCGGCAATATGGGCCGTGGCAATGTCAGTCTTCGCCAGCAGAGGTAAAGAGAGTTCCGGTTCCGGCTCCCAGACATCCAGAACCACAGAGAGGTCATTTCGCTGGTTCAGCACCGTTAACAGCGCTGCGTTATCCACCACCGGGCCACGACAGGCGTTGATCAGAATAGTGCCGGGATTCAGGGCCTCCAGCAGGGTCTGATCCGCAAGATGCCATGTTTTATACGGGCCTTCTTTATAGAGTGGCGTGTGAAAGGTCAGGACATCGGCTTCACGCACCAGGGTTTCCAGTGAATGAAATTCGCCTGACTCACCGCGATCCGCCCGCGGTGGATCACAAATCAGTGTTTTGATCCCCAGCGCTTCGAAACGGCGTTGCAGTCTGCCGCCGACATTCCCTGCACCGACGATACCGACCGTCCGGTCCGTCAGCAGGAAGCCATCACGCTCAGCCAGGGCCAGCAATGCAGAGAAAACATACTCGACCACGGCAATGGCGTTACACCCGGGGGCAGCCGAGTAAGCAACGCCGGCAGCCTGCAGATCAGCCGTATTCAGATGATCCATTCCGGCCGTTGCCGTACCGACAAAACGTACCGCCGTATTTTCCAGCAGTGCCTGATCCACCCGGGTGATGGAGCGCACCATCAGTCCATCGGCTGTGGTCAGTTGTTCAGAGGAAAGTGAGCGGCCTGGCGCACTTTCAACGTCTGCCAGCTGACTGAATAATTCACGGGCATACGGCATATTTTCATCGACAACAATTTTCACTGCACTTGTCCTGTTCCACCGGAAATATCCGGTTATTCTGGCATAAACCCGGAGGGAAAACATCCGTCGATTCTTTCAGATTTGCGCTTGCTATGCGCCGCCGGCTAAGTCATCTTAATTGCCCGGGATATCCTCCCTGAATAACCCCCCCGCAGGCGTTACGGTGTCAGGTAGCGCAGAGTATGTTGTTGAAGGAACTGCTATGAACTTTCTTTTCCCGCTGGGAGCGGTGCTGATTTGGGCCATCAACTCCGTCGTCAGTAAACTGACGGTCGGGCTGATCACCCCGGAGGCCATCTCTTTTTACCGCTGGAGTATAGCACTGCTGGTACTGAGCCCTTTTGTGCTGCCCGGGGTTATCCGTAACCGGCACGCCTTATGGCGTAACCGCTGGCGGCTGCTTATCCTGGGCGCACTGGGCATGGTGCTGTACCAGAGCCTGGCCTATTTTGCGGCACGGACGGTCAGCGCGCTGTTTATCGGCATTATGGTCGCCAGCATCCCGCTGATGACGGTTATTTTCAGTCTGTTTATTCTACGGCTGGCACCGACGGTGGGGATTGTTATCGGTACAGTGCTGTCGTTTGTCGGGCTGAGCTGGCTTATCAGTGCCGGTCATCCTCTGCAACTCCTTCATCAGGGGTTAGGCAGCGGTGAACTGATGATGGTGATAGCGGCTGCAGCCTATGCCCTTTACGGTGTGCTGACCAAACGCTGGGCCATGGCGCTGCCTCAGTGGCAGAGCCTGTATGTGCAGATCATTTTCGCCATTATTTTATTATTACCGGGTTTCCTGCTGACGCCGGACATCGCCCTGACCCCGAAAAATATCCCTCTGGTCTTATATGCCGCGATCCCGGCCTCGATTCTTGCGCCGTACCTGTGGATCCAGGGCGTCATGAGACTGGGGGCCAACACTGCCAGCATTTTCCTTAACCTGTCACCGGTCTTTACCGCCATTATTGCTATTCTTTTTCTGCACGAAAAGATGCATAGCTGGCACTGGATTGGTGGCGGGCTGACGCTGATTGGAGTCATTCTGGCCCAGCGGCTACGGACACCTCTTTCGCGCGCCCGCCGGTAATTCCCGCGCGGGATCACGACGACTGCGGCGTGTTTAACCAATAATCCCCCCTTATTGCTTGGGATTTCACGGGGGGATTGGTATCATAGTCAGATACACTCCGGCTTACCCCGGCCTGAATTCTCTTTTGCTGGAATGTTTGTCATGCAACCACTCCGCGGCCCTTCTGAGGTCTCGGGTGACAGAAATTCGTCTGTTCATCCGAAAAATACATCTCCTTCCGTTGCCTCTGCCCCGCTAACATCGGCGCAGCGGACGACGCTGGAACGCATTATTGTTAAAATCATGGCTATCAGCTCGCTGAAATCTGCGGAGCTTTGGGCAGGTATACGCCATCAGGCCGGAGTCAGCAACGATAGCGAATTACTCGCCAGTCATTATCCGGTTGCCGAACACTGGCTGTCAGAGAAACTGACGCAGGAACAAAACAGTCACTCGGTACGCCTGCTGTTACAGCAACTGACGGCGCTGTTACCCCGGGGCAATAACCGCCAGGCCGTCAGTGACTTTATCCGTCAGCAATTTGGTCAGACTGTACTGAGTTCGCTGACCCGTCCTCAGCTGCAACAGGTGCTGACTATGCTGCAGAACGGACAGATGGATATCCCGCAACCGCAGCAGCTTCGTGTGACAGACAGGACTCTTCTGCCGGCAGAACATCAGAACTTACAGCAACAGGTGATCCGGCTGACTATCTCCGGCGGCGGGACCCCTGCCTCGGTCTGGCAAAACATCTTCAGCCTGGTGTCGCTGAAAAATGGCGACCCGATCCCGTCACGCTACTATCCGCTGCTGACACAGTATCTGACGGCTCGTATTACCCTGAGTACGCAAACAACCCCGTTCACTTTGCAGGCGTTACTGGCATCATTAAAACAACCACCGACAGAAGAAGAAATCAGGTATCTTCAGCACGACGGTGGAAAAACACTTTCCCCGTCACAGCCACTGACCCTTGTGCGGGCCGAAGATATTTTACATCAACTGTTTCGTTTCCGGGCTGAAACGCTGAGACAGGGAGCCCGTAAGGAAACAGATCTCAGCCCGCGTCCGGAAAATGCAACGGCCATAACGCCCTCTTCCTCTGCCGCCAGCTCACGCATACCGCTTATCGGGTGGCTGATAGTACTGGCTGTCTTTGTGGCTCTGGCGGTGTGGTTGTTTTAACAACCACACTCACCCCCCGCGTCTGCAACGGGCCACCGGCCCGGCGGCAGACCGCGGGTGACAGGCAGGTTGTCACGCTGCCAGAAATCCAGCCCGCCACTCAGTTCGCGCACATAAAATCCCGCACGGGCCAGTTTCAACGCACCTTTGGTTGAGCCGTTACAGCCGATACCATCACAATAGGTAATATAGAGTTTCTGTGGATCCAGAGCAGCCAGTGTCTCTCCGGTCATTGTCCGGTGCGGAAAACTGACGGCCCCGGGGATATGTCCCTGCTCATAGAGCGGCAATGCCCGGACATCAAGCACTACAATTTGCGGATTCTGCTGCCGCAGATCTTCGGCCAGGTCCGCGGCATCGGTATAACACGCCAGTTTCTTCGCCAGATAATCGGCTGATTCCTGCGGACTGACGTCCGGAAATAAATGATAGTGGTTCATACGTTTACTCCTTGCCTGTTTCTGTCAGAGTACTGCATGATAATGCCCTATATAAGACCACTTTCAGTCATGGATTAAGACCACTTAATGACACCCTCCCCCTGGCTGGTACTCTTTCAGGATCTCAGCGGACGCCCCCGACGGGAACGGCTGTGCGAAGCCATGCGGCAGGCTATCCACCTGGGCCACCTGACGCCAGGTCAGAAGATGCCATCTACCCGCCAGCTGGCAGTTGATCTCTCTTTGTCCCGGGTCACCACCGAGGCCGCTTACAGTCAGCTGGAAAGCGAAGGCTATCTGACCCGTTATCAGGGCAGAGGCAGCTTTGTCAGTGAGACCCCGCGGCGTATCCCTCGCCCTGCTGTTTCGGCATCCGCCTTCCCGGCCAGAGCCCTGTCGGTCCGGGGGCAACAAATAGCCGATACCGGCGGTTGTCAGGACCCGGCATTTCCCCTGCCTTTCGCGGCGGGTTCCCCGGATGTACGCGAGTTCCCGCTGGATCTGTGGCGAAAAATATATACCGGGATACTGAATGAACGAGGCAGGTTGCTGATGGGTTACGGTGATCCGCAGGGATTACCTGAACTGCGGACTGTCATCCGTGATTACCTGGCGCTTTCACGGCAGGTCAGTTGCTCCCCGGAACAGATTGTGATCCTGAGCAGTTCACAGCAGGCCTTGCAACTGCTCAGCCTGTTGCTGCTCGACCCCGGGGACACCGTACTGACAGAGCAGGCCTGTTATCCCGGCGCCAGCAATGCATTTTTATCCGCCGGTGCACAATTGATCCCCCTGACTCTGGATGCCGAAGGCGCTCAGGTGCCCGACAGACCGGCCCGGCTGGCCTACCTGACCGCTGCCCATCAGTATCCGCTCGGAATGTCGCTTAGCGCAGCCCGGCGTAATCTCTGGCTGGACTGGGCAAAACAGCATAACAGCTGGCTGATTGAGGATGATTATGACGGCGAGTTTCATTACCAGAATGCGCCGTTACCCGCCCTGCACTCTGCGGATCGTCACGGACGGGTCATTTATCTCGGGACCTTCTCAAAGAGCCTGTTTCCCTCACTACGTCTCGCCTGGATGGTACTCCCGCCGGCGCTGGTCAGTGCCGTTGTCCGGGCCCGCACGGTCAGTGATGGCCACACACCTCAACTGTCACAGGCGGTCACCGCGACATTTATCCGGCAGGGACACTTTGCTCACCATCTTCGCCGGATGCGGATGCTCTATGCAGCCAGGCGCCAGTTGCTGATTTCCTCTCTGGATGAGCACCTGTCGTCAAGGCTACGTCTGATGCCGGGCGATGGCGGACTGCAGCTAACGGTTGAATTACTGCACGGCGACGAACAACTGCTGACCCGGCAGGCTCGGCAACACGGACTGATACTGCCACCGCTGTCACCACTCTATATAACGCAGGAAAAGAAGTACGGCTGGATCCTTGGCTATTCAGCCCTGCAACGGGCTGAAATTCTGCGGGCTTGTCAGGTGTTACGGGAAGTTATGGGATGAAACAACAACCGGACACTGATAGCCAGCCCCGTTAACGCGGCCACGGCACCGGCAAGATACACAGAGCTATAACCAAAGCCACTGGCCAGTAATCCGGCCAGCGGACCGCTTACCCCATAGGCGATATCCTGAAACGCGGAGAAGCAACCGAGTGCCGTCCCTCTGACCCGTGCATCCACACTTTTTACGACTTCCACGCCCATAGCCGGAAAGATCAGTGAACATCCGCAGCCGGTCAATGCCGCGCCGGTAAATGCCATCCACTCCTGACGCCCGAAAGCCAGTAATAACAGCCCGGCAGCTTCTGCCAGCAACGAGATAACAGAAACCCGTACACCGCCAATTTTATCGGGAAGCTTGCCAAAAATAAGCCGGATGACCACATAAGCCAGCCCGAAGACGGTCAGCGTATAACCGGCATTCCCCCAGTGACGTTCCGCAAAATAGAGTGAGGTGAAAGCCCCGATCACCGCAAAACCGACACCCTGTAGTGCCAGCACCGCGCCCGGTGTCAGTACCTGTTTTATTACACTGAACAGCGGGATCCGCTGACCCGGTGTCGCAGGCACCGCACGGACACGACTGCTGCAGAGTAATGCCAGTACAGGACAACAGATGGCGGCTGCACTGACCCCGGTAAAACCATAATGATGCTGGATCAGTAATCCTACCGGTGCCCCGGCAGCCAGCGCACCATAAATAGCCATGCCATTCCAGGACATTACAATTCCCGAACGCTTCGGGCCAATCAGGCCCAGTCCCCAGGTCAGGTTACCGGTAAAGAGCAGGCTTTCACCGAAACCGAGTAACACCCGGCCGAGCAGTAATAACCCGAACTGCATAAACAGCATTCCGGATAAGCACGCCGAACAGAGATAGGCAACACCGACAAAAATAATCACCACCATGCCCGATAAGGTGGTTCGTTTCGCACCGTGCTGATCGGCTCTGATACCCGCGAAACCCCGGGTCAGTAAGGTGGCAAAAAACTGAATACCGACGGCCAGCCCGACCATGAAATCATTCATCCCCAGTTGCTGATGAACATACAACGGGATCACAGGCAGGGCCAGTCCGGCGGTCAGATAGGTGAGAAAAACCGAAAATGAAGTGAGTGCAACAGGGAACGTCCCGGGCGTCGCCTCTGCAGACGGGGATGCGGGTTCAGTCATAAGTAAAACTCCGGTGACTTCAGGCGACAGGCTCCGCCTGGCGGCACACCCTGCCCGATGATCCTAAATGAAAAATTGTGACACAGTGAAAGGCATTGTCAAAAAAGAGCGCCCGAATCGTCAAACAACACCTTCTTCGCGGTGCCGTGCTCAGCAACCGTCTTCAGGCCCCCGCTGACGATACCTCACAATCACTCACCGGAGCAGGCAGCGACGCGTCGGTCAAGGGCGTTTCCCCTGCACCCGACCCGCTGGCCGTTCAGTACACCGGGAAAAGAGTAAGCCCGTCACTGCTATTCTGCCGCTTTCAGTTCGCCGCAGGCTGTGCGGCCCCCTTTCTGCAGGCAAAAAAAAACCGGCCGCAATAGCGACCGGTTTTTTATCACCCGCAGATTATGCTTTGTATTTACGCAAAGTCAGGGTGGCATTGGTTCCGCCGAAACCGAAGCTGTTAGACATCACCGTCGTCAGCTGTTTTTCGGTTGCACGGGTCACAATGTTCATACCTTCTGCAGCCGGATCACGCTCTTCGATGTTAATGCTCGGCGCAACAAAGCCGTGCTCCAGCATCAGCAGGCTATAGATCGCTTCCTGCACACCGGCAGCACCTAATGAGTGACCGGTCATCGCTTTGGTTGCGGACAGCAACGGTGTGTTATCACCGAATACTTCGCGGATCGCACCCAGCTCTTTCACATCTCCGACCGGAGTAGAAGTACCGTGTGTGTTCAGGTAATCGATAGGGGTATCCACACCCTCCATTGCCATCTTCATACAACGCACCGCACCTTCACCGGAAGGCGCAACCATATCCGCACCATCAGAAGTTGCACCGTAACCCACGATTTCAGCGTAGATGTGTGCACCACGCGCCAACGCGTGCTCCAGTTCTTCCACCACGACCATACCGCCACCGCCAGCGATAACGAAACCATCGCGCTGTGAGTCGTAAGTCCGTGATGCTTTTTCAGGGGTTTCATTGTATTTGGTAGACAGAGCACCCATCGCGTCAAACTCGCACGCCATTTCCCAGCTCAGTTCTTCACCGCCGCCGGCAAAAACGATATCCTGTTTACCTAACTGGATCTGCTCAACCGCATTACCGATACAATGGGCAGAAGTCGCACAAGCAGAACTGATGGAGTAGTTCACACCGTGGATTTTAAACGGGGTTGCCAGACAGGCAGACACACCGGATGCCATGGCTTTGGTCACCACATACGGGCCAACCGCTTTCAGGCCCCTCGGGCCACGCATTGCGTCAGCACCGAATACCTGGAACCGCGGGGAACCGCCACCGGAACCGGCAATCAGACCAACACGCGGGTTGTTCTGGTAGAGTTCGGTTTCCAGTCCGGCATCTTTAACAGCTTCTTCCATCGAGAGGAAAGCATAGATAGACGCATCGCTCATGAAACGCACAACTTTGCGATCGATAAGGCCTGTGGTATCAAGTTTAACTTTACCCCAGACATGGCTGCGCATGCCTGCGTCTTTCATCTCTTCTGAGAAGGTAATGCCTGAACGCCCTTCCCGCAGGGATTCCAGAACCTCCTGCTGATTATTACCAATGCTGGAAACAATCCCCAGGCCAGTGATCACTGCACGTTTCATTCAAAAGTCCTCTTCCACATCTCTTCGATTGACGATGCACTTTAGCGTACACTTGTAAGCCGAACAAGTCCGATCAGCAAATATCGGTGTAAATTTGCGTCATCCGGACGATATCGATAAAATTAGCCTATTGCCTGACCAATGAGCCCCCGACAGTGAACGCCTCCCGAATTGACCATGCTTCCTTACGCTGGAATGAACAGGGTACACCTGTTTCCGAATTTTTTGATGATGTCTACTTCTCAAATGACAATGGCGCGGAAGAAACCCGCTATGTCTTTCTGGGCGGAAATCGCCTGCCGGCGCGCTTCGACACCCATGAGAGACCCGTTTTTATCGCCGCTGAGACCGGTTTTGGCACTGGCCTTAATTTTCTGACACTCTGGCAGGCTTTTGATCAGGCTATCGCCGCCGGTCCGCAGGGTCCGCTGAAACGTCTGCACTTTATCAGCTGTGAAAAATATTTACTGACCCGCGAGGATTTGATTGCGGCCCACCAGCACTGGCCGGCGCTGGCCGGGTATGCACAACAGTTACAGCAACAGTGGCCGGATGTCCTGTCCGGCTGCCAGCGACTGCTGTTTAATCAGGGACAGGTCACGCTGGATCTCTGGCTGGGAGATATTAATCAGCTGACAGAGACGTTTGATGACAGCATGAACGGCCAGGTCGATGCCTGGTTTCTGGACGGGTTTGCGCCGTCGAAAAATCCGGAGATGTGGAATGACCGGCTGTTTCAGGCAATGGCAAGACTTTCCCGCCAGGAAGGCACCTTTGCGACCTTCACCGCCGCAGGCTTTGTCCGGCGTGGTCTGCAGCAGGCAGGCTTTGAGGTAGAACGCCGTAAGGGATTTGGTCATAAACGGGAAATGCTGTGCGGTACTCTGCCCCGCGCCGTGACTTCACCGCCGCCCCGCCCCTGGTTTTCCAGGAAGGCTTCCGCAAGCCAGGATATCGCGATTATTGGTGGCGGTATCGCCAGCGCCTGCCTGTCACTGGCATTGCTACGCAGGGGATATCAGGTCAGCCTCTATTGTGCCGATGCCTGCCCGGCTCAGAATGCCTCCGGTAACCGCCAGGGGGCACTTTATCCGTTACTGAACAGCCATGACCCGGCACTGGCGCGTTTTTTTCCGACGGCATTCAGCTTTGCCCGGCGATTCTATGATGCCCTCCCCTGCACCTATGAACATCAATGGAGCGGCGTGCTGCAGCTTGGCTGGGATGAAAAAAGTCAGCACAAAATCCGGCAAATGCTGGCAATGGATTTGCCCGCGACCATTGCCACCGGCGTCGATGCTAAAGAAGCCACAGCGCTCGCCGGAGTTAACATTCACTGCACTGCGCTCAGCTATCCACAGGGAGGCTGGCTGAATCCGGGGGAGCTTACCCGTGAGATGATTGCGCTGGCAGAGCAGCAGGGATTGCGCTGTTACTGGCAGCATGATCTGCAGGAGTGTGAGCGTGATACCGACCACTGGGAACTTCGTTTCAGGGACCAGCCGGCACAACGGCATCAGACGGTAGTGCTGGCGAACGGGCATCGTCTCCCCGGGTTCAGCCAGACCCGGGAGTTACCGCTGTATGCCGTGTCAGGTCAGGTCAGCCATGTGCCGTCAACCCCGCAACTCTCTGCCCTGAAAACAGTATTGTGTTACGACGGCTATCTCACGCCGGTCAGTGAAACGCACCATACCCATTGCATCGGAGCCAGTTACCACCGGGGAGAGAGTGAGGCGGTCTATCGTGAGAGTGACCAGCGGGAAAATCGCCAGCGGCTGATCGATTGTCTGCCGGAGAGTCAGTGGCCAGCCGAAGTGGATATCACCGATCAGCAGGCCCGGAATGGCGTGCGTTGCGCTATCCGCGATCATCTGCCGATGGCCGGTTCGGTACCGGACTATGCGGGTTTACTGACCGCCTATGCCCGGCTTTCCGAACAACGCCATCAGCCTGAGGCCGTGCCTGACGCCCCGGTCTGGCCGGAGATGTTTATGCTCGGCGCATTGGGTTCCCGCGGATTATGCAGTGCCCCGCTGGCCGCTGAAATTCTGGCGGCACAGATCAGCGGGGAACCTCAGCCGCTGGATGCAGAAACACTGGATGCCCTGCAACCGAACCGTTTCTGGGTGAGAAAGTTACTGAAAGGACGCCCGGTCACCTGACCGGGGGGATGCTGCCCGGCTCAGGCGGCACTGCTGGCTTTCAGGTAGAGTTCCTGCCATAAATCCAGTACCAGCACCTGATCCGGTGGCGAGAGTTCCTGCTGGCGGATTGCCTGCTGCAGACTCTCTTCGACCTGCTGTTTCAGCGCTGCCGCACTGGTCTTCCCCTGCAGCTCCAGCTCGGCCACCGACTGGGTAAGATGGCCGCGGATATACCCGCCAGCGAATAACTGATCATCGGTCGCGTCTTCGACCATGTCATCAATCATCGTCAGTATTTTTGTTTCAATCTCAATAATCAAACAGCATTCCTCTTACTTGTTTTTATGTATGTTTCACCCTGCAAAAGGTTTGATCGTGTGGGAGCAGTGCCAGACGTTCACCCACACCCGGTTCCGCTTGCTACCGCCTCAGCAGCCCATGGTATCAGGTGTCAGTGATTGTATAACAAAACGAGGCAGTGCCCGACTTTTTCGCGGTGAAGTTGCGTATTAACTTATGCCGTGTTTATTCTGCCGGAGTCAGGGGCGCAGCCCTGAGGGCCTGAGGAGGTGGCAGGAGACTTCCCCGCAAAACTATATGGCTGAGACGAGCATTTTTATCTTTTCAGCCTTCTCAAAATGGTCCAGCTTCATTTCCATAATCCACCAGTGAGCAACTTCCATCAGCAACTCCGGGTCATCATTTTTGTTGGCGAAAAAAGCGTAGAATGACAGCCCAACGTTACTCCCCTTGGCTATTATCTTTGCTTCACAGACACTGATCATCTTTTCCTTCATTTCTTCCCGCACATAATCTCCTTGCCGATATTGCTGTAAGTCGGAGGATTGACTATAACACCGTCTTGCTCTCACCACAGAAACAACCTCAGGGCCCTATTCAACCCACTCTAAAAACACCTCAGAATGGCTCAGATAATCCTGAGTGTATATCCCCCACTAAGTGGCGTGATCCTGTCAGGATCTTACAGATAACTCACTCATCACTTCCCCCCCGGAGACCTGGCGGCTGCAGATGAAAGTTGCGTATCTCATAACCGATTACGACATACAAAATATTTGGGTTCAATCCTGAACCATGTATGGCGGGAAATGTTTAATCAGCCTGGCGGACATGAATGTATCGACAGATAACACAACAGTGGCCTGCCTGAACCACGAAATGAAGTAAAAAAGGTTTCTGTGGTCATTCGCTGCAGTGCTGGCTGGAGTTGCATTTTATGGACGAAAATAATCAACTGACTTCTGGTATTACGGTTACAGGCATAAAATATCCTGCAGCATTTCTCTGTAATGAGCCTGCCGACCAACGGCACCCGAACTCTCTCTGCATCCGTTTCAAAATCTCTTATAATAATCATCCGGAGAAAAGTAAAAGCGGATAAAAACCAACCAGCCATACCTTGTTACCTGCCAGGGTACGCCTGAAGTAAGTATGATTATTGATGTATCTATTTAGGTATCATATAAATAAAAATTACCACTTATATATATCTGGGCATTCCTCTTAGTATATATTTCAATTTCGCCATCACTATCCACCACTCCAAACTCAGAAACCCCTGAGAAATGTTTTATTCTCACATCAGCATTACAATAAATTTGAGAGGCAACGGTATTACTTATATAGCAGGCATAGCTTAAGCATGCACCTCCGGAAACGGCTATTGAATTATGTATCTCTTTGGGGGTTAAATAAAACGCAGAAATATCATATCCGTCCCCTCCCTGACTGATTAGCGATATTTTTGGAACCGTTATTGACTCCCTTATTTCATCTTCTGTCATATTCTCTCCTGACTTGTTCTTTATCCCCATCAGGACTCCGGCCTTTACCCTTATCTCTTCAATCTCATTAAGCACCCTGTGTTTTTCCGACATTTCAGTTTTACTCTCCATGCCAGACAAACCAAAATCCTCTGCCCTCATAATAACCATTGGAATTACGGCATCAATGCAGGTAATACTTTTCCCGTTAATATTATCAGTTTTTTTCCCTGTCGGGAAAAGAGCGTTTGTCGTGCTTGCTTCCGGATTTTTAAAGGAAATATCAATCTCCGGGTAACGATGATAAACTCCGGGTATTTTACATAACTTATTTTCTCCGCCTTTTTTTGGAAGTGAGCAGTAAATCATTTTATTGGTATTTGTATTGTGGATTGTTATTTTTTCATTATGCTTAATGACGTCCATTAACCCCAGGTCATCTAAAACTAAGGGGATTGCAGTTGTCATATTCCCACAGTTGACGTCCCACGAAACACGGCTACTTATATTTTCCAACTGAATAAATGTACTGCAGACCATTTTATCTTCAATATTTACATCAATAATAAAGAGCTTATTGCTGGTACTTTTACCTTTACCTATGCCTTCTATCTGGTACTCATCGGGTGGCTGGCAACTACTCCTGGGAACACCGAATATTTCCCTTGCGATACGTTCTATGCTTTCCCTGTCCTCAGGCAAATCTTTTTTTTGAATGATGACTCCTGATGAGGTTCCGCCCCTGACATAATATAACTTTATTTTTTTCATTTTCCACCATCCTTCGATAATGGTTTAATTAAAGACTTTATGGCACCGACATCTCTTGAATATGAGAGGCCAAAATCCCATTCTTTTTTAAATGTATTCTGGTCATAAGTTGAAAACATATAATTCCATACAGGAAATATAAAGGCATAGTTACTTTGATTATTCTCAATATTAACATCATGATGTGGCTCGTGGAATCCAGGGGTAGTCACAAGTAATGATAATTTACTCTCAATATTCAATGGTAGTTTGAATCGGGAATGATGATACGTGGCAAATAAAAAAGATATTAATGCATGAGCCGCTATACATTCCTGACTTATCCCAAATGCATAGATGAATAATACATTTAACAACGCGTGAGAAACTGCTTCTAAAAAATGGACCCTTAGTGATGTGCTGACATCTAACACCTCATCTAAGTGGTGAATTTCATGGAACCGCCAAAAAAACTCAAGTTCATGGCTCAACCGATGAAATATATAACCAGATAAATCTAAGAGCACAACTCCAATGGGAATTGAAATCCAGTAAGGTAATGAGCTAATGAAGTGAGAACTATTATCAGATGAAATAGATAGCAAAGGGACGATGAGTAATATACTGACTAACTTTGTCGCAATAAAATTTAAAATATTTACCCCCCAGTATTTCTTTATTTTTCCTGTAAGGATAATATCCTTATAGATTAAAACCTCTAAAAAAAACAATAAGGAAAACCAGGCAACTAACCAATTTTCAGTAATGAAATGCATGATATTGCCCTCATCTCTTTCGGTTCTTTAATATAACGTAGCAAATTAGTATTAAAATTCTTTTTTATCGGTATTTTTTTTCTATTGATTTCCGGATATGTGGTTTTAATGAGAGCAATTACAACCCGATAAGTATCAGGCTAGCTGGCAGTTCCTCCGCGGCAAAAGTGGATTCGCGATTAAATGAACAAACTCTCCATCAGAAGTAACTCAGATGAAAAAATCTCTGCCAACACTAAAAAGCCCGGAAAGCAGCATATGCCCGGATTCCGTGACGAGGCACTGAAGCTGGCCGGGCGTATCAGTCTGGCCGCTACTGCACGAGGACCCAGCTTGTATGAATATCAGTGCTGAAGCCGCGCCGAAACCGGTACCCGCTGCAGGTAACACCTGCAAAAAGATGACTGTTTCTAAGGCCATTTTTCATAAATTCGTGGGAACCCTGCCTTATCGGTAGTAGCCGGAGGATAAAAATCAGCGACTGAAGAAGCAGGTCGCTGATTTAAGTCTGGTTTACATCCTGCCCGGGAAATAAACGTCGAATGCCCCATGGCGGATATCTATAAAATCACGGGGAGCATCACGACTTTATTTTATTAACCGGCTGTCAGCACAGATCTTCCGGCCAGGGAAACTGTGACAACGTCAGCGGCGGGGTCCCATAAAACCGGTTCAGAGCCTCAATAAAACGCTGCGGACGTTCGGGAATGCCCTGCAGAAGGTAACTGGCGACTTTCTGATGCACCTTGCGCTGGAAGGCGATTCTGTCAGGCTCATGATCCCCGTTCAGGTTATCGCAACTGACATTAAAGGGAAATCCCGCCGCCACAGAGAACATCCACTCCAGAGCCTGCGGAGTCACCTCGACAGATTCAAACTGCTGTTGTGTCTGTTTGTCACGACCGTCAGGGCAGTACCAGTAACCGAAATCCACTAACTGACGACGGGCTTCACCGGCGACACACCAGTGTGAGATCTCATGTAAAGCGCTGGCGAAATAACCGTGGGCGAAAATAACCCGATGATGATCACAACCGGCATCGGCCGGCAGGTAGACAGGCTCATCATCACCTTTCACCAGCCGGGTATTAAAATCCGTATAAAAACACTGGTCAAAGATGACCCTTAAATCCTGATAACGATGCTTTGTCATGCACTTACTCATTACTCAAAACGAGACAACGTGGCAGCGGAACTCCGCTGCCACGCCCCTGCAGAAGGCTGTTTCAGTGAGATAACAGCGTTATAATGGCCTGACCGTGGCTGTCCCACAACAGTTTCAGGCTCATGGTCATAGAGACAATAACCACCATCGGACGGATCAGTTTCTGACCGCGGCTCAGAACCAGCCTGGCACCCAGTCTGGCACCACAAAAGGCCCCGAGGAGCATCACCAGCCCCAGCCCCCACAGAACTTTGCCGCCGAACATAAAAAAGACCAGACCGGCAAAGTTAGAGGTGAAGTTCAGCAGTTTGGCATGTGCTGTCGCTTTCGCCAGATTAAAACCAGCCAGCACGACAAACGCCAGGGCGTAGAAGGAACCCGCTCCCGGGCCCAGAAAGCCGTCGTAAAAGCCTACGCAGCCGCCGCCAATCAACGCATAAGGTAAGCCCCCTAGCCGTGCAGCCCGATCGTTTTCACCAAGCTTCGGCATAAATAAAAACCATAAGCCGATACCAATCAGAAACGCAGGCAGGATCTGGCGCAGCAGATTAGGCTGCATATGCTGAATAAGGATGGCACCGCACATCGCACCGAGAAATGTCATGGCGATATTCAGCCGCTGTTCAGCAATGTTTATCGCTCCGCGCCGGATAAAGTACAGCGTGGCCGAAAAAGAACCGCCGACAGACTGCAGTTTATTGGTCGCCAGTGCCTGCGCCGGTGACAGCCCGGCCGCCAGCAAGGCAGGTACCGTCAGTAATCCCCCGCCCCCGGCAATTGAATCAATAAAGGCCGCCGCCACCGCCACAATAAACAGTACCGCAACCGTAACGGGGCTGACTAAAAACCATTCCATAGCGTTCCTTACAAAACGTGATTATCGAGCAGAGCCTGGCAGGCCGGCGGCAGCGGAGGTGTCCGCTTCACCGGAGAGCTGGCAGAAGGCTTCGCTGGCAGGAACCAGCTGGCAAGTTCGGCACCGCAACCATCCCCGGCAGGCGGTGCGGGCTGATCCTGGCATTGCGTGCTGCCTGCCGGACAACGTAACCGGACATGCATATGGGCACGATGCCCGAACCACGGCCGTACTTTCTGCAGCCAGCCCCTGTCACTGCCCGCCTGCAGACACAACTGTTGTTTAATCGCCGGGTTCACAAAAATCCGGGTGACTTCCGGGTCTTCAGCGGCCAGCTTGATCATCTGCATCACGCCGGGTGACCAGTGCCTGGCTACGATATGTTTGCCATCGGCACTGACCAGGTCAAGAGGTTGCGGATGCAGGAGTTGTTGTGCCGTCCAGCGACGGGCAGGTAACTGAAGCCAGATATCCACATCCAGACCGGTCTGGTGGCTGGCATGACCGCTACTGAAACGGCCCCCCGCCGCCATTCCCATATCGCCGATCAACACTTCTCCGTTATCCTCTGCGGCAACACTCGCGGAGAAACGCTGGATAAAGCGGATCAGATCCGGATGACCAAAATAGCGCCGCTGATCCGGACGCATCACCTGATAATCAGCCGCGTCCGGAGGCAGTTGCTGTGCCCCGATAATGCAACCATTGGCAAAACTGCCTATCGATTGCGGAGCACCACTGACAGGATGCTGAATACTCTGCCAGGGGGTTGCCGCCGCCATTGCCGGGGTTTTCAGAAGTAACATCAGAACAGCCAGCGCGTATTTTTTCATGGTATTACCAGCGTGGTATGGCGGTGGTGACATCGGCACACTGGGCGCGGTGACGCAGCAAGTGATCCATCAGAGTAATAGCCATCATTGCTTCAGCGATAGGCACCGCCCGGATCCCGACACAAGGGTCATGACGCCCTTTGGTGATCATCTCCACTTCTTCACCTGTCCGGGTAATGGTTTTACCCGGCACCGTAATGCTGGACGTCGGTTTCAGCGCCAGATTCGCCAGAATGGTCTGCCCGCTGCTGATCCCGCCAAGAACGCCACCGGCATGGTTGCTCAGGAAACCCTCATGACGAATTTCATCACGGTGTTCGCTGCCGCGTTGCTCCACGACGGCAAATCCGTCACCGATTTCGACGCCTTTGACCGCATTAATGCTCATCAGTGCATGGGCCAGGTCGGCATCCAGACGATCAAATACCGGTTCACCCAGTCCCGGAGGCACGCCTTCCGCCACCACGGTCACTTTCGCGCCGATAGAATCCCCTTCTTTCTTCAGACCGCGTAGCAGTTCATCCAGGGCTTCCAGTGTGGTTTCATCCGGAGAGAAAAACGGGTTCTGGCCGACCTGCTGCCAGTCGCGGAGTTCACACTTCACTTCGCCCATCTGGGCCAGATACCCGCGAACCACGATACCGTGTTTCATCTGCAAATATTTTTTTGCGATAGCGCCGGCAGCCACACGCATCGCCGTTTCACGGGCAGAAGAGCGTCCGCCCCCGCGATAATCACGCAGCCCGTATTTTTGCTCATAGGTATAGTCAGCATGTCCCGGGCGAAACAGATCTTTTATCGCACCATAATCCTGCGAACGTTGGTCGGTATTTTCGATCAGCAGACCGATAGATGTTCCGGTGGTGACACCCTCAAAGACTCCGGACAGAATACGTACCTGATCCGGCTCACGGCGCTGAGTGGTATAACGGGACGTCCCCGGACGACGGCGGTCCAGATCCTGCTGAATATCTTCTTCTGTCAACGGAATGCCCGGGGGAACACCATCGACGATGCACCCTAATGCGATCCCATGAGATTCACCAAAGGTGGTGACTTTAAAAAGCTGCCCTATGCTGTTTCCGGCCATGGTAGTTCCTTGTATCAAAAAACACAGGCCGCCTGGCAGCGGCCCGTCCGGGAATTAAAACTGATATTGTCTGAAGTACGGAAGCGCCTCAACCAATTGCTGTCTGTCGAGCATAAATACCCCGTCCCCGCCATGTTCAAATTCAAGCCAGGTAAAGGGCACCTCCGGATACTGCTCCATCATATGCACCATGCTGTTACCCACTTCACAGATCAGTACACCGTCTTCACTCAGATATTCTGCCGCATTCGCCAGAATACGTTGCACCAGCACCAGGCCATCGCTGCCCGCAGCCAGTCCCAGCTCCGGTTCGTGGCGGTACTCGCCCGGGAGGTCATCCATATCTTCCGCATCCACATACGGCGGATTCGTGACGATAAGGTCATATTTTACCGGGGGGATCTCACGGAACAGGTCTGAACGCAGCGGTGTGACCTGATGCATCAGGCCGTGCGATTCAATATTCTGCTCAGTGACCGCCAGTGCCTCCGGCGAGATATCGGCGGCATCGACTTCGGCCTCAGGAAATTCATAAGCACAGGCAATAGCAATACAACCACTCCCGGTACACATATCCAGAATACGCTCAGGGGTATGATTAATAAGCCCGGCAAAACGCTGACTGATAAGCTCGCCAATCGGCGAACGCGGGACTAATACCCGCTCATCCACATAAAATTCATGCCCGCAAAACCAGGCTTTATTCGTCAGATAGGCGACAGGTATCCGATCATTAACCCGGCGGATCACCCGCTCCACTATCCGGTTTTTCTCACTACGGGTCAGGCGTGCCTGATACATTTCTTCAGGAAATTCAGGTGGCAGATAGAGGGTCGGTAATACCAGCTGAACCGCCTCGTCCCAGGGATTGTCGGTACCGTGTCCGTACCAGATATCAGCCGCGGAAAAACGGCTCACCGCCCAGCGCAGCATATCCTGAATGGTGTGCAGTTCGTTTACTGCTTCATCAACGAAAATTTTGTCCACTTTGTCCTCCGGGGACGAGATCTGAATACGGGCGATAGTTTGCCATGAAGTGACTCAGAATTCAGCGCTGTATTAATAAAAAGCCCGCTTTTATCTCTTATCCACCCGCAGAGAGACCTGACCCTGAAAAAACGGTCTTTTTGGCGCATAAAAAACTCTGTGCCTGAACACCTGATAACGAAAATGTACAACGGAAGAGCAGAAAGGCATTTGCTTTTTCCCTTTAAGCCAGGAAAAATACGAGACTCTCCCTCATCATAAAGCCAGTTATCTTATGAACCCGAAGAAAACACTTAGCCAGGAGGATCAGTTACTGTTCCGGCAGTTAATGTCTGATACACGGAAACTGAAACAGGATACTGTGCAGCATGCACCGGTACGCCCGCAAAGCAGAGTCATCCCGCAGAAGCGCCTGCAATCGGAACAAGCGGATAACAGTCATTATTTTTCCGACGAATTCCAGCCGTTGCTGGCAGAGGAGGGGCCGGTAAGGTATGTTCGTGCCGATGTCAGTCACTATGAGCTTAAAAAATTACGCCGGGGCGATTACACACCGGAGATTTTCCTCGACCTTCACGGGCTGACACAGCAACAGGCGAAAAAAGAGCTGGGGGCATTACTGGCAGCCTGCCGGAGAGAACATCTGTTCTGTGCCAGCATTATGCACGGGCACGGCAAACATATTCTCAAGCAACAGACACCGTTATGGCTGGCACAGCATCCCTATGTGATGGCGTTTCATCAGGCTCCAAAACTGTTCGGAGGGGATGCGGCGATCCTGGTATTGATAGAAACAGAAGAGTGGCAACCGCCGGAGCTTCCCTGAATCACCGGCAGCGTCCTGCCGCGGTAATTCAGGGCAGATCAGATAGCTTTATCCAATCGGGACGGGCTGACCTGCCATTTCAGCTGGCCTGTTGCCGTTTGTTCGTCATAGTCGACCAAAGCAATCCCGGAGGTCGCGAACATCGGGGGAGCTTCCTGCGGACAAAGTTCTGACACCAGATAGCCGACCAGCGGTAAATGAGAGAGCACCAGAACAGAGCTAACGCCTTCATGTGCAAGCGCTTCGATGTATCGGGCCACCCTGCCGGCATCGCCTGAAGGGGTCAGTTCCGGTAAAACATCGCTTTCCTGCGGCAGAAGCATTCCTTCACGGACAACTTTCAGCGTCTGTTCGGCCCGAAGGTAAGGGCTGACCAGCACGCGCTCAATATCCACGACCTGATTATCGAGCCAGTGTGCCATCTGTTTTGACTCATCGCATCCGCAATGAGTCAGAGGTCTGGCTGCATCGCTGTCCGCTTCCAGCGCCGCTTCGCCGTGACGCATGATATAAACTTGCATAGTACACCGCTGTTAATTGAAAAAAGAACGGTTTCATGAACTGCAGCATGCTGCATAGCGTTATGAAGCAGGTGTTGTACCTAAAGGCCGGCTTGCAGTCAACTGAATGGCCATTTTATGCACAACAAATATCCGGTTAAATTGATACGGCGCAATTCCGCCGACAGGATAACAAGGAGATTAAATACCGGTTAACGCCGGTTCTGCAGGTTATCAGAGTCTGTGAACGGGATGCATAGGATATTTGCATGGGTGGGCTGTCGGATCAGCATAGCACCACATCAGTACCGGGCCGGCAGCATATAAAACCTCTAAAAATCATTGCGTTGATTGGTTACGGTGACTTCCATGGCCATCAGACAGAGCCTCGCGGAAGCAAAGTATTCTCTCTACAGTCAGTCACTCTGTCTGAAATACCGGCGGCAAAAACAAAATACCCTCCGCGCCCCCCGTATCAGGACGGCGCGGAGAACAGGTTAATATTCAGGCTTTCAGCCAAAACGTAACAAAGATTGAATATTGCAGAAAAACCGGCGGGCAGCCCGCTAACGCAGGCCGAGCTGGAAGATCATACTCTCGGCCTGACAGCTGAAGGTAAACGTCGCCTGTAAACGAACCCCATCGGCCCCCTCACTGATTTCGCTCTCGATGGTACAAGGTTCTGACTCCACCGCCCTGGCATTACACGTGAGTTGTGCCAGAGCTGCTTCTGCCGCCGCCCTGTCGGGATAAACGGCCGACCAGTCGGCTGTGCAGTCACTGTTGTCCATCACCGTGCCGACATCCATACAACAACACGCGGCCGTCTCATTCGCACTGCATTTTTTAATCGCATCAGTCATTGTGCGCTCCGGTAGAGTTAATAATCACTCAACACAGTGTACGCCCGTAAAGAGCCCCTCAGCTATACGAAACCCCGATTTCGCGGCAAAGAGCACACAAACTTTGATCCACCGCAACCCCTCTGCCGGACAGTCTTTGCCATCTCCCGCCGGGAGCGTTAACTCTTTTTTCCGGAAGCCGGGATCAACACTGCCAGCCAGGGGGCAGCCATCAACATTAAGAGGGATAACACAAAAAAAACGGGCCTGAAATTTCAGACCCGTCTGTACACTACTGCGTTGATCGCGAATTAATCGGAGTCAATCTCGCTCAGGTCGCCCTGAATGGCCTGGGCGTTCGGGTTGACTTCCGGTTTCAACTTACCGCCATTGGCGAGGAAATCATAACGCTGGAAGTAAGCATTACGGATAAAGGCATAAGGATCGCTCTGTTGTTTCAGCATGCCATCGGAATCCAGTAATTCGGCACGAGTCTCAATTCCTTCTAACACCCATTTTCCTGCCGACATCCAGATAGTCAGAAAGCTGAGTGGCGGATACAGGGCATCGACCATATCCCCGCCGTCCTGACGTAATGTAAAGCTGCCATAGCCCGGTAACTCAACATACGGACCGTAACCTACCCCGTAATGGCCCAGTGTAGTACCAAAGCCCTGTGCATGTTCACGGGCCAGTGCCGGATTGGCTTTACCGGCCACATCAATCAACCCGCCCAGCCCCAGCGTGGAGTTCAGGAAGAAACGGGTAAAGTGAATAGCCGCACGATGTACGTCTCCTTCCAGCAGATAGTTCACCATGCTTGAAGGCTCATCGAGGTTACTCAATGCATTACTGATCCCGTTTCGGGCAGGTATCGGTACATAGTTCCGCCACGCAACCGCCACCGGACGCACAATATACGGATCCAGCACGTTGTAGTTCAGGTTGAACATGGTACGGTTAAAACTTTCCAGCGGATCACTGCGATTCGCTGATCCCGATGCCGCCTGCGGAACAGGCACCTGTGCGACTGGCTGCGAAACCTGCTGTGCTTCAGGCTTTATCACCTGGTTATTTTTTTCAGTGGCCGGATGACTTCCGGCACACCCTACCAGCAGTAAACTGGCCACCCCCAGAATGGTCAGGCGGTAATGCATGCTGATCTCCCTGTGCAATGATCTGAAAGACCATCAGGGTTGCTGCTGGTTAATCACCACAGCGACCGTCTGATGACCGTTATACGGTAATTTCCCCGTCTGGCCATACCAGTCGCCCGATTGCGGATCCGCACTTCCGTCACGAGAAATACGCACTCTCACCTGAATATTGTGCTGTGCTGAGAGTAAACGTTGCTGAACCATTGCGTTGCTGTCATCAAGAGTAACAGTCAGCGGAAAATGACTCAGCGGGATGCGTTTCACTGCCACCGGGACCGGAGATACACCATCGGTCACTGAAATATACAATATTCCGTTCGGGGTTAACATTTTTTCTGCAGTAGGCGAAATGGCCACATTCAGCGTGAGTTTACTGCTTTGTTGCCCTGCATTCGTACGGGCAAGCTCGATCCCCTGCTCTACTGCGTTCGCCTCTTTGGAATTTGCAGGCAGCAATGGCAGCATTTTTTGCCAATAACCGATCGCCGTATCGTAATTTTGTTGGGTATAGTTTACCGCTGCCAGTAAACTTAAGATGCGTAAACTATTTGGCTCGGCAGTCAGCATATTACTGAGCATCACCTGAGCCTGACGATTATCCTGAGGGTCCTGAGAACGAACCAGTACACTGGCATAAGCCAGTTTGAGTTCATTGTTATTCGGTGACAGTTTTAAGGCTCTCTGGAACGCCTGGCTGGCAAGCGGTGTATTATTCAGCACCATCCCCAACCGTCCCAGCATCGCCCAGTCATTTATATTGTCAGGATGCGATTGCAGTGAAGTTCTCAGACCCACCTCAAACTCTTCCAGTTCCCGGATATTCAGCGCTTTATCCTGCGGGTTCATTAACTGAGCACGAAGCTTAGGGTATTGAGCGTTAATCTGCTCCCATGCCAGCACCTGAGCCAGCCCTCCGGTTTTCAGATACATGCCCAGAGTCACCAGTACCAGAATAATAAGTCCCGGCCAGAGCACCCAGCGACCGGAACTACGGCGGATAACCGTTTGTTGTTCAGGAATATCCGTCAGCAGCGTTTGCTGTAATTCGGTGATCATCTCCTGTTTTTCAGCCACAACGCCCTGCTGTTCATCTTCATCCAGTTCATTCAGACGCTGACGGTAAAACGTTTTATTAAGCTGATCGCGCTGAGTGCTGGTGTCTTTCCCGGAACGCCAGCCACTGGTGAGCACCAGAGCACATGCCGCCAGCAAGATAATACAAATACTTAACCATAACGCGCTCATAGCGGCTTCCTGTCATTATCCAGTAACGCAGCCAGTCTTTGCTGTTCAGCCTGATCAAGCTCACTGCGCATATTCTTTCTTCTGCTACGTAAAATAATCAACGCAGCACCTGCAATAATAAAACACGCCGGACCGACCCAAAGAATGATCGTTGACGGAGTGACCGGCGGCTCATACGTCACAAAGTTACCGTAGCGGCTCACCATATAACCGATAATCTGCTGGCGGCTTTGCCCTTGTTGCAGCATCTCATAGACCTTCTGTCGCATATCTGCCGCGATCATCGCTCCGGAATCGGCAATGCTGTTATTCTGACATTTCGGACAACGCAAGGACTCTGTCAGTGAGCGATACTGCTCTTCCTGGGCCAGCGACTTAAATTGATAAGTATCGATGGCGGCCCAGAGACTAAAGCTGGTCATCATGGCTGCCATGAAAAGCAGGAGTCTTTTCATCGATTATTTCTCCGCTAACTGGCTGTACTTATTCCACAGCGGCTGGATCTGCTGCTGCCAGACCTGAGCATCCACATTCCCTGCATGGCGGTAACGGATAATGCCTTGACCGTCGATAAGGAACGTTTCCGGCGCACCGTACACCCCCAGATCCAGCCCCAGCATACCGTTGCCATCGTACAGGCTGAGGGAATACGGATTACCCAGGGTATTCAGCCAATTGACGGCTTTAACCCGATCATCTTTATAATTCAGCCCGACGATACGGATACCTTTTTCAGCCAACGTATTCAGGTACTGGTGTTCAGCACGACAGGTCGGGCACCAGGTTGCCCAGACATTTAGCAGCAGAGGTTTGCCGTTCAGTAATGCTGTCTGGTCATAGAATTTGCCCGGGTTTTGCAATGATTCCAGTTTAAATACCGGCATCGGTTTACCCACTAATGCAGATTCCAGCAGGGTAGGATCATCCCCATGGGCATTACGGTTTAACTGCCAGAGCAATGCGGCGGCCAGCAGTAAAAATAACACCAACGGGATAAACAGAATTTTTCTCTTCATCAGTGCTGATCCTCCCCGGACTGATGTTTTTTACGGGAACGGTAACGGGGATCCAGCAGACACAGAACACCCCCGACAGCCATAAAGACACCCCCGAACCAGATCCAGCGTACAAAAGGTTTATAGTAGAGGCGTACCGCCCAGGACCCATCGCCAATCTCTTCACCCAGTGCGGCATAAAGGTCACAGGCAAAGCCACCGCTGATGGCCGCTTCGGTCATCATGGTTTGCGCGACCGGGTAATAGCGTTTTTCGGCATGAAGCACGGCGACCTGCTTACCTTGATGCGAGACGTCAATAATGGCCTGCCCGCCCGAGTAATTAGGCCCGGTCAGTCGCTGCACATCACGGAAAATAAAATGATAATTATGAATATCGATGTTATCACCAGGTTTCATGCGGACATCGCGTTCCACACTGTATTGAGTACTGAATGCAATACCGATAACCGTCACCGCGACGCCCAGGTGCCCCAATACCATGCCCCAGTGACTGCGGGAAAGATGCAGTAAGCCACGGAAAAAACGATGACGGTGGGTAGCACGCTCATGCAACTCCATTAACGTCAGCAGGATCACCCATACCGACATCAGCAAGCCGACAACCGCCATCGCTTCAATACGGTCCTGCAGAATGAGTGGTAACGCAATTGAACAAATCAGGGTCACAACCACGGCAACAAGCAGTCGCTTAACGAGCTTTTTCGGCTCATCACGACGCCAGCGTACCAGCGGACCAATCCCCAGCATCAGCGCAAAAGGCGCCATGATCCAGGTGAACATAGTATTAAAGAACGGCGCACCAATCGAAATACTCCCCAGCCCCAGTTCTTTATGAACCAGCGGTAACAGCGTCCCCAGTAACACCACCAGCATGGCAGCAATCAGGAGTACGTTATTGCCGAGCAGGAAGGATTCACGTGACCAGCCTTCATTCTGCACACGACTACGTACCTGCCCGCCACGCAGAGCGTAGAGCAGTAGTGAGCTACCGATGACAATCACCAGGAAAATCAGGATGAAAATACCGCGTGAAGGATCGGACGCGAAGGAGTGCACAGAAACCAGTACCCCTGACCTGACCAGGAATGTTCCGAGCAGGCTCAGAGAAAACGCAGTGATCGCCAGCAGTACGGTCCAGGATTTAAAAGTTCCGCGTTTTTCAGTCACCGCCAGGGAATGAATCAATGCCGTACCTGCCAGCCACGGCATCAGGGAAGCATTTTCTACCGGATCCCAGAACCACCAGCCGCCCCAGCCAAGAACATAGTAGGACCAGGCGGATCCCAGAACAATACCAATGGTCAGGAATACCCAGGCTGCAGTGGTCCAGGGACGTGACCAACGAGCCCATGCGGTATCCAGGCGGCCAGTCATCAGGGAGGCAATGGCAAAGGCAAAGGCGACCGAGAAACCGACATAGCCCATATACAATAACGGCGGATGGAAAATCAGGCCGATATCCTGAAGCATAGGGTTAAGGTCATTCCCATCGACCGGGAAGTCAGGCAGTGTACGAATGAAAGGATTGGAAGTCAGGGTAATAAACAGCAGAAAACCCAGGTTAATCATGCCCATCACGGCAAGTACTCTGGCAATGGCGTCCTGTGGCATCCCCCGGCTCAGTAACGCGACGGCCAGTGTCCAGCCGCTCAGCATCAGCAGCCACAACAGCAATGAGCCTTCGTGAGCGCCCCAGGTGGCTGCAATACGGTACCAGACCGGTAACAGGGTATTTGAGTTTTCTGCCACATAAGCAACAGAGAAGTCATTAACAATAAACGCATGTACCAGAATCAGAAAGGCCCCGGCAATACAGGCAAACATCCCGTAACTCAGCGGACGGGCCATCCCCATCAGGCGGCTATCGAGCCGTGCTGCCCCCCATAGCGGGTAAATACTTAACAGTAATGCCAGGCCGAGTGCCAGACATAACAAAAAACTGCCTATTTCAGGGATCATTGTTGCTCACCTTGCATGGTCTGCATATTCAAAGCCGGATCGTCAGGGTTCTTTTTCATCGCATTAGTAATTTCCGGTGGCGTATACTTCGCATCGTGTTTTGCCAGTACCTGCCGGGCTTTGATGACATTGCCATCCTCCAGTATGCCCTCGGCAACAATCCCCTGCCCTTCACGGAAGAGATCGGGAAGAATACCCACATAGGTCACCCCGACCACGCCATTGGCATCATAGAGTTTGAACTGTACCGCCAGGGTGTCAGGGTCACGTTTAACACTGCCCGGCATCACTATGCCACCGATGCGTAACTGCTGACCCGGATGCGGTTTATCCGCATGATCAGCCCCCCGTCCGTAAAGAATTTCACTCGGGGTATAGAACAGATCAATATTTGAACGCAGTGCGTACATGACTAATGCGGTGGCCAGCCCAAGCCCCACCAGTATTGCCACGACGACCATCAAGCGGCGACGGCGACGAATATTCACAGGGGTTCTCCCGTTTTAGCTGCAGCTTTCTTTTGTTTCGCCGCGCTGACCCGACGTTCGCGGGATTCACGCTGCCTTATCTGTTTTAATAAAAGCGTTCTTTGTACCCGCGTGTGAATGATAAGCACAGTGAAGGCCAACAGAGTGAAGAAAACGGACAACCAGACGTAAAAGGCATACCCCCCCATTCGGAAGAAATCGGCCCATGAAGAAAATGCAGGAGTCATTATTTACGCCCCTTGTTAGCAATAACGGAAACCCAGGGACGGTTTCGTTCGGTAAACAGAATAAGCGTTCGCAGGCGTATTAATGTCAGTGTAATAAAGACCAGCAGGTACCCGAGGATAGACCACTGCAGCGGTGTACGCATCGGCCGTGCGATATCCTGCTGAAAGAAACCGGACGAGCCCTGGTGCAGAGTATTCCACCACTGAACGGAATAATGGATGATAGGCAGGTTAACAACCCCAACCAGAATAAGAATTCCGGCCGCTCGTCCGGCCACACGGCGGTCATCGAACGCGTTATACAGGGTAATCACCCCCATATAGATAAAGAGCAGGACCAGTTCAGAAGTGAGACGGGCATCCCATATCCACCAGGTTCCCCACATCGGTTTGCCCCAGGCAGAGCCGGTGACCAGCGCAATAAAGGTGAAAACAGCCCCCACCGGAGCCATCGCTGCAGCGACCAGATCAGACATTTTCATCTGCCAGACCAGACCGATAAAGGCGGCAATCGCCATGGAAGCATACACCCCCATCGACCACATGGCTGCCGGCACATGAAGATACATAATCCGGTAGCTGTCACCCTGCTGATAATCTGCAGGCGCAAAGCCAAAGCCCCAGGCCCAGCCGAGTAACAGAGTGATTGTTGCCGCCAGCGCAAACCAGGGAATAAACCTGCCGCACAGGTGATAAAGCCTTTCAGGCCTTGCCAGTTGATGTAACCATTTCCACATTTTCGTATTGCTCACTGATAGTTACTAAAAGCGGCACAACACGCAGCTTATTGCAGACTGATCCGTAACGCTGCGGCTGTGGCAAAAGGTGCCAGAGTAATACTGGCGATTAGCATTGCGCCTAATATGGCCAGGTAGCCCCCGATGGAGACTCCCTGGCTGGCAGCATCAATGGCTGCACTTGAAAAAATCAGTACCGGGACCGCCAGTGGCAGAACCAGTAGACTTAATAAGACCCCGCCTCGTCTTAACCCGACGGTCAGCCCGACCCCGATGGCACCGAGGAAACTCAGGATCGGCGTTCCCAGCAATAACGTCAGCGCCAGACCACACCAGCCGGCAAAGCTCAGCGACAGCAGCAAAGAGGCCAGTGGCGACAGAATGATCAACGGCACCCCGGTCACCAGCCAGTGTGCAATGACCTTTCCTAAAACCGTCAGAGGTAACGGTGCAGGCAATAGCACCAGTTGTTCCAGCGAGCCGTCCAGGAAGTCATCGCGGAACAACCGCTCAAGCGCCAGTAATGACGACAGCAGGGCTGCCACCCAGACAACGCCTGGCGCTATCCTGGCCAGTAATGCAGACTCCGGACCGATCCCCAACGGAAACAGCGTGATCACAATCAGAAAAAACCATAACGGATTAATCAGTTCCGAACTGTTGCGAAACGCTACTTTTAATTCCCGACGAATAATGCTTACCAGCATGGCTCGTTTCCTTCCGCCAGTAAGCGTATTTTCCTTACCGGGACCGTACGCGCTGGCAGATCCTGATGCGTTGTCAGAATAACGGATCCCCCCTGCCGGGCATGTACTGAAAATTGTGACATTATTTTTTCAACACCTGCTTTATCTATTGCCGTCAACGGTTCATCGAGGATCCAGAGCGGTGCTTCTGTTAACCATAACCGTGCCAGCGCAACCCTGCGCTGTTGCCCTGCGGAGAGCTGGGAGACCAGTGCATCCTCATAACCCGTAAGCTCTACCTCTTCCAGCGCATGAAATATTTGCTCATTACTGCAGGCAGGATGAAAAAAACGCAGATTTTCCAGCGCGGAGAGAACACCTTTAATTCCGGGCAGATGGCCCAGATAAATCATCTGCCGCTGCCAGATATCACGCTGAGCGGCTATCGGGGTGCCTTCCCAGAGAATGTCTCCGGATTCAGCACGGCTCAGGCCAGACAACAGACGTAACAAAGAGGTTTTACCTGCCCCATTCGGCCCTTCTATCTGAACAATATCGCCGCGTTCCACATTGAACGAGAGCTGTTCAAAAAGCACCCTTTCATCACGAACGCAGGTCAGGTTTTTGGCTTCCAGCATGCAGAATCTATTCGCGTTAACATAAATGAAACCGAACTATAGCATAAGGAAATCGGCTGCCGAATGGTGAAAATGGTTACGGTTCCATAAAAAAGCTCTGACAGACACCTTTTCGTCCAAAAAACAGACAATGATAAAATTTTGTTACGTTTATTTTGTTATCCATCAGGTTAAGGCTGGAGGACCGCCTGCGCTTACTACTGAAAAATCTCTTCCGCAGTTACCGGTATCAGCCCGATAAAACCGCTGTTTTTGAAAAAAGTTCACGCTTTGTGAACGAAAGTCCATTTTTCAGGGTTCCGTTACCCGAACTGATAAATTACATCTCACCCTCATAAAACCAACATGAAAGTAACAACGCTATTAACCTGCAAATCCTCCGTATGACCGCCTGAAATATTGAGAAAAAAGACTAAACTTAAACGTCACAGATCCGTTAATTTTCCGTCGGAGAGCAGAATGCAGAATCCTGAAACACCGCGTATGCGGGCAAAAGAAGTCGACAGTGATGAAAAAAGTAATGAGGATGAAATCACCACCTCCGAAGAAGAATTACCCTCCTCTGCGGTCGCTATTCATGAAACGATCCGCCAGAGCGGTGAAAAGGAACTGGAAAGAGACAGTATGGCATTGCTGCTTTCCGCAGTTACCGCCGGATTATCAATGGGGACATCCCTGCTGGTAAAAGGATTATTGCAGGTGCACACCGAAGGTATGCCGGGCAGTTTTTTGCTTGAGAACTTTGGTTATTGTGTGGGCTTTATTATCGTCATTCTTGCACATCAGCAACTCTTCACCGAAAACACCATCACGGCCGTGCTACCGGTGATGCACAAGCCGGTAAAAGGGAATATTTTGTTACTACTACGGCTATGGGGCATTGTACTGGTCGGTAATTTTATAGGTACTGCGCTGATAGCACTGGCCTTTAACCATCTGCCGGTTTTTGATGACACCCTGCAACAGGCCTTTGTGCATCTTAGCGAAACCGCCGTCAGACATGATGCATTGCAGATGTTTTGTGGCGCACTTATCTCGGGCTGGCTGATTGCAACGATGGTATGGATGTTCCCGCACGCGGGATCGGCAAAAGTCTTCGTGATCATAATGATCACCTGGATTATGTCGCTGGCAGGGCTGTCACATATTGTTGTGGGGTCGGTAGAAGCTTTCTATCTGGTCTTTAATGGTCATATGACCTGGGCGGAATTTTTCTGGCCATTTGCACTTCCGACACTGCTCGGAAACATTACCGGAGGAACGTTCATTTTCGCCCTGCTCAGTCATGTTCAAATCCGTAATGACATGAGTGAGCTGAATAAACAGCATAAATAGCAAGATTGGCTGCAGGCTCTGGTCTTCTGCAATTAGCGGAAACCGGCCTGCCCCGCACAATAATCACTGCCATTATCTGAGTATGACACACATGACTAATTCCAGGTCGTTGTGCATCAACCCCGATGTTTCTGCCGCAGTCTTCCCGCGGCAGAAACCTGCTATGGCCAAAACTTTCGGGCCAGCAGTCCCCGCCCCCCTCATCTGCCCGGCAACAGGAAGCCACCAGAGAGAAGGTTGTACTTGTAAAAACCTGAGCATTTACGGTAACATAGAAAGACAGCGCGATATCCTGCCTGTCCGCAGTTTTACGTCTCCTTAGTTAAATGGATATAACGAGCCCCTCCTAAGGGCTAGTTGCAGGTTCGATTCCTGCAGGGGACACCATTCCATAGTTCGCCACCCTCCGTAATAGTTCGCCAAACCCCCATTGAATCAGTATCCAGGCAAAAAAACCGTTCGTCATAGTTCGCCAAAGTTCGTTGACAGCCGCACTCTAAAGCGGGTAAAAAACGGATAAATATTTTTACCCACCGGATTTTTACCCATGCTGACAGTCAAGCAGATAGAGGCAGCGAAGCCAAAAGATAAGCCATACCGCATTCTGGATGCCAACGGCCTGTATCTGTACGTGCCGGTTTCCGGGAAAAAGGTCTGGCAACTTAGGTATAAAATTTCGGGTAAAGAAAAGGTGATGACGGTGGGTAAATACCCGTTCATGTCACTGCAGGAAGCCAGAGAGAAATCATACGAAGCCAGGAAAACGGTCAGCGAAGGATTCGATCCTGTCCAGTCGAAAAAAAAGACAGATAATGACAATTCATTTTCGTCTATCTATCGCGAATGGTACCTGCACAAAAAGGATGTGTGGTCGGAGGGGTATGGGTTAGAGCTTGGGCGTATGTTTGATGACGACATTCTGCCGATGATCGGCTCGATGGACATTAACGAAATTGAGCCCATGCAGGTTCTGTCAGTCATCAGGCACTTTGAAAGCCGCGGCGCCATGGAACGCGCCAACAAAGCACGGCGGCGGTGTGGTGAGGTATTTCGCTACGCCATAGTCACCGGCAGGGCAAAATATAATCCAGCTCCTGACCTTGCCGATGCAATGAAGGGCTACAGGAAAAAAAACTACCCTTTTCTGCCGGCCAGTCAGATACCGGCGTTTAATGAAGCCCTGTCCACATATACCGGAAGCGTGGTTTCCCGCATCGCTACACAGATCTTGCAGTACACCGCAGTGAGAACAAAAGAACTCCGTTCTATGCAATGGGAAAACGTCGACTTTGAAAACAGAGTGATCACCATTGATGAAGGTGTCATGAAAGGAAGGAAGACCCACCTGGTTCCGATGTCAGATCAGGTGGTGCAATTGCTGGAAACCATCCGGCCAATGACTCAGCCGGTGTCTGATTTCGTTTTTGCAGGCAGGAATGATAAGAAGAAGCCCATCAGTGAAAACGCCGTGTTACTCGTCATCAGGCAGATTGGCTATGAGGGGTTGGCGTCTGGCCACGGCTTTCGTCATCAATTCAGCACAATACTGAACGAGAACGGGTGGCCACATGATGCAATAGAGAAGCAGCTCGCGCACTCTGATAAGAACTCCATCCGTGGAGTGTACAACCATGCTGAATATATGCGGACCCGTATAGAGATGATGCAGTGGTGGGCTGACTGGATTGACGGAAAGGTTTAATCACAAACTCTTCACGAAGTACGTCACCACTCCGATCACTCTGGCATCGTCCAGTGCGTCACCTTCGATAATTCCACCGTCAGTGATAAACCGGCCAGCGCCTACCGTGGCGAATACCTTCTGGCCGGACACCTCCAGTAAAACGACTTTACCCATCTTCACCCGCAGGCCCGGTTCGGCCACGGCATAACCTTCATCTGTCGGGATGATGACGGAGGATTCGGTGATCCCCATCACTGACTCAGGGGTTAAACGTGCTTCGACGTAATCTGCTGCTGGGGATGGGAAGGCCATTTTAATTCCTCATGTCAGGTAACCAAATTACCTAGCGTTCCATAATATGCTGAGGTTTTCATCATCCTTATCAGTTTAGCTGAATCAAATGTAGATGGCGCATCTTGCGGGATATATTCAAACTCAGGATCTGTAGATGTGTTACCGCCTGCATCGGCGTAAGTCGGAATAGAAAACAATCCTGTCGCAGCTTCCGAATACATGTTGTTAGACTTAAACTTAACCAGTCCTTGTGTGTCAGTGGTTGTATCACCGCGAATTATCCCAGGGGCAACAGCTAATCTTCGATAGTGAAAAATCGTATCTTGTATATTAATGCTGGTGACATTGTCGGATGCAGTGAACTTTCCGTATTGATGCACTATTGCCGCTCTGTTAGCAGATAAAGTGTCAATAATAGTTAAGTTTTTCACGGTGCAATTGCTGGCGTATCCGAAATATCTGAATTTAGACATCCAAAGCGCTGATGCTGATGCTGCCCTGCTAATTCCATCGTTAAATGATACGCAATCATGCATGACATTGTTACCCTGCCCCCACCTGCGATTAATAAACCATTCGGTGTTACTGGTGCCTGATGGCTGCGCTTGAGAGCCGTCACCATCAGCATTGGATATAAAGAGCAAAATCCCGCCAGCGTTATTAGCAGAGTAGCAATAACGAATAACACAATCCCACGTCATAATATCAAAATCGAAAGCCATCCTGTCTGCTCTGGATGCATATGACCCAATAGCAGAACAATACTCAATGACCGTTCTGTTCGAGTAAACAGTCCAGAAGGCAACCGCAGGGGCTTGAGTGTAGTTATCTGTAGCTGCAGTGTTTGACCTGTAGCTTGAGTAGTAACAGTTACTTATTTTAGAAACCAGCGGATTGGTAGTGTCATAATTAGCTGATTCCGGGGATGTGCAGCGATTCAGGATAGCTCCGTCATCCCGCATATTTGTAAAAGAGCAGCCGTCAACTATAGCGCCATTCGTACGATATCGGTCACCGACATTTGTTGTGGCATCCTGGTCTGACGGAACATTATAGTTGCCTAAAATCTGAACCCCCCTGGATAAATAATCAAAAGTACAATTAATGCACCCCATTTTATTAGCTGCAGCATTAACGTCCCGGTTAGCTACAATTGCTATGCCCTTGCAATACTGGCTTATCATCGTGTGCGGGAACGATTTAAAATTGCAGTTAGATGCATACACATCGACTGACGTATCAGTGAGTGTAGTTAACGCAGACAAAGCAACCACATCGGCAGACTGTGTTACCTCATTGGTGATAAAATCAATCATCAGCAGGGTGGTCTTCCGGATTACTATTCCCAGGGCTGGCACCGTTCCGTCATCCTGAATAATTACAGGGTTAGCTCCGGTTCCATAAGGCTGAATAAATGACTGTTCATCACTTGTTGACACAAGGTTTCTGAGCGAAAGATAGCTAAAGTTCCCCCTCTCAGATGTACCCCTTTTCACGTTGATAGTAAAAGGAAATGAAGGCTGCAGCGTTTCCAGTATTGCCCAGGAATTATAGGGACTATCGATTGTTCCTGTGCCATTTTCCGCTGCTGATGGGTCTATATAATAATTATTCATATTAGTCCTTAATAAGTAACCGGAGTTTCATACAACCTGACATCAACCCATGAATCTGACGGAACGTCCATCAAATCCCCTTTAACAATGGATACGGACGAACCGCTTATTTGCATTGTTCGCTCATACACCAGAACCTGAACTCCTGAGTCAGTATCGGAAACTTCGACTACTGCAAGATCGTCACCACCGGTAGGAGATTTCGGTGATTTAAATTGCCAACCCTCTGTTGCGAGTTTTGCACCAGGAATTAAATATGTACCCGTTGAAGAATGAGTAACGGAATATTCGAATGCTTCAGTATTAACAGCGCCTGAACCAGACCAGTTAAATCCCCCCGAGTTAATATCTGCCCTGTCAGATGTATTTGTGTCGGTAGCAACCCTTACAATTGGTGAAGCTGCCATTAATGTACCATCTGACGAAACGGTTACATTTGAAGAGTTGTATGGCTTGATTGTTGTTAAATAAATTATCCCTGATGGTTCAGTTGATACTGATGTGAATGCCGATGGGGTGTAAGCCACGTATCCGGAAAATCCAACATTTAGAGCTTTTATAGTTGAATAAGCACAACTATATGGCATTTTTGCATACAGTGTTACTGTATTCGCAGACTGAACAACACCCATACTGAGAATGTAATTTACATTATTGGCATCATCTGAAGCCGGGGCATCTAATGCAGTAATATTAAAATATGAATTAACATTTGATGAGGTTAGTGAAACACTGCTTAATCCTCTGGAGTTACCCGAAATAAGGTATGAACGACCATTCGGGAATACATTACCAGCGACCGTTATTAGTGCCTTAAATACCCCGTTCGCGTTTCCTGTTCCTGTTGCTGTAGTGAATTTAGCAACCGGCACCCATACATGACTGGTAGTGTCATTACTTGGCAAGGGGTAAGTAAAATATTGCTGATATCCAGATATTGCCGTATTGATTGCAGATTGAACCTGCTTCCTTGTCCAGTACAAATTATATGAGTACCCCTCATCTGACGGATTAGGGTACCCATATTCGCCGAATTGCTGTGCATTCATCAGGCCAAGAACCGGCAGCCCAGACGCATCATAATCCACAAATATCGTAGGGGATGAGTCCGGGTTCCCCATGCGAAGCATCACACCTTCAAGTGAGTCGGGGCCAGACTTAAACCCGAGACTTTGAAGCACTGGCAGCAGGACATTACTCTGCATCCTGAGCCCTTTATACCAGACGGAAGTTCGGACCATACCTCGCTCGTCTATGGTGAATGTACCCCGTCCGTTATCTCCCCCGAATGTGATCCCGGCTACACCCTTCGGCTCCCAGGGCGCAGATATAACATCGAATTGTCCGCGAGCGCCTCGTCGCCCGTCGAGATTATTGCCTGAATCCGGGGATGTTGTCGGATCACCCTCCTGCGAGTAAAAGCCGCCGACTATCTTGTAGCCGGAAGTGGATGCCAGATCCTGCCGCAGCACTGCATCACCCACAGCAACAAAATTACTCTCGTCTGTCGCCCAGGTTGTCGCTGTATTGCCGGTGGTGGTGTATGGGAGGGTTACGGAGGCTTTTGGTCGATAAAACTCGCCGTTATATGCAGTGATTTGGTTGCGCCGCTCAAACGTAATTGGTCCATCAACATAATCAGCCAGTGGCTCATAGCCAGAGTTCAGCAGGAACTGCTGGAAGCTATCATTCTCTGCAGCTAATTGGCTGGAAGCATTGTCTGCAATCTGGTCAAGCTTTGCGGCCGCATCTGCTTCAATACCCTTCCATGTCTTTCGCGCATTACCGAACCTGTCAGGCCAGGACTCATTCTCTGGATCGCTCACGAAATGGTCGGCAATCTGTGAGTTATCAAGCAGGTCGCGCGGATCGGCAGAGCCTAAAGGGTTGTTCGTATTGTAAGTCGCCATTTATAAGCCTCAGAAACGAGAAAACCCGCCGAAGCGGGTTAATTTTGATTAGATTTAGTTAGCTGACATCACCCGGATAGGTGTCGTCGTCATGCTGATAGAACCGTTCATCGTAGGCCGTAGCCGTTACCTGGCAGGTCCCGTCACTCTCCGGTGCAATCTCTGAAATCAGTGAGTCATAGCCCACGCTTTCTGAACTGCAGAAAATTACCCGTGGTGGCTCAATTGCCCCCATACTCATCTCCCATGCTTCAGGTGCAATATCGGTGCTGTAAGGGATGCTGAAAGTGAAGTCATCAATCTGAGTGGGTGTAAGCAACGCTGATGCGCTGCCGTCCTGGTACCGGATAACAATCCGTGGATTTGTGAATGTCCAGTCGAGAGGCTCCGATACGCCTATGATTATCAGGTCACTGGTATAACTCATATCAGTGACAAGACAGCTGATTGTGTTACTGCCAGGAATATCGTCCGTCAGTATTAGCCTGTCACCAAACCGATAGCACAGTGCATCAAGCTCGGTGGATAAAGAGAAAGATAACCGCTGATAGGTATACTTCATTAGGCGGCGCATACCGATTCGATAAGCCCGATCCTGCGTCACCACGCCATCCAGTTTATAAGCCTCCACTTTAGTCGGCGTCGGATTATCAGAGGTCCGGCACTGGACCGTTTCCTCAGCCCAGGTCGTTGAACTAATAAACGTGACATCCACTCCGTCATAATCATCCGAGGATGGCGCCTTAAATGAGGTCGTCAGCTCCTCCGTTGTTTCCTGCGGACTGATTACCCCGGACCAGCTTTTTATACCTTCCCGGCCTACCGTCGCCAGCCCGTCACTCAGGTGAAAGTACCCCATCCCGGCTGTTGCGATCTTCTGCATGATATCCAGCATTGAGGTACTGTCAGTGTCAGCGGAGAAATCGAAAGTTTCACCGCGTGGCGTCCAGTAATTAGTTTCCAATGCGCTTATGGCATCGGTATCTACCTGCGCCCCGGTATCGGCGAGAAGGTGATTCAGTGCGCCACTGATGCTCCTGGATGTGTAGCCATCATAAAGACGATTAGCAACAACGCTCACCCGGCGATCTGACTGTGACGCCAGACGGTTACCAGTGCGGATGGTGACACCCAGGGTGGTGATGTTTTTGTAACTGCCCGGTCGTTTGGATAGTTTCGACCTCATTGCCTGCCACTGCACGGAGTCACGGGTCGGGGAGCTCCACAGCGGAGTGTCACGCTTCATACGAAACTCATAATTTCCGGCAGACGGCAAAGTTATGACGTTCGTATACCCGATTTCATTAATTGTCTCATTACCGTGAGTGATAGCCACAGATGTCCAGTCTGTAGCTCCTAAAATCCGGTACTGAACGGTGATCTGTACCTCATGATAGTGCCAGGAGCCATCTTTGCTTCCCACATACAATAATCCTTGTGGGTAGATGAAATTAAGCTCTACTTCGGTAGTGGTTTCGCCATCAGGGCAGCATAGGAATGGACCCATCCAGTTGTAGCTGTCATTAATCCCTGTGACAGTGGCGTCCAGCAAAGTGCGCTCTGTAAACCCCGGCCAGTCTGCATCAACTTTCGTCGTGCTTGCAGTTGTTGTGGTTGCGGCAACTTCGATAATCCGTTCAACGGTAATGGCTAGCCCGTCAACATCGGTGATCTGATACTGGTTACCCTTCGGCCCGAAAGCGATCCTCTGCGTACCGGTAGGCATACCATTAAACAATGTACCGGTCGCACTACCATATGCCAGGGTGATTGATGGCAAAACCTCCGGAGTCCCGCCACTTGATGCGGTTCCGCTAACAACCACCGGAGAGCCGCCAAAAATGGCGGAAGGCAATACGGTGTAGCCAATGCTGTTCCCACTGAACGGGCTTGTAGGCTCGACAATTTCAAGCCGGCCGCTATTATCCTGAGCAACTAACCCGCTACCCGTTAACTGGTCTGTGATCGTGTCAACCAGGCCAGACATCGTGGTGTAATTGGCAGACAGCGAAATGATATAACTCACGCCTGACCAGGTCAGAGTGAACGACAATGCAGACGAGCTGAAGTCATATGTCGTCGGAGCGGCGCTGGCTGTTACTGATGCGGCATTACCGCCAGCGCCCGGCACTGCTGTAGTCCCTTTGTCATACGACGCAATATATAAGTCATAATCGAATGAGCTCCATTCCGCGCTTACCGGCATTCCGACGTAGGGAGCCAGTTCAGTGAAATCACCATAAATCCGCGTGTGCCCCGACTCAGTCGCTACTGTGAAGCTATCCGGCACAACCACAGTAAGAACTGTCCCGCTCACCCAGGAATCAGGCACCTTGGTATCAGTTTCTGCCGCAGTATCATCGTCATCATCATCTGAAGCTGTCTCCCCTATCAGAGTGATAGTGTTCCCGGACACAGTAATAGCATCAGCGCTGATACTCACTTTATTTGAGCCCGTCGATGCCAGATCAAGGCCGGACGTTCCGGAAGTAGTGCCGCCAACCTCGGTCGAGTTATACCAGTTGTCTGCACGACTATCGCCAGACACGTCAGCGCCAGGAGCGTAGAGCGTAAACGTGGCATCATCTCCGAATGATGAAATAGGTGTATTCCCGATTTTGATATCTGCACTGCTGATTGAGAAATTCCCCACGCCAATACTGAGAAACATTTCTGTGCGGTAAATCTGCGGATCGCTGGTATCAAAACGACTGACAGGCTGGACAAGATAATCCGGATAAACCCGATATTGGCCGAATATTTCCCGGATTGGGTCGCCAAGCTTTGCGGTATTGGCCTGCGCCGGATTCAGGTTAAGCTGATCGCCCGTTGCGGTCGAAGCCCCCTTTCCGAGCTTTGACATCATCACGATTGAGTACGCCGCTGATGCCACTGAAATTACAACCGCTGCAACCACAGCCCAGGTGACGGGGTCGGCTCCGGGTATCGGGTAGACTTTCACATCTGTATCTGGCCTGATATAACATAATGCCCACTCACCGGGAGGTACCGCGCGTCGGTTGACCTCGAAGATAACTCTTTGCGGATTATCTGGCCCATAGCCACTGACGTTTTCCGCCATCCATTGATGAATGGTCGTGTCACCATGCTCATGCGTTTCCAGCGGCTCTCCTGGCAGCCTTGATGGGTAAATTCTGATGGTCACTGGTAATACTCCACTTTTTGAAATCGCCGCTCAAAGCGGGACATCGGCATAAAGGTGATATTCCGCTTCGGGTTGGATTCTGCCGCCATCAGTTCGCCATTAATCTCGACCACCACAGCAAGATGACCAATCAGGCCGCCGCTGTAGCAGGCCGCAACTGCGCCGGGCGATGGCTGGCACGGTTTTATCTGCTTCCGGTATTCATCGCAGAAGTCGGCCATCTGCCTGCCGTCTTTCGTGACCGACTCAAACAGCGGCCACTCAGGAAATCCCAGGTCTCTCCTGACCTCATGAACAAGGCCGTAGCAGTCGAGGACCGGGTACACCCTTCCCCCCATCTGCCAGCGGACAGTCAGGTATTTGTCTGGATTGAACATGGATGCCTCTTAGCTGATGTAACGAAGCCCGGGGTGATCGGGAAGCGTGTACCGGTAACGCGGCCACGCTGTATCAAGCCAGTTCATGTAACCGGCGGTGATTTGCACCTGCAGGGATGTCCATTGGCCTGTTTTAATCGCCATGGTATAAGGCGTTGATGACGGTGCTGAAAGGTCGGTGGAAATGTATTGCCGGTATGTCACTGTCGCTCCGCTGAGAGAGTTCAGAGCATTCCGGATAGTAGTGGAGACAATCCCGTCAACGTTGCTGATCGCTATATTCAAATCCTGCGTACCGTCTGTGTTTCTGGCCGGAAGCGCGACATCCATAGCGCATGCAGTAAACGTCAGGCTATTGCCACTTTCGTCTGTAGCGACAATGTCGTCATACCCCTGGCAGAGATAATAAACGTCATCGCCTACATTGATTTGCAGAGTGTTAATCAGCACTTCCGGGCCGGACGATGCATAGAGCCGGTTTAATACTGTCATGCCTGCGGCCACTCCTTGTTGATGGCAATATCAATGATATCGGAACCGATAAGCAGCTCCGGATAATTACCCCAGCCAACCGGCGGCAAAGGCCGTTCCCACAATTCCAGCGTGGCGGTGTATTGCCAATAAATCGGGGCAACCAGCGTCGGGCCCTGATAAATATCCGTGAAACGGCATTTATAGTCCTTGGTGCCTACCGGAGTCTGCAGGCGCATATAGAACCAGGATGCACCGTCTGTTAGAGCATCCCGGAACCACGCCTCAAACACCTGGCACTGCGGGTCAGTGGTAAACAGCCAGGTCACTGACGCCTGGGTGGGAGTTGAGGTATACAGCCTGCGCTGCCTCGCACGACCGGATGTAAGGTCTGTGCGCCGGAGCGGGCTGATAGGCTGGAACGCATAGCCATCCTGCTGAGGTAATGGCAGATATTGGTGTGGATAGTAGATGTCTGCCATTAACCCGTTCTCCTTGAAGTGTTATATCCGGCAGTCAGTGACTTATGCACTTGCCCCTTTCCCGCAGCCAGATCTCCTGCAACCATCTTGTACCCCTGCTGAGCGCCCTGTTTTGCGGCTTGCTGCACAAGCTGGATGGTTGCATCAGATGGGTTGCCATTGATTGATATCTGCTGAGTAACATGCTGCGTCTGATTAGTTGTGGCTGTTGAATTACTGACATTTTTGGCGCCAGTCCCGAAACCTGAACGTGACAGAGTGGCATCCAGCCCATTTCTGCGAATGGCTTCAAGATTGCTGACGCCGATCCGCTTCGTTGCCGCAGCATCCATAACGAACTCCTGTCCGTGAACAACACCGGCAATATCACTCACGCCACCGTTACCGGTATACCCTCCTGACTGGAAGCCGTTCGCGGCGACACTGGTGATGCTTGAGGTGATGGTGCTCATCAGTGCGACAACGTTGGCAACCGCGGCTAAGTTGGCTGGAAACGGCAGGTTAGCCATGGCCTGAGCCATTGCCATGGGTAGCTGTATTCCTGCCTGAGCAATAGCAAATGCCTTTTGTGTGGCAAACGCGGCTTTATACATTCCCGACTGCTGCCCGAACATAGTACCCATTGAGTCGGTGATAGTAGAGAATGACGTCTGCGCTGATTCCATCTCCGTTTTGTGAAGTGCTAGGCTGATAGCCTGCTGGTTGGCCGCACCTTTGCTTTGGACATCCATCAGCGCCTTTTGCCGGTCCTGCTCATTGGCGAATGAGGCCGAGTTAATCGCTTTTTCCTGACTATTAAGCCAAGACGCATAATCAGTCTGGGCCTTTCTGAGCTTGGCGATAGTCTCCAACTGAGGATTGGACTGCAATCCGATCATGTTCATTCCTTGACCGGATAAGTCGCTGTTAGTAGCTCCGGACTTCAGCGTTCCACCGGCCGCATTCACGCCAGAGATAACCGAGTCGGGTAGCACTGATTTGCTGATCAGGTCAGACGCCTGCTTCGAGGCATCCTCTGGAGACAGTTTTTTAAGTGCCACCATTTGCTTGAGAATATCCAGCCGCTTTTGCAAAACATCGTTCTGTTTCTGCTCTTTCGGTGCAATCTCCAGCATCATTTTGCGGTAGTCATCCAGAGTGGTGACACTTTTCTGAAGGGCCTCTTGCCTATCGTAAGCTTGTTGAATTTCTTTCTGATGGTTAAGTAGTGATTGCTGGTCAGCCGTGATTGGTTGGCTGTTAGCTACCTTCCTTTGTATTTCAGCTAATTGTTGTTCAAACTTAACCCGCTGCTGTGTAACTGAAGATAGTTTCTCTGTCGTATTTAACTGTGCTGACAGTGCGGCGGTTTGCTGATCGATTTGGTCAACCAACCTGCTGCCTGCATCTTCGGTGTAGGCTTTCCCCTGGCGCTGTTTCGGTGCGGCCGGGTCTTTATATTTATTGTCTATATCCTGGCGAAGCTGTGCTTCCTCAGCGGCGCTTATGCTCGTACCAGCAGCGCGAGTCTTTTCCAAGGCTTCGGTGAGCAGGTTCTGCTCTTTAGTCCTTTTTTCAGCATTAGACAGGGATTGTTGTTGGAGGTTATCAATGTACTCTTGCGCCTTTATACCGGCCTGCTGCGCCTGGTTGTGCTTATCGACAAATCCATTCAAAACATCCTGGGTCGTGGCCTGACTTTGCAAAAATAACAACTGAGATTTAAGAGCCGCAAGCTGTTTATTCTGAACCCCGTCATCACCAATCCCTCCCAACCCAAAGGCTCCGGGCTTCACGTTGCCTTGAATGTCGGATATTTGCTTTTGGACATTAGCTATCTGCTGCTGTAGCGTCTGGCCACGACCAATATCCAACATGCTATCCCAGGCACCCTTCGCAGCCTCACCAACTGAATTCCAGATGGTTTCCAGTGTACCCAGACTGTTTTTAATCTCTCCCGCTCTCTGGGTTAGCGCATTGGCATAGGCGTCATTAGCAACTCTCGCGGCATCCTGCTGATTACCTTCATCTTGGAGTGCCTTTATCTGGTTGTAGGTTGCCAGCGTGAGGAAATGGTACTGGTCGTTCAGTTTTGTGACCGCCGCTACCGGGTCATTGGCAATATTGCTGAAATCGGAGACTAATTTATCAGTGGCCTGTCCGGTTGCATCGCTGATGCTGACAATTGCAGAAGAGACTTTCTGTAGAGAGTCGCCGGCAATGTTACCAGCCGAGACAACCTGATTAATAACTGATGCCGCTTGACCGTGCGTTGACCCTGTAACATTGCTGATGGTGGCAGCCATTTCTGATAACTGGCCGGATGTCTTTCCAACCTGGTTACCGGTGAGTATCAGGGATTTCCGGAATTCCTCCTGCTCTGCGGCCCCTTCATAATACGCAAGCCCGAGAACGCCAACGGCTGCAGCTGCCACTGTAAAAGGATTTACCAACCCTGCGACATACGTGCCAACGCCCTTGATAGTGGCCCCGAGCCCGCCAAACATTCCGGTAAGCCAACCACCCTGCTGGATCAGAACCATAAACGGCGACTGGCCACTGGCAAGGCCGCTTAAGATATAAGACATTTGCATCGGCAGCATTTGCATTGCATGAGCTGTGGTGTGTGACACTTCAGCAGTTTTTTGCAATTCATCTCTGGTTTTGGTCAGAGCTGCAGATAATTCAGTGTAGCGGTCTGTGGATAGCATCCCGGAAGATTTAGCATCATCAAGCTGTTGCTGCTGTTGGGATAACTTTCTGAACGATTCGCCAAGCGGGTCCAACTGAGCTAACAGCCTTTGAAGTGATGCGACCTGTGCATCATGCGCCTTTGCTGCGTCCCGCTCGGCCTGGGCTTCTCCGTTAACTTCACGGCGGGCCTCGTCTACCTTTTGGGCGTAAAGCCCATATTGACCCGCGCTGATTTTGCCACTGGATAGGGCCGCTGACAGGTCATTCTGCTGTTTCTCCAGGTTACGGAGGGCTGAGGAAACAGGATCGATTTTATCCAGCATCCTCTGGAACGACTGCTCTTGCTGCTCTCTTGCTTTTGCTGCATCGCGTTCAGCCTGGGCTTCCCCTGTAACCTCTTTTCTGGCACGCGCTATGCTTTCTGAATATTTGTCATATTCTTCGCCGGAAATTCTCCCGGATGAAAGCGCCGATTGAAGTGATTGCTGATCCTGCTCCAATCGCCGTACAGATGCTGACACTGGGTCGAGCTTATCAAGCATTTTCTGGAGTGCCAGGGCTTCGGCTTCATGAGCTTGCTGGGTGGCTTTAGCAGCTGCTGCAGCTTCTCTCTCAGCCTGAGCTATACCGGTTAGTTCATCATCAACCTTCTCGTATTTATCGACTAAATTACCCAGAATTTTATCGTAAGTATTAAACTGGGACTCGTTAATCAATCCTTTAGAGAATGACTGGGATAACTGCTTGCTCATGCTATCCAGTTGAGACAATGCCTTATTTGTCGGCCTGATTTTTTCGAGTAACGAGTTTAATGACTTCGCTTCATCTTCGATTGCCTTTGAAGCATCAGATGCCGCCTTTGGGCCCTGTTTCAGCCATGAATTTAAATCTTTGGTAGCGGAGGATAGGTTATCAGTTGCAGTTTCTGCCTTTTTACCCTCCTGAGAGAGATTATCCAGGGCACTCGCCAGTGTTTCAGCACTTTTTTGAGCGCCGGAGCTGTCGATGATGACGGCGAGGCGGGATGTTTGTTCTGCCATTTGCTTTTCTCCGGGCATAAAAAAACCCCGCCGGAGCGAGGTTATGGGCAATAATTTATTTCCTTAAAAAGTGAAATAACTTACTTATTCAGATGATTAATTAATGATTCATCGAACTTATTGTGCAGAGACTCCGGAATTTTATCCTTTATCGCTGTTAACTCCCCTGAGTATTCATCCAATAATTCCTGAACACTTTTCCTTTCGTTACCAATACGCATCCTTGTACAAATCTCGCTCACCTTAAAATCATCGAGAATCACGGAGTCTGCTAAGTTCCTGGTAACTCCGATTTTTGCAATAGGTACAAGCGCAGACTTCATAGGCAAGGGCTGCAGATCACTTCCACAATGCTTGCACTTGATTGCCTCTGGCTTCACCATTTCAGCGCAGTACGGGCACTTAACGAGACCTTCAGAAAGTTGCTCTTTCTCTATTGCCTTATGGTCTCTTTTAATACAAAGGGAGTGAATAAGGGCAACGATGAATAGTAATGCACCATAAACCCACCACGCACCAAATGATCGACCTTTGCTACTTGCTATCGCAGCAGGTATACAGCCTAAAACGGCACAGATTAGCAGTAATTCCACATCCCTATCCCCATTAGTAAAGTTAAGACCAATCCTAAAGGGAAACTTATGCAATGGGAAGCAAGAAACCCGCAGTTAAGCGGGTTATTGGATTGCTGGTTGTTTGCTAGCTATGGGAAATCTTGCTACCGACAAGGATGGATAGTCTGTCAAAGACATCGTATGCCACTTGGAAATCTTGGTGAATCTCCTTCATCACTAGATTGCCACTCCTATCAGTGACAATAACAGAGTAATGGTACTCCTCCTTACCACCATCACCTTCAGCGAGAATTGAGGATATAGTTGCTGAAAATATATCCTCATCTACCTTGAAGCTGAAACTTGAAATCTTTTGCTCACCAATTACACATAAAGACATTTCATTACCCTCTTTCTTGCTGGCGCATCACAACTCGTTCAATTGCTGATATCTGGCGCCGGACATCTTCCATGTGATGCTGAAATGACATTAATTGGAACTGAGCAGCATCAACGTTATAACCAAGATTCTTTAACTGAATAATCAGCGCGCCCAATGGATTTGGGTTGTCCCCATCCGGTCTTAAATGGCTGGGCTTATAGCGCCAAGGTGCGGTTAATTCCTTGGGCTGGATTATGTGTCGGTAGCTATCGAAATAAGCCATCGGGTAAGACAAAGGCAAAGCCATTTGCTTATCCTGCCGTGAAAGTAACTCGCCTTCCAAAATGACAGAGTGGACATACTCAATAGCCGGCTCAATTTGTTCCGGGGTCAATTGCTCGAAGCTGCTGATCTGGAAACGCTGATGAATAAGCGCATATGCCTCCGGGTACATCATGTGCCTTTTACTGACCAGCATGTTCACGGCGTCCCGAAGCGGTGTCCTTTCTTCAGTGGTACTTTTACGAGACAACGGTTTTTCATAGCTTCCAGTTTTGCGAATTGATGGCAGTACTTCGCCTGTCACCCATTTTCGGAATTTATGGGGGACAGAGCCTTTGTTAACTGCGTCACGGCAACGGAGAACTAATGTGTACATGCCAGACTCCGAAATCACCGCAACCTCTTGATTTCCTTTAAGGGTGTAAGTTGAACTTACACCCTTTTCATCCTCATCTAGCGCTTTAAGAGACATGCGGGAGTTGCTTAACATCAATGCATCACAAACATCTTGAGCAACAAACCACGGCTCACCCTGTTTGTTAATTACTCGAATTTCGCTATCACCAAAACGGAAAATGGTGAACTCTTGGTTTTCTTTTGCTATGATTTTCATTGTTGGTTCCTTAGAAATGGCTAACAAAATTGAAACCTCATCCGTTGCCGCGGTTGGGGTTTCTTCGCTTTTACTGAATGATAAATTCACCTTTCTTCTCCATTTCCATCACTTTAGAGATCAGGTAGTCCATCATCCCCTGCGCTGACCGATAGGTTTTTTTGGCATTACTATCAACGAATTCTTTCACCTCCGGAGTCATCCGGTATGCCATAGGCTTGATATCTTTTTTCTTCTGTTCCATTATTCACCTCATGCATTTTTTAAACACAGTAACTCATGTGCGGAATTAAATATGCCGCACCATACATTATGAGTCAATGTCTTTTTAAGGTTCAACTATGAGTTTTGATAGTTCATTTCCTTTGCGTGTTGCTATGGCACGGAATTCATTAGGATTTACTCAGGCAGAGTTAGCTAAAAAAGTCGGCGTAGTGGCACGTCAGATAGCTGCCTACGAAGGAGGAGAGGCACGCCCAAGGGATAAAGCACTTCATAACCTTGCAGCGGCGCTGGGTACAACATCCGACTGGCTAGCAACTGGGTCTGGAATTGGCCCTGACGTGAAAAACGTAAGAAAGACCGTTACAGTTCCCCTCATCCCCGTTTATACAATCATTCAAGCATCTGCTGCTACTGAAGGAATAGCAGCATCATCAGCATCAGACTTCATCGCTTGCCCTGAAGGGGCTGGAGAGAACTCATTTGCGTTCATAGTTCAAGGGGACTCAATGACCTGCAATGGCCCGGTGAGTTTTCCTGACGGTACCATTATTACCATTGATCCAGACGTAAAACCTGAACATGGGGATTTTGGATTGTTTTTCCTGCGAGATTCAACTGAAGCAACATTCAAGCAGCTCGTGATAGATCAGGGTAAACATTACCTAAAAGGGCTTAATCCTGCGTGGCCTATACTCCCATGCGGTTACAACATCATTGCTATCGGTAAGGCGCTCCACGCCCAGACATATATCAACTCAAATCATGTAGTCACACACCATACACCTAAGGAAAAAAGCGATATTGAGCTCAGAATAGAAAGGTTAGAGGAGCTAATGACAAAGGCAATTGATGCTGGGATTCTGCTGGTAGAACAGAGGAACGACAAAAAGCCCTAACCCAAGAAAGCAAAAAGCCACCCGGAGGTGGCTTCATATTAGTTCGCGTTTTCACAACCAGGCTGTGAACGGTCAATCACCTGATTACCCTCAACGATGAAGCCGAACTTACCAAAGAGGAAAGAGTGATTGTACTGAGTTACTACTAAATCAGATAACGCTACAGAGCACTTATCTTTCTCGATAGCGTTGTCTATAGCTGTTTTAACGTTAGGTATTCCCAGAGGGAAAATCACAACAGGCGCTGAATCTTCACCCGTAACACGAGCACCCTTGATGAAGTGATTTGAGTTGATGTCATAGTTTTTCGTACTGCCTATCGTCAGGTCAGCAACTCGTGCACTACACCCGCTAAGTAAAGCCACACCAACAACAGCTAAAGCGAACATCTTTTTCATTATTTTGTTTCCATTTGATTGCAATCAGAAACATCTTAACAAGAAACGGATTCTCTTCAATAAAAAATACTTAACAATCAATCTTCATCACCATCTTCATCACCCTGATCTCTCGCCCATTCATCGCGGTAAACGTCATCAAGGGCGAAAATCGCCTCTTCCAATAACTCCCGGTCAATCGTTACGGGCCTTGACGTCAGGTAGGTATCAACGTCCCTGAGAGATAATGGAAGCGGTGATGCCATCATGCCGACATATTGCCTGCCGCGACTGATAGCGGCATAGGCAGACAATATCAGCGCTGACAGTTCATCAATTTCCGGCTCTTCACTTGGCTTAATACCCAGACGTTCTTCACGCCAGCGATTACGCTCACCTTCAGGCCCCGAATACCGGTTAAGCCACTTCTGAGCGGCTATTACTTTCCCACGGCATCCTGTTTTTGTTCTTCTTTACCGGCGGCAATATCTGAGCCAGCTTTGAGAATGAACCAGTAGAACTCCGGATTTTGTTGCAGGAAAATCAGTCCGGCTTCCGGCGTGTAAGGGATCGCCTGCTCTTTGCCGTCGACAACTTCACCGACACCCTCCCAGTCAAGCAACAGGTGTCCGGCACACGTTTCCAGCAGCAGATCGTCCATCGAGTCGATGTCACCCACAGAATTCAGACTAAAATCAGTGGTGCCGGCTTTAAACAGGTTGTCCAGCTTATCGATATGGCGGCGCACCAGTGCGCTGCGGGATTTGAACCCGTGACTTGATACGCTGCCGACTTTGAGTTTCAGACCCTTTACCGGCTCAATCCAGCGGGTTCCGTCAGCGTCCAGGTGTTTATTGATAATTAACATAGTGCCTCTGCGTTAAAAGGCCCGAAGCGTCACGCAGAACGCAACGGGCAAAAGGTGGGATTATTATGCTGCGGTTACGGTAACTGCAGATGTTGCAGTCACGCCGCCAGCGCTTGCTGTGATAGTGGCAGAACCTGCAGCTACGCCGGTCACGACACCGGTTGAAGGGTCGACCGTTGCAATAGTGTTATCGCTGGACGACCAGGTCACGGTGCTGTCAGTGGTATTTGACGGCGTTAGCGCTGCAGCCAGCGTGGTAGTCGACCCCACAGCCACGGATGCAGTGGTCGGCGTCACGGTGATTCCGGTGACAGCTACTGCGGCCGGTGCGCGGGTGATGGTTGGTGGAATATCAGAACCGGTGATGTTCAGTTTCACCTGAACAATGTCGGTATTGCCGCCATCAGGCCAGTCACCATCAACCTGCACAGAAGGAAAATCGAAGGTGTAAGAGCCTTCATCATTCGCAATTGTGAAGCTGAATGGCATCGCAGCACCGGTCAGCGTTTTTTTCCACGTTTCATAGGCCGATTTTGACCATGAAAGGGTAATTTGCCCGGATGGCGTGAACGTGGTCGGGATGTTCGCGCCAGCAAAGCCAGTGCCGGTACCGATACAGCGCTGCGTTTTCAGTCCGTTATCAAACTGGATATCAAAGGTATCCACACAGAAACCAGAGCCGCCAGCAATACCATTCAGGCTGATTGCCGTGACCTGTTTGAATGAGTAACGCAGTGTGCCGGCCGCATCCGTTGGTGAGTCAAAATAACTGGTGCCGTCGTCTTTATCGTTCCAGTCAAGGCCAGCCAGGGTAATAGTGGCCTGCAAATCACCATCGTTCGGGATTTCCAGCTTAAATGTGCCGACCTGGCAGCCGGTAGCAATTGACGCTACACCGATATCTGAGGCGAATGACGCCACGGAAAATGCGATGCGGTTATTCCCCATAGTCAGCACGTTATTAACCCAGTCATTGCCGAAGCATGATGCAAGGAAGTCATCATGCTGGCCGTAACGGTATTTGCAGACCACATCACCGCCGACATCAGTAGTGCCCGGAGTCTTACCGTTCGCCATGCGGGTGCCGCCGATCTCCGCGTTCTCTACCATGTTCTGAGTGGGTTTCAGACCGTTAGTGACGCGCTTTAAAAGCAGCCACGCCGGACTAGCCGGAGTGGTGCCTGGTGTTGTTTCACGGCAATATGCCGTTTGAATCTTAGCTCCAGATGACATGTTGTCTCCTGATTGGCGCTACATAGCGCGATATGGAATGGAAAGATTTAACTGCGCCCATCCGTCGGTTTCTCCGGCATCGACCGCGCTAACAGCAAAGTAATCCAGCGCACCGTCCGTCTGAAACTCGAACAATTCCCGGATAGCATCAGCGGTTTCGGTAATGAGAAGTGAGCGCGATCCGGTCGGGACGAATAACTGAATGATGATGGTCCCTGTGCGGTGAACTACAGGACCGTCGCCAATCTCAACCGCTCCGGCGATCCCGGGGAGATTTGTTAATCTGGCCCAGATGGTTTTGCCTGTCGGGTCGAAGGTAGGATCATTCGGATAGGTCACAGAACCTGCAGGCATAGCCGCCTGCGCCGTCATTCGCTTAATGACAGCGTTTCTTATTTCGGTGAGGGTCATTTGTTGGCCTGCGCTATTCCGTTAAATGCATTGGCATATATGCCGGTCGGTGCCTGCTTTGAGTGTCCGTTTTCGAGGGCCACACTGTATGGCAGGTTTGACTGGATATAGATAACTGAGAAAGGTTTGCCGGTAGCGATGACTGCATTCCCCTGCTGGATGGTGCGCGAGCCTTCTTCATCCGGACCGGCAGGCTCTGAGTAATCAGGTTCATCGACACTGACAAGGTTTGACGCCCGGAACGTACCGCCGACATAGCCGGGAGGTGGTTTACTCATCCACAGTTCGGGATTCCCGACCGGAGAGGTCATCACAATCTCATTCAGCAACTGGACGGAAATAACCCTCAGCTTTTTCCCGACATCCTCCTCAACCATTCCAGCAAACTCTGACGGGTCAAAACTCCAGCCTTTCGCCATGCTATGCCCTCCGCAACTGGATAGAATACGTGGCCTTCGCCGCATCAGTACCGACAGTGACGACCTTGTACGCCTGCTGCTTCCCTGTAACCAGATCCGGAGCCGTGATGACGTGATTCTCCGCAGGCTTATCCGTTACTTCATTTGTCAGTGCCGTGAGCTTCAGGTCACCATGCAGGATATTGACGCCATCAATGCGGCTCAGACTGTATCCCGACAGCACACCACGCCCGGAATAGGTCACCGTCTGGCTGGTCGATTCCTCTGTAACCGGATCGACTTCGCCGGCAACGACATAACTACCGGCAAACGTATTCACGGCATCACCCAGCCAGTCTGCGCTATCAAATGCCTCTGCAAGTTCTGCCTGCAAATCGTCACGCATCCCCATATCAGCCTCTCACAATCCGGATTTGCGACGTACTCAGCCCGTAGGGTTTGAGCATCGCCATTGCCAGTTGCAGGTTTGAGTCCAGCAGAGAAGCGCTATTCGCATACAGGTCAGCAAAGGTCTTTGACACACTGACGCCGTTTGCATCAACCGACTTGCTCAGGATTGCTCCGGAATCAGTCTTTTGCTGATACAGGCCGTTATTTGCAGCCGCAAGCGCCACATAAGCACCGGCAACTTTCACATCGTCAGGGATAATCAGCTCATGTGTGACCCTGTCATGCGGCAGACGTAATGAAGCGCCGTTGAGCCAGGTATTCGCCATCAGGACAGCTTTTGCTTTGGCGCTGGCATCAGCCCATGTGCTGCCGAGAGTGGTATCGACATCATCCGTCGTGATGAAGGTGATCATGATTACACCCCGACTTTCCAGCCATGTGCTTTCCAGGCCTCAACCTCTTCCGGATGCACGTCGGCCCGCGTTGGCGCACCTTCAAATGCCGGAAACTCTGTCACCATGCAGACAAATTCCTGCTGGCTTTGAGCCTTTTCAGCCTCGCGCTGCGCCCGCTGTTCTTTTGTAAGTCCGGCCATAAGCCCTCCTGTAAAAACGGTGCCGAAGCCCCAAGGTTATTGGCAGACATTAGGCCAGCAGAACGCAGCTATGCTCAGGCTTGATAGATGCCACACCCCACGCCAGGCCAACTTCATAGCGCACCTGACGGTACTGACGGTACAGCGCCACCTGGAAAGTAATGCCGGAAACCGGGTCGGTGACGTTCATCACATCATCAGCGGTATCACCACCCTGCGGCATTGCCGGAGTACGGGCAGCCAGCAGGAAGGCATTGCGGTCAAATGCCATGTTGGCAGTGAATCCGCCGATAACGGTGATTTCAGCATTATCAGCCAGAGCCTGCTGCAGGCCGGGGGCTGCCAGGGTGATGGTTGTTGCGGTCGTCGCTACTACCAAATAGGTATTATCATCTCCCGCAAATTTCACTGCATTGCCCTGCAGGATGCCGCCAGTACCGGAGTCCACCGCGATGATCACATCACCTTCGTTTTTGGCACCGTTCACCAGATAGCCTGATGCTGTTGTTGCTGCAGTTTTAGCCACACCGGCAGAGCTATGCAGGTTAAAACCTTCCAGTCTGCCGATGACGCCCTCGCGCAGAAGCTGGTCGGTGCCTGCCTCGTTTACCTTGAACAGCACAGCCTGTTTGCCACGCAGGTTAGCGACAGCCGCCGAACCAAGTACCATTTGCAGATCGGTAGTCGGTGCGCCGTTGTCTTCCAGCACCTGACGGGCTAGTGCCGCATCGGAGAGGTCTTCTTTTACGCCGAACGGTGTAGTGCCTGCTGTACCGACTGCACGGGACGAGTTCAGATACAGCGCACCAAGGTCGGCATCGACTTCGTTAGCCAGTGCGCGGAACGCCTGCTTGAACTGGTCAGCCAGAATGGTGTTGTAGGTACCGGATGGGCCGATAGCCAGTTGTTCTTCACCGTTCCATTTGACCGAGGCCATTTTAGACTTGGTGATTTGCACGTTAACACTACCAATATCCTGATCTCCGTCATTCGGTGCGGTTGCACCCGGCGTGATGTCAACAGTGGTTGCGACCGGAGCTACTGGCGCGGTGACTGACTGCCCTTTTGCCGCAGCGTCAGCTTTGGAGTTACGGGCGACAGCAGGGATAAAACCGACCTGCTCGCGTGATACGACGTCCAGAGCGGTATAGATAGTCGGGATCAACCCGGTCAGAGTGTTACTCATGTTATAAATTCCTTTCGCTTAAATTGAGGGTTGTTTGAGCTATCCAGCTCTGGCGCCAGTCCCCATCCGGGGAATGGCAAATGAGGATTAATCGACGATGGTTACGCCGTCTTTAAGTGCAGATTGCCTGCCGGTGGCGTCCAGTGAGTCAAACGCAGAGCGCTTGATGGTCTTCTGTCCGACAGCATGCTGCGAGGTCTGAGAGCCGCCGCCGTTATTGCCGCTGGCTTTCAGAATGTGGTCTTTCTGCGGGTATTGCTCGACCAGGTACTCCAGCGCTTCATCAAATCCGGCGAGTTCACCAGGCTTGGAGCGGGAGTAAACCTTGTTACCGCTGCCGTCATAGGCAACGACCTGACCGTCTTCGATTTTGAATGACTGACCAAAGCGGGCCTGAACGAAATCAGAAGGGATTGCCATCTTTTCAGAAATGAACTTGGAGCCAGCGAAACTGCCGCCGATCTTCGCGTCATAAAGCTGACCTTCCAGAGCCTTACTGCGATTTGCAGCCTCTTCCAGTTGGGCCTGAAATGACTTGGTGATCTCGGCTTTAACCTGGTCAACGGAACCGGCATCAATCAGTTTTTTCTGGTCAATTTTGGTCATCATTTCCAGAGCTTCCAGCGCTTTTGACGGGTCGCTGATGCCGGAGAACTTCGCCAGGCTGGATTCTGCTGCTTCTTTCGCTTCACGGTGAGATTTAGCCTCGCCATTCAGCGCCGAGATTTTCCCGATAGCCTGTGCAGCATCGAAGCCGATTTCTTTGCCATCTTCATGGACGTACACCGGCAAACCGTTGTTGTCGAGAGCTGCGAATTGCTGACCGTTCACTTCTACTGTTTTCAGTTTCATGCTTATACCTTTGGTTTGGTCATCCGACCGTTGCGCCACTCACCATCCGGATTGCGGCCATAAAAAAAGGCCACCGAAGTGACCCTGTTAATTGATTCCTGCTTTATCGAACGCCGTGGCGTCCCGATCCTTTAGCTGTGCAAGCGTCAGCCACTCCCCGTTATCGCTGTAGAATGCGTCCGGCTTCATGCCGCCATCCCGTATTAACCGCGCCCGTTTCTCACCCACAATCTGCTTCTGCCGGTCATATGACTGCCGGGCAAACCAGCTCTGATAATCCGTATCACCCGGCACCTGTCCGTCCATACTGGCGCGGGCTGATGGCGGGATTTCTCTGATATCAATGCCGAGTTCTGCGGCAGATTTGAGAATGTAGGTTTCAGTCGAGCGGCAGCACCAGTGAAGCTTTCCGGGCCCCTGCAGATACGGTATTTTGTGACCGATGGGCTTGTTATCCAGCGTGTACTTCAGGCGGTCACGAATGCGGCATTCCGGCGTTGTGCGGTTATCCAGCGTCGACAGCCATTGTTTGCCTTTCATGATGTCATCGTTAGCCGATGCAAAGCTGTCTCTGGCTGTTGCTGCGAGATGCCCTACCGCTGTTTTAGCGATACTGGCAGCATTTGCCCGGCTCACCTGTAAAACGCCGTCTTTGTAACCGTTATTCGCATGGCCACGGACTTTCTTCGCAATCTGCTCCGCGGTATCGCCGAGCAAAAAGCCCTGCCTGACAGTATTGCGGATTTTGGTCATCCGGTCGGCTTCCAGATTCGACGCCCACTCACTCAGCAATTGCCCCTGGAATGGCCTTGCCATTGTGGCCGCGTAAAGCGCATCCGGATGAATGCCTGTCAGCGGGTGCAATGCCAGCACCGAATCAGGTATTGCGTGGTGAAAGAGATCGAGCTGATAGCCTGCTTCATGCAAGGCAAGCTGATGGATTTCATCATTGAGGCTGGTCAGCATTGCGCTGACTGCCTGGGAGTTAACGGAGCGCACACCGCCCAGCAAAGCCTCCAGGCGCGTCACAGTGAAGTTACTCGCGCTCAGGCCATCCATTGCAACCAGTAATCGTGCCGTCAGCTCTGCGTCGCTCTCGTTGAGGATATTAACCATCCTGTTTGCGACGCCGGTCCCGAATCTGCTCACCCATATGGCGTGGGCGATGTATTCATCACGTAGCGTCTCATTGGCTGTCGTCATTGGTCATGCTCGCTATTGATTCCGGCGTCACTGGTGGCGTGGGTGCTGGCGAAGGCGCGATTGCGACCGGCAGGTTGTTAAGCTGGTCAACGACATCATTCGGGTCTGCGTCCGGATCGATGAATTTAAGCGCCTGGAGCGTCATGACGGCGTCAATTTTGCGGATAATACCGCCCTGCTCAAGAGACTGAACGGCAAGCGCCGACGGTGCATCGTAGGTCTGTGTGGAAACGTCCAGCTCAGTCCTGATGTCGACATTTCCGCCATCTTTCTCGCCAATCCACTCAGCCATAATCTGCAGAATGTTATCCAGCGCGTCTTCCAGTGAATTCGCCATGGTGTAAAGCGGCGAGTTTTCCTGCATGTGCTCGGAATGGTTCTGCTCAATAGACTTGGTGGACGTGTTCTGTGCGCGAACGAGTTTCGCCCCTGCCTGACGCATCTGGTTTTCCAGGTCGTCGAGAGAGGTTTTTCCTGCGCCGATAGCTGTTCCGGAATGCTCTGTATACTCCATGCCTTGAGTTGAGCGGTCAGAGAATTGCGTTGCACATGATGAGCCGATAGTCAGTTCCTGACCTTCCGTAAGCCCGTAGACCGATAACAGCGGAACGCGGGCAACGTGCAGGATGTTGTCCTGCTCAGACTGTGACTGCCAGTGTTTGATATTCAGGTGCGCCAGATTAAGCAATGGCGGTGCGCCGCGCATGAAGCCGGTGCGCTTGGTGTATAGCGTCACCAACGGTATATCCTGCCGGCTGGTTTCCCACTGGTCGACCATGACCCATGTTTTTGCCCCGTCATCACCCATCGGTGTCCGGTAAATCTCTACCTTCCCGGGCATGATGTGCCGGATTTGCTCAACCTTTTCCTGCCCGAAATCGTCACCTTCGACAACAACAATTTCTTTGATACGCAGATCGGTCAACACGACCTTTCCGCCCTGAATAGCAGACTGCCAGCCGATGATTTGCCGCGGGTTCAGCATGGTGACATATGGCCGTGCGCCGGATTGCTGTTCATCAGCACGGGTTTTCACCGCAGTCGGGTCAGTTTTCGGATAGTCGACAAGGGCGTGAGCCAGCCCGTACTGAAACGCGATGCTGAAGAACTGCTGCGCCCAGACATCAAGCCGGTTGCCTTCCATATCGATGTTTTCAGCAAGCGCCTGTATTTTCGGCGGTGTTGATGTGCTGAGTACAGTCGGCTCGGCGAAGATGCGGCCAATGTTCTGTTTGATTGTTTCCTCGTAGACAGGAAGAAGGGTTGCTGCACAGAGTCGCTGTTTATAGCTCTCTTTGTCTTCGTTCGGCCAGCGCGGGAGATAGATTTCACCCTGGCGGCGCATTTCCAGCGTTCCGCCCATGAGCGCATCATTGATGTCCCACGCCTCGCACATATCGTTGTAGTCGAGATTGGGTGTAGAAATATCTGCCATGGTTTACATCCGGAGTTGAGTTACTTTGCCAGTTGGCTTGATGATCGGGAATCGCTTCACAATGAAATAACCGCCTGCATCATTCGTATGGTCAAATCCCGCCGTTTTGTCAGGCTCGCCGCTGGGTGACCAAATCTGCTGCTCCAGTGATTCCGCGTACACAGGGCACCTGTCGGCATTTATGCGGTACCGGCGATCACCTTCGGCATTCAGCAGCATTGCATTCACTGAATTCACCCTGTCTTTAACTGACGGGTTTGTGCCGTTTACGTGGACGGTAAAGCCAGCGGTGCGTAACAGGCTGAGGTCTGTTTCCGAGGCATTGACTGATTTGCGACTGTTGCCGCTGGCGTCTGGATAGACATGCACCCTATTAGCCGGGAACCGGTTTTGCAGCGTCTTAATCACGTCAGGCGTATCGTAGCCGCTCGTAATTTCATCCACTGCATGAGGCAGTTCGCCACGCAGGACATGGACAATCGCCGACATCTTGCCGACGTTGAAGTCCATGCCGACATGAATCGGTTCATTACCGCTGACCACTTCGCTGCTGCCATTCAGCTTGCGGTCATAACAGTGATATACCGTGCCGCTGGTCAGGTTGACGAAATCGCCGTTCAGATACGCCTCGATTAACTGCGCAGGATAAGAGCTGCGCAATGTGTCGGCGTAATCCGGCGGCAGAAACGGGTTGCTGTAGGTGCTGGCCTGAACCATCTCGTAACCAGGCTTCGGGTTGCGCTTCCACGTCTTGTACACGAACCGGAAACCTTCCGGCGTGGTGTAGACGCTTACCCGGTTGAACGGGTCAGGTAATCCGTTAGGTCGCTGACGGTTACGGGCAATGACCTTAATCCACACATCAGTGGCGTGCTGCTCTTTCAGTGTGTCTATTTCGTCAATGTGGCTGCGGTAAGACTCATAACCGACGATACGCGCCGGGTTATCCAGCGTGCGCAGAACAAAGTCACCAATGCCCGGTGACGCGGTGTAAATGATGTTCTCTGATTTGTTGTACTTGTACCGGACGCCGTACTCACTGAGCTTATCCTCCATGCGAGGCGCGAGGATTAAGCGAATCAGGTCGTAGGTGGGTTCATACATCGCTATCAGTGCGTCAGATGAATGGCTGGCGTCACGGAACGCGCTCACCGCCATAGTTTCCGTCTTACCGGTACCGAAGCCACCGACAAAGGCCGGATATTTGCACTGAAGGTTAAAAAACTTACCCTGTGGTGGCGTCAGGGTCGTTCTGATTATTCTCCCCGACAATTACCACCTCCATTCGTGTTATCGGCTGGTCACTTCCCTGCGCACTGATTTCCTTGCGCAGTTTTTCAATCTCAAGCTGCCTGCGTTCCAGCTCAAGCTGCTGTAGTTTTTGCGCAATCTCGCTATCAGACAGGCCCATCCGTTTGATGATGGCTTCAAACATCTTTTCACGGCTGATGCTGACAACCTCGATACCGCCTTTAGTCACCTTTGTGCCGGAGTAAGCCAGCCGAGCTATTGGGGATAGCTTGCGGGTGTCCTGCATATAAACGCGCCCCACGCCTTCGCCGCTACAAACAGGGCAATCGGGGTTAGCGTCAATGGTGCGGTTGTAGTCGAGACCGCCGGAATCATCAGGCGGTGCTTTGCCTTGGCGTTCGGCTTTATCTTCAGCCTGCCGGTATTCGAATTCGGTCCACTGGTATTTATGGTCGATGCCCCAGCAGTGACGGCAGCAGCCACGGCGATATTGCGATAGCTCGTTGGCGTCAAAGGTTGCTAATTGCCACATCTGTGAAAGGATTTCATCAGCAGTGCCGATGGTTCGTGCGAGGGATTTTTTCTGCTGTTCGGCGATGGCTTTGGCGACGCTAACCTTTGCTAACAGTCTCGCACCTTGCTCATTCGCTGTTTTCTTACTGTACCCAGCCCGAATAGCAGCCTGTGTTGCATTGCTGTCTTTCAGATACTCCGCAACAAATATCTGCTGCTTACTGGTCAGTTCATCGCTGTCTGTCAGCTTTTCTGCGCATTCCTGCTTTTGCGCACTGCGCGTTTTACGCTGCGCACCTTTTTGCGCACTCTGCGCAGGTTTCTTTATGTATCGGCGAGCAGTTGCATAGTTCAGCCCCTGCGACTCACACCACTCTTTCGGTGATACGCCGGATTCGGCATGTTCGGACAGGAACCGATCTTGAAGCTCGCTCCAATCCGGCTTTGCCATGATATTTCTCTTTAGTTTTGTTTATGGATGATCAACAGTAATGATGCTAAACGATGATATGCGTGCATAGCTTCCGAATCCATGAGTTACTCTCGACAGAACATTCGTGTTTGTCGGTGACTGCCATATTACCTTTATAAATAAGGATTTTTTATGTCAACAAAGGCTCGCTCACCAAAATTCGATATTGGAGAAATTGTCTATCTAGTTGCTGGCGGCCCTGGAATGGCCATTCAGCGCCCAATAGTAAATGGTCACGACGAATTTACAGGTGAATACTATTGCCAGTGGTTCGCTGGTAGAAAAAGTGAACAGTCAAGATTCCCTGAGGAGTCATTAACTAAAAAAAACCCAAAGCCATAAACCCAAGCGCGCCAAAATTATCTATTGACGATGTATCAAATTGGATGATGAGCAAGTTAAATAAGGACAAATGTCTCTATCAGCAAGAGGTTGTAGATTACTTGGTTAAGGGCGCTCAGGAGTTACACCTGAAAGAAAATGCTGACGGTAACCAAGCTTTATCTGCAAAGGTCATCAATAAGTTTCGCGTTGATAGCGGCAATGATGTTGTTTGGGTTAAAGCTGATAGATACTGGCGTTATCGAGTTCATGAAGATGAAGACGGTAGGGAAGCCAGAGGTTAAATAAATCACACTTCCATATACTCATAAATAAGGATTTAGAATGTCCACTGTCCAAGGTATTACCTATGAGCATTCACAACACATTAAATTTGTAGCGCTGATAAACAATGGTAAGAACGTAGTTTCTGATAATTTTGAGGAATTCGTAACCCATGTTTCAGCAGCGTCAGGACTTGGGACTTTATCAGTAAGAGAGTCTGCTGAGATTTTTTATGGCCCACAACCTAAGCCACAAGTTCAATCTTTAATATGAATCAATGCCCGAGAGCCGTTGTGAGAGTGGCTCTCGGGTTGGTTTCAGTGAGCCATGCCAGGGAGATACAATTGCACTTCCTGAATAACCCGCTCACGCGCTGTATGTAGTAGCTGCTTTCTTCCACCAATACCCCATCGGGCCATTTTGCTTGCGCACTGGCTTACCTCTCGGGTTTCCCGGTTGATCACAGCATCGATACGGTTTAACCGGTTGAGTGCGTCCAAGCCGTTCCGTATTACAGCCTGGAACGTCTGATAAACCTTGATCTCGAATTTTGCGGACAGCCACGCAGCATATCGAATAGCGATTAGCTCTAATCCCCATACGCCATGGTTATGGCCGCCGTTGATGATCTTGAGCGCCGCTACGTTTGTAGCTGCGGTCAATTCGTGAGCGAAAGACTTTATCTTTGCTGCTTTAGCAAAGTTGCTGGGTCTTTGTGATTCAGTCGCCTCGCCGTTAGCTACTGCGGCAGCGTGTAAATCGTTCAGGTTATATCGCCCTTCTTCGTCTACACGAACAGAGATCCCATTAACTTTTACTGTTGGATAGTTCATATCGCTATTACCTTTTGGTGATAGAGCCTGTTCTCGTAGATAGAAGCAGCCCAAGAGTGGTCAGCGATAACCGCCGCTTAATCTCAAGCTCTATCCCGAAAGGACTCCTGGTTAATATAAGCGCACGAGAATGCGCCAATAAAAAAGCCCACCTTTTGCGGGCGGGCTTAGGATGGGAAGTTCGTTAAATGCGGCAAAATGGAAACAAGCTTTTTTTTGATTTTTTTATAACCACAATCGAGGCCACCGTAATGGCCTCTGTTCTGATTACAGGAACTTATCTTTCAGAGCGACCAGATCGGCTTCGGCTTCTTCGCCGAGGACTTCCAGGCCGTGCTCAACAAATTCGACGAAAGCGTCAAACTTGGCTTTAGCCTGCTCCAGTGGAGAACTGGTTGAGGTGGTGTCTGCAACCTGCGCGCCACTACCACTATTTAGACTTCCGGTATCTGCTGGCTGTGCTGCTTCGTTCGCTACAGACTGAGCGGCGGCTGGTTGTGCTGCTTCTGGTTGCACTACTGATTGATCTGACATTTTCTCTTTCTCTCGGTTAAAAAGGCTTTTCAGCCAGGTGATGAATTTCATTTCGTGATTTCCCTGATATAAGCCTGCAGGCCGTTAATCTGTGCAGTGGCCTGATTCAGTTGGCTCCGGAGGGTGTAATAATCTTGTCGAGCGTCTGGACTGAGCTCGGCGCTGGTTGCATTAGTGCGGCTGGCGGTGCCGGAGGTTTTGGACACTCCGACTGGACAGACTGCTTTGATGCGCAGCCGGACAGCACCAGAGTCAACGCTGTTGCGCAGAGAACTGATTTCATCGTCTTTCTCCTTGATAGTTGTCTGGTACTGGTTGTCGATGTCAGACACAGATTTCTGCTGTTCCTGCATCGCGGTGATGGTCTTTAGTCGGGAGTCTGCCAGTGCGGATTGCTGCTGTGACTTCTCTTTCCATGATTCGGCAGAGTATCGGTAGTGATCCACAAGACTTGTGAGGCTCAGAGATATGCCAGCAAGGATAGTGATGACCACATACCGCCAATTCTCGAATAACCAAATCATTGAGCACCCCACATACAGACTTCACGCTCAACCTGCCGGCGGTTCATCAGACCTGTGGACTTTTCTTTGCCGATATATACCCAACGGGTGAGTGAATTACATGCCTGCGTGTAGTGGCCAGCATTAAGCTCGCGCAGTAATGATGACCGGGAGAAGTTACCGGCTCCCACGTTAAACACGAAACTGGTCAGAGCCGCCTCCTGCATTTCGTCCATCGGAACTTTTACCAGACGGGTGACCGACCGATTAGCTATGGCGATGTCCGAAGACAGGAAGGCATTGCACTGAGAATCTGTGTAGGTGCGTCCGGGGATGACGTCGGGACCGGTGTGTCCTTTGCAGACAGTCCAGACTCCGCCGCCGTCCCGGTACGGGGTGTGCTCTATACCCTCCTGGCTACTAACCAGAACCGAGGCAATGGCAATAACACCTCCACCGGCGGCCGCAATCAGCTTCTTCCTGAGTGAAAGTGATATGGCCATGGTCAGTCTTCCTGTGGCGGGGTAATAATTCCCCTTTGTAGTGCGGACTCATACGATCTGGTCTGGCGGAGCTTGAAATACATATTGGTGAGGCAAGTAACGATACCGATGATGAAGCCACCGATAACCGCAATGGTGTTCCAGTTCAGGTGTTGTAACCATTGCAAAATACCGCCTCCACATATCAGCCCACCCGAGACGCAATAGCTGGCCGCCGAAGCAACTTTGTCGGGCATGTTTGTGATCTTCATAGGTTCACCTCCGTGATTACGGAACGGTGTTGTGTGTAGGGGATTCACCCGCTGCCGTTAACGCTTCAGTTCAGAGAGGATATTTAACGGGTCGTCGATTGGCAGAGGGTGAAATTCGGGCATAAAAAAGGCCCTGCCGTAGCAGAGCCTGGATGATATTTACGGATACCGCAGTTTCGAACTGTCCGTTCAGTTCCTCATGACCGATCAGCGGCTTTCGTTGCCACCGAGGGGTGATCTCTCTGTGGCGCAGGCACAAAAAAGCCCCGCGGTTAGGCGAGGCTTCTTGTCAGACAATCACGTTAATAACGAACGGATTTCTAGTATTAGAGCCATGATATTCTAACTTCCGTCATTTTTCAATAGGCAATCGATACCTAAGGCAAACTTACCCAGTAACTTCCGCCAAGTTATCATTTGCCTCTGATTCTTTCCTTTCCAACTCCGTTATCAGTGATTCATAAAATGGCTTGAGCGCCTTATCCCATACGCCGGGTGAAATCGAGTCAGTGAATTTACTGATGGCTCGATAGCATGAAACCGCTGGCAGTCGTTCATACCCACGGCCAGAGCACTGCTTGCACGATGCCATTACCGGAACACCTTGCGCCTCAGTCTCCTTCCTGTTTAGCGCCATTCCTCGACCGCGGCACTTAATACACGCAGTTGAGATGACGCCACGACCGCCACACTTCGAGCACAATTCCTCGACTGACTCCTCAGCCACCCTTTGTGGCGTCGATTCCCCACAGCCAGGGTGTTTAACTACCACCCTAACCTTTCGCACCACTCGCTTACCGGCGCAGCATGGGCAGGTTGCAGTACTGGCCGCAGATCGGCAATAGTCCCGATATGCGAAAGTTGCGAGTGTTTGCACCACTTTTCCCTTAACCTTGGTTTCAAGCTTGCGTAAGGCGGCCACCTTATCGCAGTGCTTTAATCCGTGTTGTGTCAGTAACTGAATAGCCTTTCGTTTGTCGTTCTCACTCAGATCCATTTTGCCGCTGAAAGCTGTGAATCCGAGTGCAGAGCGACTCTGTACCATTCCGAACGCTCCCATAACATCAGTACCGGTTAAGGCCTCTGATGCGGTTGCCCGTGGGGAGTCGGTGAATTGCGGGGATTTGGGGCTGTGAAATTTAACGGCGTTTTCGAGATTCATTAATCCTCCGCTTACTGCCAGGCTGTGCCGGGTAGCTGTGTGATATTTTGTAGTGGGCTGTCGGGGTGATCGGGGTGAAGTGGTTGAGGATTCGGGTTAGCCAAGTCATGAGGATGCACCGACTAATTTGGGGCCCTGGTATTCGCCGTATAAAGGCTGCCTCGGATTGGCTTTGGTGCCGCGATGTGTAACTTTCTCACCAAACAGTGCCTGCTCAACAGACATGCCGTCTTTTATCCTCCTGATGATGGTTGCCCCTGAAACCCTCACCCCTGGCTCTCTCGCCCACTCCGTCGGTGTCTTTGTAACCCCCTTAAAAGTTATTGCATGTCTGCGCTTTACTGTGTGCTGAGGTATATGCACTCTCGCTCTCATTGTGTTGCATGCCCTGCACAAAGCCCTTAGATTCTCCGGGTCATTGTTATCTACTGAGTCGTCAATATGGTCGATGTGTACGGTTTTCCAATTAATTGATTTTCCACATAATTGGCAGGGTGGAATGTTTTCACCATATTGGTCATAAACTACTTTTCTGTGCTCGTATACAGAGCCGTTTGCCATCGCAAGTGGGTGGTCAGGGAGGAAAAGCATCTGATACCCCTTAGCGTTTTGAGACCGTTCCTTGCGCTTTCCGACAGTAGTAAGTTCATATGTTCCATATCGCATCATTCTGAAGTAGTGCTTTTGACAGACCTGCTGCGCTTTATAGATGCTCTCTCGCTCACACCCTTCAATCTTGCATTTCATGCTGCCTCCGAGTGTATTTTTCGCAGTTTTTCGTAATGACGGGCCCGGCGCGTGAATAGTGATTTCACTCGCTTCAAATAGTCGATATCGAATTTTCGTGGTGTATTGTCAGACTCCAGCCTCTCAACCCTCTCCAAGCCAATGCGCTGGACAAGTCGAATCCTGAACTCAACAGCATTTCCACTTAACTGGCGGTTGCACCTGGTGCAAGCTGCGTGGACATTAAAGACATTGAACCGATGTTGAGATGCGGCACCTCGGGACCGGTAATGGCTTGCATCGACTGCGCTCCCGGTGAGGTAATTACCTGACCAGGATAGAATGCACCCGCAACTCGCACACTCCTTGCCAAAATCTCGCCACCTTACGTACCTGTTAAATGCCACCTGAGCCTCCCGACTCCACTCTGGAATACCCTTGAGCGCTGCTTTCCGTTCCCGGTGCGCTTTCCGATCGGCAATAGCCTGCCGCTCAGCCTGTTTGGCTGATTGGTGCTTGCTGTATTGAATTGCGCAGGAGGTTGAGCAGACGACTTGAGTGGTGGTGCGGGGGAAGTATTTCGATTTACAGTGGCGGCAGGTTTTCGGTTTCGGCTTCTTCTGCCTGACCATCATCACCTCCCAGGTCGTAAAAGTTAGGGCTCTTTGCGCTGTATAGTTCCTCACAGGTATCGCAGAGTTGGTTATCAGTGGCCGGGAAGCCACAGGCTGTGCAAGGCGTCTCCGCCAGACTGTCGAGAAATGCCCCGATAAACTCAGCCGCTACTTGCGGGACGATGGCATTGCCGTAACCGCGCAGGCGTCCCACTCTGGCGGGAATCCCATTAGCCAGCGGGAATGTGCCGGATTCAACTGGCCTAAAATATCCATCCCTGCCGCTGAGCCAATCAGGGTCTGACCAGTTATTGCGAGGATTCTGATGGGCTTGTCTATTAGTCGAACCGCGCCGCCCAGCGTCGTCCCGCGAGACGTTCCTACAGCTTTTCCCTCCCCGCGAACCTGCGGGTTGTCGATTGTTGTTGGTGTCGGCCATGCCGCCATTGATGCCGCCGTCTGTAAATTCATGCCCCCCTGTCGCCCCGACGTTCCCGGGCCAGTGCCGTTGTTTGCTGTCGGCGTGGGCCACGAACAAAGAGCTGCCGCCCAGCCCACTTTGTTTGGCTTTTTCCTGCCATCCTTGCAGCTTTGCATTCTCACTCCATTGGTTATTGCTGACACTGCCGGAGTGGGCCAGTCGATTAACTGCCCCAAAGAAAAGTCGATCCCTTTTGTGCGGGGCACCGACGCTGCACGCTGGCAATACTGCCGACCCGCAGGCGTAGCCTTGTCTTTCCAGCTCAGTGAATAAATCATCGAGCCAGTGTTTTCTAATCGCTGCCGCAACTTGTTCGCCAAAGAGGATTGAAGGTTTGCACTGCTCAACGAGCCGCATGAATGTGGGGGCAAGGTGGCGATCGTCGAGTTGTCCGAGTTGCTTTCCTGCGATACTGAAGGGCTGGCACGGTGGTGATCCTGTCCAGCACGGGTAATCATCGGGGATACCTGCAAGACGCAGTGCATATGACCATCCACCAATGCCAGCGAAGAAGTGACATTGAGTGAATCCGGTAAGGTCTTCAGGTCTGACATCTGTAATGCTCCTTTCATCAACCACGCCATGTGCGATGTGGCCTTGTTTAATTAATTCCCTAAGCCAGGCAGCAGCCTTGGGGTCGAATTCGTTGTAATACGCGGTCATATACGCCTCATCCTCATGCAGTCATATTTCCGTTTACGCAATAGCCGGACGGCATCATAGGTTTCGACCTCTGAGGCTATCGGTATCGGCTTGGGTTTATTGCGGGAGAGTTTTGTGGGACGAAATATCAGGTTATCGATGGCTAGTTGTGTCGGGCTACGCTTCATCACCACCTCTCACATATTCAGGCCAGTGCTTGAGTAATACCCTTTTCGGCACTGTGAGGCTTAATTTCATTTCCTGAGCTTTACGTACAACAGAGTTCTCAGTGCGTTTGAGTGACTTGCAGATAACCGGTATCGGCACCTTGCCGGCCACTCGCACGATGTAGTCGAGTTCATCCTGATTGTAATGTTTCCAAGTTCTCATTCGTCCTGCTTCCTCTGTAATTCCCGGTACTCGCTGTTATCCGGCACGGTGAGCAGGCAGCCAATGCTGCGGGCCCAGCCCTCTACCCTGCTCAGGTAGTCGTGCATTTCGCCGGTATCGAGTCGGGATGTGTGTCTGAGTGTTTGGATTACTGTTCGCTCTCCGGTTATCACATCCACCCTTTCAGTCTCTTCGTACCCCAGGTAGGTATGTTTCATCGCGTCTTTCACCCATTCAGCAGACGCAAAGGGACGACCGTGAGCGATGAGATATCGGCTCATTTCGGCGTACCACAAATGCTGAATACTGTTCTGTGAAAGGCTGCGACGTTCTCGCCATGGCTCGACCTTGAGGCGGAAGCTGTTACCAGACTGGAGTAGTTCTGAGAGTTGCTGGCCTATGGCCTGAAAGTTGGTGGTGTGTAACCGGATGCCGTCTTTGGGATGTTCATGGTTCTCCCCGTGTTCAGGCACAAAAAAAACCGCATTAAGCGGCGGTGGGGTCTTTTTTGTGGCGAAGCATTCTGTCTTGGGCTATCACCTTACCAATGAGAGCACTGATAAAGACAAAGCGTTGATCTTCTGATGAACATTGATACATTTGAATTAATTTAACTTCCGGCCTTTCTGCTGAAAGTAAAACTTGCTCTATTTCATTCGATATATGGGAAATATTCATGGGTATCCTCACATTAGATATAACCTGCCCTCATTGCCTTCGGGAGAAGGCTGTGCTTGTGGCGTTTGGTCAGATTGAAAAGAAAAATAGCGAGCACTCCGTCAGTTTTTTTTGCCGTAGCTGCGGTAATCCAACATCAGCTAATGTTTTATCTCCTGGTGGTTTTAACCCCATGGGATTTGCCGAACATTATGGTGACACCTCGATTCCTGATAGCCCACAATTTCCTCTTCTTGATTATTTCCCTAAGCCAGAAATTAGCTCTGCCCCAGAGAGCTCTCCAGAAAGAGCCGCAAAATTCTTTGTCGAAGCAAAAGACAACCTGAAGCGTGGGAATTACGAAACGTCCGTAATGCTATGTCGGAAAGTGGTAGATATATCAACAAAAGTCATTCTAGGGGATGACTCCGGCAAAGAGCAGCTTTCAAAACGAATTTCCATGCTCCATGCTCAAGGGAAAATAACTGAACAAATGAGGGAATGGGCCCACATCGTCAGATTTGATGCCAATGGAGCAGTTCATTCAGATGAAGAATTCACTCAGCAGGAAGCTGAAGAGATGATTGGCTTCACCGAAGTATTCCTGATTTATTCATTCACACTCCCTGAAATGGTTAGAGTAAAACGAGAAAAATCAGATAAATAACCCAGATATTTTAATCCAATCACTAATTTTTCCGGAGCCCGAACCGGGCCCGGATGTCTGCAATATGTGACTTCGCCACATCGGGTTTTGACGGTATGTGCAACTGCGGGATTTGCTTCCGGGGTTCGGGGATATCCTCTCCGGAAGTGATCCGGTCAGCCATGGATTTGAGCTGCTTACCGCACCGATGACGCAGTTCTGATTCCGTCAGGTTCCCGGCCTGCATCTGGCTGTACAGGGCGGTGATCATCCAGTAGTCAGCGTTGTTATCCCAGGGGTAGTTTTCCGGGCAATCATAAAATCCCCGTTCCCCGCAGTATTTCATCACCCGGCGGTATAACTCGTCAGCGTCCGGCAATCCTGCGGCGTGGCAGGCCCCAGCTTTGCACTGTTCGATGAACTGGCCCGGGGATGGCATGAACGGGGTATCTTTCGCCCTCGCCCACCGCATACCGGCCGCCAGTTGCTCACGGGTGGTGATCCCGTTTTCAGCGAAAGCAGCAATCCACTGTTTTTTCGCGGCTGATTCGTCTGCCTGAGTACGCAGGTTTGTCGCTGCCGCCGCCGGGAATACCTGCCTGAACTGCCGGAACAGCGCATCGACCAGGTGCTCAGCCTCGCTATTGACCACGCTCTGTGTTGGCTTGTCAGGATAGTTACCTGCGATCTGCGATAACGTACCGGCGTCACGGTTGGCGACCGCCTGGAGTAATCGACTCATATAAATTCCTCCCATGATTCAGGGCTGTTCCAGTGGGGTACGTCCTGCTGGATGGCAGCCTGAGCGCTAACCTGTTGTTTGCTGCACTTAATCGCCAGCTGATCCCACTTTTCCCTGAGCTTTCCAGGGCAAAGGACGTTGCCTTGCCAGAAGCTGTCCTGACAGGCCCACTTGAACAACTGGCAGATTTCTTTGTGGGTTCGGTTATCCCGTTCCCGCATGAGTCGGATGTCGTTAGCCCAGGCAGCATAGTTCGGCTTCTTCGCAGAGGGTGAGATTTCCTGGACCTTGCCAAAAAGCCATTCAGCAGCACGAAGGTCTTCGTCCGATCCCCACTTGTTTCCGCTTTGGATTGCAGCCCCGGGACGGAGAGCAGGAGGATTTTTATCGGGCCTGTCAGAGGATTCGTCAGAATTCTCAGACGTAAGGTTTTTATTATTGTTATTACATTGTTGTTCATGGTGCGCGGGGTAGTGCGCGGCACTATGCGCGGCACCACCCTCTGAAGCGTTGGTATTACTGGGTTTGTTGGGCGCGGAGTAGTGCGCGATGTTATGCGCGGGTAAATCGGCCATTTTTTGGTTATATTCTGAGTAATTCAGGATGGTGATCACCGTCCCTTTTCGGTGCTCAGAATGGATAGTAATCATCCCTTCTTTTTCGAACACGGTAAGCATTCTTTTCACTGCATGACGACTTGTTGGATCCCCCTCCCTGTTGCAGAGATTGGCCCCTAAATCGTCCAGTGTTGTGACCAGTTGTCCGGTATTAAGCTGCCAGTCATGACCTCTGAAACTTACCTTCCGTGGCTCTTTCTGTGCAGCAAACAACAGGTCCTGCCACAGCGTTCTAAGATAAACGTCCTTCCTCCATGACTGCTTTAAAATACTCCGGTACATCGGCACAAAACCTGACTTCTGGTTTTCCATCCGATTGCTCCTGAGATTGCGAGCGGAGTTAAAATCATAAAGGGCTGCGGTTGCCATAGCTGCCCTCCTTACTGTTTACATATCCAGTTATGCCTGGCATAATTCCTCCTGTGAATTGGTCCAAAAATTCGCTATCAGGCCTCAAAGAATTCGCCGTTCTTTGGGGCCCTTTCATTTGTGAGCAATACCCGTAGACGCTGGGCCAGATCGTTAATCTGTTCGTCATCCACTCCCCACTCCAGCACCGCCAGTAGCAGTGACATCTTCGGAATGAAATTAGCTTTCCAGCGCGACACCTGAGACTTATCGACGCCAACAGCTTTCGCTACGTTGGTCAGCCCGACTAATGCGATTTTGTTCAATAACTTGCTCTCAATTGCGCGAGCGTTGTTGCGTGTGGTTGATACTTCCATTTGAGAAAATCCTTGTGTGTGTGAAGTTGAGTGATCAGCAGGTGCTGTCACTTGAATTGGTCCCTGGTATTCCGAGGGTGGCAGATTGATAAAGAGCGGTTGGTGCTTACTTTCTGGTGCTTGGGAATGGCTTTAATTCTTCAGCCTTGACAGAGCCATCGTTCAGAACGGTCACAAAAATATTTCGTCCTGTACGAATCGCCTTGCTGATAGCGCACTGGATTACACCAAAGTCTTTTGCAGTCTTAGCCTGGCCGTGAATTTTGGCGTAATCCTCTAAGGTCATTTTGTTCATCAATACCTCCTTGGATATGACTAAAGAATACTACAAGTATTTATTCAAGTAAATATCCCAGGTATTTCATTATTGATTACTGTTGGTATTACAATGCGTTTATGGAAATTAAAAAGACCCTGACGACAGAACAGCTTGAAGATGCCGCGCGTCTAAAGGCCTTGTATGAGTCAAAAAAGAAGCAATTAAAGGTTACTCAATACACAATCGCTGATGATATGGGTATATCTCAGGGAGCTGTCGGCCATTACATTAATGGAAGAATCGCATTAAATGTCCCTGTAGTGACTGATTTCGCAAGGATATTGCAGGTTCAGGTGTCTGACATTAGCCCGAAGCTGGCTAAAGAAGTTGGCAAGTATGCTGCAGCTTTTGAAAATAATGTGAGCAATCCCCAGCCTTACCATCCCGGGAAGCGATACCCCGTCCTCAGCTCCGTTCAGGCGGGTTGCTGGGCCGAAGCTATCGAAGCCTACACCTTAAGCGAGATAAGTGAGTGGCTTGAGTCTGACGCGCATATCCAGGGTGAAGCGTTCTGGCTGAAGGTTGAGGGTGACTCAATGACTGCGCCGACCGGCATGAGTGTTCCTGAGGGTATGTATGTCCTGTTCGATACTGGCAAAGATCCGGTTAATGGAAGCCTGGTGATCGCAAAGCTGGTCGATTCCAACGAAGCAACGTTCAAGAAGCTGATTATCGATGGCGGCCAGAAGTACCTGAAAGGCCTTAACCCGGCCTGGCCGATGGTTCCGATCAACGGGAACTGCAAAATCATTGGCGTAGCCGTTGAGGCCAAGATGCGGTTTAAGTGAATTGTTTTTTCCGTTTTTTACGTTTTTGTTTTTTTTGCTTTTCTGTTTTTTTTAATTCTTCTGGTTTTTTTGTTTGACTCACGGGTCAAGTTTAAGTAGATTTTACTCACCAGCCCGGCCCCGTTCGCAGACAATTGTTAATATCTGCATAACGGCTCCGGGCTTTTTTTTGGATTTTTTATGAAAAAAGCAGCAATACTGATAGACGCCGGATTTTTTATGCAGCGTCTAAATGCAACACATAGAAAGCACTTCTCGTCTGAGGAATTAACGGCACCTTGTATCATGAAAGTGATATGGTCGATGGTAATTTCACACCTCAAGGACAGAAAGCAATCTCAGGAGAGAAGAGATCCACTCGAACTCTACCGTATCTATTTTTATGACTGCCCTCCTTTAGATATACAAACAAGATACCCACTCCCTGAGCCAGGAAATAAAACCCCTGGGCGTAAAAACTTCAAGCTAGATAAGTCCTATCAGTTAAGAACTGAGCTTCACGAAGAGCTAAGAAAGACAAGAAAGACAGCTCTGCGGCTCGGTCACCTAGTTGACAATAAGCGTTGGCAACTAACCAGCTTTTCTCTTGATGCCCTGATGAAGGGGCATAAGCAGTGGAGCGAATTAACTAACGATGATTTTTATTATGACATCAAGCAAAAACAGGTTGATATAAAGTTAGGGGTAGATATTACAACCCTTACTTATGAAAAACTCGTAGATGTTATTGTATTGGTTGCTGGGGACTCAGACTTTGTTCCGGCAGCAAAGCACGCCCGCATAAAAGGCATTGATTTCATTCTTGATCCCCTCAGACAAAACGTCAGCCCTTCACTATCCGAACACATAGATGGGGTTCAATCATTTAGCCTCATTACTGGGCTTGCGGATGCATTGCATGCAGAACCGAACCCAGCACCAGATTGGTGGGAGGATAGAAAGAAAGCTAAAAGCCAGCGGAGCCGACAGGCTTCTGGTCGACATAAAAAGCAAAATTAACTGCTAACCCCGGCCACCGCGCCGGTTTTTTTTGTGCCTGTAATCCACTGCTCTCCCCTCTCCTGATAGCTGCACCACCCGAAATCACAACCAGACCGAACCTCGGACACTATCCCGCCCTGCTCCGTGCGGGATTTTTTCGTATGAGTAAAATAAATACCCTTAATACTCAATGCGATAGATAAACCACACCACAAAAGAATACTAAAGGTATTTACATAAATAAATACTGCAAGTATTCTTAGCCCATCGAAACGAAACATCGATGCGGTAAACGGACTACCTACCGCGCCGGACATGAAGTCAGGCTGCTATTTAAAAACAAGGTTCCTGTGAATACACAGGCCGAAGTGAGTTCTTCGGGGAGTGGTGAATGCGCAGGCTGTGCGCTGCAATCCTGTGAGTAGATGGAGAATGATGCCCGCATAGCGTTGGTAATCGACCAGCAGGGGCAAGGTGAAGAAGGCATATCAGTAAGGCGACATACACGAATCACGGTTTTTTCGTGGACTTGATAGAGGCCGAGAAAATCAGTAAGCCCTGCCGGACTACCGGCCACCACTCCACCAAAGAACTTACAGAGGATATCCCAATGAACAGAAACAGACGCCGCATGGCAGAGTTCAATGCCCGCAAGGCAGCCGAAGCAATGCAGCTTAAACCAGTCGATCGCGTTGAGCGGGCACTGAAAGCACCGAACTGGCGTAACCGTCCGGAGCAGGTATCACAGTGCATGCCAGACGTAGCAATTTATTCAGCCGGCCACCGCACCAAAAGTGACCGGGTAACATGCACCGGCCGTCAGAAGGTCAGAGGCCGGTCTATTCCTTTAGTGTGAGGTGAAGTATGAAAATTAACGAATTACCAGCAGATATTCAGGCGATCGCTGCCGAAGCCCTGGCGTCAGGATTGCGTACCGAGATTGATATGATGGGAGAAAAACGGACAGAAGAAGCAAAGAAGATTGCTAAAACTATCCGTGTTGCTTTCGAGGAGCTGTTTAAAGGTTAGCGGTTATGAGTTTTTACATACCCGACCAGTAACCCCCTATAGCTCATTAACCAGTGGGCTATGTGGGTAATACTGCCCGATGAACAGGAGTGGAAGACCTGTTCTGATTAAATTTCGCCTCTGCTTATGCAGGGGCTTTTTTATGGGAGAGTTTGTCTTGGGTGATATGGGTGAATACTGGCGTGACGTCAGGGATGGAACGAAGGAAAGGAGAAAGCAGGCCAGGGATTCGGCTCACATCAGAATATCCGCATTCTTCAGGAAGAATGGCATTGAGTTCGAAGAGGGAAATAACACCCTGCTATTCAGAACAGCGGCAGGAACGGTCGCCTACTACCCTCCGTCACAGAGAATGCAGCATAAAGGGAAATGGCGTGATTGTTCACCTACCTACTGCATGAATTACGTGAAAAATCTGAGAAGCGAATAAGCAGCCACTGAGCTGCTTTTTTACGCCCTCATATCAGCGTCCATTTACTGAGTGGGCGGTTATATGACCACAACACCTAACGGAGTATCGCTAATGACAACCAACGTCATCGGCGGCGTCATTGGCGCTGCTACCAACCTGTTAAACCACGTTAAATCATTCACCACTACCCAACTGGAGCGCATCCAGAAGTTCGTCAACGATGCTGCCCGTCCGGGGCCGGAGGCTTTCGCATGAAGCAAGAAAGACTGAAGTTCAATGTCGCTTTTACGCGCTACTCACTGCCGGATAACGCTGACAGCCGGCTTCGTATGGAACAGTTAACTCGGAGGTCAAAATGAGCCTGAACCTAAAAATCGAATGCAGTGGGATGCACACCGGCTGGCAGGCAAGGCCAGGGAAGTACAACTTTGAGCTTGAGGATTGCCAGATAGAGCCACTCACCCGAGAGCAGCAGATGGAGCTATGCGCGCAAATGGAATTTGACTGGCTGGTTGAGTATGTGAACTCGTTCGCGGAGGTGAAGAATGTTGCTTGAACCTTCATTTGCAGTCGCTGAGAACGCAGAGGCACAGCGCTGGGATCGGCACTACGCCGAACTGAATTATGACGAAGCGGTGCGGGAACGGGCCGAGGAATTGTCAGCTCAGTACCCTGACACCGTAGAGGAATTTGCGAGAGAGCACCCCCTGTTAATGGCGATGTTATCTACCGATGAAGCCCAAGACGAATATGCCGAATTTGTCGATCGCCTTTGCCTGAAGCTGGCAGAGGCTGAGTGGAAACAGTAAAAATTAGAGAGGTAAAGCATGTCCACAGCATTAAGCACGATGGCTAATAAATTGGCCGACCGACTCGGAATGGATGCCGGAACGGAACTGATTACAACGCTGAAAAACACTGCATTCAAAAGCGGGAACGTCACAGATGAACAGTTCACTGCCCTGCTGATTGTGGCTAACCAGTATGGGCTTAATCCTTGGACTAAGGAAATTTACGCCTTTCCTGACAAAGGTGGAATCGTACCTGTTGTCGGAGTCGATGGCTGGGCCAGAATCATCAATGAACACCCTCAGTTTGATGGAATGGAATTTAGCTACGACAAGGATGAAGGTGCGTGTACCTGCAAGATTTACAGGAAAGACCGCGCTCACCCGACTGTCGTGACCGAATACATGGGTGAGTGTAAGCGAAACACTCAGCCATGGCAGTCACATCCAACCAGAATGCTTCGTCATAAATCTCTGATTCAGTGCGCCAGGATGGCTTTCGGGTTCGCAGGAATATTCGATCAGGATGAAGCGGAACGTGTAATTGAAGGAACTCCGGCTGGCGTGGATGCGGGTCGGCAGTCTGACGAAAAGCGGCCGCTTCTGATTTCAGCAGCAGAGGAATCCGCAAAGAAAGGGATTGAAGCGTTCAAGTCTCACTGGATGTCACTCTCTATCGCAGACAGAAACATCATTGGAAAAGAAGAAAAGGAGCGCATCAAGACACTGAGCGAGGATGCAAGCGGCGTTGTTGAGGGAGAATTGGTTAATCAGGAGGTGGCCTGATGGAACAGAGAACCGATGATTGGTTTGCGGCCCGATGCGGCCGTATCACCGCAAGCCGACTTGCAGATGTGATGGCGAAAACCAAATCCGGGTATTCAGCCAGCCGCAAGAACTACATGATGGAGCTTATTTGCCAGCGGCTGACAGGGAAGTGTGAGCCAGGATTCACCAGTGGACCAATGATGCGCGGGACTGAACTTGAGCCACTGGCGCGTGAAATGTATGTACTCAATCAGTTCGATGCAGAGGTCACTGAAGTCGGGTTTATTCCCCACCCTACTATCGAGTGGTTCGGAGCCTCTCCGGACGGCCTGGTCAATGATGACGGACTTATCGAGATCAAGTGCCCCAATACCGCAACCCACATTGAAACCATGCGCACAGGGAAGCCAAAGCGGGAATATATCCTGCAGATGCATGCTCAGATGATGTGTACCGGCAGGAACTGGTGCGATTTCGTCAGCTTTGATAACCGGTTACCGGAAGATTTATCCTACTTTGAAACCAGGATTCACAGGGACGCTAACCTTGTGCAGGAAATTGAGTCGGAGATAAGCGACTTTCTTTCGGACCTCGATAAAGAGATCGCGTCCATCATGAATAACCGGGCCGCCGCATGAAGCTAATGCCCCACTACCGCCGGACAAGGGAATGTCCGCTATCTGGTATCAAGGAGAAGATAACCTGGCAGTTAAACAAGGGACCAATGACCGGCCAGCAACTGGCCGACAAGTTCGGCCTTAGCCTCGGCAGGATAAACGAGGTTATGCGCTCCAGCTTTAAAGGCGACACAGTGAAGCTCGGCAAAGGAGAGCTATTCGCCACTGACGGCAGAGCCATGGACAGGCTCTACTGGCTGGAAGCCAAACCACGGCGCGTTAATGCGAAAAAAAAGACACGGATCGTCTTCAGCCGAAAGCACTACGTCAATTAAACCCCATTCACCCACCCTATCCTCTGCCCTACGGCGCCGGGAGGGTTATCTGTTGGAGAGGAAAAAGTGGAAACATTAGCAACAGGCGCGGAACTGACGCCTGAAACATTTGCGGACTTTATTACCAGATTGAGACACGACGTTGCCGGTGAAGGGGTTGAACGACACTGCACCCGGGACGCAATTTTTAACGTAGAAAGACTCCGCCGGGTTACCGGCATAGACCTTTCATTTGACCCGGAACGTATGCTCTCCGACTCAGACCATGAGCGTGAATGGTTTTCCCCGAAAGAATATTGGGACTCGCTGGATCTGGATGAAAAGAGTTCCCTGAATGAAGAATGCATAGAGTCCGAAGAACAGTTTTTCCTGGATTTAGACGAGGATGATCAGTGGCAGTTTTTGGGTGATCGGGACTATCTGAGCCTCTATGGCTATCAGGAAGAATGGGTATACGTTAACTCCCACCTAACCCGCGATGCGGCGGAAGCATTCATTAAGCGCAAAGCTCACGATTACCCTGATGGCCTACGAGTGTTCGTTGATAGCCGCGTATGGTGCTGGGAGTTCACCGTCATCATTGATGCGCTGATTAATGGCAAGCTGGTCTTGAAAGAGGAATCGGCTAATGACTGATATCTCAGAACTAGTGCAGAGGATTAAAGCGGCGGCAAAGAAAGCCACTCCGGGCAAATGGATGTGGTGGACCAGTAACTCATTCCTTCGATTAAGTAGTGATGCCACTGCTAAAGATGGGGGTGTTATCGACTCCTATAGAATGGAAGATGGTCATACGTCATTGCAGGTTAGCAAATCGGATCAGGATTTTATCGCCCTTTGCTTCCCCGAAAACATCACTGTAATTATCGATGCACTGGAGAAAGCGCAGGCCCGCATTGCCGAACTGGAAGCCCGAACAGTGAATACCCCCGGCACAAAATGTATCGGCTGGTTGAGAGAGGAAATAAAAAAACATGATGAAAAATGGAAAGCATCTCTGTCCGCGGCCGGCATCAAGTTGGAGTCTGAGTGATGGGAAAAATACGAGCAATAGCATTAACCAGACCATGCAGTAACTGTCCATTCCTGGACTCTCCGGAGTCCATTTCTCACACGCTGAAGTCCGGGCGACTGGCTGGAATTAAGTCTGGGCTTCTTGCTGATGACATAACGCCGTTCCTGTGCCACAAAACACTCTCAGGACATGAAGATGTTAACGGCAAGTATCAGCATAGTGGCAAAGAGGCTCATTGTATGGGCTCAATGGCTTGGCTTTATAATCAGGGTCGCTTTAATATCAGCATGAGACTCGCTGCAATGGATAAGACATGGCTCGAAAACCTGAAGCAAAGCGCCCTTTTGGTGGTGCGATGATCCAGAGAATAAGCATGCTGATAATCAGAGGATGGTTCCCTGCTTTCATTAAACGAATAGCGTTCCGCATTGCTCTGTGGGATGCGTACAGGAGGAAGTGATGGGAAAGGTGACTTATGTTATCGAGTACGAAGACGGCAAGGAGCCGCCGGTTCATGCAAACATGGATGTTTTAGGCGGAAAGCTGGCAGCTGTCAGTTGGAGTGATTACAGGGATAAATTTCTGACCACAGAAGAAGTCGAGGATATCCGGGAGGTTGTTGCGGCTGGCGTTAACACCACAGAACACTACGACCGGATTATGCGAAAAATTGAGGCACTCGAAAGATGATGCTCGCCGGATACGTAATCCTTATTCTCTCCGGTAACCAGGCAACTCCCCTCACTGAAACAATCTACCCCACCGAAACACAGTGCCAACTGATCATCGACCGACTGCATGAGCGGCGGCCGGCGGCTGAGTTATTGTGTGGCGAAGTCGAAAGAAAGATGTAATATCCCTAATGGAGGGGTGCTTATGTCATTCAATATTTCGGCCAGACCAGAAGAAGAACGCGAGAAAATTAATGCCGATTTGGCAGCGTCAGGCGTGGCTTACAAAGAGCGCATGAATATGCCGGTCGTGCCCGTGCAGGTTGAGGAACAACAGCCGGAAGCGCTGTGGGAGTATTTCAGGGAAAGGCTTGCAATGTACCGGCAGGAGGCCATGAAGTTACCACGGGGAAATGACCCAGTTTATGCGAAGGAGGAAGGGAAGTGATTTTTAAAGTTACATTTCACGAAACAGGGGAAGTGAAGGAAATTGACCTTCCTGAGGACACCAGAGCAGGAACAGACATTTCACTTTCTATCGATGGGATTGTTGCTCAGTACCACGTTATGACAGTTGGAGGGCCAATAAATAACGATGTAGCCTATCCCTCAGTAATGAGAGTGGCAAAGCGATAAGCTAGCCACTCATCTCTGATCCAGACCGCCCACTGAGGCGGTTTTTTATTGCCTAAAGGAAACCACTATGTACGCAGACCCACTCGACCAGGCTTCAGAGCTGGAGCAGCAACAACTGAAGATTGCGATGGCTAACCGCCCGCGCCCGAAGCCGTTCACCGGCAAATGCTATAGCTGTGGCGACACCATCGACAAAGGCCACTATTGCGATTCAGCCTGCCGTGAAGATGACGAGAAACGCGAACGCGCCGCGAAGTTTAAACGCCACTGAGGTATGAATGAGCAACGAACTCGACTCTCACTTTTTGAAGCAGCGCGATGAAGCATTGCAAATGCTGAAAGACGTCCTCGATAACTACCGAGACAACAACCGTAAGGGGATCGGCATGGGCCCGCCATTCAAAGCCACTGAACTGCTGAAGAAATATCCCCACATCAACGGTAAGTAACCCCACCCACTAAACCAAACCACCCTATCCCGCACCGGTCACCGGCGGTATCGTCGTGCCCGCGGGTTGGGTATCATCCAATCAGGAATAAGGAAAAGCATATGCAACATGAATTACAGCCAGACTCCCTGGTTGACCTGAAATTCATCATGGCAGATACTGGCTTCGGAAAAACCTTTATATATGACCGCATCAAAGACGGAACGCTGCCGAAAAGTACCATCGTTCACGGCCGGGCCCGTTGGCTATATAGTGACCACTGCACATTCAAATCCAGGCTTTTATCCGGACGTAATGGGTAAATTAGCGGGTAAAAAAACAAACACATACCAAATAACCTTTTCTAATCAGTCTCCTGCAACTCTAATTTGATGTCTGCAGGGGACACCATATCGACATCCAGTTACGTCTTCTAAAGTCTACAAACCCCCATCAACCACTGATTCTTAAAGGATTCTAGTTATTCTGAGGTCCAGTCACATCTATTGAAATCCAGTGCATGTATGGGGCATAATCCGGGGCACTTCCGGTTCGATGTAAAATATGCCCCCAAAATGAACAGAAACGTCCGCGACAAACTCTAAGCACAAACCTGTAAAACAGCCAAACCAAAAGAGAAAAGTTACAAACTCTCTGACGGGGGCGGCTTGTATCTTGAAGTATCTCCGACAGGTTCTAAATACTGGCGTATGAAGTATCGTCGTCCTTCTGACAGAAAAGAAGATCGCCTTGCCTTCGGTGTGTATCCCGATCTGAGTCTGGCTGGTGCCAGAGCAAGACGAGATGAAGCCAAAGGTCTCCTCCTCCAAGATATCGATCCGAAGGCGAAGCAGAGAGAAGAGAAAGCAACTGCTAACGGAACCTATACTTTTGAAGCTGTCGCTCGCAGCTGGGCAAATCATCAGATGTGGAGTGCAGACCATCAGAAACGGGTATTAAGCAGTTTAGAACGATACATTTTTCCTGCCATCGGCGCGTTAGATATCCGCAAACTGGAAAGTTTCAGCATTACACCGCTATTTCAGAAAGTGCACGAGATGGGAAAGCACGATACTGCAGATCGATTGAAACAGCGGGTAAAAGATGTGGTGCGATACGCCCGATTGAGTGGTGCTAAAACTGAAATTATCCCTGATGACCTCAATATCCGGTTAAAGAAGCGTGATACAAAACATCATGCAGCATTAAAAACAGGTCACCTAGCCCCATTTTTCCAAAAGTTAGCAGACTTTAACGGAAACCTGATAACACGTCTGGCTATTGAGTTAACCATGCTGACCTTTGTTCGCTCAAGCGAACTTCGCTTTGCTCGCTGGCATGAGTTTAATCTCGATGAAGCTCAATGGATAATCCCCAAAAAAAGGAATTAATCGTGACCTTCCCCCTTTATTCAGTACCGTTGTAAAGTAGAGTTTTCGGCCTTTCTTTTCCTTCCCAAAAGAGGTCATTCGTTATGAAAAAGACACGTTATACCGAGGAACAAATCGCTTTTGCACTCAAACAGGCTGAAACCGGCACTCGCGTCGAGGAAGTCTGCAGAAAGATGGGGATTTCTGAGGCGACGTTTTACAATTGGAAAAAGAAATTTGGCGGTATGGGCGTGACAGAATTGCGCCGTCTGCGGCAACTTGAAGAT
>NZ_JMPR01000027.1 GCF_000735525.1 Tatumella ptyseos ATCC 33301 | reverse complement strand
AAAAAACCGGAAACCTCAAAAAGTGTCTGGAACTAAAACAGGTCTACTTACACTCCCGCCCCGGGGTCGTATACTGCCACAGGTCACTGCAGGAATAGGACACGGGCAAACCGGTTATTCAGGTTTTAGCCGGATAAAAAAAAGTATACTCTTTACCCTCCGGCCACTGACTGAACAGGATTGATGAGACCAGCACAATGCAGAAATTCTACTTCCGGATCCTGGCTGGCCGTTATCCGGCATTTATAAAAAGGATCGCTTTCCGACTCGCCTTATGGGATGCCTACCGGCGTAAACGCTGATCGTTCACAGTGATATAGCTCCTGAACTTTTATTCAGTAACGAAGCTTGCCAGTAAACAATGACAAAATGGGCGGCACCAAAATCCCCCCTCCCGTGAAGACCGGAGCTGTAGAATGAGAAACCAGACTCGCAGAGTCACCTGCTGCGAAACAGAGTGATCCCTGCCCGCTGACGGGCAGAGATGTCAGGACCATCTTCAGAAACAGATGAGAATAGAAATCTCTGCACACATCCATAACAGGTGCTTCATCAACCCGGCCGTTTTTTCCGCATCTTTTTCCTGACAGACCTGTAGTATTTCCCGATGTTTCATATTTAATTCAATCCGTCCGCTACCGACAGTTATAATCTCAGATAACGTTCTATTTTATCGTGGATAGAGCGGATCATATCTATAATTAATGGCTGCTTATCGGTCTTATGGAATGCGTAATGAACTTCTCCAGGTTTAATTCAGGTGAGCGTTAGAATAATGCCAGGAATTTCTTATTTTAATCTTAACTCAGAAATTATCGGATTCTATCGTTCAACCTGAAATTATTTTATTATTACCGGGCATCATAAAATATATTGATATATGCCTCCTGATAATTATATTTTCAACAGTCGTCATGGAATACCGTTACCTCCTGATATCATTTAATTTTTATTTTTTAAATACAGTAAGTTAAACCAATAACATCAGGGGGTCGGATTAATGAGTCATTCCCGAATGATAGGCGCGTTTTTTATTGGCTTGATTTTGAAAATGCCGGGATAATGAGACTTAAGACAAAAATATTGTTATCGATAAGTTCAGCCTATATTATGGGATTTACTTCGTGAATCTTATCTTTTTTGTGGAGAAGTCATGGCTGACACTCTGGTTGCCAATAACATTAATACCATCGGTAAAAGGATCTCGACCCGGTCAGCTTTTTTTATCGCTGGTTTTGCCATGGGCGCCTGGGCTCCGCTCGTTCCTTATGCTCAGCACCGGCTGGATCTTGACCCTGCCTTACTGGGGTTACTGTTGCTTTGTCTGGGTTGTGGGTCATTGATCACCATGATTTTTTCAGGAAAACTGGCCGGGAAATTTGGGTGCAGAACGATGATCCTTATCGGTGTGGCCAGCATTTGTACCTCACTGCCTCTGCTGGCGACGGTCTCCACATTACCGTTGATGGTCACTGCCTTGTTGTTGTTTGGGGCCGGTGTCGGTCTGACCGATGTCACCGTCAATATTCAGGGCGCATTGGTCGAGCAAAAATCGGATAAACCGCTGATGTCCGGGTTTCATGGACTGTTCAGCGTCGGCGGCATTGCCGGATCAGCGGGCGGGAGTCTGATCTTAAGCTCAGGATTTTCGCCGCTGCAGTTTTCATTGATTTCTATCCTGCTGATTTTGGTCATCATCATAAGCACCGCCAAAGCACTGTTGCCCTTCGCCTCTCACGAAGAACAAACAAATTCACGTTTGAAGGTCAATCTGCGCCTGACCGTCATCGCGGTGATGTGTATGATCTGTTTTCTCGCTGAAGGCTCGATGCTCGACTGGGGAGGGATCTGGCTGACGGCCCACCGGCACGTACAACTGGAACATGCCGGATGGGGCTATGCCGTGTTCGGCACCGCCATGGCCATTATGCGCTTATCCGGTGACTTCATCGTCAAATCGCTGGGCCGGAAAAGAGTACTGATACTGAGCGGCGTATTTGCAATGGCCGGTTTTGCCATTGCCGTTTTTATCCCCGGATGGGTATTTTCGTTGCTTGGCTTTGCATTGATCGGTACCGGTGCGGCGAACGTTGCCCCTGTATTGACCACGCTGGCAGGGAAAGAGACCATTATGCCTTCCAATATGTCAGTCGCTTTTGTTTCCACCGTCGGTTACCTCGGGATCCTGATGGGGCCGGCCCTGATCGGTTTTATGGCCAATTTTACCAGTCTGCAGGTCGCCTTTCTCTGTATGTCCGCCTCGATGCTGTTTATTATCGGCGGTGCGTTCAGGCTCAGATTTTAACACAGGGCGGTATTTTCCCGGCCAGCCACACCGCCCTGAGCACAGAGAAATTCCTGAACAGAATAAGCGCATTGACCGATCCGGTAAGCTGCATAACGATATTGCATCTCAACGCTTTCTGCCACTACAGCGGATCCCGTCCGTAATGTACGCAAATAAAAAAGTGGCTGCCTTAGTCAGGGACCGGAAGCTTTACAACACCATTCTGAAGCCTTTGGTGCATCTTATGAGGAGTGGCGCCGAAGGCAACCACTGCAGTGAAAGTCTTAAAACTCTCACGGCCGCTTATTCACTTTACCGTGCTTACGGATTCACTGAATGGGCAATCGACAAAGATGCCTTGTGTATTGATGGCGTATTTTATGACGAATATCTGATGCAAAAAGACCTGCTCCGGAGAGCTCACTGAGGTGGTTATGCCTCATTGACGGATAACATCAGCGAACAGAATAATCAGCAGGAAGGCCGGTTTCGGGGAGAGGAAGAAAAAAGCCTGCACAGATAACCGGTTATCCGTGCAGGCATGATCGACGATTATTCCAGTATCAGTCGGCTATCTGCTAATACCAGCGGCTGAATCTGATGGGTTACCAGTAAAGTCGTTTTACCCTTCACCAGTGTTTTCAGCGAATTCAGCACCAGCCCGGTATTAGTGGCATCCAGCCCTTCTGTCGGTTCATCTAACAGAATGACAGGTGCCTGAGACAGGAATGCGCGGGCAATAGCAATTCTGCGTGCCTGGCCGCCGGACAGCCTTGCACCCAGTTCACCTACCAGAGTGTCCAGACCGTGCGGGAACGCGCGGATCTCATCTTCCAGTGATGCTTTCGCCAGTGCCTGCCATAACGCATCGTCATCGGCATCCGGAGCCACCAGACGCAGGTTGTCACGAATAGAGGCATTAAACAGATACGTTTTTTGACCCACGACCGAAATCACCTGGCGCAGCACTTCATCAGACAATGCTCTGACTTCATGACCACCAATGGTCACACTGCCTTCACAATCCCAGAACCCCTGAATCAGGTTCAGGATAGTCGTCTTACCGGCGCCACTCGGCCCGAGCAGAGCAAGACAATGCCCTTCAGGGACAGAGAAACTCAGTGAATCCAGTACCGCAGGTTTGTCCGGCCCGTAACGCATTGTGACGCCGGAAAATGCCAGATCAAAGTGCTCAGGGGTGGCACTGGTCTCCGGTAACGTAATTGCCGGTTTGAGTTCTGCCATCGAAAAAATACGGCGGGCAGCTTCACGAGTCACTCCCAGCGCCGCAAAAGCCGCAGGCAACGCGGCTACCGCTTCGGTACTGGCAAGCACGGCGAAAACCAGCATCACAAAGTCATTGCCGGCAATCTTCCCGGCCTGTCCGGCACTCAACAAAAACAGGAAGGTACAGAACATGCCCAGTTGCCCGGCCAGTGCAGATAAGGCACTGCCTAACGCACTAATCCAGGCCTGATGGCGCTGTGCCGAGATCAGTTGTTGTGAGAGATCAGACAGATGGCGGGTCTGACGGCTCACCGCACCCGCAACCTGTAATTCCCCCAGGCCACGGATAAGATCCGTCGAAGCCACCTGCAATGATGCCCGTAAACCGGCCACGTCATTACCGCTTTTTTTGGTGCATGCCACCACGACGACCGGAATGACTACTCCGGCCAGCAGCAGCATAATGACATCAATACCTGCAACACCCGGCGAGAACCAGAACAGGACACACAGAATAGCGATCGAGGAAATTAACCCTGCAATCGCAGGCGCCAGGATACGCAGATAAAAATTATCCAGGCTATCAATATCCGCCCGTAAACGTGCAAGCAGATCACCGTCACGGAAGTCCTGTAATCGCGCCGGCGCAAGTGGCTCAAGATGTTTATAGAACCAGACGCGCAACACCGACAGCAGGCGCAGGGTCGCATCATGTGTGACCAAACGCTCCAGGTAACGTGCGAAGGTTCTCAGTACGGCCAGGCCACGGATAGCGGCTGCCGGAGTGAAAAACTCCAGAGTCAGCTTACCGACGCCTGCCAGTGCCATTGAGGCAATAAACCAGCCGGAGACTGACAGCAGAGTGACATTAGACAGGATAACCACAACAGACAGCGCTATCCCGGCAGCCATACGCAACCGCCATGGCCGCGCCAGCTTTAACAGATGACGTAAGTCGTTCATTCTGTCGCTCCCTTCTGCAAGCGTTCGAGTTCAGCAAACACACCACCGCTTCGCAACAGGTCATCCGGATGACCTGACTCAATCACCCTGCCCTGTGCCAGTACCAATACCCGATCAGCCATCGCCGCCACCGACGTGTCATGGGTGATCACCAGACGGGCGGAGTCCGGTAAGGTGCTGACCAGCGAGGCCATCATCTGCTGCGCCGTTTTACTGTCCAGTGCCGCGGTAGGCTCATCAAGGATAAGAACAGGCGGAGCCGTCAGTACGGCACGCGCCATGGCCACACGCTGGATCTGCCCACCGGACAACCCCTGCCCCCCATCGCCCACCTGAGTCATATACCCTTCAGGCAGGTTTTCGATAAAGGTCGACGCCTGGGCCAGCGTCGCAGCTGCCTGCACTTCATTATCGCTGGCCTGTGGATGTGCCAGACAGATATTGTCTGCAATGGTACCGGCAAACAGTGTCGGTCGCTGAGGTAACCAGCCAATCTGTTTTTGCCATGCCTGAAGGTCCAGCTCAGACAAATCCTGTCCGTCCAGCAAAATTTTACCGGAGGCCGGGCTGATAAATCTCAGCAGCAGCCGTGCCAGTGTTGTTTTACCGGCACCACTCGACCCCACAATCGCCAGCGTTTCTCCGCGGCGCAATGTAAAGGAGATATCGTCAATCCCCCCGCCTTCCGGATGCTGATATCCCAGCCCTTCCACATGGATTTCCTGAGGAGACTGTTCCGGCAATGGTTTGCTATGCCGTTGTTCAGGCGGTTGTGCATTCAGAATGTCCAGCAGCCCTTCGGTGGCACCGATGGCATCCATACGTGCATGATAATGCGCACCGAGATCCCGCAACGGACGGAAAAACTCAGGGGCCAGCAGCAAAGCAAACAAACCAGGAAGAAACGCCAGATCGCCATAATAGAGACGGAAGCCCACATACACTGCCACCATCGCTGTGCTGATCGTTGCGAAGAACTCCAGCACCAGAGAAGACAGGAAGGCAATGCGCAGTACTTTCATCGTCGTCTGACGATAATTATCAGAAATCGCTTCAATGATTTTTGCCTGCCGACGGGCAGCATTCGCCTGACGTAATGTTGTCAGGCCGGAAATGACATCAAAGAAATGAGCACTCATCAGACTGAGCTTACGCCATTGCCTGAGGTTCACTTTCTCTGCACCTTTCCCTACCAGAATCATAAACAGTGGCACCAACGGGGCGGTGAACAGCATGATAAGTCCGGAAATCCAGTCAGCCGGAAATAATGCGACCAAAATAGCCAGGGGAACAACACCGATGATGATTTTCTGGGGGAGGAAGGCGGAAAAATAAGTTTCGATAGCTTCAACACTTTCGCCCAGCGTGCTGGCAATACTGCCGGTTCGCTGCTGCTGGCTCCAGGAAGGACCCAATGCTGAAATTCGTTCGAGTAACGTCGCGCGTAGTGTCTGACGGATACGGGCGGCGCTTTCAAAAGCAAAGCCCTGACGCAGCATGTCCAACCCTGCGCGTAGGATCATGACGACAGGTAATAACCAAATCGCCGGGAAAAGGTCGGCTAATCCTTTGCCGCCAATGACAACCTTATCTATCAGCCATGCCAAAAGCCAGCACTGGGCAATCATCATGATGGCACTTAGCGTGGCCATAGTGACAGACAGGGAAAAGAGCGCACCAGCCTGGCGGCGTTGACCCGAGAGCCAACGTTCCGCCAGGCGAGCTGCCGCTCCGCTAAGGGGGGGGCGAGACGACATAGTGTGTTTAGTGTCCGTAGCCAACCAGTTTGGAGATACGGCCGCGGAATACCCAAATCTGATACCAGTTATACATCAGCATGACCGGTACAAACCCACCCATAGTCAGGGTGAAGGTGATCAGGGAAACCTGCGGGGTAGCACCATTCCAGATGGTCCAGGTGCCTGGCACCAGCCATGGGAACATGGTGATCAGCATACCAAAGCCCAGGATCAGTGCAGCGCCGTTGAACCACAGAATTGCCGCAAAATCTTTATCTTTCAGGGTATCACGACGTACCATTTCGATGCAGATCAGTGCCAGCAGGGCAAAGATACCCCAAATCCAGAAGTGCGGACCAAACCATTTATCACGTGCCCAGTCAAAGTTCGCTGCGCTCCAGATCCAGGTAATGACCACCGCGATAATCGCTAACCAGAAGACCACTGCGGTCCAGCGTGCAGCAATCTGACGCAGAGGTTCTGTTTTCTCGAAGCGGGCACGAACAAACAGCACACCAGAGAATGTCATCGCGATACAGGAAGCAATACCAGTCCAGATGGAGAAAGGGGTAATAAAGTTAAACGCCCCGCCTGCATAGTGCGGTACACCCTGAGCCGGGTTATCCAGTGCAAAACCTTGCAGAATAGCACCGACACAAACACCACCAAAGAAAGTGACCGTCAGGCTGGCAATACCGAAGACACCGTCAGAGAAACGCTGCCAGAACGGAGACGCCAGGTGACGGAACTCCAGTGCCACGGCGCGGGACATAATGCCCCACAGTACCAGTGCCATCGGCACCATCAGATAGCTGAATGCAGAACCGTAGACGAACGGGAAGGTACCAAACATGATACCCCCTGCCACGATAAGCCAGGTCTCGTTGGCATCCCAGGTCCCGGCCATCGCGGTCATGATAGCGCCGCGTTCGTCGTGATCTCTCACAAACAGTGAGAAGATCCCGGCCCCAAGATCTGCACCATCAAGCGCGATGTACAACAGTACGCTGACACCAAAAGCCAGCCACCAGGCAATGATCAAAAAATGCTGAGTATGTGTAAGCATATCCATGATTATCTTCTCCGTATCAAACCGGTCTTATGTATTCGGGATGGTCAGCATGCTCGCCTTCAGGCAGGTCAAGCTGCCCAAGGTGCTCATGACCTTCACCCGGGATGTTGCTGGTTAAATCAGGACCCTGGCGAACCACTTTCGCAAGGAACCAGATCGTACCGACAACGACCGCTGATTCGAAGATTGCAAAACCAATCAGCCAGAAGATAGCCAGACCGGTGGTCATTGCACTCATTCCGTCTTCTGTACGCATCAGTCCGTAAACAATCCACGGCTGACGACCGATTTCACGTGTCCACCAGCCTGCGATAACCGCAAGGTAAGGCAGAACCACCATCGCCACAGCAATCATCAGGAACAGCTTGTTATCTGAGGCTTTTTCCGCAGTCAGACGACGACGAGCCATCAGCCACACACCCCACAGGCTGATCAGCAGGAGTGCACCACCCGCAGCTGCCATGATACGGAAGGTATAGAACGGGATGACAACCGGCGGCTGCTCATCTTTCGGGAAGCTGTTCAGTCCGCGTACCGGGCCATTCCAGGTTTTGGTTTCAATCAGGCTGAGTGCATGAGGGATAGAAATCGACCATGCCAGGCCTGTACCTTCTTTATTTGGCCAGCCGATGATGTTCCAGGCATTGTTAACATTGCCTTGCGCATCATAAGCATCATACTGACCTTCCATCGCTGCCAGCGCTGCAGGCTTGTTCTCAAGGGTATTTTCACCCAGAACATCCCCCATATATACCTGTGCTGCCGCGACAACTGCCAACGCGACCAGACCATATTTAAACGGTTTCAGGAAGATATCCACATGACGGCGCTTCAGTACGAAGAAGGCACAGACTGAGACCACGAAAGTCAGCGACAGCTCAAAGCTCGCCAGCAGCATGTGCGGGAAAGCAGAACGGACGTTGGTATTAAACAGTGCCGCGATCCAGTCAGTGACCTCGAAGATACCATTCTTGTAGACAACACCGGTTGGCGTCTGCATCCAGGAGTTAGCCACCAGGATCCACATTGCCGACAGTGTTGAAGACAGCGCCACGTTGAAGGTTGCAAACAGGTGCATACCGCGACTGATTTTGCCCCAGCCAAAGATCATCAGACCGATGAACCCGGCTTCATACATAAAGGCGGTAATGGTTTCATACCCTAAGACCTGGCCGAAGAACGGACCGGCGGCCTGAGAGAAGCGACCATAAAGGATACCGAAAGCCATCTCCATCGTAACCCCGGTAGCAACACCTGCACCGAAGTTAACAATGAACAGCTTTTCAAAAAAACGCGTGATACGGTACCACTTATCATCTTTTTTCCTGACCCAAATCAGCTCAGAAATGAACAGAAGTAGAGCCAGACCAATGGTTAGCGGTGGATAAATTATATGAATTGATGAGATTAACGCGAAGTCAATACGCGTAATCAGCGATGTGAGATCATTACTTAACATGACTATCTTCTTTTGTATTAAGTGACCATAGTAGCCCGCGACACCCACGTGCCAATTCCCTTACCAGGCAGGTAAAATGATAAGAGCAGAGACAGGGAGAAGTAGAAACAGATGTCGCACCATCCTTTCCTCTAAACGCCAGAGCACTCCGATAGCACATATCCCTGCAAAAAGCCAAAAACACAGGATAAAACTTGCCCGCTCGCCCTTATCTTTACAAACAGGGACGTAAACAATTCTTGCAACGAAACGTTTACAGGCGAAGCTTATTGGATAAGCGCTATGCGGTACCCGACTATAAACAAATTACTGAACTGACTGACGCTGAATTTGCTTATAAGAGATGTACCCAGATTTTAGAGACGCATATATTGTCATAAGAGCACAATAACTGGTTCTGTGTAGTCCGAATGAGGCCCAGTATATTCCTCCACACCCGGATGTTGTCAAGAAAAATGTGGGAAAAACGACTTTTTGTTGCGGAGTGTATTATATTCATTCACATCTAAAAAATTTATTCCGCATTCAATGAACCAATTGTAACCAAAAGAAAATCAATCGGTAATCTCTGATACGTAAAACAACTTTCTGCGCCGTGCTCTGAAATAATTAAAATATAGGAAGTTACTTTTTACTGATTTAAATCATGAGGTTAAAAAATCATACCCGGGGAGGCTTCCGGAAGGAATTACCTCAAATAATATTACGCAATCCTGAAAGAAATATTAATTGCCAATATTTATAATCACTTTCAGTTAATATAATAATATTGGCAGGCAGAAAATATAAGACATTTAATTCACCAAAGGGCATACATAAAATAAACCTGAACCCATAATTAATAACCAATATAACTTATTTATAACAACACCATTGTTGAGAATAAGAATCTTTCTTATTTAATAGCACATATTACGTCCTGAGGGATAGCAGAAATTACCTGCCCACCTAAAGACCGCAATGAGGTTTGATGGTTCCACGGAAGCGGAGAAATCATTCTTCCTTACCAAGAGCACTACCGTTCTGCAGCAAGACTCCGGACGTCTTGCTTCAGACTCTTAACGGGACACGATACCGATACCGTCAGCGCCCTCTCCCCCGCCTGAGCCGGAACGAGGGCAACAGTGTTGTACCTGTGTCATATTATTCATTGCCGTACAGGCTTATTCGCTGTCGCTAAACACGATTAATGATAGTGCTCCTGCAAAACGGTATGCCGGACGGTCAGTGGTTCTGCAAGCGGAGTACTACGCCAGTCTATAAGCGCCCTGCCCCACCGTCCGAATCGCGTACGGTATCAGCAGCGTGCAACAGACTCATGCCACAGAAGGACGGGGCGCGACCCGTCTGGAAAAAGAACAAGCCAGATCAGACTTGGCGTCTGATGCGTTGTCACTGTCAGGGTGACCAATGAAATATCCCCCTGTGGTCTTCGCCGGAAATAAAGAAAGCGGGCAGGATCCTTTGCATCTATAGCCTTTGCAACGTATCCCTTAGCGGCTATTTTCCATCTCTGCAAGAGAAGGTATAAAATAAAAAACGCAGATGATGAACATAAAAATGTAATTTGTGAGGTTCCGTCATCACTATTACCGGAAGATGACGTCAATACACAGCCGTTGCTGAATACCCGATCTTCGGTCTGATGACGATAACCGCTGGCAGAGCGGAAAAACGCATAAGATCGTAGCAGAGACAGAATGTGTCATTGCAGACAGCCGGGCCCCCAATCTGCAGGGAATGACTTCCGCCACTTCCTGCTCTTCCCCGGCGAAAAAATAACAGTCGTCAGGCTAGCGGGATGATCCCGTAATTGCCGGACAACAGCGGCTTACACAGGATCTTATAACTGTCGATATCATAGCCGCCTGAGATCTGCGTCAGTGCCTTAGCCTGTTCCAGAGTATCTGCCTCTCCAAGCCATGCCCAATGGTCAATTACATGATATTTATCGCCTTCCTGTAACGCTATCCGCCCGGGCCACGGCCAGCAAACGACTTTCAGGGTCTGTAATGCTTCAAGTAATTGTGCATTATGCGCTTCGGCGGTAATAACCCCGCAGCAGGCACCGGAACATTTACGTAATGCATGGCGGAAGCAGGCACGACCCGCGGGGATTTTCTCTATCCCCAGCAGACCATAGCAAAGCTGATGGCGATCGGCGATTTCTTTCAGCGCTTCCTGTGCACTGTAGCGGTTCTTAAAGAGTCCGTAGATATTTTCACTGTAGCCGATCTCCTGCTGGCTCAGTGAAACCACGCTGATACCCGCCTCATCCATTTTCAGAGTATGTAACTGTCTGACTCTGCGTAATTTTTTATTAAATAATGGCTTCAGTTGTTTGATCAGTTGAGCCTCCAGCAGGAGTGCACCTATCTCTCCGGAAGTCTGCTGATAGCGAATATAGCGGGTCTGACGCAGCAGTTTCGCTTCATCAGGGTTACGCAAATGTGACAACAGGCGTGAACGGAGATTGACACTCTTGCCAATATAGAGTGGCATCGTGTCGCTTTCACCATAGAAAAAATAGACGCCGGTGACGGAAGGAACGCTTTCTATATTCTCGCGCAGTGCCACAGGGTAGATAAACGGCACTTTTTCTGGCTGCCAGTGATAACTTTTGGCTCTCATTACGTCAGTATTACCTCTCTTTTAGTGACGTTATTTTAGCCGTTGTGCGGTATTTCTGCATAATCTCTTTGAGACACCCGCACCTTTCCGCAGGCTATCCACAGCAAATTCGGACTTTTCCCCGGCGAGGGATCCGGTTATTCTGATAAAACAGCAGTCATTTGTAACAACGGACACACTATGGACACCATGATCTTTTCCATCGTCCAGCCTGAAATGCAGCAACCCTGCCTGCCGGTGACACAGTTTGATGAACAGCTGGCTCAGGACATCGCAACGCTGCAGGAAGCCATGCAAACTCACCAGGAGTCTGCGCTGGCCGCCATTCAGCTGGGTATTCCGAAACAAATCGTCGCCATTGATATCACCGATGAACAGGCTCGCCGTCAGCAATTTGTACTGATTAACCCGGTGATCGTCGGATATTCTGAGAAAACCGCCATTTTCAGGGAACAATGCCCCTCACTACCCGGCGAAACGATAGAAACACCCCGTGCCGTAGCAGTGAATGTGGAGTATCAGGATCCGCAAGGCCGGCATCAGCAACTGGATGCCGGGGGTTACCTGGCCGTGTTTCTGCAGCATACCCTCGACCATCTGCATGGCCGCTCTCCCGCCAGTTATCTGTCGCCCTTAAAAAAACAGCGTGTACTCACCCGACTGAAAAAACAGATAAAAAAATAGTCTGTTCCATACGCGTAATGATATACGACACACGAGGATCTTCTCCGGGAAAGACTGGTCGTTCTGTGATGGAATACCCTGCCATTTGACCCGGAAATATCTCTGCTGAGATTCAGGATCTGTTTCGCCGTCGTCAGATATTCACTCCGGCGATATAACAGAATAAAAAAACTTAAATAATATTAAATAATTTCCCTATAGCAGAAATAGCGTCTCCGGGCCTCTCTTCCTTCTGTAATTACCCTTTGTCCTGTCGTCAGAGTTAATAATGATAATAATTCTTATTATAAATCTATCAATAACCTTTTATCGTTAGCCGAAAAGTCTTCCCGTCGCCCGGGAAGGATTAAAGTTAACCTTTTGTTAAAAAATAACAGGCACTATGATAGAGACCATGCCGTGACTCCGGGATAGCACCTCAGCGCAGTTAACCGGCCAGGACACAGATGTGATGTGCGGCTCCGGAATGATTCACAACCCACGGCGGCATAAGCAGGTACAGTGAGTTAACACAATCAGTATCAATGGACATTCCGGGTCGCCCGGACTGAAACGAGGTAACGGAACGATGTTAAATAAAAACAGGCGTCATTTCTTATACGCAGTCATTACTGTGGCGGTGATCACCGCCTGTGTGATGAGCAGAGCTATTATCGGGGGAGTCTTTGATGAATATCATCTTCCGCTGAACGAATGGCCTGCGGAGCTTATGCTGACCCAATGTATGATGATAGTCATTTATACTGCAGTGTTTACCGGAATTTTCTCCGTCCCGTTATGGTATTTCTTCCTGGGTGAGAGCGATAAACGCGACTAGCCTTCTTTCCTCTGCCATCTCTCAGGTGCCGTCAGCGGCACCCGCTTTGCCGGTACGCTGACGGGCTCATCCCCGACCAGCGGCGAAAACGATGGCTGAAATGACTCAGTGAATTAAAGCCGCAGCATACTGCAATATCTGTCAGGGGGATGCCCTGATAGCGGAGCAACTCAGCAGCCTTTGCCATGCGTTTTTCCATGACATACTGATGTGGCGGCAGTCCGGTGCTTTGGCGGAACATTCTTGAAAAGTGGTATTCACTTAACGCGGCCTCACCGGCCAGCGTGGACAGGGTCAGTGCCCCGCTAAGATGGTGATCAATAAATTCACATACCCGCCTCAGCGTGGCCGGGGCCAGCCCCCCACGGACGGACGGCAATGCCCAGTTCACCCGGCTGTACTGCTGTACCATACAGGTCAGCAGTAGCGTGCTGGCTGTGCTCAGTAACAGGTGGTTCGCCGGTTGCTGCCAGTCATAATTCAGTAAAAACTGGCGGTAGAGCTGAGTGATTTGGCCATCATCTGCGAAAATTTTTTCATCAGGGATCACATCAGACGGGCTGCGATCCCAAATCTTTTCTGCCAGTGCCGATAAATGTTCCGGCGTGCAATAGAGGTGCACAAAAGAAAGCCGGGCACGAATATCCCAGACGGAACCACTACCGGCGGGCATCAGACAAAAACGGTCCGGTCCGCCACCGTTACGCCAGCCGTGGGGCGTTTTATGCCAGGTGTCATAGCCATCTGCAATATACAGGCTCAGCGTATGGTGATTACTCTGGTGGTGCACTCTGTCACACTGATTAAACCAGGAGGCCAGCTGAACCCCGTTGTCCAGGGCAACGCTATTGAGCAGCCTGGCTTTATGCCGTTGCAGAATTTCTATTGTCTGATAATCAGGCATCCCCTTTTCACCCTCTTCGGCTGTCAGACGCACAGTGTATGCTGCCGCTATCTTCGTTCGCCAGCGTTACCTCACTTCACACAAATAAAAGCGCAGAAATAAGCAAACCGGTAGCAGGATGATACAAACAGTCCCTTTTTGTTCCGTTGATACTGAAGGCCGAAAAATAAGGCTGACCGGAGATCAAATGAATATACTGCTCTATTTCGCTGTCGTCCTCATCTGGGGAACCACCTGGATTGCCATTTTTGTACAACAACATAATGCAGCCATTCCGGTCACTGTTGCTGTGTTCTGGCGCTTTGCGCTGGCATCCGTTGTTTTATTGCTGGCGCTAAAGCTAACCGGACGGCTGACCTCATTATCCCGAAAGACACACCTTTATTGTCTGCTTCAGGGTTGTACTATCTTCGGCTTCAATTTCATCTGTTTTTACCATGCCGCACAGTGGATCAACAGCGGGCTGGAATCCGTTATTTTTTCGATGGCGGTTTGCTATAACGCAATTAATAGCTGGATTTTTTTCCGGCAGAAACCACCTGCACGCTTTCTTCCGGCAGTCGTTATCGGGGTCGGGGGGATCGTTATTTTATTCTGGCCGCAGTTATCAGAAAATCATGTATCCCCCGGGCTGCTCTGCGGTATCGGTTTATCAGCACTGGGCACACTCGGCTTTTCTCTGGGCAATATGATCAGTGTTCGCCACAAACAACAGCAACAGGATACGCTGACGACAACCGGCTATGCCATGCTCTACGGCGCGTTAGTGATGGCTTTAGTGAGTCTTCTTATGGGGTATTCGCTCGTCCCGCCCGCGAATATTCGCTGGCTGGGTGCAGTCTGCTACCTGGCTATTATCGGTTCCGTCTGCGGGTTCGGTGCTTATTTTATCTTACTGGGCCGGATAGGCCCGGCCAAAGCCAGCTGGAGTACCCTGTTATTTCCTCTGGTTGCCCTGGCTTTTTCCGCAGAATATGAAGGTTTCGTCTGGCAACCCCATGCCATTATCGGGCTGGCAGGTATCTCCTGCGCTAATCTTTTAATGTTTATCCGTACGCCTCTGCGATGCCGCTATCGCCGCACCTGAGAACCTGCTGGCGGCCGGTTGTCGCCAGTGCTTCCGTTTATTCCCCGAACAATGTCATTCATTCCCTGAAAACTGCACTTCATGCCATTACCCACACAAGAAAGCAGGCATTCATTATGCTCACTGCAGCAGAACACTCGCATGCGGAGCATGATATGAATACAGAATCACCCTTTTCCCCCCTGACCCGCTGGCTGACCCTGGCCGGCACCATTATTACGCAGTTTGCCCTGGGCTCTGTCTATACCTGGAGTCTGTTTAATCAGCCCCTGTCAGAAAAACTCTCAGCCCCCGTCAGCAAAGTTGCACTTTCTTTCGGCTTACTCAGTCTCGGACTGGCGATTGCCTCTTCTCTGGCCGGTAAACTGCAGGAGCGGTTCGGAGTCAGGAAGGTTACCCTTGGTGCCGGAGGGTTACTGGCTATCGGTTTTTTCCTGACCTCTGCAGCCTCATCACTGCCGATGCTGTATCTCAGTGCCGGGGTACTGGTCGGACTGGCCGATGGGGCCGGTTATCTGATGACATTATCTAACTGTGTAAAATGGTTTCCGGAACGTAAAGGGGTGATTTCTGCCTGTGCCATCGGGGCATACGGTCTGGGCAGTCTGGGCTTTAAGTTTATCTGCAGCTACCTGCTGATCCATCAGGGGCTTGAACGCACGTTTATGCTGTGGGGATGTATTGCACTGGTGATGGTGGCTATGGGTGCATCACTGATGAAAGATGCTCCGCGCAGAGGGTCACAGCCCGGCGTGGCTTCCGGCTATGATTTTTCACTGGCTGAATCAATGAAACAACCGCAATACTGGATGCTGGCACTGATGTTTCTTACCGCCTGTATGAGCGGGTTATATGTGATTGGCGTGGCGAAAGATATCGGCCAAAGCATGGTCCACCTGCCTGCGCTAAGTGCAGCCAACGCAGTAACGGTAATAGCAATAGCCAACCTGAGCGGACGCCTGGTGCTGGGAGTATTATCCGATAAACTGCCCCGTATTCGCGTCATCTCGCTGGCGCAGGTGATTTCCCTGGCAGGGATGAGCCTGCTGATGTTTAGTTCACTGAATGAAACGACGTTCTTTATCGCTGTGGCCAGTATCGCGTTCAGCTTCGGCGGAACCATTACCGTTTTCCCCTCTCTGGTCAGTGATTTTTTTGGGCTGAATAATCTGACTAAAAATTATGGCGTAATTTATCTGGGCTTCGGTATTGGCAGTATCCTCGGGTCGCTGGTCGCCTCGTTGTCCGGTGGCTTTACCGTGACTTTTACCCTGATTATGGTTCTGCTGATAGCATCACTGGCTCTCTCTCTGACCATTCGCCCGCCTGGCGCACGTTTTACCGCCACCGCCCCGGTGCTGAATTCCTGACTGAGGGCATCCCGCGGTTCCCCTGCCTGCTCACCGGAGCAGGCAAACGTATTTCCCCGGTGACCTGCTGCCGTATGAACGCAGGTTATTCAGCACTCAGCACCATCATTCGTAACAAATTCACCGACTGAGCCGGCGGTAAGCTAAGGATCGTCTGATAGAAATCGATCGTCATATCACAGAGCGCCTGATGGTTCGGGGAGGTATCTCCGGGTTCGTTCAGTTGTCTGAGCTGGTCACCCCAGCGCGGATATAACGTGCTGACCACTTCTTTCAGGGTTTCAGTCGCCAGCGTTTTATCCAGAGGCTTATCCGGGCCCTGACTGGTCAGCAGCAGCGTTTCCATCGCTTCTGCATCCTCCGTATTCAGCGCTGGCGGAAGCAATTGCATAAGATTAACTCCGCCCTCGACCTGGGGATACAGGAAACGAAAACAGGCATCGGACGAGATTTTATCCAGCGTTTTCATTTCATCCACTGACATCGAGACATAATGGATCACCGCATCATCACTGGCCCGGCCGATACGCTGATTGATGACATCCACCAGCATACCGCGCAACTGTCCCAGGGCGACAGGAACACTGTTACCCTCGCGAACCGACCGCAAAAAAGCCTGTTGTAGCATTCGCCAGAGTCCGGGCTCCTGAATTTTCAGTACCCGGTAACCTGGCAGTGAGGAAATTTGAGCCAGCGCACGTTGTTCCTGTTTTTGTACATCCAGTTCAGGCTTACAGGCATAAAACCAATAGAGGTTTCCGGCAATGACCGGGAGCACCGTCAGAAGAATACCACCGGCCAGCGATAACCGGCTCTTCCTGACAACCAGTGTCCAGAAAAGCCCCAAAATAACCAGGCCGGAAATTGAAGGGATAAGGGTATCGGTCATACTGAAGACGAAGTCTCTCTGGATACATCGACTAATACGGGACAGTGAGCTCTTTCCAGGACCGCCGCGCTGACTGAACTTTTCAGAATACGATTGAAGGCAGAGAGATGGCGCCGTCCCATGATAATCATCGACACATTAAGCCGGTCAGCCTGGTCAACGATCGTCGTCGCCGGGTCACCGCAGCAAATCATCCCGCGGGCAGGAATACCGGCCTCTGCAAACGGATTCAGCGCATAGCGAACTATCTGTTCGGCAGAATTCCGGGAGTCCAGCGCATCCATTGAAAGCGCATTTTTTTCTGCGGTATCAATTTCCATCGGCTGACTGCAGGCGGCATCATCCGGCGCCACACAACATAAAATAATGACCGACGCCTGATGCGCTTTGGCCTGTTCCAGAGTCACGTTAATCACTTTTTCTGCCATGGTGGCCTGACGATCAATCGCCATCAACAGTGTTTTCATTCTATCAAGCTCACTTCCAGTGAAAGGCTGTCACCCGCTCTGACGTCGCATGTTTCACAGAAAACAGGACTGCCTGCTGCAGGTAACACAGTTTAACGAGCAACTACTGTAGCCTTATTCTCTATATTTGTCAGAGCATTGATGCAATCCGCTATAAAAAAGGACTCAGCCCACCTTTTCATACTCCCTGAAGTGTAAAAGGAAGACGTAGCGACAGAAATTGGCTTTTAATATATTTTCAATCCTGCAAGATTTGATGTGGTGAGGTAACCAGCTATTTCCCGGCACCGCTGGCCTGTCGGCCACGAAAAATTGATCAGAATACCTTTTCCGGTGGAATAACCGGACCCGGCACTGGTGCACAAGGTGAGTTTTTTCTATCATACGCCGCAATCCCTGTCGCAATCTGATCTAAGGCCTGCCACGATGTTCCTGCACTTTGATAAACTACTGGCAGTTTTTGATCGGGCTGCCCTGATGCTGATTTGCCTGTTTTTTCTGACACGGGCCGCCCCGTTCCGTCAGTTACTGCAAAAAGATGACTATACGCCGGCAGAAAAGCTGGCCGTCATCCTCATTTTTTCGTTATTTGCGCTGTTCAGTACCTGGACCGGCATTAATGTGGATGGCTCCTTACTGAACGTCCGTATCATAGCCGTCATGTCCGGCGGGATCCTGTTTGGTCCCTGGGTGGGCATTTCTACCGGTGTGATTGCCGGGCTGCATCGCTACCTGATTGATATCCACGGGGTCAGCTCCGTTCCCTGTCTGATCACCAGTATTCTGGCGGGTGTGATCTCAGGAATGATTTACCAGCATGTCGGGAAATCCCGGCGCTGGAGTGCCGGGATCCTCTGCGGTATGTTATGTGAATCCCTGACCATGCTGCTGATTGTTCTCTTTGCCCGTCCTGCCGCACTGGGCATTGAAATAGTCAGTGAAATTGCACTGCCGATGATCCTCGGGTCGATGAGTATCGGTCTGATTGTCCTGCTGGTGCAAAGCGTGGAGGGTGAAAAAGAGGCACAGGCCGCCCGGCAGGCCAAACTGGCTCTCGATATTGCCAACAAAACGTTACCCCTGTTCCGCCATGTGAACAGCGAGTCGTTACGTCAGGTATGTGAAATAATCCGCCATGATATCAACGCAGATGCCGTTGCCCTGACCAATTGCCAGGAAATTCTGGCTTATGTCGGTTACGGAGAGGAGCACTATCAGACAGGGAATATCAGTCTGAGCCCGACCACTACCCTGGCCATTACCAGTGGTAAAATCATTATCCGCAATAATGATGAAGCCTATCGTACCCGGGATATCCACTCTATCCTGGTGATCCCGTTGCGGGAAAAAGGCGCCGTCGCCGGGACATTAAAAATCTATTATCGCCGGGCACATAAAATAACCGGCTCTCTGAAAGAAATGGCTGTCGGTTTGTCACAAATCATATCGACCCAGTTGGAGGTATCCCGTGCAGAGCAGTTACGGGAAATGGCGAATAAAGCCGAACTCCGTGCGCTGCAGAGTAAAATTAACCCGCACTTCCTGTTTAATGCTCTGAACGCTATTTCGTCTTCTATCCGGATGAACCCGGATACCGCACGACAGCTGGTGATCAACCTTTCCCGCTACCTGCGCTATAACCTGGAACTGAGTGATGACGAACCCATAGATATCAAAAAAGAGCTCTACCAGGTTATGGATTATATTGCCATCGAACAGGCGCGTTTTGGCGACAAACTCTCGGTGATTTACGATATTGATGAAGATATTGCCTGCAAAATTCCCAGCCTGTTGATCCAGCCGTTAGTGGAAAATGCCATTGTGCACGGCATACAACGAAGTCAGGGAAAAGGTGTGGTGACCATCAGTGTCAGAAGGACAGACACCGACGGGGATGTCTCTATTTCGGTACGCGATACCGGTGAAGGGATCAGCGAAGACGTTATCCGCCGCGTGGCCGGTAATGAAATGCCCGGCAATAAGATAGGGCTGTTAAATGTTCATCACCGCGTCCGGCTGCTGTACGGAGAGGGGCTGTGCATCAGGCGGCTCTCCCCTGGTACTGAAATCTCCTTCACGGTAACAAAAAACGTGCCACCCAAAGCTTTCGACCAACGACAATTCAGTCCGGAGACTATTACGTGAAGGCCATTATTGTGGAAGATGAGTACCTGGCACAGCAGGAACTCAGCTGGATGATACAGCATCACAGCCATATCAGCATTGAGGCCTGCTTTACCGACGGTGTTGATGTCCTCAAATATCTGCAAAATCATCAGGCAGACGTGATTTTCCTCGATATTAATATCCCGTCACTGGATGGCATGCTGCTGGCAAAAAATATCAGCATGTTCGCCGTACGTCCGCTGATTGTGTTTATTACGGCCTGGAAAGAGCACGCGGTAGAAGCCTTCGAATTAGAAGCCTTTGACTATATTCTGAAGCCCTATCAGGAATCGCGTATTGTCACGATGCTGAATAAGCTGGAAAGCAACTGGCAGGCGCAGCAAAACCCCGTCGTTCCCCGGGCGGCAGAAAAGATCCAGCAGACCATTAATCTGGTGAAGGACGATCGGATTATCGTGACCGATATCCACGATATCTGTTATGCGGAAGCCCATGAGAAGCTGACCATCGTCTATACCCGCCGTGATCAGTTTATTATGTCGATGAGTATCAGTGAGTTTTGCCAGCGGGTTCCGGAAAGTCAGTTTTTCCGCTGTCACCGCTCTTTCTGCGTGAACCTGAACCGGATCCGCGAAATTGAGCCATGGTTTAACAATACCTATATTCTGAAACTCCATGAGCTGGAGTTTCAGATCCCGGTCAGTCGCAGCAAAGTCAAAGCGTTCCGCCAGCTGATGAAGCTGTAACCGTCCGGTCAGTTGGCACGATCACAGCGAGCTATCACAGGGTGCTGTTACAGCACGACCCCCAGATACTGGCGCATATGGGCACCGGCACCTAATAATCCTGGCTGATCGTGGGTGATCAGGTAGACAGGGATATCCTGGACATAAGCACGGAAGCGGCCTTTATCTTCAAAGGCAGCACGGAAACCGGAAGCTTTGAAAAATTCCAGGAAACGCGGCACGATCCCACCGGCAATATAGACACCGCCGAAGGTACCGAGTGTCAGCGCAAGGTTTCCGCCGAACCGGCCCATAATCACACAGAACAGTGACAGCGCACGACGGCAATCGGTGCACTCACCGGAGAGCGCGCGTTCGGTCACATCCTGAGGCTGTAATTTCTCCGGTTCACGGTTATCTGAAATGACAATCGCACGGTAGATATTCACCAGACCTTTACCGGATAACACACGCTCTGCGGAGACACGACCACGTTCTGCACGCAACACGCTCATGATCATATCTTCTTCTTCGGTGCCACAGGTAAAATCGACATGCCCCCCTTCGCCCGGAAGACTGACCCAGCGTTTATCCACATGCACCAGATGGCTGACACCCAGCCCGGTACCTGCTCCATAGATGGCAATCGGCTTACCGTTAACCGGTTCATTCCCGCCAAACTGAATAACATCGTCATCACTCAGACAAGGAATAGCCATTGAGACTGCCGTAAAATCGTTGATCACTTCCAGATGTTCCAGACCAAGATTCTGCTTCATCTCTTCAATAGAGAATGCCCAGTGATGATTGGTCATTTCGATCCAGTCATCTTTCACCGGGCAGGCTATCGCAATACAGGCAGCCCGTACTTCCGGCTGTTCCGAAAGATAGTGACGGATGACATCCTCCAGGCTCTGAAAATCAGAGGTAGAGAAGGTTTTGGTCTGTGAGATATTACCGTTACTCACTTCACACAATGCAAGGCGGGCGTTCGTTCCGCCAACATCGCCGACCAAGGCATAGTTTGTCATTCTTATGCTACTCCGCTTGGGGGTAATTGATGGTGAAGACACAGTGGCATCTTCAAATTATTTCTTCACCGATAAGTCCGGCGAAATCACGTTATAATTTTTACAGTAATCTACCATACCTTGCAGAATAGCCAATGCACATAGGTAAGATGCTGAATAATACCATAGGAAAATTTTTACCCTTGACAGTGACCGCTGCCACTGAGGAAGTTTCCCGCGCCCTTTAATGAAAGTGCTCCGCCATCCGGCGGACTTCATACCGGAGATTTTCAGATTACTACAATAGTCCCGGGACTTCACCTATCAGCAACCCGAGGTTAAGCATTATCACCAGTACAACGATCACCCCTCCGGTGATACGTGTTTTTTTACTGTTGACCAGCTCGCCCATCAGTTGGGAGTTTCCGGTGAAGACCAGTAACGGGATCAGGGCTAATGCAATACCGAAACTCAGTAGCACCTGGCTCAGAACCAGTACCCGCGTCGGATCCATCCCGGCAATGATCACAATAAATGACGGCAACATCGTCACGAGGCGGCGCACCCATAACGGGATGGTAAAATGAATAAACCCCTGCATGACCACCTGGCCGGCCAATGTCCCTACCACCGTAGAGGACAGACCGGCAGTGACCAGACTCAGGCCAAATACCAGTGCCGCAGCATTCCCCAGCAGGGGTTTCAGTGTGACATACGCCTGGTCCAATTCCGTTATACCGGTATGTCCGTTAAAATGGAATACAGCCGCCGCCGTTGCCATCATGGCCAGATTCACAAAACCGGCAATCGTCATCGCGACAGCCACATCCATTTTTGTGGAGCTGTAACGCTGGCTACGGTTACCGCCGGTATCCCGCTGTGTCAGTGCCGAATGAAGATAAATCACATGCGGCATAATGGTGGCACCCAGTACCCCGGCCGCCAGATAAAGAGCGTCCGTTTCCGGCAGCGTAGGTAATACCATACCACGCAGTAAACCTGCAGGATCCGGTTGAGAAAAGAACAGTTCAATAACGTAGGCTACAGCGACAAATAACAGCATCCCGCCAATCACCCATTCCAGGGGCTTTTGCCCGCGGCTTTGCAACATCAGGATCAGGAATGTGGCAATTCCGGTGACGACCGCGCCTTCCAGTAATGAAATGCCGAACAGCAGTTTAAACCCTAACGCCGCGCCAATAAATTCCGCAAGATCTGTCGCCATCGCGATAATTTCTGCCTGTACCCAGTAGAACCAGACAACGCGGCGGGGAAAACGGTCACGGATATGCTCGGCCAGGTTTTTTCCGGTCGCAATCCCCAGTTTCGCAGAGAGCAACTGGATAAGCATCGCCATGATATTGGCCCAGACAACAACCCAGAGCAACTGATAACCATAACTGGCCCCGGCCTGAATATTGGTGGCAAAATTTCCGGGGTCGATATAACCAATCGCTGCAATAAAGGCAGGCCCCATCAATGCCAGCTTTACTTTTCTCTGTTTGTTTGTGCGTTCAGTAGTCTGACTGTCTGGCATCTGGCTTCCCCGGAGATATGGTTGACCCCTACTCTACCCGCAAAGTATCAGGGACGTTAAATCGGTAATAATTATTGCATCAATAGACGATGCTAAAAAGTATAGCACAGGCTATACCATGGCATTTCAAGGTACCTGATAAGCAAAATTTGAGCAAAGGGTTTGTGAACGACTACGGACAGGTTTAATGAGAAATTAACAAAAAAAGACAGATTATTTAATAGTGCGATACATTCCGGACAAAAAGAGGCACTGTTACCGTCGGTTATTCGAAAAAAACAGCGAGATCTTTTGCTTATATTGGGTTTTGGATCTCGTTTTTATGCGACGTGTTACATAGAATACACCACAAAATAAAACTCCCCTCAGAACCGGAGCCCGCATGGCACACATTTTTCACTTTATTCTGGCAATGGTGGTTGTCGCAGCCCTTGCCTTACTGGCAAGTAAAAACAGAAAACAAATTCGTATCCGCTACGTCATCCAGTTACTGGTGATCGAAGTTCTGCTGGCCTGGTTTTTCCTGAATTCAGAAGCCGGACTGGGTTTTGTCAGAGCTTTCGCAGGATTCTTCGATACTCTGCTGAAATACGCTGCCGAAGGAACCAACTTTGTCTTTGGCGGCATGAACGACAAAGGCATGGCTTTCTTCTTCCTGAATGTCCTTTGCCCTATCGTTTTCATCTCTGCACTGATCGGTATTCTTCAGCACTTCCGTGTTCTGCCACTGGTTATCCGCGCCATCGGTACGGTACTCTCCAAAATTAATGGCATGGGTAAACTGGAATCTTTCAACGCCGTCAGCTCGTTAATTCTGGGGCAGTCTGAAAACTTTATCGCTTATAAAGATATCCTCGGGAAAATGTCTCACAACCGTATGTACACCATGGCAGCTACCGCCATGTCTACGGTGTCCATGTCCATCGTCGGTGCCTATATGACCATGCTGCAGCCTAAATATGTGGTCGCAGCCCTGATCCTTAATATGTTCAGCACCTTTATCGTTCTTTCGATTATTAACCCGTACAAAGTCGAACAGGAAGATGACCTGCAACTGAAAAACACTCATGAAGGACAAAGTTTCTTCGAAATGCTGGGTGAATACATCATTGCCGGTTTCCGCGTTGCTATCATCGTGGCGGCCATGCTGATTGGTTTTATTGCCCTGATCTCTGCCATCAATGCGCTGTTTACTACCATTTTCGGTATCAGCTTCCAGGGTGTCCTGGGTTACCTGTTCTACCCGTTTGCCTGGATCATCGGTGTCCCTGCAGACGAAGCGCTGAAAGTTGGCAGTGTTATGGCGACCAAGCTGGTGTCGAATGAGTTTGTTGCCATGATGGATCTGCAGAAGATGGCCAGCCAGCTGACGCCACGCTCTGAAGGGATCCTGTCTGTTTTCCTGGTCTCTTTTGCTAACTTCTCCTCCATCGGTATCGTCGCAGGCGCTATTCGTGGTCTGAATGAAGAGCAGGGAAATATTGTCTCCCGTTTTGGCCTGAAATTACTCTACGGTTCAACACTGGTCAGCCTGTTATCTGCGGCAGTTGCCGGACTGGTTCTTGCCTGATCCGACACTCAGACTGAACAACGGGGCCATCAGGCCCCGTTTTTTTTATAAAAAAAAGCCAATAACTTAACTGGCACGCTCATGCTGATCGGTGTGTTTAAAACGACAGCCTGGCTAATGACTCCTTTTTTAACGGGGATAATATGCAGAGTCAGTTCAGATAATAAATACATCGTCGTAATATAGAAGGTGGTGGAACATCCGGTTGCGTTTCAGCTCTTCTGCTGGTGAGTCTTTTCCGTATTTGTCCATCTGTTCCCGAAAATCTTCACGGTACATTTTACGGCTCAGCGGCAACGCAGGCCCTGCTGACTCCGGAAGCAGGTTGTTCAGGAACGGTAGATATTCGCTCGCCATCGAATGGCTTGCCCGGACTCGTTGTATGGTCAACATCCGGATGGGTGTTTCGGGGAAATACCCTCCGGATATCTTCTGGCGGAAACTCCCGCACAAGCGCCTCCTGCACTTCTTTTGCCTCTATGTTTTCTGTCGATGCACCCATGCCGATAAACCCTTTTCTTTATATGGGTAATATCGTGCCATCATACCCATCCCCCCGGTTTAAAGAAATTCATGCACCTGAAAACCGCCGTGAGATCACGTTTATAAAATGAGTAAAAATGCCCGAAAAATAGCAATAGGAAGGAAAGCAGAATGGCTTTAGTACGGAAAATATCGGGTAATAAAAAACTGTACCTTACTTCATCGGCGGCCCGACGTTTGGGGTACAGTTTATCACTGCGGGTGTTAAGTGATAAATCGCTTAACGGTCCGGGAGAGCACCGGACTTTCTTTTATAACGTTTATTCAGCTTTATCAGCTTGTGTCCGCTGCGCTTTATGACCTTCATGTCCTTCTGCAATAAAACCATCATCAATTTTATCGGTATTAGACTGGTTGTCGCGACCGGACAATAAATTCCAGCAGGCAATAAACAATGCAGCAACCAGCGGTCCGATAACAAACCCGTTCAGACCGAATAATTCCATTCCGCCCAGGGTTGACATAAGCACCAGATAATCCGGCATACGTGTCTCTTTACCCACCAGTAACGGACGAAGCATGTTATCCACCAGCCCGATAACTAAGATGAAGAAGACAACCAGGAAGACACCTTTCCACAGCGGACCGGCGGCCAGGAAATAGATAGCCACCGGTAACCAGATAATGGCTGATCCGACGGCAGGGACCAGTGAAAGAAACGCCATTAACGCTCCCCATAGCACGCTGCCTTCCACGCCCAGGAACCAGAAAGCCAGGCCCCCCAGAGCCCCCTGGACGATTGCCACGACCACAGTCCCTTTTACCGTCGCTTTGGAAACGGCGGCCAGTTTAGTGAACAGATGATGTTTCATATAACGGCTAAGAGGCAATGCATCCAGTACCAGGCCAATCAGATACGCACCATCCTTCAGGAAGAAGAACAGCAGATATAACATAATGATAAAGCCGACCGTAAAGCTGAAGGTACCCTGCCCTATCACCAGCGCGCTGCTGGCCAGTGTATGGCTACCCTGCATCGCCAGGCCGGAAATCTTTTGCTGAAGCGCATCGACATTAGTCAGGTTATAGCGATTCAGAAATTCCTGCACAAAACCCGGCAGATGATGAACTACCGTACTGATAGATGTGGATAAGAAATGGTTATTCTGCTGGAGATTGTTGTAGACCTCATTGCCTTCATAAGCCAGTGAACTCATCACAATCACACAGGGTATAAAGACGATCAGACAGATGATCAGTAATGTCAGTAATGCCGCCAGACCATTTCTGCCCCCCAGCCACGCCCTGACCCGTGTTTTAAGCGGATAAAACAACAGTGCCAGAATGACTCCCCAAAAAATTGACGAATAATATGACTTGAGTACCATGCAAAATGCCAGGGTGCTCAGCAACAAGAGCAGCACAAAAAATCCTTCATTAATGCCTTTAATTCTCATCAGTTATTCTCATTATCATTGAATAAGTTACTGTTAACTGTAGTAAATAAAGGGAAGAATGCAATATTCAGATAGCACTATGCTGAAGAAATAGCCGCTGAAGCCGCCAGAGGTATGATAAAAATGATATTTATCACTTTACGGGGGCATAATGCCCGCGGCACGGCCCCTGACACAGCAACTCCCGCCCAAAAAGCCAACTCACTGATGCGGGGGAATATCATAAATAACGTTACTTTTTGAAAATAACAGCAACTACAGGATAAACCACAGGAAAGCGGACCTCCTTCTGCTCACACCGACTCTCCGGAACTGAAAGATGTATTTCCGGGCACCTGGTCGCGGAAAAGTCACGAAACGGAGTTAATCGCAACACTGTTCAGCCAGCATGCAAACATCGCAGGCAGCCAATAAGGGGTTATCTGCTGACGACGACGAAAATGATGACCATAAAAGAAGATAACTGCTGCCATTGACTGAGCGGGAGCTGATTACAGAGAAGGATATACAGACTTTGCCGTAATGGCGTCACATAGCGTACAGTGAACAGGCTAACACTCTGATTAAAAAGAAATTAAATGATAGAAACGCGGATCTGAAAGAGATGATAAACAGGATGATAGTGAAGAAATAAAACGGATAAGAAAATAAGAAGTGGTGGAGATAAGCGGGATCGAACCGCTGACCTCTTGCATGCCATGCAAGCGCTCTCCCAGCTGAGCTATACCCCCACATCTGGAACATTTTCGGTGCGTTACTTCTGATGAAGTAATGGTGGAGATAAGCGGGATCGAACCGCTGACCTCTTGCATGCCATGCAAGCGCTCTCCCAGCTGAGCTATACCCCCAGACCGAAAATTGTCAGGGCTGACCTGACGGACGGCATAATATGAAACCGGGGCATGGGTGTCAACGGCAAATTTATGATCTGCGCGCAACTGCTGAAAAAGCCACCATATTCATCGGGTAAGACCACTGTCATCCCCTTTAAAATTCCAGGCTTCGGGTGATAGATCACAATAAAAGGTGAATCCGTGCATAGGGATGATGACGAAATCTTTTCTTTTTTTAACGTACAAGTTACCTTTCATTGTAAAATAAAATCGTTACATCAACCAGGAAAGGAAAACAGTGTGAAAAAGGAATGGATGACTCCGGAAGAACTGGCGCTGGAAACAGGGTATAGCCGCCAGACAATCAATAAATGGATCAAGCGAGAAGGCTGGGCTACCCTGCCGAAACCTGGTGTTCAGGGTGGCAAAGCCCGATTGATACACATCGATGAAGAAGTGAAAACATTCCTTGATTCCATCAGGCATGTGTCTGAGCCAAAAGGGAACTATATTGTCGAGAAAGATCCACTGGCCACCCTGCTACTGAGCAGTATAAGTCAGATGACACGCCATGAAAAAGAACAATTAAGCGGATTGTTACTTCGTGAAGGGATCCGCGGAATGCTGCAACGCCTGGATATCCCTGACGGGGAATAATAAAGACCGGAAACCCACAGGTTTCCGGCACATCGACAATGATTACGCCTGTGCTTCGCGCTCAGCGATAAAGCCCAGGGCTTTATGGATACGGGCGATACTCCGTTGCTGGCCAATAGCTGCAACGGTAACATCCAGTCCCGGAGACTGCCCGGCACCGGTCACCGCAACACGTAATGGCATCCCTACTTTACCCATACCCACTTCCAGTTCATCGGCCGTAGACTGAATGGCCTGATGAACATTCTCAGCCGTCCAGTCAGAGATCGCCGCCAGTTTCTCAGCCACACGCTCTAATGGCTGACGCGCGACCGGACGCAGATGTTTTTTCGCAGCATCTGCATCAAATGCATCAAAATCCTCATAGAAGTAACGGCAGCTTTCCGCCATTTCTTTCAGTGTCTTACAACGGTCACCCAGCAGTTTAACCAGTGCAGGCAATTCCGGCCCGACAGCGGTATTGATGTTCTGCTGTTCAATATGCCATTGCAGTTGGGTCGCCACATATTCTGCCGGCAGCGTATTAATGTAGTGATGGTTCAGCCACAACAGCTTTTCTGTATTGAAAGCACTCGCAGATTTACTGACAGCATCCAGACGGAACAGCTCTGTCATTTCAGCGACAGAGAAAATCTCCTGATCACCGTGCGCCCAGCCCATACGAACCAGATAATTCAGTAACGCTTCCGGTAAAAATCCATCATCACGGTACTGCATCACACCGACGGCACCATGGCGCTTAGACAGTTTCTTACCGTCATCACCCAGGATCATAGAAACGTGTGCATAGAGCGGAACCTGTGCACCGATAGCTTTCAGGATGTTGATCTGGCGCGGGGTATTATTGATATGGTCTTCACCGCGGATCACGTGGGTGATTTCCATATCCCAGTCATCGATCACCACACAGAAGTTATAGGTCGGTGAACCGTCTGTACGGCGAATGATCAGATCATCCAGCTCCTGGTTACTGAATTCAATCGGGCCACGGATCTGATCATCAAAGATCACCGAACCTTCCTGCGGGTTACGGAATCGAACCACACATGGCTCATCATCACTGTGATGCTCATGGCTGTCACGGCAACGCCCGTCATAACGTGGTTTTTCACCGTTTTCCATCTGCGTTTCACGCAGTGCTTCCAGACGTTCCTTAGAGCAGTAGCATTTATACGCGGTTCCGGCAGCCAGCATTTCATCAATGACCTGGTTGTAGCGGTCAAAGCGCTTGGTCTGGTAATAAGGACCTTCATCCCAGTCCAGGTTCAGCCAGTTCATACCATCCATAATGGCTTCGATGGCTTCCGGTGTGGAGCGTTCAAGATCGGTGTCTTCTATACGCAGAACGAACTCACCTTTATTGTGGCGGGCGTATAACCAGGAATAAAGAGCAGTACGGGCACCACCCACATGTAAGTAGCCGGTAGGACTTGGCGCAAAACGAGTCTTAATTTTCATTAAACATTGCCTTAGGACGCGGTTTTATCATCACTGACGACAAAAACCAGAAATAAATGCGGAATTCAGTCGCTTCATTTTAACACCTGGCAGTGAATCCTCAATCATTGCTCGCCCTCTGAAACTGTTTAATCTGCGTTTTGCGATAAAAAAAACACCGTTTTGTTTAAAACCCCCGCAGGGTGGCTATTTTTAAAACGAACGAACATTTTATTCAGAAAAAGCGTTGACTCATATTCAACTATCCCTATAATGCGACTCCACACAGCGGGGGTGATTAGCTCAGTTGGTAGAGCACCTCCCTTACAAGGAGGGGGTCGGCGGTTCGAACCCGTCATCACCCACCACTACTTAGGTAGGTAACCCGCTGGAACAGGTAAAGAATTTGAATTTGGGTGATTAGCTCAGTTGGTAGAGCACCTCCCTTACAAGGAGGGGGTCGGCGGTTCGAACCCGTCATCACCCACCAAATTCAACAAAGCCCTGTAAATTATTTCGGGTGATTAGCTCAGTTGGTAGAGCACCTCCCTTACAAGGAGGGGGTCGGCGGTTCGAACCCGTCATCACCCACCAAACGGGTCGTTAGCTCAGTTGGTAGAGCAGTTGACTTTTAATCAATTGGTCGCAGGTTCGAATCCTGCACGACCCACCAATTCAGAAAAAAGCTCCCTCAGGGAGCTTTTTTCGTTTCTGCTCACTGGTAAGTTTGCGCAGTGTCAGTCCGGTTCCGGAAAGTTTTCATCTGCGCCCGCCCGGGGTTCCGGGGCATTGTCTTTTCTGCTGGCGTTAAAGTGACCCGTAAAGCACCGTTTCTGCCGGGTTACCTGCCGCTTCCCCCGTCATTTCTTAGTGTGCTGCCAGCACCTTAAAGTAATGCGGGTCGTCCTGAATGGTCGCCAGAACCTTCGCGGCCAGTCCGGTCGGATTACGCCGTTTCTGCTCCCAGCTTTTCACCGTATCAAGACTGGTACCCAGAGCAGCCGCCAGCTCGGCCTGCGAAACGTTCAGTTTCGCCCGGATAGCTTTAACATCCGCCACGTTATAACGGGTTACCCGTGCCGGTAACGTGTCACCCTTTTTGATGGCGACGGCTTCTTCGAGAGAGGTTTTCAGTTCGTTAAAAATGTTCACGCTATACCTCACCTTTGAGTTGTCGGGTCAGTTTTTTCAGCACCGCTTTTTCTGCCGCGCTCAGACTGTCCTTAGTGTTTTTCGGATAGGCCATCACCAGCCAGATAACCTCGTCTGTGGCCAGAAAGTAAATGACTCTGGCACTGCCGCTTTTGCCCTGATGACCGGTCGCCATTCTGACTTTTCTCAGTCCGCCGGTTCCCTGAATTAAGTCGCCCTTAGCCGGGGACTCAATCAGTTCACACTGCAATGCTTTCAGTTCATCATCCGTGGCAATCAACCGGATTTGCCGGATAAAAAGCGACGTCCCGATAAATTCAATCGAATGATCCATAAAGGACTCCTTTCCAGGGTGAAATTGTACTCCTTTATCTGTACTTTACCAGTCCGGTGTAATTACTCCTTCCCTGGCATCGGTACGAATGGTGAAGTAGCATTTTTCGGCCCGGGTCCTGTCCCCGGCTTAGGTATTACCGATAGCACAGCTACCCTGTCAGCTTATATTCACGGGTTGTCGTCCCGGCCCCGGCACATATCCCCTTAGCGTTCAGGGATAAAGTCCCGGTGGCTGCTCAGATAATCCGCCTGTTCACAGACCAGTTGCCAGATAGCCTCTGCCGCCGGACTCAGCGACCGGTTTTTTCGCCGGATAAGCATCAGTGTGCGGTGATATTCAGGGTAGATCCGTCTGACAGCCAACTGACTACCGGAGGGCAGTGGCAATGCCAGTGCCGGCAGAATACTAATACCAATCCCGGCTTCTGCCATCGGATAGAGTGTCACAGGGTGGCCGACCTGCTGGATCACGCGGGGCGATATTTTTTGCTCGCGGAAAATGTTATCAATCAGTGCACGACTGCCGGATGCATAATCCTGCAATACCAGCTCACGATCCCGGAGATCCTCCCAACACACCACCGGCGGAACACTTAGCGGATCGTCTGAACGGTACAACAGCAGAAAAGGATCATTCAGAATCGGCTGGATCTCAAATTCATCGCTGTTCAAGGGATCGATGACAATACCGAAATCTACCGTGGCATTCAGTACACTCTGTAAAACTGACTGCTGAACACTGTCCTGTAACAACAGCCGTACCTCCGGATAGCGTTGCCGCGCCTGCGCCAGGCAGGCGGGCATTAGCCGTGCAGATATCGTCTGACTGGCGGCCAGCCTCACCGTGCCGCTGCGCTGACCACCGTAACGTCGTAACTCCAGTAACGTCGTATTCAGCTCTTCCAGCTGTACACTCAGTTTCGATGCCAGTTGCTGGCCGGCATGGGTCAGCTGCACTTCCCGGGTCGTCCGGTCCAGTAATTTGACACCAATCTCAGCTTCCAGCGCTTTAATACTGTGGCTGACCGCAGACTGGCTCAACCCCACCCTCTGCCCTGCCAGACTGAAACTGCCTTCGGTGGCAACTGCCACAAATACTTTCAACTGCCTGAGGGTATAATTCATGTATTTCATTCATATATAGGTTCGATAAATTAATTTTATTTCTAAGCTTTGTTACCGCACAATATTTTTTATTTCAGTTCGGAAAATAACGATGGGATTTCTACGCCTTGACCCGATGATGATCAAACTCATCATTACTGTATTACTGGCCACTTTTCTGCCGGCAAAAGGCGGTTTCGTCCCGTTTTTTGAATGGCTCACCACTGCGGCAATTGCATTACTGTTTTTTATGCATGGGGCAAAGTTATCCCGGGAAAAAATAGTTGCCGGCAGCAGCCATTGGCGGCTCCATCTGTGGATCATGTTCAGTACTTTTATTATGTTCCCGATCCTCGGTCTGCTTTTTGCCTGGTGGCATCCACTGAACATCTCTGCGGATCTCTATAACGGATTCCTCTACCTCTGCATATTACCTGCGACCGTGCAGTCCTCCATTGCCTTTACGTCCCTTGCCGGAGGCAATGTCGCGGCTGCCGTGTGCAGTGCCTCGGCATCCAGCTTACTGGGAATTTTTGTGTCTCCGCTGCTGGTCGGGCTGGTTATGCATGTTCACAGTAATGCACCTGGCAACGGTCTGGAACAGATCGGGAAAATCATGCTGCAATTACTGGTTCCGTTCCTGCTGGGACATTTTTCCCGTCGCTGGATAGGCAGTTGGGTAGAAAAACACCGCTCGCTGATTGGTAAGACGGATCAGACGTCTATTTTACTGGTGGTCTACTCCGCGTTCAGCGAAGCCGTGGTTAACGGTATTTGGCATCAGGTGAGCCTCGCAACCATGCTGTGGATCATCGTCGGTTGTCTGGGATTATTATCCGTCGTGCTGCTTATTAACGTGATTGCAGCCCGCAGCTTCGGGTTTAATCGTCAGGACGAAATCACCATTCTGTTTTGTGGTTCGAAGAAAAGTCTGGCCAACGGTGTGCCGATGGCAAACATCCTGTTTCCTGCCAGTACTATCGGTATCATTGTGTTACCACTGATGATTTTTCATCAGGTTCAGCTGATGGCCTGTTCATTTATTGCCCGTCATTACCGAAAACTTAACGATAAGGCCGCTGAGCAGGAACAAATTCCCGCCGCCTCCTCCGGTAAGTGATCCCGGCACAGCGCAGAAACCATCAGGTCCTGCGCTGCATCTGATAATGTGCGCTGCCCCGGCACCGTTATTTTCGGTTTTTCCCGCTATTGATTTTTCTGTTATCTCTGTCAATGATTAGTGCTGTGCTATTACGGCAAATCAGTCCGTTGAGTCAGCCTCACCACCTCAGTGACAATAATAAACTGAACTAAAAGCGTTTCAGAGCTTCACTTTTCACTTTTTAAAGGCAAAAGCAGATATGAACGAACAGACGCATGATGAGAGCGCGGGAAAGAACGCTGCCACCCCGTCATCTCAGGGTAACCAGCAAAAGAAAGAGAATTCACCGCCTGAGGATGAGCGAAAACGCCCCGGTAAAAAACCCCTGGTCATCCTGGCGATTATTGTGGTTGTGGTGATTATCGCAGCGGTTGTCTACTGGCTGATGAACCGTGGTATCGAAACGACAGATGATGCATTTACCGACGGTAACGCGGTGATCGTTTCTCCGCGGGTCTCCGGCTATGTGACTCAGTTACTGGTGAAAGATAATCAGAAGGTCAATAAAGGGGACTTGCTGGCCGTTATTGACCCGCGTGATGCCATCGCTCAGCGTGACCAGGCTCAGGCTCAACTGGCACTGGCGAATGCACAACTTCAACAGGCCGAAGCTCAGTTAGCTCTTGCCAAAGTTCAGTATCCGGCGCAGAAAGAACAGGCTATCGCAAGCCAGGCCAGAGCCCGTGCTGAACTGAACAATGCCACCGCTGCCTATCGCCGTCAGCACGGTGTTGACCCGAAAGCCACCTCGCAGACTAACATTGACAGTGCCACGGCCCAATGGCGCTCTGCACAGGCGGAATATCAGAATGCCACGGCGCAGGTTGCGGTGGCCTCGCAGGTCGCACTGCAGATCCGCCAACAGGAAACGAATGTTGAAGCCCGCAGACAGCAAGTCACTCAGGCGAAAGCTCAGCTGGAAACCGCTGAACTCAACCTCTCTTATACCCGCGTGACTGCCCCTTATACCGGTTTTGTGACTAAACGTAATGTCGATCAGGGTAGCCTGGTTCAGGCTGGCAGCAGTATGTTCTCACTGGTTTCCCCGGACATCTGGATCACCGCCAACTTCAAAGAAACCCAGCTGCAATCCATGAAACCCGGCGACCATGTCGATATCAGTATCGATGCCTGGCCCTCTCTGAAACTGCAGGGCCATGTTGACAGTATCCAGATGGGTTCCGGTTCGCGGTTTTCTTCCTTCCCGGCTGAAAATGCCACGGGTAACTTCGTGAAAATCGTTCAGCGCGTGCCGGTCAAAATTATTATTGATAAAGGACTGGATCCTAACCATCCGCTACCGCTGGGCTTATCTGCAGAACCTGAGGTAACCGTAAAATGAGTGGTGCCGCGGAGTGGCGTCCGTCTGCTAACCCCTGGCTGGTCGCCTTAACGGTAACGCTGGCGGTATTTATGGAGGTACTGGATACCACCATCGTTAATGTCGCCCTGCCCCATGTGGCAGGGTCGCTCTCATCGAGTTACGATGAATCAACCTGGGTGCTGACGTCATACTTAGTGGCTAACGGTATTGTCCTGCCTATTTCAGCCTTCCTGAGCCGGTACTTCGGCAGAAAACACTACTTCCTGTTATGTATCGTCATGTTTACGCTGTGCTCGTTCCTGTGTGGCATGGCTACCGAACTCTGGCAGTTGATTCTGTTCCGCATCCTGCAGGGGTTCTTCGGGGGCGGTTTACAGCCGGTTCAGCAGTCTGTGTTACTGGACTATTTCAGTAAAAAAGACCGGGGAAAGGCATTCGGTTTATCCTCAATTGCCATCATTGTCGCTCCGGTTATCGGACCGACGCTGGGGGGATGGATCACCGATAACTTCAGCTGGCGCTGGATTTTCTTTATTAATATTCCGGTCGGGGTCATGACTGCACTGGCGATTTATCAGCTGCTGGAAGATCCGCCCTGGGAGAAAAAAGCGGCTAAAGGCACTCTGAGTATCGATTACATCGGTATCGGGCTCATTACCCTTGGACTGGGATGCTTACAGGTTTTTCTCGATCGCGGAGAAGATGAAGACTGGTTTTCATCGAACTTTATTATTCTGTTTGCCACCCTGGCGGTCATCGGGATCACTGGCGCGGTTTACTGGCTGATGTATACCCGCAAACCGGTCGTCGACATTCTGGTGATGCGGGACCGTAATTTCCGGGTTTCTGGCTTACTGATGGCTGGCATGGCGTTTATCCTTTATGGCAGTTCGGTCGTTATCCCGCAACTGGCGCAACAGGAGCTGAGCTACACCGCAACCCTCGCCGGTCTGGTACTCACACCAGGTGCCATTTGTGTCATCCTGACCATCCCTGTTGTGCTGAAACTGATGCCGATAGTGCAGACCCGCTACATTATTATGTTTGGTTTTGCCTGCCTGGCTCTTTCGTTTCTGTACTCGGGAATGATGCTGACGCCTGACCTCGATTTTACCTCACTGGTGATTATGCGTAGCATGCAATCCGTCGGCCTGGGATTCCTGTTTGTACCGTTAACGACCATTGCATTTATCTCGATCCCCCAAAAGCTTAACGGCGATGCCTCGGCGCTGTTCACCATGTTCCGTAACGTGGCAGGCTCTATCGGGATTTCACTGTCCACGGCAGCCATTACCGAACGGTCACAAACGCATTCCGCCTACCTCTCGGCCAATATGACCCCTCTGAACCAGCAATTTAATCAGGCGGTGTCCCAGATGGCACAGGCGATACAGAACTTTTCAAACGCCGTCGGGAATGCGACCTCCCTGGCCACAGGTCAACTCTATCAGCAGATGATAAGTCAGGCCCGTTTTCTCGCCTATGTGGACGTCTTTTTCGGCCTCTGTATTATCGGCCTGATCCTGTTACCGTTTTGTTTATTGCTGGCACCGGTCAAAAGCGAAGGCAGTGCCGGAGGCCATTAAAATGAAGGAAATTACTATGCGATCTGTCAGTTATCGCTTAAGTGCCGTTTTTGTCAGTCTGTTACTGGCAGGATGCAGCGTGGGCCCGGATTTTCATGCCCCGGAAAATCAGTTACCGGCTAACTGGCACAATCTTAGCTCAACTCAGCAATCCCGTCCGGAAACGGCCGATACATCTGTCAGCTGGTGGAAGAACTTTAATGATCCGCAACTGGACAGTCTGATCCGGCGGGCGATTGCCGGTAACCTGACCCTGCAACAGACGGTACTGCGGATCGCCGGCGCCCGTGAACAGGTTAACGAGGCGACCGGAGGCTTTTTCCCGACACTCAGTGCGCAGGCCAGCTATGCCCGCCAGCAGGAAGGTCTGAAAGGGCTGCTTAAATCACACGGTGTCTACGACAATCTGAACGAGGAAAGCAGTCAGCTGGTCAATTCAGCGACCGGCAGTGTGAACTTTTATCAGGGCGGATTTGATACCCGCTGGGAGCTGGATCTCTGGGGAAAAGTGCGCCGACAGAGAGAAATGGCGCAGGCCGAACAGCTGTCAGCTATCGAACAACGTAATGATGCGTTAGTCTCACTGGAAGCCGAAGTCGCCCGTACCTATCTGCAGTTACGTGCGGCTCAGGCAATGACGCAGGTTACCGAAGAGCAGGTCACCATTGCCCGCCAGACACAGCAACTGACCGAAAGTCAGATGCAGAACGGCCTGGCCCCGGCCACCGATCTGCAAAGCGCCACTGCCCAGGTGACGTCACTTGAAGCGCAGCTACCACAATATCAGGCGCAAATCAGTCAGGCCATGAACGGACTGGCGGTGCTGCTGGGCAAAGCCCCGGGCACGCTGGATAACGAACTACAGCAAGTGAAGCCGTTACCTGCCCTGCCCGCGATGATTTCCGTCGGCGTCCCGGCGGAGCTCGCCCGGCGGCGACCGGATATTCAGGAGGCAGAAGCCACACTGCATGCCCGTACCGCAGATATCGGAGTTTCGGTTGCACAGCTCTTTCCGGATATTTCACTGACAGGCCAGTTGGGCGTCAGGAATACTGATGCCAGCTATCTTGATGACTGGAGCAGTCATTTTTATAGCATTGGCCCCGGGATCTCACTGCCTATCTTCCAGGGAGGGCAATTGGTGTCTCAGGTCAGGCTTGCCCGGGCGTCTCAGGCGAGTGCCGCTCTGGACTACAGAAATACCGTGCTAAAAGCCTTACAGGAAGTAGAAAACGGACTGGTGAGTTACCGTGCAGATCAGCAACAACTGACCTCGTTACAAGCCTCTGCGGATGCCCTGCAACAGGCATTTTCATTGGCCAAAGAAAGCTATTCAAAAGGTCTCAGCAGCTATATCAATGCACTGGATGCTCAACGCCAGCTGGCACAAACACAGTTACAGTTGATCAGTGTCCGTGCACAGACAGCCACCGACCTGGTCGCATTGTACAAAGCGCTGGGCGGTGGCTGGGAAAACTATCAGGCCGTATCACTGCCGGATTATCCGGTGTTCGGAGCCACCCCGAAAACCGGCGTCACCGCACAGTAACTGCCAGGCACAGGGTACTCAGTACCCTGTGCCTTTCCGTAGCGGATCCACCAGCCCCTGCAACCCTTCTGTCTTAATCACCAGCGCCAGCTGCATTAATTCCCCAAGATGGCCTGCGGGAAAAACCTCTTTGCGGGCAAACCACAACAGGTACTCTTCAGGCAGGTCAATCAGCAGCCGTCCCTGATATTTTCCGAAGGGCATACGGGTATTGGCCAGTGCAATAAGATCCTGCTTGTCCAGAATCAGCCTCCCAACAGATCAATCATTTGCTGTTCATCAATGACCTGAATGCCCAGTGCATTGGCTTTTTCCAGCTTAGATCCTGCCGCTTCACCGGCAATCACCAAATCGGTTTTCTTCGAGACACTGCCACTCACTTTCGCCCCCAGCGCGATCAGCCGGTCTTTGGCTTCATCACGGGTCATCTGGCTCAGCGAACCGGTCAGCACCACGGTTTTACCGGCAAACGGGTTGTCGTCTGCCGGCGTTGTAGCTCCGCGCCCCGGTGCCGGCCAGCGGATGCCGGTATCTTCCACCAGTTGGCGGATCACTTCACGGTTACTCTCTTCATCCATGAAATGGCGTATGTGGCTGGCCACCACCGGTCCCACATCCGGGACTTCCGTCAGAGCCTCCAGAGGTGCGTCCATCAGTGCCGGTAATTCGCCGAAGTGTAACGCCAGGCTCAGAGCCGTTGCTTCACCAACCTCGCGGATCCCCAATGCAAACAGAAAACGGGGGAGCGTGGTATCCTTCGATTTTTCCAGCGCATCCACGACATTTTGTGCCGAACGTGGTCCCATCCGATCAAGTCCGGTCAGTTTCCCGGCCGTCAGACGGAACAAATCCGCCGGCGTATGAACATATTCTTTCTCGACCAATTGGTCGATGATCTTGTCTCCCATCCCGTCCACATCCATCGCTCTGCGCGAAACAAAATGCTTCAGGGCTTCTTTACGCTGAGCGCCGCAAATCAGGCCGCCGGTACAACGGGTCACGGCTTCACCTTCGGTACGCTCCACGTCCGAACCACACACCGGACAATGGGAAGGGAAGATAATTTCCTGCGTGACATCCGGGCGTTCAGAGAGCACCACATTCACAATCTGCGGAATAACATCCCCGGCACGACGGATAACGACATTATCTCCGATGCGGATCCCCAGACGTTCTATCTCATCAGCGTTATGCAACGTGGCATTACTGACCATGACACCGGCGACCTGCACCGGTTCAAGACGCGCCACCGGCGTAATTGCCCCTGTCCGTCCGACCTGGAATTCCACATCACGAACCGTGGTGACCTGCTCCTGAGCGGGGAATTTAAAGGCAGTCGCCCAGCGCGGGGCCCGGGCAACAAACCCAAGCTGCGTCTGTAATGCCAGAGAATTGACTTTAATGACGACCCCGTCAATATCAAAGCCCAGCTTAGGACGCTGCTCACCGATATGGTGGTAAAACGCCAATACACTTTCCGGTGTATCACAGACCCGGACGTGATTATTGACCGGTAACCCCCAGCTTTTCAGTTGCTGCAGGCGTTGCCAGTGCGTATCTGCCAGCTCTCCCCCTTCGGAGACCCCAATCCCGTAGCAACAAAATGTCAGCGGACGCTTTTCGGTAATTTTCGGATCAAGCTGACGCAGGGAACCGGCAGCCGCATTTCGAGGGTTGGCGAACACTTTTGCACCGCTTTTTCGTGCGCTTTCATTCAGTTTTTCAAACCCTTTCTGGTTCATAAAAACTTCGCCGCGCACTTCCAGTCGCTCGGGAATACCGTCACCGGTTAACCGTAAAGGGATTGCACGGATAGTTCGGACGTTAGTGGTAATATTTTCGCCAGTCGTCCCGTCACCCCGGGTGGCCGCCTGTACCAGTTCCCCCTGTTCATACAACAGGCTGACGGCCAGACCATCAAGTTTCAGTTCGCAGCAATACTCCACGGGGTCCTTACTTTTCAGCCGCTCCGAGACACGCTTATTAAATGCCAGAAAGCTCTGGTCATCGAAGACGTTATCCAGAGACAGCATCGGAACTTCATGGCGGATAGATTCAAACCCCGCCAGCGGAGCTGCCCCGACACGCTGGGTCGGGGAGTCACGGGTGATCAGTTCGGGATGCTGTTCTTCAAGTGCTTTCAGCGCCTGCATCAGTTTATCGTATTCGGCATCAGGGATTTCCGGTGCATCCAGCACATGATAAAGATATTCGTGATGTCGCAACTGTGCGCGCAGCTGGTTCAGCTGTTGGCGGATGTTATTCATACAACCCCATAAGATAAAAAACCCCCGACTAGCGGGGGTTTATTGAGACAAATTAACGATTAAGCGATTTCAGTAACTTCCCGGATACGTGCTTTGTACACTTCCAGTTTCTGTGGAGTGATCATCCTGCGTTCATCATCAAGGACCACCGCGCCCACATCATCCGCAATACGCTGTGCGGACTGTAACATCAGCTTGAAGTTCTGATGTGCATCCCCGTAAGAAGGAACCATCATGAAAATCGAAACGCCCGGCGTGGTAAAGTCACCCATCTGTTCCGGGTCAAAAGAGCCGGGCTTCATCATATTCGCCAGACTGAACAGTACCGGGCCGCTGCCGGACGGATTCAGATGCCGGTGGAAAATGTTCATTTCACCAAACTGGAAACCGGCCTGCAGGATAGCCTGTAATAAAGGCTCGCCATTCAGCTCTCCGCCGGTATGGGCAGAAACATGCAGTACCAGTACCGCTTCTTTGGCCCTTTCCTGGTTTTCCGCCGCGGGTGCGTCGGCACTTTCCGGTACTGAGGGGTCAGCCTCAGAAGGCGTACCTTCCGTTGCAGACTCTTCAGCGACTTCAGCCTCATACTCATACGCAGGTTCAGACTGCGGTGTACGTTTCTCTTCCCGTGGTGCAGAAACACTCTCCTGCGCGGGCGTTTTCGGTACACTGCTGATGCCCGGTGCTGCATAGGCATTATCCGCCACAGACTCCGTATGCTCCGGACTGACTGATGGCTGATGGGTTTCGGCCTTCAACTCCGGTTGCGCGGCTTCATAGTCTGTTCTGGCATCCATCAATGGATCGGCTGAAGGTTCAGGCCGGTCACGCAGTGATTTCTTCAGCGCAGGCTTAACCTCAGGCGCGCGGGTGGCACGTTTCTCAGCCGGAGCCGGCTCCTCCTCATATTCACGACTGGCGCGAAAATCAGAGACACCTTCTTCTTCCTCTAAGCTGAGATCATCATCGTTACGTTGTTTCAGACGTTTGTGCGGGCGATCGCGAAATACAGAAGACCGCTCCTTACGATTGGTCCACAGACCATGCAGGAGAAGTGCAACGATGGCAACCGCACCAACAACGATTAATATCAGACGCAAATCCTGCATCATTGTATTCTCTGTTGTTCCAATACTTTGCCTAAAAAAGGCACCTTTACCTTTAAATGTATTTGCAGGGCCGGACAAGTGCAAGTCTGCATAGTACTTTCTGACAAATAATATGCTATCTGTCGTGCAACCGCTGACTTTTTAACCAATATTTACTTACCCGTCCGCGAAACAACGCTATGATATGCCTCAGTTACATCAGGAGAATAATTGAATGCAGGAAGGAAAAACAAAAATAGCGGTCAATGGTGTTGACTACTTTCGTCAGGGGTGGCACCTGGCGACGCTGCCGGGCATCCGCCGCTATGTTATCGTGCCGTTACTGGTCAATGTGCTGTTAATGGGCTCTGCATTTATCTGGTTATTTAAACGACTGAACGTCTGGATCCCGGAATTATCAGGACACATTCCGCACTGGCTGCAATGGCTGGATTACCTTATCTGGCCACTGGCGGTTGTCTCGCTGCTGCTTGTTTTTGGCTATTTTTTCTCGACCCTTGCCAACTGGATTGCCGCCCCTTTTTGCGGACTGCTGGCTGAACAGCTCGAAAACAAACTCACCGGCAACCCTCTTCCGGAGACAAGCTGGGCCGGACTGATCAAGGATTTGCCCCGCATTATGTGGCGCGAGTGGCTTAAGCTTAAATATTACCTGCCCCGGGCCATAGCCCTGCTACTGGTCCATTTTATCCCGGGTATCGGGCAGACTCTCGCTCCCCTGCTCTGGTTTCTTTTCGGGGCATGGATGATGGCCATTCAATACTGTGACTATCCCTTTGATAACCACCGCGTTCCGTTTCTGACCATGCGCCAGGCGCTGGGCTCTCACCGGAGTGCGCACTTACAATTTGGCGCACTGGTCAGCGTGTTTACCCTGATCCCGGTGATTAATCTGGTCATTATGCCCGTCGCAGTTTGCGGTGCGACAGCCATGTGGGTTGATCAGTACCGGGGCCTGTCGGCAACACTTGCCGCAGAGGGTCGGCGCAACGTGAAAAGCCGGTAAGCAGACCCGTCTTTATTGCCCTCTGAAATAAGGATATACGATTTCTTTCCTTCACTGTCTCAAAAGAAAGCGTATTCTCATGTCGTGCTCCACATTTCAAAGAGTTAAGGACAAGCTATGAGTAAGATTTACGAAGATAATTCTTTAACCATTGGCCATACTCCGTTGGTCAGGCTAAACCGTATTGGTAACGGGCGTATTCTGGCAAAGGTTGAATCGCGTAATCCAAGCTTTAGCGTTAAATGCCGTATCGGCGCCAATATGATTTGGGATGCGGAGAAACGCGGTATCCTGAAACCCGGAGTGGAACTGGTTGAACCCACCAGCGGCAATACCGGTATCGCTCTGGCCTATGTGGCGGCGGCGCGTGGTTATAAACTGACACTGACCATGCCGGAAACCATGTCCGTTGAGCGTCGTAAATTACTCAAGGCCCTCGGTGCCAACCTGGAACTGACGCCAGGGGCCCAGGGGATGAAAGGCGCCATTGCTAAAGCCGAAGAAATCGTCGCCAGTAACCCGGCGAAATATGTTCTGCTGCAGCAATTCAGTAATCCTGCCAACCCGGAGATCCATGAAAAAACCACCGGTCCTGAAATCTGGGAAGATACTGACGGTGATGTGGATGTCTTTATTGCCGGTGTCGGCACCGGAGGAACGCTGACCGGCGTCAGCCGTTACCTGAAAAATACCCGGGGTAAAAAATCACTGGTGAGTGTTGCGGTTGAACCGACAGACTCTCCGGTGATCGCTCAGGCACTGGCAGGTGAAGAAATTAAACCCGGCCCGCACAAAATTCAGGGGATCGGTGCCGGTTTTATCCCGGAAAACCTGGATTTATCACTGGTTGACCGCGTCGTCGCTATCACCAATGAAGAAGCTATCTCCACCGCACGCCAGTTGATGGAATCCGAAGGTATTCTTGCCGGGATCTCCTCCGGGGCAGCCGTTGCCGCGGCGCTGAAGCTGCAACAGGAACCGGAATTCGCCGATAAAAATATTGTCGTCATTCTGCCTTCTTCCGGAGAACGCTACCTCAGTACTGCATTATTTGCTGACCTGTTCACTGAAAAGGAACTTGGCTAATAATCAGCAGCTTACGCTGGCCGATCCTCTGCCTGAAAAAGCACCTACGGGTGCTTTTTTTGTGTCCCCGATCTCATTTTCACCCTAAATCGTATTGCTTTTTGGTACCGGGGTTTGCTATCAACGCTGATATTTATTTAGAAGCCCGAAATAAATAGTCATTGTTATGAAGCGGATCAAAACCCGCACAATAACAGATAGGGCATAATCCGCATTAGCGGCATAATGATCGGGTCCGGTGTGCGGGTTCACTGCAATCCATGAGCACGCAAAACCGCCTCTGCTCACTGAGATTGTCCGTACTGATGAGCCCTGTCGCCGGGATCCATAGGGACGTATTCCGGCTCCGGTGCCAGCAATAAACTCTGATAACGTTGGGGAAATAAAATGTTTCAGCAAGAAGTAACTATCACAGCTCCTAACGGTTTACATACCCGTCCTGCAGCGCAGTTTGTCAAAGAAGCTAAGGCTTTCCAGTCTGAAATTACTGTTACCTCAAATGGCAAGTCCGCCAGCGCCAAAAGTCTGTTCAAATTACAGACGCTGGGTCTGACACAAGGGACGGTCATCACCCTCTCTGCTGAAGGTGAAGATGAGCAGCAGGCTGTTGAACATCTGGTCAGTCTGATGGCTGAACTTGAGTAATGTTGTCATTCAACAGAAACAGTGTAGATTTATTTAAGATTATGCAACTGTCTTGATCGCGGACAACATGTCCGCGTTATTGCTTCCGTAGATTACACTGATTACGGAAAATGGCATACCGTCATTCTTTTTGGCCATCGTACTTAAAGGTAAGGTTATGATTTCAGGCATTCTCGCATCACCCGGTATCGCTTTCGGTAAAGCTCTGCTGCTGAAAGAAGATGAGATCGTCATCAATCAGAAAAAAATTGCCGATGATCAGGTTGAATCAGAAGTTGCTCGTTTCCTTGAAGGCCGCAGTAAAGCCGCTACGCAGCTGGCGGCCATTAAAATAAAGGCTGGCGAGACGTTCGGCCCTGAAAAAGAAGCGATCTTCGAAGGTCATATCATGCTGCTGGAAGATGAAGAGCTTGAGCAGGAAATTATTGACCTTATTAAGAAAGACCATCAGTCAGCCGATGCGGCTGTGCAGGCGGTGATTGAAGACCAGGCCACTGCGCTGGAAGAACTTGATGATGAGTATCTGAAAGAGCGAGCGGCTGATGTGCGTGATATCGGTAAACGGCTGCTGCAAAATATTCTCGGCTTAACGATTGTCGACCTCAGTGCTATCAGTGAAGAATCTATTCTGGTCGCCAAAGACCTGACCCCTTCAGAAACAGCTCAGTTGAACCTGCAAAAAGTGCTCGGTTTTATCACTGACCTGGGCGGACGGACCTCCCATACCTCCATTATGGCTCGCTCTCTGGAGCTTCCTGCCATTGTCGGGACAGGCAGTATCACCCGCGAGGTGAATAACGGCGATTATCTGATCCTGGATGGTGTCAGCAACCAGGTGTATATCAATCCGACGGCTGAAGTTATTGCCGAACTGCGCGATGTACAGGAGCAATATCTCAGTGAAAAAGCCGAAATGGCGAAGCTGAAAGATTTGCCCGCCATTACTCTTGATGGTCATCAGGTGGAAGTTTGTGCCAACATCGGTACGGTGCGGGATGTGGCCGGTGCTGAGCGTAACGGCGCAGAAGGTGTCGGACTTTACCGTACCGAGTTCCTGTTTATGGATCGTGAATCTCTGCCCACAGAAGAGGAACAATTTGCGGCCTATAAAGCCGTCGCGGAAGCGATGGGACAACAAGCTGTGATTGTACGTACCATGGATATCGGTGGTGATAAAGACCTGCCTTATATGAACCTGCCGAAAGAAGATAACCCGTTCCTCGGCTGGCGTGCTATCCGTATTGCGATGGATCGTAAAGAGATATTGCATGCTCAATTACGCGCCATTTTACGTGCATCCGATTTCGGTAAACTGCGTATCATGTTCCCGATGATTATCTCGGTGGAAGAAGTCCGGTTTCTTAAAAACGAAATTGAACTGCTGAAAACACAATTACGTGACGAAGGTAAAAGTTTCGACGAAAATATAGAAATCGGAATTATGGTAGAAACGCCGGCATCTGCCGTGATTGCGCGCCATCTGGCGAAAGAAGTCGACTTCTTCAGTATCGGCACCAACGATCTGACCCAGTATACTCTGGCGGTGGATCGTGGTAATGATAGAATTTCTCACCTGTACAATCCGATGAGCCCTTCTGTTCTGGGCCTTATCAGGCAGGTTATCGATGCATCCCATGCTGAAGGTAAATGGACAGGGATGTGTGGTGAACTGGCCGGTGATGAACGTGCTACACTATTATTACTGGGAATGGGGCTGGACGAATTCAGTATGAGTGCCATTTCAATTCCACGTATCAAAAAAATTATTCGCAATACTAATTTTGAGGATGCGAAAGCATTAGCAGAACAGGCACTGGAACAGCCGACCGCGGACGATTTGATGACACTGGTTGACCAGTTCATCAAAGAAAAGACACTCTGCTAATCAGCCATACGCGGGCCCAAAATTACTGCTCAGGAGAAGATCATGGGATTGTTTTCTAAATTATTCGGCGAGAAATCTGAGAGTACCTCCGGTACTATCGATATAGTCGCTCCACTGTCCGGCGAAATTGTAAACATCGAAGATGTTCCTGATGTGGTGTTTGCAGAGAAAATTGTCGGTGACGGTGTGGCCATTCGGCCGAACGGAAGCACAATTGTTGCCCCGGTAGATGGCACTATCGGTAAAATTTTTGAAACAAACCATGCTTTTTCTATCGAGTCCGATAACGGTATTGAACTGTTTGTCCACTTTGGTATCGACACCGTCGAGCTCAAAGGTGAAGGGTTTACACGCATTGCTTCAGAAGGGCAGAAAGTTAAGAAAGGCGATATCGTGCTCGAATTCGATTTGCCTTTTCTCGAAGAAAAGGCCAAATCAACACTGACTCCGGTGGTGATTTCTAATATGGATGAGATCCGTGAACTGGTGAAACTGTCCGGTCAGGTCGTTGCCGGTGAGACCCCTGTCATCCGTATCAGAAAATAATCTCTCCGGGTCAGTCACAGACGCCAGTCAGGGAGTATCCCTGCTGGCGTTTTTTTTAGTCTGTTACAGAGGGCCTTTACAACCCCACACACTTTCTCAATCTTAATGAAACAATTTTAATTGGAAAGGTATTCCCTCCCCTCCACGGTAATAACGGTAATAGTTAACACTTTGTTTTTTCTGAAGCTCGCCGAAAATACTCTCCGAGAGTTTTTCGTTATTAACTATAATGTAATGATACAACCTGAAATAATTATCAAAAAAGGTCATATAAACCAGTAAAAATAAAAACAGAGTTCATCTCCAGCACGTTTTCATCCCATCGGCAACGCAGCTCTTCTTAGATAACAATAAATTAATTTACTCCTAATCAGTATCCTCAGGGCAAAGGACAGAGCTATTAAAGGCTCAGAAAATTACAGTAACGTCTTTCACTAGCCCTCAGCACTATCACTTTGTGGGTAAGATGACGCATTGCGAAATCATGCATCGTAATAAATTCATCAGCGGCTAACGTAATCTGTATTTTTCTTACTTCACAACGTCCCCGTGCACATTTGAAAAAGAGCAGTCGCTCGCGGCGTATCTTTCGGAATACGCCGCAAGCTTACTGCACATGAGTTAACGGGGTTATGGAGTCCGTCAGATGCCGGTCAGCCCGCACGCCCCCCGGGAAGTATGAGAGTCACCCTCTGTGACTACGGTTAATGGCTTACGAACAGATACAGTTATAAAAAAGTATGAGAAATTATGTCCTCTTTCCCTGAGACTGAAACTATTTCCTTATGCTGCCGGGAATTTGCTAGACCAAAGAATAAAACCTGCAAGTCTTATAATGTGTTTTTTTATCAGTTGTTATCATTCGTTTAATTTCACCTTAAGTTTTTTATGCTTGTTTATGTTTTATTAAACATTCTCCGACCAGACAACTTTAAGAAAATTTAATGATTATACTTTCATGAAATAATTTAAATATATATTCTGTTTAACCGGAACTTTTCCTCTGTATAATTCTCTTAACCTGAGTAAAATACACGGGGAATTACTCTGTATTTCGTTGAACCATCATACATATCTGTTCAGGAACTATTTCTTTCAGGCATGACTGCTCGCTTAGCTTGCTATGTGCCCTTTTATTAAAGAAATACGTCGCCCTGCTGACCGGTTCATATTTTAATACCAGGACACTTTATGACTGATTTTATTCCTTTTTCACGTCCTTCTCTGGATGAACAGGATATCGATGCTATTCGTGAGGTACTCCGGTCCGGATGGATAACTACCGGCCCGAAAAATCAGGAGCTTGAAGCAGAGTTCAGCCGGCTTACGGGAACAAAACATGCTATTGCCGTCAGTTCAGCGACTGGCGGAATGCATATCACTCTGATGGCGGCGAATATTGGTCCGGGTGACGAAGTGATTACACCTTCGCTGACCTGGGTTTCTACTGCCAATATGATCTCATTAGTGGGGGCAACACCGGTGATGGTGGATATCGATCCCGATACCCTCATGGTCACGGCCGCTGCGATAGAAGCCGCTATCACCCCACAGACCCGGGCGATTATCCCGGTTCATTATGCAGGTGCTCCTGTTGACTCTGATGCCATCTATGAAGTGGCGCGCCGGCATGATCTGCTGGTTATCGAAGATGCTGCACATGCCACCGGATGTTACTACAAAGGCCATCATACCGGTCACCATGCTACCGCTATTTTCTCATTCCATGCGATTAAAAATGTGACCTGTGCGGAAGGCGGCATGGTGGTTACCGACGATGATGCACTGGCAGCCCGCATACGAACGCTGAAATTCCATGGCCTGGGCGTCGATGCCTTTGACAGGGAAACCCTGGGGCGCAAACCGCAAGCTGAAGTCATTACCCCGGGTTTTAAATACAACCTGACCGATATTCAGGCCGCAATTGCCCTGAACCAGCTGAGTAAACTTTCCGCTATCAATAACCGCAGGGCGGAAATTGCTGCCTGTTATCGTGAAGCCTTCACAGATGCCCCTGTATTACCTTTGGCCCTGCCCGCCTGGCCTCACCAGCACGCCTGGCATTTATTTGTATTGCGGGTTGATGAAGCCCGCTGCGGAGTGACTCGTGATCAGTTTATGCAACAACTGAAGGACCGGAATATCGGTACCGGTATGCATTTCCGCGCTGTTCACACACAGAAATATTACCGTGAAAAATTCCCTGACCTGCATTTGCCGGCGACCGAATGGAATAGCGATCGTATTTGCTCCATTCCTCTGTTTCCGGACATGACCGATGGTGATTGCCATCGGGTGATTACTGCCATTAAAGAAATTACCGGGATGTAAGATGCGAACACCAACCCCTGTGAATAAAGTTTCTGTCGTGATACCTGTTTATAATGAGCAGGAGAGTCTGCCTGACCTGATTTCCCGGACCACCGCTGCCTGCCGGCAGCTGAACACCGGGTATGAGATCCTGCTTATTGATGACGGTAGCAGCGATAACTCAGCACAACAGATTATTGACGCTGCGGAAGCGGTTGACAGTCACATCGTTGCCATCCTGCTGAATCGTAACTACGGGCAACACTCCGCCATTATGGCAGGCTTCAGCTATGTTACCGGTGACCTGATTGTCACACTGGATGCTGACCTGCAGAATCCGCCGGAAGAGATCCCCGCCCTGGTCGACGCCGCACGGCAGGGCTATGACGTCGTCGGGACAGTTCGGCAAAACCGTCAGGATAGCCCGTTCAGAAAAATTGCCTCACGGATGATCAACCGGCTTATTCAAAGTACCACCGGTAAAGCGATGGGGGATTATGGTTGCATGCTGCGGGCCTACCGGCGTCCTATCGTGGAAGCCATGCTGCATTGTCAGGAGCGCAGTACCTTTATCCCCATTCTGGCTAATACCTTCGCCCGTCACACCACCGAGATCCCGGTTCATCATGCGGAACGTGAACACGGCACCTCAAAATATAGCTTTATGCGCCTGATAAACCTGATGTATGACCTGGTGACCTGTCTTACGACCACGCCACTGCGAATGCTCAGTGTGGTTGGAGCACTTATCGCCTGTTCAGGCTTCCTGTTCGCATTTCTGCTGGTGGTACTGAGACTGATTTTTGGTGCTCACTGGGCCGCTGAAGGGGTTTTCACGCTGTTCGCCGTGTTATTCATTTTTATCGGCGCACAATTTATTGGTATGGGATTGCTGGGTGAATATATCGGCAGGATCTACAGCGATGTCCGTGCCCGCCCGCGTTATTTCGTACAGCGTGTCGTTAATCACGCAACTTCGTCAACTAATGAGGATCAATTATAATGAAAGCTGTCGTCTTTGCTTATCATGACATGGGATGTGTGGGCGTCGAAGCGCTGATTGAAGCCGGGTTCGATATTACAGCCATCTTTACACACCTGGATAATCCGTCCGAAAATCATTTTTACGGTTCTGTTGCACACCTTGCGGCTGAACATAACATCCCTGTGTTCTCACCTGACAACGTGAATCATCCGTTATGGGTGGAAAGGCTTCGCGAAAGCGCCCCGGACATTATCTTTTCTTTCTATTACCGGGATTTGCTCTCAGAGGAGATCCTGAGTATACCTCCGGCAGGTGCCTATAATCTGCATGGCTCCCTGCTGCCCCGTTACCGCGGACGCGCGCCACTGAACTGGGTGCTGGTCAATGGTGAAACAGAAACCGGTGTGACATTACATAAAATGGTGAAACGTGCGGATGCCGGCGGTATTGTCTCTCAGCAAAGGGTCGCGATTGCCGACAGTGATGATGCACTGCGACTGCATAAAAAACTGACACAAGCCGCTCGTGAGCTGCTTCAGGCGACTCTGCCCGCCATCAGCCAGGGGAATGTCACGCTATCCCCCCAGGATGAACACCAGGCAACTTACGTTGGCCGCAGGACACCGGAAGATGGTCGTCTTGACTGGACTCAGCCCGCGACGGTCTTACATAATCTGGTACGAGCCGTCAGTGAGCCCTGGCCGGGGGCGTTCAGTTATGTCGGCAATACTAAATTTATCGTCTGGAAATCACGGGTACATACCGATTTACCTGCGGCGAGGCCGGGCCAGGTGTTGTCCGTCTCTCCGCTGGTGATTGCCTGTGGTCAGGGCGCGCTGGAGATAGTGACCGGTCAGACCGAACAAAGCGTCTATATGCAGGGCCGCGAACTCGTACGTCCATTAGGCCTGACCGAGGGCTCGCTGATCAGTACTCAGCCGGTCGTGGCACAGAAAAAACGCACCCGGGTACTTATCCTGGGTGTTAACGGCTTTATCGGTAATCATCTGACCGAGCGCCTGCTGAAAGATGACAACTATGAAGTCTTTGGCATGGACATCGGCTCAGATGCGGTCAGCCGTTTTCTTGGTAATGAGCGTTTCCATTTTGTCGAAGGTGATATTACGATCCACACCGAATGGATCGACTATCACATCAAAAAATGTGATGTCATTCTGCCACTGGTGGCCATTGCCACGCCGGTCGAATATACGCGTAACCCTTTACGGGTATTTGAACTGGATTTCGAAGAGAACCTCAAAATTATCCGTGGCTGTGTGAAATATAAAAAACGGATCATTTTCCCATCCACTTCCGAAGTCTATGGCATGTGCACGGATGAAACGTTCGACGAAGACAGCTCTAATCTGGTGGTCGGCCCCATCAATAAACAGCGCTGGATTTATTCGGTCTCAAAACAACTGCTGGATCGGGTTATCTGGGCCTATGGCGAAAAAGAAGGACTGCGCTTTACGTTGTTCCGTCCGTTTAACTGGATGGGTCCGCGCCTCGACAGCCTCAACTCAGCAAGGATCGGGAGTTCCCGTGCCATCACTCAGTTGATACTGAATCTGGTGGAAGGCTCACCGATTAAACTGGTTGATGGCGGACGCCAGAAACGCTGCTTCACCGACATCGCTGACGGTATTGAAGCCCTGTTCCGCATTATCGAAAATAAACAGGGTAACTGCGACGGTCAGATCATTAACATCGGTAACCCGGAAAATGAAGCCAGCATCCGCGAACTGGCCGAAATGCTTTACCGCTGCTTTGAACGTCACCCGCTGCGTAAACAATTCCCGCCGTTTGCCGGATACCGTGATATCGAAAGCAGCAGCTACTACGGTAAAGGTTATCAGGACGTTGAGCACAGAAAACCGAATATCCGTAACGCCCAACGGCTGCTTAGCTGGACACCCGCCATCGGAATGGAGAAGACGGTTGAAGAGACGCTCGACTTCTTCCTCAATACGGTCACAACACCGGAAAAGACCCGATGAAAAAAGTCGGTCTGCGCATTGATGTTGACACCTGGCGGGGCACCCGCCAGGGGGTTCCCGCGCTGCTGGATATGCTGGCCGCGGAAGATATCCGTGCATCATTCTTCTTTTCTGTCGGACCGGACAATATGGGGCGCCATCTGTGGCGCCTGATTAAACCGGCTTTTTTCCTGAAAATGCTGCGTTCAGGTGCCCCTTCCCTGTATGGCTGGGATATTTTGCTGGCCGGAACGGCCTGGCCGGGCCGGAAGATAGGCACCGGCAATGCCGGCATTATCCGCAGGGCCGCGGGGGAACATGAAACCGGGCTGCATGCCTGGGATCATCATGCCTGGCAAACCTGGGCTGGCGTCTGGAAAGCGACAGAGCTCACTGAACAGATCCGACGGGGGAAAGAAGCCCTGGAAGCGATTACCGGTACGGAGGTGACCTGTTCTGCCGTCGCCGGGTGGCGGGCTGACCAGCGGGTAGTCAAAGCCAAACAACCTTTCGGCTTTCGCTATAACAGTGATTGCCGGGGGACTGGCCCGTTTCTTCCCGAACTGAACGAAAGTACCCGGGGTACGGTGCAAATCCCGGTCACTTTACCTACCTGGGATGAAGTTGTCGGCCGGGATATCCGTCCTGAGGGGTTCAATCGCTTTATCCTGGATGCGATGCATAACGACGAAGGTACCCCTGTCTATACGATCCATGCCGAAGTCGAAGGAATTGCATACCGGGAAGATTTTGCCCGCCTGCTGGCTGCTGCCCGTAAGGAAGGTATCCGGTTCGTACCGCTCAGTGAATTGCTTCCTGAAACTGATGCATCGCTGCCCGTCGGCAAAATAGTCCGCGGCCATGTGCCTGGCCGTGAAGGCTGGCTGGGCTGTCAGTCACTTCAACGATAATATTTATATGATGAAAGCCACTAAATACGGAGTATGCCTGCTACTGCTGTATGCTCTTTTTTATCTGTTTCCACTGCAAACTCGTGCGCTCTGGCAGCCTGATGAGTCACGTTATGCTGAAATCAGCCGTGAAATGCTGGTCACACATCACTGGGCAGATCCGCATTTTCTGGGATTACGGTATTTTGAGAAGCCAGTCATGGGGTACTGGGTCAATAATGTCAGCCAGATGATCTTTGGTCATAACAATTTTGCGGTGCGTTTCGGCTCCGTCTTCTCGGTATCGCTGTGCGCTTTACTGGCGGGCTGGCTGGCCTGGCTGATGTGGCGGGATAAAAAACTGGCCCTTATTTCAGGCGGAATTTATCTGACCTGTCTGCTGGTCAATGGCATCGGGACTTACGCAGTCCTTGACCCGATGATAGCGCTCTGCCTGACGGCTTCGATGGTCAGCTTCTGGCGGGCTGCAACCGCGACGACGACCGGGGGCCGGGCTGCCTGGTACCTGGTGCTGGGGGTAACCTGTGGTCTGGGCGTTATGACCAAAGGCTTCCTTGCCCTGGCCGTACCGGTGATCAGTATTATTCCGTGGGTCATGACGACACGACGCTGGCGCGAGGTGCTGATATTTGGGCCGCTGGCCGTACTGAGTTGCCTGCTCATTACTCTGCCCTGGGCACTGACCATCAATGCCAGAGAGCCTGACTTCTGGCACTACTTCTTCTGGATTGAACATATTCAGCGGTTTGCCGAACCGGATGCTCAGCATAAAGCCCCGGTCTGGTACTATCTGCCTGTTCTTCTGGGCGGCTGTCTGCCCTGGCTTGGTTATCTGCCAGCGGCACTGAAAAATGGCTGGCAGGGCCGCCATACTCACCCGGGCACCATTTACCTGCTTGGATGGGTGATTATGCCATTGATCTTCTTTAGCATCGCGAAAGGGAAATTACCGACCTATATCCTGCCCTGCTTTGCTCCGCTGGCCATTCTGCTGGGAAAAGCTCTGCTGAATGCCTCCCGGAGAACCATTAACGCGAATGGCTGGATCAATCTCATTTTCGGTGCGACCGGGATCCTTCTGCTGGTGGTGAGCTGGCATATGCCGTCACATCCGTTCTATCGCCCACAGGAAGGTACCCGTTTCCTGCTGGCACTGGCTATTTTTCTGAGCTGGGCACTGTTCGGCGGTCTCTCACTACTGCGTCATGGCAAGCTCCGACTGGCTGCCGCGCTGTGCCCTTTAGGACTCGCATTGCTGGTGGGATATGTGATCCCGACGTCTATCAGGGACAGCAAACAGCCTCAGCATTTTCTTGATCAGATGACCCCGCACCTGACGACAAGCCGCTATATCCTGTCTAACCGGGTGGGGATTGCCTCCGGGATAGCCTGGCACCTGAAGCGTTCGGATATTGACCTCTATGATGAAAAAGGCGAGCTTACCTATGGCCTGAGTTATGCGGATGCCAAAGGCCGCTTTATTACCCGCGAAGCGTTTCCGGCCTGGCTGGCTGACCATCGCAACCAGGGTGTCTCAATGGTTCTGCAAACCAATAAAGGTGAAAGTCTTTCCGGGATGCAGCTTCCTGCGCCTGACTTCAGCTACCAGCAGGGTCGTCTGCTCTATGTAGAATACGGGCCACAAAAATGACCGTCCTCGTCCTGTTGTTCTCCAGTGTGCTGAGCTGTCTGGGACAGTTATGCCAGAAACAGGCAGCCTCCGGAACAACGGGGCGACCAGTGCTACGCCATCTCTGCCTGTGGCTCGGCCTGGCGATGCTTTGCCTCGGGTGTGCGATGCTGCTCTGGCTTCAGGTACTTCGTACCCTGCCCGTCGGCCTGGCCTATCCGATGCTAAGTATGAATTTTATCTGGATAACGCTGGCCGCACGCTGGCTGTGGCATGAACCTGTCAGCCGGCGTCACTGGCTGGGTATAGCCTGTATTATCGGCGGTATTTTGTTACTCAGCCGGGGGATCTGATGGGATATTTCTGGGCGATACTCAGCGTATTACTGGTAAGCAGCGCACAACTGGCCATGAAAGAGGCCATGACATCGCTCCCGCCTGCGGGTGATTTGATGGCGCTTCTTCTTTTCATGCTGCATCATCCGATGATCACCGGGCTGCTGCTGGCGGGGCTCCTCGGCTATGCTCTCTCGATGGGGTGCTGGTTTATGGCCCTGAAACGGCTGGCGCTCAGTAAAGCTTATGCCTTACTGAGCCTGAGCTATATTCTGGTCTGGGGGGTAGCCCTCTGGCTCGGATTGCACGGTGAACACTTTTCACTGTCCGCACTGGCGGGTATCGGGCTTATCATCACCGGGGTGATCCTGGTCTGCCTGCCGTCACAGCCGTCACGCTGATCCGGCCTGACGGTATCAGCGTGACGACCCACCGGCACCCCAGTGTGGCAGACGCAGCATAATTTCCAGGCCTCCCTGAGGCCGGTTCTGTGCTCTGACAGAACCATGATGGGCCAGAATGATTTTACGCACAATCGCCAGCCCAAGTCCGTAACCTTTTCCGGATTGTGCTGACTTTACACGGACAAACGGGTCAAAAATGCTGGAAAGTTTATCCTGTTCTACCCCCGGCCCCTGGTCCCTGATAAACAGCGTCAGCCATTCCGGTGCGGAAGATAACTGAATATCAATGCACTGTCCTGCGGTGGAAAAACGCAATGCATTTCTCAATACATTTTCAATACACCGGCGGATCATCTCTGCGTTCCCCTGCACCATATAATCGGCTCGGGTGTCATAACTGACAGCAATTTTCACCTGCGGGATCTGCGCTTCAAACCGGGCATCAGCAACCACTACGTCCAGCAGACTGGTCAGGTCAAAGTATTGATCAGCATCTGGCGAGTCATGCTCTGCCCTTGATAACGTCAGTAATTCACCGATCATTTTATCGAGCTTATGCGCTTCGTTATCGATCCGCTCCAGCGAATTTTCCACATTTTCCGGCGTCTGACGGGCCAGCGCCGTTGCCAGTTGCAGCCTTGCCAGCGGTGTACGCAGTTCATGGGAGATATCGTGCAACAGCTCTTCTCTGGCTTTCACCAGCACATCCAGTCGTTCCACCATGGCATCAAAGTCACGTGCCACCGCCGACAATTCATCATGGCGACGCTGCATTTTGTGATACAGCCTGACCGATAAGTCACCGGTAGACACTTGTCTGAACCCCTCGCGGAATTGTCGCATCGGGCGGGTAAGGTTCCATGCCAGCAACAGGCTCATCATCAGCCCCATAGGAACAAACATGATCACCATAGGCATCGGAATATGCAGGAAACGCTGAATGATCGAATGGTCGTACGATTGCTGATGCCGGAAAGCTCGCAGGTTGAACCAGAGGTCATACACCACGCCATGCGGGCCGGTCACCTGACGATAAATTTGTCCGGAGGACATATACAGGGGGGAAGAGACTGTTTGCGGAACACTGTCCGGACGGTGCATAAGCGCCTGCGGAAGCCCCCCCTGCCCGCCAGTCGCCGGCAGATGGGTAAGAGGTAGCAGCCGCCCGGGCTGTTGCGGACTGACGCTGACCCTGAACACCTGCTTCATATTCTCCGGCCAGCCCGCAGTGAGTGTCGCAATACCCTCAGGTCCGGCGGCCTGTACCGCCGATACAGCAGATTCCAGTTGCAGGTTCAGCATCCGCCGGGCTTCTTTCTGGCTCGGAGGTTCAAAATTACCGAACATGCTGAATCCCAGCCACAGGAACTGGCTGATGATCAGAAACACCAGCCAGAAAAGTAACAGCATTTTCCAGAACAACCGTCCCGGGTAATCGGTATTCATCGTATCCGGTAACCAATGCTGCGCACGGTTTCGATGTTCACCTGATCATCGGTCAGCTTACTCAGTTTCTGACGGATATTACTCACATGAACATCGACGCTGCGATCATAGGCTTCACGCTGTCGCCCCAGCGCTTTTTCTGATAATTCGTCTTTCGATACCACACGATCGCTGGCTGCCATCAGAAGTTCGAGCAGATTAAACTCAGAGGCGGTCAGATCAAAGTTTTCGCCACGCCAGGCGGAGGTACGGGTAGAAGAATTCAGCGTCAGCTCACCGCAGGTAAGTAACTCTTTTTTCTCCGGCACCACTGCATGTTCGTCAATACGTCGCATCACCGAACGTAAGCGGGCCACCAGTTCACGGGGGTAGCAGGGTTTGGGCATATAATCATCCGCACCCATTTCCAGACCGATCACCCGATCAATATTATCGCCTTTCGCGGTCAGCATAATCACCGGTAAACGTCCCTGCTGGCGGATCTGCCGCAACACATCAATCCCGCTCATGTCGGGTAACATAATATCCAGAATTACTGCATTGAACTGACCCGAAGCCGCCTGACTGATCGCCTCTTTGCCGGTCATCACCAGCTCAGTCGCAAAGCCTTCGCCTTCCAGGTACTGACTCAGCATCGTCCCCAGCTCGTGATCATCATCAACCAGTAATATTTTCATGTCACACTCTCTGTCTCTGTATTCAGTATATTCTGACCGGTTATTCCGTTACTGACCGCAGAATTTACGCGATCCTTACAACATTTTATGGCCAGGGATGCGCTAAACGCCTTGTTCAAAATACGTCATAGATCCCGGTAGAAAGATAGCGATCGCCGCGATCGCAAATAATCGCCACCACCTTCGCCCCGGGCGTTTCTTTCGCAATCGTTAATGCACCAGCCACAGCCCCCCCGGAACTCATACCACAGAATATCCCCTCGCAACGGGCCAGCTGCCGCATGGTCTCTGTGGCCAGCGTTTGTGACATATCGATTGTCCGGTCAACCCATTCAGCGCTGAAAATACCCGGCCGGTAAGCGTCTGACCAGCGGCGGATGCCGGGAATTTGAGAGCCTTCTTCAGGCTGTAAGCCTATCACCTGCACCGCAGGATCCTGTTGTTTCAGATAACGTCCGACCCCGGTGATCGTTCCGGTCGTCCCCATGCTGGAGACAAAATGTGTCAGTCTGCCTGCCGTTTGTTGCCAGATTTCGGGCCCCGTGGTCCGGTAATGGGCCAGCGGATTATCCGGATTATTGAACTGATCAAGCACTTTCCCTTGCCCGTCGGCTGCCATCTGCAGTGCCAGGTCACGGGCCCCTTCAATGCCCCCCTGCTCCCGGCTGACCAGTATCAATGTTGCTCCGTAAGCCTTCATTGCTGCCTGACGCTCAAGGCTCATATTATCCGGCATCAGTAATACCATCCGGTAACCTTTCATCGCAGCAATCATTGCCAGAGCAATGCCGGTATTACCGCTGGTGGCTTCGATCAGAGTATCGCCGGGAGTGATCTCCTGACGAGATTCGGCCTGATGGATCATCGAGTAAGCCGCTCTGTCTTTGACCGAGCCGGCCGGATTATTCCCTTCGAGTTTTACCCAGACTTCGCTGCCATTATCCGGAGCCAGCCGTTGCAAACGAATAAGGGGGGTATTACCGATAGTATTTTCCAGAGTTATCACGGCGAGTTACCTGCACAGAGAAACGAAAACAGCCTGGTCACGATAAGCACCAGGCTGTTTTACAGACAATGAAATGAAAATATCAGGCGCTTTTCGCAAAGGCAACAGGTTGTAACCTCTGCTCCCCCCGATAGACACGTGCGTTCTGAACACCGATATACAGCGTCTGACCGCGGACCGGAGGGGCAGATGACTGCTCACTCACCAGGGTCAGAGGTTCACCCGTCCAGCCCAGCGGTTCGGCGATGATTTGCCAGTAGTGCCCGCGCGGGCTGGCTTCCAGCACTTTAACTGCCAATGGTGTGCCGACGGAAGGCTCATGACGAATTTCCGCTTCCCAGGGACGCAAAAATAGCTCCACCTCCCCTTCAACACCGGACGTGTCATTCAGCGGCCAGGACTGCCCGGCGACCTGTAAGGCACCGCCTGTGATGTGGCCGTCAAAACGGTTCACTTCACCGAGAAATTCGAGCACAAACCGGGACTCAGGCTGCTGCCATACCTGCTCCGGCGTCCCGGTTTGTTCAATATTGCCCTGACTCATCACCACTATCCTGTCCGCCACTTCCATGGCTTCTTCCTGGTCATGGGTCACGAAGACGCTGGTAAACTGCAACTCTTCGTGTAACTGACGCAACCAACGGCGCAGTTCTTTACGTACCCGGGCATCCAGTGCGCCAAAAGGTTCATCGAGTAACAGAATTTGTGGATCAACCGCCAGCGCACGGGCCAGTGCAACACGCTGTTTCTGCCCGCCGGAAAGCTGTGCCGGATAGCGGTTAGCCAGGTGCGAAAGCTGTACCATTTCCAGCAGGTTGCTGACTTTCTTTCGGATGTCAGCCGCCGCGGGACGTTCGCGGCGTGGCAAGACGGTCAGCCCGAAAGCAATATTGTCGGAGACCGTCATATGGCGGAAAAGCGCATAGTGCTGAAACATAAATCCGACATGGCGATCCCGCGCATGCAGGTGACTGACATCCCGCCCGTGAAACGAAATTGCCCCGCTGTTCTGGTGCTCCAGCCCCGCAATAATGCGTAGCAGAGTCGTCTTACCCGAACCGGACGGCCCCAGCAGAGCTACCATTTCACCGGAAGCAATATCCAGCGATACATCGTTCAGTACCGATGTTTTGCCAAAAGATTTATTAATTTTCTCAATATTAATGCTCATAATTGCCGTCCTGTTGCTGGCGCTGGTGCTGACGTTCCAGTCGCCATTGCAGTGCGCTTTTCAGAAAAAGTGTAACGATAGCCATTAAAGCCAGTAACGCGGCGGCCGTGAAAGCACCGACGGTATTGTAATCCTGGTGGAGTAATTCCACCTGCAGAGGCAGGGTGTAGGTTTCACCGCGTATGGAGCCGGACACCACGGACACGGCCCCGAACTCTCCCAGCGCACGGGCATTGGTCAGCACCAGACCATACAACAGGGCCCAGCGGATATTCGGTAATGTCACCCTGAAGAACATCTGCCAGCCATTGGCTCCCAGTAATACTGCCGCTTCATCTTCCTGGTTCCCCTGACTTAGCATGACCGGAACCAGTTCACGGATAACAAACGGGCAGCTGATGAAAATACTGACCAGCACCATGCCAGGCCATGCAAACATGACCTGGATATTATGGGCATCCAGCCAGTGCCCCGCGGGACCATTAATCCCCCAGAACAGCAGATACAGCAGTCCCACCACGACCGGGGACATGGCAAACGGAATGTCATACAACGTCAGCAATAACTGCCGGCCAGGGAAATTAAAGCGGCTCACCAGCCAGGCCAGCAACGTACCGAAGACCAGATTCACCGGTACAGTGATCAATGCAATCATCACGGAAAGCCAGATAGCGTGCAGCATGTCCGGGTCTTCCAGATTATGCAGCGAGGCCAGAACCCCCTTTCCCAGCGCCTCCCATAAAATGGAGATCAGCGGGATCACCAGGATCAGCACAGACAACAGGACGCCCACGGTGATCAGCAGATATTTCCCCCACGGGAGTGATTTTTTAAAGGCAACAGACCCTGTCGTGATATCGCTCATCAGTGACCTCCGATACGACGACCATAACGGCTCTGCAGCACGTTAATGGCAAAAAGTAACAGTAATGATGCCGCCATAATAACGGAGGCAATCGCACTGGAGGCCGGGAAGTCAAACTCCTGCTGACGAATAAAAATCATCAGTGAAATCACTTCGGTTTTCCAGGCAATATTACCGGCAATAAAGATCACCGCGCCGAATTCTCCCAGGCTGCGGGTAAAAGAGAGCGCAGTCCCTGCCATCAGAGCCGGTGCCACTTCCGGCAGGATCACCCGTAAAAACGTCTGCCAGGGTCTCGCCCCCAGCGTTTCAGCCGCTTCTTCATATTCCGGCCCCAGCTCTTCCAGTACCGGCTGTACCGTTCGGATCACAAACGGCAGACTGGTGAAGGCCATCGCCACAGAAATCCCAAGCCAGGTGTAGGCGACTTTAATGCCATGCTCAGCCAGCCAGTGCCCGTACCAGCCGGACGGGGCCAGTAATCCGGCCAGGGTCAGACCCGCCACCGCCGTCGGTAGGGCAAAAGGCAGATCCATCAGACCATCAAGAAACGTTCTGCCGGGGAACCGATAACGGGTTAAAATCCAGGCCATCAGCATGCCAAAAAAGGCGTTAAATATCGCCGCCACCGCCGCCGACTGCAGGGTGACTTTATAAGCCACCACCAGTTCCGGGTCGGTGATCACATGCCAGTACTCTGACCAGGTCATCTTTGATAACTGAATGAGTAATGCACTTATCGGTAATAACAGGATCAGACAGGTAAAAAACAAGCTGGTCCCTAAACTTAATCCAAATCCCGGTAATACCCGCTTATGACGCTTTCGTATCATTACTTATGTCCTGCTGACTGCAATTGATCAAACTCTCCGCCGGTAGCGAATTGTGTTTTCATCACCTGCTCCCAGCCACCAAACTGCTCCTCAACACGGAACAGGGTGACTTCAGGGAAGCGGGCTTTATTCTCCGACATTAACTGTGGATTATTGACCCGGTAGTAAAAACGGGTCAGCACTTTCTGAGCGGCCGGGCTGTAAAGAAAATTGAGATACGCTTTCGCGGCCGCCGTATGGCCCTGCTCAGCCACATTTTTATCGATCCAGGTCACGGGAAACTCCGCCAGAATATTGGTCCGCGGCACAATCACTTCATAACCGGCGTCAGGGTACTGCTGACGAATGGTGTTGATCTCGGATTCAAAACTTATCAGCACATCCCCGATGCCGCGTTCAGCAAAGGTGGTGGTGGCACCGCGTCCGCCGGTATCTAATACCGCGACATTGCGGATAAACCGGGTCATAAACGCCCGGGGCTTTGCCGGATCGTTACTGTCAGCTTTTTCGGCCGCCCCGAGGGCAGCCAGCCAGGTATAACGCCCGTTACCGGAAGTTTTAGGATTAGGAAAGACAAGGCTCACCCCGGGCTGCGTTAAATCCGCCCACTGATGGATATGCTTCGGGTTTCCTTTACGGACTAAAAAAGCCATGGTGGAATAAAAAGGTGAGCTGTTATCCGGCAAGCGCTGCTGCCAGTCCGCCGGGATCAGATGGCCTTTATCATGGAGGATTTGCACATCCGGGACCTGATTATAGGTCACGACATCTGCGCGCAGCCCCTGCAGGATGGTCAGCGCCTGACGGGAAGAGCCGCCATGTGACTGGCGGAGGATCAGAGGGTCATCCGGATGTGCCTGATCCCATTGTTTTTCAAACAACGGGTTCAGCGCACTGAATAACTCCCGGGAAACATCATAAGAACAGTTCAGCAGAGTCGTCGCCTGAACAGTGCTGACGAACGCCAGCGACAATAACGCCGCACCGGCCCATTTTTTTCCTGAGAGATCCATTAAATTACCCCTGAGTACCCACGCGACACCCGATAGCCGCATAATCAGTGTATTTATTTCTCAGGGGAAAGCTGTAGCAGTTTTATATACTTTTTATTGCTTTCAAAGTCTAAAATTGCATAAGGATAGCCGGAGGATGGCAAACAGCGCGCGGAAAGAGTGTGCCCCGCCTGCCATGCACCGGCCATCGCCAATAAGCACGGGCAGGCAGATGCACGAAAGCCCGCCAGTAGCGTCAGAGCGCGTCAAGCTGTGCCAGCGACGGGGCGTAATAATAGCTCCCGGTCACCGGTTTGGAAAAACGCAGTAATCCGTCAAACTTGCCATCGGTCTCCCCGAACATACTCAGCAACTGCTGTTCAATATTGTGCAGGCGAGCACAATAGGCAATAAAATAAAGCCCGTGAACACCGCTGACGCTGCCGTAAGGAAGACTCTGACGCAAAATTTTCAGGCCCTTACCTGCTTCTTTCAAATCCACCCGGCTCACATGGGATGTGACAGGACGTTCATCAGCAGGCAGTTCTTCGCTGGTGTCTTTGGTACGGCCGATAATGGCTTCCTGACGGTTGACCGGCAATTTATTCCACTGCCCGAGATTGTGCTGCCAGCGCTGAGTGAAGACGTAACTGCCTCCGGCATCTTCACCGTTTTCAATAATTGCCACCTGACGGCGGCCATCCCCCTGCGGGTTTTCGGTACCATCAATAAAACCACTGAGGTCACGATCCTCGATCCAACGGAAACCTTGTGTTTCCTCGTTGATGTCCAGCAGCCCGGCAAACAGTTCACAGGCAATCTGACCGAGAGCGAAGTTTACATCGTGGCGTAAAGACTGAATATGAATCAACAGGTCACGCTGGGTCGCAGGTGCCATCCCTTTCCCCAGCGGGGTAAAGTCTTTCAGTTCAGGGGCAGAAGTGGCTGAAGGATGCAGGTCACGCCACAACCCCGGTCCGAAGGCAATCACCGAACTGAGCACCGCATCAGGAAATTTTTGCTGTAATTCCTGTTGTCGGGCGAGAAACTGCCGGATGTTCGGCCCTAATTGCGTCAGGTCTCCGCTGACACTGGCTTCAAGCCAGATAGCAGCACGGCAATGTTCCGGCAGAATGCCGGTCTGAAAATGCGTCACGTTATAATCTCCGGTATGACCAAACAGTCTGTATTTTGGGATTATGATACCGGAAAAACAAAATAATAACCTGTCACAGAGCAGGGATATGCTCAGTCATCCCTGCTCTGCAGAGCCGGCTATTGCTGCCAGATAATTTTAGTCAGGGTCCAGTTTTTCAGCGTCGCATCGGCAGGCATAATGCCTTCCGGACCATGTCCTTCTCCCCGGAAGATATACTGTATATTTCCGGCAACAGGAGAGCGGCACTGAACACTGTCACCGTTATCCGCTGACTGACAGTGACCAAAGGCCTGGCTGAAAATGGCAGAGAACGGGCTGCCAATATGTACACCGTCAGCAGTAACGATCGCCGGGTCGGTGACGGTGATCCTGGAAATCGTGCTCTGTCCCTGAATCTCCAGCATAACCTGTCCCTGCTTCAGCGCCTGCCAGAAAGTCACAATATCTCCGTTTTCTGTCCCCATCCCCTGACGGAGGTGATAATCGCTCCCCAGCGCCTGATGAATAGCTGATCCGTCCATCGGCGTCAGGCTGTTCAGTCCGCCAACCCCCTGCGCGGTGACTTTCATCGTGCTGCCAAACCAGTGCCACGGCAGCACCGATGACCAGGAGTAGGTCAACGGGTTCCACCAGTGAACGCTGCTTTCTGTGACTGTGCTCTGGCCGGAGCCGGCACAACCGGCAAGTAACATCGCACTGGTCAGCAGTGCGGTTTTTAACAATTTCATCGAAGTTTCTGTTCCTTACGCATTCAGCTAATGGCTGATTGGAGTCATAAAACATCAGAAAGTTTATTCGCCGGAAACATTCTCCGCACGGAAGCAGTCACGCAGACGGCGATCGGTCACTAGCCAGATCGCGGATAACAGATCAAAAATCAGCAAAATTAACGGGACCGGTGACTGTTGCAATAACGTATAACTGAACTGCAGAAGTTGCCAGCCGAAAGTGAAGAGTGCTGCAGCGACTAAGGCCCAGCGCCAGGCAGCCCAGAAGCGGGGGAATTGCTGACGGCGACCGGACAGCAGAAACGCCACCGCAGCCACCAGGCCAAATGCCAGCCCCGGATAGAACCCCTGTTGATCGGGGTAGAACAGCGTCAGCAGTTCATTACCCTGTTGCCGGGAGGCGCCCGCCAGGACCAGAACTATCCAGGTTCTTGCCTGTAAAATCAGAACCAGCCAGAACAGGACAGGCAAGCGAAGTTGCCCTTTGCTGTCATAATTTTCAGGTGAATAATGAATCAAGGGTAATCTGTGGCCTCGTTCTGTGCCTGCGGTGGGCAGACAGATCAGTATTCCCGGTCTTCAATCAGGCGTTTACCCAGTACTACCGAGTCACCGATTTCATATTCCAGCTTTTCGTAAAACCCGAGAACCACATCGTTCTCTTCACGCACCATCAGATTGATTTTCGGACAACCTCTGGCCACCAGTTTTTTTTCTAACCGGGTCATCATGGCATTGGCAAAACCACGACCGCGATAGTCAGGATCCACCCCCAGATAATACACGGAGCCGCGATGACCGTCATAGCCGCCCATGACCGTGGCGACAATCTCACCGCCCAGCACAGCGACCAGGAAAAGATCAGGATCATGGCTCATTTTACGTTCGATATCCATTTCCGGATCATTCCATGGGCGCAATAAATCACAACGTTCCCAAAGCGTAATAACTTCGTCAAAATCTTCCTGGCGAAATACCCGTATTTCCATCGCCGATGCCCCTTTACATAACAAATATCCGCTGATTATGGCGTTTTCCGCCTTCACTGCAAGCCTCAGGCATGAAACAAAGCCGAAAATTCTGATATTTGTAAAGAACAGAACTGCAATACTCCGTAAAAGGCTGAAATATTTGCTTTGTCGCAAAAGTGTGGTTGTTACGATATAACACCATGGTATTAACTAAATAATTACCAGGATGGAACTGCAGATGAAAAAATTGTCCCCGATGAAACAACTGGTGAACCGCCGCCAGCTACTCTTTTCCGGTCTGGCATTGGCAGTGCTGTCACCCAAGGCGGTACTCGCCAAAGAGCCTGATCTCAGAGCGCAGGCAGCCCATACGCCACAGCCCCATAAGCCGGCTAAAAACGGTAAGTTTATCGTGATGCTGGACCCGGGCCATGGCGGGATCGACTCCGGTGCCGTCGGTGAAGAAGGCTCCATGGAAAAACATGTGGTGCTGGAAATTGCCGGGAACGTTCGTCAGATGCTGAATAATCACCCGTATATTGAAGCGCGGATGACCCGTGACACCGACCACTTTATCCCGCTGTATCAGCGTGTGGAAATCGCCAGCCAGCACGGGGCTGACCTGTTTATGTCTATCCATGCTGACGGCTATACCAGCCCCGAAGCTCATGGTGCCTCTGTCTTTGCTCTCTCTAACCGCGGAGCAACCAGTGCAATGGCCCGCTATCTTTCAGACCGTGAAAACTCTGCCGATAAAGTCGCCGGGATCAAAGTGGAGGAAAAAGACCATTATCTGCAGCAGATCCTGTTTGACCTGGTCCAGACCAATACCATTAAAAACAGCCTGACGCTGGGTAAACACGTGATTGAGCGTATCCGTCCGGTTCATCATCTGCACAGTCAGGTCACTGAGCAGGCCGCTTTCGCCGTGCTGAAATCACCGTCTATTCCTTCTGTGCTGGTGGAAACCTCGTTTATTACCAACCCTTCAGAGGAAAAGCTGCTGGGAACGACGGTCTTCCGGCGCAAAATTGCCGGGGCAATTACGGAAGGGATCGTGAACTATTATAATGAGTCAGTAGTCCACAATCGCCGGGTAAGTTAGGTATAATCCCCGCAAATCCCTTAACAAATGAAGTGATATGAACGCTCCCGACAAGATCCAGGTAAAAGAATTCCTGCTGTCATTGCAGGATAAAATCTGTCAGCAACTGGCTGATGCTGATGGTAAAACAGGCTTCAGCGAAGATGTCTGGCAGCGTGAAGGCGGCGGCGGCGGACGTTCACGGGTCTTGCGTGAAGGGGCTGTCTTTGAGCAGGCAGGCGTTAACTTTTCTCATGTTTCCGGGACTCACCTGCCGGCATCGGCCACGGCACACCGGCCTGAACTGACAGGTCGCAGTTTTGAAGCGATGGGGGTTTCGCTGGTTATCCATCCGCATAACCCCTATGTCCCTACCAGCCATGCCAATGTCCGCTTTTTTATTGCTGAAAAACCCGGCGCTGACCCTATCTGGTGGTTCGGCGGTGGCTTTGATCTCACGCCTTATTACGGTTTTACAGAAGATGCCGTGCATTGGCACCAGACCGCGCGGGATATTTGCCAGCCGTTTGGTGACGACGTCTATCCCCGCTATAAAAAATGGTGTGATGACTACTTTTACCTGCGCCACCGCGATGAACAGCGCGGCATTGGCGGATTATTCTTTGATGACCTGAACAGCCCGGATTTTGACCACTGCTTCGCCTTTATGCAGGCGGTCGGGCTCGGCTTTACAGAAGCCTATTTGCCGGTTGTCGAACGTCGTAAGTCTCTGAGCTGGGGCGAGCGTGAACGTCAGTTCCAGTTGTACCGCCGCGGACGTTACGTAGAATTTAACCTGGTCTGGGATCGCGGTACCCTGTTCGGTTTGCAGACCGGCGGACGAACTGAATCCATCCTGATGTCAATGCCGCCGCAGGTACGCTGGGAATATAACTACCAGCCGGAAGCGGGCAGCCCTGAAGCGGAATTGTATGAAAAATTCCTACCGGTAAAAGACTGGCTCTGATCCCCGCGCCTTTTTCTGACGGGAGATAACGCTTTATCTCCCGCTTTCCCGCCTTCTTTAATTTCCCCTGTTGCTACTATCGGAGAAAACGTATTTTCTTCCCGGAAAAACTACGGCACAGTGTTAAATTACTGTTACGAGTCTTTCCGCTTTTCGCCGGGAGGCTCGCTTCTGAAGGACGAGAACCGGGCTATGAATTCGCTTGACGCATTAACAGAGTTTACGACGTTGGTCGCTGACAGTGGCGATATGACCTCTGTGACTGAGTATCAGCCTCAGGACGCCACAACCAACCCTTCCCTGATCCTCAGGGCAGCCGCATTACCCGACTACCAGCCACTGATCGCCGAGGCGCTCCAATATGCGAACCTGCAGGGGGGGAACCGGGAAACCCGTATTATGAACGCCAGTGATCGGGTCGCAGTAAACGCCGGTGTCGAAATCCTGAAATATATTCCGGGACGGGTCTCCACCGAAATCGATGCCCGCCTCTCATTTAACCGCGGACTGTGCGTTTCCCGCGCAGAAAAACTGGTCAAAATGTATGAAGATCAGGGCGTGGATCGCTCCCGATTGCTGATTAAACTGGCCGCGACCTGGGAGGGGATCAAAGCAGCAGAAACACTGGAGCAGAACGGTATTCAGTGCAACCTGACTCTGCTGTTCTCCTTCGCCCAGGCCCGGGCCTGTGCTGAAGCCGGTGTTTATCTGATCTCCCCGTTTGTCGGGCGTATTTACGACTGGTATCAGAGTCGTTCCCCTGACTCCTCTTATGTTGCAGAAAACGATCCCGGCGTGAAATCAGTACGGGAAATTTACGACTATTATAAGAAACATCGTTATATGACGATCGTGATGGGTGCCAGCTTCCGTAAACCGGAACAAATCCTTGCCCTGGCCGGTTGTGACCGGTTAACGGTATCACCGGAATTACTTCGGGCGCTGAAAGACTCAGAGGTCAGCGTTGAACGTCAACTGGTCCCCTCTGTAGAGGCGTTCCATCAGCCAGCCCCGCTGGCCGAAGATGAATTTCGCTGGCTGCATAATCAGGATGCGATGGCCGTCGAAAAACTGGCTGAAGGTATCCGTCAGTTCGCTATCGACCAGCAAAAACTGGAAGATATGCTGGCAGCCCGGCTATAGTTTTTGTATCCATTAACTTTTTATTAACCAACTGGAATGCACTATGCCCTCTCATAAAGAACTCGCGAATGCTATCCGTGCCCTCAGTATGGATGCCGTACAAAAAGCCAAATCCGGTCACCCGGGTGCCCCGATGGGCATGGCTGATATTGCCGAAGTGTTATGGCGTGATTTCCTGAACCATAACCCGCAGAACCCGTCCTGGGCCGATCGTGACCGTTTTATTCTGTCTAACGGCCACGGTTCCATGCTGATTTACAGCCTGCTGCACCTTACCGGGTATGATCTGCCGATTCAGGAACTGGAAAACTTCCGCCAGCTCCATTCCCGTACCCCGGGCCACCCGGAATACGGTTACACCCCGGGCGTGGAAACCACCACCGGGCCGCTGGGACAGGGCATCGCCAATGCGGTCGGTTTTGCCATTGCTGAGCGCACACTGGCTGCCCAGTTTAACCGTCCGGGCCACGATATCGTCGACCACTACACCTACGCGTTTATGGGTGATGGCTGCATGATGGAAGGGATCTCTCACGAGGCCTGTTCACTGGCCGGTACCCTGAAACTGGGTAAACTGATCGCTTTCTACGACGACAACGGTATTTCCATCGATGGTCACACCGATGGCTGGTTTACCGACGACACCGGTACACGTTTTGAAGCCTATCACTGGCATGTGATCCGCGGTATCGACGGCCACGACCATGACGCTATCCGCCGTGCGGTGGAAGAAGCACGCAGCGTAACCGACAAACCGTCACTGCTGATTTGCAAAACAACGATCGGTTTCGGTTCGCCGAACAAAGCCGGTACCCACGATGCCCACGGCGCCCCGCTGGGTGACGAGGAAATTGCACTGACCCGGAAACAACTGGGCTGGAACTACGCACCGTTTGAAATCCCTGACGATATTTATGCGGCCTGGGATGCCAAAAATGCCGGTTCTGAGAAAGAGCAGGCGTGGGATAAAAAATTTGCTGCCTACCAGCAGGCTTTCCCGGAGCTGGCTCAGGAATTTGTCCGTCGTACCCGTGACAAACTGCCGGAAAACTGGCAGGAAGAGTCACAGAAATATATCGAACAGCTGCAGGCAAACCCGGCGAACATCGCCAGCCGTAAAGCCTCACAGAATGCCATTGAAGCGTTCGGTAAACTGCTGCCGGAATACCTGGGCGGTTCAGCGGACCTGGCCCCGAGCAACCTGACAATGTGGTCCGGCTCTAAACCGATTAACGAGGATGCCGCAGGTAACTATATCCATTACGGTGTGCGTGAGTTCGGAATGACCGCGGTGGCGAACGGTATCTCCCTGCATGGCGGCTTCCTGCCTTACACCGCAACCTTCCTGATGTTTGTGGAATATGCACGTAATGCCACGCGTATGGCAGCCCTGATGAAAATCCGTCAGGTGCTGGTCTATACCCATGACTCTATCGGTCTGGGTGAAGACGGTCCGACTCACCAGCCGGTCGAGCAGCTGGCCAGCCTGCGTACGACTCCGAACATGAGCACCTGGCGTCCGTGTGACCAGGTGGAATCCGCGGTGGCCTGGAAATACGCTATCGAACGTCAGGACGGCCCGACCGCACTGATCTTCTCCCGTCAGAACCTGGCGCAGCAACCACGCAGTGCAGAGCAGCTGGCGAACGTGGCCCGCGGCGGATATGTACTGAAAGACTGTGACGGCCAGCCGGAACTGATCCTGATTGCCACCGGTTCAGAAGTCTCTCTGGCCGTCGCGGCGGCAGAGCAGCTGAGCGGACAGGGCCGTAAAGTCCGTGTTGTTTCGATGCCGTCAACGGATGCCTTTGATAAGCAGGATGCGGCTTACCGTGAATCGGTACTGCCGGCGGCAGTCACCGCCCGTGTGGCTATCGAGGCAGCTATCGCTGACTTCTGGTACAAATATACCGGCCTGAACGGTGCAATTGTCGGTATGACCAGCTTCGGTGAGTCAGCGCCGGCGGATCTGCTGTTTAAAGAGTTCGGCTTCACCGTAGAAAACGTGGTGGCGAAAGCTAACGCGCTTCTGTAACTCTCCCGCTCCCCCTTTTCGTCACAGGAAGGGGGAGATTTTTAAAAAGCGTAACGATCCTCATATCAGGATACATAAAATCCCTGATTATCCTCTTTCCGCCAGCGTTAAACCCTTTAAACTATCCCTTTCCCGTTATCCACTGATTTTCCACGGACATTATCGATTGAAAAAGCACGCATCACTTATACTGGCGCTGGCTGGCTCACTTTATTCATTATGCAGCCAGGCACAAGCCAACCCGTCACCGGAACTGACGTCTCAGATTACCGACCGTTATGCAAATCAGATTTTTCATGGTACCCGGGCCGCCGGTATGGCTGTCATGGTTATCGATGGCAATCAGCGGGTCTTTAGCAGCCTGGGAGAAACCCGTCCGGGAAATCGTATCCGTCCGAAGAAAGATTCACTGGTCAGGATAGCGTCCCTGAGCAAACTGATGACGACCGATGTACTGGTTCATCTCGCCGAATCCGGTCGGGTTCACTTTAATGATCCGCTGAGCCGCTATGCGCCAAAAGGTGTGGTCGTCCCGTCCTGGCATGGTAACAGCATCCGGTTAATCAACCTGGCGACCCACAGTGCCGGTCTTCCCCGTGAAATGCCGGGCGGCAGACCGAACCGTCCGGTCTTTGTCTGGCCGGTACGCAGCCAGCGCTGGGCGTGGCTTGCCCATGCCAGACTGCGATACTCACCAGGGACTGAAGTGTCCTATTCCAACCTCGGTTTTGACTTCCTGGCCGATGCCCTTTCACGGGCTGCCGGTAAGCCTTACCCTCAGTTACTTCGTACACTGGTCACCCGTCCGCTGGGTATGAAAGATACCACGTTCACCCCATCACCGGACCAGTGTAAAAGGCTGATGATCCCGGATGAGAACGCCAGTCCGTGTGATAATACGCTGGCCGCCATCGGTAGCGGAGGCGTCTATTCCACTCCTGAAGATATGGGACGCTGGATGCAGCAGTTCCTGAGCGCTGCCGGTCATCCGCGTTCACCGTTAGCGCCGGACCTGCAGAAAATGATTTATCCGCGTTCTTCGCTGCTGCGTGTCAACGGGATGGATGTCGCAGGCCGGGCCGATGCCATCGGTATGGGATGGCTGCATATGCCTGCGGAAGGCGCGAGACCTGCACTGCTGGAAAAAACCGGCGGAGGGGGCGGATTTATGACCTATATCGCCATGTCACCTGAACATAATGTGGGGGTATTTATCGTGGTCGCCCGCACCGGTGCCAGCCATTTTATGCCGATGAGTGATGGCGTAAACGAACTGATCACCGCACTGGTCCGTAATCACCGCCGCTAGATTCCGGCGTCTGCGGGCAGAGTTCTGTCCGCAGACAGTGATGACCATAATACCGGCCAGTCGCTGGCGGTGTGCCAGTGGTCACAACCGCTTTCACTGCTGAATTTCTCCAGTACAAATTTCTGCCCGTCGTAATGCCAGTGGCTGGCCGTTCCGCAATCTCCCAATGCCCTGCCCCATAACAATGTTGTCAGCTCACGGTTTTGCGGATCATAACGAACATTGGTCAGGTCAAAACCTTGCGGATAATTAAACGGCAGACGAAATCCCAATCGGCGGGCAATCAGCGGAGCCTGGCGACTGATTTTATACGCCTGGTAGAAGGTATTGTACGCCGCACTTTCACAACTGATCAGCATCAGGGCCTGGGTGTTACTCAGCGCTGCGAGCTTAATCTGCCGGAAAACCGGGGCCAGCGGACAACTGTCCACATCTATCTGTGAAATCGCATAATCTGCAAAATCTCTGCTTTCCGACGCGGTCAGTGGCGTGACCGGTGCGGGCTGACTGCCTTCCACGGTCAGTGTCGGGGGTGTTTCCGGCAAAGCAGGTGTTGGCGGCACGGCTGACTGGATTTTGTCAGCTTCGGCGATGACTGCTGCCAGAGCGGTCAGAGATATCCCGCTTCCGTCAGGCTGGCTGGCGGTCAGCCGGTTTCCATGGATCAGTGCCGTCAGTGTCTGCTGCGCGGCCTCAGGATCATCAATCAGCAAAGCCTGACGGCTCTCCTGCGACGGAACCGGCGCCAGAGGCTGGTTATCTATCTTCAGTCGTTGTATCAACGGAGTGTCTGTCGCAGACAGCGCGCTGTGCGGATGCAGTTCAACGTGCAGCCAGCTTACCGGTACCCGGGAAGAGGTCCGGTAAAAACTGATCATTAATCCGCCATCATTGTTCAGATTCCGTCCCTGACAGACCGCAAAATTATCACAGGTTAATTCCCATCCCGAGATAATTGTCTGAACCGGTTGTACCGCATGGCTGGCACCTGCCGGGAACAATAACGATAACAAAAGAATTTTATAGAGTTGCATAACACTTTACCGGGGAAGGAGGCCGGACTGAATCTTCCGGTACCGACGAACCAAACAGGAATGATCCGGAATGCTCTGGTGCGTCTCAATAAGAATCATCGGACTCTTAGCAGGATCGGGCTGTGACTATTTTAATCATCTCCTGACTGTTACCGATAAAAAAACCTGCCAGTGGCAGGTTTTTCGTCTCAGGAGGTTCCCGGGATCAGAGCTTATCTTGCGGCGCGCTCTGCAGATGATCATGCTGTTGTGCGGCAATCGCATGAACGCGTTTGCGAACGCCGAACCAGCCGGCAATCAGGATAATCATAATCAGCGGAATCGAGGCAATAGTATAGGTCCCGTTAGGGTAGTCAAAAGCCATCAACACCAGCACCGCAAACAGGAACAGTAACGTCAGCCAGGAGGTAAACGGAGCCCCCGGCAGCTTAAAGTTAATGTCTTCCGCTTTACCTTCCTTAATCGCCTTACGCAGCTTCAGCTGACACAACACGATAAAGCCCCAGGAAGAGATAATGCCCAGTGACGCCACATTAAGGACAATTTCAAACACCTGGGAAGGTACCAGATAGTTAAGCAGCACCCCGAAAATATACACCCCGATGGTGACCAGAATGCCCGCGTAAGGGACCTGCTGACGGTTCATGCGGGACATAAACTTCGGCGCAGAGCCGCCCATCGACATGGAGCGCAGAATACGGCCGGTCGAATACAGGCCGGAGTTCAGGCTGGAGAGTGCAGCACTGAGTACGACGATGTTCATAATGCTGCCGATATACGGGATACCCAGTTTTGAGAAGAACGTTACAAACGGACTCTCCCCGGACTGATAGGCATTCCAGGGCAGTAACAGCACCAGCAGGACCACGGAGCCGACATAAAACAGTCCGATACGCCAGATAACACTATTGATCGCTTTGGGTACCATGATTTTCGGGTTTTTACACTCGCCTGCGGCAGTACCTACCAGCTCAATCGAGGCAAAAGCGAACACGACGCCCTGTACCAGCACCAGTGCCGGTAACAGACCATGCGGGAAGAAGCCTCCGTTATCCGTGATCAGATGGAACCCTGGCTGGCCTCCCGCCAGTGGCTTACCACTGCCGAGAAAAACAACACCGACAATCAGGAACACGACGATGGCGATGACTTTAATCAGCGCAAACCAGAATTCCATTTCGGCGAACCACTTAACACCCACCATGTTCATGGTGCCGACCACGGCTAAGGCACCCAGCGCAATCACCCATTGCGGTACATCGCCGAACGCGCCCCAGTAGTGCATATACAGCGCCACCGCGGTGATATCGACAATCCCGGTCATTGCCCAGTTAACAAAATACATCCAGCCGGCCACGTAAGAGGCTTTTTCTCCCATGAACTCACGGGCATAAGAGACAAAACTTCCGCTCGACGGGCGATGCAATACCAGTTCACCCAGAGCACGGAGGATGAAAAAAGAAAAAATACCACAGACCAGGTAGACCAGGGCCAGTGCAGGCCCGGCGGCCTGTAAGCGAGCGCCAGCCCCCAGAAACAGTCCGGTACCAATCGCACCACCAATCGCTATCATCTGCACCTGTCGGTTACCCATTTCTTTACGGTAACCGGCATCGTGTGAATTAAGCCATTTACGCTTTGCCGCTCGTAATTCTTCGGCTGTTTTTTTTGTATGTTTCATAGTTATCCTGTTTGTCCTGACCATCTGCCACACAACAGTAATCGTTTGCGTTCTGCTAAAAACGGACTGAGTACAATGTCCCACGCAACATCATAAAATTCTGTCATAAGAAAAAAATGGGGCGTCGCATCCTACCCGTTAAATACATCCTCCGTAAAGACCCCTGAATCGTATGAGATCACACTCTTTCTTCAACCTTCGGGGAAAATTAATATAATTTATTGTTATATTGGGTGTTTCTTATCAATAAAACTGCGTTTCACCGCCTGTTTTCGAAAAATGTAAGACAATGTTCTGCAGCACTCTGTACCCGGCCCCGGGACTGAATGCAGGAATAGCCGCTGTATAGCCCCGATATGGCAGCAGGATCAATGCCGGTCTTCTTTCAGCACAGTTTTATCTGCTAAAAAAACCGTCTCCGTCACCCGATCCGCCAGGGCCTCCGCCATGAGCGCAGGGTAGATTAAACGGCTCTGATACGGCATTATCACGGGCAGATATAATAAACGCTTTATCAGACCCGCTCTCCGGTGTGGCTGGCAGCACTTTTAATAACAGGTTGTTCCCCTGAATGATAAATAATGAAACCACCCCCGAGCTGACCCTGTACGGCATTAAAAACTGCGATACGGTGCGTAAAGCACGGCGCTTTCTGGAAGAGCAGGGCATCGCTTTCCGATTCCATGATTACCGTGCGGACGGAATCGACAGTTGCCGGTTATCGGCATTTGTTGGCGCGCTAGGCTATGAAACACTGCTGAATAAGCGAGGTACGACCTGGCGAAAACTCCCTGAAGACATCCGTGACTCTGTTCAGGACAGTGCCAGTGCTGTCAGGGTGATGCTGGAACACCCGGCCGTGATCAAACGGCCGCTGTTGTGTGCGACGAACGGTAAACTGCTCGCCGGTTTTTCACCTTCCACTTACCTGACGTTTATTCAGGAGAATACATAATGTTTTGCCCCGTTATTGAACTTGCACAGCAACTGATCCGTTGTCCTTCGGTAAGCCCGGAGGATGCCGGCTGTCAGTCGCTGTTAATCGACCGCCTGAAAGCGATCGGTTTCCGGATTGAACCGATGAATTTTGGAGATACCAAAAACTTCTGGGCGACCCGGGGCGAAGGCGAAACACTGGCCTTTGCAGGCCATACCGATGTCGTCCCGCCGGGAGAGAGCCGCCACTGGATTAACCCGCCCTTTGAGCCGACCATCCGCGACGGTATGTTATTTGGCCGTGGCGCTGCCGATATGAAAGGATCACTGGCTGCCATGGTGGTGGCCGCTGAACGCTTTGTGACCATGAATCCGAACCATCGTGGTCGTCTGGCATTCCTGATCACTTCAGATGAAGAAGCGAGCGGGATCAACGGCACGGTCAAAGTGGTCGAGGCTCTGATGGCCCGCCAGGAGCGAATGGACTACTGCCTGGTCGGTGAGCCATCCAGCACCGAAGTCGTCGGTGATGTGGTAAAAAATGGCCGTCGGGGTTCCATTACGGCGAATCTGACAGTACATGGTGTGCAGGGGCATGTGGCTTACCCGCACCTTGCTGATAACCCGGTACATCGGGCACTGCCTGCACTGAATGAACTGGTCGCTACCCGCTGGGATGAAGGCAATGAGTTCTTCCCGCCAACCAGCATGCAGGTCGCAAATATTCAGGCCGGTACCGGCAGCAACAATGTGATCCCGGGCGATCTCTTTGTACAATTCAACTTCCGTTTCAGTACGGAACTGACCGATACCCTGATCCGGGAACAGGTTGAAGCCCTGCTGACGCGCCATCAGCTTCGCTACACGCTGGAATGGAATCTGTCCGGTCAGCCTTTCCTTACCCCGAAAGGTAAACTGGTCGATGCGGTAGTCAATGCAGTTCAGCACTATAATGAGATCAAGCCACAACTGCTGACTAACGGCGGTACCTCTGACGGACGTTTTATCGCACGGATGGGAACGCAGGTCGTGGAACTGGGGCCGGTCAATGCTACCATCCATAAAATTAATGAATGTGTAAAAGCATCTGATCTGCAAACTCTCAGCCGGATGTACCAAAGGATTATGGACCAGCTGATTGCCTGATGACTGAAGGAGTCACGTCATGGAATGGTTAAAAGAGTATTGGTGGGTTTTTATTATTGTGTTTATGGTCGGCATTCTGGTGAATGTCTATAAAGACCTGAAACGCGTCGACACGAAAAAGTATCTGGATAATAAACCTGAACTCCCGCCACATCGTGACTTCAACGATAAGTGGGACGACGATGACGACTGGCCAAAGAAAAAGTGATCGGCCATCACACGGATATCCCCTGCGGATATCCGTGTTTCTCTCCTGCCTTTACTGTGCGGTGTTCGCCACCGGAAGTTTGCCACGGCTGCAGACCGGAATCCCCCTGCCGGGCGCTGTCGATGATTTTCTGACATCGCTGTTTATGGCCTGTTTTGTTCACTCTCGTTCGTTTTTTCCGGTCCGGCTACACAGGGTTTCCTGTCGATCAGACGTTTTGCAAAGCCTCCAGTTGTCCGGCAAACTGCCTGGCCCTGTGCTCATTAAGCTCCGATAACACCTGAGCGACGTCCTGGCGCAGCAGACGTAACCAGGCCTTTCGGCCTCCTGCCGCCACGACCGACTGCTGTTCGCTGATATCCCCGGCCTCTGCCGCAAGCGCAAACAGACCGGGAGGAGGCTGTGAAATACCGGCCTTCAGGCGCATCAGTGCAGGGAAAGCCGATTCAAACGGCCGCCTTCCCCAGGCGAAAGCCGCCAGCTCCTGCCAGTCCTCATCACTGAATTCATTATCACTGCATTCCTCAGCGACAGGAAAATCCGGGTCAGATAACCCGCGCTTTCGCATATACGGCCCGTCACGGGACATCCGCTGCTCCGCCGCGATCACCAATTGACCGGCCGCCGCCGTCCGGGGAAGGATTGCCATGGCCGCAAAGCAACCGCTACTGGCTTCACGCTGTGTCCCCAGCCTGACCAGACGAAATCCGCATGACTGCCAGAAATGCCATAGCTCCCTGGTATAGCCAAAACTGACCGACAGATAATCATAGCCCTCCGCCGCGGCAATCGCTGCCATGACCAGCGCCTGACCTCTTCCCTGACGCCGCACCTGTGGGTGAACGGCAATGCGGCTGATACGTAAAGAGCGCATACTGGCCGCCTGTGAGAAACCGGCGTGAGCCGCCAGAGACTGCGCAACCAGACTTCCTTTCGGACGCCGAAATCCGGCCCGGATGGCCTCACTGAGCGGCTGTGAGAGCCCACCTTCTTCCACCAGCCATAAGGCTCCCCGCAATCCGCTTTCCGTCTCATCGACCAGCAATGTCATTCCGGGAGCATCCATCATCCGCCGTAAATCAAGCGGGGAGGTCCGGTAATGGGCAGCCGTCAGCAGACGGTATACGGCCTGTGCTTTCGCGGGTTCATATAACCAGGCCGCAGAGGGCAGACACCGGATCCCGGTTCCCTTTCCGGCCGGGGGATCGGTTCTGTCATCAAACAGAAACAGTGCATCTATAAAACGTTCCAGAGGGTCACCGGCTGCCCAGCGCAGGGGCTCAGAAAGACTGTACTGAACCACCTCCGGTAATCCGGCACAAAACTTCAGTAAAAAGCCGCGCCCTGTCCCCTCGTAACCTTGTACCGTGGTGCAGAGCAACACTCGCCTGAACCGGCTCACCATCTGTTGCAACAGCGGTGCGGGGATGGCAGCGGCTTCGTCGACAATCAGCCAGCCCTCTCCCCTCTTATCTTCAGCGACCAGGGCATCCGGCGCGATAAACCTGAAATGTTCACCGGCAAATTGCTGTAAAACTTCGGTGGAGACTTTCGCGGGGGCGGAGATCAATGCGCCCGGGTTATCCCGGGCCAGCATCCCCGCCAGCGCAGATTTCCCGCGGCCACGGGGAGCGGTGACTACCGCCACACCCCGCTGCAAGGCATTTAACTGCTGAAGTAGCTCTGTTTGCTGCGCCGGGGCGCAGCATTGCCACGCCTGATAGTCGGGAAGCGGCGGGACATTGCCCGGCTGGTGCTGCTCCAGGTAACTGACGTCCGGTGACGAGGCCAGTACCGAGTGCAGATGCCACATAAACCCCGGCACGTCGATAGCCTCCGGGGTATCGGCCCAGCGCAGGCTGTCCTGATCCTGCCAATGCGGCCATTGCTCCCGGGGAGGCAGCAGCAGCAGCAACCAACTGCCGGCCAGCAAGGTCCCGGCCAGTGTTGCCAGCGCTTCCGCATGAAAGCCGGATCGGGCATCAAAAATCGCATGACGAAATTCGCGGCCCAGACATTGCCTAACCGCTGCCGGGGGGATACAGGGGGAAAGCGTTTCAGGCGCCGTACTGACGGTCAGCCAGTCACCCGCCAGCCCCTGTCTCAGCGTCTGTGCTGACCGGCAAACCCAGTCGGGGTCACCACTGATAATACAAAGGCGGCGAACCCCGGTTCGCCGCATGTGTTCACTTTCAGAGAACAGTGCTGTCATTGGGTCGCAAAGGTGTTGCACTGTGCAGGATCTCCGCTGTCAAAACCACGTTTGAACCAGCTGTATCGCTGTTGTGAGGTTCCGTGAGTGAAGCTGTCCGGCACCACCCTTCCCTGACTCTGCTGTTGCAGTTTATCGTCGCCAATGGCCTGTGCGGCATTCAGCGCTTCCTGCACGTCTCCGGTTTCCAGGACATTCTGTTGCTGCATATAATGTCCCCATACCCCGGCGAAGCAATCGGCCTGCAACTCCAGCTTCACCGATAAACGGTTGGCTTCCGTTCTGCTGCTCTGTTGCTGCTGTTGCCTGACCTTTTCTTCAATCCCTAATAATTTCTGTACATGGTGACCGACTTCATGGGCAATGACGTAGCCATCAGCAAAGTCTCCTCCGGCCCCCAGTTTATTTTTCAGCTCATCATAAAAGGAGAGATCAATATAAACCGTCTGGTCTGCCGGACAATAAAAAGGCCCCATGACCGACTGCCCGGTACCGCACCCGGTGGTGGTCTGTCCCCGGTACATCACCAGCTTTGGATCCACATAATGCCGGCCCATTTTCTGAAAAATCTGCCCCCAGACATCTTCTGTCGAGGCGAGGATCACCGAAGTAAACTTCGCCGCCTGGTCATCAGCCGCCGTATGGGGCTGTGGTTTACCGGCGGTCTGTGAAGTGGTGGTGACCTGACTATGAGGACTTCCGCCACCGAGCAACGGCGTCAGGTCATAACCGTAATAGCCGGCCACCACAACCACAATCAGTATCACAATACCGCTTTTACCCCGCGGGATACGGATACCGCCACCCCCGGTGCCACTGTTGTCTGCAGAGGACTGATCGCGTCTGTCCTCTACGTTGTCACTTTCCCGTCGCCCTTGCCAACGCATCTGTTACCTCTGTTATTTTTTATTACATCTGGCTGATTTTAGTGGGTGAACAGAAGGATGACCAGTATCGGAACCCATGCAATGACAAGAGACAGAAAAATAGCCGGCGGGGAACACATAAAAGAGAAAACGCCGGTTGCACCTGACAGTGCAATACCGGCGTTTCAGCGTACGGCGGTGCGGAAATTAATCGAGCGGCACGCCTAAACGATGAGCCACTTCTTCATAGGCTTCAACCACTCCGCCCAGGCTCTGACGGAAACGATCTTTATCCATTTTAGCCATCGTCGATTTATCCCATAGACGTGCCCCGTCCGGTGAAAATTCATCACCCAGCACAACTTCACCACAGAACAGACCAAATTCCAGTTTGAAGTCCACCAGAATCAGCCCGGCGTCATCAAAAAGCTGACTCAATACCGTGTTTGCCTGCAGGGTCAGTTCACGCATCCGCGCCAGATGCGGCTGACTTACCCAGCCGAAGGTTTCGCAATAAGATTCATTGATCATCGGATCATGATGAGCATCGTCTTTCAGGAAAAGATCAAACAGCGGCGGATTCAGAGGGATACCCTCTTCCACACCCAGTCTTTTCACCAGGGAACCGGCGGCACGGTTACGCACCACACACTCTACCGGAACCATATCGAGCTTTTTCACCAATGCTTCAGTGTCAGAAAGCAATCTTTCCATCTGAGTCGGAATGCCGGCCTGTTGCAGCTTTTGCATAATAAAATAGTTAAACTTGTTGTTAACCATTCCTTTGCGGTCAAACTGCTCGATTCTTGCCCCGTCTCCTGCTGATGTATCATTGCGGAATTCCAGGATCAGTAAGTCAGGATCCTGAGTACTGAACACTGTTTTAGCTTTGCCGCGATACAACTCAGCTTGCTTTTGCATCTTATTAACTCCAAACATGAAAGAACTTACGCACGGTTGCTGATTTACTCGGAATCTTCACGCCACGCAATCGTTTACCTTGCGGAATATTACTATGCTAAAACAAAAATAAAAAGGCCGGAGAAGCTCCGGCCTTAAAGACTTATTTATTTAACGCGGCCTGTAACACAGGAACCAGCGCATCATTCTGCGACTGGGTCAGCACATGCCCTTTCGGGTCGATGAACTGCAGGCTACTGCGGTTATCCAAATCACCTAACTGTAATTTGTAATCACCATTGACCAGGCCCGGATCTTTCGCGCCTAACGCATTCCAGGTACTGCTACCCGGTGCGCTGTAACTCACTTTCAGGCTACCTTCGGAACGATCTTTATCGGACACTTTCATACCGACACGCAGCAATGCTGCAGGTAAACGTTCCCAGGCGGTATTGAAAGGCGCACGGATAATCAGATCCGGTAATCCGGTATCATCGGCACCGCTCTGCACATCAATGCTGCCGGTGAGATTACCGGAGGCATTGGCACGCGCCGTCGCAATCGCATTCAGTCCGGAAGAAATCGTGTTCAGCAGTTGTGTGCTATAACGCTGAATTTCCTCCGGACTAGTCACAGCCACACCCTTCTGCTGCAGTTCCAGCGAACGGACAGTGATCACCGTCTGATAGCTTTGCTTGTCGACGGTTATCTGGTAACGGCCACGGTACTGATGGTCTTCATCAGGACGATCCCAGTTAATCCATTCTGTGGTTAATTGCTGCGTCGCGTCATCACGCTGTGCGATCCCCCACTTCTGTACCTGCACAATACTGACAACCTGATCCCAGGTATCCGACTGCGGATTTTCAATAATAAGTACTGCACTGTTGCCGGAAAGCTGCGTCCGGCTGCCATTCAGTAATGCCAGCGGTTGGGCCGGCGGACGGATATCCAGCTGTGTACCCGTAGCCCCTTTAATGGTTCCCGCAGGGACCTGATACTGGCCACTCTCCAGAGGTAAAATCATCCCTGAAGGGGTATTGAGATCCTGCAATCCTGTCGCTTTCAGGTAATCCAGGTTGCCGTTAATTTCCCGCTTATAATGCTGATCATGAGAACAGGCAGTCAGTAATAAAACCACTGACAAACCGGCAACTCTGGCGACTGCCGAACTCTTAACTGAATAAGCCATTGAAACTCCCTAAATTATCGCAGACCTGCTTCACGCATTGCCCGGGTGATGACAGGCTCTGCTGTTGCAGTCAACGGCGTCATCGGCAAACGTAAAGTGTCTTTCGCGATCAATCCCAGCTGCCTGGCTGCCCACTTAACGGGGATAGGATTGGGTTCACAAAATAACGTGTGATGCAGATCCATCAGACGTTGATTCAGGTGCCGGGCTTCTGTAAAACGACCTTGCTGAGCAAGCGTACAGACTTCCGCCATTTCACGGGCAGCAATATTTGCTGTGACAGAAATGACACCCGAGCCTCCCAGTTGCATAAAGTCTAACGCGCTGGCGTCATCGCCGCTCAGCAAAATAAACTTTTCATCAACCAGCTCTTGGATCTGACTCACACGTGATAAGTTCCCTGTTGCCTCTTTAATTCCGATAATATTTTTGATTTCGGCTAAGCGGGCAACAGTATCGGGTAACATATCGCACCCGGTACGGGACGGCACATTATACAGCATTTGCGGTAAATCGGTGCTTTCGGCGATCGCTTTGAAATGCTGATACATCCCTTCCTGAGTCGGACGGTTGTAATAAGGAACGACAGTCAGACACCCCACCACTCCGCTGTTTTCAAAATGGCGGGTCAGTGCAATACCTTCAGCCGTCGCGTTGGTGCCGGTGCCGGCAATGACCGGAATACGTCCGTCGGCCAGTTCTACCGTGGCTTTTACGACTTCCACATGTTCTTCATGGCTGAGTGTTGCCGACTCTCCCGTCGTACCGACGGACACGATGGCAGACGTTCCGCTATCAACATGATAATCAATAAGTGTTTTCAGACTTTCACGACAAAGATGGCCGTTATCATCCATCGGCGTGATTAGCGCAACAATACTTCCGGTAAACATTAGCGATCCCCTCAACCCACAATTGGTTCATGGTACGGTTTACCTCAGGTGAAAAGCAAGCAAGCCGGACGCTTCATATGCTTGTCAGCAGTTTTTTTTATGTTTACCTTAAGGTTATTAGTAAAAGAACAGGAAAGCCTACTTTGTCGCCATCACAACAACACCATTTAGTCATTACCGCTCTGGGGGCTGACCGACCGGGGATAGTCAATACCATCACCCGTCATGTCAGCCGCTGCGGTTGCAATATTGATGACAGCCGACTGGCGCTGTTAGGGGACGAGTTCACCTTTATTATGCTGCTGTCCGGAAGCTGGGACGCTATCGGCCGAATAGAGTCTACACTGCCAATGAAAGGGGCTGAACTTGAGTTACTGATTGTGATGAAAAGGACCGAAGTTGAAGCTCATCCGCCGCGGCCGGAAACCGTGCGGATTGAAGTTGAAGTGGCCGACTCACCCAGCATTATCGAACGCTTTACCGACCTGATGGATAAGCACCGCATGAATATTGCCGAGCTGGTCTCGCGCACCCATCCGGTCAGCGCAGGTCAGTCCCCGACGTTATATATTCAGATAACTGCCCACAGTACCGGTCAGAATGAACGGCATATTTTTGAACAGGCGTTTCATCAGCTCTGTACAGAACTCCATGCGCAGGGCAGTATACGGCTGTTTAGCATACTCGACAGTGACGCGTCAGAAACATTTCCCGGCCGGTGAAAGTACCTGCCCGGAAGTTACCTGCCCCGGGGAAAATTGCGCATTTTACGCACTTGTGCCGTAGCGACTTTTTTCCGAAGGTAGGTTAGCAGATATCTTAATACCCACGGGCTGACACAGCCCAGAGATAAGTTCGGAGAGTTGTGATGAATCCACTGAAAGCCGGTGATAAAGCACCTTTGTTCAGCTTGCCTGATCAGGACGGGGAACAGGTTAACCTGACCGACTTCCAGGGTGAGCGGGTACTTATATACTTTTACCCTAAAGCGATGACCCCGGGATGTACGGTACAAGCCTGTGGCTTGCGGGACAATATGGCCGCCCTGAACAGCGCGGGGGTGCAGGTACTGGGGATCAGCACCGATAAACCGGAAAAGCTGTCCCGTTTTGCGGAAAAAGAATTACTGAATTTCACCCTGTTGTCCGACGAAGACCACCAGGTCTGTGAGCAGTTCGGAATTTGGGGTGAGAAGAAATTTATGGGGAAAACCTATGATGGTATTCATCGTACCAGTTTTCTGATTGCAGCTGACGGGACAGTGGAAAAAGTCTTTGATGATTTTAAAACCTCTAATCATCACGACATTATCCTGAACTACCTGCAATCCTGATCCCCCGGTGTGATACCGCAGGCATCATTCTGCGCCGGTATCACACCTTCTGATTACGGGACTCACACCCGTACAGTCGCTCTGTTATACTCCCGCTTAATGACGCCCCCCTCTGACATCGTTTGCCGACACCGCAGATTCAGATATGAGCCGTTGCGAAACTGGCGAACCTGTCTCAGTATCCGGGTATTGTTCCACTGCTGATGAACAGGGATGGAGAATGACGTTCTCGTTAAGAAATACGCTGGTAACCCTGATACTGATGGCCTCTGCCGGGGGATCCCTACCGGCAGCCTGTGCCGCCGATGTGACGGATACCTTGCCGGATATCGGTACCACCGCCGGTGCCACACTGTCGATTAATGAAGAACTGCAGATGGGCGACTTCTACGTTCGTGAATTACGCCACAGTGCACCGCTAATCTATGACCCGCTGCTGGATAATTACATCAACACACTGGGCCAGCGCCTGGTGGCCCATGCTTATTCGGTCAAAACCCCGTTCCACTTTTACCTGATCCAAAATGATGAGCTGAATGCGTTTGCCTTCTTTGGCGGTAATGTGGTGCTGCATTCTGCCCTGTTTCGTTATACCGATAACGAAAGCCAGCTGGCTTCGGTCATGGCCCATGAAATATCGCATGTGACTCAACGCCACCTGGCCCGGGCCATGGAAGAACAAAAACGCAGCGCGCCTCTCACCTGGGTCGGAGCGCTGGGTTCCATTCTGCTTGCCATGGCGAATCCGCAGGCCGGGATGGCTGCGCTCACCGGAACACTGGCCGGGACACAGCAAGGGATCATTAGTTTTACCCAGCAAAACGAAAAAGAAGCGGATCGTATTGGTATTCAGGTACTGGAACGTGCCGGGTTTGATCCGCAGGCGATGCCGGATTTTATGCAGAAACTGGCAGATTTATCCCGTTATGATTCCAAACCCCCGGAAATTCTGCTGACCCACCCGTTACCGGATAGCCGGCTGGCCGATGCCCGAAACCGTGCAAATCAGATGCCCGCGGTCGTCGTACATTCGTCACAGGACTTCTTCTTTGCCAAAGTCCGGATGTTAGGGATGTATGGCCCGGCCGGGGGACAACGCAACGGACTACTGGATGATCTGCTCGACCAGTATGCGAAAGGCAATCAGCGTCAGCAACTGGCCGCCCGGTACGGAAAAGCCGTATTATTTCTGCAGGCAAAAAAATACCGTGATGCCGGAAACATCATCCGGCCCCTGCTACAGCAGCATCCGGACAACCTGTGGTTTCTGGATATCATGAGCGATATCGACATCGGTCTGAAACAGCCGGCCGCCGCCGTGAAATTACTGACATCGGTGAATAGTCAGCAACAGAATAACCCCGTCATTCAGCTGAATCTGGCCAATGCCCGTCTGGAAGCCGGCCAGCCCGGTGAGGCCCGCACCCTGCTGAATCGCTATACCTGGAGTTATCCGGATGACCCGAATGGCTGGGATCTCCTGACGCAGGCAAATGCTGCATTGGGCGACAGTGACGAAGTGTTATTTGCTCAGGCGCAGGGGCTGGCACTGAACGGACAACTGGAACAGGCAATCCGCGCACTGGTCAGTGCCAGTGCACAGGTCCCCGTTGGCAGCCTGAAACAGGCACGTTATGATGCCCGTATCGATCAGTTGCGTCAGTTACAGCAACGTTTCCGTCAGTATCAGAAAGGTTAATGCCCTATGACTATCCAGATTTATCACAACCCCCGTTGTTCCAAAAGCAGAGAGACCCTCGGTCTGCTGCAACAACGGGGGATCGAGCCGGAAATTATTCTCTACCTTGAATCCCCTCCGTCACCGGAAACACTGAAACAACTGTTAGCCGCGGCCGGATTCAGTGAACCCCGCCAGCTGATGCGGCGTAATGAAGAAATCTATAAAACTCTGGGGCTGGCCGATAAGACATTGACGGAGGATCAGTTACTGGCAGCGATGGCAAGCCATCCGAAACTGATTGAGCGGCCACTGGTAGTCAACGGTGACCGGGCCCGTCTGGGCCGGCCTCCTGAGCAGGTTCTTGAAATCCTGGATTGCTAAAGACTGAGCGTTTCCTTCACGAAAGGGATCGTCAGTTTACGCTGGGCAGTAATAGAGGCATGATCTAACCTGTCCAGCGTTTCAAACAACGTGCGCATTTCCCGGTCGAGGCGTTTGAGCAGAAAACGGCCGACATCTTCCGGCAGTTCAAACCCTCTTAACCCTGCACGTAACTGCATGGCCTGTAATTTTTCATCGTCTGACAAAGGCTGCAAACGGTAGATCTGGCCCCAGTCGAGACGGGATGCCAAATCGGCTAATTTCAGGTTCAGCTGCCTCGGTGGCCGATCACCGGTGATCAGTAAGCGGGTTTTCCCGGTTTCCAGGATCCGGTTATAGAGATCGAAAATGGCCATCTCCCAGTCTTCATCACCGGCAATACATTCGATATTATCGATGCAGACCAGCGCCAGATGCTCCATCCCTTCCAGAACCTCCGGGACAAACCAGGTCCGTTTATCAAGCGGCACATAACCTACCGCTTCATCCCGTGAGGATATCTCGGCACAGGCTGCATGCAGTAAATGGCTCCGTCCCCCGCCTTCACGTGACCAGAAATAGAGATAGCCGCCATGTTGCTGTGTTAACGCTCCTTTGAGCGCAGCGAGTAGCGACGAGTTGGCCCCTGGCCAGAAACTGGCAAAGGTTTCATCGTCAGGCAGGTAAAGCGGCAAAGACAATTGCGCCGGCGTGTTCAGGTGCACCTCAGCATAAATGGCAAAAAACGCGCTCAGTCTATCACAAGTTTCCCGCGGAGATGAACCGGACAACCCGCAGGGCTGTCCGATGACAGATTAACGGATCAACTTGTCCCGACGGCATCGTCCTTTTCAGGGCGCAGCACATCGATAAGATGGAAAATAACACTCAGGATCACCCCGACAATCGTTGCCAGCGCCATGCCTTTCAGTTCGACAGCACCCACCTGTATTTTCGCACCGCTGACCCCGATGATCAGGATAATCGCGGTCAGCATCAGGTTTTTTGCATTGCTGTAATCGACTTTGGCATCGATCAGCACACGAACCCCGGACGCAGCAATCACTCCGTATAACAGCAGCGACACTCCCCCCATCACCGGGACCGGGATCGCCTGGATCAGCGCCGCAAGTTTACCGACACAGGACAGACAGATGGCGATAATCGCGGCCCCGCCAATCACCCAGGTACTGTAAACCCGGGTGATCGCCATCACACCGATATTCTCACCGTAAGTGGTATTGGGTGTGGAACCAAAAAAGCCGGAGATGACCGTTGACAGGCCGTTGGCGAACATCGAACGGTGCAGGCCCGGGTCCTTTATCAGGTCGCGTTTCACAATATTCGCCGTGACCACCAGGTGACCGACATGCTCAGCAATCACCACCAGCGCCGCCGGCAGGATAGTCAGCATCGCAGCCCATTCAAAACGCGGTTTATAGAACGTCGGTAATGCCAGCCAGGGGGCTTGCTCTACCGCAGACCAGTTCACCATGCCCAGGAACGAAGCCAATACATAGCCGGCGACGACGCCAATCAGGATCGGGATAATTGCCAGGAAGCCCCGGAACAGAATTGAGCCGAACACCGTGACACCGAGTGTGACCAGCGAAACCAGCACCGTTTTATTATCCATCAGCGCGCCGTTCGCCGGTAATAAACCGGCCATACCGGCAGCAACACTGGCCAGTTCTAAACCGATAATGGCAATAATCGCCCCCATGGCAGCGGGAGGAAACATCACATTCAGCCAGCCCGTCCCGGCTTTTTTGACGATTAACGCCACCAGACAAAATAAGACCCCGCACAGAATAAAGCCGCCCAGCGCCAGGTCATATCCCTGAGGCAGCAGCAGTAAAACGGGGGAAATAAACGCAAAGCTGGACCCCAGATATGCCGGGATTTTTCCTTTACAGATGAACAGATACAGTAAGGTACCCAGCCCATTGAATAATAAAATAGTCGCCGGGTTCACGTGAAACAATATCGGTACCAGCACCGTCGCCCCGAACATGGCAAACAAATGCTGCAGACTCAGCGGAATCGTCTGCAGTAGCGGTGGTCTTTCATTCACTTCTATCGTACGCCGTGTCATTTCTTCATCCCCTTAATTTTTATTTTTACCGGACATAAAAAAACCGACATCACGTCGGTCAGAACAAATAAACTTTTACCGGCAGCTTCCGGCGAAAAAAAAGATGCAGCCACTGCGGGCCAGAGGCGCCGAAGTGCCCCCCCGATACTATACCGGCCCCGTCCCGTTCATCAGAACCCGACGGTGCCCGCCCCTTCCGGGGGCAGAAAGCGTTACCCTGCCCATGCCCCGCACTCCCGGACTTACTTCGTCCCGAAGATTTTATCGCCTGCATCGCCGAGTCCCGGAATAATGTATCCGTGTTCATTCAGGCCCTGATCGATGGACGCGGTATACAGCTCAACATCCGGATGCGCTTTTTCCAATGCCTCAATCCCTTCAGGAGCTGCCACCAGCACCAGAACTTTAATGGATTCACAGCCAGACTGCTTCAGCAGATCGATAGTGGCAATCATGGAACCCCCGGTCGCCAGCATCGGATCAACCACCAGCGCCATACGTTCTTCGATATTGGACACCAGCTTCTGGAAGTAAGGCACAGGCTCAAGGGTTTTTTCGTCACGATAAACCCCTACCACACTGATCCTGGCACTCGGGATATGTTCCAGCACCCCGTCCATCATTCCCAGCCCTGCCCGCAGGATAGGAACCACCGTAATTTTTTTACCTTTAATCTGGTCAATCTCTACCGGGCCATTCCAGCCTTCAATCGTCACGACCTCCGTTTCCAGCCCCGCCGTCGCTTCATAGGTCAGCAGACTTGCGACTTCAGAGGCTAATTCACGAAAACGTTTAGTGCTGACATCATGTTCACGCATCAGGCCTAACTTATGTCTGACCAGGGGGTGTCTGACTTCCACGATCTTCATTATTCTTCTCCCGGAACGCATTGAGCTAAAAAAAAATCGTCGGATTATATCGTTTTTTACGAAAATCGGATACTGACTTAATCAAAATCTGAGTCACAGATTTTTAAAAAAAATAAAATCACCGATCGGTTTTACGAACAGAGAGGAGAGGTGAACAACAGACTCGCAAACGTTTGCCTGCACTGCTAGAATAGCCGCGCTCTATTAAAACCACCAACCGCAATTCGCGTGGGGAATCTGCAGTGACCGACAAAACGACTCTCAGTTATAAAGATGCCGGTGTTGATATTGATGCCGGTAATACTCTGGTTGACCGAATTAAAGGGGTTGTAAAAAAAACCCGCCGCCCGGAAGTGATGGGAGGCCTCGGAGGCTTTGGTGCACTTTGTGCTTTACCGCAAAAATACCGCGAGCCAATCCTGGTTTCAGGTACTGATGGTGTAGGAACGAAATTGCGTCTGGCAATGGACCTGAAACGTCATGACCATATCGGGGTTGACCTGGTCGCCATGTGTGTCAACGACCTGGTGGTTCAGGGGGCTGAGCCCTTATTTTTCCTGGATTACTACGCCACCGGTAAGCTGGATGTCGATACTGCTGCTGCCGTGATCACCGGCATCGCCGAGGGTTGTTCGCAGTCAGGATGTGCACTCGTCGGCGGTGAAACCGCTGAAATGCCGGGCATGTACCACGGTGAAGATTACGATGTCGCTGGTTTCTGTGTCGGAGTGGTGGAAAAGTCAGAAATCATTGATGGCAGTAAAGTCAGTGAAGGTGATGTATTACTGGCCCTGGGGTCAAGCGGTCCGCACTCAAACGGATATTCTCTGGTCCGTAAAATTCTGGAAGTCAGCCAGACCGACCCGGTTGTGCAACAACTGGAAGGTAAATCTCTGGCCGATCATCTGCTGGAACCGACCCGCATTTACGTCAAAAATATTCTCAGCCTGATTGAACAGGTTGACGTGCATGCGATAGCCCACCTGACCGGCGGCGGATTCTGGGAAAATATCCCACGTGTATTGCCTGAAAATACCTGTGCTGTAATTGATGAATCCAGCTGGCAATGGCCGGCCGTATTTACCTGGTTACAGCAGGCCGGTAATGTCAGTCGCCATGAAATGTATCGCACCTTTAACTGTGGTGTCGGTATGGTTATCGCGTTGAGCCCGGCGAATGCCGATAAAGCACTGCAACTCCTGCAGGATGCCGGTGAGAACGCGTGGAAGATCGGGGTGATTGAATCCGCGGAGTCTTCTGCTGAGCAGGTCATTATCAAGTGATGAAAAAGCTGGTTATCCTGATCTCAGGAACCGGCAGTAACCTGCAGGCAATTATTCATGCCTGCAGGTCAGGTCTGCTGGCGGCAGAGATTTCCGCCGTCGTCAGTAACAAGGCCAGCGCAGGCGGCCTTGATTATGCCCGCCAGGCCGGTATCCCAGCCCTGTCACTTGACCCGTCCGCTTTTGCTGACCGTCAGCAATTTGATCGACAGATGATGGCCGAAATTGATAACTTTCATCCGGATCTGGTCGTACTGGCCGGTTATATGCGCATTTTAAGTCCGGAGTTTGTTGCACGTTATGCCGGACGGATGATTAACGTCCACCCTTCTCTTCTGCCGGCGTATCCCGGGTTACATACCCATCGCCAGGTACTGGAGAACGGTGACAGCGAACATGGGTCTTCTGTGCATTTTGTCACCGAGGAACTGGATGGCGGACCGGTTATCCTGCAATCAAGGATCCCCGTTTCAGGGGATGAAACGGAACAACAGTTACAGGCCCGGGTCAAAGCCGAAGAGCACACCCTGTATCCGCGGGTGATCCGCTGGTTCCTTGAGGGCCGTCTGGCACTGCGTGATAATCAGGCCTGGCTGGATAATACCCCTCTTCCGCCCGGCGGTTACTGTCCGGAACACGCCTATCGTTAATCTCTCTGCGCTGCCTTCCGGCAGCGTAATTCTTTTAATCTCCCGGCAAACCTCTGACCGTCCCCGAAGGAAACTGACCACTATTGGACATTTCTGCCATATTCTCGCCATAATGTGACGAGACACTGGGGCCGGAGTTCTGTCAGAGTGATACGGAGTCGTAATGGGTCAGGAAAAACTGTACATAGAGAAAGAATTAAGCTGGTTATCCTTTAATGAACGGGTACTGCAGGAAGCGGCGGATAAACTGAACCCGTTAATTGAGCGTATGCGCTTTCTGGGGATTTATTCCAGCAATCTGGATGAGTTTTATAAAGTCCGCTTTGCTGATCTTAAACGCCGTATTCTGATTGGTGAGGAACAAGGTTCCGTCACTGTGCCGCGCCATTTGCTGAAAAAAATTCAGCAGCGGGTTTTGAAAGCCGATCAGGAGTTCGACCATCTTTATAATGAATTACTGCTGGAAATGGCCCGCAACCAGATTTTCCTGATCAACGAGCGGCAGCTTTCCCCGAATCAGCAAATCTGGCTGCGGAATTATTTCCGCCAGCACCTGCGCCCGCATGTCACCCCTATCCTGATTAACAGCGATACCGATCTCACTCAGTTTCTGAAAGATGACTATACCTATCTGGCGGTGGAACTGATCCGTGGCAGCCGTAAACGCTATGCGCTGCTGGAGATCCCGTCAGATAAAGTACCGCGCTTCATCAATCTGCCGGCCGAACCACCGCGCAGACGGAAGCCGATGATCCTGCTGGATAATATTCTGCGTTACTGTCTGAACGAAATCTTTAAAGGCTTTTTCGATTACGACGAACTGAATGCCTACTCCATGAAGATGACGCGTGATGCGGAGTATGACCTGGTGACCGAAATGGAATCCAGCCTGCTTGAGCTGATGTCATCCAGCCTGAAACAGCGTCTGACGGCCGAGCCGGTACGTTTTGTCTACCAGCGTGATATGCCGGCAGAAATGGTGGAACTGCTGTGCGAAAAACTCTCCGTCTCCAACCAGGACTCTATTCTGGCGGGCGGCCGATATCATAATTTTAAAGATTTTATCCAGTTCCCGAATGTCGGCCAGCGTAATCTGGAAAATAAGCCCTTGCCGCCTATTCGTCATCGGGGGTTTAACGGATTCCGCAACGGTTTTGATGCTGTACGCGCGCGGGACATCCTGCTCTATTACCCCTACCACACGTTTGAGCATGTGCTGGAGTTCCTGCGTCAGGCGTCTTTTGACCCGGCGGTCTTATCTATCAAAATCAATATTTACCGTGTTGCCAAAAATTCACGGATCATGGAGGCCATGATCCATGCGGCACACAACGGTAAAAAAGTGACGGTCGTGGTCGAACTGCAGGCTCGTTTTGACGAGGCCGCCAATATTTATTGGGCAAAACGCCTGACCGAAGCCGGAGTGCATGTCATTTTCTCTGCGCCTGGCTTAAAAATCCACGCCAAACTGTTTCTGATTTCCCGCCGCGAAGGGGAAGACGTTATCCGTTATGCCCATATCGGTACCGGTAACTTTAACGAAAAGACAGCCCGCCTTTATACGGATTACTCGCTGTTAACCTCTGATGCCCGCATCACCAATGAAGTACGGCGGGTGTTTAACTTTATTGAGAACCCTTACCGCCCCGTCTCTTTCGATTACCTGATGGTGTCGCCGCAAAACTCACGGCGTATGCTTTATAAGCTGGTCGATCAGGAAATCGTTAATGCACAGGCAGGTAAACCTGCAGGGATCACCCTGAAGATTAATAACCTGGTGGATAAAGGTCTGGTAGACCGCCTGTATGCAGCCTCCGGTGCCGGCGTAAAAGTAAATTTACTGGTCCGCGGAATGTGTTCGCTGATCCCGGATTTACCGGGCATCAGTACCAACATCCGTGTGATCAGTATCGTGGATCGCTATCTTGAGCATGACCGGGTGTACGTTTTCGAGAATGACGGCGATAAAAAAGTCTATCTCTCGTCGGCAGACTGGATGACGCGTAATATTGATTACCGTATAGAAGTGGCCGTCATTATTCTTGACCCGCAAATTAAACAACGCATTCTTGATATTATCGGTATTCTGTTCAGTGATACCGTGAAGGCAAGGATCATCGACAAAGAGCTGAGTAATCGTTATGTGCCCAGAGGCAACCGACGTAAAGTCCGCGGACAACTGGCCATCTATGACTACATCAAAAATCTGGAACAACCTGAATAATATTTATGCCAAAAACAGATAAAAAAATCGCGAAGCCTCAGGAATTCGCGGCGATTGACCTCGGCTCTAACAGTTTTCATATGGTGATCGCCCGGGTTGTCGATGGTGCGTTGCAGGTACTTAGCCGCCTTAAACAGCGAGTCCATCTGGCCGATGCTATTGATGCCGATAATCGTCTGAGTGAGGAAGGGATCAACCGGGGTCTGTCCTGCCTGGCATTATTTGCCGAGCGTCTGCAAGGGTTTGACCCTGCCAATGTCTCCATTGTCGGGACGCATACCCTGCGGGTCGTCACCAATGCGGAAGAGTTTTTACGACGCGCCGCAGAGGTGATCCCCTACCCGATTGAGATTATTGCCGGTAACGAAGAAGCCCGGTTAATTTTTATGGGGGTGGAGCACACACAACCGGAAAAAGGCCGTAAGCTGGTGATCGATATCGGTGGCGGTTCAACGGAACTGGTTATCGGCGAAGATTTCGAACCGCAACTGGTGGAAAGCCGTCGCATGGGGTGTGTCAGTTTCTCGAATAGCTACTTCCCGGGGGGTGTGATCTCTGCCGATAATTTCCGGCGTGCGCGTCTGGCGGCAGTACAAAAACTGGAAACCCTGTCCTGGCAATTCCGGCTGCATGGCTGGAAGTATGCTCTGGGTGCGTCGGGCACGATCAAAGCAGCCTGTGAAGTGCTCTCTGCCCTGGAAGGAAAAGAAAAAACCCTCACCCCGGAAACACTCGACCGTCTTTACGATGAAGTGATCAGGTATAAATCCTTTGATGCCCTGAGTCTGCCCGGACTGTCTGAAGAACGGAAAGCCGTCTTTGTGCCGGGCCTTGCCATTCTGCGCGGTGTGTTTGATTCGCTCGGGATCCGGGAACTGTTGTTTTCTGACGGTGCGCTGCGTGAAGGCGTTCTCTATGAAATGGAAGGCCGGTTCCGCCATCAGGATATCCGCACCCGGACCGCACAAAGCCTGGCGAATCATTATGCTATTGATAACGAACAGGCTGCCCGGGTGCTGGAAACCGTTCAGCATTTACATACCCGGTGGGCTGAGCAGAACCCTAAGCTGGCTAACCCGCAACTGACCGCATTACTGCAATGGGCGGCAATGCTGCATGAAGTCGGTTTATCCATTAATCACAGCGGTATGCAGCGCCACTCTTCTTATATTCTGCAGAACTCCAATATGCCGGGCTTCAGTCAGTCCCAGCAGTTATTACTGGCAACACTGGTCCGTTATCACCGTAAAGGGATTAAACCGGATGAGTTTCCACGCTTTCTCTCTTTCAAGAAGAAGCAGTATTTACCGCTGATTTTCATCCTGCGACTGGCGACCCTGCTGAGTAATCAGAGACAGGCAACAACCCGCCCTGAATCGCTTGAACTGACCACTGATGATGGCCACTGGACACTGACCTTTCCGAAAGGTTTTTTCGACCAGAATACCCTGGTCCAGCTGGACCTGGAGCGTGAGCAAAGCTACTGGAAAGAAGTGACCGGATGGCAGCTCAGGCTGGCTGAAGAAGAATAAACGGAGGAATACCCATGGACGAAAAATCTGTCGATACCGGCCGCTTTGCAGACGATTACTTTGCAAAGAAGTATCAGCTTTCCCTGCCACACTCTGAACTCTGTGCCGCACTCCCGCACCTTTCAGCAGGACGCGCGCTGGATATCGGCTGTGGTCGTGGCCGGAACACGCTTTATCTGAATAGTCATGGATTTGATGTTACCGGCTGGGACAGTAACACTGCCAGCCTGGCGCAGCTTCAGCAGATTATTGACCAGGAACAGCTGACCGGTATTGACTGTCTGCCGGTTGATTTAAACCAGCATCGCTTTAATGGCAGTTATCAGCTGGTAATGTCGACGGTAGTCATGATGTTTCTGCAACCGAAAACGATCCCCCGTCTGATTGCCGATATGCAGGCGGCAACAGCAAAGGAAGGATTTAACCTGATTGTCTCAGCCATGGACACGGCGGATACGCCCTGCCCGCTGGACTTTCCGTTTACGTTCAAATCCGGTGAGCTCAGCCATTACTACCGTAACTGGCATATCCTGAAATACAACGAACATCACGGCGAATTGCATAAACGGGATGAGTCAGGGCAGCGTATCCGCATGCGTTTTGCCACGCTGCTGGCACAAAAAACGTCCATCAAGTAAATCCTGCCTGTCGCCTGTCTGCCGGAAAACGGTGGACAAGCACGCTATCCGTCTCCGGTAGTCCCCGCACCGCATCCGTCCCTGAAGACCGCTATCCCTTTGCCGCATGAGCGATTTTCACAGTAAAGACTACAATTGTTACTTCTGATTTATGAACAAAGGATGTTTTATGTCCGCATTACATGCCCAGACATTGCAGCAAAAACGCCACCTGATCATCAGTACGCTACTGAATGAACCTTCACTCATCTCAGCCCTGCTGAAAGGTTTTCCGGATAATCCCCGTTTAGCTGCGGATGCTCATCTGAGCGCAAAATGCCAGTTACTGGATGCTGTATCCGGTAACCTTCATGCGGCAGATATGGCCGATATCCTGGAATCATTACCGGAAGATGCCCGTCAGGCGCTCTGGCAACGGGTGCCCGTGGAGCGGCGCGGCCAGATCCTGGTCGAGGCGGCAGACAATATCCGTGAAAGCCTGACCAGTGGCATGAGCGATAAGGCGCTGTTACGGGCCATTGAGCCGCTGGATCTTGATGACCAGGCCTGGCTGGCCCGGTTTTTATCCCGGGATCTGACCGGGCGTCTGTTAACCACCCTGAAACCGCGTCAGCGTGCCGACCTGTTAAACATCATCAGAAACGATGTCGATGGCGTGGCGCGGGTGATGGACTTTAATTTTATTACCGTCCGCGGGGATATCCGTCTCGGGGTCGTCCAACGCTTTCTGCGACGTAAAGGAAAAATCCCGGCAGGGACCGATAAACTGTTTGTCACCGATGATAAAAACACCCTGCAGGGTGAACTGATGCTGACCGATATTTTACTCCATAGCCCGGAACACCGGGTCAGTGAGGTCATGAACAAAGACCCGGTGACGTTCCGGCTGGAAGATAAAGGGGAAGATGCCGCCAGTGCGTTTGAGCGTTATAACCTGATTTCAGCGGCGGTGACCGGTGAAGAGCAGCAGTTGATTGGTCGTATTGCTATCGAAGATATTATCGACCTGGTCAATCAGAAAAACGAAAACAATATCCGAAATATGGGGGGCGTCAGTCAGGAAGAAGATGTCTTCGCGCCGGTCACTAAAGCTGTACGTAACCGTTGTGCCTGGCTGGCACTGAATTTATGTACCGCCTTTGTCGCATCCCGCGTGATTGGTCTGTTTGAAAATACCATCGCTCATCTGGTGGCGCTGGCAACGCTGATGCCGATTGTCGCCGGTATCGGAGGAAACACAGGAAACCAGACGATCACCATGATAGTCAGGGCACTGGCACTGCGTCAGGTCGAGCCCGGGAATTTCTCATTTCTGTTTCTGCGTGAATTAGGGGTCGCCCTGATCAATGGGGTTTTATGGGGCGGGATTATGGGGGGGATCACCTGGCTGATGTACCATGATATTGCGATGGGCGGCGTCATGATGCTGGCCATGATCCTGAACTTACTGCTGGCGGCCTTTATGGGCGTGATGATCCCTCTGATGATGACCAAACTGAAGCGTGACCCGGCGGTCGGGTCCAGTGTGCTGATCACGGCCATGACAGATACCGGCGGATTTTTTATTTTTCTGGGGCTGGCGACACTCTTTCTGCTGCATTAAAAAAGCCCCCGCGTGGCGGGGGCTGATAGCTGACGTCAGTTACTTACCGTCGAGAGAGTACGCGATGACGTAATCTCCGCGATCAGGTGACTGACGGGCCCCGCCGGCAGAGATAAGAATATATTGTCTGCCGGTTTTCGGAGAAATATAACTCATCGGCCCCCCCTGGCTCCCTACCGGTAAACGGGCTTTCCACACTTCTTTCCCGGTTGAACTGTCAAACGCCCTCAGGTAGTAATCCTGGGTCCCGGCGATAAAGACCAGCCCGCCTTGTGTCGCCAGCGTCCCGCCCAGGGTAGGCATACCGACAGGCATCTTCATCTTCATTTTAATGCCGAAAGGACCGGTATCCTGTACCGTACCCACCGGCACCTGCCAGACGATTTTCTGTGTATTCATATCAATCGCACTCAGCGTACCGAATGGAGGTGCCTGGCACGGAATACCCAGCGGAGACATAAAGCGGTTCTTATTCACCGAATAAGGGGCCCCTTTCATCGGTACCGCACCCATCCCGGTATTCACCGCCTCACCTCCGGTATTAACACCGGTCTGTGCTTTCGGATCCGCTTTAATCAACTGTTGCCACAGCCCCAGACGCATATCATTCACGAAAATATAGTGGTTTACCGGGTCGGTAGAGATACTGCCCCAGTTCATCCCCCCCAGTGACCCCGGGAAGCTCAGTGAAACATCCGTCCCGGGTGCGGTGTACAGCCCGTTATACCGCATTGATTTGAAGCTGATACGACAGACCAGCTGATCAAACGGCGTAGCGCCCCACATATCTGATTCTTTCAGCGTCTGTGCGCCTATCTGTGGCATACCGACCGAACGTGGTTGCGTATAGCTGTACTGTTCGCCGGGAATACCGCCACCTTTCACACTGACATTTTCAACTTTCGTCAGTGGCTGACCGGTCAGGCGATCCAGCACATAAATCTGCCCCGCCTTCGTTCCGACCACCACTGCCGGTTTTTCGGTACCGTCACTGATTTTGAAATTAATCAGGCCGGGTTGCATCGGAATATCAAAGTCCCACAAATCATTGTGGACGGTCTGATAGACCCATTTCTCCTTCCCTGTCGTCGCATCCACTGCCAGAATGGAAGCACCGTATTTGTGATCCAGTGGCGTACGGTTTGCCCCCCAGATATCCACAGACGAACTGCCCATCGGCATAAAGACGGTATTCATCGACGGATCATAGGACATCGGTGCCCAGGAATTCGGGGTACTGCGCACGTAATGTTCGCCAGCCGCCAGTACAGCATTCGGATTATTATTTCCGGGATCAAATGCCCAGCGTAACTGACCGGTGACCACGTCATAGCCGCGGATCACGCCGCCCGGCATATCAGTGCTGACGTTATCGGAAATACGTCCCCCCACCACGACCGTAGTGCCTGCCAGTGTCGGTGCTGAAGTCAGTACGTATTGCGGGTCCGGTGCATGACCCATGCCTTCCAACAGATTTACCGTTCCTTTGTTACCGAAGTCCTGACAGAACTGGCCGTTATCGGCATTCAGGGCAATCAGACGACCATCAATGGTATTCATCAGAATACGACGCTGACATCCGGCGGCATCCACCGCGGCTACCGGTGCCGGCGGAATACTGCCCGGAACGGTCGGCTGAGGCACCGGCTGTGTGGCATCAAAATAAGCCAGACCGCGGCAACGCATCCATACGGAGGATTTCGCGTTGATTTCGGCTTTCCAGATCGGCTTACCGCTATCGGCATCCACAGCAATCACATTATTGTGCGGAGTACACAGGAAGACCTTATCCCCGACCTGTAAGGGTGTTTGCTGGTCTTCTGCGCCGTTACCGTCCGGGCTCAGCGGCGTATCGCCGGTATGAAACGTCCATGCCGGTTTAAGTTCAGAAATGTTATTACGGTTAATCTGGTCCAGCGCGACAAAACGGCTGCCACCGGGGGTATTACCGTAGTTTTCCCAGTTTTTCTGCATCTCATTTTTGGCCACCGGGACCAGGGGCCTCTCCTGCCCTGAAAATTCAACCGGGTAATGGGGAACAAACATACCGGCAAAGGCCGCGATAAACGCAGCGATGGCAAGCGCTCCCGGCACATAAACCCACTTCCAGGCAGAAGGACGATTTTCATAATGACGTAACGATGGCAGCAGGAAAAATGCCAGGATCGCCAGGCTGCCGGGGAACATCAGACGGGAGATTAATGGCCAGAAATTGAGTCCGGCATCCGTGACAGCCCAGATAAGGGTACCCAGCATCGTCAGCAGATAAAGTGCCGCACCTGACGATCGCAGACGCAGGATAAGCACTCCGCTGGCCAGCATAAAAATACCGGAAATCAGGAAGTACGCGCTTCCGCCGAGGCTGACAAGCCTGACCCCGCCAATAATAAAAAACAGGGCAGTCGCGATGAGCAAAAGGCCGAGCACTAAACTGCCGATCCTTAGCCACAATGGTCTCTCTTTTGATAATAATTTCATAATGTAACCCCTGAAAAAAATAGCCAAAGGAGTATACATTTAAAAACATAAAATACACATAAATAAAACAAATGAAAAACAATGCCATAAAAACCCTAACAGAGATACTGAAAAATCACCTGTATTAAGGCTGCCGGGCTGGCAGAGTTGGCCGCTATTTAAAAATCAGAGACATTAATGTGTTATGATCTTGTGATGTATTTTTTCAGGAATTTATCATCTTATGAAGTCATCACGACCTGCCCGCCGCCGGCGTTTACTGTGGTTACTGGTTATTATAATCGCGATCGTGTGCTGGTTCTGGCCTAAAAAAGTCTCTTCGGAATCCTATAGTTACTACAGTTCCCTGCTCTGTCTGATTGCCGGTAACCCGCAAAATACCCCTACGGATAATTTCAGCACAGTGCTGCAAAAAACCATTGCACAGTCTGATTCTGATTACGCACTCAGGAAAGGAAAATACGACAGTGCCGCTGCTGATGCCGTGATAAAACACTGGAAAACGTTGAGCACTGAGCAACAACAACAGGCAAGACAGGACAATAGCGTGTGCCGTCAGCTGATGCATTCAGGAACCTGATACACGATCCGTACTGAACTATACCGTCCCGACAGCAGGCCCCGGGGCCATGCCCGGGGCTGAAGAAAGGCAGCGGAGATAATGACCTGACGGGCGGGGTTTTATGGCGGAAGATAACTAAGACCGGTCCGGGAGTGTGGGCTGGCCTTACCGTTTGATTCTCCGCCGGTTATTCCCCTTCAGAAGGTCAAACCTTACGATGCGTTACCCACCGCGTTATCAGGAATGCAGCGATAGCAAAAAAACCGCCCACCAGTGTTGCCTCTACTCTGTGTGCCGCGATACCGGTTTCCGGGGCGGTAAAACCTGAAATCATAAACACGACTGTCATGGTAATAAATGCACTGTACAGCCAGTAACACTTAGAGATGAGTGAATAAGATAACGTGAAAGAGATAAACCCTGTCACCATAAATGCGCTGACAAGAAACCAGGGATGCTGGTAATAAGTAATCAGCAGTGCAGCTGTTGCGCCTCCGAGTAAGGTCCCGGCAACACGACTGCGCGCACGACCAAAGGTATCCTGATAGTTATTCCGCAAACACAGCAACAGTGTCATACCTGCCCAATAGCCATTAGGCATATGAAAGAACCTGACCGTACTCATTACTGCACACATCGCCATCACCCCGGTCAGAACAGACCATTGCAGATGCAATTTATGCCGGTAAAGACCTGTATTCTGCTTCAGAAACGTCAGCCATCCGCGCGGGTTAAGATTTTTCATCCGGAAATGCGTATGCTGATAAACCAGCGCCAGGAAGATCATCTGTATCATGCCCCCCAACCCTATCATGCCGGCCCTTCCCAGATCCTGAACTGCATTATCCGCATAATAACCTGAGATAAGATAAGCAATCGCCCACTGTTGTATCATCCACCATGCACTGCTATCGATGTTAGCCATCATCACATACAGACCGGTATAGAACAGTGCGCCAGCGATATACAGCGGTACGATATTCCCTGCCATACTGCCCATCCAGGCGGATAATATCAGGCCCAGGGTAGTGATAAGCATCATCACAAAAGTCGATCCGCCCCAGGATTTATTTGCACCGAAGGCCAAAGTCATTGCACCACTTGCGGCAATACTTGCCGCCGGGACGTGCCCGGAGAGTAAGCCCGTTACAGAAATAACTATCATGACCGGGAGGCAAAATAACCCCAGTCGGACGTCATGTTTGATTTCATCAGACAGATTCATAGAGTTGCAATATTCCTTTCAGGATCATGATAATTCGGCTGATAATTATGAGGTAGCATAAGCACCTGTCAACGGTAATATCCCTTAGCAACCCTCCGAAAAAAAACGATACCCTGCCATTAAATACCATTATAATTCAATAGATTGATTAAAAAAATGTTCTCACGTCCTCCCTGATCCCCCTCCCCGTTGGTAGTGCTAATATTGACTATTTTTTGCTCAAGACATGCGAGGCAATGAAAAATAATTGTTATAAAAATAGCATTTTTTGACAAAATTAAAAACTGTACAACATTATATTGGCTGTACAACTTACTCTGAACTGTACAGCTTTACCGGTGAATATCACAGGCAGAAGAGCAGATTCGGCGATGAAATACTAAAGGGGCTTGCCATGCGTCAGAATGTAATTAGTCCGGGGAGTGCAGGTGAAATCGTCAATTATTTCAATGGATCGGCAGAGTTTTCACAGCAGGATACTCTTGGCCAGATCGTATTAGAGATCCTTAGCGAAGGTAAGAATATCAATCGTAAGGCACTGTGTGGCGCACTGCTTGCCCGTATAGAGAATGCAGCCACCGAAGATGAAGGCCGGCATTATCAGAAATTGATTGGTTTATTGCTGTAAGTGTTCATCGTCTGCGGGCGGGTATGTCAGAAGGGAGACCTTTTTAATGACCTGACTTCTCCGGCAGAATTGAAACGCAGCCCGAAAAGGAAATTCAGAATATCAGTGATGCGAAGAAATAAGCAGGAAAAATTAACAGAAAGCGTCCTGGGCGAAGCGGTTATTTCTTTACTGGAAGTCAATGCGCCGCTGAATGGATCGACGTTAGCTAACTGTATTAAGCACATGATAACAGTGGAAGTTAACCCTGAACGTAGCCATGCACTCTGCTGTGCTCTGGCAGAAGTAAAAGCCAGCCTCTCTTCAGCCAGAGAAGCTGACTCAGTGAAGACATCAGCTATTCCGGCTTTTAAAGATATAAAAAAACATTAGTTCCGGTATTCGCTTTATCACTAAAGATTGATGACAGGCCCGGAGTCTGGCTCTGACCTGCATCGCATTAATTTACAGCTGAATCCGTTTTTCAGCCTCTGGTCAATTAACCGAATGGATAATAACGTGCAACAGACTACTCATGAAGCAGAAATTACTCGTCACTTTCGTAACGCTGGTGATAAATTAACCGCAGAAACGGAAGTCCTTGATGCTGTTATTGCAGATATTGTGATGCATGGCCGAAAAGTGACGAATAAAGCTATTATCCTTTACCTGATCGCAGAACTTGAAAATTCCTCTGACCCTGTTCATCTGGATATTTTGCGCGGAGCCCTTGAAATTATCGTCGCAAAAACACCGGACGATAAAAATATCTGAAGGTCATCACTTCGATAAACAGGCTTTGAGAACTTATTAAGCAAAGTGGCTGACTGTTGGATATATGTTCAGACCAGGCAGCCATTTCTATTGCTTATCTCACTGTATTGCGGAAAATCCACGTTCAGAAAATCAGTCTCCACAATCTTCCCTTTAATGCTTCAGTGATTCCCGGGAAATTACGGTTCCGGATAATATCCATCCCTGCTATTGACATATCAGTGTATGAATTTTACCCGCAAGATTGTTGATCCCCCTGCCCTCTGACTTTACCTCTTTATTTAACAGGAATTATTACACTACCTCCTTATAATTTTCAAATCACCCTCCTCATTGACAACGAAGTCAACCCGGTATTTCATCCCGTTAATAATATAAAGAAGATTATAATCTGCAGGCTTTTTTACATTAGCAATAAAGCACGTATCAGGGTATTTTCTGTCAATATTATCCTCATAAGCCAACGGGCTTTGATACTGATCAGCTGAATAACTCAGTAAATAATAACTCAGATGATCACCCGGTGAGGAAGGAATACAAAGATAATGCCCCACAACATGCAAATCTCCCGGGTGATGAAAAGCCAGCTTGTCGCCCGGGCCACAACCGGCTGTCATAAACACCAAAGCAAAAAGAAATAGCTATATTTCTTCATTATATACCAGGGGAATTTCAGTTTTAACATTGCTGCAGACGATGACAGAATTCATTACCAGAATCTATGGGGCAGCTCTCATAATAATCAGAACAGTAATTTACTGGTATTATCTCAGCATTTGAAATAATTTTATTTTTAATAATTAATAAGCCTCCTGGTTTACCAGGATAACGAACAGCCCTCATCAGGCCAGCGACGTCAGCCCTTGCATCCAAAAACGACTGAGTTCACTTGCAGAAATATGGGTGGCAGGTAACAGGGGCTCAGGTTGCCCGGAAGATTCAGTAAAAAACTTACCCGCTAGTTCTCTTCCAACCCGTTGGGCCGCTGAGGTCTTAATACACCTCTGTTCATAAAATCTTTGCAGCGCGGCTTCCGGCTCATCATCCGCCTTCAGTATAAGAGAAAGATGCCATGCATCTTCCAGCGCCTGACACGCCCCCTGACCTGAAGTGGGTAATGAAGCATGGGCTGCATCTCCGATGATTAAAATGTTGTCCCGATGCCAAAAGGGAAGAGGATCTATGTCATGAACAAAAATGCAATTCACCGATGCACGATCAGCGGACAGTAGCACATTCTTCACCGGATCGGGCCAGCCCCGAAAACGCTGATGTAACTCTTCATACCAATGCGTCAGGGGTCGTTTCCTGTCAATAGCGGCATTCCATGCCCCGGCCCAATAGCACCGACCGTCATTAACAGGAACGATACCAAACCGCTGGCCCGGCCCCCGAAAATCACAAATCGCGTTATCCGGCAGGCTCTCTCCGGGACTGCTCACCCCGATGACGTTCACAAAGCCGTGATAACAGGGAGTGACTTTATCCGCATACAATGCCTGACGCACGGCTGAATTCATACGGCCATCGGCGCCGACAACCAGATCAAACTGCAGGCCCAATCGCATGACATCCGCTGCAGCGATTGAACAATTAAACCGGATCTGTACCCCCAAACTCTCCAATTCAGACGCCAGTAAACTCATTAGCTCACGCCGTAATACCGTTACACCGGGAAAACCACATAGTGAGTTGACGGCTGAAATATCGAACTCAGTCTGAAGAACGCCATGCTGATCGAACTGGCGCATCCTATCCGGTACGCCTCCTGCATGCCTGAGCTTTTCATCCAGCCCCATTTGCTGCATGACAAACATGGCATTAGGCCACAATGTCACACCCGCTCCCATAGAAGACACCGTACTGCCACGCTCAAAGAGAGTAACTTTATGGCCTTGTTTCGCCGCGAGTATTGCCAGTGCCATTCCTGCCACACCGGCACCTGCAATGGCAATTTTTCGATTTCTGCTCATGATTTTTTTCCTGATTATGAAGATTGATAAAAATTGTAATAGCTACCCTATTAGTGATAAATACGGATTTATTGTTTTATTAATCTCATTTTTTGGGATAGTTAATGATTGAAAAAATCGAAATTCAGTGGCTGATTTGCTTTCAGGCGGTCTATGACAAACGGAGTTTTAAGCTCGCGGCAGAACAACTTCAGCTGCCGATGTCCAATGTCAGTCGGCATGTCGCATTGCTTGAACGGGAACTTCATGTGCGGCTACTGGAACGTACCACACGTAAGGTCGCACCAACCGCAGCCGGTAAGCAGCTTTATCAATCCATTACGCCGCTTACGCAAGCTATGGATCACGCCCTGGAAGAGGTATCTCTGTCCGGCGATTCGCTGTCAGGTCACCTGAAAATCATTACACCGGACCTCCCCTTTCTGGCAGACATTCTCGCGGAATTCTGTATCAGGCATCCTCAAATAAAGCTAAGTTGTGATACTCAACTGGATCCCACAGAGGGACTGCTGGACGGGTTCGATCTGGTATTGCGCTTCGGACGTGGGCAACTTGAAGATTCAGGCTGGGTTGCCAGGGAAATCCTGCGTTTGCCGAGCTGTGTGGTGGCTGCGCCAGAATTTCTGAAACGTTACCCGCCGCCACAATCGATGGATGAACTCAGTAAAATCCCCTGTATCACCAGTTTATCGATACTACAGGGAATGCCCTGGCGGTTTAAACAGAACAAAACCGTCCAGGTACAGTCCGGCTACAAAGTTAACAGCGGGCAGATGGCTAAGGCAGCGGCACTGAAAGGACTCGGTCTCGCCATTTTGCCGCTTCACTCTTGTGGTTCAGAAATTAACAATGGCTTGCTGGTGAAGATTAACTGTAACAGCGAACCTGAAGACCTGGTGCTATACGCGTTGTATTCGGGCAGAAGATACTTACAGGTAAAAGTGAAAACATTTCTGGAACACCTGCAATCGGCGATCAGCCATTCCGGACTGAGCAGTAATCAGGACTGAATCGCCACCGTGCCAGTGAAGACCCATCCTCTGCTATTTATAAAACCATGAAGCACGAAAATATCCGGGAAACCGGAGTCTGTCTAATGGGAAGCAAAAAGCATTGAATACTGTATGTAAAAAGCCACCCGAAAGTGGCTTAGAATTATTTTGCCTCAGGGGCCAGCGTGGGACTAACGGCTTTGGGGTGGAGGGTATACATTCCGCCATTAAACGGATCAACAGCTAACCATCCAATCAGCCCTCCGAAGACAATGTTTCCGCCAATATACCAACCGTTAGCACTTGCTTTGATAGGCAGGGTTACGGGGGAGTAACCTTCTTTAATGAAAGTAATCTGATAGTTCTTTTTACCAAAATAGCTCCCATCAGATTTGGCAAGAGTTACGCCTTGAGGGGTAATCCCTTGAGAAATAAGGGAACCTGAATCATCTTTGATTTGAAACTGAGAGCCTTCCGGATCACTGTTAACCTGGACGAGCTGCGTATCATTACCAACGATAGTTGCACAACCAGAAAGCGTGGAAAGACAGAGAGCCAGGGCAAAAAACTTTTTCATTGAAAATATTTCCATATAATTACAATCAGAAATATCTTAACAATAAAATAAATATTTTCAATAAAAAATAGTTATAAATCAGTTATTTTCACCCTAAGCCCCCTGTTCTTTCACCGATTGATCATTGTAAATACTCTCCAGCGTCAGGGTTGCCGCTTCAAATCACTGACGGTTGGGCATTACTGTAAGCATCCTGTAAAAAGAACCATTCACTTTTATTAATCTTCAAACAGACTGAATATGTTCCCTGAAGGAGATAGCTATACGTAAAGCCCGATTTACCGAACACCAGATCATTGCCGTTCTGAAGTCAGTTGAAGTACTGCCAGTCATCAGCCCCATCCCTATAAACAGTGCCGTAAGACATGGCAACTCATTTTCACCTATACCGCAGCCCTGTCCGGTAAATACCAGAAATCATTGAGATGGCTATCAATCGCGTTGGATGCCGCGCCAGTGCGAACATTATGGGCATTGGTCTGAGTATCATTTTCCGACATTTAAAAAACTTAGGCCCCGCTCAGTAACTCACGGATACCATCTGGCTATGATGTTATTTTCTGCTCAGCAACGAACGAGTATTGGGGCTACGTAGGGTTTAAGTCACGCCAGAACTGGCCTATGACAGGATGCGCACGTGATAACACCTTTAGTGAGCACACAATTTTAACACTGGAGAGTCTTCTGAAACTAATATCAGCCTTAGAAGTGGTGGGATGGGGATTTGCATTAACCTGGACGTATCCAACAAAAAATGAAGACAAGTTACCAGCTGAGTTGACAGGCAGCTTTGAGCGAATGGCGGAGTTTCGCAGTTTGACAAAAGCATGACTGAAATCGTGGCTTGCTAAGCAATATATTCAGTTACCATCTTTTTTTTTAAAACAATTTCATATCGAAAATTAGATTTTTTATTGATTATTATAGCTAAATCATAAGATGTAATAAAAAATATATTTATCATGAAGATAAAGTTTTCTGAAATTGCTATACCACCTCAGATTGCTGGGTTGACCTAATCTATAGATCAGATTCCCTTTATACTTTACGTTAGAAAAGCACTAAGATATTTCTTAGTAGCGGCCTGTTGAAGGTATAGGGTGTATGTATTGATTTTTTACAATCACAGCCTTTAACACTCAGCCTAATCCGCGAATGATGCTTTCTGCCTGTTCGAGTTGTCCCCTGTCGTCAGCATTATTGTGCATATTTAAGTGATTTCTTCTTGAGGAGTACTAGTTTCATGGGTATAAAAGCGCAGGTGAGTATCGCGCACAAGCTGGGGTTCACATCACACCAGAATGCAGTTCCGCTGTTACGTGAGCTCATCTTGTATAATGATTCCGAAGAGACATTTCAGGATCTGACGCTGCATCTGCGAACCGTGCCAGCCGTGCTCGAAGAAAAAAAATGGAATATCGACCGCCTGCTCCCCGGTACTTCACTTGATATCAGGGATCGGGATGTCAAACTTAATGCTGAATGGCTCGCCGAGCTGACCGAAAGTGTACTCTGCGAAGTCACCCTAAGTTTGCGCCAGGGTGAGGAAGAACTCTTAGTTACTCATTACCCGCTTGAAGCACTGGCGAAAAATGAATGGGGCGGCAGTGCAATGATTGAATTGCTCCCTTCATTTATCATGCCTAATGATCCTGCGGTAGATCGTGTACTCAAATCAACCTCTGATGTCCTTCGCCGTGCAGGCAAAGATGACGCTCTTGATGGTTATAAAAGTAAGTCGAGAACTCGTGTATGGGAAATTGCTTCAGCTCTTTGGACAGCTGTCTGCAACCTCAATATCAGTTATGCCCTTCCCCCAGCCAGTTTTGAACGCAATGGCCAGAAAATTCGCACGCCAGGTACCATTCTGGAAGGAAAAGTCGCAACCTGTCTGGATACAACTTTATTATTTGCTTCAGTACTGGAACAGATTGGTCTGAATTCACTGCTAATGCTCAGTGAAGGTCATGCGTTTGCTGGCGTCTGGTTACAACCACAGGAATTTTCGCAGCTAGTGACAGAAGACGTCTCTGCGGTACGCAAACGTGTCGACCTGAAAGAAATGGTCGTATTTGAGACAACTCTCGCAACCAGAGCTCATCCGCCTTCATTTACTCAGGCATCTGATGAGGCGTTAAAGCATCTTAACGAGGATGTTTTTCACGCAGCCATTGATTCCCATCGTGCGCGGATGCAGAAAATTCGCCCACTGGCTCTGGGTGTCACTCGCCTTGAAGACCCGCCGGATGCCGGTGAGGTTATTTTGCACAAGTTTGAGGAAGCCCCCACTCTCCCTGATATTGACATTGATATCGAGACAACTGGCGAAAAAGAAGTCGGGGGGCGGCTGATACAGTGGCAGCGAAAACTTCTGGACTTAACCACCCGTAACCGCCTGCTACACCTGCCAGAAAGCGCTAAAGGCATTCGTTTGATCTGTGCGAATCCTGGTCAGCTTGAAGATAAACTGGCTGAAGGAAAACGCATTCGCATTGTCCCGCTCCCTGATCTCGAGAGTGGCGGTCGCGATGCAGAACTTTATCAGCAACTTACACACGAGAACCTGCGAGAAGAATACGCCCAGGTTGCGCTGGAACGCGGTGAAGTCGTCTCCTCAATGGAAAAATACCGCCTCGAGTCATCCCTGATCGATCTCTATCGGAAATCGAAAAGTGATCTGGAGGAAGGTGGTGCCAACACACTTTTCCTCGCTGTTGGCTTTCTTAAATGGAAAAAATCCGCTGATGACCCCAAAAGTTACTCTGCTCCACTGATACTGCTGCCGATTCAGCTTGACCGTAAAAGTGCACTTTCGGGCGTGACCATGCGTTTGCTGGAAGAAGAGCCCCGATTCAACCTTACACTGCTTGAGCTGCTACATAATGACTTTGCTCTGACAATCAACGGCCTGGATGGTGATCTGCCCACCGATGATAGTGGTATTGATGTGGATGGCATCTGGAATATGGTACGGCGTGCTGTGCGCGATATACCTGGTTTCGAAGTCACCCGTGATGTCGTGATTGGCACATTCTCTTTTGCCAAATATCTGATGTGGAAAGACCTCATCGACCGGACACCTCAGCTGATGCAAAGTGCGCTGGTAAAGTATCTCATCGAACGCGGCCAGGAAAATGCAATTCTGGCTAAGAGCGGAGAAATCATCAACGTTGAGGAACTCGATGACAACGTCAATACGCAGGATCTTTTCCTGCCGTTACCTGCGGATTCCTCACAAATTGCCGCCGTTGTAGCCTCTGCAAAAGGGAGGGATTTTGTTCTGGATGGCCCACCCGGTACCGGTAAGTCGCAAACCATAGCCAATATGATCGCGCATAACCTTGCGCTGGGAAGGCGCGTACTTTTTGTCGCTGAGAAGAAAGCGGCACTGGATGTGGTCTATCGCAGGCTCGAGGCCCAGGGACTCGGTGAATTTTGTCTGGAGCTACATTCGAGCAAAACATCCAAGATGGATTTTCTGAAACAGCTCGATCGGGCATGGGATGCACGTGATCTACTGACCACTACAGAGTGGAAGGAAGAAGCGGCTAAGGTGCAGCACCTGCGTAACAAACTCAATGAGGTTGTCCGTTTACTCCATATGCGCTGGCCAAATGGCTTAACGCTCCATCAGGCCATGGGCACTGTTATCAGGGATGCAAGTAGCGCGACGCCGCTCTTTAGCTGGCCTGCATCGACTTTGCATTCTTCTGCAGATATGACGCAGTTCAGAGAGATAGTAAAACGTCTGGAGCTGAACCGTGATGCCTGGAAACAGCATGGCAATCATTTTGGCCTCATCACACAGGCTGACTGGACCAATGAATGGCAGTCCTCTCTCATTGCTGCAGCAAACTCATTACCTGCAACCATCGATCATCTTGAAAACGCCACCGAGGCGTTACTGAAAGCGACAGGAATTACTCTGGACTCTACCGAGCCGGAGAGAGTGTCGCAGTTAGCTTCATTCTGTGAGTTATTGTCGGAAGCTTACGGCATTGACCTAAGTTTCATGTTCGCACCGGATGCCGCAATCCGTATAGAGTCAGCGAATAAAGCCGTCCACCTCCTGAAAGAGATTGAAGCGACAAAGGCTAATCTATCAGTGACCTACCCTGGTAATAGCTGGCAGCACGTTAATGTCCCGCAGATCAGAAACGCACTTGACGTCGCTGACAAAAAATTCTGGTTCTTTGCGACCAGTGCCCGCAAGAAAGTCATTGGTGAAGTTATCCGGCAACACTCGCTAACGTCAGCTCCCGACTTATCCGTTGATCTCCCGATTGCTGAAACTCTGCAGCAATTGCTGCAACGTCTGACCGAGCTTAACTCTGCCATTTTAACCCTACCGGGATGGGTTGGACTAGATACCAACGTTGCACAGTTGCAGACCACCCTGCTACTCGGCGAATCTATCCGCAACTCACTTGGTGGTTTTGCTTCTTCGCCACAGCAGTTGGCCGAGATCCGCTCTGCTGTAAAAAACCTGATTATCGATGCCAATGACCTTCTCGGTTCGCAGGGCGCTATCCCCTCCCTGACCCGTAAACTACGCACAGCGATCGCCGATTTTAATGACGCACAGGTTAGCTTCTGTAAGCTGATAAAACCCGTGGAGGACAAACCATCGCTCCCGGCACTGCGTGACTGCGCACTCAATATCCTGCAACATCAGTCCGCTCTTAAAACCTGGAGTGACTGGAGCCGTGTGCGTGAGGAAGCGATTTCACATGGCCTGCAGCCAGTGATCAACGCGCTGACCCATCCTGACTCAGGAGGCATCAGCGCTACAGAGATTTTTGAAACTGCCTATTGCCGCTGGTTTGCATCGTGGATGATCGATTCAGAACCGCTGCTACACAATTTTGTGCCGGCTGAGCACATGAGTGATATTGAGGCTTACCGTACGCAAACCGATCGTCTGGCTAAACTGACAGTACGCTACATCCGGGCTCGTTTATGTGGTGTCATTCCTGCAAAAAATGAGGTCAGCAGGCAGAGTGGTTTTGCCCTTCTTAAACATGAACTACAGAAATCCCGTCGTCATAAACCGGTACGCCAGATGGCAGCAGAAATGGGCGATGCCATGGCTAAACTTGCCCCCTGCATGTTGATGAGTCCGCTTTCAGTCGCCCAGTTCCTGCCCTCCGACCAGGCCTTATTTGACCTGGTAATTTTCGATGAAGCATCGCAGATTGCCCCGTGGGATGCTATCGGCACCATGGCGCGTGGCAAACAGGTGGTAATCGCCGGTGACCCCCGCCAGATGCCACCGACCAGCTTCTTTAATCGTGCAGCTAATGACACAGACGATGATACTGAAGAAGATATGGAAAGCATTCTGGATGAGTGTCTTGCTGCCGGCCTGTATAACCACAGCTTGAGCTGGCATTACCGAAGCCGTCATGAAAGCCTGATTACCTTCTCCAATCATCGCTACTATGACAGTAACCTGATTACGTTCCCCGCTGCGGAAACAAAGCAAAGTGCTGTCCAGTGGTGCAAGGTTGCAGGCGTCTACTCTAAAGGGAAAGGACGTCATAATCAGGCCGAGGCAGAAGCAATCGTCGCTGAAACGGTGAAGCGACTGACTAATAAAGAGTTCGTTGCATCAGGCAGAACGATAGGCATTATCACGCTGAATACCGAACAGCAAAAGCTAATCAGCGATCTGCTGGACCGTGCCAGACAGGAGCACCCTGAAATTGAACCCTTCTTCCAGTCTGAACTGGAAGAACCTGTTGTGGTTAAAAACCTCGAAACTGTTCAGGGGGATGAACGCGATTTGACCATACTCGGCATCGGGTACGGCCCGACTGAACCGGGCGCAAATACAATGTCGATGAATTTTGGACCACTTAATCGCGAGGGTGGCTGGCGGCGGCTGAATGTTGCCATCACACGTGCTCGACAGGAAATGATGGTCTTCAGCTCGTTCGATCCTTCCTTCATCGACCTTAATCGGACCAGCGCCCGCGCAGTTGCTGACCTCAAGCACTTTATTGAGTTTGCCCAGCGCGGCCCTGTAGCCCTTGCTCAGGCAGTACATGGGTCCGTAGGCGGTTATGACTCACCGTTTGAGGAAGCAGTGGCAAATGGCCTGAGAAGAAAAGGTTGGCATGTTATTCCGCAAATTGGCGTATCCCGTTTCCGTATTGATTTAGGGATCGTTCATCCGGATAAGCCTGGTGACTATCTTGTTGGTGTTGAATGTGATGGAGCCACTTACCATAGCGCAGCAACAGCACGAGATCGTGATAAAGTCCGGAGCGCCATCTTGCAGGGCCTGGGCTGGAAATTACTGCGCCTCTGGTCAACGGAATGGTGGATTGATAAAGAAGGTGCACTCGACAGGCTGGATACAGCAATAAGTCAGCTGTTGGAAAAATCCAGAGCAGAGGAAGCCGTATTAGTTGCTGAAACAGAAAAACAAAAACAGAGCACGCCAGTCATCGCTCCCGTAACCAATGCTGTCAGTGACGACATACTAGTTTCTAAAACTACACCTATCGCTAGTGATGGGCAAATATCCGAGTCAGTACCCCCGATCATCCCGCTTCCCGCCGAAGTAAGCGAAGATGATGATGGCACTGAGCTGAAGTATGCATATTCAGCTTCTCAGAATAACAACAAGCCAGCGCATGCCGGTATATATGTCGTTAACGATCTTCAGGAATGGTACGACAGGATAGATGCAGAAAAATTCTATCTCTCTGAATATGATGAGACACTTAAAACCCTCATTGAAGCGGTGGTGACAAGTGAATCACCTGTTCTGGATACAACACTTGTGCAACGCATCGCACGTATACACGGCTTCACTCGCGCCGGCAGACTGATACGTGAACGCGTAATTGGAATTGTTGATCAATACTATTACCTTGCAGCTGATCACTTAGGTGAAAACTTCGTATGGCTATCCGTGACGCAGCGTGCTGACTGGAATACGTTTCGTTTGCCTGCCACGGATAACGACATTCGCCAGGTTGATGCGATCCCTCGTGAGGAATTACGCGCGCTGGCGCTGAGTATTGAAAGTGACAATAAGATTCAGGAAATGACTCGCTCGCTCGGTATTAAACGCCTGACCAGTCAAGCAAAAAAAAGGATTGAATCAGTACTTGATGTTGTTTGAAGTGTAAGTAGACCTGCAGAAATAACGTCATTAATTTGGGTCATCGACTGATGAGGGGTAAGTAGGAAGGAAAAAGAAAACCCCGACAGTGCGGGGCTTTCAAATATAAATTGATAAGAACTGATTAGGTCAGATTAGCCCGTATATCATTCCCACTCAATCGTGGCCGGGGGTTTACCGCTGATATCGTAAACCACACGGGAGATCCCGTCGATTTCGTTGATAATGCGGTTAGAAACACGACCCAGGAAATCGTAAGGCAGGTGTGCCCAGTGCGCCGTCATAAAGTCGATAGTTTCAACTGCACGCAGTGAAACCACCCAGTCATACTTACGGCCATCACCCATAACGCCTACCGAACGAACCGGCAGGAAGACCGTGAATGCCTGGCTGACTTTGTTATACAGGTCAGCTTTATGCAGCTCTTCAATAAAGATAGCATCGGCACGGCGCAGCAGGTCGCAGTACTCTTTCTTCACTTCACCCAGAACACGCACACCTAATCCCGGTCCCGGGAACGGATGACGGTACAGCATGTCGTAAGGCAGGCCCAGTTCCAGACCAATTTTACGCACTTCGTCTTTGAACAGTTCTTTCAGCGGCTCCACCAGCCCCATCTTCATTTCTTTCGGCAAACCGCCCACATTGTGGTGTGATTTAATCACATGCGCTTTACCGGTCGCGGATGCCGCAGATTCGATAACATCCGGGTAGATGGTGCCCTGGGCCAGCCATTTCACGTTGTCCAGTTTCAGTGCTTCTTCGTCGAAGACTTCAACAAAGACGCGACCGATGGTTTTGCGCTTAGCTTCCGGCTCATCAATGCCTGCCAGCGCGTCCAGGAAGCGGTTTTCTGCAGGAACATGCACAATATTCAGACCGAAACGATCACCGAACATCTCCATGACCTGCTCAGCTTCATTCAGACGCAGCAGACCGTTATCCACAAACACACAGGTCAGGCGTGAACCGATAGCACGGTGCAGAAGCAGCGCCGTCACTGAAGAGTCAACTCCGCCGGATAATCCCAGAATGACCTGATCATCACCGACCTGCTCGCTCAGACGGGCAACCGCGTCATCGATAATTTTCGCCGGCGTCCATAAGGCTTCACACTGACAGATATCGATGATAAAGCGTTGTAACAGTGCCATCCCCTGACGGGTATGTGTCACTTCCGGGTGGAACTGTACGCCGTAGAAACGTTTCTCTTCGTTCGCCATAATGGCAAACGGGCAGGTTTCCGTGCTGGCAACAGTGACAAAATCATCAGGGATAGCGGTGACTTTATCGCCGTGGCTCATCCAGACATCCAGCTGAGGCTGCCCGGCCGCATTCAGGGTATCCTGGATATCCTTGACCAGTGCGCTGTCTGTTTTAATGTCGACCTGAGCAAAACCGAATTCACGCTCTGAAGATCCCTGAACTTTCCCCCCCAGCTGCATTGCCATGGTCTGCATACCATAACAAACACCCAGTACAGGAACGCCAGCGGTAAAGACATATTCAGGGGCACGCGGGCTGTTTTCTTCGGTGGTGCTTTCCGGGCCGCCGGAAAGAATAATGCCGTTTGGATTAAACTGGCGGATCTGCTCTTCGGTAACATCCCAGGCCCACAGTTCACAGTAAACGCCCAGTTCACGGACACGACGTGCCACCAGCTGAGTGTACTGAGACCCGAAATCGAGGATCAGAATACGATGTTTATGAATATTTTCCGTCGTCATTACAGTTTTCCAGGCAATAAATTTACTTAAAACGCCCGGCATGACCGGGCGATGAGGATAAGAAAGAGATTAAGAGCCTGTACGGTAGTTAGGCGCTTCTTTGGTGATGGTCACATCATGGACGTGGCTTTCAGAGATACCCGCGCCGCTGATACGAACAAACTCAGCTTTGGTACGCAGGTCATCAATTGTCTGGCAACCGGTCAGGCCCATACATGAACGCAGTCCGCCCATCTGCTGATGGATAATCTCTTTCATACGGCCTTTGTAAGCCACACGGCCTTCAATACCTTCCGGAACCAGTTTGTCAGCCGCGTTATCAGACTGGAAGTAACGGTCAGAAGAGCCTTTAGACATGGCACCCAGTGAGCCCATACCACGGTAAGATTTGAATGAACGTCCCTGGTAGAGTTCAATCTCACCCGGAGATTCTTCTGTCCCGGCCAGCATTGAGCCTACCATGACACAGGAAGCACCCGCGGCAATCGCTTTAGCGATATCACCGGAGAAACGGATACCACCATCGGCAATCACAGGGATCCCGGTGCCTTCCAGCGCATCGACAGCGTCAGCCACGGCTGAAATCTGAGGAACACCGACACCGGTCACGATACGGGTGGTACAGATTGAACCAGGGCCGATACCCACTTTAACTGCGCTCACGCCTGCGTCAGCCAGCGCTTTCGCACCGTTTGCTGTCGCGACGTTACCGCCAATAATTTCCAGGTCAGGATATTTAGCGCGGGTTTCACGGATACGTTGCAGAACACCTTCAGAGTGACCGTGAGAGGAGTCGATCAGCAGAACATCAACACCCGCAGCCACCAGCGCATCTACACGCTCTTCGTTACCGGCACCGGCACCGACAGCGGCACCAACGCGTAAACGTCCCTGCTCATCTTTACAGGCATTAGGTTTACGTTCGGCTTTCTGGAAGTCTTTTACGGTGATCATGCCTTTCAGATGGAATGCTGCATCCACCACCAGCGCTTTCTCGATACGCTTTTCATGCATTTTCTGCAGAACGACTTCGCGGGATTCGCCTTCTTTCACGGTGACCAGGCGCTCTTTCGGCGTCATGACCGCAGAAACAGGCTGATTCAGGTCAGTAACGAAACGAACATCACGGCCGGTAATAATCCCTACCAGTTCGTTTTCGGCGTTCACCACCGGGTAACCGGCGAAACCGTTGATTTCGGTCAGGCGCTTAACATCCAGCAGTGAAGTGGTCGGCAGAACGGTCTGAGGTTCAGTCACCACACCACTTTCATATTTTTTGACTTTGCGAACTTCGTCGGCCTGACGTTCGATAGGCATGTTTTTATGAATAAAGCCGAGGCCACCTTCCTGTGCCAGCGCAATTGCCAGACGGGCTTCGGTGACGGTGTCCATTGCTGCGGAAACCATCGGAATGTTTAAACGTATATTTTTAGTCAGTTTTGTACCGAGTTCTGCGGTGTTCGGCAGGACGGTAGAGTGAGCAGGAACGAGTAAAACATCGTCAAATGTGAGGGCTTCTTTAATGATTCGTAGCATAGCAATATCTCGACCTGGAAGTGATAAAATATTGCCGCGGCATTATACAGGAGGGAACCGTTTGCCTCCAGCTTTTTTATAAAAAACTCTTGATACTTCGTTCAGGCAATGTAGTATCGGTCAATTAACCCGCTGATTTATTATTTGATCTTCATCACATGTTGAATGACGAAAACACTAAAATTTTCTCAGTCAGTCGCCTGAATGCGACCGTCCGTCGGTTGCTGGAACATGAGATGGGTCGTGTCTGGCTGACTGCCGAAATATCCAACTTTACCCGGCCGGCCTCCGGACATTGGTACTTTACCCTGAAAGACGATAACGCTCAGGTGCGCAGTGCCATGTTCCGTAACAGTAATCAGCGGGTCAGCTTTCGCCCGCAAAATGGCCAACAGGTACTGGTCCGGGCCACCGTTACCTTGTATGACCCGCGGGGTGACTACCAGCTGATTGTCGAAAGTATGCAACCCGCCGGCGAAGGACTCCTTCAGCAGCAATTTCTTGAACTGAAAACCCGTCTGGATACCGAAGGCCTGTTTGCGGCACAGCATAAACAACCGCTGCCCTCGCCTGCCAGTCAGGTCGGGGTCATCACCTCTGCCAGCGGGGCTGCTCTGCATGATATTTTACAGGTGTTAGGTCGCAGGGACCCTTCTTTACTGGTGGTGATCTACCCTACCGCCGTGCAGGGTAACGAAGCCGCTGCCGGGATCGTCCGGGCCATTGAACTGGCTAACCAGCGCCGGGAATGTGATGTACTGATTGTCGGCCGGGGTGGCGGTTCTCTGGAAGATCTCTGGTGCTTCAACGATGAGCGTGTTGCCAGGGCTGTTTTTGCCAGCAAAATCCCGGTAGTGAGTGCGGTAGGCCATGAAACCGACATCACCATCTGTGATTTTGTGGCTGACCTGCGCGCACCGACCCCTTCCGCCGCAGCCGAACTGGTCAGCCGTAATCAGACCGAACTCCTGCGTCAGTTGCTGTCACAGCAACAGCAAATGGAAATGGCGATGGATTACTACCTGGCGCGTCGTCAGCAGAGTTTCAGCCAGCTCGGACACCGGCTTAACCAGCAACATCCGCAATTACGCCTTTCACGCCAGCAAACGCTGTTATTACAACAACAGCGTCAGTTACAGTCGGCCATGCAGCAACAGTTGCAGCAGCATAGCCAGCATTTTGAACAGCTCTCACAACGGCTGCAACGCCGTCAGCCTCAACCCCTGATCTACCAGGGCTCCCGGCAATTGAGCGAGGCCCGCTACCGCTTGCAACAGGCGCTGGAAAAGCAACTCAGTGAGAGCAGGCAGCGCTTCGCTACCCTGGCCGTACAACTGGAAAGTGCCAGCCCGCTGGCAACACTGGCGCGCGGGTTCAGTGTAACGACCGGAAGCAACGGGGATGTCATAAAAGAAACCCGGCAGGTACAGGCGGGGGAAACTCTGCGAACACGGCTGAATGATGGCTGGATAGAAAGTGAAATCACGGCGATCACACCACAAAAAGCAGCAAAACGTCCGCGCAAACCCCGCGCCCCCTCCGCAGACTAATCACGTCCCTGCTGAGATATGCGGCTGCCGGGAAACCCGCCCGGCGGCAGACCGGGGTCTTCCCTTTCCTGCCTGACCAAGGATATCAGAGGGCCTTAAGACTGATAGTCACGAAGGAACACAGTCAGGACATCTTTCGGGGCGACACCTCCGCAACTCTGGATCAGCCAGCCAACCGCGCCGCGATGATAGGTTCCGTGGAACAAAATATGATTGACCATATCCATCAGCCGCATTTCGCCTTCACCGCCATCGACAAAGGTAAAGCGGATCACTTTCCCGAATTCATCCTCAGATAGCGTCGTGATAAAGGCTATATATTCGTCTGTACTCTCCCTGAACGCCGTGATCAGCGCTTCTGCGGTCGGAGTTTCCGGGGTATTCAATGCCTGGTATCCATGCGGCCGGCCAGCCATATTGGCCCGGAAGATCCTGTCCACCACATAAATATGATTCATCAGACGCAGCATCAGATGATGCTCTTTCGCAGACGAGGCCGGCTCGATCCGTTTTATCGCCTCTAATGTTGCGGTATCAGCCCAGCGCTTATAAGCCAGTAATTTTATCAGGGTCTGTTTGTCCATCAGTCACCCCTTTTCATCTGTTGATCATGACAGATTTTCTCTGCACCTGCCTGATACAGAACCGTCGACCGGGACTGCAGACCGTCCTGCGGGCAAAAATAGTCTACGGCACCACACGCCTTAAGGACCTCCAGCGCCTGATGACAAACCGGACAACAGGGTTGCTTCAGATAGTGTCGCTGACACTGCAGACAGACAAACTCATTCTCTTTTTCCGACAACGGGGTCTGGCAGTGAATACAGACAGAATTCATCATTTCCTCCGGGGCATAAAAAAAGAGGACACTTAGGCCCTCTTAATTAATTAACGCTTATTCTTTTTCAGATGCGACATCAGACGCTGACGTTTACGCTGCTGTGTTGGCGTCAGCAGGTTACGTTTTCCGGCGTACGGGTTTTCACCCTCTTTAAACTGAATACGGATCGGCGTACCCATAACGTTCAGCGAGCGACGGAAGTAATTCATCAGATAACGTTTATAAGAATCCGGCAGATCCTTCACCTGATTACCGTGGATAACCACAATCGGCGGGTTGTATCCACCGGCATGGGCATATTTCAGCTTCACACGACGACCACGCACCAGCGGGGGCTGATGGTCTTCTTCTGCCATTTTCATAATACGCGTCAGTAACGAGGTGTTCACACGACGCGTTGAGCTGTCGTAAGCCTCAGTAATGGATTCGAACAGGTTACCCACGCCGCTGCCATGCAGTGCAGAGATAAAGTGAACACGGGCAAAATCAATAAAGCCCAGACGATAATCCAGAGCTTCTTTAACTTCGTCTTTAATTTCCTGCGAAAGACCATCCCACTTATTGACCACAATCACCAGTGACCGGCCACTGTTCAGAATAAAGCCCAGCAGTGACAAGTCCTGATCGGAAATACCTTCACGCGCATCGATCACCAGCAGCACCACGTTGGCATCTTCAATCGCCTGCAACGTCTTGATCACGGAGAACTTTTCAACCGCATCATTGACTTTACCACGCTTACGTACCCCGGCGGTGTCGATCAGCACATACTCACGCTCATCACGTTCCATCGGGATATAAACGCTGTCACGGGTCGTCCCCGGCATATCGTAAACCACCACCCGGTCTTCACCGAGAATACGGTTAGTCAGTGTCGATTTACCCACGTTCGGACGTCCGACAATCGCCAGTTTGATCGGCAATGTGGTCGGGTCAAAGTCGTCTTCCTCATCTTCCGGGATCAGATCCTGCTCTTCAGCTTCCACCGCGGCCCAGTACGCTTCGTTCTCTTCTTCTTCAGTCAGTGGCTCGATGACCTCTTCCTCTGCCCAGGGTAAGAGTACCGTTTCGAGTAACTGAGTGACACCACGACCATGAGATGCGGCAATCGGGTGGATTTCACCCATTCCCAGTGAGTAGAAATCGACAACGGCATTATCCGGGTCCATTCCGTCGGTTTTGTTAGCCACCAGGAAGGTGGCTTTTTCACGGGCACGCAGATGACGGGCAATCTGCTCATCCGCGGGCATCACCCCGGCACGGGCGTCGACCATAAACAGTACGACATCCGCTTCTTCGATAGCCATCAGCGACTGTGCGGCCATCCGGGTTTCGACACCCTCTTCGGTGCCATCAATACCCCCGGTATCAATAACAATGTATTCCCTGCCTTCAACTTCAGCGCGCCCGTATTTACGATCACGTGTCAGACCAGGGAAATCCGCTACCAACGCATCACGGGTACGCGTTAAACGGTTAAAAAGTGTGGATTTTCCTACGTTGGGACGTCCAACCAGCGCGACCACAGGTACCATAATAAAGCCTCATGACAAAAAAATTCGACCGAATCCGGTGATTATAACGATTCCTGATACAGAGTTCAGGCTATTCACAGGAAAAACTGTCAGCCGAAGAAAAACGAAACGGCCCCTGCATCACAGGAGCCGCCATTAACAGGTATTTGACTACCGGATTTTTACTTACCCTTAACGGGTAAAGGCATAAACCTCGCCGTTTTTCGCCTGAATTAACAGCTTATCACCGGCGACGACCGGCTGGGTCTGGAACCCGGAACTGTCAACTTTCTGCTGAGCGACAAAACGACCATCGGTGGTATCCATCCAGTGCAGATAACCCTCACCGTCACCGACGACCAGATAGCCATTATACAGCACCGGGGAGGTCAGGTTACGGTGTAATAAACCGCTCTGACGCCAGATTTCCACACCACCGTCCATATTTAACGCATCGACGCGGTCATTCTGATCGACCAGGTAGATACGGCCGTTATCGACCACCAGGTTTTTAACCCCGCCGATATCACGTTTCCACAGGATCTGACCTGAACGCAGGTCCAGCGCAGACAAGGAACCGTTATAAGCTATCGCATAAACGACACCGTTAACGATAACCGGCGTGGTATCAACATCGCTCAGACGATCGATTTCGGTCGCACCGCTGGGCTGGGAGATACGTTGCTGCCAGATAATCTGTCCCTGGTTCATGATAACAGCACTCACGCGCCCGTTATCACCACCGATAATCGCACCGCCGTAAGCGGTCGCCGGGGCAGATTCACCGCGCAGAGAGAGTGCAGGCACATCCAGGTTGACCACCCATTTGCTGGCACCGGTGTTCTGGTCCAGGGCCTGGAACATACCATTACTGGTATGGATCAACACTAAACCATCGCTGACCACAGGACGTGACAGGGCTTCGCCGGCAACCTGAGTCTGCCAGGCGATCGAACCATCACTGCTGTTCAGTGCGAAGACTTTACCGTGTTCTGTACCAATATACAGCAGGTTACCCTGTACTGTGATCCCGCCGGATAACAGCGCCGGTATATTGGAAGAGAAGAAACCGGTACGGGTAGAAAGATCAACTTTCCATTTTTGTTTACCCGTGTTCGCATCCAGTGCTTCAACAATACCGTAGCGATCTGCCGCATAGACAGTATTATCCTGCCATGCCGGATGCAGATTCGAATAAAAATCACCCACACCATCGCCAACCGATTTATCCCACACCATTTTAGGGGTGAACTGATTTACAACTTTTGGCAGGGGTGCCATTTTTACGACATCTTCTTCGCCACTGAATAGCGAACAACCGCTGAGCAAAGTGACCGAAACGAGTCCCGGCAGCAGGTATTTACGTAATTCCATGCGCTCTCTCTTTACTGGCTTAGCTTAAATTATTCAATTTCATTTGCATCATCTGCTTCATTGCCGGTGATGCATCAGAATCAATACCTTTACTCCAGGCAGCGCGGGCACCCTGTTTGTCGCCTTTGCTGAGCAACGCTTCACCACGGATATCGGCCATCAGCGCCGTCCAGCCATCGCCTTTGATACTGTCCAACGTCTTCAGTGCATCATCCGGATGATTTTGTTGCAACTGCAGACGGGCAAGACGCAAACGCATCACTGCCTGCAGATTAGCATCATCGCTATCTTTCAGCCCCTGCTCCAGTTGCTGAGTCGCTTTATCCAGGTGGCCTCCGTCAACATAAACCTTAGCAAGGTTCATCGCTGCCAGAGCACCATAAGATCCGTGTGTCTGGTTCACAAAAGCAGCGAGCGCATCCAGCGTTTCCGGCTTATCTGCATTCATGGCTTCAGACAACTGTTGGTAACGGGCCGACGTTTCCAGGGCATTACTTTCCTGATGGCTGACCCAGATACGCCAGCCTCCCAGGGCAGCAATACCGATCACCAGGCCGGCGGCCAGCGCTTTACCGTTGCCGGTAAAGAAGTTTCTGAGAGCCGCAGTTTGCTCTTGTTCGTTACTGTAAACTTCCACGCAATCCTACTCCTGTTAAAACTTAATACTTATCCCTGGCTTACTGCAGTGCGCTCAGTAAAAACCTGGAGACGTCATTCCGGTTAACGGTTTGCTGGTCGCCGGAGCTCAGATTCTTGATAACAACCTGCTGGTTGCTGACTTCATCTTCGCCTAACACCAGAGCCAGTTTCGCTCCCCACTTATCCGCACGGGCAAACTGTTTTTTAAAGTTTCCGCCGCCAAAGTTGGTCATCAGTTTAATCTCCGGGGCTGCATCGCGGACTTCTTCAGCCAGCTTCATGGCCTCAGACTGAACCCCTGCGCCGGAAGAGATAACATAGACATCCACTTTACGGTTCGGTTCAAATTCCGGGTTAACGGCCTGCACTAAAAGTACCAGACGTTCCAGACCCATCGCAAAACCGACAGCAGGCGTAGCACGGCCACCCAGTTGTTCCACCAGACCGTCGTAACGGCCACCGGCACAGACTGTACCCTGGGAGCCCAGGCTGGTCGTCACCCACTCAAAGACCGTACGGTTATAATAATCCAGACCACGCACCAGGCGTTGATTCACCGTATAAGCGATACCCACGTCATCCAGCAGTGCACACAGGCCGTCAAAGTGTTCACGGGACTCTGCGTCCAGATAGTCACCCAGTTGAGGTGCATCGTTCAGTAGTTGCTGGATATCAGGGTTTTTACTGTCCAGTACCCGCAGCGGGTTGCTGTACATACGGCGCTGACAGTCATCGTCCAACGCTTCTTTATGTTCTTCCAGGAAGGCGACCAGCGCATCACGGTAGGCTGCACGAGCTTCCAGGGAACCAATGGAGTTCAGTTCCAGGCTGACATGGTCAGCAATACCCAGAGCCTTCCACCAGCGGGCGGTCATCATAATCAGTTCCGCATCAATATCCGGCCCGGTCAGGCCGAAAACTTCTGCGCCAATCTGATGGAACTGGCGGTAACGGCCTTTTTGCGGACGTTCGTAGCGGAACATCGGTCCGATATACCACAGACGCTGTTCCTGATTGTACAACAGACCGTGTTCAATACCGGCACGTACGCACCCGGCAGTCCCTTCAGGGCGCAGAGTCAGGCTATCGCCGTTACGGTCGTCGAAAGTGTACATTTCTTTTTCGACCACGTCGGTCACTTCGCCGATCGCGCGTTTAAAAAGAGGCGTTTGTTCAACAATAGGCAGACGGATTTCACTGAATCCGTAACCTGCCAGTACCTGTTTCAGAACCTGTTCAATTCGTTGCCAGAGTGCGGTATCTGCTGGCAGATAATCGTTCATTCCGCGGATAGCCTGGATATTCTTTGCCACGTCAAAATCTCTTAACACAAAAAACCTGTCCGGCATCATACCTTAATAGGGCCAATACCGCACAGGTGCAATCATCAAAGAAATGTCTTCCCTGAGGAAGACATCAACCCTTATTTCTCAACCTGGCGGACATTAATTCGCTGGTTTTCGTCGAGCATCGAGGCTTTAGCCCGGATACGCGCTTCAAGCTGGTCGACCATATCGAGGTTATCCAGTCGCTCACGCTGACGGATACCATCTTCATAGAAGCCGCTCTTTTTATTGCCGCCGGTCACACCCAGTGTCGACACCGTGGCTTCGCCCGGGCCGTTCACGACACAACCAATAATGGAGACATCCATCGGGGTAATAATATCTTCCAGTCGCTGCTCAAGAGCATTCACGGTACCGATGACATCAAATTCCTGACGGGAACAGGTCGGGCAGGCGATAAAGTTGATACCGCGGGCGCGGATACGTAATGACTTCAGGATATCGAAACCGACTTTAATTTCTTCAACCGGATCGGCGGCCAGAGAAATACGCAGCGTATCGCCGATCCCTTCAGAAAGCAGTAAGCCCAGGCCGATAGCAGATTTTACTGAACCGGCACGGGCACCACCCGCTTCCGTGATCCCGAGGTGCAATGGCTGATCGATCTGTTTTGCCAGCAGCCGGTAAGACTCAACCGCCAGGAAAACGTCCGAAGCTTTAACGCTCACCTTGAACTGATGAAAATTCAGACGATCCAGATGATCAACGTGGCGCATCGCGGACTCAAGTAAGGCCTGTGGCGTCGGTTCACCATATTTTTCCTGCAGATCCTTTTCCAGTGATCCTGCATTCACCCCGATGCGGATCGGGATATTTTTATCACGTGCGCAATCCACGACCTGGCGGATACGTTCATTATTGCCGATATTACCCGGGTTGATCCGCAGGCAATCAACGCCGTATTCAGCAACTTTCAGCGCAATACGGTAGTCGAAGTGAATATCAGCCACCAGCGGTACATCGACCTGCTGCTTAATCAGACGAAAAGCCTCAGCCGCATCCATCGTCGGAACTGAAACACGAACAATATCGGCACCCACACGTTCAAGTGCCTTGATCTGATTAACAGTAGCTTCCACATCGGTAGTGCGGGTATTCGTCATTGACTGAACGGCAATAGGCGCTCCGTCGCCGACTGGCACCTTACCAACATAAATCCGGGTAGATTTACGACGGTTTATTGGAGCCTGGTTATGCATATTTTCTCTCCACAAGTCCCCGGGATGGCGTATTAATGCGCGCCAATCGTCAGGCGAGCGACCTGGTTAGTACGAACAAAACGACTTAAATCAACGGGCTGACCTCGGAACTGTACAGAGACAACCGCAGGCGCACCGATTTTGACACGGTAAGGTGTTTTACCGTTAAGGTTCAGCTGACCGCCCTTATGCTGTAATCCGCTGAATAATTTTTTACCCTGAGCATCTGTCACTTCCAGCCAGCAATCGCCACGGAAATTCATCACCAGTGCATTGGTGGTGGCCACCGTTGCATCGGTCGTGACCGGAGAGGCTGCCGGTGCCGAAGGTGCCTGTGTTTCCGCAGGACTCTGTACCGCCGGTGTCGCTGGCTGAGTCGGCGCAGGGGCTGCCTGAGACGGTGTCACAACCGCAGACGGAGCCGCACTGCCGGCAGCATCAGAAGAGGCAGGTGTCGTGTTATCGGCTGCTGCCGCGTTACCGGTCGCAGCAGGTGCAGTCGTGTCCGTTGTGGCTGGCGCAGCACTCCCGGTATCCAGTGGGATCGCATTACCGCCGGCCGGGGCATCATCACTGCCATCAGATAACGGAATCGATTGTTCATTACCGCTGCCCGCCGTGGTACTGGTCATGGCATTAAGATCGGCCTGTGAGGCTTTATGATTTTGCCACCACCAGGCCACTGTCAGGCCGACAACCACAACGATGACCAGCAGAGTGAATGTCATTAACATTCCGTCACGCTTTTTCCGTCGTCCGCTGCTGCCGAGGGCGATGTTGTGCATCGGCGTAATTTTCGCCGCACGGATGGGGGCCTGTTTGGACAGCATCGGTAAAATTTCATCTTCCGGTACCTGCACAAGACGGGCGTAAGAACGGATATAACCGCGCAGAAACGTCGCAGCTAAATCGGCCGGAGACTTATCCTCCTCGATATCGCGTACCGTGGAAAGTTTCAGGCATAGACGTTCTGCAACATTTTGCTGACTCAGTCCTTTGGCTTCGCGCGCTAAACGCAGGCGCTCACCGGTGGACTGAACGGCTGATTTTTCTTGGGTGGCTTCAGTATTCATTAGCTAAATAACGCTGGTACTGTATCGAAAGTGGAAAGATCCGCGCTAACTGCTCACCATAACGTTTCACGTCACTGGCGTCATTCTGTTGCACGGCGTAAAGAATCTTTAACCATAAGCTTTCTGCACTGGCAGAACGAAACTGGTGATAAATCTCCAGCAGAAATCCGGCATCTGCAAACTTCTGTCGTTCAATGCGACGCCCCGCTTCTGCCAGTAACTTATCTGCTGCAGCGGGTTCACTACTGATCACAGCCGTCAGTTTTTCTGCTGCCTGGCCTCGTTTCCCCTCATCAAGAAAACAATACCCCGCTGACAGCATCGTCTGAGTCCGGCCGTCCCCTGTTGTTGCAAGAGTTGCCAGTAAAAAACGCGACTGCGCTTTATCATACTGCCTTAAAGCACAGAGAAACGCACCGTAATTATTTAGTACATAACCATTTTCAGGTGCCAGCTTCTCCGCCCGAGTGTAGCAGACTCCGGCCATCGCATCATGGCCCTGAGTCTGATAAAGCCTGGCAAGCCCCAGTAATGGGCGATAATCGTCCGGCGATGCCTTGACGGCACGCCGTAAATTACGTTCAGCTGCAGTATATTCGCCAGCCGCCAGATACTGCAGGCCCAATTGTAAGCGTATCTCTCCGGCCACGGGGCCGGGATGTGGCGTACAGGCGGTGAATAAAAACACCACCGGCAACCCACAAACTATCCCTGAATATCTGAGCATCATGCCTCTCCCTGCTGATGGTTACGGTGTCATCAGCAGAGTCACACAGCGCTCAGACCAGGGAAAGCCTGCTTTGGTTACGCCTGAACCGTCTTCACAGAGATTTCTTCCCCGGCGATTTTTTTACGCATTGTCCGCTTGGTCCGGTCAATAACGTCCCCGGCTAACTGACCACAGGCGGCATCAATATCATCACCACGGGTTTTACGCACAATGGTGGTAAAGCCATATTCCATCAGCACCTTAGAAAAACGGTCTACGCGGCTGTTAGAACTGCGGCCGTAAGGTGCGCCCGGGAAGGGGTTCCAGGGAATAAGGTTAATCTTGCAGGGCGTATCTTTCAGTACTTCAGCCAGCTGATGTGCATCATCAGTGCTGTCATTAACGTGGTCCAGCATGACGTATTCCACCGTCACGCGGCCCTGATTGGCATTCGATTTTTCCATGTAGCGTTTGACCGACTGCAGGAACGCTTCAATATTGTATTTTTTGTTGATCGGTACGATGTCATCACGCAGCGCGTCGTTCGGCGCATGCAGAGAAATAGCCAACGCAACATCGATCATATCGCCCAGTTTATCGAGTGCCGGCACCACACCGGAAGTCGATAACGTGACACGACGTTTAGACAGCCCGAATCCGAAGTCATCCAGCATGATTTCCATCGCCGGGACGACATTGGTCAGGTTCAGCAGGGGTTCACCCATTCCCATCATCACAACGTTAGTAATGGGGCGCTGACCGGTGACTTTCGCTGCACCGATAATTTTAGCCGCACGCCATACCTGACCGATAATTTCGGACACACGCAGGTTACGGTTAAAGCCCTGCTGAGCGGTTGAGCAGAATTTACACTCCAGTGCACACCCTACCTGCGAAGAAACACACAATGTCGCACGGTCGTCTTCCGGGATATATACCGTCTCGACCAACTGGTCACCCACGCGGATTGCCCACTTGATGGTACCGTCAGAAGAACGCATCTCTTCGGCCACTTCCGGCGCACGGATTTCCGCAACCCGGGCCAGTTTCTGGCGCAGCACTTTGTTGATATCGGTCATTTGCTCGAAATCATCGCTGCAGTAGTGATACATCCATTTCATGACCTGGTCGGCACGGAAAGGTTTTTCACCCATTTCAAGGAAGAATTCACGCATCTGCTGACGGTTAAGGTCCAGCAAGTTGATTTTGGTGTTTTTAGGGGTCACGGTTACGGGGGTATCGGACACAGGAGTAGCTGCAGGTTCGGACATAATAATCTCTGGCCTCGTTGTTACACGTTATGGCGCGGTAATGGATAGTTAAAAAGGAACACCCCCGCAGAAAACTCTGCGGGGGTGTTCATTGTACATTATCTGTTGCGGGATGCCATCGGGGGTCCCCCTTTCGATGACAATTTTGTCACTGTATATTTACAGTGAATTCCCGCACCGACAGATTAACGGGTGCGTGCGCAGACTTCACCTTCACCGAAGAAGTAAGCAATTTCACGTGCTGCAGATTCTACAGAATCTGAACCGTGAGTTGCGTTTTCGGTGAAGCTGTCAGCGTAATCGGCACGTAAAGTTCCTGCCAGTGCGTTGTCCGGGTTAGTTGCACCCATCAGGTCACGGTGACGCTGGATAGCATTTTCACCTTCCAGAACTGAAACAACAACCGGGCCTGAAGTCATGAATTCAACCAGACCATCAAAGAAAGGACGTCCTTTGTGTTCTGCGTAGAAGCCTTCAGCCTGCTCTTTAGTCAGGTGCAGCATTTTAGCACCAACAATTTTGAAGCCAGCGCTTTCAAAACGGTTGTAGATAGCACCAATCACGTTTTTAGCAACAGCATTTGGCTTGATGATAGAAAAAGTACGTTCGATTGTCATTTTGACCTCAGTCTGAACTTCCAAAGTATGTCGCGTGGAATGGCCTGGTATTCTTATTAAAAGCGTACGAATTAACCATTCCGGCGAAGAAACGGCGCAAATTATAGGGGGCTAAGCGCTCATTGCCTACGGGTAATTACATTTTTTTTAAAAAAAGTCAGCAGACCGCCCGGGAAGGTCAATTAGTAATCAGCGCAGCCAGTCACCGGGATCAGGCCAACGCCTGTCGTCACCGTTGGCCTGCTTTTTTTGCGGCACAAGGCTTGAGCTGCCTCTTAAAATCACCGACACTCAAAAAAATGCTCATTCACAGGAGAGGCTATGAGTCAGACGCTTTTTGTTACCCCTGAATGGCTGGCAGAACATCAGCATGACCCACAGGTTCAGGTGCTCGATGCACGTATGTTACCGCCAGGACAGGAACAGACCCGCAATATTACTCAGGAGTATCTGGCGGAACACCTGCCTTCAGCTCCCTTCTTTGATATTGAAGCGTTGTCTGATCACACCAGTCCCTACCCGCATATGATGCCCCGACCGGAAGCATTCGCGGTTGCGATGCGTGAACTTGGCATCTGCAGTGATAAACATCTGGTGGTCTACGATGAAGGCAGTCTGTTTTCTGCCCCCAGAGCCTGGTGGATGCTGCGTTATTTCGGCGTGGCAGAAGTCTCTATCCTTGCGGGCGGGTTACAGGCCTGGAAAGCCGGCGGCTACGGGACTGAGCAGGGCCAACCGGCACTGACAGACGGTATTTTTGAGGCCCACCCGCAACCGGATCAAATTAAGCGTCTGAATGATGTGCTGCTGGTGAGCCATGAAGGGGGAGCACAGATACTGGATGCCCGTTCAGCCCCGCGTTTTCATGCTGAGGTGGATGAACCCCGCCCGGGACTGAAACGCGGCCATATTCCGGGCAGCCTGAATGTGCCCTGGAATACCCTGGTCAGTGACGGACGCCTGTCAGATAACGCCCGCCTGAAAACGGTCTTTGAATCGGCAGGCGTAGACCTGCAAAAACCGGTCATCGCGTCCTGCGGGTCCGGAGTGACTGCGGTTGTCCTGATTGCAGCCCTGACACAGCTCGGCCATAAACAGGTCTCGCTGTATGATGGTTCCTGGGGGGAATGGGGAAGCCGGGACGATTTACCTGGCGTTCAGTAACCGGTCAGTAATTTCCGCAGGGCGGTCTGCCGGTATCCGTCCGGGTTTTACTCAGCAACACCGGATGGGCAGCACCTTTATTACCGGGCGAACCGCCTGTCTCTCCCCTCTCCCGCCCATGATAATGATGCGGCGGCGGGAGCGGGGAAAAGTATCGTGCGCCCAACCCGCATAGCGGCACTCTGCAACTGATGCCGGGATTATCGGTCAGCAGCAGACTGTTGCCGTGACCAGTGCGTCATTTCTTCTGAAATAAACCAACCCACGAGGTCGCGATACAGGGCCTCAATCACATCCGGTTCCAGACCGCACTCCACCGCCCATTCCCGACGCTGCCGGAGCATGGACTCAAACCGGGAGTTTGCCTGCACCTGATCCGCCGTTTTTTTAAATTTTGCCGCAGCTTTGACAAACTGATAGCGCTCTCCGATCAGCGAGATCACCTGCTGATCGATACGATCGATTTCGTGCCGGATTTCGGTCATGTCACGGCACGACTCCGGGGATATAATCGTTGCAGAAGACATCATTCAGGTTCCTTTTTCGCGGGAATTTTCGTTCCGATCACAAAACATCACGGACAACATACCAGAACGATGCTCCCCCGTCGAAGGTAAGTCCTGACCTATAAGAGATCATGTTCGCTTTTGAGCTCGGTTAAACGGCTGTTCAGCGCTTCTAAATGCTGTGAAATCGCGTTAATTTCCGTTTCGCTCACCGGATGATGGTTATCGAGTTTTCGTTGTACCTCATCAAGTTGCGCAAATACCGGCTGACCGCCCAACTGGAGTGTCTGACGCATCTGATAAATTGCGGTTTTCAGCTCTGAGATAGTCATATAGGACTTACGCTTTTGCTCGGCATCAAGCAGGCGTTGTTCCAGATGTTCAAGCTGGCGATTTACCGTCGCCCAGCTATTGATGGTCGGCAGACTGGCTCTTTGTTCAGCAAAATAGCGTTGCCAGCGGACGGTCAACGGATTGCCCGGCCACAGGACATTTAAACGCACCGCTGCAGAAGGTTGCTCCAGCCAGTGAAAAATACTCATCGCGCAGAGAGTCAACGCGATCCCGGCCATACCACTGACAAGCCAGGACTTCCGGGAGCGGCAATGCGGCTGCACCACAGGCTCCGGAAGAGGCTCTCTGGCGGCCTGAACACCCGGCGATGCCGGCGCGGAAACCGCCGGGGTTATCGCCAGCGCCCGTTGTTGCAACGACCGGCGGCCTGACCGGAGATAATCGAGCAGATGACTCAGCGCCGCCTGACTGCGCGATTGCAGGCTCAACGCATGGCTGAGCATCATCGATACGGCTTCTTCAAGCTGTGTCAGCGTATCAGGTTCTGCACTGGTGAGCGGCAGGCTGTAAACACTGGTCGCAGCATTCGTGGCATACCATTCGATAATTTGCATGCGAAGATCTGTGGCGGCTAAGGGTGGCCAGCACTGGAGCTGTTTTCTGCCAAAGGCTTCCGCCAGCAATAACGTGGCATTGGCCATGCCAATCCAGCCGTGGCGATGGCCGCTGATCAGGCAATACCAGACCCCGCTTTGCAGGTCGTAACCGTGGCGTTGAAAGATCTCCAGGCACTGGTTCTCTTGCGTCAGCCACCATGACCGGTCGTGAACGTGGCGCTTCCAGCCATTGACGTTGTTACTGAGCAGCAAAAACTCATGGTGATGGCGAGGATCGTGGCAACTGATTTTCACATCAACAGGTTTTAAAATTGCATTAGCCTTTGTCATGGTGTTTCCGCGTCACGAGTTTATTTTTGCTGAGGGTAAGTTTCAGCCCGCCTTTCATGACCTTGTCTTCCTGAAACAGGTGATCTGCCAGCAATGGCAGTGTATGCCGGTTCAGTACCTGATCGATATCGCGGGCACCGCTCTGGTTCACCTGACACAGTCCGGCTATCCGGGTGACAACGCTTTCGCTGTAACTCAGTTGACTCTCGCCGTTGCTGGCGACGTGATAACGATGGCAGATTTTGTCCAGCTTAAGCCTGATGATCTGCGCAAGCGTTTGGGGTTTTAACGGCAGATACGGGATTAACGTGATGCGCCCCATCAGAGCCGGGCGGAAAACATGCTCGAACTCCGGGCGTATCAGCTCACAGAGTGCCTCTGGCGAGGTCTCTCCTCCCTCGCAGGCTGCGATGATCTTCGCACTCGCCAGGTTTGATGTCATAATAATCAGGGTATTACGGAAGTTGATGCGCTGACCTTCCGCATCCTCAATCATGCCTTTGTCGAACACCTGATAAAACATTTCCATCACATCCGGATGGGCTTTTTCCACTTCGTCGAGCAGTACCACGCTGTACGGATTGCGTTTCACTGCCTCGGTCAGCACACCGCCCTGACCATAACCTACATACCCCGGTGGCGACCCCCTCAGGCCAGAGACGCTGTGCGCCTCCTGATATTCTGACATATTGATCGTTACCAGACTTTGCTCACCACCGTACAGCAACTCCGCCAGCGCCACCGCAGTTTCCGTTTTTCCGATACCGGAAGGGCCGGCTAACAGGTAGACACCCGTAGGTTTTTGCGGGTCACTAAGGTTGGCGCGGCTGATACGGATTTGCGTGGCGATGGTTGCCAGTGCGTGACTCTGGCCGACGATGCGCTGTTCCAGCCGGTGATGTAACTCACTCAGTTGATGATGTTCTTTTTCCATCATCCGTCCCAGCGGAATGCCCGTCCACCCGGAGACCACATCGGCGATACAGGCGGTGTCTACACAATCAAATACCAGCGCATGGGTTTCATGTAACTTCGCCAGTTCACTGCGCCATCGGGCAATGGCGCTTGCATCGTCGCTTTCCTGCAACTGTTGCACCAGCGCTTTTTGTTGCTTCCACAATTGCCGGAGATGGATCCGTTCGGCCATCAGTTCAGTTTCCCGCTGAGCCAGCGTAGCCAGCCGCTTCCCGTGCTGCCCTTCTTTATTTAACGCATCACGTTCAGTGTGCAGATGAGTAAGCTGAGCCTCGATATCTTCAATCTCTTTCGGAGAATACGACCGGGATACTGCCACGCGGGCACAGGCGGTATCGAGCAGGCTGACGGATTTGTCCGGTAACTGCCTGCCGGTGATGTAACGGGAAGAGAGGGTCACCGCGGCGTGAATAGCGCTCTCAAGGATCTGTACCCCGTGATGACGGGACATGGCGGGCGCGATGGCTCGCAGCATAGCGGTAGCGCTTTCTATGCACGGCTCGGCAACCTCCACCGGTTGGAAACGGCGGGTCAGTGCGGCATCTTTCTCGAAATACTTTTTGTATTCCGCCCGGGTGGTGGCCGCCACAATGCGTAGCTCGCCGCGTGCCAGCGCGGGTTTCAGCAGATTCGCTGCATCGTTTTGGCCGGTCTGACCGCCTGCGCCAATCAGCATGTGCGCTTCATCAATAAACAGGATGACAGGCTGCGGGGCACCGGTAATTTCCTCCATCAGCACCTTAAGGCGATTCTCGAACTCACCTTTCACACTGGCACCCGCCTGTAGCAGGCCGAGATCCAGCGTCAGGACTTCCATGGATTTCAGCATATCGGGAACGTTACCCGCAGCGATGCGCAGCGCCAGGCCTTCCACCAGCGCGGTTTTTCCCACGCCTGGCTCGCCGGTAAGGATCGGATTGTTCTGGCGGCGGCGCAACAGGATATCAATCATCTGGCGAATTTCTGCTTCCCGTCCCGGTACCGGATCCAGTTCGCCGTTACGCGCCTGCGCACTGAGGTTTCGGGTAAATGTAGAGAGGGTGCTGTGGTTCGTCTGTGCCGGTGAAAGCACATGGCTTTCTGCGGGCTGGCAGGCGTTAAACAACACATTTTCTGCAACCTCCGGCGTACAGTGAAGTGCTTTACGTACGCCGCCGGCCAGTTCCGGTGCAGTATTTTCATCCAGCAGACACGCCAATAATGCAGCGGGGGCCAGTTGCGTTAGTCCCCAGCCCGCACTGGCGCAAACCCAGGCTTTTTCCAGCCACTGAACCAGACCAAAGGAGAACACTGGCGCATGGCTGTTACCGTTTCGCAATGTGTTTAACGTTTGCTGTGTCGCACTGAGCAGGGCATCACCGGACAGCCCTGCACTCAGACTGAGAGTTTCCATCAGGCTGCTGTGGCGAACAATGATCGCCAGTAAAAGATGTTCAACGTCGACTTCATGATGGGTACGGGAAATCGCCTGACTGACGGCGTCGTCCAGACACGCACGGCTTTCCGGGGTCAGTTTATCAACGATGTGTTTTAAATAGCGGCTCATAAATATTCCATTTCGTAAATTACCGGCATTCAGAGACAGTTTCCGGCAGGCCGGAGAGTCGGCCACGCAGCGCGGCAGAAGGTTCGAGAGTTTGTTTTGTTGTTTCCAGACGCTGTTTTTGTTTTTTAAGATCCGCCAACTGACTGTCCAGCGCTTTCCAGCCCATCCATGCGTTTCGCAGTTGAGTCGGGTCGGAAATCCTGAAGCGCAGCAGTATCTGTCTGATATTCAGTGCCGCCATAGCATCCGCGTTGTCATCAAAATCACGGACGTCAATCAACGCTTCGCCACGCACAAAATCGTTAAGGAAGTCAGGCCAGGCGCTGTTACCGTTATAGTGGTAGGCAGAGGTGAAATCAGGGAATTTCACTTCCAGTGTCACTCGCTTGCACTGTCCCGGCCGCCAGATAAATTGCGTTTGCTCGGCAAAATTCATGCTATCAAGCACGCTGACACCACTCTGACATTCCAGCGTCAGGCGCGAGCCTGTCGGGATCAGGCGTGCGCCTTCCGGCACGGTCGCCGGCTGGCTGACGATGCTGATACTGTAGGGGGTACTCTCCATGGCTTTTTGCTGCAGGGTCAGTTGTGCCATCTGATCATTGAGCACTGCCAGCTGATCGGCATTCTCAGTGAACGGTCGCTGCGGGACGTCAAGCACATCTTCCGGATTTAGCAGGTGACGGGCAATGTTCAGAAACTCGTCACTCAGCGGTAACGTCTGCCCCTGATATGAGCCGGCCTGTGGTCCCTGCTCATTAATGATCAGTAAGTTTTTGGCCGGGCCACGGAAGAAGTCCGCCAGATACTGCCCCGTCAGCACCACCTGTGCGTCGTATTCAAGTCTCTGAGTATTTTTGCGTATCGGCCACAGCACGTTACTTTGCCACTGCTCGTTGAGCCAGCAGCCAGAGCGAGACAGTGAGTGGGCCAGAAGCGCCCCGGCCTCGCTTTGATATAACGACCAGACCGCATCCACACCGATTTCCTGGCTGCGGGGATCTGACGTTTTACGCAACTGTTCAAAACCGGCGAAGAGTGTGACCAGCGGATTGTTTTTTTGGACGTCCGTCTGCGCGGCGAAAAGACCGTCGGTCAGCGCCGGGCTCAGGGCCCCCTGATTCAGAGCCTGACTGATCACCGTATTCAACGCCGCCTGCCATTTCTGCCATGCGATAATCACAGGCGAACCGGACGTGGCGGCAGAGAGTGATTGTCCGCCTCCCAGCCATGCCCTCAATCCCTGACGAAATGTCGCGTCAACGCCCTTTAATGTCTTCAGCGCAGGGTTTTCTGCAGCCTGTGCAGGCAGACGTTGTAAGCGTTGCAGTTCTGCCAGCCAGGGCTGGAGGCTTTGCTTCGGAATATCCTCCAGGTCGAGGGCAACACGCCTTGCAAACTGCATCGCGGGGCTTTGCCCTTGAGCCATATCAATCAGTTGGTTTTGCGACAGCGAACGCGGGGCCTGATCCTGAAGATAAGACGCAACGGAGAACAACATCCTGCGCCAGGCGTTTTGCCGCAGGACAGGCAAAGCCTGCATAAACTGTTGAAGTGCGGCCCCGGATGGCGATTTTCCTCCGGCCTGTACGATGAGGTTCACCCATTCGGTAAGCTGCACTTCGCCCTGTCGTGTCCAGATACCGGATAATCTGACGGTGTCAGGCAGTTGCGGCCAGTAGTCGCTGGCCAGGACATCATGCAGAGTGTCATCCGGCGCGGTCAGCCAGGCCAGCGTGTGGTCATCATTGATAAGCGCGGTTAGCAGACGATGCAGCGCCGCCAGATGTCTGGCACCGGTGGGTTGTTGCATCTCCCGGCGTTCAAGTGCCAGCCTCGCGTACGGGGATGCCGAAGGATCGACAGAGTAAAGCCGCAGGGCATCAGGGATGGCTGGTCTCAGGCTCAGCGCCGCCAGCGTGGCACCGTCACGCATCGCCTGACGGGTCAGCAGGGTCTGAGCCAGACTGAGCACCATCTGACGCTTCACGGGCAAGGACGCCGTCAAAAATTGCTGCTCATACGCCGGGAGCTGAGCATCGACGTTCAGTAACTGAGACGGTAGTGTCTTCCGCAGGCGTGCTTCAGCCAGCCTGTGCTGGTCGTTAAGCACGTGCGCAAAAGGCAGATATACCAGCGGGGAATCGTGGTACGTTTCGTTTTTCATCAGTGCATCGACCAGTGCTCCCGGGGGCAGCGTCGCCATGTTGTGCTGCATCAGCAGGGTACTTTTCAGTGCGCTGTAACCCAGCGCCATCACGCAGCCCAGCAGTAACAGGCGGCCCGTCACTGCGCGCAGTTTCCTGCGGTAATGCCATTGCACATCGCGCGTTTTACTGAACGCCGGAAGGTGGTATGCCAGCAAGTCGTGAACAAATAAGGTGGTGCGGTGACTTTTATTTTTATCCTGTTGCTCACTTGCCGTGAACCACACGCCACCGAGCGTTGCCGGGGTGAAGTAAGCATTGGGTTCACACAGCGACCCCACAAAAAGCCGCAGCGGATCTTCCAGCCGGGCGAACGCTTCCGGGAACGCCAGCAGCGCGACCTTGTCCTGCACTGAATCGGGTGTGCTGACAATGCTGAGCCGGGCGAGATCAAACCCTTTTTTCAGCGCGGTAAAAAGCGGCAGCAACATCGAGGTGTCTTTACCATCGATTTCCGGCGGCGTCGGCCAGTAATATCCCAGCGCCTGCTGTTGCTGAGCGAAGGATAATTGCCTTGCCCACAGGCTGAACGCCGGGAATTTATCGCACTGCGTCACCGTAATGTAGAGCGGCAGCCGGCGCTTAAGTTTGCGGGTCAGAGGATCTATCCGGGTACGGATTTTGCGCGCCTTTTCATGTAGCGCGCTGATGTCTTCGTTCATGAGTTCGCTGACCGGCAGGCAGATCAGGATCCCCGCCGGTGCGGGTGCTCGCGTGATCCAACCGACCATTTTCCCCCAGGCACGGTGGAATGCCGGAGCGCCGTTGAGGAAATTGCCGGAGATGTCCAGGAAGCCGGCGTTATGGAAAAACCACCAGCGCAAGGTGTGAGTCGGTACAACGTTATTGTCCTGTTTATTCCCGGAGAAAACCGGCAGTCCCGATCCGGCCAGCAGTGACGTTTTGCCGCAGCGGTCGCCGAGCAGCAGATACCACGGGATCGGGGGGCGTTTACGCTGTATGCGCCTGACCACCGCCGCCCCGGATTTCCAGTGTTCGAACAGCACAAACTCCCGGCGTGACAGGCGAAATTTACGGAAAAAACAGCGTGCTTTATTATCTTTAATCAGCTGTGTCAGCCAAAGCAGTGAGACCCACAGCAGGACGGCTGCGATCAGCACACTCACCCAGACCGCGAAAATGGTGACCGTACTCCACTCATGCCAAAGCCCGGTGATGCAGCAGAAGAGAAACACCAGACACAACAGCAACAGCCATCCGGCAAAAACGAATAATTTTTTCAGCATACGTTCTTATGAAAAATAAAGGGTCAGAAGAAGTACCAGAGCGGCGTAAAACAGCACCAGCCCGGGGATCGCAAATACCACGTTGTATCCGGAGGAGGTCATTAAGCGTTCACCGACATTGACCGGGGTAAGTGGCGCATCGTTCGGCCACGTCTGCCACGCGGGCGGCAGGCACAGCCGGAGCTGTTGTTCGATGAGGGCGTTGAGCGTCTGACGATCCTGCTCCCCGCCGTATTTCCCACAGAATCCGTTGTGCAGACAAAACAAAAACACCTGCCGCGCCGCCTGCTCTTCTTCTTTCAGGTCACTCAGTCGGGAGAAAAAAAGCTCGCCGCCGATGGACGTCCGGAAATACTTGCGTTGCAGCAAGTCGGAACGCCAGTGTTGCACCAACGGTTGCGCCGAGCACAACAGGGTTTCATCGAGCCAAACGACCACGGCGAAGAACGCATGCTCCCGTTCGGATTCGGAAATATCATGACGGCAGGCCTCCTGCATCGACTCTTCGAGCCGGGTGATGCAGAGGGCGCGAAAGGTGTCGTAATCGGCAAAAATCTCAGGCTCATGGGCGAATCGGGCCGCCAGTTTGAATACCGGCAGATAGCAGTCGAGTAGTTTCATTGTGAAGGGTCCATAAAGACCAGTTGTACCTGTAAGTCATCGGGAGCATCAGCCCAGTAAAAGGCGATATTCTTTTCTGTTTCGGCCTGTTTCCACGCCTCCTCATGCTGGTTAAGCATAAAGTAGAAGAAATCTTTGCGATCAGGTACGCCGCGTGGTGAAGGGTTCATCCGGGTTGCGGTGATGCCCGGGAGTGCGTGCTGGATCAGCACATTGATGGTGTCCTGAGAGGCGATTTTAAATTCACAACCGGCGGAAAAGCTGACCTGCCGCGATGCCAGCTTTTCTGAACGTAACAGCAACAACACCCGGCTGGCTGGCTGCCTTTCGATAGCCAACATCTCGCAGCGATAGATCCTTTGCTCGTCGGATTGAAGCGTGACGTAAGTGTTATCTTCCAGTGCCAATCCGTTGAGCAAAGTGATCAGCGTATTTTTGACACGAGTAAAGGAATCGATCAGGCGATAGTGATCGTAAAGCAACGGTGACGCACCACCGTCGAGCCATTCGCCGGTGTACGAGCACATGTCGTTAAAGGACGAAATCTCCCCGACCACTTGTATCAGCAGGCCATAGATGTGCCACGGATGAAGGGTCGGCGCACGGCAGTAATGCTCAAGCAGGGGCAGTGCGCGGTTAAGAGAGCGCATCGCCAGAAGCTGCGTGATGTCACTGGCGCTTTTAATGCCATTGCTGAGCTGGTCGCGACGTTTATATTCTTCGAGTTTTCGGGCGCGACTGCTGAGTTCGGCGCGCAGTCCTTCAAGCAGATTTTTGAGTGCCGGGGAGCCCGCAAGCGCGACCGTTGGCGGACTGAAACGCGGATCAAATATAACGCGTTCGTTGTCATAAAGTAGCTGAAGTAACGGCAGACACTCACAATCGACTGCGGTTTCTTTTTCTTCGTCGCTCAGTATACGAACGTTATAGACGATGCGCGGCACGACACTTTCCGGGCCGTTGTGATAAACGTCTTTCATCACTCCGTTATCGGCAGGGTTGATCCAGCGGCTACAGGTGCCGGTACCCACATTCTGATGGCCCGGGTCAAACCGGCGCAGCGCCACCCACAAGGTGAGCGGCTTTTCACGTTGTTTCCATGCCTCCCGGAACTGGTACGGCTCAAGCAGGCAATTCCCCGGGTATTCCAGATAATAGCCAGAGGGCAGGATCATCTGTAGCTGGTCGATTTTCAGTGAAAAATCGACCAGCGTTTCCTGGTTAATATCGCACTGTATTACGCCGACGTTCCATGGCTGCGCAATCTGCCGCTGCTGTGCCAGCATGTAACTGTGATGGAGGTCCACCGACTGAAAATGCTGAGGTTGCAGATACAAACCGGAGTACCAGTAAATCTGTTGTTGTTCAGGATACATGCTATTTATCTCCCTTCACGGGGGCGGTTTCAGACGGGGTCTGCGCGCGCCGGGCATTCGCTGGCTGCACCACGTCTTGCGGGGATGAATTCGTCGTCAGTTGTGTGATGCTTTGGCTACCGAGGGTCACGTTCAGCGTCAGTGGCGAGAGGCTTGCGGTCCATATTTTGTTCCACCAGCCCGTGCTATTCAGAGTGACCGGAACGCTCACTATCGCCATATGCTGCTTTTTCGGGAACGGGTAGTACCCTGCGACAATCGCTACCTCCCGGGTGTTCTCGATGCGGTCGATATGCAGAGTGGTACGCTGGCCGGGCATCGCGGGATACCGATCCACCTTCAGGATGTCGTCTTCGGCTCCCGCTCCGCTAAACAGACTTTTCAGCTGTGCCGGATTGGAGAGGATCTTATTGAGCGAACTGGCCTTTTTCGCCTGGATCACCAGCACGGTGCAACTGTTGGCTATCTCATTCCAGCTGTTCAGGCCGGGCTCTGCCGTGATGTTGAGGGTAATTGCCCCCTGCGCAAACGGCGCGATCATTTGATCGACTGCCTGCTGTTTAACAGAGACTGTCTGGCTGCCCTGGTAGCCCGGGCAACCGGAAAGCAGGACGCCGGTAACGAATAAAACGACTGACTGACGGACGACGTTCATACCTGCTGTCCTTTTAGTACCTGATTGATTTCACGAAGACTGCCGCTGTCACTCACCATTTCCTCGAGCCACTCGGTCAATGTCATGTTGGCCCAGCGGGCGGCGCGTTCCATCAGAAACGGCACCGGGCTTGAGGGCTCGGTTTGGCGGAAAAAATGCGCGATGGACAGCATCTGGCTGATGGCCAGATCCCGTGAGAGTGGCTGCTCCCTCTGCGGAAACCGGTAAGTTTCCCCCGCCTCAACGGCGGCGGTTTCCCCGGTGATTTCGGTGAAATTCATATTCAGCGTGTCACCGCCTGTCGGGATCGCCCGCTGGGCCAGACGTTGCAGAAAACAGGTACTGTCGGTCAGGTACTGCCGGGTCTGTGCAAACAGGGCGTGTGGCTCCTCCTGACTCAGCGAGAAATAGCAGGTCTCCAGCCGGTCGAGCTGAATTTGCAGACGTTCAAGGACACCGGCCTGCTGGCTGATTTCGATGGAGGAAAACGCCGCGGCGAGCGAATCAAATGTCGCTACCGTCAGATCGCCTTCTTTTGCAATCATGTCGTCCCGCGACTCCGGCCATGTGCAAACTTTATGTTCGAAGGCCAGCACTTTATGCCAATGTGCCAACGACGACTCCGGCTGACGAAGCAGCGGGAGGGTATATAGCGCCTGACTGATATCCCGATCGAGCCGGCTGAGTTTGCTGTAGCGGAACGTCGCGCCGTCTTCATCCGCCAGAGGCCAGCAGTGAAACCAGAAATGCGTGATGAATTCACTCAGAAAATGAAAGCCGGTTTCCGTGCCCTCAATGCCCTGTAAGTGAGTCATTGCCTCCACCAGCCAGCAACCGATCTGCAGATCCTTGCTTTGCTCTGACAGGGCGGCAACAGACAGCGACCTTACCTTGTGCCAGTCCGCACGCAGCGGCTCTGCAATAGTCCATTCATCCTGCGGCAGATAGTCCGGGTCGCTCTCACGCGCCTGACGGATATCATTATAAATTTGCTCGTATTCAAGATTGATCCCTGCCGGATCCTCCGGGCTAATCGGTATCAAAAGCGCGGCTATTTCGGGTTGCATTGTTGCCATGTCTTTCATCCAATGAAAACAGAACTATCCAATAAGAACTTTCGGGCATCCCATCACGATGGTGCCGCCGTGGGCGCAACTGTCACCCATGCGGGCGGCAGGTTTTTTGCCAATGAATACTTTTACGCTCCCCATAACAACACTGTCCGGTGGCCCCACACAGATGGCCATTGAACCGACAGTGACCGCTGGCATACCGCCGATCAACACCATCGGGACGCCGGTGGTGATCGGGCCGCCGGTGTGAGGAATGGGCGGCAGGCCGGGGGTGACCATCGGGCAAACATGCATATCGGAAACGCGAGCTGCGGGTTGTGCCATTACGCTTTCTCCTGTGCCCATTGCATCAGCAGGTGGCGGGTGCCGTCTGCCGGATTGTCAGCGTTGCGCGTCGCCAGCATCAGCAACGCGCAGCGCAGCATTCCGGTGCTGAGGTGCGGTTCGGGATACACAGCTTCCAGCCCCTCCGGGCTCATGCTGCCCTGCGACCAGAACAGTGACAGCGCCAGTGCACCTGCCGGGGTATCGAAGCCCAGGGTTTCGGCCTGGTGAAAAATCTGCCAGCGCAGTTTTTCATCGGGCACGGCAACCCAGCGCTGCATGTCGTCCAGCAGCGGTGCGCTGGCCGGTGGCTCGCAGCGGCGTAAACGACCGAGCAGCCAGAGGCTCAGTGCACGCGGTTCGGCCTGCTTCACCCAGCGCGTCAGTACCTCTTCCCACTCATCGTCGGCGAACTGCTGCGCTAACGGGACATAACCGTCATCAGACATGCTCTCTCCTTACTCCGTCGTTGTTAGCCAATGTTGATTATTCCGCCTTTGATTTGCGTCATACCGCTTCCCTGCACCGTGGTCATCGCGCCCTTGAGTTCGGCGGTACCGGAGCCTTCGATTTTGATTAGGGTGCCGGTGATGTTGATGCCGCTGGGCGAAATCACGATTTTGTTAGACCCGACTTTCAGTTCGATCGACTGTGTCGATTCGATGACGCAGGTTTTGTCGGTTTTGATGTTTCCACTGCCACCGGATGCCGTGAGGGAGTAATTGCCGTTGCTCAGGCTGGTGGTGACGTTACCGGTGACTTTTTGCTCCATATCACCTTTATTCAGGGTGATATGCAGAGAGCCTTGTTTGAGCACCAGCGTGTCATTGCCCTTGGTGATTTCCGTGTCCCGGTTCGCGCCGATTTTGCTTTTCACCTCGTGTTTTACCTCGCTGGTGACATCGTTTTTTACGGTCAGCAGCAGGTCTTTTTGTGCGGTGAGGGTCAGCTTCTCTTCGCCTTTTTTATCGTTAAAACTCAGCCGATGGCCGTCTTCCATAGCGCCTTTGCTGGTGCTGCGCGTGGCAAAGCCGGATTCAGTTTTCTCCTCCGGCAATGTGAAAGGCAGCTTATTCTGGCCGTTGTAGACCGAACCGGTGACTAACGGAAAATCAGGGTGCCCCTGAATGAAGCTGACCAGCACTTCACTACCGATGCGCGGAATAAACTGAAAACCGAATTTGCTTCCGGTCCAGGGCTGAGAGATGCGCACCCAGCATGAACTGGTGTCGTCATTATTGTTTTCTGTGTCCCACGGAAACTGGATTTTGATACGGCCGTATTGATCCGTGTGAATTTCCTCAGAAGAAGGGCCAACCACTTTGGCGATAAGGACTCCGGGAATTTCCGGCGGGACGCGGGTGCACACCGGCCGCCAGTTCACGCTATGGCGTAGTGACTGGATTGCACAGTGATAACTGCCGGCACTCTCTTCAAAACTGTTCGTCGCCTCAAGGCTCAGGGACTGAATGCGATAACTGTCATTGTCCGTGGGGTGGCCGGTCAGACTGAACACTTCGCCGCAACTGAGCCAGTAAGCGTTAACCGTCGCATCGTACAGTTGGGTATTCGCCTCAAATGCCGCTATGGCCTGTGAGACTGTGCCGGTCAGCGCGGTGCGTTCGGTGGCCGGGGTAATATCAGTAAACTTCAGGTGGTCAATGCGCTGCTTTGTTGATGCAGTATCCTGATTATCGGTGACTGCCGCCGCTTTCTGCATGTTGTAACCGTACAGACCGACTTCGCCCGGGATCAGTCGCGAACTGACGAACCAGCTATTGATGTTGCCGGAAGTGAGGGGTTGCCCCGGCGAGCGCCACGGCAATGTGCCCATGTTGGCGGACGGATGACCGCCGGGGTGATCCACAAGCACCATCTGGTGCTGATCCTCCTGATGTTTAAAGAAGTAGCCGATGCCCTCTTCTTCCAGCAGACGGCTGATAAAATCGAAATCGGATTCACGGTACTGAATACAGTACTCCCGCTTCTGATAGGTATTTCTCAGTTGCAGACTGACCTGACTGATCTTGTGTTCGCTGAGCAATTTTCTGACAAGATCCGGCACAGCGATATTTTGCCAGACGCGCGTCGCTCGTCCGGACTTTAACAGCGCAAAAGCAGGCTCAAGCCTGAAAGTGCACACCGCCTGATCGTTAGCATCCCGGCCGCGCTGAATGTGGGTCACGACCCCGTGCAGATAGCGCCGGGGCCGGTTGTGCAAGCCGTCGCCAATCTGGCAAGACACCGTTTTGCCATGCAATGCCGCAATGCCTTCCTCATCAAGTGCTGTCACAGAGCGCAGTTCATAGCAAAAAGGTGTGGAAATCGTCTCCTGACCACTGACGGACAACAGTAAGAAATCCGAGGCAACGGCGCCGTTCCAGTGCAGAAAGTGATTTTTCTGCATATCTTTTAGCTGTGCGGTTAATAACATTCTCATCTTCCTTTTCAGAGACTCGTGATGACGAAAGGGGCGCGACAAACGGCGGTATCGCTGACTTAATCGGGCTGCGGCAAACTAACGTGGCGCAGGGCGGTGGGGTCACGCTGGCCAATACAAATATCCAGCCCCAATTGACCTGCACCCAGCGGTACGGGCGGGCTGTTACCACTGCTGATGCGCAGGTGAACCGAAAAATCCAGCCCGGGCCCGACGTATTCCCGAATGCGACTCCAGATTTCCTGATAAAACGCCCCCTGCGGAATGAAGTGCAGCGAACGTGCCTGCGGCATCGGCCCGAAGGTGACATCAAAGTTCGACAGGATCTCCCTGCGCACGCGGCCAATCATCGGTGCGGTTTCCAGGGTTTGGCACGGATTTCCCAGCTGGCAATGTTCCGTCTCATCTACCGTTTTCCAGCCACCGGTGAAGGGGGTGATCTCTACGGGCACGGCGTAGTAGTGGCTGAGCCAGACTTCCAGATTGACCATCGAACGGACCGGTGACGAGAACAAATGGGCGTAATTCTCCCCGCCGGAGATAGACTGCGACGTAAGTAAGCCTGTCAGTGCCAGCGTTGCCTGCTGTAAAGGCGACCTGGTTTGTGCTTCGGCGAGGGCATACAGATGATTTTTCTGCCACGCCAGGAAATCGAGGCAGTACAGGCGATGGCCGAAAATATCCAGAAATGCCTTGGCGCTGTGGTCACCATAACGATACTGGCGGCCAATCATCCATTCGGTGTAAGCCGTCGGTAAGGCCCCCTGCGCCCCCGTCAACCCATTCTGCCAAACGGTGATGCATAGCGGATCGTCCGGCGTCGCCTGCTCTATGCTGGCAATCTGCCCGACGGGTGCCTCAAGGGAAAGGGGGGAAACCATCCAAAGCTGAGTGTCCAGCGTATCTGCCGTCGCTTCGTTGCTACCGCGTAGCTTACGCAGCAGCGTTCGCACCTGCTGGCAGAAACTGAACCGGCTGGTAATACGCGTTAAATCCATGACAGTTTTCCTGCCCGAACCGGCCAGATACGTCGCGTATGCTCTTCATTTTCAATCACCGTGGTGACACGGGTGAAACTGTTGACCGGCGCATACAGCCCGAGGAAGTGATCCAGAAAACAACACAGCAGAAAGTATTCCGGTTCGTTGAGTGCTTCATGGGTAAAGGTGATCGTCAGCGCGATACCGCGCGCCAGCGTCTGAGGATCGTTGGACACCAGCCGGGTTGTCACTGGCTGTACGTCGAGATGCAGGATCATGTTGATCATGCGCGTAATGGCAGGAGCATCGTGAAAATTATATAGCATGAGTGTTTCACGCAGTACCTGTACGCCCTGACTGCCGCTGAGCAGCATGTGATTAAGGGAGAGCTGGGAAATCAGACGCCAGCGAACGGCACTTTTATCCGGCGGTGGCATGGGCCGCGTCGGGCGGTTGAGTGCGGTAATTTTCAGGCCCGCCAGGGGTAAGTCGGAATCAAAATCGCCATCAGGATGACCATTTTTCATTCCGCAGGGGATGGCGTGATTGGTACAGGTCAGATTGAGGGTGACCAGGTCGCCTTTCGGTGTATCCGGCTGGCTGTTGCGGTTGGCAAAGGCGATAAACAGGTTACGCTCAGCGCCTCCCTCGCCCACGGTTTCGCGCTGAAAACTCTGCCAGTAAATACCCGCATCCCCCTCAATACGCGAGTGATCAATACCAAACAATGGCTGAACGGGTACCATCGCCCGGTCTTTATCTTCTCTGTCCTGAATAAAAACATGGTTGATGGCCCAGACGTCAATCTGCTGTTGGCGGCGGATGTCAGGAACCACCTGATATTCCGCAGTGTTTTCCGTCAATACAATGGGTTCTGCCCGCTGAACGAACAGGTTGATGGCCGGCGTGCAGTTCAGCCGAAAAAAGGAGGCGTCGATGATCTTCGCCAGCTTCTCCAGATGATGCCCCAGGTGGGTACGGTTAAACACCACCCGCAAGCTGAAGACAGAATTCGCGGCCGCGTGAAAACTCTCCGGCAGGCGGATATCCAGAAAATAGAACTTCTGCGGGAAGAAAAAATAATCCTGTAACTGCGCATGAATCGGTGCCACGCGCGGATCCTGTTCCAGGAGCCCCTCCTCCTGCGTAAAGCCAACCGGGCTTATCGCTGTACTTTTCAACGGGCAGGACGCGTCACCCTGATAAACGCTCAGCTTATGGATCTCAGAGCACAGCAGAGTGTAGATAATGTTGACGGCGTTGCCCGGGCCATGCAAAAACAGCCGCACAGCTCCCCCCGCCACTGCCGCACCAGACCAGACCTGAAAACTGAGGTTCAGATGCCATTTAAGATCTTCCTCGTCAAAACGCAAACACGCCTCAGATACCGATAGCGGTAACAGGACGACGGGGTATACCGTCTGAAACTGGCACACCACATCGTTGATATTCCGTGTGAACAACGAGGAACCGGCGGCAATAGTATTCTTATCGGTTAAGCCGCTATTCAGCCTGTGCGGTTCAATGGCAACGATGCACGTTGACGGCATCACCCGCAAAAACTGCGGTGCGATAGTGGTGAGCAACGCCTCCGTGAACTCCGGCATATCGTCGTCCAGGCGCTGATGAATGCGGGAGGTGAGTAACGCAAAAGATTCAATGATGCGTTCAACGTGCGGGTCTTCTGATTCACCTTCGAGCATGCCCAAACGACGGGCAATCTTGGGGAAACGGCTGGCAAACGCTTTGCCATGCTGTTTCAAAAAGACCAGTTCTTTCTGATAATACGACAGCAGCCTATTCATCGAAATAAAACTTACCCGTGCAGTCATCCCACACCAGTTCAAATTTCACTGGCAATGCATTATGCAAAGCATGTATTTCAAAAATGACGTGAGATGAATTATTCGTTTTAGTCATAATTGCCACGTCGGATAAACGTGGCTCAAAGCGCTGCAAGGTCATTGCAATCTGTTGTTCGATGATTTTTTTTCGTCGTTCGGTGTCATTAATTTGAGAAACCGAAGAATTGATACCGTAATTTAATACCGATGCATTCACCAACGGCAAGGTTTCAACATGAGCTAAACGCGAACGTGAAGACAAAAGCATCCTGAGCTCATTCAGCAGCCAGGGGCTTTTTTCTTCCGTCCGGTAAGTTTCTTCTTCAATCTGAGGATTGTCATCACTCAGGCGAAGCAATAAAGAAGGCATGGTTCATTCTCATGTGATATAAAGCAGTGCTTGCACACTGCTGTTGATAAATATTATTTAAGACTTTTTTCCGGAATGTCGTATTTGATCGGCCCGATTTTATCCAGCCCCGTTTCTTTCACATCAGGAACATTGAAAGTCACTTCAACCATGCCTTCATAGGTGAAGCTCAGATTCATAAATAATTTTTCACGCATGTCGAAACTCAGACTACTGAACTTGCAATCGTTATAGACAGTCCGCTGGATTTCATAATCCTTATCGAACTGGTCTGAGCCACGATGAACAATAGTAATGGCAATTTTTTTATAACCACGTTTCAGATACTGTTCGTATAAGCTACTGGTTTCTTTTGTCACCTGAATAGATGCATTGCAGGATTCAAAATACGTCCCGTCAGGACCGGAATACGTCGTTAATCCGGCCGGGGAATACCCTTCCATCCAGCCTTTATACGTTTGTTCTTCAGACGAACCGGCAATATCCTTGCCATCAATCGTTATTTTAATGAACTGACAGTCTTTCAACTTTGCCATTTTTTATTTCCTTTAAGTAAATGACGATTAAGCACTGGCCGCCGCGGGTAAATCAGCGACTAAACGCAGTGACATACTTAACCCTTCCAACTGGAAGTGCGGTTTCAGGTAAGCAATTGCGCGGTAAGTCCCCGGGAAACCAGGCACTTCAACGACTTCAATACTGGCTTCACGCAGAGGGTAACGTGCTTTGGTTTCCGGCCCGGCGTTATCCGAAGCCACCACATATTGCATGATCCATTTCTGCAGATATTCTTCACATTCACTACGTGACATAAAGCTGCCAACTTTGTCGCGAACGATAGATTTCAGGTAATGAGCAAAGCGGGAGGTTGCCAGAATATATTGCAGCTGGCTGGACAAACGGGCATTGGCATTGGCTTGTTCGGAATTATACAGACGGGGTTTGTTGACTGATTGTACTGCGAAAAATGCAGCATAATCGGTCCCCTTGCAGTGCACCAGCGGTATAAAGCCAAGGTCTGACAGCTCTTTCTCGCGGCGGTCGGAAATAGCGATTTGTGTCGGGCACTGCATGACGCGTTCACCGCTTTCAGAAACGTAATTATAAGCAGGTAACGCGTTGACCAGCCCGCCGCCTTCCACGCCCCGAATAGAAGCACACCAGCCATACTCTTCGAAAGAATCGACGATACGCCCGGCCAATTCATAGGCTGAGTTGACCCACAGATAATCGGTACCGACATCATTTTCCTGAATGTATTCTTCAAAGCCAAAGGTCTCAACCGGCACGGTTTTCGCACCATATGGCATACGTCCGAGCACCGCGGGTAGTGTCATACCGATGTAACGGCTGTCATCCGTCTGGCGGAACGAACGCCAGCGAGCGTAATCCGTGGTATCAAACATTTTCACCAGGTCCCGCGGCCGGGGCATTTCGGAAAAATCGTTCATCGATAACATTCCGGGCGCGATGGCACTCAGGAACGGAGCGTGTGCGGCAGCGGCCACGTGAGAGATTTGCTCCAGGAGATCGATGTCCTGCGGAGTATTATCGAACTGAAAATCTCCGACAAATGCGGAGAAAGGCACTCCGCCAAAGGTCCCGTATTCGCTTTCATACACGCACTTAAACAACATTGACTGATCGAAATCAGAAGCTGATTTAAAATCTTTGATCAACTCCTGTTTGGTACAGTGCAGCAGACGGATCCGGGTATTTTCCGTCACACTCGATTTCACCAGCTTGTGTAAACCCCGCCATGAGGATTCCTTTTTCTGAAATTCGGGGGCATGCATGATGAGGCTGATCTGACGGGAAAGTAGCTCATCAATCTCACTGATGCGGGCTTCGATACTGCCGATAAGATCGCTGGATATCACCACTGCACCGGAAACCACCTCTGCCAGGAAGTTATTTAACTGAGACTTCATGCGGCCACGGTCTGATTCACGACGTATGGCCTGAGTGGTATCAATGATTTTATCCAGCTGACCTTCGCTCAGTGTCAATGGTTCAGGGGCACTGAGTTGTTTTTCAGAAATCATTCCGAATCTCCCTGCGCTTTATTAACATCCGGGGACGCCATGTTTTGCTGTTGAAAGAGCTCTGAAAGCTGTTCTTTCAGCCGTTCGTTGCTGGCAGTGCGATTGCGCAGATCACACAGTTGTTCACGGAGTTCAATCAGTTTGCGCAAAGGTTCAACCTGACGGGCAATATTGTCCGGTGAGAAATCTTCCATACTGTTGAAGGTCAGTGAAACAGCCAGCTCCCCCTCATGTTCGGGTAAGACATTCTTCACTAAAAACTCAGCATCAGGCTTCATTGAAGACATCACACTGCCAAAGTTATCTTTATCGATACTGAGAAATTTTCGGTCACGTAAGTTATCGCAACTCCGGGTAAAATCGCCCATCACACCGATCACTAATGGCAGTTCTTTAACCGTCTGTGCATTGCCAATATCAACGTCATAGGTAATTTGCACACGCGGCGGCCTTGCTTTATCTAATTTATGCTGTGTATTTCCCATGAAAACCTCCATGTAAAAATATTATTTTCAAATCATCGTCTCAGGAACTTCTTAATTCAGAAGGCCATGTGAAATCTTATAACTTCTTTAATACATAAATGCCGACAGACGTTCAGGAATCCGTGGTTTCTTAAGCTTATACTTCCTAAGATAATCACAAACAAAATTAATTATGGGAAACCCATGCTTACCAGGATAATGACCATGAGCACATATTAACTCAATGATGCTCAACAAACTTACAGCCCCTATAAATAAACTACCCCCATTTACCCATCCAAATACAGACAGAAGAAGGCGGTTAATTCACACGCTACAGTAAGAATCTTAGCCTATGTTTTTTTATATATTAATCGAGTTGATTTACAAAACATTACCCACCCACATTTAAATACACCTCCCCCCACCCGATCACAGGTTAAGAAGTCAATGCACATCATCAAGCTTACCATAAAAACAAATAAAACCCGGTCTCATATGAGACTATCTATTTTTATTCTAATAAAAAACATCTCATTTCAGATGACGATAAAACACCTGACAAAAATATCATCAGCAACTCTTTCCGCATGAGCGGAAAAATGAACCCGGCGGGTGACCATTGTTAATATGAGTTTTCGACAAAGGATAAATAGTATAGTGACAAATATCAGCCCGATGGCCATTCACTTTGACAGAGTTTCTTTGGGATGCCGTAAACATAACCGGAACCACTGACCTCCCTCTCTGAAAGTCATTCGCATGTCAGGGTCCATGTCGTCGTAACCAGCGACTTACCAATGGCAGCGTCCTTTGCAGCACTAAATTGATACGTCACAGTATTTGTCTGGGCAACTGACGGTCCGATAGGGATAGCGGACTGAGTGGTAAACCCGCCTGTCACCCCACGGCCGGACGGGGTGCTTGCGGAGTACGTCAGTGTGGCCGGGAGATACGAAGACAGTGTGTACACTCTAAACAACGAGCCCTTCGTTCCCCCCGGCATCAATTTCACTTCCTCATTCAGGGCGCTCACCTCCACCCTCGCCGAATCCGTTTGGGTTGTCACTAAGTTACTCCAGTTTGACTGCGCTCCTGTAAGAAACCCGGCTGTCACTTGCCCATCAACGCGTATACCGCTATCGAGCGTTATTTCCAGTTGCCCTGTAGAGCACATGTTGAAGCCACTTCCGGACGGCGGGGTGAATTGGGCCCATCCGTTTTGCTGCTGACATGTCGCTGGAAACCAGTTGATCATCCACATGATCTGCGCGGCATATTTCGCGCTGCTGACTGCACTGCACGGAAGATTCGTGACTTTTATAGGCTCTTCAAGTTTCCACGAACCGTCTTTAAACACCGCACTCTGATATGTCCCTGCCTTGATGTACAGGTATGAATTATCGCATTGCAGGGTTGATCCGGCCATGGCAAAGGCGGACCAAATCATGCCGGAGACTACGATGGCGGATTTATACATTTTTCCTGATCCCCGTTGTTTATACGGCGGATAACACGGACTGTTTACCTGCCCTTCAGACCCTTGCCTGAAAAATAGTTTCATGACACTGCAGTATCCCCCACCAGCGAACTCAGCGCGCAACCGCACGGACTCCTTCGCCTCCTCCCGGTTCGGGGGAATACAGTCCGGTCAGTTATAGTTAAAACTCAGACTTACCACTGAGGTGAAAGAACCCGGTGTGATGACGTCGGCCGTTTTGACATAACCGGCTTTAAAGGTATATGTCCCGGTATGATTACTGTCTAACGTAATTTTACTCGTGGAACTGGTACCACTCGGCTTCAGCACTGTGGAGCCATTACTCGCCAGAAGACGAAGCGCAATCCCCGTCGAGCCACCAAAATCTTTGAATGCTGTAGTGTCGGTACCGTCCTGGTTTACTTCTCCGGCCACACTGATTTTTACCCCCGTGGAGTCACTTCCACATGTGAAACTGACGAGCACCTCTTTTATGGACATCGTTTCGCCCACCGCCTTAAATGCAGTGTCTGCCACACTATCCAGCGTTGTAGTATAAATATCCGTATTGAATTGACAGGTCGTATCCTGGACGACTCCCGATATCGTGATAGTGGCGCTATCTGACTTAGCAGCATGGGCAGTCATTGCAGACATCAGCAGGGTCGTGGATAACAGCGTAAAACACTTTTTTTTGTTAAAAACAGTTCTCATATTCAAAATCACCTTGTGAGCATAAAACAGAGGTTATTACGTTAATTTTTCTGATTTACTGTGACAGGTTTCATTAATTCTGATCACCGGTGAACTGTCGGTTCTTTCTTCTTTTTTCGGAAGATGATAACGGATAGTACAGTGCTGGTCCGGTGCACTTCCCCACTGTGCGGTTAATATGCCGTCAGTCTGCATACCGGACAGGTAAACCAGTCCGTCGTCGCCAACGATTCCGGTAATGTCGCCGTCGGTGACCGTACTTCCCATAGGTAAAGGTTGACCATCATGGGTGAGTGTCATCAGTACCCGCACACCGTGGCGGGTCACAAAACGCGCCTTAACCACCGCGCCTTTGGTCGGTACCACACGCGACACAGCCCCCTCAATATCGGTGTCGTCATCAAGTGTTTTCGTGTCCAGTGCAATGCGGTTTTCACGATAAGCAGACACGTAAGGCTTAATGGCATATCCACGCCAGTCTGTCTGCACACCTGTCCCGCTCTCAACCGAAAGTCCTTTCGCACCGGGTGCCACTATCAGGACGTTTGTATCTCCCAGGGGTTGCCCGAAGGTCAGTCCCTCACTGTGCAGCAATGCACCACCGGAAACACCATAACTGATCTGACGATAGTCATTACTGTAGCTGTAACCCACATTACTGCTGCCATACCCCCCCTGATAATTCAGGCTGGTACTGCCGCTCTGTCCGTCATGGCGGGAATACCCCTGTGACACACTCCAGTTAAGGTTCTTATTCTCCAGAGCAGATCCACTCAGCCCGATGCGCTGCAACGAACTTCCATTACTGTCATGGCTACTATTAAATGTGGCGTACACGGAGCTATGTCGACGGGCAGACGACGGCGGTGACAGCAATGAATCCAGCGGTACCGATAAAGACAGATACACTGACTTGTCTGCCCCCGACTGGCTGCTTTGTCGGCTGTAGTTGTATGAAAGGCCGTACGTTACCGCTCCCAAAGAACTGCTGAATCCACTCTGCAGCGAGTTGCTAACCTCATCGCTGTTCCAGTAAGTCTGGCGAATGCCACTCAGATACAGAGAACCGGTTCCCAACCGTTGTGACACACTCGCCTCAAAACGGGCGCGTTTGACTTTATTCAGATCATAATATCCCCCCCGGTTGTATCGGGACGGGCGACCATCAGGGTCAACCGTATCATCATCATAGCGCCAGCCATTCATACCTTTCAGCGCGGTTTCTTCCAGGGTATGAAACCCCTTCGTGGAATAGCGGTAACCGGTCAACCGGAAAGAGGTTCCGAGTGAGTTCAGTGAACGGGCATACAGAAAACGCAGCGATTGTCCCTGATAACGCGAACCATCAGAAAGCGTGCTGTTAGCCTGCGTAATATCAGCAGACAGCGCCCCCAGAACCCCCAGACTTATCCCGGCCCCCAGCGCGGCACTGAAATAATTTTCCGAATACTGCAGGCCACCATAGACCGTTACATCGTGCGGCTGTCCCCGGGGATAAAGGTCCCTTCCGCAAAGGCCGGATTATCATAGTGACTGCTTCCGCCGCGAAAACGTCCTGCGGTCACGCTGTATTTAAGGTGCCCTTCACGCTGCAGCACCGGCAGGGATGAATAAGGGACAGTGAAGGTGTGTTCACTCCCGCTGGCCTCCTTCACGATCACTTCGAGGTCACCACTTGAATACATGGGGAACAAATCCGTGATGGAGAATGCACCGGGCGATACATAGGTCTGGTAGATAATGAACCCGTTCTGGCGGATGCTGACCCGGGCATTGGTTGCCGCACTTCCCCGGATAACCGGTGCAAAACCACGCATAGTATCCGGATACATACTGTCATCCGAACTCAGTCTGCCCCCCCGGAATGCCAGCGAATCAAAAATATCGCTATCCGTCGTGCCTTCACCCATAAGCAGTGAACTCTTCCAGGGTGTGATGGTGCGTTCGGCGTAGGTCGTCAGATGCTGCCAGCTTCGGGAGTGACTGCCCGGGCTACTGTAGTCGCGCCAGGTACGGGAGTCACGCAGACGCCAGGCCCCGATATTAATGCCGCCCCTGAGGTTCAGGTAATGGCTCTGCGAGTTACCGTAACGTCCATGGTTATTACTGCCATTAAATGAGTAATCCAGCAGGACAGCATTAATGCCCTCATCCCAGAGTTCAGGGGCGATATACCCGTTCGCTGTATTCTTCATCGCAGCCTGAGGAATACTGATGTCGAGGCGCATTTTCTGGAAGTTAAACCTGGTGAACGCATCGGGAATATATAACCCCGGAGATACGGCCTGCTCGTCCGTGAGAGCCATCAGCGCCGGAAACAGGCGGACGTTAACACCTAGCGTTTCCATCTCCTTACGGGTCAGCACGGCTGTCAGTCCGGTATTATCACGGACATACGCCTTTCTGACCGTTGGCTTTTCATCGGCAGCCTGTGCTGTATTCTCACTTCCCGACTGAGAGCCTGAGTCCCCTCCGGCAGGTGCTTCCGTTATCTCCGAAGAGTCCCTGCATCGTCAAAACGTACTGTCCTGGCAGAAACATAATAACCATTCAGATAGATATCTACCTGATACATCCCCGGAAGCTGCTTTCCCTCTGTTGAAAAAAGTGATAAATCAGCCACTGTATGTAAAGCGCTGGACACCAGTTCTGGCGGGAAATATAACTCCGCATGACCATTTGGCGAAAACAGCCCCAGTAATACCATGCCCACAGGTGAGATGGTGAACTTACTTTTGCTGAGGTGTTCATTTTTTCCGGATGCGTTCATTTTTAAGACTACCATCAATTAAAATGAAGATATTACTTTATCGAAACTGTCAGCTCTGGCGTCAGAGCACCATAATCATTAATGGTTCTGAACGTAACACTGTCTTTTCCGCCAACAGGAAACGACTGTGTAATACTTTCTCCCGGCGGGGCCATGATGTCTTTTAATGGGATGTCACCTGTTTTTAACTGAGCGATAGTAATATAATAAGGCGTCGGGTTTTTTATCTTAAGCTGGTTATCGGAGTGATAAAACTCCAGCCCGGATGGCGCATCACTCGTCGGTATTTTAAGCCCATCGGGACGCACAAATAATTTAATTCTCGTCACTGCAGAAAGCAGCAGTAAATTTTTTCCTTCCATCTTTTCTTTATCAACAGAAGGGATCGCTTTAGCATTAAAATAATACAGCGTTTCTTTATCCTGAGGCAGAGGCTCCCCGGTATACATCACGCGAAGAATATTTTCATTCAAGGGTCCGCTCACATAAAGTGGCGGTGTGACAATAAAATCAGTCGTTTTTTTTCCCTCAGCATCCTCAATC
>NZ_JMPR01000026.1 GCF_000735525.1 Tatumella ptyseos ATCC 33301 | reverse complement strand
CTGACCGGAAGCCGATGGCGCAGCATGCAGTCACTTTTAAGGGAGTCAGTGTTCGTCAGGCTTGCCAGATCTTTGCTATCAGTGAATGTTGTTACCGCTATAAGCCCGTTCTCCACAGGGAGAATCTGCAAATTTCTGACTGGCTGATTCGGATCACCGATAGTCAGAAAAACCGGGGATTCGGGCTTTGTTATCTGTATTTACGTAATGTGAAAGGATTCCGATGGAACCACAAAAGGATCTATCGTATCTATCGCGAACTGTCGCTTAACATGCGTATAAAGCCTAAAAAGCGGTTAAAACGTGAAAAACCTGAGCCACTGGTTGTCCCCGAAAGCCGTAACATAAGCTGGTCTATGGATTTTATGCATGATCAGCTATCAGATGGTCGTTCTGTGCGTCTGCTGAATGTGATTGATGATTTCAACCGCGAAGCACTGGCTATTGAGGTTGATTTTTCACTCCCGGCTATCCGGGTCATAACAACACTGGAGCAGATCATTGAATGGAAAGGAAAACCCGTATCAATTCGGTGTGACAATGGTCCGGAGTATGCAGGTAATACACTGATGACATGGGCTAAACAACAGGATATCCGACTCAACTTTATTCAGCCGGGAAAACCTCAGCAGAATGCTTATATTGAGCGTTATAACCGGACAGTACGCTATGACTGGCTGGGTCAGCACCTGTTTTCGTCATTACATGAATTGCAGGAATATGCGACAAAATGGCAATATTTTTATAATCACCAACGACCGAATATGGCACTGAATGGGTTTACACCGATGCAGCATATTCAGCGTATGGCCTGATTCTACTTATTACCTCCGTTAAAAATGGGGGGATTACCGAGTGACCAAACCCGAAACCATCCCAAAAAAAAGAACACTCAGTAAACTTCGGAAAGATCTCCCAACCTTAGCAGTTGCATGGTTTTTATTCAGCCTCACCTGTTTTTAACTTTATATGGAGACTATCGAAAAACCTTATTATTTAAAAATCGCTCCCGTCAGAGAATAAGCATTCCTGAATATGATCAGTCTGAAATTATATTGACTCACACTCATACCCCGCGGAGTCGAGAGTAAGTAAAATCAAAAACTCACCCCGGATACCGTAGTTATAAAATTCAAATCGTGATTTAATTATTACCGATTACATTTCAGCTCATATAATCCGATAACGCTTTACGGATATCTCCTGAAGAATGTTGGATCAAAATTTCAGTTTTTTCAATTTTACTGTACTTAACTCGTCCCAACTGAAATCGATTTATCTTTAAATACTTCAGCGCATCGTCAAATGGTTTTCCTGAATCAGGATGTCTGACTGTTTTTAACAACCCCATGTCATTATCAGCCTGAGCATCAAATCCGACTGTATAAGCATCAGGCTCAGTGAGCTTACATAGAAAACCCACGCCTGGATTATATCGTTCGGTAAACCCGCTGTAGCAGGTATACAGGGACACTATCTTGACGGATGGCTTCATTTCAAGCATGGAAATGTGATGTTTATCTAAGAGCTCAGAAGGAGTAATGTGAACCAGGCTTTGCTGACCTCTCTTGGCGCTAATGGCTCCATGATAATCAATAATCACTTTATTTATATTTTGTAGCTCATTTTTCCCGATAGCGTTCCACGTTTCAATAAACTCCGCTACGCTGGAGGCATATGCCCCTGTCACGGTATGACCTTTATGCATTAAATAACTCATTTTCTGCTTTGAAAATTCAGTAGTAGCTCCCAAGGTTAGGTCAAAAGAAAAAGGATCAGGTTTTGCGCTGATATACAAGATATTGTGGCGAGCCTTCCCTATTTTAGATTTTGTTTTTTCTTCAAAACGTCCACGGAAATGAAATGGTATATCAATTTTTTGTGGCGTGAATAAATTTGGCATATTACACCTCTCCCTTCGCGATCAAATAAAAACCACGCTAATGATTAGCGCGGACAGAGATAAAAGCACCCCACCAACCAATTCCCAATATAAAAACTCAAGTTACATTACAAATAAACATTATATCTGCGGCAGAAAAACCAGGTATTCGATAACGATAATATGACTCCGTAATGAATACCTAAACAGTAAACTTCGGCATTGTTGATAACCTTCCTTTATCTAACTTTATGACACCTTCATCCTTTAATTTTTTTAATGTTCTGGATGCCGTACTTTTTGATAAAAAAGAACTATTCGTCAGGAAGAAAAGCAGAGAAAACCTTTCCTTTATATGGCAAGGAAACGAGTTCCATTTGCGTATAAGATTTAGCGTATATTCCTCTGAATCCGGACTTGCTATTTGTAAATAACTTAAAAGATCGGAGTGATAGGAAGAAATAATATCCATAACATCTGATCGCAACTCTTTTTGATGCACAATACGCCAGAATTTATTATATTCGATAGCGTCAATTCGCCCATGATCGACTTTTTCAAGCCATATTGGCGGTGGATCAATAGAGGGTAATACCCCTATGACGTGCGGAGCTGAAACGATATTTATTATCTTACTTCCATTTTCAGAGCGAACTATAAAGTCCCCCTCCATAATAAGAAAGACCTTTCTTTCACCATGATTGCAAAAATAATAAAACTGCTTCCCTCTTGAGAGCTTGTCTGCTGAAACCGGCGATGCAAAATTTGACAACGAAGCGATAACACGTCCATGATTTATCATTAGTCTTTTAGGCATCGATTCCTTCCCTGCTAAAAGTTAATCCATATATAATATGATATTATACTGAATTTTTTATTTCATTAAAGATTTGGTGTTAAACAGAAACCTCGCCAGATGACTACCATTTTTAAAAACCCATCAAAGGAGGAATAATACTTCAATGAATGTTATGTATTTTTTAAGCCATCATAAGATTAGCCTCCCGGATAAAATCCGGTATCGGTACAACGACGAACAGCACGAAAACTCTCTGTGATCACATGACTTCCTGTTGTGGTACGCTTTACCTTGTTGAGAAGAGAGAAGTATTCTCCGCCGAAAATTTAAGTTTACGGCTTTGTGCTACCTTTCTCTCAGAATTAAATTTTTATTTCCCATCTGTCTGGTAAAGACCTGTATCTGAAACGCCGTTAATCTTCTTTACTACAGAACTCCTGAAAGCCTTATAATCATCGCTACTGAAAGCCACCGGACGGAAAAAACTCTGTGAGTCACCTCTGTACTGCAGCTTTTAGAAACATATAGCTCTTTTTCACCGGTCATTGATTTAATATTCCCGGTCGGAAATATGGCTTAGGTTGATCATCTGCTCTGCTGACCGTTGTTCAAAGTTCAGGTGTCAGCTAACCCATGCCCTTCAGGGTATTTCTGACAAGTTTATAGAGGAATGATTAAAATTCCTTACCCTCTATAAATCCGTAAAATCAGCCAACCTCTATCAGGTCTTTCCGGATTAATTCCTCAATTACATCCGCTATTAACTTGTGGAATATTCTGAATGTTCCAGGCCACATCGTCAATAGTGATCGCTAATGAGAGGAATATACTCATTAGCCTATCAATAATGCTCAATATAATTGATAAAAACGATCAAATAAAACAGTGCATATAACGTAACCATCTATTACAGAAAGACTTTTTTTATTTATTGATTATTTTATCAGTTCTCTGTCTGAGACAAAAATTAGTGACTACAGTGATATTATGAATATGTTTTACGAAAAAGAGATGGTCTCATATGGGAATATTTATTTCAAATCACCAATACAGGTAAAAAAAACCTGAGTCCATCCCGCTCTTTCAGGACGTTCGGAGAGCTTATAACCTCGGGACTATCAACATCGCAACTCAGACGATTGGCCAATAGCCAGAGCCCATAAATCGGGGGTCCCGTTACAGACGAAATATCTGACGTTGACGGGACTGCTGTAATTTATTCTCACCATCATTTCACCGCGGCCGGTACGCCGATGAAACGGTAGTCCGCAATCCGCTTTAGTTTTTTAATGTCCTCATGATATGCCCGTCTGAAAGACTGCTGAATTACGCAGTCAGATTCAGGAAAGATAGAGCATCAGCCATGGATCAATCGGGGTAAGGAATATCGCGGTAATGGCAATGCTCAAAGGTTTTCGTATAGACTACCGGCTTACCGGCAGAATAACGCCGCGGTCCGGATAAAAGCAGAGTATAAATGGATGCGGAAACTACCGGGGTAACAGGCTGATAGCGCGCTTCTTCAGCGTCTGAAGAATGATCAGGTATCAGTGGCAGGTTATGTTAGCTTTAGCGATGCGGCCCATGAAATTACAGATTATATATCCGGGTATGGCAGCGCGTTCAGGCCACACGAATATGACGGCAGGTTCCCCCGCACTGACATATGACCCTGAAAAAAAGTGCATCATTGCTGCGCAAGCGTTGATCCTTAGCGCCCGCCAGCGAAAAGAATTGCCCCCGGAAAACGGGGGCGCTGACGCCGTTTGTAAATCAGCGGCCGGGGCTCTGTCTCCCCGGCAGAAAGGAACCCGTTCCCGGGCTGTGGGTAGCGCCCCGTAAAAAACTGCCCTGAGGTCGCTGGTAGAACGGCGGAATGTGGGCCACAAAAAAGTGGCTGACGCCTGAAGATGGGTCACTGATCTCACAGAAATCAATCAGGGCATTTTCCGGTAACGTATCCAGTGCCACATGACCTGCCGCCTGAATAATTTCATCAAGATCCGCACTGGCCTCGATACCAATCAGCAAATTCCCCTCTGCACCCGCCTCTTCCCGGCACCAGGCGACAAATGCCCGTCGTACCGGTTTATAGCGGCTGAAAAGCTGTTTCAGGGAGTCTATCAGTAAAGGCGGAGGATCTTCTGTCGCCGACAGTAACAGAGTCTGGCCCTCTGCCGGGATGCTGATTTCCCCCAGGGCATTGCCCTGCCCGCTGCACAGAGACCGGATCTCCGTGGCAGTGAAGATCTTACTGCTTTTAAGTGAAGGGTTAAGGCACAGTGTATGACCCGAAGTCATCGCAAACAGCTCATTCACCGGCAGCCTGACGGCAGGAAGATCACCGCCCGTCACTTCGGTAAACGCAGCCTCCGTAGTAAAAAAGGGAATAACTGCTGTGCCATCAAGCTGCTGGCGGTAGTCCGGTGCGAACACAAAAGAGTTACCCGGGGCCGGTTTGCCGGCTACCCAGACATCAGACTGCATCAGTCGCCGGAAGAAGGCCGGGCGATCTGCCGGACCTGTGGCTGCTTTTTCTAAAAGCTCGTCGAGGGAGAGTTCCATCATTGACCTGCCCTGAAAATAAAGGCAGGCCTGTGCCTGCCTCGCGAAAAAATCTGACGCTTTTTATTTCAGCAGCAGATTAGCCAGAGTACGAACGCCCAGACCGGTAGCACCGGCAGACCATTGATCGACAGCCCCTTTACGATAGGTGGCAGAACAGTCGATATGTAACCAGCCTTGCTGATAGCCTTCTACAAAGTAAGAAAGGAAAGCTGCTGCACTGCTTGCACCGGCAGAATGTGACGGGCTGGCAATGTTATTGAGATCAGCAAAATTCGACGGCAGGTGCTGGCGATGGAATTCCGCCAGCGGCAGCCGCCAGAACAATTCGCCCTCACGTGCGGCACTGTCCAGCAGTTCACCGGTCAGCGCATCATCGAAACTGAACAGTGCATGATAATCGTTACCCAGCGCCGTTTTCGCCGCCCCGGTCAGGGTTGCCGCATCGATCAGCAGGCGCGGTTTCAGCTTACTGGCATCGATAAGACCGTCAGCCAGAACCAGACGGCCTTCCGCATCAGTATTCATCACTTCTACCGTCTTACCATTACGGTAACGGATAATATCGCCAAGACGTAATGCACCGCCGCTGACCATGTTGTCTGCACAGCATAAGATCAGTTTCACACGTTTGTTCAGACCACGACTGATAGCCATCCCCAGCGCACCGGTCAGCGTTGCAGCACCGCCCATATCCGCTTTCATCGAGTCCATAAAGGTACTGCCTTTCAGGCTGTAACCCCCGGTATCGAAGGTGATGCCTTTACCCACCAGGCAGATGTCCACAGGTGCAGAATCATCCCCCGTCGGATTAAAATCCAGGGTCAGCAGTACCGGCGGGCGGCTTGAACCTCGTCCGACCGTATGCAGGCCCATATACCCCTGCTCACGCAGATCTTCGCCTTTTGTAATACGATAGGTCACCGCATCTCCGCCAAGGTCACTCAGCAGATCGATAGCCGCACTGGCCAGATCTTCAGGCCCGAGGTCTTCGGCAGGCAGATTAATCACGTTTCTGACCCAATCCACCACTTTCAGGCGATGTTGCAGTTCAGTTTTTTCTGCATCGCTGAGTGCAGGCCAGTGAACATCACGCTGTCCTTTCGGCGAACGGAACCCCTGCCAGAATGCCCAGCAACGTTCCAGATCCCAACCGTCACCGGTCAGTTCGACGGCACGGATCCCCTGCCCGTCAATTTTATGCGCTGCACGCTGGATCACCGGTAAAGCATCACCCGTGAGATGAATAGTCATGCCCTGATCGGCATAGGAAATCGTGGCATTCTCTCCCCAGCGGGCATCGGCGGCCTGCTGGCTGAGTCGGATTTGCATGGTTTGTGTAGTCATGACATTGCTCCTTAATTATTACTCGTACTCGTCCATCCAGATTAGCAAAATTGCTTCGAGGATCTTTTCATTGGAGGCCTCAGGATTGTCATCAAAATCCTCAAGCTCACAGACCCAGCGATGTAAGTCGGTAAAACGGACGGTTTTCGGGTCAGTGTCGGGAAACTGGTCGTAAAGTGCTTCGCCGATAGGCCGGCTGTCGGTCCATTTAAGTGACATAATGACTCCTCAGAAACAACACGGGCCGGAATCCTCCGGCCCGTTCGGGGATCAATGTTCCCGTGCGTGGTTAATGGTGTAACGCGGGAATTCAACCACCAGGTCTTCATCCGTAACACGCGCCTGGCAGCTCAGGCGGCTGTCCGGCTCCAGGCCCCAGGCCTTATCCAGCATATCATCTTCATCTTCACTGCTTTCTGCCAGTGAATCAAATCCTTCACGGACCACACAGTGGCAGGTCGTACAGGCGCAGGATTTTTCACAGGCATGTTCGACTTCGATACCATTGCGCAGAGCCACATCCAGGATGGTCTCTCCCGGGGTGGCATCATAGACACCGCCTTCCGGCAGCAGATCTTTATGGGGTAAAATTACAATCTTAGGCATGCTTAAACCTCATCCACAGAGTGTCCGGTCAGCGCGCGTCGGATAGAGTTATCCATACGGCGTGCCGCAAACTCCTGAGTCACGTGATCCAAATGTTTTATTCCGGCAGCAATCTGCGCCTCATTATTATTGTCCAGCGAGTCACGCAGTGCCTGCTGTGCTTCGCGGATGGAATGCAGTTCCTGCTCTGAAAGAAGAGCCTGATCCTCACTCAGTGCACCTTCAAGACTTTCCAGTACCCGAAGTGCATCTACCTTTTTCTCTGCCAACTGGCGGGCTTCCACATCATCACGGGCGTAGGTCATCGAGTCGGTGATCATGGTCGCGATTTCATTTTCAGTCAGCCCGTAAGAAGGTTTAACCTGAATAGAGGCTTCCACGCCGGTGGATTTCTCCATCGCAGTCACACTCAGCAACCCGTCAGCATCCACCTGGAAGGTTACGCGGATATGTGCGCCACCGGCCGGTAATGCGGGTAAGCCCCGTAATGCAAAACGAGCCAGAGAACGGCAATCGCTGACCAGCTCACGTTCTCCCTGTACCACGTGAATACTCATCGCCGTCTGCCCGTCTTTAAAGGTGGTAAATTCCTGAGCACGTGCGACGGGAATGGTCGTGTTGCGGGGGATGACTTTTTCGGTCAGCCCTCCCATGGTTTCCAGCCCTAAAGAAAGCGGGATCACATCCAGCAGCAGCATTTCACTGTCAGGTTTATTACCGGCCAGAATATCGGCCTGAATGGCAGCACCCAGCGCCACGACGCGATCCGGGTCAATAGAGGTCAGAGGTTCACGGTCGAAAAACTCACCCACACTTTCCCGCACGGCAGGCGTGCGTGTTGAGCCGCCGACCATCACCACTTCCATCACTTCATCAACGCTGACACCCGCATCTTTCAGGGTACGACGACAGGCAACCAGCGTCTTTTTCAGCAGCGGCGCAATCAGAGCCGTAAACTGTTCACGGGTTACCTCACCCTGCCAGCCTGCGACACGAACGGTCGTCGTTTCATTATCACTCAGCGCAATTTTAGCCGCCGTGGCAGCGTCAAGAATTTCACGCTGAATACCGGCATCACTGAAATCAGTGATCCCTGCCTGCTGGCTAATCCACTCCGCCAGCAGCTGATCGAAATCATCGCCCCCGAGCGCAGAATCCCCGCCGGTCGCGAGGACTTCAAACACCCCCCGGCTCAGACGCAATACGGAAATATCGAAAGTCCCGCCGCCTAAATCATAAACGGCAATAATGCCTTCTTTGCCCGAGTCCAGGCCATAAGCCACCGCTGCTGCGGTCGGTTCATTCAGCAAACGCAGAACATGTAATCCGGCCAGCCGGGCAGCGTCTTTTGTTCCCTGACGCTGAGCGTCATCGAAATAGGCCGGCACCGTGATGACGACGCCATCAAGCTCACCGCCCAACGATTCACGCGCACGATTCGCCAGCTCATTGAGAATATCACCGGAGACCCGGATCGGATTCACCTGACCCGACGGGGTTTCCATCATCGGTAAACCATTTTCACTGGCAGTAAACAGGTACGGCAGATGCGGGTAACGCTGGCGGATATCAGCCAGAGAACGGCCTATCAGACGTTTCACTGAACTGAAGGTATGACGCGGATCGCGGGCGGCCTGCGTACGGGCATCCCAGCCAACGCGGGTCTGCGTCGCCTGGTAGTGTACAACCGAAGGCAATAAATGCCGTCCGTTTTCATCAGGCAAGGTTTCCGCCAGTCCGCTGCGGACTGTCGCTACCAGAGAGTGGGTGGTTCCGAGGTCAATACCCGCCGCCAGCCTGCGCTGATGGGGGGCTGCGCTTAACCCGGGTTCACTGATTTGTAATAACGCCATAACGAGCTTCCCGTTTAAAAGTCCAGCAGTTTTTCTTCCAGCTTTTCTGCTTCGACCCGCAGTTTAGCGAGAAATCTTAGCTTACGCACGGTATCTGCCGCTTCCGGCCACTGCTGATCAGCAAACTGCTGACGCATTTGCTGACTGCGTTGCTTTTCCATGGAATCCAGTCGATGGAAATAAGGGGTCAGTGCGTCACTGTTATTTTGCTGATCAATGGTTTCAAGCTCTTCCCGCAGTTCGAGTTGTTCCATCAGAAATGCCGTATCACGCAGGGTATGTTGTTCATTATTGATATCGAACCCGTGAAGTGACAACAGATATTCTGCCCGGGAGAGAGGCTTGCGCAGGGCCTGGTAGCCCTGATTGATGGTTGCGGCGTGCTGTAAGGCCTTCAGCCGTTCGGCTTCAGGTGCAGTCGCAAACCTGTCAGGATGATACTGACGTTGCAGAGACTGAAACTTGTCAGACAGCGCTGTCGTGTCAAGCTCGAAAGATTCTGGCAAATCAAACAGGGTAAAATAATTCATAACCGGTCCGAAGCGTGGAAATAATAAAAAAAACGCCCCAGCAGGCTGGGGCAGATATTCAGAGTATGATACAGAGATTATACGTTGAAACTCTCGCCGCAACCGCACTCGTCTTTCACATTAGGATTAATGAATTTAAAGCCTTCGTTCAGGCCTTCTTTTACAAAATCCAGTTCTGTACCATCGAGGTAGACAAGGCTTTTGCCATCAACAACAACTCTGACGCCCTTCTCTTCAAACACAGTATCTTCAGGCTGGGGTTCATCCACAAATTCGAGGACATAAGCCATACCCGAACAACCTGATGTTCTGACACCTAACCGTAAACCGTAACCGGAGCCACGATTTGCCAGAAAAGAACTGACGCGGGCTGCCGCTGAATCGCTCAGGGAAATCGCCATCTATCACCCTCGCTTATTTGTCGGTTTTCTTACTCTTATAGTCAGCAATTGCTGCTTTAATCGCATCTTCAGCCAGGATAGAACAGTGGATTTTTACCGGGGGTAATTCCAGCTCTTCGGCGATCTGCATATTCGAAATGCTCTGCGCTTCGTCCAGTGACTTCCCTTTCACCCATTCAGTGATCAGTGAACTGGAAGCGATGGCTGAACCACAGCCGTAAGTTTTGAAACGGGCATCTTCGATAATACCGCTATCGCTGACTTTGATCTGTAGTTTCATCACGTCACCACAGGCAGGTGCACCTACCATGCCGCTGCCGATGTTCGGATCAGCATTATCAAATGAGCCAACATTACGTGGGTTTTCGTAGTGATCGATTACTTTTTCGCTATAAGCCATTTTTTATTCTCCTGAAGACTATTAATGATGCGCCCATTCAATGCTATTCAAATCCACACCCGCTTTGAACATTTCCCACAGCGGAGAAAGGTCACGCAGACGGCCGATAGATTTGCGTACCAGATCAATGGCGTAGTCGATCTCTTCTTCAGTCGTAAAACGTCCTAAAGAGAAACGAATCGAACTGTGAGCCAGTTCATCGTTCATTCCCAGGGCACGCAGCACATAAGAAGGTTCCAGACTGGCAGAAGTACAGGCCGAACCGGAAGATACAGCCAGGTCTTTCAGGGCCATAATCAGTGATTCACCTTCCACGTAGTTAAAGCTGATGTTCAGGATATTCGGCGCACCGTTCTCCAGATCACCGTTTAAATACACTTCTTCCAGATCTTTAACGCCATTCCACAGACGGTCACGAAGCACCCGCAGACGGGCCATTTCGCTGTCCATTTCTTCTTTCGCTATGCGGTAGGCTTCACCCATACCCACAATCTGATGTACTGCCAGTGTCCCTGAACGCATACCGCGCTCATGACCGCCACCGTGCATCTGGGCTTCCAGACGGATACGTGGCTTACGGCGAACATACAGTGCACCAATCCCTTTCGGTCCGTACAGTTTATGCGCGGAGAAAGACATTAAATCAACTTTCAGCTGACTCAGGTCAATAGGGAGTTTACCGACGCTCTGAGTCGCATCAACATGGTAGATAATTCCGCGCGCGCGGCACATTTCGCCGATCGCTGCGATATCCTGAACCACGCCGATTTCATTGTTCACATGCATGATTGAAACCAGGATGGTGTCTTCACGCATGGCGGCTTCCAGCGCGGCCAGGTCAATAATACCGTTGGTCTGAGGCGTCAGATAGGTGACTTCAAACCCTTCTCTTTCCAGCTGACGACAGGTATCCAGCACCGCTTTATGTTCAGTTTTACAGGTAATAATGTGCTTACCTTTCTTCTGATAAAATTGTGCAGCCCCTTTGATAGCCAGGTTATCGGCTTCAGTGGCACCTGAGGTAAAGACGATTTCACGCGGGTCAGCCCCCACCAGCTCAGCAATCTGATTGCGTGCAATATCAACAGCTTCTTCAGACTGCCAGCCAAAGCGGTGAGAACGGGAAGCCGGGTTACCAAAAACCCCATCCAGGGTCAGGTATTGCATCATTTTCTCAGCAACGCGTGGATCCGCTGGCGTAGTCGCAGAGTAATCCAGATAAATCGGTAATTTCATTGCTCTTAAACTCCGTACATCACTTCAATGCAAAATTTATGGTCGGACGGTAAAGGATCAGCCGGCCAATCACAGATTAATTATAATTAGCTGTAGGCTCGCAGTTTGACGTCAATCGTCTCAGGAATACGGTTATCACGGAAACGTCGGTTATCATTATTTTGACGGTCCGCTACCTTAAGGATGTCCTGATTATTCACCAGCTCAGCCAGCGTGATATTGTTCAGAAAGTCACTGATACGGTCACTCAGATCACGCCACAGTACGTGCGTCAGACAGCGCTCACCGCCCTGACACCCTTCTTTCCCCTGGCATTTGGTCGCATCGACAGACTCATCAACCGCAGTAATGACGGTACCGACGGCAATTTCGCCGGCGTCTTTACCCAGTAAATAACCGCCGCCCGGCCCACGCACGCTGGAAACCAGTCCGTTTTTACGCAGGCGGGAAAATAGCTGCTCAAGGTAGGAAAGTGAAATACCCTGACGTTCAGAAATATCGGCCAAAGGCACCGGGCCCTCATTGGAATGAAGTGCCACATCTAACATGGCTGTGACAGCATAACGCCCTTTGGATGTCAGTCTCATCGTTACACGACCTCGATCAGTATCCGGTTACCGGAGTGTTAATAAAGTTCATGAGAATCAGTCTGACATTCCCGAGTGATTTGGTCAACTATTTAACCGGGTAATTTACTCAGGTATTTAACCTATCGTGTGCTTCCGGCCGCATCCCTTGCTATCACTGGCTTTCCTTGTCCTTTTTTTCGAAGGATGAGAGCATTCCGCGCAGAATATTTAGCTCATCACGCTCAGGACGAGCGCGGGTAAACAGACGACGAAGTTTACTCATGACCTGGCCTGGCTGATCCTTACGGATAAAGCCACTGTTCAGCATCATTGCTTCCAGATGCACATAGAAACGTTCCAGATCGTCCACCAGCGGATACGGTGATTCAGCATACTGAGGTGCCGGCTCTGCGGCTTCCTGCGCCTGCAGCCAGGCCATACGCACTTCATAGGCAATCAGCTGTACGGCCATCGCCAGGTTCAGCGAGGTGTATTCCGGATTGGCCGGGATAGCCACGTGATAGTGGCACTTCTGTAATTCTTCGTTAGTCAGACCGACGCGCTCACGACCAAACACCAGGGCCACCGGAGCCTGCTGACCTTCTTCCACGCTTTTTACACCACATTCTCTGGCATCCAGCATCGGCCAGGGCAGTGAACGGGAGCGTGCGCTGGTCCCGACCACCAGGCTGCATCCGGCAATGGCTTCATCCAGCGACTCGACAATCGAGGCATTACCGATTAAATCGCTGGCACCGGCAGCCAGAGAGATCGCCTGGGAATCGGGCTTGATCAGCGGATTCACCAGGTAGAGATTCGAAAGACCCATGGTTTTCATGGCGCGGGCAACGGAGCCCATATTCCCGGTATGAGAGGTCTCTACCAGGACGATACGAATATTCTGCAACATAGATTGGGAGCCAGTGTAAAAATGTATAGAAGGATATTAACATAAAAAGAGACATTTTCTGAACACACTGCTATACTTCCAGCCGTTTTTTCGTTCTTTAACATCCAGTGGGAATAACTGATGCATCCGATGCTGAACATTGCCGTGCGCGCTGCGCGCAAGGCCGGTAATTTAATCGCCAAAAATTACGAAACTCCTGACGCGGTAGAAACCAGTCAGAAAGGCAGTAACGACTTTGTCACCAATGTCGACCGTGACGCGGAACGCCTGATTATTGAGGTCATTCGTAAATCTTACCCTCAGCACACCATCATCACCGAAGAAAGCGGTGAGCTGGCTGGCGAAGACAAGGATGTTCAATGGGTTATTGATCCACTGGATGGTACCACCAACTTCATCAAGCGTTTCCCTCACTTTGCAGTGTCTATCGCCGTACGCGTTAAAGGCCGTACCGAAGTTGCCGTGGTCTATGACCCGATGCGCAATGAACTGTTCAGTGCCGCGCGCGGTCAGGGCGCACAGTTGAACGGTTACCGTTTACGTAGCAGCACTGCACGTGATCTGGACGGTGCTATTCTGGCTACCGGTTTCCCGTTTAAAGCAAAACAACATTCCGTGCCTTTCATCAATGTCGTAAGCAAACTGTTTACTCAGTGTGCTGACTTCCGTCGTACCGGTTCAGCAGCACTGGATCTGGCCTATGTTGCAGCCGGTCGTACCGATGGTTATTTCGAAATCGGCCTGAAGCCATGGGATTTTGCTGGCGGCGAACTGCTGGTCCGTGAAGCGGGCGGCCTGGTCACCGACTTTACCGGCGGTCACGGTTACCTGCAATCAGGTAATCTCGTTGCCGGTAACCCGCGTGTCGTTCGCGCCATTCTGGCTTCCATGCGTGATGAATTAAGCGAAGCGTTAAAACGCTAAGCTCCCCTCCCCGGGCCGCCGTGCCCGGGGAGATCCCGACGGATTTCCGCAGTGCCCTTCCGCCATTGCATTTTTCGCAGGCATCGGCCTCCCCACGCGGTTATTCCTTTACTGTCTCAGGCATTCCTTATCCCCGGTGTTTCCTCACTGGCAGACGACCTCTCCCTTGTACCGCGGTGACAATCACCCTGGCAGCACTCAGGCAAAGCCCGCAATGCTGCGTCCCTGAATTTCCACCAAAAGCGTGCAGGAACATACGGTGACCGGTCAACGTAAAAGCCGCTCTGTTATTTCAAAATTCTGCAGGAAAGTCAGCGGAGTATAATGGCCTGGCGTCACTTCACAAGAATGTATCGTCGGAAATACCGGAGGGTCGGATAATCAGGATATTCTGAGACACCGGAATCAGTGCAGGGATATGGCAGGCAGGGTTTGCAGAGACAACGCCATCACGCTTCGCTGAATAGGATGGTATGGAAGCAGAAAGGCGACCTCAGGCCGCCTTTCTCTGTTCAGACGCCGGTCAGACCGGCGTTAGTCGTCTCAGGCATAGACCGGCAGACGGGCACAGATTTCCAGCACTTTACCTTTCACGCGCTCGATAGTGGCTTCATCATTGATATTGTCCAGAATATCAGCAATCCAGCCAGCCAGCTCACGCACGTCAGCTTCTTTGAAACCACGACGGGTCACTGAAGGGGTACCGATACGGATACCGGAAGTGACAAACGGGCTCTTCGGATCGTTAGGGACGCTGTTTTTGTTAACAGTGATATTTGCACGGCCTAACGCTGCATCGGCTTCTTTACCGGTCAGATTTTTGTCGACCAGATCCAGCAGGAACAGGTGGTTATGGGTTCCCCCGGAAACGATGTTGTAGCCACGGGCCAGCAGGACTTCGACCATAGCTTTAGCATTAACAGCAACCTGCTGCTGATAAGCTTTAAATTCCGGCTCCATCGCTTCTTTCAGAGCGACCGCTTTACCCGCGATCACGTGCATCAGAGGGCCACCCTGACCGCCAGGGAAGACGGCTGAGTTCAGTTTCTTATACAGGTCTTCATCACCCCCTTTCGCCAGGATCAGTCCGCCGCGCGGGCCTGCCAGGGTTTTATGGGTAGTCGTGGTGACGATATGTGCATGCGGAACCGGGTTCGGATAGACATCGGCGGCCACCAGACCTGCGACGTGAGCCATATCAACAAACAGCCATGCACCAATGCTGTCTGCAATTTCACGCATTTTAGCCCAGTCACAAACGCCGGAATATGCAGAGAAACCACCGACAATCATTTTAGGCTTATGCGTCTTCGCCAGTTCAGCCAGTTCTTCATAATCGATCTTGCCGCTGTCATCGATACCGTAAGGGACGACGTTATACAGTTTACCGGACAGGTTCACCGGGGAACCGTGTGTCAGGTGGCCACCATGCGCCAGATTCATCCCCAGAATGGTATCGCCCGGCTGCAACAGTGCGGTATACACAGCAAAGTTAGCCTGTGAGCCACTGTGCGGCTGAACGTTAGCGTAATCTGCACCAAACAACTCTTTCGCACGGTCGATGGCTAATTGCTCGACGATATCGACGTATTCACATCCGCCGTAATAACGCTTACCAGGATACCCTTCTGCATATTTGTTGGTGAGCTGTGAACCCTGAGCCTGCATTACGCGTGGGCTGGTGTAGTTTTCTGAAGCAATTAATTCAATGTGCTCTTCCTGACGCACTTTTTCCTGCTCCATCGCCTCCCACAGTGGGGCATCATAATCGGCTATGTTCATCTCTCGCTTTAACATCCGCATCTCCTGACTCAGCTAACTTAAAAACGGCAATTTAACACCCATCGGCGGGTAACGGCCCACAGTGTAAACTCTTTTCCGGGAGGACGGTAGCCGGAATACACTCTTTTTACGCAAACGATTGGCATACCGGCGACATGCGGCTTAGCTGCTGAAATGAAAGTGCTTTTTTAACTGATATTTTTTCATCTGCGATCACGATGAATTTCATATTGCAGTCACGTATAACAAGAAAAAAACAAATACCCCTGTTTACTTTACGGGTAACAGGGAATAACATGCATTTAAAATACATGTTATTATCATCCCGTAAAGGAATAACAAATGCTTGATGCCAAAACTATTGCACTGGTCAGAGAAACTCTTCCGGCAATCGCTGCAGCTGGCCCGGCAGTCACTCAACATTTTTATCAGCGTATGCTGAGTCATAATCCGGAACTGAAAGATGTCTTTAATATGAGCAACCAGGCCAGCGGCCGTCAGCCGGAAGCCTTGTTTAATGCACTGTGTGCTTACGGAAGCCATCTGGATACCCCGGAAGCCCTGCTCCCCGCCGTCGAAAAAATTGCCCAGAAACATGTCAGCCTGTCGATTCAGCCGGAACAATATGCCATTGTCGGTGAACATTTATTAGGCACCATCCGGGAGCTGCTGGATCCTGGCGACGAGGTTCTGGCGGCCTGGGCGAAAGCCTACGGTGTCCTGGCCGATATCTTTATCAACCGTGAAGAGCAGATTTACGCGCAGCATGAACACCTCTCCGGCGGCTGGCGCGGAACCCGCGATTTTGTGATCAGTGAGATTAAGCAGGAAAGCGAGGTTATTAAGAGCTTCGTACTGACACCGGAAGATGGTCAGCCCGTTTCAGAATTTACAGCCGGGCAATTTGTCGCGCTGTATCTTAAACCGGAAGGGTTTACCCACCGCCAGATCCGGCAGTATTCACTGACCCGGACTCCGGACGGTAAAAGCTATCGTATCGCGGTCCGTCGTCAGCCGGAAGGTAAGGTCTCCGGATGGTTACATAGCCGGGCAAAATGCGGCGACCGGGTTGCGCTTTCCGCACCGGCGGGCGATTTCCTGCTGGACAGTTCGCTATTTCCGGCGCCGATCACGCTCATTTCTGCGGGGTCCGGCCAGACACCATTACTGGCCATGCTGCATGCGCTGGCTGAACAACAGTATACCGCCCGGGTTAACTGGTGGCATGCCGCACACAATCGTGCAGAACATGCATTCAGTGAAGAAGTCACACAACTGGGATCGACCCTGAATGATTTCCATGAGGTTATCTGGTACAAACAACCCGACAACGCGATGGCAGACGACCACCACCTTTCAGGCCTGATCAATATTACACAGGCAGGTAGCGCGCTCGATGACCCGCGGTGCCACTACTTTGTCTGTGGCCCGACAGGTTTTATGCAGTCTGTTATCCATCAGTTAACTGAAGCAGGCGTCAGTCAGTCGCATATTCATTATGAACTGTTTGGCCCGCACAAAGATCTCTGACGTGTTACCCGGGCCACCCGACTGCGGTGGCCTGAGTGATCAGATAGCTTCTTCGTCTTCTTCGCCGGTACGGATACGCACAACCCGTGCAACGTCGAACACAAAAATCTTACCGTCACCGATTTTGCCGGTCTGTGCGGTGCGCATAATCGTTTCCACACAGGTATCGACGATATCATCGGCAATCACTAATTCGATTTTAACCTTCGGCAGAAAATCGACCATATACTCTGCGCCACGGTATAACTCGGTATGTCCCTTCTGACGCCCGAAACCCTTCACTTCCGTCACTGTCATGCCGGTAATACCGACTTCTGCCAGCGCTTCACGGACATCATCCAGTTTGAAGGGTTTAATAATCGCATCAATTTTTTTCATAGCTGAACCTTTTTCGCTTTTATCAGTGACGCCAGGGTCGTTTCCCGGAGGTTATTGCGCTCACCGGTGTGTCCGGTAAAAAATAAACGCGTGCAACTTACCTCTTAAAATCGCCCGCGTCCAGTTCATATCCGGCTGGCGGGATCCCCGCTGACGACGCTAACCGCTTTCTGCTGCCATAAACACAGGTTTCCGGGATCTCCGGCCCCGCCACAGGACTGGCCCGCAGCCCCTCCCCCGGTCAGTAAAAAAGCGCCCCTGAGGGTAA
>NZ_JMPR01000025.1 GCF_000735525.1 Tatumella ptyseos ATCC 33301 | reverse complement strand
TGCCGGTCACTTAAGGTGACCGGCATTGTTTTTAAAAGGATATTTTGGCTTTTTAGGCCTGACTTCCCTTTCATACTTCCGCTCTCTTCCCGGGGGAAGCTTCAGCATCGCCGCGTTGCTGTAAAAGTGCTTCAGATGCCCCGGTATAGCGCCAGGCGATGACCAGGGCAACCCGATTAACAGCCTGAGTATCTCTGTCAGCGAACCGCTGAAGCTTAGCTGATACGGCAGATAATTACCTTTCAGGCTGAACGCCATTTTCACCATCTGATATCGCACCAGATTATAGGTTAGCAGTATTCCCCAGAGCTCCTGCCTCACTATCCCCGGTAATTTGCTTCTCAGCGTCCAGCGACCGCCACACAACATCTGCTTTGCTTCCCGATACCCCAGCTCTATTTCCCACCGGTGCTTATACAGCTCTGCAACGTCTGCTGCCGGATAACGCATTGCATCCTTCATCGAGGTGAGTACCTGACGTTCAACACCGTTAACCTTACGTCTGATGAGTCGTACAGTGAGTGTCTCCGGCAGTTTTTCCCACTGCTTTCTCGCCTGAGGGGAGGTCTTCAGCATAATCAGTTCATCCTTTTTACCCAGCCTGCGTACCACCTCATACTGTGTTCCTTTTTTCAGTGGCAGCAGCCAGTGACGGTTTTCCCCCGCACTGTGCCATTCATGCAGTAACCCTGCAGACCAGAAGCCTTTGTCGAACAGCGTCACACTGTTATCCGGTACCTTCCCTATCAGCCCTGCTGCCAACCGCATCTCATTAACGTCGTAACGATCCATCACGCTGGCGCGCAGCAGATGGCTGCTCAGTTCCATCAGGCAGACCATGCGAACCTGAGGATAGCCTTTTTCACCGTACTGATTTTCTGCTTTCGCAAAAGCCGCGGCATTCTCTGGTGTGTCCGGTGTTCGCCAGACAACGCCATCAACAGCATTCAGAGTCAGGCCGTGCCAGAGCGGATGCCGGGATTCCCTGTGCCAGTGCTGTTGTGTGAGGTCAAAGAGTACCCTGACAGGGTCTTCACCCAGTTTTTTACGGCGGGCGATTACGGAGCTGGGTGCAGTGAATGACCTGCCGGAGCGGTCAGCAATATCCATCAGATTAACGATATGAGAGAGAGGTTTATTATTGAATATCGCCATACCGATGACCAGCCAGACCATGGACTCAAGAGGTAATTTTCGTTTGCGAAGAGTGACCGTATCGGTGAGAGAAAATGCCTGCTGTATAAGCTCTGGAGGGAGAAGATCGGCAAGGGATTGCACTTCATCCGGAGCGGTAAGGTTAATCATGCCCAGTGCTTGTGAAAGTTCCATTTAAAAAGGGTCCATGTTGAACATGAACCCTTTTTACATCATGCACTGGATCGATCAAGTAGTCTTAAACGATCGGCATTACCCCTGAGGGCGCTTTAAAGAGGATGTTGCCGGTCTCAGCCTAACTGCTTACGGGCATTACGGAAGATACGCATCCATGGGCTGTCTTCGCCCCACTCCTGCGGGTGCCAGGAGTTGCTGACGGTACGAAATACACGTTCAGGGTGCGGCATCATAATCGTGACACGACCGCTGGTGTTGGTGACCGCCGTGATCCCTTGCGGGGAACCATTCGGGTTCGCCGGATAAGCTTCAGTCGGTTGACCATAGTTATCCACGTAACGCAGTGCCACCAGGTCCGCTGCCTGAAGCGCATCCAGATGGGCCTGGTCTGCAAATTCAGCAAAGCCTTCACCATGCGATACCGCAATCGGCATCCGGGAGCCGGACATGCCGGATAGCAGCAGAGACGGGCTGTCAGCCACTTCGACCAGGCTGAAACGACCTTCAAAACGCTCTGACTGGTTACGGACGAACCTTGGCCACAGATCACTCCCCGGGATCAGTTCACGGAGATTCGACATCATCTGACAACCATTACAGACGCCGAGTGCCAGTGTCCCGGTACGGTTAAAGAACTGTTCAAAGGTTTCACGAACCCGCGGATTAAACAGGATCGATTTTGCCCAGCCTTCACCGGCACCTAACACATCCCCGTAAGAGAAGCCGCCACAGGCCGACAACATATGAAAATCGTCCAGAGACTGACGTCCGGCCAGCAGATCGCTCATATGCACATCCACAGCCTCAAAACCGGCACGGTGGAAGGCTGCTGCCATCTCCACATGTGAATTAACCCCCTGCTCGCGCAGTACGGCCAGTTTTGGTCTGACGCCGGTCGCAATCATCGGCGCAGCGATATCTTCTGCCGGGTTGAAACTCAGGCTGACATTCAGGCCCGGGTCGTTGTTATCGAGTTTTGACTGGTGTTCTTCATCGGCACACTCCGGGTTATCACGTAACCGCTGCATCTGCCAGGTGGTTTCCGCCCACCAGCGACGCAGTGTCGAGCGTTTTTCCTGGTAAATCACCTGGTGACCGGTATTGATCACAAACTCATCGCCAGGCTCAGCAGCACCAAGAACATGCAGGCATTCTGACAGACCATGAGCGGCAAAAATATCGCTGATGGCTTGTTTATCTTCCGCTTTCACCTGGATAACCGCACCCAGCTCTTCGGTAAACAACGATGCCAAAACATCCTGCCCCAGTGAGGCCACGTCAACACGGAGACCACAATGGCCTGTAAAGGCCATTTCAGCCAGAGTGACCAGTAGCCCCCCGTCAGAACGGTCATGGTAAGCCAGTAGTTTCTGTTCAGAAACCAGCTGCTGGATAGCGTTGAAGAAACCCGCCAGTTGTTGCGCATTGCGGACATCTGCCGGTTTATCCCCGAGCTGGCTGTAAACCTGTGCCAGTGCTGTGGCTCCCAGCGTATTAGCCCCCGCCCCCAGGTCCACCAGCATCAGCAGGTTATCTGTATCGGGTTGCAATTGAGGCGTGACCGTATGACGAACATCTTCTACACGGGCGAAAGCCGTGATCACCAGAGATAACGGTGACGTCATCTCTCTTGGCTGATTATCCTGCTGCCAGCGGGTTTTCATCGACATCGAGTCTTTACCGACAGGAATGGTCAGACCCAGTGCCGGACACAGTTCTTCACCCACGGCTTTTACCGCGGCATATAACCCGGCATCTTCCCCGGGGTGTCCGGCGGCTGACATCCAGTTTGCGGAAAGCTTGATTCGGCTCAGAGAACCGATATCGGTGGCGGCCAGGTTGGTCAACGCTTCACCGACGGCCAGGCGGGCAGAGGCGGCAAAATCAAGCAGTGCCACAGGAGCACGCTCACCCATGGCGAAGGCTTCACCATGATAGCTGTCCAGGCTGGCAGTCGTCACGGCACAGTTTGCAACCGGAACCTGCCATGGCCCGACCATCTGGTCACGGGCCACCATTCCGGTCACGGAACGGTCACCGATGGTGATAAGGAAAGTCTTTTCAGCAACGCCAGGCAGGTGCATAACGCGCTTAACCGCGTCGGACAGTGATATTTCATCACGGTTTAATGCCGTCCCGCAGACCTGTTTTGTTTCGACGTCACGCGTCATTTTCGGGGTTTTCCCCAGCAAAACATCCAGCGGCATATCGATAGGCTGATTATCGAAGTGCGTGTCGTTCAGTGTCAGATGCAGTTCTTCAGTAGCTTCGCCAATCACCGCATAAGGTGCACGTTCACGCTGACATAACTGCTCAAACAGTGGCAGTTTGTCCGGCGAAACGGCTAAAACATAACGTTCCTGCGATTCATTACACCAGACTTCCAGCGGACTCATGCCCGGCTCATCGTTCAGGATATCACGCAGATTGAAACGACCACCGCGTCCCCCGTCACTGACCAGCTCCGGCATCGCGTTAGACAGACCACCGGCACCGACATCATGGATAAACAGAATCGGGTTCTGTTCGCCCAGCTGCCAGCAGCGGTCAATCACTTCCTGACAGCGGCGCTCCATTTCCGGGTTGTCACGCTGAACAGACGCAAAATCCAGGTCGGCATCTGACTGGCCGGAAGCCATCGATGACGCGGCACCGCCGCCCAGGCCGATATTCATCGCCGGACCACCTAATACGATCAGTTTAGCACCGATGCTGATCTCGCCTTTCTGTACATGATCACCACGGATATTACCGATCCCCCCGGCCAGCATAACGGGCTTATGGTAGCCACGCAGCTCTTCGCCGTTATGACTCGTCACCCGGGCTTCGTAGGTACGGAAGTAACCGTTCAGCGCCGGACGACCAAATTCATTATTAAATGCAGCACCGCCCAACGGGCCATCGGTCATAATGTCCAGCGCGGTCACAATACGGTCCGGTTTACCGAAATCCTGCTCCCAGGGTTGTTCAAAGCCCGGGATACGCAGGTTAGAAACAGAGAACCCGCTCAGGCCCGCTTTAGGTTTAGCACCGCGTCCGGTCGCCCCCTCATCACGGATTTCTCCCCCGGAGCCGGTCGCCGCCCCCGGCCATGGAGAAATCGCTGTCGGGTGGTTGTGAGTTTCGACTTTCATCAGGATATGAGCATCTTCCTGATGGAAATCATAAACCCCCTGTTTATCGTCGGCATAGAAACGCCCGACCTTTGAGCCTTCCATCACTGCGGCATTGTCTTTATAGGCCGACAGCACATGCTCAGGGTTTTTCTCAAAGGTATTTTTAATCATTTTAAACAGCGACTTCGGCTGTTTTACGCCATCGATGACCCAATCCGCATTAAAAATTTTATGCCGGCAGTGCTCTGAGTTGGCCTGAGCAAACATATAGAGTTCGATATCGTTAGGATTGCGTCCCAGTCCGGTAAACGCTGCCAACAGGTAATCAATTTCATCCTCTGCCAGAGCAAGACCGAGAGAAGCGTTTGCCTCCTCCAGTGCCTGACGGCCCTTACCGAGAATATCTACCGCTTTCACCGGCTGAGGCTGGTGCTGAACAAATAGCTGTTCCGCCTGAGTCAGTGAGGTGTAAACCGTTTCCATCATCCGGTCATGTAATAAAGCAGACAGCTCAGCCCACTGAGATCCCGAAATCGTCTCAGCCTGGATATAGAATGCCAGCCCTCTTTCCAGACGGATGACTTTCGCCAGTTCACAGTTATGAGCAATGTCTGTCGCTTTAGAAGACCAGGGGGAAATCGTCCCGGGACGTGGAGTGACCAGCAGTAAACGTCCGGCAGGTTCATGCTCCGCCAGTGAGGGGCCGTATTTAAGAAGACGTTGAAGACGGTTTTTTTCATCCTCGGTCAGGGGAGAACTGACATCGGCAAAATGTACATATTCAGCATAAATATCGCTGACGGGCAGGTGAGCATTTCTGAAACTGTTCAGGAGTTTGTTAATACGAAATGCCGACAGAGCGGGCGAGCCACGCAAAATTTCCATCATTAAAGATCTCTCGTCTTCGAAACGCCGGACGACGCTTCATTGGGCGCAACAGGGGAAAACGGACGCCATTATAAAGAATAACCCTCTGTTACGAAACCGTTTGCGTTGAATTTCTGCGGATAATCCTGAGGTCAAAAAACAAACATTTCTTGCTATAAAAGTTGCTCTTTGCCGCTTTGTTGCTCAGAATGCACCTCGCTCCGGGCTGTTTACCCTCTGTTACATTCCTGCCAAAAGGCTAAACCCGGAGCTGATTAACGAGATAACTTATTGAAATATTTTAAATTAAATTATCTTTTGATCGGTCTTGTCACCTTGTTACTGGCAATCGCTTTATGGCCTGCTATCACCTGGCATTCAGGGACACAAGATACTCTGTCGCAGATCAAATCCCGCGGAGTGTTACGTGTCAGCACCATAAGCTCTTCTCTGACCTGGCAAAAGAACAGCAAAAATCCGACCGGGATGGATTACGAGCTGGCTAAACGCTTTGCAGATTATCTGGGCGTGAAGCTGGAAGTGTCCGTACGTCCGAACATTGAAAGTCTGTTTGATGACCTTAATCATCATCGCGCAGATATTCTGGCGGCCGGACTGGCATGGGACCCGGAGCGCCAGCGTGATTACCGTAGCGGCCCTGCTTATTATATGACGACACAGCAACTGGTTTACCGGGTTAATAAACCTCGCCCGAAAAGCCTGGATGATTTACATGGCACCTTATCCGTTCCCTCTGAATCGTCCTTTATTTCGACGCTGGAGGCGTTCAAAGCGAAGAAGTATCCCGGGCTCAGCTGGCATGTTGAAAAGAAACTGAGTCCGCAAGCCATGCTGGAACAGGTGGCTGACGGAAAACTGGACTATACCATCGGTGACTCAGCCACTATCGGTATGATGCAGCGGATCCATCCGCAACTGGCCGTGGCCTTCGATGTAACCAATGAAGCCCCGGTAAACTGGTATATGGCGAAGACGGCTGATGACAGTCTGAATGCCGCAATGCTGGATTTTTACAACCAGCTTAACGAAGATGGCACCCTGGCCAGACTGGATGAGAAATACCTGGGACACACCGGTAATTTTGATTACGTGGATACCCGGACGTTCCTGCGGGCTATCGATAGTACATTACCGTCATTGCAGCCCCTGTTCAGGAAGTACGCCAGCCAGATAGACTGGCGACTGCTGGCCGCCGTTGCTTACCAGGAATCCCACTGGGATCCGCAGGCCACCTCTCCGACCGGGGTCCGGGGAATGATGATGCTGACCCGTAATACGGCAGACAGCCTCAATGTCACTAATCGCCTTGATGCTGCGGAAAGTATTCGCGGCGGCAGCCAGTATTTACAGGAACTGATGGATAAAGTTCCACAGACGATCCCCCCGGATGAACGTATCTGGTTCGCCCTGGCGGCTTATAATATGGGCTTTGCTCATATGATGGATGCCCGCAAGCTGACCATGATGCAAGGGGCTAATCCGGACAGCTGGGCAGATGTTAAACAACGTCTGCCGCTGCTGTCACAAAAGCGTTACTATCGTCTGACGACTTATGGATTTGCCCGTGGCACAGAAGCCTATAATTACGTGGAAAATATTCGTAAGTACAATATCAGCCTGGTCGGGTATCTGCAGGAAATAGAGAAGAAGAAACAAAAAATCATCCCTATTCCTGACTCTGACATTCCTTCCCCGTCAGAGCCACAAATAGCGATGAACTGATCCGATGTGCTACTGATCCTCGCGCTGCGTCTGACGCAGCGCTTTTTTTTGTGCCCTACGCAGGCGGAAGAACTCGCTTAACTGATCCGCACATTCTTCTGCCAGCAGGCCCCCCTCCACGACTATCCGATGATTCATCCCGGGATGATGCAGAATATCCAGTAATGAACCCGCCGCCCCCGTTTTCGCATCACGCGCCCCGTAGACCAGTCGGGAGATACGGCTATGGATCATCGCCCCGGCACACATTGTGCAAGGTTCCAGGGTGACATAGAGCGTGGTATCCAGTAACCGGTAATTTTCCAGTGCCTTTCCGCCCTGGCGTAATGCCATCATTTCGGCATGGGCCGTCGGATCATGATCCCCGATAGGATGATTCCAGCCCTCGGCAATCACTTCGCCGTCATGAACTAACACCGCTCCGACAGGCACTTCATTATTTTCCTGAGCCCGGGTGGCTAACGCCATGGCATAACGCATCCAGTACTCATCATTTTTGTCGGTCAACGTTCTATCCTCTGAAAACGGTATCAGTGCCGATTATAACGATTTCAGGTCGTAAATCGTAGTACAGCGGAATTTTCACAGGCTGTGGAAGAGTAAAACGGTGCGCACACCGTCACAGGGGTTATTAATTATGGTTTTTTATATTAATAACCTCTTCTCACGCTCAATTTTATTGCTAATTATTTCAAGGCGAAGCTTTATTGAAGAGACTGACTTACACTAAATTATCGCTAACTGAGACGAAATGGTGACAAGTCACACACAAAATCAGCCATTGAGGTAAAGAGGAAACCTCAGCCAGCGTTGATTCCCCCTCCCCGTCCGCTTTTCACCGGATGAGAACATTCCTAACATTGTGCTAATCTGTTCACAGCGAAAATATCATTAATAAAATTAACCAATAATCCTTAAAACCGGCATATCACGCCGTTAATGTGGCAGAAATGCTGTTATCCCTCCGGGAAATACAGCGCCACCGGATAGGTTGCCGTCTTTCACACTGCATAAGGTTACTTGTTTATGAAACTCAGAAAAACACTGTTGATTACGTTAGGGTGTGCCTTAACCACCGCATTAACCAGCCTTTCGGCCAGCGCGACAGAAGGGACATTAACCGGTCAGGTCGGGGTTGAAGTGACTATCAAAGAAGGTTGTACTGTCGCAAACGGCAGCTCGTCTTCAGGGACGAACAGTTGGGGTACACTTAATTTTGGTACCTATGCTGATTTAACCTCAATCATTAATGGCAGTGTGTTAGGTTCCGACGGGAAGGATGCCGTAACGGTGACCTGTACCGCAGGGCTGAGCCCGACCCTGACGCTGGATGGCGGGCTGAATGAATCAGGTAATGTCCGTAATATGGTAAACACCACGACCACCAGCGGTACGACTACCAGCTCTGATATCGCTTATCACCTCTATTCCGATGCTTCTTACGACACAGAAATTAAACCCGGCACCTCTATTTCACTGACGGCCAGTGGTGATGCGCAAAGTATTCCTATCTATGGACGGATCCTGCCGACCGGTCAAAGCTCGACGGCACCGGCCTCTGGGACTTATACCGATACAGTGACAGCGACGTTAGCCTGGTAAACAGGTGAAGATAAGTGAAATGACCTGCCACTTCACTTTAGTCGCTCTGTTAACCCTGTTTTCGGTCGCCGTTTTTGCAGATACCACCACGAGCAGCTTCACCGTCTCCTCAGTGATCACCAGCGGGTGCGCTCTCGGGACAAGCAGTAGTGATTCGGTAACCGATTTCGGTACCCTGAATTTCGGTTCGATGTCCTCGATAGCGGATAACGTGGATGTGGCAAGTACTCCCGGGGCAGGTTCGATTGTCGTGACCTGCACCCCGGGGACGTCCATTTCTATTGCACTTGATTACGGGCTCCATGGCGGTTCTGCCAGCGAACGTTATATGAAAAACAGCGACAGCACCGCGACCCTCGGCTATCAGCTTTATCAGGATGCCGCTCACAGTACCGTCTGGGGCTCGGGCTCACTGGCCTACAGCGTCGCATCCTTTCCCGACACGACCCAGACATACACCCTATATGGACGGTTATTTCCGGTCACAGGATTACCCACCGCCGGCACCTATACCGATACCATTACCGTTACTCTGACTTATTAAAGCGTAAACACATGAAAATCCGATCTGTCTTGCTCTCTCTCTTATTCTCAGTCCCCGTATTTTTTACTGCTGCCAATGCCGCAAGCTCCGTATTGGTATGGCCGATATTCCAGGTGATAAAGAATAGCGACAGAGGCTCCGAGCTATGGCTTCAGAACCAGGGAGACAGTGCCGTCACCTTGCAGGTGCGGATTTTTAAATGGCAGCAACGTCACTCAGCCCCGGTTTACTCTGACCAGAAAGATGTGCTGGCAAGCCCCCCTTTCGTGACCATCCAGCCGGGTGGAAGACAGCTGATCCGCCTGATGCGTCTCCGGTCGACAGCTCCGCACCAGGAAGATGCTTACCGCATTGTTATCGATGAAATTCCCGGGGTGATGACACCTCAGAAGCAAAAAAATAATGCCGGACTGATTATGCGCATGCGTTATGTATTACCGCTGTTCCTGTATGGTCAGGGCATTCAGCCTGTCGGTGAGAACGGGCCGGTCACGGATATCCGGAAAAACCTCTCCTGGCAGATACTGTCCTCCGGGGGGAAATCCGTACTGGCCATCACCAACCATGGCAAACTTCATGCCCGGCTGAGTGATATTTTCTGGGGAAGTGATGCGATGCATCCTGACGTTTTTATCTCGAAAGGATTTCTGGGGTATGTTCTGCCGGGGCAGACGATGAACTTCCCTTTACCGGAAAAGACTTCCCGGCATCCACAACTGTTTACGCGGCTGGAAGATAATGTGGCACCGGTCATGATAAACGCTGGCAGATAATCATGAATAAGGCCTTTCACCCGCTGTTTTTAGGCGTGGCCTGCACCCTGTCCGGCATCGCCCGGGCAGACGATTTTAATCAGTTGCCTCCACCGACACTGAGCCAGGCAGAAAGCAAGGCCTATACCCTTTACCTGACATTGTCAGTTAACGGTAATAAAAATCCTGATCTGGTCCCGGTATCGGTGAACAACGGGCATTTTCTGGTGGGCGCCGCCGTTTTAAGAAAAAACTATCTTAAGTTCCCGGCCACGTCAGGGGTAGTGGATGTCACTCAACTCGCCGGGGTGCATGCCTCTTATGACAGCGCCCGGCAGCAACTGAACCTGCGGGTCCCTGATAACTGGCTGCCTGAACAGTTTCTGGGTAACCGTCAGCAACAGAAAGACCCGGTTCCGGTCACCAGTCATGGCTTGCTGCTCAATTATGATACCTACAGTCTGAAATCGGCCTCCGGCACAGCCACCACCAGTACCCTTTTAGAAGGCCGGTTCTTTAGCGATGAAGGCTCGCTTTCACAAAGTGGCGTCTGGCGAACGACGTGGCAAGGCAACGATAACTCCCCGCAAGGGTATATGCGTTATGACACGACCTGGAAATACAGTGATGTTAACCGGTTAATCAGTGTTCAGGTCGGAGATTTCATCAGTGATTCTCTGACCTGGAGCAACTCCGTTCATATGGCCGGGTTACGGGTCAGCCGCAACTTCGGTGTTCGTCCGGACCTGGTGACTTATCCGTTATTAAACTGGTCAGGTTCAGCGGCCGTCCCCGGAACGGTAAACCTGTTCGTTAACGGCTATAAGACCAGCAGCCAGTCGGTGAATGCCGGTCCGTACACACTGACTAACATCCCCTTTATTAACGGCGCCGGTGAAGCTACCGTCGTGACGACAGATGCGCTGGGTCGTCAGGTTTCAACCACTCTGCCGTTTTACGTATCCAATAAATTACTTGCCCGCGGACTGAGTGATTTTGACTTCTCTGCCGGGGCATTACGCCGGGACTATGGGACAAAAAGTAATGATTACGGCGAAGGTGCCTTCAGCGGTATTTACCGTTACGGCCTGACGAATCGGATCACCGGCTCAGTACACAGCGAAGCCAGCGAAAAATTATGGCTCGCCGGCGCAGGGGCTGACTTTACTCCAGGGCAATGGGGAACCCTCAGTCTGTCGGTTAGCCATAGTCAGTACAACAGCCGGCAAAACGGGGAGCAGTATACCTCCGGCTGGTCCTATTATGGCCGGCACTGGAGCATGAATCTTCAGCATATCAATACCAGCGGCACTTATCTGGATCTGTCAAATGACAGTAATGACGCCCCTTCCAGCCACAGCTCAGACCAGGCCACCTTCAGTATTACCCCCGCAGGCCAGACCGCCGGAACCTTCGGACTGGGTTATTTCGCTATCCGGGCGGATGATGGCATTCGAACCCGGCTGGCTAACGCTTCATGGAGTCACGCCCTCGGCCGCAGCGCCAGCTTCAGTCTGAGTCTGAGCCAAACGTTAAGCAGCCATGCATTGACCGGCGTAGCGCAATTGACTATCCCATGGGGGGATCAGGCTACGGTGAATGCCACCGCAAATCAGGACGCCAATGGCCAGGTCACCGGACAGATCGGTTACACAAGCGCCGCACCGGTGGAAGGTGGCCTTGGATGGACGGTCGCCCACTCCTTCACGAAGGAGAATTATAACCAGGCAAACCTGACCTGGATAAACCGTTATTCGACGCTCAGCGGCGGGTTCTATGGCGATGAAAATAATGTCTCCCGGTGGATGGAAGCCAGTGGATCTCTCATTGCGATGGATAATGATTATTTTCTTTCCCGGCAAATCAACGATGCTTTTATTGTGGCAGATACCGACGGCTATCCGAATACAGAAGTCAGTTATGAGAACCGTCGGGTCGGGGTCACCGATAAACAGGGACATCTGCTTATCCCCTGGGTTTCCGGCTGGTATGCAGGGAAAGTCTCTATCGATACCATGAATTTGCCGGAGGATATTGATGCTCCGGTGCCGGAAAAACGGGTTGCTGTACGTGAGGACAGTGGTGCCATTGTGCACTTCCCTGTTATGCGGGTACGCTCAGCGATACTGACCCTCACCAATGATCGGGGACAGCCTTTGCCGCTGGGCACTCAGGTGACCGAACTGAACAGTGGTCAGTCCGCCGTCATCGGCTATGACGGCCAGGCCTGGTTATCGCATCTTGGCAGAAAGAATCGCTTAGTGGTCACGACCCCGGACGGTGAATGTCACTATTCCTTTACCTTACCTCAGGAAACCCGGCTCCCTGCCGCCATAGGCCCTATAGAATGTCACTTCCCTTCAGTAAAGGAGCCGATAAATGACCGGTAATGCTTTCATCCTGCGGCTGGCAGGACTCTTATTACTCTGTTTTTCTCATCTCTGTCTGGCCGACTGTACGGCCAGTTCGGCGAGCGGGAGCTTCGGCTCGCTCAGTTCATTCACCCTGGCCAGTACCGCTGAAACCGTGGAGACCGGTTCCGGCTTTACCTGTACCGGCGGGCTATTAACGTTATTAAGTACGGATACGATCACCGCGACTATTGCCTCCTCGGCAGGAGAAAATGGCAGCACACCACAGATGACCAGCGCATCGGGCAGTGCTATTCCTTATACAATATGCGCTAGTTCCGGTTGCGGCACGACCTATACCATAGGTCAGACTATCACCTGGAACTCTACCTCACTACTCGGGCTACTGGGGCTGTTTGATGCCAGTGACGGTTCTTTACCTCTGTATATCCACACTACCGCCGGCCTGAATGTACCGGCCGGAACCTATACCGATACCATCACCATCGACTGGCATTACAATATCTGTTTTATCGGCCTGCTGGGGATCTGCGCGTATACCACGGGAGATACGACTTCAGCCGTCACCTTAACCGCGATAGTGACTAATGATTGCACTATTGAAGAGGCGCCGGATGTCAGCTTCGGCAGTGCAGCATTACCGGCAGACTTCTCCCCGGTGGCCAGTGCACTGACTATCCTGTGCACAAAAAATGCCGCCTATACCGTCAACCTGAGCAGCAGTAATCCGGTCAGCGGGGACTGGCGACAGATGTCATCGGCGATTGACGGGTCGACACACTATTTGCTTTACCAGCTTTATCAGGCGGATGGCACCGCCTGGACACCCGAAAATGACCAGAGTGAAACAGGCACCGGCGAGGATCAGACCGTCAATTATACCGCAAAGGTGGACAGCTCTCAGACCAATCAGCCTGCCGGCAGTTATACAGACACCGTGACCGTGACTGTCACCTATTAACACCAGTCCCCCGGAGGAGGAAAATATCAGGCAGGTACTCTACTCAATCTGCTGTATTTCACCCCCGGGGGTGATCCGCCAGCGGTGCTGACAAAAAGATAACAGCGGATTGTCCTGCCGGCTGTCACTGTAGCCGCTGAATAGCACTAACGGATGCCCGATACGCTTTTCCAGCTGGGTTACTTTTTCATGCCCCAGACAACGCAGTGTCAGTACCCTTCCGCCAAAACGCCTCTCCATACGGGTCGCAATCAGATTCACCGCTGGCAGGAAATCACTCTGCTGATAGACCTGTTCGACCAGCGATTGCGGAGAACCGGTAATCAGCCAGACACTGGTATCACTGGCTTTCAGATACTCATTAAGACGCTGCATCACCCGGGGGAATGGCGTCACACGCTGACGGAACCAGCGGCAGAAATCAGCATCCTGCTGCCGCAACGCTGCCTCACTCCGTCCGGCTGTTATTGACCAAAGTAACAGACTTATCGGCCAGCGTGCAGCCCTGCCACAAAGCAGCAACCCGGAAATAATCACCGGAAGTAACGGAACCACCAGCAACATATTTTGCGGCTGCCTGGCCAGCGAAAAACGGAGATAGCAACCAAATAAGTCCTGTTTATGCAGAGTGCCATCAAGATCAAAGAAAATGACCCGTTTATCTTGTTTCTTCATCAGTAGATTCCCTTAGCCGGTATCCGGTGACGGACGGTATCGTCACTGAGAAGCATAATGTAAGCCACATGCCGGAGGCAGAAAAGCGCTTTATCCGTTTGCCCTGCCCCGGAAGGGGGAAGTTGTCAGGCGAATTCCCCCCTGCGATCAATCACCGCAACCGGCCTCTTTTAAGCATAGGGATGCCTTCCCGGGTAATGCTACCAACTTATTGATTTAGTATATGATGGTGTTTTTGAGGTGCTTTTATGGCTTCCATTCCCGTGCGTTATCCCGCCAGTGCCGGGACTGAAGGCGTAGTTCGTAACGGTAAAAGTACTGCAGGTCATCAGCGTTATCTCTGCAAGCCGTGTCGTAAGACATGGCAACTCACTTTCACCTATACAACCCCCCAGCCCGGTAACCACCAGAAACTCATTGATATGGCTATGAATGGCGTTGGATGCCGGGTATTTTTACGACTTGCTATAGCTTTTTTTCACTTTATTATGGGCATCAGTTATAAACTCGAACCGATACTTTTCACCGTTTAGGACATAAATTAATTCATAATTCGTACTATTTTTAAGAATCAAGGGAATGCAGGTATCATGATATTTTTTCGCGATATTATCTTCTGTTAAAATAGGTAGCGCATAACTATTTTCAGACGAACTTAAAGAATAATATTCCAGAATATCACCGGGGGCCGATGCTATACAAACCCGGTTTTCATTTACGGTTGCGCTGCCCTTTTTATGAAATGCAAGTCTGTCGCCAGCGCAACCCGCCAGCAAAAAAAGGGAAAAGAATAACAAAAAATTTTTTATCATTGAGGAGATCCTTTTAAAACCCCTTGATATTTCGCAGCCAAATATTTCACAGATTGAGACGAATCATAATCTTTATAATTTATCATTCTTTTGTTCTTTACGAAGCCAAATTTCATTAGCAACCAATCATCGGACACTATTGAAGCCTGCTGCTCCATCGAATAACCAGATAAACTTTTCTCATCAAGGCTATATTTATAATTCGCAGCCCATGAAATCAAACCACGCATTCTGACGTTCATGCCACGCTGATATTGCCTGACGTGCATCATTTCATGTATAAACAGATGCTGGTAATCAACCGAAGCTATAGAGTAATCATCACGATAAACGTTGGTTTCAAACCATATCTCACCATTCGGTGTCATCGCGGTATTATTTCCCTGCATACCAAATGCCAGATAGCTACCGTGATGAACCCATACCCGATTGTATTGGATGCTGTGACGGTATAGCTCAGTTGCCAGACGAATTTCACCCGAAGTTAATAATCGCAAACCACCTCTTTTAAGCATAGGGACTCCTTCCCACATAACATCCATCTATTTCAGGTTAACTCTATAACATGAGGCAATTTTATGTCCAAGATATTATGGCTTGATCTCGAGACTTTCAGCGAAGTGCCCATAAAAAATGGAAATCATGCTTACGCCGAAAACGTGGAGGTTATGCTGTTTGCCCGGGCTGTCGATACCGCGCCGGTACATTTATGGGACGTGACCTGTGTAAGTAGACCTGTTTTAGTTCCAGACACTTTTTGAGGTTTCCGGTTTTCTGATTCCCTCCCCAATTT
>NZ_JMPR01000024.1 GCF_000735525.1 Tatumella ptyseos ATCC 33301 | reverse complement strand
TTTCAGTCATCAATCGGTATTCTTCCGGCATCAGATTATTCAGGGATTCATGAGGTCGCTCGCGGTTATATTCTGTCAGCCACCGATCTGTTTCTCCCGTACTTCATTCAGTGCTCTGAACAGATAAAAATCCAGTATTTCAGTCCTGTATGTCCGGTTAAATCGTTCAATAAAAGCATTCTGAGTGGGTTTCCCGGGCTGAGTAAACTCCGGATATACACCATGCTCTTCAGCCCATTAAGCCAGTGTCAGTGAGATGAATTCCGGCACATTATCCGCCCTCAGTTTAGGGAACTCTGCATAGAACGTAACCTTACCGGCCTTACTTAAATATATGTGTAAATAGCTCTCTTTTTCATACTTAGATCGTTATCCCTGGTGCTTGATGCTGCCGCAACACAGATTCGCATGTGTAAGCTTGTGTATGGCGGCTAACATCCTTCCCAACGTTCCAGGTCGCTCAACTGACCGTCATCATTGGGCTTTTCGGGGTTCTGTGATACAGTGCGCGCCATCGAAATCCCTCGCCTGTGCCGGAATCGACAGGCTCATACGAGAGGTTCTGCAGGTCTGTAGTGATACTTTTAGGTAACGCCGGTAAGTCTTCGTTGTCTCGGGTATTTCACTGAAAGATCGCCTGCGATCCAGCAAGGCTGGCAACCTGTGTAACTCCCGGATAAACAGACAAAAAAGGTAAGTGACTGAAGTGGCTCTGTTAATTACAACACGTTGTATCAACTGCGATATGTGTGAACCTGAGTGCCCTAATCAGGCCATCTCAATGGGCGAGACGATTTATCAGATAGATGTAGATCGTTGTACAGAATGTGTCGGCCATTATGATGCACCGACCTGTCAGAGCGTCTGCCCGATCACCAATACGATTATTACTGATCCGCAGCAGACAGAAACGAAAGACGCATTATGGGAAAAGTTTGTCACCCTCTGGCATTCTGCCTGAGCAGGGATAACCCGGCTTAACTTTCCAGGATCACCGTTGCGCAGGCATACCGCCGTTCATCCGCCAGGGTGACATGCACATGCTGTACACCCAGCGTTTCGGCCAGAACATTCGCCTGACCGAAAAAACGCAGGCAGGGTTTGCCAAGCGCATCGTTATAAACTTCAAACTGATTAAATGCCAGGCCCCCGCGAATACCGGTCCCGAACGCCTTTGCCACCGCTTCTTTTACCGCAAAACGCTTCGCCAGAAAACGCACAGGCTGGTGGTGTTGCTGATATTGCTGCCATTCAAATCCGGTCAGTACCCGTTTCGCCAGCCGGTCGCCGGAGCGGGTTATCACCTGCTGGATACGCTCTATCTCAACAATGTCTGTCCCTAACCCCAGAATAGCCATTAACGACGCGCTTCCCTCAGCAGAGCTTTCATCTCGCTGACCGCCCCCGCCAGACCACTGAACACTGCCTGCCCGATAATGGCATGCCCGATATTCAGCTCATAGATCTGCGGGATGGCGGCCACCGGTAAGACATTGTGATAGGTCAGCCCGTGCCCGGCATTCACTTTTAATCCACGGGATGCGGCATATTCGGCTGCCTGACGGATACGCTCAAGCTCAGCGTCGCGGACCGGGCCTTCTTCTGCTTCAGCATAGGCACCGGTATGTAATTCAATATAAGGTGCACCGGCGGTGACTGCCGCGTCAATCTGCTGCTGATCCGGGTCGATAAACAATGAGACCTGAATCCCCGCCTGGCTCAGACGGCGCACAGCCTCATTGAGTTTCTCCTGCTGACCGGCAACATCCAGCCCGCCTTCGGTAGTCACTTCCTGACGCTTTTCCGGTACCAGGCAGCAAAAGTGCGGCACGGTATCACAGGCGATATTCAGCATTTCTTCCGTGACGGCCATTTCCAGGTTCATACGTGTCTGAAGGGTCTCGCGTAACATACGCACATCACGATCGGTGATATGGCGGCGATCTTCACGTAAGTGCACCGTGATCCCATCCGCACCGGCTTGTTCTGCGACAAAAGCCGCCTGCACCGGGTCAGGGTAACGGGTGCCTCTGGCATTTCTTAACGTGGCGATATGGTCAATATTGACCCCTAGCAGTAACTCCGTCATACAATCCTCTGTCTTAAAATAACGATACAACGCACGGCCCGGTCACTCCTGCGACGGGGTGGCAGGGCCGGCGGGTAACGTAAATTGCCGGAATAATTCCTGGCTCTTTAATGGTTTCCCCCCAAGATAAGGCTTCAGGGCCATGCGTGTAAAACGTTTTGCGGCTTTCAGGGTGTCACTGTCAGGAAATTCCCGGTCAGACAGTGCCATCAACTGTCGGCCGGTAAAACTGCGCTGATTCAGCACCAGGCTGGCAATAAAGCCCTTCTCTTCACGATAACTGTAAGTCATGGTTTCTGTTACCGGTTCGCCACTGCCCGCACAATGCAGGAAATCCACGCCATAGCCAAGGTGCCCCAGTACCGCCAGTTCAAACCGCCGCAATACAGGCTCCGGCGTGCCGGTGGCTGAGGCCAGCCCCTGGAGGCAATAGAGATAATCGAAGAAGAGTTCGTCGAAGGGAATTTCCTGCCCGAGCACACGGGAGAGCAGTTCATTGACGTATAAGCCGCAATAGAGATAACGGCCACTGAGCGGTAACGCCAGGGTCATCGCTTCAGCAGTATGCAGGGTTTTCATTTCCCCTTTGCCGGACCATCGGGCCAGCAACGGGGTAAAAGGCTGTAAGGTGCCCTTTAAGCGGGAGCGTTTAGAGCGGGCCCCTTTAGCGATAACCCGCACTCGCCCCTCATTTTCACTGAACAGATCCAATAGCAGGCTGGTTTCGCTGTAGGGGCGACTATGCAGCACAAAAGCACGTTGCCAGCCTTCCATCAATTACAGATCGTCAGTATAACCCAGGCTGCGCAACGCACGTTCGTCGTCCGCCCATCCGGATTTCACTTTCACCCAGAGTTCCAGATGTACCTTAGCCTCGAACATCTGTTCCATATCTCTGCGGGCTTCAATACCAATGGTTTTGATACGTGAGCCTTTGTTACCAATTACCATTTTTTTCTGGCCTTCACGTTCCACCAGAATCAGGCCATGGATATCGTAACCGCCACGATCATTGCTGACGAATTGTTCAATCTCGACCGTAACTGAATAAGGCAGTTCGGCACCGAGAAAACGCATCAGCTTTTCGCGGATAATCTCAGAAGCCATAAAGCGCTGAGAACGATCGGTCACATACTCTTCCGGGAAGTGATGATCGGCTTCCGGTAACAGCTTATGCACGATAGCGGCAATGGTATCGACATTTTTTCCTTCTTCTGCCGAAATCGGTACCACATCCATAAAGTCCATCTTCTGACTCAGCATCTGGATATGCGGCAGCAGAATGGATTTATCCTGCAGATTATCAACTTTGTTAATCGCCAGCAGGACCGGGGCTTTACCGGCCTTCAGTTTACCCAGAACCATTTCATCATCATCGGTCCAGCGGGTGCCTTCAACCACAAAAATAACCAGCTCAACATCACCGATGGAACTGCTGGCTGCACGGTTCATCAGACGGTTGATCGCCCGCTTTTCTTCCATGTGCAGCCCCGGCGTATCCACATAGATAGCCTGGTAGTTATCACGGGTATCGATACCCATGATACGGTGCCGGGTGGTTTGTGGTTTGCGCGATGTGATAGAAATCTTCTGCCCCAGTAACTGGTTCAGAAGCGTAGATTTACCGACATTCGGACGGCCGACAATTGCGATAAAACCGCAATGGGGTGCTAATTCGCTCATTCAATTCCTAACTTAATCAGTGCCTGCTCGGCAGCTGCCTGTTCTGCTTTACGGCGGCTGGAACCAACACCAACTACCGCTTCATCCATTCCGCTGACCTGACAGTGAATGGTAAATTCCTGGTCATGGGCTTCACCGCGCACCTGCACTACCAGGTAAGAAGGTAATGGCAGATGGCGGCCTTGCAGAAACTCCTGCAAGCGGGTTTTCGGGTCTTTTTGCTTATCGCCAGGGCTGATAGCCTCCAGACGACTCTGATACCAGTTAAGGATCAGTTTTTCTATTTGCTGAATATCACTGTCGAGGAAAATTCCACCGATCAGTGCTTCAACAGCATCGGCAAGGATAGATTCACGGCGGAATCCGCCGCTTTTCAGCTCTCCCGGTCCTAAACGCAGACACTCACCTAATTCAAATTCGCGGGCCATCTCAGCCAGGGTATTTCCCCGCACCAGGGTGGCACGCATACGGCTCATATCGCCTTCATCAACACGCGGAAAACGCTGATAAAGTGCATTAGCTATCACATAACTCAGAATTGAATCGCCCAGGAATTCAAGCCGTTCATTATGTTTGCTGCTGGCACTTCGGTGGGTTAACGCTTGCTGTAATAATTCTGCTTGAGAAAAAGTATAGCCCAGTTTTCGCTGGAGCTTATTAATCAGGATGGGGTTCATGCGTTTCCAGTCTTATATTACGTCTGTTACTCTGCACAAGGAACAGGGCTGAGACAGCTCTCTCTGTTTCGTGTGCAGTGGCCTTTAAGCCATGTTCAGAAACAAGGCCCGTAAAACGGGCCCGCGTGGAGATTAATGGATACCACCGATACGGCTGAGGCGCACCCCGGTAGGCCATTGACCTTCCTGTTTGTTAAAGCTCATCCAGATAGCGACGGCTTTACCGACCAGGTTCTTCTCAGGGACAAAGCCCCAATAGCGACTATCGGCGCTATTATCACGGTTGTCACCCATCATAAAGTATTCGCCGGCTGGCACAACCCAGGTCGCAGGCTGCTGGCCTGGTTGCTGGTAATACTGACTGACCTGACTTTGAGCTTCATTGATCAGTAGAATATTGTGCGTTACATCGCCCAGTGTTTCTTTACGGGTTCCGAGACGTAACCCGCCCTTCATGCTCTGATCCAGGGGGACCTGATAGAAGCCATTACCGACTTCGTTACCGTCGAATCCGCTAAAAGTCTGGATAAACTTGCTCGGTTCCATATCACTGTACGTCACCGGTACCGCATTCCCGCAATGGCCTTCGCCACATCCCGGGATGATGGTCAGTGTTTTACTGTATGGGTCGAACACAATCTTATCACCCGGCAGACCGATGACCCGTTTGATGTAATCCACGCTCGGGTCTTTCGGATATTTAAATACCGCAATATCACCCCGTTTCGGATGCCCGGTCGGGATTAGCGTCGTCTGCGTAATCGGATCTTTCAGTCCATAAGCAAATTTTTCGACCAGAATAAAATCTCCAATCAGCAACGTCGGCATCATCGAGGCTGAAGGGATCTGGAAGGGTTCAAAAATAAATGAACGGACAATAAATACCACAAACAATACCGGGAATACCGACACTGCTGTTTCAATCCAGCCAGGCTTACGATTGATAGTATTAAGTGCTGAATTATCCAGCCCATTTTCTGTCTGTGCCTGCGCCTGTTGTTGCTTCAGGCGACGAGCAGGTGCCCATTTAAATTTATCAATACACCAGATGATTCCGGTCACCAGTGTAGCCAGTGCCAGAATCAGTGCAAACATATTTGCCATGCCAGGTCCTTATTTATTGTCCTTACCCACATGCAGAATAGCCAGAAACGCTTCCTGAGGTAATTCAACGTTACCTACCTGCTTCATACGTTTTTTACCGTCTTTCTGCTTCTGCAACAGCTTCTTCTTACGACTGACGTCACCGCCATAACATTTGGCGAGTACGTTTTTACGTAACTGTTTCACTGTTGAACGGGCAATAATGTGATTACCAATCGCGGCCTGAATCGCAATATCAAACTGCTGACGTGGGATCAGTTCTTTCATTTTTTCAACAAATTCACGTCCGCGATACTGCGAATTATCCCGGTGGGTAATCAGTGCTAATGCATCGACACGCTCTGAGTTAATCAGAACATCGACACGTACCATGTCAGAGGCCTGGAATCGTTTGAAATTATAGTCCAGAGAAGCATATCCCCGTGATGTTGACTTCAGACGGTCGAAGAAATCGAGCACCACTTCAGCCATCGGGATATCATAGGTTAATGCGACCTGGTTTCCGTGATAAACCATATTGGTTTGGACACCGCGTTTCTCAATACAAAGTGTAATGACATTCCCCAGGAATTCCTGCGGTAATAACATATGACACTCTGCGATGGGTTCGCGTAATTCTTCAATGTTGTTCAGAGGTGGCAATTTGGAAGGGCTATCCACATAAACGATACCACCATCGGTGGTCTGAACCTCATAGACTACCGTAGGTGCGGTAGTGATCAGGTCGAGGTCATATTCGCGTTCCAGACGTTCCTGGATGATTTCCATGTGCAGCAAGCCCAGGAATCCGCAACGGAAACCAAAGCCCAGAGCCGTCGAGCTTTCCGGCTCATAGAATAACGAGGCATCGTTCAGGCTCAGTTTACCCAGAGCATCCCTGAAGGCTTCATAGTCGTCGGAGCTGACCGGGAACAGCCCGGCGTAAACCTGTGGCTTCACTTTCTTAAAGCCTGGTAACGCTTTTTCGGCTGAATTCTTGGCACCTGTCAGGGTATCCCCGACCGGAGCGCCCAGGATGTCTTTGATTGCGCAAACAAGCCAGCCAACTTCACCACATTTCAGTTCGGTACGGTCTACCTGTTTTGGCGTGAAAATACCGAGACGATCGGCGTTATACACCTGACCGGTACTCATCACCTTAATTTTTTCGCCTTTGCGCATGGTGCCGTTTTTGATACGCACCAGGGAAACAACCCCCAGATAGTTATCAAACCAGGAGTCAATGATCAGTGCCTGCAGCGGGCCTTCCGGATCACCTTCCGGTGGCGGGATATCACGGACTAAGCGTTCCAGTACTTCCGGCACACCGACGCCGGTTTTGGCAGAACAGCGAACCGCATCGGTCGCATCAATCCCGACGATATCTTCAATTTCCTGAGAAACTTTATCCGGGTCCGCTGCCGGCAGGTCAATTTTATTCAGTACCGGCACCACTTCCAGGTCCATTTCCATGGCGGTATAGCAGTTAGCCAGCGTCTGAGCTTCCACGCCCTGCCCTGCATCTACCACCAGCAATGCCCCTTCGCAGGCCGCCAGTGAACGGGAAACTTCATAAGAGAAGTCGACATGCCCCGGAGTATCAATGAAATTCAGCTGATAAGTCTGACCATCCTGAGACTTATAATCGAGGGTGACACTCTGCGCTTTAATGGTAATGCCACGTTCACGTTCCAGATCCATTGAATCCAGGACCTGAGCGGCCATTTCGCGATCAGTTAATCCGCCACACGTCTGGATCAGGCGATCGGAAAGCGTGGATTTACCGTGATCGATGTGCGCGATAATGGAAAAGTTTCTTATATGCTTCATTTATATGAATATCTTCGCGTAAAAACGTCTGTTGAATACCAGGGCACAGAGATGATAAGTAACATCACTCGTTACTCGTATTGAGTCAGCCTCATTAATGAGGAGGCATATTACACTGTTAACGCGCGGTACGAAAGCCGCTAGCCCGGGGTAATTGCAATAGGGGAAAGTAAATTGAGGGTACAAAAAGGCCGGACAATGTCCGGCCAAGGCTACTCGTGACGGGTCGCATCCACACGCAGAATATCCGGCGTTAATGCCACGCTCAGGATCACTGGCTGAAATGCTTCTTTATCACCGATTAATGCCGAAATACCTTTAGACAGAATAAATCCGCCGATCCCCCCCAGCAGTGCACCGCTTGCTGAGGCCAGGTCTGAATGAAAGAGTGCCTGAAAGAGGCCGGCGACAATGAACAACCCGATTAAAGGTGTCATGTAGACCAGTAAAGCGGAGCCTAACAGGCTGCTTTCACGAATACCGATTTCAATACGCTGCCCTGCCTTCAGCGGCTGCTTACTGGCGATTTTGATCACCTCAGCATCCTCCGGACCGAGCTTATTCAGCAAATGACTGCCACACCCTTTACGGGCATTACAGCTATTGCAGGAGGTCTTCGCTTCAGTATACAGCGTCGCAATCCCGTTATCCCAGGACGCGACCGTCGCCCATTCTTTCATCATAATCAGTTACCCGTATCCACATTATCCGCAATCCGTTTTGCCGTCGCTGCAGGCAGTTCACCCACAACGCTAATCTCCTTATTATTACGCACTTCAATCTGAACCGTACGTCGTCCAGTGCGGTATGTCTGATTTATGCTGTTTTTATCAGCATTCGTCACATTGATGGTAAAGCTGAATAACCCGTCAGAATATAAGCGCGTCTCAAAAGACTTGTTCACATTCGGTAACTGACGACGGGTCTGCGATATCATCTGCATACCCGCAGGTATCCAGCCAGGCTTCCAGCCGAAGGTCGTTTTGTCCCCGCCGGGCTGTGACAATACCGGCGGCAGATTCGCGTTTTTCAGACCTTCCATCATATGACCGACGCCCTGATCCACCGCAAAACTGATCACCTGAAATTGCTCTATCGGTTCGCCATCCTGATCCAGTAAGTCTACGCGCAGCGGTAGCGAAGTATCCACATCCAGCCAGATAACATAGCTGAACCGGGAACCATCCCGGGAGACCACACGCAAGACATCACACATCTGATCGGCCACACGGGAGCGGCCAACCGGAATAAAATCATAGAAGTTATGCAGACGGTTAAAGTCTGCATACAAAACAGAAGGCAATCCATCGAGAATATGTTCACCCGGCAAGGTGAAAGGCTGTAGCCCTGCATCAAAATAACTGATGTCATTTCCGCGCTGAATGACTTCGCGTCGCGGGCCATCCATCTGGAGTAATTGCGCATACGTCTGCCCGTCGACTATTGCGTGTCGATAACGCAACGACTCAATACCCTGACGGGAAACATTGATGTAGGCGAGTTCATAATTAAGCGAGGTACTGGCTTTTTCCATTTGCTGCAGCATCGCCTCTGGCGCAGGCTGTGGCTGCGCAGAGACGAAAGAAGAGAACAGGAAACTACCGGTCAGCGCGGTAACAAGAAGCAAATGTTTTTTCATTACTGCTGCTGAACACCCAGTGACTGGTTACCTGGTACGTTGACCTGGGCCTGTACCGGCGCACCGGACTCAAACTGATCATTGTTCAGACGACGTTGTAATTCGTAGTCCTGAAGCATGGCGTTCACCTGCTGCTGTTGCTGCTGTACCTGCTGTGAAGTGCCGCCCGCATCAAAGATATCGGAAGGAACGCCAAGACTTACCGGTGACGCTTTTCCCATCATCGGCAAGGTATTAAATGCCGGTGTGTCAGAAGATTCAGTCACATGATCAGCAGAAGCTGTGTCGTAGTGTTGAACACCCACAATCACTGCCAGCGAAACACAGGCGGCGACCCCGGCCTGAGCCAGTTGTGAAACCCATGCCCCTTTTTTCCCGACAAAAGGCATACGACTCCAGCGTGAAGGCTTCGGCTGAGCTTCAGGGATCAATGTCGTGACATTATTACGCACGGGTTCCTGCGCAATGGCCTCTGCAACCCGCGCAGAGATATCAAAGTGCAATTCCGGGGCCAGGTCACCGCGCATCGTATCACGGATCAGATGATAACTTTCCCAGTGTTGCTGCAATTCCACATCTTCCGCCAGAGAAGTAAGCAGAGACTTATCTAAGACTTCACCATCCATTAACGCGGAAAGTTGTTCTTTCTGCATGCCATTTACCTTTCAAGTAGCCGCGATCATTAACGCTGAATCAACGGTTGAACTTTGTTATCAATAGCCTCGCGGGCCCTGAAAATACGGGAACGTACAGTTCCTACAGGACAATCCATAATCCCGGCGATTTCTTCGTAACTCAGACCATCTATTTCACGAAGGGTGATCGCCATCCGTAAGTCCTCTGGTAACGTTTCGATCGTCCGGAATACAATTTGTTTCAATTCATCAGACAACATTAAGTTCTCAGGGTTCGAAATTTCTTTTAATGCTCCTGCACTTTCGAAATTTTCTGCCTCTGAGGCATCCACATCACTGGAAGGTGGCCTGCGGCCCTGAGCTACCAGATAGTTTTTAGCGGTGTTGACTGCAATACGGTATAACCACGTATAAAAGGCACTATCGCCGCGGAAGGAGTCTAACGCACGATAGGCTTTAATAAACGATTCCTGCACCACATCCGGGACATCCCCCGGGGGTACATAGCGCGACACAAGGCTTGCCACTTTATGCTGGTATCTTATCACCAGTAAATTAAATGACTTCTGATCCCCTTTCTGGACGCGCTCAACAAGAACCTGATCTGTTAACTGCTCGCTCATCCGAGGTTGTATCCCCACAAAATATGTTCTACATCCAATGAATCACCAGTTACATCTCATTCTATATGAGCAAGCAACTCCTTTGAGTAGACTCTTTAAAGAAAGTTCAGATTTTTCCTGCTTATCCGCTCACACAACAAGATTGCGACAAATCGCGCGGGGGCGGACAACTTACCATTCCTGAACTAAGTCCCTCTTCACACTTCAGAAATGAGTCAGGGCTGTTTAACTGGCAGGTTACCCGATTGCAGGATGCATTTCACCCCAATTTCAGAGTATCGGAAGTTTTTCCGCACGGACTCTGGCCGGATAGCAACAGCGGGCGGTTCAGGGCCGGCGGACCGCCGGGTTAACCTCATATTACGGGGCAGTTTTGTCGACAATTCAGGACAGAAAGCCCTGTAATTTTAATCGTATTCAGCGGATAAACTCGTGCAAAATACCGGCCGGGACTCCGGGGTTATTCACGGGGCTTTGGCAGGTAAAATTCTCCGGTCATCGCCTGGTAATCATCGGAATAGTTCCCTGAGGGAGCGCGGATCACCAGTGTCTGCTGTACAGTCTCTGCTGCAGACGGTGAAAACGTCAGTAATAAACGGTGCGGCGCTTTCTGCTCATACTCCGTTATCTTCAGTTGCTGTCGTAAATGCCAGCCGGAAGTCTCTGCAAGATGCATAAACCCGGGTCCAGCCTCTGCAGGCAGGATCACACAAAATAATCCGTCAGCAGTGATCAGTTGTTTCGCACGGAGTAACAGGGTCTCATGTGTCAGGGTATGAGTATATCGCGCCGTTTGACGCGCAGTATCACGACACTCAGGCCCGGGAGTATAAAAAGGCGGGTTACTGACAATGACGGAATAACGCACCTGCTCCCCCGCGCACCAGTGAAGAATATCGGCATGATGCACGGTAATGCTGCCGGGCCAGGGTGATTCGGCAATATTCTCCCGCGACTGTTCAACCGCAGCAGCCTCCAGCTCAATAGCATCAATAACCGGTGATCGGCCCTGTGCATGAAGACGCTGTGCAAGCATTAATGAGATAAGACCACTGCCGCTGCCAATATCCAGAGCGCGCCCATCCACCGGTAGCGGTGCGCCCGCCCCTAAAATTATTCCGTCGGTACTGACTTTCATGCCACACTTATCATGTGCGACGAAAAATTGTCTGAAGGTGAATCCGTTTTTTCTGAATGTACGCGCAACCGGCATCCGCCATCTCCTGCATTATTTTGCCCCTGACATCACGGGCACCAGTGTAACCGGCAAAAATAAATATTGCCGCGAAAAACCTTGCTCAGCAGGCCGATGGCAGACAGAAAGCAGGTTTATCCGCCCGGGTTGCGCAGACAATAGATGAAGAATGCGTCCGAAGTGTCTATAATCGGCGCCCCAAACAGAGGTAGACCATGACTGTAACCACTTTTTCCGAACTTGAACTTGATGAAAGCCTGCTGAATGCATTGCAGGATAAGAACTACACACGTCCCACTGCAGTACAGGCAGAGGCAATTCCACCTGCTCTGGATGGACGTGATGTCCTGGGTTCAGCACCAACAGGCACCGGAAAAACAGCGGCCTATTTACTGCCAGCTCTTCAACATCTGCTCGATTTCCCGCGCAAGAAATCCGGCCCGCCCCGAATTCTTATCCTGACGCCGACCCGTGAACTGGCGATGCAGGTTGCCGATCAGGCTCGTGAGTTAGCGAAATATACCCATCTGGATATTTCGACCATCACCGGTGGTGTGGCCTATATGAACCATGCCGAAGTGTTCAGTACGAACCAGGATGTGGTGGTGGCGACCACTGGACGTCTGCTGCAGTACATTAAAGAAGAAAACTTTGACTGCCGCGCCGTTGAGACGCTGATCCTGGATGAAGCCGACAGAATGCTGGATATGGGTTTTGCACAGGATATCGAAACGATTGCTGCTGAAACCCGCTGGCGTAAACAGACCCTATTGTTCTCCGCCACCCTGGAAGGAGAGCACATTGAAGAATTTGCTCAGCGTATTCTGAATGAGCCACTGGTCATCGATGCAGAGCCAAGCCGTCGTGAACGCAAGAAAATTCAGCAATGGTATTACCGCGCGGATGACCTGGAGCATAAAACAAAACTGCTGATCCACCTGCTGAAGCAACCGGAAGCGTCCCGTACTATCGTTTTTGTGCGTAAGCGCGAACGTTTGCACGAAGTAGCTGAATGGATCCGTCAGGCAGACATTCGCTGCAGCTATCTTGAAGGCGAAATGGTTCAGGCAAAACGTAACGAAGCCATCAAACGTCTGAATGAAGGCCGCGTTAACGTGCTGGTAGCGACTGATGTTGCCGCCCGCGGGATTGATATTGATGACGTGACGCTGGTGATTAACTTCGACCTGCCACGTACAGCTGACACCTATCTGCACCGTATCGGGCGTACCGGACGTGCCGGTCGTAAAGGAACCGCCCTGTCTCTGGTGGAAGCCCATGACAATGAACTCCTGCTGAAGATAGGCCGCTACCTGAATGAGCCACTGAAAGCCCGTACTATCAGCGAACTGCGGCCTCAGACGCGGGCACCTGCGGCAACCGGACCGAAAAAACCCTCCAGGAAGCAGCTGGAAAAACGTAAAGAGAAGAAAAAAGAAGACGAGAAAAAGCCACGGGTCAAAATGCGTCACCGTGATACCAAAAATATCGGTAAGCGCCGCACGCCGTCTTCCCAGGCAAATGAAAGCTCTGAAAGCTGATTGTGTTTAAAATCATCAACAGCCAAAAAAAGTCGCCCGATACGGGCGATTTTTTTGGGAGAAACGATGGTAATCCTGCCCTCAGGGAAGCTGTTTTCCTGATAAAGGGTGAAAACAAAGCACAGGATCAGAAAATCATATTAACATTATGATTAGACTGATTATTTACCTGTACAAAAAAAGGCGCACAGCGCCTTTTTGTTCCCTCTGAGCGTGTTACAGACTTGCTGTAAAAGTACGGGTAATGACATCCCGTTGTTGTTCCGGAGTCAGTGAGTTGAAACGGACTGCATACCCTGACACCCGAATCGTCAGTTGCGGATATTTTTCCGGATTTTTCACTGCATCTTCCAGCGTTTCGCGACGCAATACATTCACGTTCAGGTGTTGTCCACCTTCGATACGTACCTGAGGTTTTACTTCCAGAGGAATTTCACGGTACTCAATGTCACCCAGTTCCTGCAGAGAAACCACCTGATCCGGCTGATAATCTCCCTTCGCACACAGACAACGAACTTCAGAGTTTTCGTCATCCAGTAACCAGAATGAATTCAGCAGAGCATTATTGGTTGTTTTAGTAATTTGAATTCCATTAATCATTTATCGCCTCCCGGGGCAGATACTGTCATAGAAGAGGGTTATCTGAATCAACCACCTGTCATACTGTATAACTTATGTACAGAATGGTGTCTTTGATATTTATCAAAAAAGCACCGTCACCCGGGACATTGCAAACATAACTCACTGATATAAAATAGAAATATAGAATTAACTTTATCTGTATAATTTAAAATAAATTTTAACCCTTTACCCGTCACCGAAATTAGTTAAGCTGACCGGCAAAATATTCAGGAGCTGATAATGACAACAATACTGACATGGCACGATGTGCTGGCGGCGGAAAAGCAGCAGGACTACTTTATTGACACACTGAATACGGTCGCAGAGCGGCGTCAGCAGGGGGTGACTGTCTACCCGCCACAGAAAGATGTGTTTAACGCTTTCCGGTTGACGGAACTTAACCAGGTGAATGTCGTTATTCTTGGACAGGATCCCTACCACGGTCCGGGGCAAGCGCACGGACTGGCATTTTCCGTACTGCCGGGTGTCGCAACACCCCCCTCCTTACTGAATATGTACAAAGAACTGGAAAAAGATATACCTGGTTTCACGCGCCCGAATCATGGCTATCTGGCCAGCTGGGCTACTCAGGGGGTGCTGCTACTGAATACGGTACTGACCGTAGAGGCGGGTAAAGCACATTCACATGCACGGCTGGGGTGGGAACAGTTCACCGATAAAGTGATTGCTGAAATCAATCAACACAGAGAAGGCGTGGTGTTTCTGTTATGGGGGGCTCATGCACAGAAGAAAGGCAGGATCATCGACAGAGAGCGCCACCATGTGTTGCAGGCTCCGCACCCTTCACCGTTATCAGCCCATCGGGGATTTTTTGGCTGTGGGCACTTTTCAGCGACCAATAGACTACTGGAGCAATCAGGACGCCCCGCCATCCGGTGGATGCCGGAATTACCGGTAAATGCATCCTGATAAAGCTATCCCCGGCAGCAGACTGACTCTCTCTGCTGCCGGCGGACGGGTTAGCCGGTGATCAGGCTTTACCCTTAGATACCGCAACCATCGCAGGACGCAACAGACGACCATTCAGGGTGTAACCGTTCTGCATCACCATCAGGACATGGTTAGCCGCGACGTCATCAGATTCCATCATAGACATAGCCTGATGCAGCTCAGGGTTGAAAGGCACATGGGTTTCACCCACCACTTCAACGCCGAATTTACGTACTGCACCCAGCAGGGATTTCAGGGTCAGTTCGATCCCTTCAATCATTGATGCCAGTTCCGGATTATTTTTATCCGCCACCTGCAGTGCACGTTCCAGGTTATCGATCACCGGTAATAATTCATTAGAGAATTTTTCCAGTGCAAATTTATGCGCCTTTTCCACATCCAGCTCACAACGGCGACGGACATTCTCAATCTCAGCCTGGGCACGTAATTGTGCTTCGCGGACACCGCCACTCAATTGTGCAACTTCTGCTTCGAGTTGAGCGATACGCTCATCACGGGTATCTGCCGTCCCGGAGGTTTCTGTATTTTCAGCCGCAGCCTGTTGTTCTGCTGCCTGCTCTTCTGAAAATTGCTCGTTAGGGGTATTCTGTTCTTTACTGCTCATGAAAATCTCCGCGTTTCCCATAGTCATATCGCCGATAGGCTTATTATGGGGATCAAAATTTCGGATTCAAGGGACTGTGTCATATTGACTGCTGTTTTGGTGAGAGGAATAGCCTGCAAATGAAAAAATTTTTTAACTGCATTGGTATTGTGGGGCATCCGCGCCATCCCAACGCATTAGCGACCCATGAAATGTTATGCCACTGGCTGACGGCCTCAGGATATCAGGTCATTGTAGAGCAACAGATTGCCGATGACCTGAATCTGCATGAGGTGATGACAGGCACACTGGCAGAAATTGGTCAGCAGGCCGACCTTGCCGTTGTTATCGGGGGGGACGGGAACATGCTTGGCGCAGCCCGCGTGCTTTCCCGCTATGATATTAAAGTCATTGGTGTTAACCGCGGGAACCTGGGGTTTCTGACCGATCTCGACCCGGAAAATGCACGCCAGCAGCTTGCGGAAGTCCTTGAGGGACATTTTTTTACTGAACAACGCTTTTTACTCGAAGCTCAGGTCTCCAGGCCGCAACAGACGCCCAGGGTGGCCACTGCCATTAACGAAGTGGTGCTCCATCCCGGAAAAGTTGCTCATATGATTGAGTTTGAAGTTTATATCGATAACAACTTCGCCTTTTCGCAGCGTTCAGACGGGCTTATTATCTCAACACCGACCGGATCAACCGCCTATTCTCTCTCTGCCGGAGGGCCTATCCTGACACCGGGACTGGAAGCGATAAGCGTAGTGCCGATGTTCCCGCATACCCTGTCGGCACGCCCGTTAGTGATCAACAGTACCAGTGTCATTCACCTGCGATTCTCATCATTGCGCAGCGATCTGGAAATCAGTTGTGACAGCCAGATAGCGCTCCCCATCCGGGAGGGGGAAGAAGTGCTGATCAAACGCAGTCCGCAGCACCTGGACCTGATCCACCCGAAAAATTACAATTACTTTAATACGTTAAGTACAAAACTCGGCTGGTCGAAAAAATTATTCTGAAAATTGTGCCGGGCTCTTTACTGTATAAAATTCCTGTTTATACTGTATAAAAAAACAGTCATGTTTTTCTATACAGGTGATACTATGCTGGCACAACTGACCATCAGCAATTTTGCAATCGTTCGTGAACTCGATATCGACTTTCAACAGGGGATGACCGCCATTACCGGCGAAACCGGTGCCGGGAAATCCATTGCGATAGATGCGCTCAGTTTGTGTCTTGGTGCCCGGGCTGACGCCAGTATGGTGAGGCCCGGCGCCGCCAGAGCGGATATCTGTGCCCGCTTTCGCTTAACCGCCTCACCGTCAGCCAGGCAGTGGCTGGCTGATAATCATCTTGATGATAACGAAGAATGCCTGCTCCGCCGGGTGATCAATGCCGACGGCCGCTCGCGGGGGTTTATCAACGGTACCTCGGTGCCCCTTTCCCAGCTACGTGAACTGGGACAGTTGCTGATCCAGATCCACGGTCAGCACGCGCACCAGTTGCTGCTGAAACCCGAACATCAGCGTCATTTGCTGGATGCCTATGCTGATCCGACCCGGTTATCTGAGAAAATGCAGCACCATTATCAGCAATGGCATCATGCCTGCCGGACGCTCGCGGTACTGCAGCAGCAAACTCAGGAACGGGAAGCCCGTCGTGAGCTATTACAGTACCAGCTAAAAGAGCTCAATAGTTTCTCTCCTCAGCAGGGCGAGTATGAAGGTGCAGATAGTGAGTACAAGCAACTGGCCAGCAGCGGTCAGCGCCTGACCGTGAGCCAGCAGGCATCCCAAATGCTCTCTGACGGTGACGATACGACATTACAATCCCTGCTCTACAGTGCCCGACAGACCGTGAGTGAGTTAATTTCGATGGATGACAGCCTGACACCGGTACTCAGTATGCTGGACGATGCCTCGATTCTGGTCAGTGAAGCCGCAGATGAACTCCGCCACTACTGTGAACGTATCGATCTCGATCCCAATCGGTTACAGGATCTGGAACAACGTATTTCACGCCAGATTTCACTGGCCCGTAAACACCATGTTGCACCGGAGAGCCTGCCGGATTTACACCAGCAATTGCTGGAAGAATACCAGCAACTGGAACACCACGATGATGAACTGGAAGAACTGAGCCGGCAGGTCGGGGAGTTCCACCAGGCCGCACTGGAAACGGCGCGTGAATTACACCAGCAACGTTGTCATTTTGCGGCTGAGCTATCAGAAAAGATCACTGCCTCTATCCATGAGCTTTCGATGCAGCACGGACAATTTGCTATTGATGTCATCTTCCATGAAGACCGTTTAACCCCTCAGGGCGCTGACCAGATTGAATTCCGTGTCAGCACCAACCCCGGGCAGCCACTACAGGCTCTGGCCCGCGTCGCCTCCGGGGGGGAACTGTCACGTATAGCCCTGGCAATCCAGGTGATTACCGCACAGAAAATGGAAACGCCGGCCATGATTTTTGATGAAGTCGATGTGGGTATCAGTGGCCCGACAGCAGCAATTGTCGGTAAAATGCTGCGTCAGTTAGGTGAATCCACCCAGGTGATGTGTGTTACCCACCTTCCGCAAGTGGCGGGCTGTGGTCACAGTCATTTCTTCATCAGTAAAATTACTGATGGCTCGATGACAGAAACCCAGATGCGACTGCTGGATAAGTCTGCCCGCCTGCATGAACTGGCCCGGTTACTGGGCGGAAGTGAAGTCACCCGTAACACGCTGGCCAATGCAAAAGAACTTTTAGCCGCCTGATATGGCACTTTTTTTCTAACCGGAAGTCATATGCATGCCCTGCAAAGGTTTCCATCTGGCGAAAGGTCTATTATTATCGGTATCTTATATCGCCGGACGAAGTAAACCTGTTACAGGCAGCATTCATCGTTGATGGCAAAGAACCGCCTTGCACAGGCATATGTGTCCGAAAAAGGAATCTATACATGCGCAGTAAAATACTGGCTGCTGCTGCAGTAGTAATGTTGATGACAACCGCTGGCTGCTCAACACTTGAACGAGTTGTCTATCGACCGGATATCAACCAGGGTAACTACCTGGTCGCAAGCGACATCAGTAAGCTGCATACCGGAATGGATCAGCAACAGGTGGCATATACCCTCGGAACCCCGATGATGAAAGATCCTTTCGGCAGTAATGTGTGGTATTACGTGTTCCGCCAGGAGCCAGGCCATGAGAAAGTCACTCAGCAGACGCTGACGCTGACGTTTGACAGCAATGGCATTCTGACCAATATCGATAATAAACCGGCACTGACCCCATAATCTGGCCGCTCTGCTGCACCGCCGGTGACAGATAAAAAAAGCGCAGTTTTCACTGCGCTTTTTTTTATTCTGTCACTGGCATACGCCGAATCATTTCTGATTATTTTTTGCTGAGCGTTCTGCTCTCTGACGACGGAGTTCTTTCGGGTCTGCCAGCAGAGGACGGTATATTTCCACCCGGTCACCTGCCTGTACGACATCCTGCAGTTTGGCCGCGCGGCTGAATATACCAACCTTATTTTCGGCAAGATTAATATCTTTCCGCAGCTCCGGTAATCCCGAGGCGATAATCGCCTGCTCAATTGTACTCCCTTCCGTCACGGTGACGGTCCGCAGATACTGTTTTTCAGGCAGTGCATAAACCACCTCAACCTGAATATCAGCCACTGTAAACCTCTTTCGCCCGTGTCGTGAAGGCCTGTACCATACTGTTAGCAAGTTCTTTGAAAACCCGGCCAAAAGCCATTTCTACCAGCATATTGGTGAATTCAAAATCCAGACTCAGCTCTACCTTACAGGCGTCATCTCCCAGCGCAAAAAACTGCCAGCCGCCGCTTAACTTACGGAACGGTCCTTCCACCAGTTGCATATGGATCCGCTGGTTACTGGTCAGCGTATTGAGAGTGGTAAATGTCTTACTGATCCCCGCTTTAGACACATCGACAGAGGCCGTCATCTGATTTTCAGAACTATCGAGGATCCGGCTACCGGTGCAGCCTGGTAAAAATTGCGGATAAGCATCGACATCATTCACAAGCTGGTACATTTTTTCAGCACTGAACGGGACCAGCGCTGAACGACTAATCTGGGCCATAACACTTCCTGCTAAGTAGAAAACCCCTCGATCATACCAGTTTCATTAGTTAAACAAAAATGTCTTCATGCTACTGACATGCTAGAATATGTCACTTACTCCCCCGTGACAGGGGATGGTTTCTGCGCATAAGTGGTGTAAAATAAGCGATATTATGACTAAGAAAAAAGCTAACAAACCCGGTTCTGCAACCATTGCCCTCAACAAACGCGCCCGTCATGAATATTTCATCGAAGAGGAATTCGAGGCCGGGTTGTCGTTGCAGGGATGGGAAGTAAAATCACTGCGCGCAGGTAAAGCGAACATCAGCGAAAGTTATATTCTGTTGCGTGATGGTGAAGCATTTCTGTTTGGTGCAACCTTCCAGCCCCTGCTGGGTGCTTCGACGCATGTGGTGTGTGACCCTACCCGTAACCGTAAATTATTGCTGAAGCAGCGTGAGCTGGACTCCATTTTCGGACGGGTTAATCGTGAAGGTTATACGATCGTTGCCTTGTCACTGTACTGGAAAAATGCCTGGTGCAAACTTAAGATTGGTGTCGCCAAGGGTAAGAAAGAGCATGACAAGCGCGATGACATCCGTGAACGTGAGTGGAAAATCGACAAAGCACGTATTATGAAAAAAGGAAATCGCTAAACTACTGGTGTAGCTGATGCTTTTCCTGATATAGTAACTGACAGTACTTGGGGCTGATTCTGGATTCGACGGGATTTGCGAAGCCCAAGGAGCATGCCGAGGGGCGGTTGGCCTCGTAAAAAGCCGCAAAAAAATAGTCGCAAACGACGAAAACTACGCACTAGCAGCTTAATAACCTGCTCAGAGCCCTCTCTCCCTAGCCTCCGCTCTTAGGACGGGGATCAAGAGAGGTCAAACCCAAAAGAGATCGTGTGGATACCCTGCCTGGGGTTGAAGCATTAAATTTAATCAGGCTAGTTTGTTAGTGGCGTGTCCATCCGCAGCTGACAAGCGAATGTAAAGATTGGACTAAGCATGTAGTGCCGACGGTGTAGTAATTTCGGACGCGGGTTCAACTCCCGCCAGCTCCACCAAATCATGATCCGGATACGTCCGGTGAAGTACGGAAAGCCCGCATAGCATAAGCCTTGCGGGCTTTTTTGTGTCTGTCGTTGTCCGGGTATATCCGGCTAAATCCAGATAAAATTGGTACACGTTTAGGTACACGCTATACTGTGGCCCATAAACGTGTACCAATTATGGAAGGAATCCAGACATGGCGCGTGTTACCCGGCCTCTGACTAACAACGAAATCCTCAAAGCGAAAGCACGCGAAAAAGACTTCACCCTACATGATGGTGATGGCCTGTTCTTACTCATCAAAACCTCCGGTAAAAAACTCTGGCGCTTCCGTTATCAACGACCGGGAAGCAGCAGCCGCACAAATTTGAGTCTCGGTTCATACCCTGCCCTTACACTCGCAGCAGCTCGTCAGATACGCGACCAGCACTTAACCACGCTAGCGCAAGGCATGGATCCACAACAGCAACAGGAACAAGCGTCAGAACAACGCCAGATTGAGTTGGATAGTATTTTCTCGACCGTGGCCGCCAACTGGTTTCAGCTCAAGAGCAAAAGCGTCACAGAGGATTATGCAAAGGATATCTGGCGTTCTTTAGATAAAGACGTGTTTCCAGCAATCGGGGCGATAACCGTTCAGGAAATTAAAGCCAGAACAATTGTTGAAGCATTGGAACCAATCAAAGCACGTGGTGCGCTAGAGACGGTTCGCCGCTTGGTACAGCGTATTAACGAAATCATGATCTACGCAATTAACACTGGTCTGATAGATGTAAATCCAGCATCGGGTGTTGGGATGGCATTCGAGAAACCCAAAAAGCAGAACATGCCGACGCTTCGACCAGAAGAATTACCTAAGCTGATGCGTTCTCTGGCCATGTCGAATCTGTCTGTTCCGACTCGCTGCCTTATTGAGTGGCAGCTTCTGACCCTTGTACGACCTTCTGAAGCCTCGGGTACTAGGTGGGAAGAAATCGATGTCGAGGCAAAACTCTGGACAATTCCGGCAGAACGAATGAAAGCTAAGCGTGAACATGTTGTACCGTTATCACCGCAGGCATTAGAAATTCTGGAAGTGATGAAACCAATCAGTGCTCAGCGTGAACATGTTTTCCCGAGTAGAAGTGATCCGAAGCAAGCGATGAATAGCCAGACTGCCAATGCCGCTTTGAAACGGATAGGTTACGGAGGTAGGCTTGTTGCACATGGGCTACGTTCTATCGCGAGCACAGCTTTAAATGAGGCAGGCTTTAATACTGATGTCATCGAAGCAGCTTTAGCTCATAGTGATAAAAATGAAGTACGAAGAGCTTATAACCGCTCAACGTACTTGAATAAAAGATTAGAGCTAATGGCATGGTGGGGAAGGTTTGTTTATCAAACAAGCCTTTTATAACTATACTTTAAAGAATTTATTTGTCGAAGATAACTCAAGAATCGAGTTATCCTTCATGGTTTTCAAATCAACATCTTCAGAAAACTTATCACTTAAGATTGAAACAATATATTGACCATTTATATTGTTTGCTTCAATAAATATATCCCTAATTTGATTCACATCTACATCTTCAATGCTATCATGAATAACAAAAGTTGGTCTTTTTAATTTGACTTTATCAACAAATTTAATATATGCCAAATCAAATGCTGTTATCTCGCCCTTCTTCTTACCTCCATTACTGTTTGGCGTGACACATGAAATATCAAAATTACATTTTCCTTTATCAATATCAAAAGAAAGATCAAATATATATCTTTCTCCATAAATTTCCTTTGTAAGATCACCAAAAAACTCGTTAAAAATCTCGATATTTTTCTCTAGGCCTTGAACAGCTAACTCGATCTCATCAAGTAACTTATCTTTACTATCTTCAAGCGATTTTATTAAGGCATTAGTATCGTTGATCCGCGTGAGATTAGTCTCTATGCTAGCCAGATTTTCACGTAACTCTGTTAGTTTATTAAATAGTTGATTTATAGAGTTTAACGTCTCTGGCTCTTTGATTGTTTTAAATAAAGATGATTCTTGCGCATGAAAATCATTAATTTTTTCATTTACAGCATCAATACCTTCTTTTTTCTTTAACAACTCCAACTCTAAAAAATCAATTTTATTTTTAATTACATCATTATGAAATAACACCATTTCTTCATAAGTTCTTTTAAGCTCACCTTTAAAATAAAGACCGGCTGAATTATAGATTTCTATTAAATCGTTCTCTACGAGTTGAGTGATATTGTTTTTTAGAGACAAAATCGATTCTTCAATATTTCTAACGCGCATATTTAAAGTTGCATAAGTCAAAGAGTAGTTACTGATAACCATTTGTATTTCTGATAGTTTTTTTATGCTTTCATCATGACTATCTTTAAAATCAAAATTTTTAATGTTTTTTTCTGCCTCTGCAATTTCCTTTTTTAGAGGCTTTATCATTTTTGATAAAACTGTCTCTCTGTTAGGGTTTCTGTATGCGGCCAGATATTTTCTTTGTTTTTTTATATCTTTATTAAATTCGCCCTTCTTTTTTATCAACGGCAACCCGTTGAATCCAAACAAAAACAAGTATAATAAATCGTAGACATCAGAAGTTGTATTAGTATGTAAAAAGTTAAGAGTTTTCTGCATCTTTTCATTCGTGTTTCTAATAAATTTATGCGATACATTCCTTAGCGATGGTTTATCTGTAGTCAACCCAAATACTGCTTGAGCTATGAAGTCATAATATTGCTTCTTATCAACTTCAATATCGTTTAAATAATACTTTGAACTTTTCTCATCAGTAGATATTACTCGAGAGACAATTGCTTTTTTATTTTCTACTGTATTAAAATCCAATGTAAATCTTAATATACCATCATTGATCAACGATACTATTTCAGGTATATCTTTTCCAAATTCAGCATCATGATAGATATCACTACCTGAAGACATAAATAAGTAATCTAAAACACGTGATAACGTGGATTTACCTACACTATTGCCACTATCTTTACCTGACGTTCTTTTATTTACAATTAGATTTAAACCGTCTTTAAACGTCACTTCCCTAACAATAGAATTGTTTTTTAAAATAATAAGTTTATTGAGCCGCATATACTACTCCACCATTTCCATCTAACTCAATTGCGCCGATTATGAAAAGCCAATCTAATGAGTAAAGAAAAAGATCAAACGATAATTCAAAGACCGCATTTACTAAATCATACAGTCGAGAAATTTCAATTAGCATTGAATCATTGCTTTGGAAAATTCTAAGTACCACACTTCCAATATATACAGGGTTTGCTTTTGGATCCGAATCAATTGTAATCATTAGGATTCTCCAGCACTATGCACTCGATAATTGAATAGCTCACAATCATACGAATGCCATTATCAATATCTTCTTGTAAAAATTCTGAATCTAAATTAGAGCACGAACTAACAGTTTCTTGAGCAGCTCTAATGACATCATCTATAATATTATCTGAATTTTTCCTAACAACTTCAATGTTAAACGGCTTTTCATAGAGCCCATACAATCCCAATGCCGAGTTATAATAGCCTCTAAATTGCCTTTTCAATTTAACACTACCATTTAAAATTATACTATCAAGTGTTTTAATAGACTCATCGACTAGTAAAGCATCTTCTTTGTAAAGTTCAGCTACCCATCTATTTCTTTTAAGATCATTGAACGAGATTTTAACGTCAATATTTGATGCACTTCTGTTTAAACTTTGCCCGCCACCAACTGGATTGGAAATAATTTCTATCAACTTCCCAATAACACTGGCTCTTAATACTCGTGACTGGTTAGTTATATGTACAGGGCCAGTATTATCATTAAAATTAACACCAGAACCCATAACTACCCCCGATTATCAATATTAACAGATCCATTATTATCTTGGAAATATTGGGAGCACTCCCCTTGATTAATATTATTCCTATTGGTAGTGATATTTGTAATCTGGGAATTGAGATCACTTATCGTGACATTAAGCTGTTGTATCTCATTACTTTTCTTGGTCACTTGCATAGTCTGGAATATTGCTATACACCCAGAGACAACCCCAACTATATATCCAAAGGCACTTACGTATTCATTGGTGAGTAGTGATGCAATCATTTGGGACTCCGTTTCAAGCCTGATAATCTAAAGTTACAACAATTTTAGGCAATCAGAATAGCAATTTAAGAAGAGTAAATGAACAAGTATTGTACATTCTCGTTAACATGATCTCGCTCGAAATTGAACCACTCAGGCCTCTCTCCTTCTTATGAACATTCAATGCAACTTTGTGAGCTTCTGAGACCAAAACTGATGCCTTATATTATCTATTGTTAGCACCAGCAAATTAAAATGATTTAACACCTTCGGCGCGCAATGCTCTCCCCGCCACGCCTGCCCGCTTAAGGGGCTGCTTTTAATGCAGGCGCAAAGGTGTTCTCAGGTCGCACTGCTACTGGCGCTGGCAGGGAATTCAGGAACGGGAAAACGCATGCAAAACCATGCACCTTATGGATGCATGGCTTAATTCTGGAAAAATGACGGGATTTACGGGGATTTTTTGCCGGGCTACTGAGCAGCCAGCCCGGCGCGTCGATGCGTATAAATCATGTTCTGAGCAGGGGTGAATTTTTCACGATTATCATCCCGCGAAGCCGCATCAGGCCTGTATCCGATGGCCGTTAGAATGTCGTTATCCTGTGCAGAATATTTAATTTCATTTCCTGCGGCCAGCCAGACGGAAAGTGCTTCTCTCAGGTAAGAGACTGAACGGTCAAGTGCACGGTTTTTTATCATTGCAGGTTGATTCTTAATCCCCATCAGCTCAGGTGCCAGCGAGGCAGCCAGCTCTGCGCCGTTCTGCTGCATAAACTCGTGCAGCCGGTTACGGATGCTGATGCGCTGCACTTCCTCATGCGAAAAAATGTAACGACCGGCGGCCTGATTAACTTCCCATTTTTTGATGTCCATAATTTCGCGCAATTCCTGTAATCGTACCGGGATACGTTCATCTCCGGCCAGCATCTGCTCGCGGTATTCCTGCTCTGCGGCAGTCAGTTCGGCTTTACGGTTCAGCCACGCCGTTTTATTCATCTGACTGGCCTGAAACGCATGCTGTAAAGTCAGGGTGGTCATGGTTTATCTCTCCTGATTAATGGCGGAACGGGGAGCTGTAACAGCCTTTCACCCGACGCGGAGCGGCAGGCACTGTTGGCAGCGGCTCGGGTTTTGTATCGACGACCGGAGAACGGATCACCTCAAAGATTGACTCATGCGTTTTAAAGGTGGCTGAGCATTCCAGATTCTGGCACTGGTGATAACGCTCTTTGACATTTTCCGACATATAGCGGCTGGTTCGAACATGCGCCGCTTTGTGGCAAAAAGGGCAACACATCATGACAGTAACCCCCGTGTTTTCAGCCCGGCCTCATGTACCCGCATTTTTTCCTGCCAGACTTTTCGCTGACCGGGTGTGGCCGCAACGTTATGCTCCATATGAGGCAATGTGCGGGCCGACAGCCCTGTTTTGAACAGCACTGGTTCATCAGTCAGACGGATTTTGCAGCTCTTTACCGACTGCTCAAGCCACGCTTTCACCTGCTGCATCACCGCCTGATCCGGTTCAACATAGCCCTGATGGCCAATGATATTGGCAAGCGGATTTTCTTTAACCAGTATGCTGAGTTTCATTGCTCTGATGAGAGCGCTGCAGCTCTCACGCAGGGCAGCGTCAAGTTCATGCCCGGCATACTGACTGAGTGCACTGTGATGTGCCTGACAGTATGCTCTGGCTGTGTTGTCACAGGCTCCTTCAAGACTTTCCAGTTCGAAAGACAGTACCTCAGCCATGTTGTCACATTCCAGGGCCAGCTCCCGCCGTGTCACACTTGCAATATGGCGTTGCTTCAGCTCGTCGGTTATGACAGCACCACCGGCACGGAAGGCGTTGCGCCATGCACCGGAGTCATTACCGTTTTCCTGCTCCAGTTCATTTTTTTGCGCTTTTACCTGGCTGAGGGCCATCGCGGTTTCATCCATACGACTGGCATTAGCAAGATGTGCCGACCGGGCAGTCTCAAGGCGTTCCATTGCGGGTTTAAGGTAGTCGGGTATAACAGTGGTCTGAGTCATGTCGGGTCTCCTCTTCGTTTCAACCTGAGGAGATTCTGCCGTGCCAGACACAACAACACGATTCAATACCGTTGTGGCAAAAATGGCACAAACAGACCTGAAAGCCCGGCTGGCCAGAGAAAGGTCTCAGGTAACCTTACTCACTGTTTGTTTTTTTACTTATAACTATTCACTACTGTTCAATGAGAAGAAAAAGACAAGTAATACAATCAGATAAAGGGTGAACAGTTGAGGGTGTAACTGTTCACCGACTGTTCACTACTGTTCACTCTTGGGTTCTTCTGTCAGGCAACCACTTAGACTTTTTAGCGATTAAAAAATAAAAATGTATAAATAAAAGTAGTTACCGGTTTGCCAAAAGATAATCAAAGATTGCCAACATTTGTCAGGGATTACCACTTTATGAAAATCACCCTGTCGGATGGTTGGGTACTACAAAATGACTTGTTGCCCTGAGGCAAAATATCCACAAAATAGAGAGCTACCCGAAGCCGGACGGACACGACCGGCACTCTATGGAATTTGTGAGGTAGCCCGATGAACACTGCTTTTTCTTCCCCGTCTTCTGCCCCTGCAGCGCCCCTGATGCCGGTCTCTGATGTCGTTCATGAGCGCTTTATCCGCCTGCCCGAAGTGATGCACTTATGCGGCCTGTCCCGGTCAACCATTTATGACCTCATCAGCCGGGAGGTATTCCCGAAACAAATCTCTCTGGGTGGAAAAAATGTAGCGTGGGCTCACTCTGAAATCACCGCATGGATGGCGGAGCGTATTGCCGAGCGGAACCGGGGTTATGACGCATGATGATGTCCCTACAACAATTCCCCCCTTTTTCTGGCTTGCTTCTTTTCGGCATTTCCGGGTATAGTTTTCCCGCTGTCGCAAAATCGGCAGCCGGAATTGGCGTTCCGAATAACTTCAAGGCGACACGACACGCGCCATGCGTGTTTTTTTATGTCGTTGCTCAGACACACCCATTTTCAGGGCTGTGGTGTTTATTCTTGCACCGGAGCTCTTTTCTGATAATGGCAGTCCGGGCGGGGCAGCCTTCGGGCTGGCCGGTTTCCTTGAAGGCCGGTTACGCCAACCCCGTTCGGGCTGCCACCAGTGAAATTGGCGTTTCCGGTGGTAGTTTTTCAAACTACTTCAAGGAGGCTGCCATCATGGCTACTACCCTCACCCCGTCATACCCGCAGTTTGTCTTTGTATTTGCCGCCGTTCTTCTTGCAGACCGCAAGCACCGCATTTGTATGCTCCGTAACGTTGCCGGTGGTGAACATGCCGCACGCCTTTCCCTGTCCCGCGATTACGTCCTCTCGTTCGCTGGCCGTCTGCCGGTTGCGGAGGTGCGCGTATGAGACACACTACCATTACCGCCAGTGACCTCGAATGCCTTGAGCATATGCGTAATGTCGGCCAGCTCGTCACCGATCTGATGCAGGTACAGGATTGCGCGACGGTTCGTCGTGACCCGGCACAGCAGTTACAGCTCACCTCCGTGATTTACCTCATGACCTCCCGGCTCGACGATGTGGTAAAGCGCTGTAATCAGCACTGGCTGACCGGGGAGGGTAACGTATGAAACAGATATTTCCGCCCGTATTACGCACCGCACTTTACCGCCGCGCCGTCGCCTGTGCATGGCTGACTCTGTGCGAGCGTCAGCACCTCTACCCGCACCTCACTCTCGACACACTGGAAAGTGCAATTGCGTCCGAACTGGAGGGCTTCTATCTGCGTCAGCACGGCGAAGATAAAGGCCGTCAGATTGCCTGTGCGCTGCTGGAAGATTTAATAGAAGCCGGACCACTCAAGGCCACCCCGTCGCTGTCCTTTCTCGGGTTCGCCGTACTGGACGAACTCTGCGCCCGTCACATCACCGCACCGGTACTGCACTGAGGGAAAAATAACGATGAAGATGAACGTAACGGACACGGTAAAACAGGCGTGCGGCCGCTGGACGGGTATTCTCCCCGCTCTGGGTGTAAAAGTGATTAAAAACCGGCATCAGGCCTGCCCGGTGTGTGGCGGATCTGACCGTTTCCGCTTTGATGACAAAGAGGGACGAGGCACGTGGTTCTGTAACCAGTGCGGCGCAGGTGATGGCCTGAAACTGGTTGAAAAGGTGTTCAGCGTAAATCCGTCTGAGGCCGCCCGGAAAGTGAGCGCCGTAACCGGTAACCTGCCGCCGGTTACCTCAGATGTGATTGCGGCCACAGAAGCTGAAACGGAGGCTGATCGCAAAGCGGCGGTCGCTCAGGCTGTAAAACTGATGGAGAAAACGCGACCGGCCACCGGTAACGCCTACCTGACCCGCAAGGGCTTCCCTTCTCTGGAATGTCTGACGCTCACCGTCATGAATAAAACCGGCGGTGTAACCTTTCGCGCCGGTGATTTGGTTGTCCCGCTGTATGACGATACCGGCGCACTGGTTAACCTTCAGCTTATTAATTCTGACGGTCTCAAACGCACCCTGAAAGCCGGTCAGGTAAAAGGGGCGTGTCATATCATCGAAGGGAAAAAACAAGCCGGAAAACGCCTGTGGATTGCGGAGGGCTATGCGACCGCACTCACCGTGCATCATCTGACCGGGGAAACCGTCATGGTGGCGTTATCCTCCGTGAACCTCCTTTCTCTGGCGAGCCTTGTCCGTCAGAAACACCCGGCCTGTCAGATTGTGCTGGCGGCCGACCGCGACCTTAACGGCGACGGCCAGATAAAAGCCGACATGGCCGCAGAAGCCTGTGAGGGTATTGTCGCCCTGCCACCGGTGTTTGGTGACTGGAATGATGCCTTTATTCAGAAAGGCGAGGAGACAACGCGGAAAGTGATTTATGACGCCATCCGGCCACCGGCTGACAGTCCTTTCACAACCATGAGCGAGGCGGAATTTACCGCCATGAGCACCAGTGAGAAAGCGATGCGGGTACATGAGCATTACGGCGAAGCGCTGGCCGTGGATGCGAACGGCCAGCTCCTGTCCCGCTATGAGGCCGGTATATGGAAAATCATTCCGCCGTCGGACTTTGCCCGCGACGTGGCCGGATTGTTCCAGCGTCTGCGCGCGCCGTTTTCGTCGGGGAAAATTGCCTCGGTGGTGGAGACCCTGAAACTGATTATTCCACAGCAGGACGTCCCGGCACGACGTCTGATTGGCTTTCGTAATGGGGTACTCGATACCGTCACAGGTACATTCAGCCCGCATCATAAATCACACTGGCTGCGCACGCTCTGTGATGTTGATTTTACCCCGCCGGTAGAGGGAGAAACGCTGGAAATCCATGCGCCGGATTTCTGGCGCTGGCTCAACCGTGCCGCTGGCAGAAAACCGGAAAAACGCGACGTGATTCTTGCTGCGCTGTTTATGGTGCTGGCAAACCGCTACGACTGGCAGCTCTTTCTTGAGGTGACCGGCCCCGGAGGCAGCGGGAAAAGTATTCTGGCCGAAATTGCGACTATGCTTGCCGGGAAAGATAACGCCACGTCGGCCAATATCGACACACTGGAAGATCCCCGCAAACGTGCATCTCTGATAGGCTTCTCGCTGATACGCCTGCCCGACCAGGAGAAATGGAGCGGTGACGGAGCAGGACTCAAGGCCATCACCGGCGGGGATGCGGTCTCGGTCGACCCGAAATACAAAGATGCGTACTCCACCCATATTCCGGCGGTGATTCTGGCCGTGAACAATAACCCGATGCGTTTTACCGACCGCAGCGGCGGTGTTTCCCGTCGCCGGGTCATTCTGCATTTCCCGGAACAGATTGCCCCGGAAGAGCGCGACCCGCAGCTCAGGAACAAAATCGCCCGTGAGCTGGCCGTGATTGTGCGCCAGCTTATGCAGAGGTTCAGAGACCCGATGACCGCCCGCGCACTGCTCCAGTCACAACAGAACTCCGACGAAGCACTCAGCATCAAGCGCGACGCCGACCCGGCATTTGATTTTTGTGGTTACCTTGATGCACTGCCGGAGCCTGACGGCATGTATATTGGCAATGCAAACATTATACCGCGTCAGCCACGCCTTTATCTGTATCATGCCTATCTGGCGTATATGGAGGCCCACGGCTACAGGAATACTCTCAGCCTCACTATGTTCGGTAAGAGTCTGCCGGCTATGCTGAAAGAGTACGGACTGAGCTATGAGAAGCGGCGCAAAAATCTGGGCATACAAACCAATCTCTCGCTCAGGGAAGAAAGCAATGCGGACTGGCTGCCAAAATGTGATGACCCCTTAGCGAAATAACCTATCCTGACCGGCAATTGCCGGTCTTTTTTTTCCTGCATAAAGGCAAAAGTGAACAGTAAAGTGTTCACTGTTCACCGACTATTCATCATTTACCGCATTGAAATTTAAAATAAAAATTAGTAAGTGAACAGTGTGAACAGTTTTAAGTAAAAAAAGTTTTTTTCTTCAAATGGTCTATTCAAAAACTGGTTTAACTAACAATAAAAGCACTGTGACAAGCCACCATTGGTACACACTTGAAAATTGAATTCAATAATGTTAATTAAATTCATACACTTATAATACATATTCAGACTCAGCCAGGTAAACGAACCGACTCAGGCCGGTTTTTTACTTTGAACCTGAGTGATCACTTCATGTGTACACCCGTGTACATGCAGACCTTAACACTTCACCATCTAACCATATGGTTTAAAATGATTAAAAGTGAAAGTGAACAGTATAAACGCTTTTTACTAAAATCATTTCTGGCTCTGAAATGATTGGTCATGTCAGAAAAGAGGTTAGAATCGACCTGTTCGTCTTTTAAACACATGAGGTTTCATTATGGATGATGGCATAAAGATAGCGATGTCCCCTGTTCAGCTTGCTGCCGCGCTCTCTGATAAGACAGTCACAGAGGCGGAAACGATGAGTAACCGCCTTCTCGGAGGGCTGGGGCTTATCATGGGTTCACTTGAGCTGGCAGGTGCCACCGCTCTGTGTATCGCACCTGAACCTACCGGATTAACAAAAGCAGGATGTGTTGTAGTCGGTGCGCATAGTCTCGACAGCATTCATGCTGCTGCTAATCAGCTCATTGTGGGCAGAAACACGCGTACGGCAACTTACGAGGCAGCAACAGCAATTGCCAAATCCTTTGGAGCAGATGACGATACGGCGCTGAAAATCGGCCTGACTGTCGATATCGATGTTCCATTAGGATTTGCACTTGGCATCGGCGCAAGCCGGGTAGCAGCAGTAAGGGCTGGCCGCATCAAACTCAGTGAGCATGAGTCAATGACGGGTTTTAAACCCGGCGGGCATACGCTTTCCACACATGTTGGCAAAAGCGATGTAGAACTATTAGCCCGCTTTGAAGCGAATAAACGTTTGCAGTATTCCACCACCTTTACCAACGTGCGTATTGCAGAAGAAGCCATATCAAGAGCGCTCTTTGCTAACCGGGGCGTTATAAAATCCGTTCTTGGCGGAGGCAGGCAGGGAGCCAGGCTGACTATTCGCTATGCATTTGGCAAAGCGATTGGCTACGGTTTCCAGCGCGGGAGTAACCAGCGAATAGTCATGACAAATGTGAGAATTGTTATTGAGTTTCAGCGATATAACGGCAAACCCTATTACATTCTCACAGCGTTCCCGGCTCTATAGGTACAAAATGCAAAACTTCCACTTTCTTGACCAACTGATTTTCGGTTATTTCAACCAGGACGCCGACATCATCAATGATGGTGAGGATACGATTGAAGGCATAGTACGGCTGTTCAAAAAGTCAGCACCAGACTGGATGCTCAAAGATCTCGTCGAAGAAGTTGATGATTTTATCTCCGCCTATGGTGACGGTGTCGAAGAGGAGTTCAGGAAACGATACGGGTTTGATTTTTCGCCTGAACTTTGGGAAACCACTGCTCATGAATTCCTGATGACGGTACGTCAGATCTCGTCAGAGAAATGAGGTTTCTGGGAGTACATTTCCTGATAAGAAAAAATAATTGGTACACGTTTAGGTACACGGAAGAAAACTGAATTAAACAAAAAACTATTAAAACAATAAGTTGAAGTATTCATTCAGATTCCGCCAGCCCACCAAATTCTCCATCGGTGATACCAGAATCATCCGATGAAGTCCTAAGAGCCCGCACGGCGCAAGCCCTGCGGGCTTTTTTGTGCCTTCAATTTGTCCCGCGAAGTCTGAAGCCAACTAATTAAATCCGAACCTTTTAGGCCCATTGATAGTGCAAGTAGACCTTTTTTAGTTCCGGACACTTTTTGAGGTTTCCGGTTATATGATTCCCTCCCAATATCCGTACCAGGCTAAATCAGAGATCTGGGCCTTTTT
>NZ_JMPR01000023.1 GCF_000735525.1 Tatumella ptyseos ATCC 33301 | reverse complement strand
TATAATAGCTGGCTTCAGAAATTGCAGCCTCGCGGCAGACATCCTTCACCGTTCGACCTACTTCAACAGACTTCAGAACGGCTATACCCTGATGTTCGGTAAATCTGGCTCTACGCATAGCGATCTCCTTCAGGGAACATATGCAGTATGTCGGAAGATCTCTAAAAGGGAATGGTTCTTTTTACAGGGATACTTGCATAATTATTACAAACCGCATCCATCATTAAATAACCTGACTCCGGCAGAATATGCCCGAAGATCAGGCTCTCTGCTTTAACCTGCCACGGATATCGGGGGAGGTCATTTCGATTTAAAAACCTGTGCTTAGCTCATCAATAACACAATAATTATCATCGACCAGTAATATTTTTTTCCATTTATCAAAAGTCAGGCATGGGTGGGATGTACTGAAGACCAGTAAATCACCAACCTTTAAATCATACCCGTCAGGCATCCGAAGTATCGAGTGCTGATCCATGATCCCCGACGTAGTTAATCTACCCTGCGGATCAATCATTTTTTTGCCATGACGATAATGCGCGATGGCCAGGGGTAATCCGGCATCGAAGGCACTGTCCCTTTTTCCGAAGTTCACCACCGCTAATCCGGACTCCGGAACTGACTGAACGAGAGCGACTAACTCAAGCGCCGAGACCAGATCACCACTGAGCTCACAGGCTACAGAATCTCTTGCCAGTAATTTACGATGAGCAACTTCGTAAATACCTTGATCATGGGTGATATAACAGCCCGGACGAATAACAATCCGGCATGAGGACGGCTTACTCGCAGAAAGCCAGACATCACACACAACGTCATACCATACCGTACCAGCCCCTGTCAGAATAAATTCACCACTGACATAAGGCTCAAGATCACAGGCTAAAGTCACCGCTGAAGTTAGAAGTTCTCGAATCTTCACTTCAGCATCCTCGCCATGCAAAACCCCTTCATATAACTCAAGCCCGCGTAAACGCAGCCCCGGTAAGCAAGCGATTTCACGGGCCAGAGCCAGAGCGTCTCCTGTATCACGACATCCACATCGACCGCCATTCACCCCAATTTCTATAAGAACATCTAATGTCTGATAATGCTCACTAAAAAAATATGAAAGCGTACGCACGTTTTCGATGCTATCGACACAACAAATAAAATCCACCTGTGGATATTGCAGTTTCAGGTCAGAGGCAAGCTGCATATTTCCCTTACCTACCAACTGATTAGCCATCAATACCCTGCTAATACCACACTGCATCGCAATACCTGCCTGCCAGATACTGCCAACCCCGATTGCCCATGCACCAGCATGCTGCTGCTGCAGAAAAATTGACGGGGTCATGGTTGTTTTCCCATGCGGAGCCAGCGAGACACCACGGGAATCAGCATAACGTTGCATCCAGGAGATGTTATTGATTAATTCCGTCTTTTTTATTACCGCTGCCGGTAAGCAAACATCCTCATCGAGGACATTGGCTGAAGAAAACATTACTGCAGATTTATGTGTAACCGGGTAGCCTGAATGATACTTCATAACACCACCATTTGTTTTATGTGAAAAGTAAAATAAAAAAAAACCTATCAACACAATGATAAATATACATATTTATTTTTAATTTCATAAGTTATGAATCAAAGTATCATAAAGTAGTATGGCAGGAGTGAACTTAGTGCTTTGTTTTTTTCTAAAAAAATAGTTAGCTTGAAGGTAAGGCAGCACAGATGCGGGGTAATATGAAACCAGACTGGCTTTTCAGGAATGTAACCGTTATTGATGGAAGTGATAGCCCTGCCTATCAGGCAGATGTCGCAGTCACAGGAGACAGGATTACAGAAATCGCCCCTGTAATAGAGAGCGATGCGGTTCATGTGGTTCACGGTGAAGGTCGGGTATTATCGCCCGGGTTTATTGATGTACATACCCATGATGATACCAATGTCATAAGAATTGCCGACTACCTCCCCAAAATAAGCCAGGGGATCACAACTGTGATTGTAGGTAATTGTGGTATCAGCGCCGCCGGAGCCGTCATTAAAGACCATGTCCCGGACCCAATGAATTTATTAGGAGAGAAACAACACTTTAGTTATCCCACAGTAGAGGCTTATGGACTGGCAGTAGAAAAGTCCCGACCGGTAGTCAATGTAGCCACGCTTATTGGCCACACTACACTGCGAAATAATCATATGGACTCCCTACATCGCGCAGCGACCGGTGAAGAAATCAGTAACATGTGTAAGCAGTTGCGTGACGCACTTCACCAGGGTGCCCTTGGGATGAGTACAGGACTTGCATATGCTACCGCTTTCCAGTCAACCACCGAAGAAGTAATGGCTCTGGCCGCAGAACTTGGCCCTGTCGATGGCATATACACCACACATCTGCGTTCTGAGTTTGGGCCCATCCTTGACGCACTGGATGAAGCTTGCCGTATAGGTAAACATGCAAATGTCCCTGTAGTAGTGTCGCATCACAAGTGTGCCGGTGCCAAAAACTGGGGACGTACTAAAGAAACCTTGGCCTTTTTCGATAAGATGCGGCAGCACCAGGATCTTTCCTGTGATTGTTATCCTTACTCAGCCAGCTCATCTACTCTGGACCTTAATCAGATCACCGATGACTTTGATATTGTTATTACGTGGTCAACTCCTCACCCGGAATATGCAGGAAAAAAACTGACAGAAATTGCAGCATTATGGGGAGCGGATTTAGTCAGTGCTGCCAAAGCTATGCAACCGGCTGGGGCTATTTATTACAACATGGATGAACAGGACGTCCGCAGAGTACTAAGTTATCCGGCTACGATGATCGGATCTGACGGACTTCCTAACGATCCTATGCCACATCCGAGGCTTTGGGGAGCATTCCCGCGTGTTCTTGGATATTACTGTCGGGAAAAAATGATTTTTCCATTAACGACAGCCATTCATAAAATGACCGGTTTATCAGCAAGCAGGTTCCGGTTATCAAATCGGGGGTATATCAGGAAAGGATACTATGCAGACCTGGTTCTTTTAAATCCGGATACTGTTATTGATGTTGCTAGTTTCACCAAGCCGCAGCAACCTGCTGAAGGAATTGAATTGGTGCTGGTGAATGGTAAAAAGAGTTATGGCAAGGATAAAAAAATCTCCGGGCGTGCAGGCCGGTTTCTGCGACGTAACAATAAATGAGGTGAAAATATGAGTATTAAACGTTATGGCATAGAAGGCTCAACTGGTACCGGTGGCCAACATTTACCTTTCTCAAGTGCAGTAGAGGCTGGCGGCTGGTTATATATTTCAGGACAGACTCCCATGGTAAAGGGAGAAATTGTGGAGGGAAGTATTATTGAACAAAGCCGCCTGGCAATACAAAACTGCCTGGATATTATGGAAGCCGCGAATTTTACCCTGGAAAATATTGTTCATGTCAAAGTAATATTGACAGATCCTCGTTATTTCCAATCATTTAACAAAGTATTTTATGATTTTTTTTCAGAATATCCTCCGGCAAGAATTTGCTGTGTCGCTGATTTGGTCGTGGACTGTAAAGTAGAAGTCGACATTACCTGTTTCAATCCGAAAAAAACGTAATTATACAAACAGACAACATCACACTACGCACTGATTTTTCTGAGATTATCCACACTGGCAATGTCTGAATTCCCTTCCAGACAAGCTATTACGATAAATAGTCACATCATCAATGATATTTATATCTTATTAATGATGTCAGGATATGAGCGATGAATAATATGCTATTTCTAGGTTGTTTTTTCATATATGCATGCGCCATGATTACCCTGGGCTGGTATGTTTCCCGGAAGAAAAAAAGCGGAGATGATTTTCTTCTCGGTGGTCGATCATTACCTCTTTTTTTAACACTGGGGTCGGCGGTGGGTACCATGGTCGGAACCGGCTCAAGTGTCGGTGCGGTCGGTTTCGGTTATAGCAATGGGTGGGCTGGCATGTTGTATGGTGTCGGTGGAGCTGCCGGTATCCTTTTGCTTGCATGGCTTTTTTCTCCCGTCAGAAAATTTCGCTTTATGACCATGAGTGAAGAAATTTGCTACTATACTGGCGGTAGTAAGCTTATAAAAAATCTTGTTGCGATACTTATTTTCATTTCGTCTATCGGATGGCTGGGTGCTCATATTTTAGGTGGCGGGCTATACCTCTCCTGGGCAAGCGGACTTGACATAAAAACAGCTAAAATAATTATTGCATGCGCTTTTATTGTATACGTGGGAATTGGTGGGTATTCGGCCGTCGTCTGGATAGATACAATTCAGTCAGTTATTTTATTTTTTGGTTTTATAGTGATGGCCTTACTTGCCGTACATCATGTCGGTGGCTGGGGGAATATACAGCACGCTGTAGCCCCGGCCGCACAGAGTTTGTTTGCGGTTGATAAACTAGGTATTATCCCGGCCTTATCTCTGGCTACCGTAATTGGAGTCGGTGTGCTGGCAACACCATCATACCGCCAACGTATTTACTCAGCGAAAACAGTTTCATCCGTACGCCGTTCTTTCATTATTACAGGTTTACTTTATCTGATGTTCTCATTTCTACCGGCCATTATAGGTATGGCTGTCTGGACGATGAACTCTCATTTAAGTAATAGCGGTTTTGCTTTCCTTTATGCAACACAATTACTTCCCCCCTTTCTCTCGATGGCGATATTGCTTGCCGGAATGTCGGCAAATATGTCATCCGGGAGCTCTGATGCGATTGCAGCCGTTTCGATAATGCTTCGTGACCTTTATACTTTAGTGACCGGGCATATGCCGAAGCAGAATAATGTCATTAAGTTATCCCGGTTTTTTCTGGTGCTGGTTATCGGCCTTGCTCTGATGTTCTCTCTGACATCAGATAATATAATCAGTTACATTACGAAAATGATATCAATGATCATGTCAGGGATGTTTATTTGCACATTACTTGGCAGGTTCTGGAACCGCTTTAACTGGCAGGGAGCACTCACTGCATTAGCCGTAGGCGCTGGCTCATCTGTAGCGATCCTGCTAAATAGTCACTGGATGAAATTCTGGGGAAACCCTATTATTCCATCAGTGCTATTTAGCCTTCTTGGTGCTGTTTTTGTGACATTATTAACTCCTGTCTGTAATAAAAGTCGCGAAGAAGCACTGCAGCAGATCACTATGGAACGTGAAGGGCAGTCTGAGTCATCAAAAACTTCGATTGGAAGGTACAACACCTCTCCAGGTATTTGATTCTCACTTAAACCGTGCCGCAATAACGATGTTCAACGTATATACACGGAAGGGATTCCGTTATACGCCAGCGATCCCGATGTGTTGTTTAATCACCCAATGGCTGACGATCTATCCCACCACGATAACTATCCAGAGATAATTTGATACGACGCAGGCGATCCTTGGTCCGGGCTTTATCTGCAACCGCTAACTCACTGGCGAGCACATCGATCATAGCCAACATGGCATAACGTGACGTACTCGGCTTATAGATATAATCATTTTCTCTCACTAACAAAGGCAGCAACAGATCGGCCTGGCTGGCCACGGGAGTGCCTCCGGGGGTGATGGCAATAACTTTGGCTCCATATTGTCGGGCAATTGAAGCACTCTCGACAATTTCAGGGGTGTATCCACCCAGCGAAAGTACGACTACGACGTCCTGAGCTGAAACCGCAGAACACATCATTCTGACCAGTAAACCATCACTTTGACTGACAACCGGCAGTCCAAGGCGGAAGAAACGATATTGAACTTCCTGAGCGCAAATAGTTGCCCCTCCTCCCATCCCTATAGATAAAATCTGGCGGGCACCTTTCAACCACTCAACGGCTTGCTTCAGGGTATCCATATCGATCACACGCTTGTTGATATCAAGTACGCTTATTATTGATTCATAGATACCCTGAGCCCCTTCAAGGTCTGGGACATCCTGAATAAAACGCTGCCCCACAGCTAATGACTGAGCAAGACGAAGCTTGAGTTCCCGGACATCCTTACACCCCAGAGCCTTCGCAAAACGGGTGACGGTTGCCTGACTGGTGCCCGTGAGACGGGCAATTTCAGCAATCGGCATCTCTGTTACCTTGCCAATATCATCCAATATAAATTGTGCAATTTGCTTTTCTGCAGCTGTCAGTTCGACAAATCGTTCGGAAATAAGGGAGATAATATCAATGGTTGAAGTCATTCTCAGTACTGTGTTGAGGAGAAAATATTCTCTATCATAAGGTCCTACTACTTCCGAAGCCAGCAGGCAGGGCATTTATTTAAATCCGCCCCAAGCTCTGACGACCGCGCCCATACCGCTGCAGGAAGAAAAGCCCGGAGAAAATCATGAAAAAACGGCTGGAAATTACAGCCTCCGAAAAATGTGCACCGACAGTTAACTCTGTGGATTCATTTAGCTGTCACTGTAAATATCCCCGCATAGTCATGCAACCTCGTACTTTCCTTCACAGTGCTCAGAATATTAATACTCTGCCTCAGCTTAAACTTTTGCCAGGCCCCTGAGTTTCGCGGATCTCCGCGACTACTTCTTTATTTAAAATGATTAACCTGCAGATAAAAATGAAGAATATTTTTATCCTGGTAAATATTTATTCCTTGAAGAGGATCACCTTCAGAACAAAAGACCATTGTTTCAACCGTGGTACAGAGCATAATTGATATGTTCCGATTTATTTTTATTGCATCAGGGAGCAGCAAAGAATACCGATAACGTTCAGGGAGATAGGAGAGTAAGCAATGAAAATTCATTTTCTGGGAACGGCAGCCTCTGAAGGGATCCCCAATCCGTTCTGCCGCTGTGCACACTGCCAGCAAGCCCGCATCCTTAAAGGTAAAGATTTACGTACACATTCATCCGTCATCATTGACGACGAACTGCTGATCGATATCGCGCCCGAATTCAGCCAACAACTGCTGAGGGACAACTTAGATGCAACGACAATATCCACTCTGCTCTTCACCCATACACATCCCGACCACTTCAATGTTGGAGAACTCTTCAGCCGCATGGAAGGATACGGGTTTGAGATAGATCATCCGTTGCATATCTTTGGTAACGATCGTGCCATTAACGGCGCGGCTGAAGTATTACCCGGTTATAGCCATGAGCGATTCGGGTTTCACTGTCTCGTCCCTTTTGTCACTGTAGAGACCTGTGGCTACCGGATCACTCCGCTACTGGCAAACCATGCAAAATGGGAGCTTTGCTATACCTGGTTCATTGAAAAAGAAGGGAAAGCGATCTTCTATGGTCATGATTCAGGGTGGTTTCCTGAACTCACCTGGCAATGGCTGGCAGGGAAAAAAATCGATCTGGCGGTACTGGAATGTACATACGGATATAACGGCGAAAGCCGAACCGATAACCATATGAGCCTGGAGACTGTCTTTGCTGCCAGGGAAAAACTGCGTGCGATAGCCTGTTTGCATGCCGGCAGCAAGATTTTGGTATCACATATCTCTCACTCCGGAAAACTGCTGCATGAAGAGCTTGTAGCGGCTTGCGCCGATAAAAATATTACCGTGGCCTATGACGGCCTGACCATTAATATTTAGCAGGGTTAATCAAATGGATTTGAATAAAACACCTCGTCTTCTGGTGATGATGTTTGTGCAGTACTTTATGCAGGGCGCGTGGAATATGACGATGGGGCTGGTGCTTAGTAGCTATGGTATGGCGACGATTATCGGTACTGCTTATGCTTTACTGGGTCTCGCTACTATTCTTTCCCCGCTGTTTATCGGTATGGTTGCCGATCGCTTCTTCGCCTCGCAAAAGGTAATGGCGACCCTGCACCTGATTAACGCAGGAGTGATCCTCTGTGTGCCACAGTTTATTGAAGCGCATAACACCCCCATGACGCTGATGATGATCTTCTTTGTTGGCTTACTGTTTTACCCTACGACGGCCCTGGCCAACAGCATTAGTTTCAGCCATATTAATGGCGTGAAGTATTTTCCGGTTATTCGTGTCTTCGGTACATTCGGTTTTATGGTGATTGGTTTTATCATCGGCCAGATGGGCTACTCGGGCGATACCACAACATGGTATATCGCTTCCGCCTCCGCCGTGGCTCTGGGATTATACTGTTTTACCCTACCGGATACCCCGCCAAAGGCGAAAGGACGAACCTTCGTCCTGCGTGATTTATTATGCCTGGATGCATTATCACTGTTCAGAGATCGCAATTTCTCGATTCTGATGCTGACTATCTTTGTGTTGATGATCCCTAAAACTGCTTATTCCGCTTATATCCCGGTCTTCCTGAAAGCGCTCGGTGTTGATAACGCGGCATCAATGATGCAGGCAGGAGTCGCCTGCGAAGTTATCTTTATGTTCCTGCTGTCATTCGTCCTGCTGAAAGCCGGTTTCAAAGTGACGCTGCTGTTGGGCGCCGTCTGCTGGATAATCCGCTCGTTGTTATTTTCTCAGGCCGCGTTGGACGCCAATATGATGTTCGTCCTGATTGGCCTGATGCTGCAAGGTTTTTGCTGGGACTTCTTTTTCACCGTCGGCGATATCTATGTGGATCGTAAAGCGCAGCCCGAAATTAAAGCTCAGGCGCAGAGCCTGCGTTTCATCGTCTCCAACGGTATAGGCTTGTTATTCGCCTCTACCCTCTGTGGGCAGATATTCAACAGTACGGTGACAGAGCAAGGGCCGGAAGCATTACCGCAATGGGAAAACTTCTGGCTATTCTCAGCGATGATCGCTGGCATCGTTGTCGTGTTCTTCCTGATTTTCTTTAAAGATGATCTTTCCGGAAAGAAAGTTCCGACGGCCTGACACAAACCTCCCGGAACACACAAAAATGGCTGCAGCAACAGAAAAATATAAACCGCATATTCCCTCTGCCGTGAGGTGCAGAGTGGTTACATCCGGACACACTGTCGCCAGGAGAGTTGTAGCGTTTGTTTCGGGAGGGAGCATTGAAGGGATCAAACCAGCGCTTCCCCGGGTTAAGATAAATTATTTGGCTTCAGTGTCTCTATGTCTGACAGAGACACCGCATCTGATATTACCGGAGCAGAACACCCGGTTTGATAATTAAGAGTTCAGATTAAACCAGCGGGGTAATGCGCTGCTGCCACTTTCGGTAACCCGGACTTCACGATAGCCGACGGTACGGTGGATCCACCCTTTCGTTTCGAACAGCGACAATAAACCTGAACCGGCGCTGCCCCCCAGATGAAAGCGTCTTTCACTCCAGTCAAGACATGCGCAGCAGGGCTTGCGCCGGGAACGGGGATCCATTACCACGCCCATTTCAGTAAAGTGCGCCTTTCCTGCTGCAGTCAGTGAGCTACCGTCAGCAACTATCCATTTCTCCCGCAGCAGTGCATCATAGATGTTTACGGCAAGTTCGCCTGCAAGATGATCGTAACAGGTACGGGCATATCGCAACGGTACGGGTGCCCGGGTCACGGCTGTATGGCGGATTTGCACAGAAACGCCCATCAGATTTTCCAGCAACCCGGCAATGTGCGTCCCGGCGAGACTGTAATAACGATGACGCCCCTGCATCAGGCAGACAACCAGTCCATTATTCAACAGACGGGTCAGATGGCCGCTGGCAGTCGAGGGAGCGACATCGGCAACCATGCTTAGCTCTGTTGCCGTCCAGGCTCTGCCATCCATCAGTGCACATAAAATACTGGCTCTGGAGGGATCGGCGATAGCCGCGGCAAAGACTGACATGGCTTGCTCCAGCGAGTCATCCGCCTCAATTTTTAGTCCATGTTTCCCGTGTGCCATTTAAATACCGGTTTCCCATCGTCTTGTCGCTTCAGCGGCCCGCTTGTCATTATCGGTCAGCAGTATCAGCCTGTTATGGTGGTCACTGTATTGTACCAGAATGTTCACACCACACTGCGCCAGTGTATTGGCAATTTCACCCAGTTCTCCCGGCGTTTCCTGTGATAATTTTCTGATCAGTGGCCGGCATACGCTTCTGACATCAAACCCTGCCTCTGTCAGCACTTCGCGCGCACTTTCCCCCTTTTCAACCAGAAAATGCGCATGCCCTTCTTCGCCCACCGTAAATACTCCGCCCCCTTCAAGCCCAATCTGGTTCTGCCCCAGTAACCGGCCCATCGTCGCCAGTTCTCCCGGAGTATTGCGTAAGATGATATGAAGGTTATACATGCGGAAGTGACCTCCTCTCCGAAGAATAATCACGACAGACACTGGCAACACGTATCCTGTATGAGGAGAATACAGACCGCTTACCTTCTTCCTGAGCTTGCAGATGCAGTGCATGACTTTTCCACCTCAGCACAGCGCCCTCATCCTCCCACCAGGAAAGGGACAGTATTTTCTCAGGGTCATTCAGACTGCGGAACCGTTCAATCGCAATAAATCCAGGGATTTCCGCCAGCATCGGTTTCAGTGCAGAGGCAAGTTCAAGATATCTTTCCTGTGACTGAGCCTGGATGTCTGCTTCAAAAAGTACGGCTATCATATTATATCTCCTTCGGGAAGTTGCACTCATGTTATTACCGGAAGGAAAGTGATGCTTCGTTCTGCACCGAAATATGTCTTCCGGCCATCAGCGGCGTGTGCTGCAGTTATCTGTTCGATTGCCGCATCAGGTAGTGAAGGAAGTGAATAAATCCACTGATGTTGCTCCGTTCCCGAAAAAGAAAAAGCCATGCTTTCGGATGCCGCTATGGAATAGTTCTCACTATGATAAAACTCTGCGGAGGCACGAATAAAAGCTTCAAAATAAAACATTTCACTCTACCGAAAGAACTATTAAATAGCATATTCCGGACCTCTGCTTTCCTGTGAAAAATATATCTCCCTGCATGACGCAACCTGTCACAAAACTGCCTTTACGCTGAAATATAAGAGCAACAGTTAATCCGTAACTTTCAGCTGCTCAATATACCTCCGGGAAAAACAACCATGCTTAAAAAAAATACAGTTGCATGTATCACACTGACCAGCTTGCTGTTTATGACACATTCTGCTCTGGCACTGGAATTAGATTACAAACATAAATATGAAGACCTCACCAAAGAACATACAGATGTACTGACGCTCTCTCATACCTTCCGGTCAGGTATCGGGATCGGGGCAAAAATGAAGTTTCACCCTGAAGAAAAGGATAATGGTGATTCAGGTAACTTCACCGATCGGCGTAAACTGGCAGAGAAAGAAGTCAAACTCAATTACACCTATAAACTGACAGAAAATACCGGTATCGAACCCGCCATGGTTTATGAAATTAAAGACCATGAGAAAAAATATAAACCTTCTCTGAAATTAAAATATCATCTCTCTGATAATACCCGCCTCTCTTTCCGCTACCGTAAAGAAATTGCTGATGAAGAGAACAAGCCGATAAAACGTGTTGACCGGATTGACAGTGAGATTTCACAGAAAATTGATGATTTCAAATTAAGTTATACCTTTACCTGGTATCACGGTAATGAAAATTTATATAATAATAAAAAACAGGATACTGAGCAGGAAGTGAAGGCGGGTTATCAGCTCACCCATCATTGGTTACCCTATATCGGCGTGAAGAACGTCTCCTTATCGAAAAGCTCTTCTCAACGACAAACCGAATTTATTACCGGTATTTCGTATGAATTTTAATGATCCCCGGGGATAGTGATGAAAAAAATACTCACGATTAACCTGCTGCTTGCCAGCCTTTGCTCCGGTCTGGCCCCCTGCTCTCAGGCCGCGCCCGCAGATAATGATCGTTATCAGTTAGAGAAAGTTGTTATGCTGATACGGCACGGTGTCAGACCACAAACTAATACCGCCAGCCTGGATAAAGCCACCGGTCTGCTATGGCCGGAATGGAGTGTCCCGGACGGATTTCTAACCGGCCATGGTTACGCCGGTATGCTGGCTCAGGGGGCCTGGCTGCTGAAAACATGGCGGACCGCCGGATTACCGTTAAATGAAACTGCGGGCTGTCCGGCCGCCGGGAATGTCTGGGTATGGACATCACCCTCTCAGCGAACCAAAGCCACCGGCACCGCATTACTGGATGGGATGTTTCCGGGCTGCGGAATACCGATACATTTCACTGCACATAAAGCTGATCCATTATTTGATACCGTTGCTATGGGTATAGCCGCACCGGATAAAGATAAAGTCTATCAGCAGATTGAAGAAAGACTGGGTTCTGCTGCCCGGGCAGAAAAAACCTACCGGAAAGCAGTGGCTGATTTACGACAGGCCGTCTGTGCAGAAACGATAAACAGTTGCCGGTTTCTTGATAATCCCTGGAAAATCAATATCAGCGAACATGGCAAAGTAAAATCAGGCGGACCGCTTTCCGAAGGGGCTAATATCGGAGAAACTATTCGGCTGCAATATAGCGAAAACCTGCCACTGTCAGAGGTTGCCTTTGGTCATGCCAGAAATGCCCGTCAGGTCAGTGACCTGATGGCGTTACATGCGGCCAAATATGATCTTATCAGTGACACCCTGGAAAATGCCAGCCATGGCGGTTCGCTATTAATGCGCCAGATAATCCGTGCGTTTACCCCACGTCAGGGAAGCAATACATCGCTGAGATCAGACAATGACCCTTTGCAGAGTCCTCTGGTTATCTTTGCTGCTCATGATACGAATATTGCGCAAATCCAGACGATGCTCGGTTTTAACTGGCAGCTGCCGCTTTACCCCCGGAACGATATTCCGCCTGGCGGGGCGCTGATCATCGGGCGATATCTGGATACACAGACCGGACAACGGTTTATACGTCTGACCTTCACCGCCAGAACATTAGACCAATGGCGTCAGCTTTCGCCGTTGAATGCGCAGGACCCTTTGCCGGTCGCAGAATTCAGACACTCCGGATGCCGGGAAACCGCCGTCGGGGAATTATGTCCGCTGAATGTATTTACGCAACTGGCGAAAGCGCATCTGGTTAATGACGGTAAAGATCTGCCGGTTTTTCAGTAAATGGTGCCTTCACCCTGCCAGCCAGCGGTGAACCGCGACTCATTCGCTGTTAACAGTAAAACCGCTTATCCCTGTACCGGAATAAGGGAGAAGCACGCCCGCCCGGATTGACTCAAGGTACGCCCGCTGAAAGGCTATGAGGGTAACAAATCGCTCCGGACGACGGCGGAGGGTTACCCCGGTTCACATCACCAACGATTATGCTATGTACGGCTCTGCGGCACGTCGTCCGGCAGCGTCCTGTTCTCTCTGAAACCTCACCATGACGGATGCCCGGGGTCCTGTCCCGGGGCTACCGCCGGCCCGGGCGGAGGGTCCGGGCCAACGCGCTGCAGGGTAATAATTTGTTTTGAATCAACAATCGTTATTACTTATGAGTTTAACGGAGAGATCCAAAAGACACTTTTATCCGGTATAATCAGAAAAACTTCATCCATACACTGCCCGTTTTTACAGTATCTGCTTCTGTGTTATTGCTAAGAATAACGGCTTGAATAAGGTATAACGCCGCATGAAAATTCCCCACAGAATTCAGCCACTCATTGATGACGGAATGATCGATGCAGTACTTCAGCGCCTGAAAAGCGGTAAAGAGGCCGATGTATATACCGTGCTTTGTGGTGAAGAAATCCGTTGTGCCAAAGTCTATAAAGAAACCACTCAACGTAGCTTCAAACAGGCCGTACATTACCGTGAAGGACGTAACGTCCGTAACTCACGAAGTGCCCGCGCAATGCAAAAAAACTCTAAGTTCGGCCGCAAACAGCAGGAAGAAACCTGGCAGACGGCGGAAGTTGATGCACTTTTCAGACTGGATAATGCCGGAGTCCGGGTACCTCAGCCTTATATGTGCATTGATGGTGTGCTGCTGATGGAGCTGGTGACTGATGTACAGGGGGCTGTGGCTCCTCGTCTCAGTGATGTTGCCCTGAGCGAAGAAGAGGCAATGGCCGGTTTCCACACCATGATCCGTAATATTGTCCGCATGCTGTGTGCCGGGATCGTGCACGGGGATTTATCAGAATTCAATGTGTTACAGGCCGCTGAAGGTCCGGTGATCATTGACCTGCCCCAGGCGGTGGATGCAGCTGCGAACAATCATGCTGAGTCGATGTTTGCCCGCGATGTCGGGAATATTATCGCTTACTATGGCCGGTTTGCACCGCAACTATTGAATACCCGGTATGCGAAAGAGATCTGGCTGCTTTATGAAAACGGTAAATTAACACCTGAAACCCCGCTGACCGGGCTGTTTACAGAAGATACTCACACGGTGGATATGGACTCCCTGTTAGATGAAATTATTACCGCAGAAGATGAGCATTATGAACGACTGCGGGCCAGCAAAGCCCGTGACGAGGAAGACTAGCCTCTTTTTCACTTCCTGACGGCAAGCCCCGGATAACGGCGTTGCAGACAGAAAGCCTGTAATGCTGTCTGATAGATTCCTGCTCTTAACTATCTGAACGTGCCGGTTTATGTTTTATCCCCTCTCCCTTGTGCTCGCTTCCGCGCTTACCGACACATCCCTGCTCTGAAGCAGGCGGCAGGATGTGTCGTTGATGACTTCTGTTCATACATCGGGAACCTGCGCCTCAGGTAATGTCTGCAAAAAAAATAGTTAACGTTAACATTTACGTTTATCATCCGGAGTGCTGATTAGACATTGTCTGAACAAAAAAGTTAACGTTAACAATCACTCGTTCCGGAAATAAAGATGAGCCTCTCTCCGCTGTATGCCGCCCAGATTGCACTGACCAAACAGATGATCCATCGCGGAAATGCTTTTTACCCGCGCTATCACCTTGCTCCGCCGGCCGGCCGGATGGGCGTCCCCCATAGTCTTCTCTGGTTTGGCGACAGATATCATTTTTTCTATCAGCATAATCCCCTAAGCGCAAACCCCGGCCGGATGTACTGGGGGCACGCCACCAGTACAGATCTGCTCCGCTGGTTCCATGAACCACTTGCCCTGGCTCCGGACACAGAAGCCGATATTGGTGGCTGCTCCTCCGGTTGCGCCATCAATGATAATGGTCACTTATCACTGATCTATACCGGCCAGAAAACATCCCCCTGCCAGTCTATGGCAGGACAGTCGTTATGCCTTGCCACCAGCGAAGACGGCGCCCGTTTTGAAAAACAAGGTGTGATCCTCTCCCCGCCCACAGGGATCGCAGAGTTCCGGGATCCGGAAGTCTGCTTTCGAGCCGGGCAATGGTGGATGGTGGTTAATGGCCGCAGTGATCAAAATACAGAACACTGTCTGATTTACCGGGGAAATTCATTAACAGACTGGACTCTGGTCGGAAGTACCCTATCGGTAAGAAGCCCGGTCCGGGGATATGCGGATCGCTTTATTGAAGATCAATTGCTATTACTGACGGCATCGGGCCCGGGGGATGATCCTGACGGGCTGGATCCCCGGCAGATATCACCGATCGGATCAGAAGAAACTCATCATTATATTAAGACTGTGCCGCCAGTAAGCAGGGGACAGGATTTTTCAGCACCGCTAAGTTGCCTGACGCCTGACGGAAGAAGAATACTTATCGCCAGCATGCAAACCCCGGGAGCAGCCATCCCGACGTTGCCGCAAGGCTGGGCCGGTTATATGAGCCTTCCCCGCGAGCTCACAGGATCCGGTGGAAAATGGCTCCAGCAACCCGCCCGGGAAGTCAGAAATTTACGCCGGCAGACTCACTCACTTCAGGCAGGCAGGATCTCCGCCCACTGCGTTATCCATGATAATGCCCTGGCGATTGAAGCGGAGCTGTGCTGGGATACGGAACACTCCGACGCAAAGACGTACGGATTACAGCTGGGCTCAGGGACAACCTTGATGATTGATCAACAAGCCGGATGGTTAACTTTGTACCGCAGCCCCCCTGATGAACATCCGAATGATCCGCAGCGTATCCCGCTGCCGACAGGATCCTGCATAACACTACGGGTATTCATCGATATTTCATCGCTTGAAGTTTTTATTAATGATGGCGGACAGGTGTTGTCCGCACGGATTTATCCCGGGGAAAATGATCGCAAGCTTTCACTGTATGCTGCAGAAGGAGAAGCATTGCTGATCCGGGGGGAGCTATCGGAACTCAGTTAATACTTTCACGCCGACTCCCGAATCAGTAACGGACAAGGGATCCGTTGCTGGCCACTGATCTGACGCCCTTCAATAATGTGTAAGGCAGCTTCCCTGCCGATAATGTCATGGGGAAGCTGGACTGTCGTCAGCGGCGGCAGGAAAAGGTGCCCTACCCCGACAAGATTATCAAAGCCCAGCACCGCAACATCCTGCGGGATCCTGAGCCCGCGGGCTAGCAGGATCTGATAGGCGACAAAAGCAGCACGATCATTACCACAGATCAGAACATCGAATGATGGCGTGCCTTCCCGCAGCCAGGGCTCGAGGATAGCAACCAGATCCGTGCCATACTGATCTCCCCTGGCCATATAATATTGCGCGACAGGTTCGAGCTCCCGGCCCGCAGCTTTCCAGGCATCTTCGAACCCCTGGCGTCTGGGGCCGGTAGCCGGAGCCCCTTCAGGCAACCAGACACAGAGCGGACGCCGGTAACCGGCACGGATCAGATATTCGGTTGCCTCATACTGAGCGTGGTAATCATCAGGGATATAGGCAGGCAGTTCAGGATCCGTGCTGAGGCAGTTTGCCAGTACAATGTTTCTGTCGCGCAGCGATGAAGGCAGGGTTACCTGCCGTAAGCCCATGGTGGTATAGATGATACCGTCCGGCCGGTGTGACAACAGCTGACGGGTCGCTCGTGCTGCATCCTTATCTGAAAAGATATTAATCAGAAAACAATTCCAGCCAGCCTCAATCGCGGTCTGTTCAATCGCCAGTAGTATATCGACAGAAAAAGGTGTTGTAGCCGTGTCCTGAGCCAGTACTGCGAGGGTCGAGGATTGGCGTCCCTTTCCTCGCATTTTACGGGCGGAGAGATCCGGCACATAATTCAGGGCTTCAATGGCCCGGGAGACTTTTTCCCGCGTATCCGGCCGTACCGAATCACTATTATGAATGACCCGTGACACTGTCATCATTGAGACACCGGCAAGGCGCGCAACATCTTTTAATGAAACCATAAATCATCCGTTCTTTGTCTGATGCAGGCACTTTAGCAAAACTCACTGACACTGTCTTGAATTGCCCCTGCCTCTGTCCTTACTTAGTGCTACCCACTGTCACTTCTTCATCATTCCGGTATATCCGGGAGGTGAAATGAAATGCCCTGAAGTGATATTTTGCAGAATCATTAATAGTAAACTACGCTTTATTTGGTTCCATGAAAATTCATTAATATAAATTAAGGGTGAATTATGATTAACAATGCCACAAAAGGATTATTAGTACTGGTTGCACTGGCTGCGCTGGCGGGATGTCAGTATCACAGCGATGCGGTAGATCATGGCAGACCCGTAGCACCGAGCGGACAATCCGTACCAGGCGGCCCTCTGGGTCACGGTCCTGCCGGCGGACCTCAGGGCTGATTTATCCGGAGCCTTTACCGGCTCCGGTCATTCCCCCCGGCACCTGCGTTTGCTTACATTCCCCGGTAATAATTACCAGACTTCGGCTGGCATACCTGTTTTTAAACACTGCTGAAAACGTTATAATTCGGACATCTGTTCACAAAACACAAAAAATAAAATTAACTCTTTCTTCATTTAATAACCGTGAGATGTCATACAATAATCAACTCACCTGTGATAACCCCGCTAACTATGCATTCTCCCGTCAGAGAGTATCGTCTTCTTCATCCCCGGTGTTATTAAGATATTACTGTGTTGTCCATCGACCGTTATTTTTCATCCGTTCAGTGAGTATTTAAATCATTCTCAAAATATCAAACACTATCCCCGACGTGCGCACCCGGCAGGTAATTTTTATGCCCTTCTCCATCCGGAGTCATCGGTGCGAGGATACAGTGCTATAGATGAATTTTCTCAATACTTCATCTCTGTATGATAAAAAAATGAAAAAGCTGACCTTACGTTGCCGATGGCGTCAGCGGGAGAACGAGTCAGCATTTATTGCAGAAGGAGATTTCCTCAGTCGTCACTTTCAGCGCCCCAAACTGCCCTAACAGATCTGCGGCCAGAGGGAACGTGACCACACCATCGCTCCTCTGAAAATGTCCGTGTTCAGGCAATCCGTAAAAACGGGCCGCTAATTGCTGACTCAGTCGTAAAGAATATTCGGCGGGTACAATATCGTCATTCAGCGATGCGATCACTGCACGTTGCTTTACCCGGCGGATCACTGAAGCGCCATTGACCGGGGGGCGGGTAAAGGCACTCAGTTCTTCCAGCCCGGGCACCGGTTCGCTAAACCCGGCAACCAGCAGCAGCCCTCCGGCGAAAGCTTCCGGATGGCGTTGAGTCAGATAATTCAGCAAAGTAATACATCCCAGGCTGTGTCCGATAAGCCAGGTATGTTCATCCGGCCTGCCGATATCTTCTTCCAGTGCAGAAAGCCAGGCGTCAGGATCCGGCGTATGTGAAGCCGGTAATTGGGGGACGGTAACAGAGATACCTGCCTGCTCAGCCTGCTGTTTCAGCCAGTTAAACCAGTGATGATCGGGTGCAGCCATATATCCGTGCACAATAAATAGTCGTGATGCCATCGCTCATTCTCCTCAGGATCCCTGAATAACGCCTGCGGGGACAGAATAGTTTGCAGCAGTCTGTCTCCCGCGACGGACTTTCGCAACTTGAAAAATATGCAAAGCATACAACCAAAAGAGAATATGGCAGGCAGTCGCCGCACCGGGCAACAACACAAAGCCTGCCATTATTTCATTCGTTCACGTTTTGCTGTTTGCATAAAACACAGCAAAGGTACCGGCAGCGTGACCAAAAGCAGGATCCATACCAGGGTATATACAGCATCCACACCATCATTCTGTAAATTAGTATAGAGTTTGACCGGCATTCCCTGCGGGAAATAAGCAAAAATCATCACAATACCAAACTCGCCTACCGCCCGAACCCAGGCCAGCGCAACCGCTGAGGCCAGTCCTGAAGCCGATAAAGGCAGCACCAGAAGCCGGAAGCGTTGAAGTGGCCCGGCTCCCAGCGTTCTGCCGGCTTCCAGGATCGCGGCCGGTACGGCCGAAAAAGCAGAACGAGCGGTGACGATAAAATAAGGTAAGCCGCCATAAATCTGCGCCAGTACAAAGGCCAGCGGGTTATTCACCAGCGTCACACCCACCGCGGCCAGCCATTTTCCTGGCAGACTGTAAGGCCCCAGCGCAGAAATCAATAATATCCCCATCGCCAGAGGCGGGGTCATCAGCGGCAGTAACACCAGTATCTCAGCGATACGTCTGACACCTCCTTTACCACCCGATGTCGCCAGCCACCAGGCAAGCGGTAACCCGATAATAACGATCAGTAATAATGCCAGTAAGCCGTAACCTATGGAGACCATCACGGCATTACTGTCACCATAGGCGAGACTAAAGTGTCTCCAGGGGGTGATCCCCAGCAACGTAGCAAACGGCAGTGCCAGCAAAACCAGTGCCGGCAGAGCCAGCACGGGTAACAGTGACCACCGCGATCTCAGTAATTTCATGGATCAGTAAAGGGCATTGCCTTTCGGACTGGCATATCCGCTGGCTTGCAGTAATTTTTGTCCCTGCTCAGATAACATGAAATCGACAAATTTCTGTCCCTGTGCCATACCGTCCGGCGCGTTTTTCAGCACGGCCGCATAATAGACCAGGGGCTGGGTGTGCAGTTCTTTATCCTGTCCTTTACTGTCTTTAATGGTAAAGCTGACATTGTCATACCATTGCTTCGCCATTTGCGGATTACTCAGGTTAATTTCGTCCGGGAGTTTGACATAAGGCAGTTTGGCAGAGATCACTTCACTCTCATATCCGGCCGCCGCATCCACCTGCCCGCTTTCCAGACGGCTCAGTAAACCGCCTTCAAGGTGCACCTGGCGTGGATTCTGTACCGATCCCATCACCTGCTCCGCGATGCCTGGCTTCTGATAATATTTTTCAGCCAGCAACAGGGTAAAGACGATGTTCTGACCTTTGGGATCCAGATAAGGATCGGTACGGCCAAACTGCAGTCCTGGCTTCGCCAGTACGTTTAACCAGCTTCCGTCCTGTTTTTTATCAGCGGCGGCAAACTCAGTGGCATATTTACCTTTAGGACTATAAGCAATGACCATACTGGTACTGGCGACCGGGACGGCATTATCAATCAGGCCGGCATCCTTCAGGATCTGCATCGGACCTGGCGTAATTGATACAAAAACATCGGCGGTAATTTTATGGCTGGCCAGTAACCGGGCCATCCCGTAAGCGCCCTGTCCCTGTCCCTGATACTCTCCTTTCTGCTGCTGTGCAAAGGCCGGACCCAGTACCTGGTCCATCACTTTCCCCATTGAACCGGCATAGGTGACACGAATATTTTCTGAGGCCAGCGCAGGAAGACTAACCGACATAATAACGGCTAACGAACAGATTAACTTACACTTAGACATCCCTTTTATCCTTCCGCTATATAATGAATTACATAGCGATTATCGGAAGATCCTGTCAGAAATACAATCTGTTTATGCTTAATAATCGAACAGTGCGACGGGAGATTGTTTCAGATCAATGTGTACTGCTGATATGTTTCCCTCCCGGCAACTGAGCCTCTGACACAGGCTGTTCCAGTTCTTTAAGAATACCGCAATCCCGGGTGGGTAAATTATCATGGCAAAACGTCTGTAACTCACTTAACTGCTTTTCAAGCTCCACCAGCTCGGCAATTCTGGCCTGCACATGTGAGCGGTGTTCATCGATTAACTGATTAATCACTTCACAACCGGCTTCAGGCTGACTGCGAGCCTGTAACAGGCGCTTTATTTCATCCTGTGCCATATCCAGCGCACGGCAGCGCCGGATAAACATCAGCGTTTCCAGATGCCGGGGGGTATAGTCGCGGTAATTGTTTGTCTGATCCCTGAGGGCCTCAGGCAGCAACCCTTCCCGCTCATAATAACGAATGGTTGCAACACTGCATAACGACTGCCTGGCAAGCTCACCTATCCTCATTTTTTCCTCCGCCTCTTGACCCTATACTGGCTTCAGGGTTTTTACTGTAACTACCAGGTTACACCCGATGGGATGAAAAATGAACAATACAAATAAAAATAACAGGAATTCCTCAGCCTGTAACACCTCACAGCCCTCTAAAAAAATACCGGCGATACAGCGTATCGTCCCTGAACCGGAGCACCGGCACGCCGGCGGTCATTGCTGTACGACGGCTGAGCCTGTGTTATCACCGATCCCGGCGAGCGTAACGCTTGCAGAAGGTAATGTTACGGCTATCCGGATTATGCAGATGGACTGCCCGGTAGAAGAGAACCTGATCACCGGTAAGCTCTCTGGTATGGCAGGCGTGACAGACCTGAAGTTTGATCTGATAGAGCGGGTTCTCACGGTCACGCATCGTCCTGATGCCCTGGAGCCGGTACTGCAGGCTATCCGTTCTCTGGGCTTTGAACCTGAACTCCCGGATAACACGGCAACACATGCTCCGCGTCCTGCGGCTCAGGTAAATTACTGGCCGCTGGTCATTGCCGCTGTGCTGGCATTCAGTGCAGAAGTTCTGCACTGGTTCCGGTTTCCGGAAGGGTTACAGGCAGCTTTCGCCATCATTGCCGTATTACTTTCCGGCCTGAAAACCTATAAAAAAGGCTGGATTGCCGTTAAAAACCTGAACCTCAATATTAATGCGTTGATGAGTGTTGCAGTGACCGGGGCCATTTTACTCCGTCAGTGGCCGGAAGCCGCGATGGTTATGGTGCTGTTCAATGTTGCCGAGTTAATCGAAGCTAAAGCACTCGATAAAGCCAGAAATGCGATTGATACCTTACTCCGGCTGGCGCCTGAATGGATGAATGTACAGCAACCTGACGGCAGCTGGCAGCAAATGCAGCCGGGAGAGGTACCGTTATCGGCTATTGTACGGGTTAAGCCAGGTGAGAAAATCGGCCTCGACGGAGTCATTATCAGCGGCCATTCCACCATCAATCAGTCAGCCATTACCGGAGAAAGTCTGCCGGCAGAAAAGAAAGCCGATGACGCCGTCTTTGCCGGCACATTCAATGAGTCCGGTAGTTTTGACTACAAAGTCACATCGACGGTCAAAGAAACCACTCTCGCACGGATCATTCGTTCAGTGGAGTCTGCCCGTGCCAGCAAAGCCCCTACCCAGCGTTTTGTCGATCAGTTCGCCCGGATCTATACCCCGGTAATTTTCCTGCTGGCCATCGTCTTTGCCGTCATACCGCCGCTGCTCTTTGCGCAATCCTGGTCTGTGTGGATCTACAATGCGCTGGTGATGCTGGTGATTGCCTGTCCCTGCGCTCTGGTGATCTCGACGCCCGTCACACTGGTCAGTAGCCTCACGGCAGCCGCACGTCAGGGGATATTGATCAAAGGTGGTATGTATATCGAGCAGGGACGTAAGCTGAAATGGCTGGCACTGGATAAAACCGGTACGCTGACACACGGTCAGCCTGAAGTCACGGATGTATTGAGTGGCGATACTCCGGACGCGGCCCGGGTCATGATGCTGGCCGGGAGTCTTTCCGGATTATCTGACCACCCGATGTCAGAAGCCCTGGTGCGTTACAGTAATAACGAGTCCCGGTTGCCGGTTGAGGCCTTCTCGGCAATCACCGGTCAGGGGATCACCGGTGTGATAGACGGAAAACAATACTGGCTGGGGAATCGCCGGCTGCTGAGTCACCAGGGAATTGATGTTACTGATAATGAAGAGCGCTACGAAGCGCTGGAACGTCAGGGAAAAACGCTGGTCTTTTTAGGCAGTCAGGCCGGACTATTAGCTGTGTTTGCGCTGGCAGATACGGTGAAAGAGAGCAGCCGCCAGGCGATTGCTGAACTGCATCAGCTGGGTATCAAAACCCTGTTGCTGTCCGGTGATAATGCCTTTGCTGTGGAAGAAATTGCCCGCCAGGTCGGCATTGATCATGCCCGTTCTGAACAGCTGCCAGAGGATAAATTACAGGCCATTGAAGAGTATTGCCGGAAAGGTGTGACCGGTATGGCCGGTGACGGCATCAATGACACTCCGGCACTGGCACGGGCAGATATCGGCTTTGCGATGGGGATGGCGGGCACCGATACAGCTATCGAAACGGCTGATGTGGCATTAATGGATGATGATTTGCGAAAAATCCCTGCGTTTGTTCGTTTGTCCCGGCGGACTGGCCGGATCCTGACCCAAAACATTTCGCTGGCGCTGATGATCAAACTGGTCTTTCTGATCATGACCCTGTGTGGATCCGGAACCTTATGGATGGCCGTATTTGCTGATGTCGGTGCCAGTCTGTTGGTGGTCGCTAACGGATTGCGCATACTTCGCGGAACAGAAGCAAAAAAAGCATGAAATCAGTGAGGACCGACGGCGGCGTTATGGGGGGCTTACAGAGACTGCACAAACCAGCGCCGCTTAACGGCCATTTGCCCCCGCGCACACGGCACGCGATGAAGGCAGGGAGCGGCAGGGACGACGCGCCTTTTCCCCCGTACACGCTACAGCCCCTGTGAACATCACCGCGCACAGCAGCCAGCACATGGCCTTCCTTAACCGTGTCATTCCGCTTTCCCTGCGTTATCCGTCCGCGCAGTTTAACAGCACTTTTCCCGCTGTCATTACCGGTTTTACATCGCGGCGGGAGCCCGGTCACAGCTCGCTGTTGCGAAGTTACTTTCGGTTTTGCTGGAAGGATTACCGGCAGAAGAAGCAGAGAACGCACCGTCCAGGCGAGGCCACGCTTCATGGCTGGAACAGCAGATTGCAGTTATCAGCCATCTGCCGAAGGCGCCCAGAAGATGGTATCAGAGATGCTGGACGCCGTGATTATGACCTTCCCCCTTTATTCAG
>NZ_JMPR01000022.1 GCF_000735525.1 Tatumella ptyseos ATCC 33301 | reverse complement strand
AAATTGGGGAGGGGTCAAAAAAACGGAAACCTCAAAAAGTGTCTGGAACTAAAACAGGTCTGCTTACACCACGGCTGGTGATTGAGCCGGAGTTTAAGTTTTAACACATAATTAATCCCGGCTCAGAAGGCCGGGATTAATTACAGATTGGTTTACTTTATTTAGTCAAAGGCCTTTGCTGCATACTGATCGATGATATAAACGTCTTCAACAGCACATTCGGGATAAATCCACTTAGTCCAATTATTAATCACCCATTCGGTACTTAAAGCATGGCCTTCTGAAGAAGCACTTTCTGGCGGTAACTCAACTAACATTGAACCTGCTTTAAATCCAGAGGATACAACCAAGCCATGAGTATGTGCTAAGTCAATTACCATAAAATCTACAATATCTTCATAAGGCCATACCGCTGGCAATCTAAAAACCCTTCCTCGCCGAATAGACTTCTCTGGATAGTTTAATAGCTTAATATGCTCCATCATTTAACCCTCAAATTATGTCCGCCAGATTTATCTTTGCTATCAGGAATCTCTTTCATGGCAAAGTTAACCTCCATGACATGTTTCCCCTGTGGGGTAACTACTTCAAAACGTCCATGTTGCGTATCAAGAGCATAAAGATTTCCATCCGTCCCACGATATACATCGCGATTATTCATTTTAGTCAGCTTGTTGTCTTTAATCAGTCCATGTTCTGCAACAACTTTAGCCGCAGTTTGTTTGACTATAGCAACTCGTTCTCCTGGCGGTAATTTAAATAGACTAGCCTCAAAATCACCAACAGTTGCGCCCGTAGCTATCTTAATATTCGGGTCAACAGCCTTCAGAGCACCAGGCACTTTCTTCCCGGGCAGTATAATCCCGGCCAGCATCCCGCCCGTGGCTTCCAGCGCGAGCTGATTACCTTCCGAAGCCTGTTTGATCGTATCAGCCATCGCTGACCAGGTCTCGCTTTTCATCAGCGCCGTAACGCTGTCTGCCACCGCCTGATTCTTACCTGACAGGTCGCTCATGGCTCTGGAGCAGTAACTGTCTCCCGCTGCACACGCCGCCAGCGCCATCGCCGCGTCCGCAACATAATCAGCCCCGCCTAATGCCGCATCGCCGGTATCCGCGAGGGCATTGATAATGCCGTTAGCGATGGAAGAGGTGGCACCGTTGCCCAGCTTATCCCTCACCTGATCTTTCAGGGATTCGGCGGTCTGTTTCACCGTGGCACGCGCCTGGTCACCGCTCAGCGAGTTATTCTCAACCGCATTCTTGCCCGCCTGAGCGGCCGTCACTGCTCCGCCAGTATCGCCCGTCGCCAGCCCCCCTGCAAGTCCTGCGGCCAGTTCGCTCAGCGCACTCACCTGCTGTTTCTCACTTTCGCTCAGCTGCTCTGCCGTCCTGCCCGGAAACAACTGACCGGCAATATAGCGCGCCGCCAGTTCGCCCCCGCCAGCCCCAAGCCCACCGGCCACTGCCGACTGGTTGTTCAGCTGCGCCGTCACCGCACCAAGCACCGCATGCGCCATCGCGTTAGCCGCAACGTTCACCTCACCATCGGTCGTTGTCAGCTTCCTGATTTCCGTCGCCAGATACGGTGACGCGCCGCTCGCCAGCGCCCCGGACAGATTGTTACCCGCCAGCGCCGTCAGCGCACCCGTGACCGCCTGCGCTGCCTTCTGCAGGTCGCTGCCGGTTCCGTACTGCTGCATCGCATTGTCGTACGCCCGCTGCGTCACCGCCGCGTCGCTGACCGGTTTACCGTCTTTGATCAGCTGCTCCCTGGCCTGCGATAGCGCGTCCGGGTCTGTCCGGGCCTTCTGCCCTGCGATTTCTCCCTGCGTGCGGATAACGTCCATCGTCTGACCACCGATTTCCCCGATAAGCTGTGCCTGTCTTAGCCGGTTTTGCTCCTGCTCTTTGTTAAATATCGGGCTGATGCTGCCGTCGTTAGCATGATCAGTCTCCCGGTTAAGGGTGGTGACATCCTGCTGTTGTTTGTTCGTACCCCTGACTGTCAGTGTACCCTCGCTGACGCCAGCCTTCGTCGTCCCCTCTGCGTGGTCACTGTTGTCAGCCCCCGATAGCATGCCACCGGCCATATTGGTCAGCAGATCCTTGCCCACCGGCCCGCCGGTGCTCAGAGAAACGCCACTATGGGTTGCGCTGTAGTCGGCCTGGTTGTGAATATCCGTCCAGCCCAGGGTTCCGGTATTGAGATGGTTCTTGTCCTTATCTCCGGTGCTCGCTATCACCGCGCCGTTGAGCTGAGTGTGCCCGCTGACCGTGACGTCATATCCGCCTTTACCCGCAAACAGCCCGGTCTGCTCTTTGACACTGTCGAAGTTACTCCTGAGTTTATCCCGGCTCACACTCACGCTGGCGGAGCCGGCCATCGGACCGAAGGTGACGCTGCCGCCCGCGCTGACGTTCTGCTGTTTCATATCATAGCTGTCGCTGTCCCGCTCGCTTTCAAGCGTCAGGTTACGCCCCGCAGCAACGGTAATTTTTTCCCCGCTGGCTTGCGCTCCTTTTATGGTGGTGTCACGGCCGCTGCTCAGGCTGAGGTGGTTGCCCGCATCAAGCAGGGTTTCAGTATGAGTCAGGCTGTTGCCTTTTTCATGCCCTTTACCGGCGTTCCCCGCGGCAGAGACGCTGATGCCGTAACCGCCTGAGCCGATGCCGACGCCCACGCCGACGTTGCCACCGTGGCTCTCATTTTTGCCGTCCGTACTTTCGGTGTTCTCCGCAGACTGCAGGGTAATATCCCGCGCTGCGTTAAGCGTCAGGTCCTTGCCCGCTTTCAGCTGACTGCCGGATAGGGCGATATCGCCACTTTGCACGGCATTATTTTTTCCGGTCGCCGTTATCGACAGGTTTTGCCCGGCCGTGAGCGTGCTGCCCTGCGACTGGCGGCTGTCAGTGCGGCTTTCACTCTTCGACGACTGACTCCCCAGGGAGGCAGTGACACCCAGAGTGTTAGTCGCCCCCTGCGCGGCACCTTTATCACCCGCCTGCAGGCCGGCGGCGGCATTTTTCGCATCCGCCGCCCCGGTCAGTGCGCTGTCACGCGCATAAGCCTGAGCTGCCTGAACTCCGGACAGCGCCGCCTTGATGTTCTGCAGCGTGCCGAGGCGCCCGTCGCTTTCTTTTCTGGCCTGCTGCGCCGGGCTCACGGCGGTGTTGAGCGCACTGCCCACGCTACCCGACAACGCCAGGCTCAGCCCGCTCTGCTTCTGCCCGAAGGTTTCTGTCCGGGTGCGTTGGTCGTAGCCCGGATCAATGGTCACGCTGTCGCCGGTAAGATCCAGATCCTTGCCCGCCACCAGGTCGGCGCCGCCGATGTGCAGCTGGTTGCCCGCCGTGATACTGACATTCCCCTGACTGCTGCCCACGGTGCTGAGGCTCTGGCTCTGAGTCGTGCCTTTCTCGTCGATTTCGTGCCTGCCCGATTGCTTGCCTATCGTAAAGCCGATGCCGCCGCTGCTCAGCAGGCCGCTTTTTTGCTTCTCTTCCAGAAGGTAATGGGACACAGTTTCGGTGGCCGCAACGATCCCGACATTGTGACCAGCCTGCAGGCTGACGTCACGGTCGGCGGCAATCGCCGACCCTTTCACCGTCAGGTCGTTTCCGGCGCTGATGCTGATGTTCTCCCCGCTGAGCAAGGTGCCTTTCTCCTGCGTGCTGCGGTCATCGGTTACAGTGTGGCTGCTGCTTTTACTCAGGTAGCCTTTTTTCTGTGAACGCTCTTCACTGTATCGGGACTCGCTTTCGCTGGCAGTATTGAGCAGGACGTCTTTTTTTGCCTGAAGCGCGATGGCGCCCTGTTCGCTGTGCAGTGTACTGCCGGTAACCGTCACATCGCCCTCACGCCCGATGACCGTCACGCCCTGCTGGCCGCTGAAGGTACTGCCCGTGCTGGTCTCGCGTTCGGTTTCCTCTTCGCGGTGGCTGCGCGTCTTGCCCCCGCGCTTGTTTTCGCTATCCTGAGCCAGCGTGTGGGTACGCGCGTCCTTAATGGTCACATCCTGCGCGCTCACACCAATGCGACCTTCTTTACTGTCAACCTGAGTGCCTTCAGCCAGCAGCTGATTGCCGGCAACCAGAGTGACGCCCAGGTCACCGCCGAGGGTGCTAAGCGTCAGGCGCTCTTCCTCGCGGCGGTTACTGACAGATGAGGTTCGGCTACCGGCGTCAAGGTGCGACGTATTGGTGGTGGTATCGGCCCTGAGAGTGATATCGCCCCCGGCCTGCACGCTCAGCTGACCGCTGGCCCGGGCCTGGCTGCCCGTGAGTGCCACGTCCCGCCCCGCTGTCAGACTGAAGTCTCCGTCAGCGCTTAACGTGCTGCCCAGCGCCTGCTGCCATTCGCCACTGACCTGCGCCATACGCTTGCCTGCATCCTCCACCCCGGCGCTGTTGCGGTTGCCCATCGAGCCTGAAATAACCTCAAGATCAGCGGTATGACTGCTTTTGGCCGTGGTAATGGTCAGGTCGTTGCGCGCACTCAGGCTGAGGGTGTCGGTCGCGGTTAGCCTGGCGCCTGCAAGCGTAATGTCGGTACCACGCAGGCTGATATCGTCGGCGCTCATCGTCGCCTGGCGCAACGCATCCTGCAGGTTAGTGCTCATCGACAGAGTGTCGGCCTGCACGTCAATACTGCTGGTCGATATCGATGTCGTTAACGGCGTTCGTCGAATGCTTGCGGTAACCGCGCAGGTTCAGCGTGATCTTATGTGACTGATCCCGATACAGCAGCCGGGAGACCTTTAGCTGGATGTTGTCGCTTTTACCGCTGTAGCGCAGCACTTCGCTGGCATTGGGAATATTCTGGTGGTAGGTGTAGTCGTTGTAATTGGCAGCAAAACCCCAATAACCCACGGGGAAAAAGTAGTTCAGCGTGTGCGAACGGTTGCCGAACGGCCCTTGCCGGAATACCTCCTTGCTTACATTGGCATAGAAAAGATCGTTCTGTGCAAAGGGTGCATCGAGAGCCAGCGTCACGGAGCCGGGATACCGTCCGGTACTTTCAGAGCCGCTGTCATCGAGGCCCAGGCTGAGCCGTACTGGCCGGACTTCCTCCCAGTTGACCAGCAGATCGCTGGTGCCATCATGCCTGCCGGGAACAATTTTGATGTCAGCGGTGGCATTCGGTACACGCCGGAAATTCTCTAATCCCTGCTCAACGTCGCGTAAATTCAAAATATCCCCCGATAAGACAGGGATGGCGTTCCACAATCGCCCGCGCCAGGAGACCGGTTTTTCAAAGCGGACATCACCGACGCGCCCGGGTTGCAGGGTCAGGGTCAGGATGCCTTTTGTCAGATCCTGCTCCTGCGCCATGACTCGGGTACTGACGTAGCCTTTCGCCAGTATGGCGTTTTGTACTTTGTTGATGACCAGCACAATGCCCCGGCCGCCCAGACAGTGCCCTTTGGCGTCAGTAGCGGCACTGAGAGCCCACTGAAAGCTTTCGGCAGACTCGCCGACAAGGGCTATCTGATTAATGGTAAAACAAGGGGTTTCATGGGCAGGATAGTCAGGCAGCGCCTTCCCGGGACGGACAAAGCGCGAATCTGCCTGCGGTGCGTTCTGCTCGTGCAAGACGCGCTCGCGCTCCTGCTGACGTAGCTGTTCACGGGCATCCAATGCCACAGTATCCTGTCCGGACACCTCTGACGGCGTGGCGGCCAGTACCGGAAGTGACAGGGTCAACAGCATGCCTGCAAGGGCAGATACCGCCGTCCCTGAAGGGCGGCAGTGTACCGAAAAAGTCCTTTTCATGAAAAATCCATTTCAAAAAGTGTAAAAATATGTAACTTTGTGCGTATTATCTCCTTGCGCGCTTAAAAAGCAAGCGACTTAGTTCTCAGTTCAAAGGGGGCTGTCATTAAGAATATTTTCCATCCTGTTCACTCTCCCCGCACATTTCTCGCAGCAATGTCTCGCTCCTTACCCTGAAATTCTGTTCATCTTCCGAGGGTGAACCGGGAACAGACGGGGAAAATGCAACCAGAGGGGCGATGAGTCTCAGCGGGATCAGTTCACCGGTCCTGAATGCATGCGAATGATCCTCAGGGTCAGCCCACGCCTGATGTTGTACTGACAATCACCATGAGATCGGCATAACCATCGTGATGAAGATAAGATGTTTATCATTAAAGACTTTCAGAAGGGAACGGCACCTGTCACTTTCAAATGCCCGGAGCGAGCCCACAAGCGAAATGCTATATCGCAACGCGATATTCGGAATATACTGGCAGGATGACGAGAAGTCGGAAAAACCGGGGGCCAATAAGAAATAGTGCGGGCGCATACACGTCAGGGAGGAAGGGGACACGCTATGGCATACCGAAAAATACAGACAACAAAAAGGGCCATGTTATAAATAACATGGCCCTGCAATAGTGGCGGAACGGACGGGACTCGAACCCGCGACCCCCTGCGTGACAGGCAGGTATTCTAACCAACTGAACTACCGCTCCGCTTCATTCCCCGTCGGGAACGAGGCGAATATTAATGACGTTCATCAGTGCCGTCAATGGTTTTTATGCAATAACCGATTCGTTTGACGTTTTTTTAAGCTCAGGACTGTTTTATCAACAATTCCATACGGTTAAATACGCCATAAACAACTGCCGCCTTTCTTCATCACCAGGTCCAGCCGTGCTTCATGGGCACTGATCTCATCGTCACTGGCCCGCACGACACGCAATCCTCCGGCGTTGCGCACCTCACGATGAATGATCCCCCCGTCACTTTGTTCTGACTGATCATTGTCACTACTGAAGGTCAGTGATGTCTGTCCGCCAGTCATGGCCAGGAAAACATCGGAAAGAATTTCGGCATCAAGCAATGCGCCGTGCAACGTTCGCTTGGTGTTATCTATGTCGTAACGGGAGCATAAGGCATCCAGGCTGTTCCTTTTGCCCGGAAACATTTTTCGTGCCATTAATAGGCTATCGGTGATTTCGCAAAATGTTTCCGTTTTGGCCAGGCCCCTGTTGAGCTTTTCAAACTCATAATCCATAAAGCCGATATCAAACGAGGCATTATGGATCACCAGTTCTGCGCCACGGATGTAGTCAAGGAACTCATCCGCCACCTGAGAAAACTCCGGTTTATCCAGCAAAAACTCATCTGAGATCCCGTGGACACCGAAAGCTTCCGGATCCACCAACCGGTCCGGCTTCAGATAAACATGGAAGTTATTCCCTGTCAGGCGGCGGTTGATCACTTCCACCGCACCAATCTCAATGATGCGGTGACCTTCATAGTGAACCCCCACCATATTCATACCGGTGGTTTCTGTATCAAGGACGATTTGGCGGTTTTTTACTGTGCTCATAGGGCCCGTTTATGTCAGACTTGGATTTTTTACTACAGGAAGTCTACCAGAGATGCGCAAACAGGTAGAAATTTTCACCGACGGTTCTTGTCTCGGCAACCCGGGTCCCGGTGGATACGGTGCAATTTTACGATACGGAAACCATGAAAAAGAGTTCAGCCAGGGCTACCGTCTGACCACCAATAACCGGATGGAGCTGATGGCGGCCATCGTGGCCCTGGAAGCACTGAAACAGCCTTGCGAAGTGACACTCAGTACAGACAGCCAGTACGTACGCCAGGGGATCACTCAGTGGATATTTAACTGGAAAAAGCGCGGATGGAAAACCGCGGATAAAAAGCCGGTCAAAAATGTCGACCTCTGGCAGCGCCTGGATCTCGCCCTGCAATCCCATACCATCGACTGGCAGTGGGTAAAAGGGCATGCCGGACACCCTGAAAACGAACGTTGTGATGTCCTTGCCCGTGATGCTGCGGGTTCGCCGACACAGGAAGACACTGGCTATTTATCGGTATCCTGAGATTTAATTTCCGAGCATTGTCGTGTCACATTAACGGCAGTACGGAGTCTGGATCTCCCTGCCGATAATGCACTCCGGTTAGGCGTCAGCGGATAGGTACGCTTTCGGGCAATCAGCAAATTTATACACCCCAGTACCGGGAGATGTGCCGTGATAATTTCACCACCGTTTCGTCGCCAGGGTACGACCTGGAAACTTTCTCTGCAGATGATTTCGTAATTAAGGATACTGAGCCAGTCGATCATTCGCCCCTGACTGAACATTCTGCCACTCCAGGGCAAACGCCGATGAAGCCAGGGCAGAAGTTTCCCGGCCCCCAGCAGGCTAAAGGGGTTAAAGCCGGTCAGTATTATCCAGCCATCATCAATCAATACTCTGTCGGCTTCCCGCAGCATCTGATGAGGATCCTGGCTCCAGCTCAGGGAATGAGCCAGAAAACAGACATCAATGGATTTGCTTAAAAAGGGTAGCCGCATCTCATTACCGGCAACACCACCAGGTAGTCCCCCGGGGCTCACCGTGAACTGATGGCTGACAGGACACTCATCGGTATCAATCGCCGCACTGAGAGCACCGATTTTCAGTAAATGAAAACCATAGAGTTTGCCCAGGTAAGGCTGAAGATGCTGTTGTAAGGCCTCCCGATAGAAATCCCCCCAGGGGATTTCTTCCCAGTGGTCCGGGGTCTTAAGTATTTGTCGTGTCTTAGCTGGCTTCATGTTTTACCATCATCAGAACGTTCAGGATAACCGGAGAAATTTTATGGGTCGTCACCGTTTGAATCTTACCAGTATTCCGGCACTACAGGATAACTACATCTGGGTGCTTAATAATGATCAGGGCGAGTGCATTATAGTCGATCCCGGGGAAGCCAGACCGGTGACTGAAACGATAGCCGCAAATCACTGGCAGCCGGTAGCCATATTACTGACACATCATCACGGTGATCATGTGGGTGGTGTGAGAGAACTCACCGCGCAATGGCCCGGACTCCCGGTCTACGGCCCCGCCGAAACCCTTAATAAAGGCACCACGCAGGAAGTGAAAGACGGTACGGTCATCACAATTTCCGGTATTGAATTCACTGTCATCGCCACTCCCGGGCACACCCTGGGACACGTCTCTTACTACAGCAAACCTTACCTTTTCTGTGGGGACACACTGTTTTCTGGCGGATGTGGCAGATTATTTGAAGGGACAGCAAAGCAAATGCATGAGTCATTTCAGAAACTTAATCAGCTTCCGGCAGATACCCTGATATGCTGTGCACATGAATATACTTTATCAAATATGGCGTTTGCCCGGGCTGTACTGCCACAAAACCCGCAGATCCTCTCTTATTACCATAAAATTAAGCAGTTACGTGACGAAAACCAGATAACTCTCCCTTCATTTTTGGAAAAAGAACGGGAGATTAATGTTTTTCTGAAAACAAATGACATTGATTTACAAAGGAATATATTGCCTGACTTAAATTTACCGGAGTCCTGGCAGGTTTTTGAGGCATTGCGGCGTAAGAAAGACAGCTTTTAATTTTTTTGATTGTTTTGTCTCTCTCCGTACCGTATCATTGCTCGACTTTTAATCTACTACCAACGATGACACATACATGAAGGCTAAAGCGATACTTTTCGCCTCAGTCTTGCTGGCCGGATGTCAGGCATCAGGGAAAGATGCAGATATACCCGTTCAGCATGCACAGAGTCTGTCTTCAGCGAGTCAGGGAGAAAATGGTCAGTACGGAGAAAGAATGTTGTCGCCGCGATGGCAGGATGATGGAACTAACGTCGCACAAAACAGCAATCTCTGGAACACCATTAGTGACGAGCTGACGATGGAGATCCCGGATAACCCGCGGATCCGTGAACAAAGAAATAAATATCTGAAAAACAAGAGCTATCTCCACGATGTAACTTTACGGGCTGAACCGTATATGTACTGGATAGTCGGGCAAATACAGAAACGAAAAATGCCGATGGAACTGGTACTGCTACCCATAGTGGAGAGCGCTTTTAACCCGCACGCAACTTCATCATCCAATGCTGCAGGGCTCTGGCAGATTGTAGGAAGTACGGGAAAACATTACGGACTGAAACAAAACCAGTGGTATGACGGACGCAGAGATGTGGTTGCATCTACCCGCGTCGCACTGGACATGTTGCAACGTCTGAACAAGATGTTTAACGGGGATTGGTTACTGACGGTCGCTGCGTATAACAGCGGTGAAGGAACCGTTCTGAAAGCGATTAAGCAAAATAAAGCCCGCGGGAAGCCGACAGACTTCTGGCATTTATCTTTGCCGAAAGAGACCACGGTCTACATCCCTAAAATGCTGGCATTAAGCGAGATACTGAAAAACAGCAAACGCTACGGAGTCAGGTTACCGCAGGCGAACGAAAACCGGGCCCTGGCACGGGTTGAAGTTGGTCAGCAAATCAGACTGGCGCAGGCCGCTGAAATGGCGGGTATTTCTGTATCAACGCTGAAAAGTTTTAATGCCGGTTATAAGCAGGGAACAACTGCACCTCAGGGACCACAGTACATTATGGTGCCTAAGTCCCATGTGGAGCAGCTGAAAAATTCACTGGCTGCATCGGATATTCAGGCAATACAGCCTGAACTGGTCGCCAGTAATGCCCCGACCACCTCAGGCAGCTATAAAGTGCGTCGCGGAGATACCCTGTCGGGTGTAGCAGCAAAAAATGGCCTTAGCGTAGCCGCATTGAAATCGTTCAATAATCTGCGCACTGCCGGGCTAAAAGCCGGCCAGATACTGAAACTGAGCCCACGTAACACCGGCGCAGTCAGTCAGCTGGCGGATAATGGAAACAGCATCACCTACCAAGTTCGTAAGGGTGATTCTCTTTCCAGCATCGCTGCGAGACACGGTGTTAACATCAGAGATGTAATGCGCTGGAATGCGCTTTTATCTGATGAGCGTTCAATCAGACCGGGGGATAAATTGACGCTGTTTGTAAACAATAGCTGATACCCTACCGGAAAGTAAAAAAAGGGCTGACATTATTGTCAGCCCTTTTTTATACGCTTATCGTGACTATGAGCCCTCTGACCAAAAATTCAGAAAGAAAACTCCGCCAGTAACGGGTTATGATCGGAGGCTGTGGTCTCCAGCACGGTGGCCCGCTTCACTTCCATATCTCTGTAGAAAATAAAATCCAGCGGACGTCCGAAAGCTTTACGCCGGTGATCCTGTGAAAAAAGTACCTCACGTAACCGTTGCTGGCGCATAAACTGATACAGTACATGAATGCGTTGACGGCTCCAGGCATTAAAGTCACCGGCCATCAGTACCGGTCCGTTATGGTGCCGGATATGCTCCCCGATAGCATCAAGCTGCTTGCGATAGACTTCGATTCCGAGACTGAAGTTAACTGCATGAATATTCACGACCAGTAAAAAACGGCTGTCAGGCATCGGATAAACAGTCACCAGGGCAGATTTTGCCAGCCGCAAAAGCGGCTCACGTTCTCTCAGGGGACAACAATAAATCGCCGGCGAAGAAGATAACGTCATTACGCCGGAAGGATGCTGAGGCAGCACAAAAGCGGGAACCTGATCAGCCGCAATATAATGCCGGGTGGCAAACGAAACCAGTTCAGGTGTCGTCTGAGCCTCCTGTAATAACACCAGATGGCTGCCCTGACCAAACCCCTGAAGCACTGAACGCCAGTCAGCTCTCTGCTGTTTGAAAATATTCCAGACCAGGACCTTTAAAGTGCTGTAATCAGGTAACTCCGTACCGCCGGGTAAGGTATGAGTCGAGGGAAGGCGCAGTGCAGGAGGAAATACTTTCTCTGCAGGCTGTCCCGCCACATAACGCATTGCGTAGGTTTTTTTTCGCACCCTCTTCTCTTTTGCTCCGGAAGACATCATCCCCTCATAATAAACCTGTTCGTCCGTCGAAGACAGTGACATTCTATGTCTTCATTTCTTTTTAATTATTTTTACACTTAATGATTGCGGGTCTTTACTCTGCCCTGATTAATACCACCCTGCCCCTTCCCATAAGCACGGTAGAACACGGCGAATGTATGGCGATAAACCATGAGTTACGCGGCGAACATACACGAAGTTAGCTTTGATAGCGCTTTCAGCGCTTAGCATAATCTCTTTATAAGGGGGATCCGAGGCAACTAAGCAGTAAAGCCTGTGATGGCTCTCCGGATATTTGTATATGCTTTATCTGCACATATTATCATCGGGTATCAGACAAAGACTGAACTTCGCAGGCTACGGGGTTTATGAGGAGTTTTTGATAGCCCCGGTGCGATCGCTGCATTGGTGTACGATGTTATGTAAATTGCAGATTAACCAGCGACCATGGATAAGGCATTTACTGCCTTTTTCCGGCATAGAGATCAACAACTATGGCACGAAGCATAACATTCGGTGAGGTGACCGAATAGCGCGGGAATATATAAGGCGAGGCATGGTACTGAGAATCACATTCTGCAGGAAATAAAAAAGAAAAAGGCCATGTTAATAAATAACATGGCCTTGAAAGT
>NZ_JMPR01000021.1 GCF_000735525.1 Tatumella ptyseos ATCC 33301 | reverse complement strand
GCTTCAGCCCCTGTCACGCCGCTGCGTATCGCGCTTTGCCGTGTCAGTGGGAGCGCATTATAGGGAGATAATTTTTTCTGACAAGGGTTTATTTCAAATTAATTTCTGAGTGTCGCTTTTTCCGCCATTTCGGGTTAAAAAAGCACAAAGTCGGGGATATCCATAAAAAAAGCGGACGATAAACGTCCGCTTTCCTGTTTCTGTTCGCACTCAGATTACTGATGCGCCACGATTTCACCGTCTCTGACATCCATTTCTATGGTTTTACCAGGAACCAGTTGCCCGGACAGAATTTGCTGAGCTAACGGGTTTTCTATTTCCTGCTGGATAGCCCGCTTCAGCGGACGCGCACCGTATACCGGGTCAAATCCGTTTTCACCCAATAACTTCAGCGCATCATCAGAGATGTGCAGCTGATAGCCCCGCTCTTCCAGACGCTGGTACAACCTTTGCAACTGGATACGTGCAATAGAAGCAATATGCTCTGCCCCCAGAGGGTGGAAAACCACAACTTCATCTATACGGTTAATGAATTCCGGACGGAAGTGCTGGCCGACGACACTCATGACCAGTGCTTTCATCTCACCGTAGTCCAGATCACCAAAGCGTTCCTGAATCATGTCTGACCCCAGGTTCGAGGTCATGATGATGACTGCATTACGGAAATCAACCGTACGCCCTTGTCCGTCGGTCAGCCGTCCGTCGTCCAGCACCTGCAACAGAATGTTAAAGACATCCGGATGCGCTTTTTCAACTTCATCGAGCAGGATCACAGAATAAGGACGGCGTCTGACGGCTTCGGTCAGGTATCCCCCTTCTTCATATCCGACATAACCCGGAGGGGCACCCACCAGTCGGGAAACCGAATGTTTCTCCATAAACTCGGACATATCGATTCGCACCATGGCGTCATCGCTGTCGAACAGGAAGTTAGCCAGAGATTTACACAGTTCGGTTTTACCTACCCCGGTCGGCCCAAGGAACAGGAAAGACCCCACCGGACGGTTGGGATCCGCCAGCCCCGCGCGACTACGGCGGATAGCATTAGCGACCGCTTCGACGGCTTCATTCTGGCCGATAACACGATCATGCAATGCCTCTTCCATCCGCAGCAGTTTGTCACGCTCGCCTTCCAGCATTCTGGCGACCGGAATCCCGGTCCAGCGCGCAAGCACATCGGCAATCTCTGTATCCGTCACGCGGTTACGCAACATCTTCATCGATTTGCCTTCAGCCTGAGTCGCGGCGGCAAGCTGCTTTTCGAGTTCAGGGATTTTACCGTATTGCAGTTCAGACATTTCGGCCAGGTTACCGGTACGACGAGCCTGCTCCAGAGCAATACGTGCCTGTTCCAGATCCGCTTTAATATTCTGCGTGCCGGTCAGAGACGCTTTTTCCGCTTTCCACTCTTCATCCAGCTCAGCATATTCGCGTTCTTTCTGATTCAGCTCGCTCTCAAGCATCTCAAGGCGCTTAACGCTGGCATCATCTGACTCTTTTTTCAGTGCCTGCTGCTCCAGCTTTAACTGAATGATCCGTCGCTCCAGACGATCCAGCGATTCAGGTTTTGAATCAATCTGCATACGAATGCTGGAGGCGGCTTCATCGATCAAATCGATAGCTTTATCCGGCAGTTGCCGGTCAGCGATATACCGGTGTGACAAATTAGCCGCGGCGACAATGGCCGGGTCCGTAATTTGTACATGGTGGTGTAACTCATAACGCTCTTTCAGCCCGCGAAGAATAGCAATGGTATCTTCGACCGAAGGTTCATCCACCAGCACTTTCTGGAACCGGCGCTCCAGTGCTGCATCTTTCTCTATATACTGACGGTATTCATCCAGGGTAGTCGCCCCGACGCAGTGCAGTTCACCGCGAGCCAGCGCAGGCTTAAGCATATTGCCGGCATCCATCGCACCGTCGGCTTTACCGGCACCGACCATCGTGTGCAGCTCATCAATAAACAGGATAACGTTACCTTCCTGCTTTGAAAGGTCATTGAGAACCCCTTTCAGGCGTTCTTCGAACTCTCCGCGGTATTTCGCCCCGGCCACCAGCGCCCCCATATCCAGCGCCAGCACACGGCGACCTTTCAGGCCTTCCGGCACTTCACCGTTAATAATACGCTGCGCCAGTCCTTCAACGATGGCCGTTTTACCGACGCCGGGCTCACCTATCAGGACGGGGTTATTTTTGGTACGCCGTTGCAGCACCTGGATGGTGCGGCGGATTTCTTCATCACGACCAATGACAGGGTCAAGTTTCCCCTGTTCTGCACGTTCAGTCAGATCGATAGTGTATTTTTTTAATGCCTGACGCTGGTCTTCAGCACCCTGTTCGTTCACGTTTTCGCCCCCACGCAACTGTTCTATGGCTCTGGTGAGTTTGTCGCTATTTGCTCCGGCTGATTTCAGGATATCCGCCAGAGCTCCGCGTGAATCCAGCGCAGCCAGAACAAAAAGTTCAGATGAAATAAAAGTATCACCGCGCTTTTGTGCCAGCTTGTCGCACAGATTAAGCACGCGGATGAGATCAGCTGAAGGTTGTACGTCGCCGTCACTGCCTTCAACCTGAGGAAGCCGTTTTATTGACTGTGTGATTTTTTCCCGGAGAGCTGCCACATCGAGCCCGGCGGAAGAAAGTAAAGGAGTCAGCGATCCCCCTTCCTGAGTCAGCAGAGCACTCATCAGATGAAGAGGTTCGATAAATTGGTTGTCGTTGCCGAGTGCCAGTGACTGAGCGTCAGCCAGCGCTTGTTGGAATTTATTGGTTAGACGATCCAGACGCATAATTCCTCCTGTTAAAGGTCAAAATGCTACAGGAGATTAAATGAGGTCAATCCCTCAAATATTCAAGTTTTATCACCCGGAAAACAGAGAAAAATTACACATACAGGATCGTCCAGTGGCTAAGATTATACCAGCCACACCAAAGTTGCCATACGTCCGGTCACGCGCTCCCGCCGGTAGGAGAAAAAAGACCCGCTTTCAGAATAGGTACAGCGACCGCCACCATAGACAGCCGTGACACCCGCGCGGGAAAGACGCTGCCTGGATAATGTCCAGAGATCCGCGAGATACTTATGCTGGTAAGGGATAAAGGCTTCTGCGGCTGCGGGGTCGTGGGCAATAAACGCCTCGCGCACTTCCGGGCCAACCTCAAACGCCTGCGGGCCGATGGCCGGTCCCAGCCATACCAGGATATCTTCCGGCGGGCGCCGGAACGTTGCCAGCGTGCTTTCAAGAACACCGGCACATAACCCCCGCCAGCCGGCATGGGCAGCTGCAACTTCCCGCCCGTCTTTTGAGCAGAAAATAACCGGCAGGCAGTCTGCCGTCATCACTGCGCAAACCTGGCCTTCTGCCCGGGTATAACAGGCATCGGCCTGCGGAACACAATCACCGGTATGCGGCAAGGTCACAACATGGGTTCCGTGAACCTGATTAAGCCAGAGCGGCATCGCCGGTAAGCCGGCAATATCACACAGAAGGTGGCGATTTTTGAGGACATGCACAGGGTCATCTGCAACATGGGCCCCCAGGTTCAGGCTATCGTAAGGCTGCTGACTGACTCCCCCGATTCGGGTTGTCGAGCAGGCTCTGACGTTCGCCGGTGCCGGCCACTCCGGAATAATCAGTGAACTCATAACCAGTCCATGTCGTCTTTATGTAATTCCGTGTCTGCTTTCAGTGCATCGATTAATTCGACCATATCCTGCGGCAGTGCCGCATGCCATTCCATTTCTATACCGGTGATCGGATGGTAGAGACGTAACATTGTGGCATGGAGTGCCTGCCGGTCAAACCCTCTCAGAACCGAGATAAATTCCTCTGACGCATTCTTAGGCGGGCGTGGACGTCCCCCATACAGCTGATCCCCGACCAGCGGGTGACTGAGATGAGACATATGTACACGGATCTGGTGAGTACGGCCGGTTTCCAGGCGCAAGCGTAACCGGGTATGGGCACGGAAATGTTCCATAATACGGTAGTGGGTAACCGCCGGTTTCCCCATCGGATGCACGCTCATATGGGTACGTTTGGTAGGGTGACGAGAGATAGGCTCATCAACAAAGCCCCCGGCCGTCATCGTACCAATGGCAACCGCCTCATATTCACGGGTAATTTCACGTCGTTGTAAAGAGTCAACGAGATGAGTTTGCGCCGGTACAGTCTTGGCAACGACCATCAGTCCGGTGGTATCTTTATCCAGACGATGCACGATACCCGCCCGCGGAACATCCGCAATGGCAGGATAATAATGTAATAATGCGTTTAATACCGTACCATCGGGATTACCGGCTCCGGGATGAACGACGAACCCGCGCGGCTTATTGATAACCAGAATGTCATCGTCCTCGTACACGATATCGAGCGCGATATCCTGAGGTTCCCAGCGAAGTTCCTCTTCTATTTCGGCATCAATAGTGATCCGTTCACCACCGAGGACTTTTTCCTTAGGAACGGTGGTCGGGATACCATTCAGGGTGACCCGGCCCTGTAAAATCCACTCTTTTATGCGTGAACGTGAATAATCAGGGAACAATTCCGCTAAAGACTGATCTAAGCGTTGTCCAAGTTGCGCTTCGGAGACTGTCGCGGTGAGTTGTACTTGTTGTGCCATATAAGCTTCTTTCGTTAACGTTGGGTTTTCACGGCAAAGCCGTTTACTATAATGTGCTATCTTAGCTGATCATCAATGGACGCTTCACAGAAAGCCTCCGCTAAACCTTTGAGGATAATCATTTCGTCATGACGCGTATGAAACATCTGGTGGCCGTTGCCACTCTGGGCCTGGCACTGGTAGGTTGCTCCGGCTCTAAAGACATTGTCCCGGACAACCCGCCTTCGGTGATCTATGCAACCGCCCAGCAAAAACTGCAGGACGGGAACTTCAGGGCTGCCATTACTCAGTTAGAAGCACTGGATAATCGTTACCCGTTTGGTCCGTATTCTCAGCAGGTGCAGCTTGATCTGATCTATGCCTACTATAAAAACGGAGATATGCCGATGGCCCAGGCCACCATTCTCCGTTTTATGCGACTGAACCCGACACATCCTAATATTGACTATGTCATGTATATGAAGGGTCTGACCGACATGGCGATGGATGAGTCAGCAGTGCAACACTTCTTCGGTATCGATCGCTCTGACAGAGACCCGGCCTATGCCCGTCAGGCATTTACCGATTTCTCTCAACTGCTGCAGAGCTACCCGAACAGTCAGTACGCCGCTGATGCCAGACTGCGTTTGGTGGCTTTAAAAGACCGTCTGGCTAAACATGAACTTTCTGTGGTGCAATACTATACCAAAAGAGGGGCTTATGTCGCGGTTGTTAACCGGGCACAGGACATGCTGACAAACTATGCAGATACTGAGGCGACCCGCCAGGCACTTCCGCTGATGGAAAATGCTTACCGCCAGATGCAACTCAACACCGAGGCCGATAAAGTGGCCAAAATCATTGCGGATAACCAGAAGCGTTGATTCAGGGAACCTTTCCGCGGGTATAAAGAGAAAAGCAGCCCATGCCGGCTGCTTTTTTTGTAAACCCGTTTCTGGTGTCTTAGTCTGCAAAAGGTTCGCATAAGCGGGATGATGAATACATCCGTCGGGCCGTTGCAGTACCTCTTCCCCTGACGGTCTCAGTCGCTGAATTTTTTATTCACATCAGGTGATAGCAGAATACCTGTGCTTCGGGTGTTAAAGACTTTTCCATTCCGGCAGTTGTTGGGCCTTCCTGCGGTACAGGTGCGAACCTGCCGCCATTAAGCCGAACAAGAGACCCGCCACACTACTCGCGATTAAGGCCGCGGTTATCGTGTAACCTTCTTTTTGCCATGCGAAAAACCACATGAACACTCCCCATGACAAACCAAATCCCAGCGCTGTGACCAGGGCGATTAGCCAGAATGGCGCGACCGGGAAAGGGGGGATCCGCACACCCATATGCCATAAGCACTTCATCAGAAGCGGCGTACGATTAGGTTGCCATATCTTTTTTTCTTCTAAAATCCGAATGGCTGTTTTTTTTCTTTCGTCAAACGACACCATAGTCCCCTTCCTGCTAAGCCTTTACGTCATTCCCATCCTGTTGACTTGTGCTACCACAACCCCGGGAGAAAGCACTTAATGCCCCGTCGCGGGTCTATAGAAGTCACGGAAAACATGACGGCCATCATCTGCTTATCCGGTCAATAATGGCGGGTAATATTCACGGGTTCAATCATTATCTTTGCTTTTTGCGGTACTGATTAGGAATTTTACTAATTAGCAAAAAGTGGCTTTATTTTGTGATCCAGATCACATTATTCTTAACTGAAGCCGTTAATCTGAATGTCACACGATGGTAACAACAGAGAGGTAAGTGCGATGATTATGAACATCACCAGTAAACAAATGGAAATTACCGACGCTATCCGCAACCATGTTGAAGACCGTCTGACCAAACTGGAAAAGTGGCAAACCCAGCTAATTAATCCTCATATTGTGCTGTCGAAAGAGCCAAAAGAATTTGTCGCCGATGCGACCATAAATACACCGAATGGCCCGCTGGTCGCGACCGGCAGACACGCTGATATGTATGCCGCTATTAATGACCTGCTCAGTAAACTTGAACGCCAGCTGAATAAGGTTCAGCATAAAGGTGAGGCAAGACGTGCCTCAGCCAGCGTAAAAGATATTATCCCTGCTGAAACAGAATAACCTGAGATCCCACGAACGCGCCCGCAGGGCGCGTTTTTAGTTGACGTGCCCTGGCGCAAAAGTTAATCTCGGGAAACATCTTTCAGGGACAACCTGCTATGCAACCCCTCGTGTTTTTCTTCTCATTCTTTTTTAGCATGCCTTCTTCCGGGAGAGATGTTGTCGTATAAGAATGAATGAGAAGACAAACAGCAAAGCCTCCCGTAAGGGGGGCTTTTTTATTGGGTATAAAAATAACAGGAATACAGGTGACAAAAATGAGCGCAGAGCCTTCTTTAGAGCATTTACGGGAAAGGATCACCCGCCTGGATGAACAGCTTCTGTCTTTACTGGCAGAGCGTCAGGAGGTGGCTGTCGCGGTAGGGAAATTCAAAATGACTACCCACCGCCCTATCCGTGATATCGAAAGGGAGAAGCAGCTACTGGAAACACTGATTGAAAAGGGACGTAGCCAGTCATTAGACAGCCAGTACATCACCCGTATTTTCCAACTGATCATTGAAGAGTCGGTACTGACCCAACAGGCTCTGCTGCAGAAAGCTCTGAATCAGGCACAGGAAAACAGTGCCCGGGTCGCCTTCCTCGGACCTAAGGGCTCATACTCGCACCTGGCAGCCCGTCAGTATGCCTCCCGTCACTTTTCTCATATGACCGAAGTCGGTTGCAGTAAATTCCCGGATATTTTGCAACAGGTCGAAACCGGGCTGGCTGACTATGCTGTATTACCCCTGGAAAATACCAGTTCCGGTTCCATAAACGATGTCTATGACCTGTTGCAGCATACCAGCCTGCATATTGTCGGAGAGCTCACACTACCGATTGACCACTGTATTCTGGTCCCCGCCGACACCTGCCTGGATAATATCACCACCGTTTACAGCCACCCGCAGCCTTTCCAGCAATGCAGCCACTTTCTGGCCCGGTATCCGCACTGGAAGATTAAATATACCGAAAGCACCGCGGCCGCCATGGAAAAAGTGGCAGAATTGCAGGACAGCCAGGCCGTAGCTCTCGGCAGTGAAGCCGGCGGTAACCTGTATAATCTGCAGGTACTGGAACGTAATCTGGCGAATCAGCAACAAAATATGACCCGCTTTATTATCCTGGCCCGTAAGCCGGTGAAAGTCTCAGCACAGGTTCCGGCCAAAACCACCTTACTGATGGCCACAGGCCAGCAATCCGGGGCGCTGGTCGATGCATTGATGGTGCTAAGGAAATATGGTCTGGTGATGACCAAACTGGAATCCCGTCCGATCAACGGAAATCCCTGGGAAGAGATGTTCTATCTGGATATTCAGGCCAATGTGCATTCAGAAGAAATGCAACAGTCTCTGGAAGAGCTGACGGCTCTGACCCGTTTCGTTAAAGTTCTTGGCTGTTATCCGGGAGATAACGTCATTCCGGTCTCCGTCGACTGATGGCTCAGGGCACCTTCAGGTGCCCTGATTTCCGGCCCGTTAAGCGCGACTGTCATTCGCTGAGCGTAACAGCCCCCGGCTTTCTGCAAGGAATGAACCGGCATAATCGCCGAACCAGCGTTCAATACTGCGGAAGCTGTCGATGAATTCTGCTTTATCCCCGGACTCCAGTAACGCGATCGCCTCACCAAACCGCTGATAATAACGTTTGATAAGCGCCAGGTTATTTTCTGAAGACATAATGATATCCGCATACAGCTGCGGGTCCTGGGCAAAAAGACGCCCGACCATCGCCAGTTCCAGACGGTAAATGGGTGAAGAGAGCGCCAGCAACTGGCTGAGATCGACATTCTCTTCAGCCAGATGCAGGCCATAGGCGAAAGTGGCAAAGTGACGCAGTGCCTGGATAAAAGCCATATTCTGATCATGCTCAACTGCACTGGTGCGATGTAACCGCGCTCCCCAGACCTGAATCTGTTCCAGCAACCATTGATAAGCCTCTGGCTGACGACCGTCACACCAGACCACAACCTGTTTCGCCAGACTGCCACTGTCAGGGCCAAACATCGGGTGCAGCCCCAGTACCGGCCCCTGGTGCGCTGCGAGCATCGCCTGCAGTGGTTTGTTTTTAATCGAGCACAGATCCAGCAAAATACAGGAATCCGGCAATGGCGGTAATTGTTGGATAACCTGCTCTGTCAGATGGATAGGCACACTGATAACGACCATACCGGCATCACTGAGTAACTGTTCAGCGTTGCCCCAGTCATCTTTTTCCAGCGTCCTGACCTGATAGCCAGACAGCGTCAGCATCTTGCCGAACAAACGCCCCATCTGCCCTTCACCACCGACAATGACGACCGGGCCCAGATCCGGGTTCAGTGTTTTGAAACCTTTATCATTTTCGCTGGAATAAGATTCCCGCATCACCCGGCGCAATACATCCTCGATCAAATCCGGCGGTACACCGAGCTGTTCAGCTTCTTTCCTGCGCGACTCCAGCATACTGGCTTCACGTTCAGGCACATAAATAGGTAATCCATAACGGCTTTTGACTTCACCGACTTCAGCGACCAGTTCAAGACGCCTGGCCAGCAATTGCAGCAAGGCTTTATCCGTTTCATCAATTTTATCGCGTAGCGCGGTTAATTCGGCCACCATAATCTATAACACCTCTTATGACACCCGCAGCGCGGCACACATATCCTGATGAATATCGCGCAGCAGGGTTTCTGTAGTTTCCCAGCTGATACAGGCATCGGTCACCGAGACACCGTAGCGCATGGCCGAACGAGGCTGATCCGGTGACTGATTTCCTTCATAAAGATGACTTTCCAGCATCAGACCCATAATGGAACGATTACCGTCTTTGATTTGGGCCATGGCTGATTCAGCCACCAGCGACTGACGGCGATAGTCTTTACAGGAGTTGCCATGACTGCAATCTATCATCAATGCCGGTCTGAGACCCGCATTCTGCATCTCTTTTTCACAGGCAGCCACATCTTCCGGGCCGTAATTCGGGGTTTTACCCCCACGAAGAATAACATGGCCATCGGGGTTGCCCCGGGTTTGCAGTAAACACACCTGTCCGGCCTGGTTGATCCCCATAAAGCGGTGAGGCATAGAAGCTGCCTTCATGGCATTGATAGCCGTGCTCAGGCTGCCATCGGTGCCGTTTTTAAAACCGACTGGCAGAGAAAGCCCGGAAGCCATTTCCCGGTGGGTCTGTGATTCCGTTGTCCGGGCGCCGATAGCCGCCCAGCTGAACAAATCCCCCAGATATTGTGGTGAATTCGGATCCAGAGCTTCGGTCGCCAGCGGCAGCCCCTTCTCCGCCAGTTTCACCAGCAGATCACGGGCAATCTGTAATCCGTGCTCAACATCGAATGACCCGTCCATATGCGGGTCATTGATCAGCCCCTTCCAGCCCACGGTCGTCCGCGGTTTTTCAAAATAAACCCGCATTACCAGATAGAGACTATCGCTGTACTTTTCTGCCAACTGCTGATAACGCTCAGCATATTCCAGCGCCGCGTCAGGATCATGAATAGAGCATGGCCCGCAAACCACCAGTAACCGGCGATCACGCCCGGCGATAATATCTGAAATTACCTGGCGGGAGTGCGCTATTTGGTCCTGCAACTGAACGGACAGCGGATACTGAGCTTTAAGCTGTTCCGGCGTCATCATTATCCGTTCTTCGGTGATATGTAAATTATTCAGCGTATCTTTTTGCATGGTTGGCATCCTGTTATCACGGCTCGTCACTTCGCTCTGGTAAGCGTGGCCACAGCCTACCATACACAGTAAACATTTCAATCCACGCGGTGTACTGATTTATTTACAACAATAGTATAAAAAGGGTTTTTACCCTGCCACGTGTAAACAAATAATTACAAAACTAAAGTAAGTGACTGAATATTCGTTAATTCAGCGGATATCCCGTCAGCGGCAGGCGATGATCTTTTTTTCTGCGAAAACGGAGGCATAAAGCAGAGAGGACACCCGCCGGATGCTGGCTGGCGATAAGAACAAAAACCCCGGACGTGCGGAGTGAGTGATACGTCCGGGGAAGTATTAGCTGTCAGGGTTTGACGTTGACATCGATCCCCGGGAAATAACGGGCTGCCAGTCGGGTCAGCGTTCCGTCTTTCTTCACGGTTTCAATGGCGGTATCCAGTTGCTGCTTCAGGGCGGTATCCCCTTTACGCAGTCCGAACCCGATGCCAGTCCCAAGGATGGCATCGTCTTCCACCGGCTTACCGGCAAACGCAAAGTCTTTCCCTTCAGGCTTATTCAGGAAACCGGACTGACCGGCCGCTGACATGACCAGGGTCGCATCAAGCCTTCCTGCCACCATATCGTTATAGACCTGGTTCTGGTCCTGATAAGAGACCACATTCACACCGTGAGTTTCCCAGTGTTTTTTGGCATACGCTTCCTGAATCGACCCCTGTAATACACCCACATTTTTCCCCTGCAGCCCCTCCGCCGTGACCTGCAAATTCAGGCCTTTCCGGGCGACCAGCATGCTTGGAATACGGTAAACCGGCACCGTGAAATCGATGATTTTTTCCCGCTGTGCGGTGATATTCATTGCAGAATTGATGGCATCAAACTTTTTGGCTTCAAGCGCCGGGATCAGGGCATCAAAACTGCTTTCCACCCACTGACATTTCAGGTGTGCGGCTTTACATACCGCATTCCCTAAATCAATATCAAATCCGACCGGTTGCCCCTGCGTGTTCCGGCTTTCAAAAGGCGGGTATTGAGATTCCAGACCAAAACGCAACGTATCCCCGGCGAATACCTGAAATGCCGCGCACAGCCCTGCTGCCATCCATACTGCTTTTACTTTCTTTTGCATTTTTCTGTCACCCTGAATATCACTGTTATAATGGTCTTTGCCGGGGGCATCCCCCCGGATACTGCTCCCTTCTCCGGCCAGTATCAGACCGTGAAGCGGCATAACGCTTCTGCACCGGCCAGCAGCGTTTTATCATCTTTTGAAAATGAAAGGCGGATAAATTTATTATCTGTGCCGTCGGTATAAAACGCAGACAGCGGGATCGTGGCTACCCCACACTCAGTAATCAGCCGTTGCACGATCTCACTGTCGGATTGCTGACTGAGATGCCCGTAACCGGCCAGCATAAAGAAAGAACCGGCTGAAGGCTGTAAACGGAAAGGCGAGTCCGCCAGTAATGCCACCAGCCGGTCTCTCTTTTGCTGATAGAAAGCCGATAGCCCCAGGTAATGCTCCGGATGGCGTAAATACTCCGCAAATGCCCACTGCATCGGGGTATCTGCGGCATACATCATAAACTGATGTATACCGATAATTTCGTGCATGATAGCCTCCGGAGCCAGGCAATACCCTACCCGCCAGCCGGTGACATGAAATGTTTTTCCGAACGAAGAGACGATCACACTGCGTTCCGCCAGCGACGGATGTGTCGCCATACTCAGGTGTTGCCGCCCGTCAAAAATTACATGCTCATAGACTTCATCCGACAGGATCACGATGTCGGTATTTTTCGTCAGCCTGATCAGTTGCTGCAGATCATCAGCGCTTAGGATCTGAGCCCCGGGATTATGCGGACTGTTCAGAATAATCATCCGGGTTTTCGGGGTGATCGCTGCCGCAACCACCTGCCAGTCGATGGTAAATGCCGGTACGTTCAGCGCAATCCCGACAGGGGTCGCCCCCTGTAAACGCACGACAGGTGCATAGCTGTCGAACGCAGGTTCAAAGAAGATCACTTCATCACCGGGGTGTACCAGCGCAGAAATCGCCATAAAAAGCCCCTGGCTGGCGCTGCCGGTGACCAGTATTTCGCTTGCCGGATCATACGCCTGGCCATACAACTGCCGGACTTTCCCGGCGATGGCTTCCCTGAGGGTAAGTAATCCGGCCATCGGCGCGTACTGGTTATGACCGTTTTGCATGGCACGGGTCACTGATTCAGTCAGTGCCGGATCACAGGGAAAATCAGGTGCCCCCTGTGACAGGTTTATGGCCTGGTGTTTAGCGGAAAGCTCCCCGATAACACTGAAAATTGTGGTTCCGACATCCGGAAGTTTCGAGGGTAAAGCCACTGAAGAATGGATAGACATCACAACCCCTGAGCGATAATGCATTAATAAACTAGTGAACTGTTGTTTATCTAACGGCGAGGGGCATAGGAGAACAATCGAAATATTGTCATAATAGCCATGACTTTTATGCATAACCGGGGAATGTATGACGCGACGTGATTTACCGCTCAATGGGCTGCAGACTTTCCTGGTGACCGCACGTCACCTGAATCTGACTCATGCAGCCACGGAACTCTGTATCACTCAGGGCGCAGTGAGCCGTCAGATTCAGGCTCTCGAGGCCTGGTTCGGCTTCCCGTTATTTCGCCGTCATGCCCGCGGACTTTCCCTGACCCCGCGCGCCGGACAACTGTTACCGGAACTCCGTCAGCTACTGGAACAGCTGAACCACCTGACAGAGAAAATCCGGCTAACGCCTGACCAGTTACGCCTGAAGGCCCCCAGTTGTGCAATGCGCTGGCTGGTTCCCAGGCTGGTCGCATTTGAACAGTATGCCCCTCATGTCCATGTTGCCCTGACGACCACACTGGATCACCGGCGTCAGCTGGAGGATTTTGATGCTGCCATTATTTACGGTACCGCAGATTCAGGCGGAGTAACGCTCTTTGATGAGGAACTTATCCCGGTCATGGCCAGTCACCTGCCCCTGCCGTCAGAGGTTAATGACCTGCAAAACTACACGTTTCTGCATCCCACTCCCGATACCAGAGACTGGTTATTATGGCTCCGTCAACATGACTTACCGATCACTATGGTACGTAACCAGCATTTTGAAACCATGGATCTGGCACTCAATGCTGCGGTACAGGGGTTCGGGATCACCGTGGCGGATATTCACCTCGCGGCGGAAGAAATTGCCCGCGGCAGACTGGTCGTCCCCTTTAACCTCACGGTAAAAACCGGGGCCGCCTATCGTTTAATACATCGCACCGATAGCCTTCCTGAAAGTGCATTACAGTCACTGATCAACTGGTTACACCGGCCTGTTCCGCCGATAGCCAGCGCTGAATAATGTTCCGGGTCGCTGCTACCTGCACCGGGTGACCGGGGACAGTCAGATCTGCCCATAGCTCATTGTGGTGGCTGATTAATTGCTGTGCGCTGACAAATGTTCTCTCCGCGGTGGTATGGGCATCTTCTGCCACGGTGATGGCGTATCCGAGGCTGGCTCCTGTTTTAATGGTGGTATCCACACAATAATCCGTTGCACAACCACATACCGTAAAAGCATGCTCACCGCACGCGTTCAGCTCACGGGCAAGGGTTGTCTGAAAGAAGCTATCACAGGCGGTTTTACTGACATAACGTGCGTGTTCCGGCTGAATAACTCCCGGAACAATTTGCCAGGCCATCGTGCCAGGCTGCATTTCCCCCTCACAATGCCGGACAAAAATGACTTCATCAGCGGCCTCAATAAGCCGGTTAATCAATGCAATTTTTTCGTTGATTTGAAACCGCTCCACAGCCAGTACCCCGGCTTGCATATCGATCACAACCAGTACATTTTTCATCCGTTTTCCTGCCGGCAAGATTCTCTGTCATTACAGTAGACTATTTCCGGCTGAAGGTCTGCAAACTCTCCCCGGCAACAGAAACCGGAATACAGGATGGCTGTTCGCAGAGACCGCAAAGCGCCTGAGCGGGTGAGTGAAGTTCCCGAGGGAGCAGAAGCCGTGACCGTTTAACACATGGCAACACCCGCGGTGAGCATAAAAAAGGCCCCCGCAGCTGTTCAGCAGACGGGGACCTTGCGCTATCTCAGAACCGATTACGGATGAAAGGCATTATTCAGAATAATCGAGGTAATGACTCCGGTCGCCACCGCCACCAGCACATAATTGCCATCGATATATGACCAGCGCTGGCCATAAGGCGGTGCCGGCAGACCCCGCCGGTGCCAGTCATCTATCCGGTATCGTGGACCGCGGAAATCATGCGGAAAACGCTGACCGGGTTCAAAGCGGTGTCCCCGCCAGGCAAAGGAGTCTCCTCTGCCGGGGCCGCCAGGGCCTGGTCCGTATGACTGAGGCCCGCCATGAGGACCACCGTAATGGCCTCCCGGTCCGCCGTGTGGCCCCGGGCCTCCCGGACCTCCGGGTCCGCCACGACCGGGCCCTTCCTGATGACCGCCGCCATGCGGCTGCCAGGGACCATGATCATCTGCGCGGACGGCAACAGAAGATACCAGGCTGCTCAACAAAACAGCTGAGATCAGGTATGTCATCCGTGTTTTTTTCATATTTTTCCTCCGGAAAACCGATACCGGGTGAAATCACCCGTTAGCGGGATAATGCACTGTTCATGATGATTGACGTAATGATCCCGGTGGTCGCCGCCATTAATACGTAATTACCATTGATGGCTGCCCAGTAATGGCCCTGCGGGGGCTGAGAAAGCCCGCGGGCACGCCAGTCATTGACGCGGTATTTGTCGCCACGGAAACTTTTTGGCGCGGCATGGCCTCTGCGGAAATCATTACCGTGATAAGCGAAGCGGTCACCCTGCTGACGATGAGGTTCACCCCGTCCGCGATCACCGCCCTGCTGAGGACGATCCTGACCGTGGCGCTGATGGCCTGGTCCGTTACCCGGCCCCTGTTGCGGACCCTGCCCCTGACGCTGTGGCTGACCATTCTGCTGATGAGGGATAACCGGCCCCCCCTGGTTATCACCCGGTGCGGCCATCGCAGAGGAAGCTGCAAACCCATTGGCAATCAGTAAAGTTGTTAATAAAGTAATAGCTGTACGTTTCATTGTTATGTTCCTCACAGGAAATATATGACTGTTACTATGGCGAATACTCATCACTATTTTATGAAGATTATTCCTGGTTTGAGACGGCAGAGTGTGTACAGTCATTGCATCGGCTATTTTCTTTAACCTAATCCTTACACTACTCTGTAATTGGCCGGATTTTATGCACCGGGCAGGATAAATAAACCGCGGGTAAATCATCAGTCAGTCACCCACGGAGAGCATATAACTGTCCGGGAAAGGAGCGCTGTGAATACGTTTTTACATCAATAAACAGGCTGGCAAACGATACGAGAGATAACGCGATCCACTGAACGAAAATGAGCCGGCAACGCATCTTGCCGGCTCATGAAGGATCATTCAGTCTGAAGTTACAAAGGCCAATTCAGCGGTGTCACTTACGAAGCGTATCCTCCCCCCAGGCCACCCACTTATAAGTGGTCAGGGCTTCGAGGCCCATAGGGCCGCGGGCATGTAACTTCTGCGTACTGACAGCCACTTCTGCTCCCAGCCCGAATTGTGCACCATCGGTAAAGCGGGTACTGGCATTCACATACACTGCAGACGAATCGACTTTATTGATGAAATCTTGTGCGTTTTTCAGACTGCGGCTGAGAATACCGTCGGAGTGCTGCGTGCCGTGCTCACGAATATGAGCAACCGCGTCATCAAGAGAGGCAACCGCTTTCACATTCAGGTCCAGAGATAACCACTCATCATCATACTCGCCGGCAGCCACCGGCAGTACATCTGCCTGATAACGTCGCAGCTCAGCGATAATATTCTCATCGGCATGCAGACTAATCCCTTCGCGGGACATCCGTTGACAGAACCGAGGCAAAAACTCCGCCATGATATTTTCATGGATCAGCAGAGTTTCCAGCGAATTACAGGCGCTTGGCCGCTGCTTTTTCGCATTGACGATCACCTCCAGTGCGGCTTCTGTTTCCATCGTCTCATCGACGAACAGATGACAGACCCCGATCCCTCCGGTGATCACCGGGATGGTGGACTGTTCACGGCAAAGTTTATGCAGGCCAGCCCCGCCCCGCGGGATCAGCATATCAATGTAGCGATCCATCTTCAGCATTTCAGCCACCAGCTGGCGATCCGGATTATCAATCGCCTGGATAGCTCCTGCCGGAATACCATGCAGAGCCAGTGCGTTCTGAATTACACTGACGGTTGCAGCATTGGTTTTACAGGTTTCTTTACCACCACGTAAAATGACGGCATTACCGGTTTTCAGGCACAACGAGGCCACATCGACCGTGACATTCGGACGGGCTTCGTAAATAACCCCTACCACACCCAGTGGTACACGGCGGCGCTCAATACGCAACCCGCTGTCCAGTAAGCCACCATCAATTAACTGCCCGACCGGATCGGCCAGACGGCAAACCTGACGCACATCGTCAGCGATCCCCTTCAGACGTTCCGGGGTCAGTGTCAGACGATCCAGCAGGGCTTCACCCATCCCGTTCTCACGGGCAGTGGCCACATCCAGGGCATTGGCTTCCAGAATTACCGCAGACTCTTCTTCAAGGCGGCTGGCAATGGTCAGCAATACCTGATTTTTTTGTGCCGTGCTTAATGTTGATAACTGATATGAGGCAGCCCGTGCTGCTTTCCCCATCATTTCCAGCATGACTGCTCCTTAGCTGACAATCATATCGTCGCGATGAACGGCGACTGAACCGTATTCATACCCCAGTATTTCACTGATCTGCTGGCTGTGATGCCCGGCGATCATGCGAAGGGCATCGCTATTATATCGTGAAACACCGTGCGCGAGATCCCGCCCTTGCTGGCTACGGATAGAGATCACCTCGCCACGGGAGAAATCCCCCTCGACACAAGTGATCCCTTTAGGTAACAGCGAACTGCCCCGTTCCAGTAATGCCGCCAGAGCCCCGTCATCAATCGTGACCGCACCGGCCGGAGGTGCGCCAAAAATCCAGTGTTTACGGTTTTCCAGTTTATTTTTCTGGGCATGAAACAGCGTACCTGCCGGTTTACCGTTCAGCACTTCATTGATAAGCTCCGGCTCATTCCCGCTGGCAATAATGACATCAATACCGGCCCGGCATGCAACATCTGCTGCCTGCAATTTGGTGGCCATTCCGCCCGTACCGAGACCGGAGACACTGCCACCGGCGATCATCCGCAGTTCGTCATCAATCACATGCACATCGGTGATAAGCTCTGCCTGAGGATTACTTCTTGGATCGGCACTGAAAAGCCCGCGCTGATCGGTCAGCAGCAGCAGTTTATCCGCACCGGAAAGAATAGCGGCCAGCGCCGAAAGGTTATCGTTATCTCCCACCTTAATCTCGGCGGTTGCCACGGCATCATTTTCATTAATGACCGGGATAATGCGGTTATCAAGCAATGCATGCAGCATATCGTGCGCATTCAGGAAACGTTCACGATCTTCCATATCGGCACGGGTCAGCAGCATCTGTCCGACATGGAGCCCGTAAATACCAAACAGTTGTTCCCAGACACGGATCAACTGACTCTGACCCACGGCGGCCAGCAGCTGCTTAGAGGCGATGGTGGGGGGCAGTTCGGGGTATCCCAGATGCTCTCGCCCGGCGGCAATCGCGCCTGAGGTCACAATAACTATCCGGTGGCCGGCGTTAATCGCCTGCGAACACTGCCGGACCAGTTCCAGGATATGTGCGCGATCTAACCGGCGGGATCCCCCGGTGAGCACGCTGGTTCCCAATTTGACCACAAGGGTCTGACTGCCACTCATATTTCCTGCCATTTATATATTAAACAAACTTCCCTTTTATCAGGTGTCGCCGCGGAATCCAACCCTTTATCTGCGCTTATCAGCAGATAACGCCGGGAGGGCGATGAAATCACTGTTTTCATTTTTTTCATTAAATGGCGCTCTGTCATAAATCGTTCACTGTTCTCCAGTAAAACGAGGCTGCGCTTTCACAATTTTGAATAAAATACTTTGATAACGGGGATACCGGACAATGAAAAAAAGTACGTTAGCACTCTTATTATGCAGCCTGACGTCAGTCAGCCATGCTGCTGAAGTGTATAACAAAGACGGTAATCAGCTGGATTTCTATGGCAAGGTAAAAGCTGAACATTACATCACCGACAACAATAGCTCCGACGGAGACCAGTCTTACGCCAGGCTGGGTTTTAAGGGCCAGACCCGGATTAATGATCAGCTGACCGGCTATGGGCAGTGGGAATATCAGTACAGCCTGAAGAATTCAGAAGGCAGTGATGCCAGCAATGGTAACAAAACCCGCCTCGGTTTTGCCGGTCTCCGGAACCCGACCCTGGGTTCTATCGACTACGGCCGGAATTATGGTGTGTTATATGATGTGGAAGCCTGGACCGATATGTTCCCGGAGTTCGGCGGTGACGGTACTGCACGCTCGGATAACTATATGACCCAGCGTTCCACCAGCCTGCTGACCTGGAGAAACACCGATTTCTTCGGTCTGGTGGACGGATTACGTTTTGCCGTCCAGTATCAGGGTAAAAATGATGACAACACGGCGAACTCACGCACCGATATTACCCGCCAGAATGGTGACGGTTTCGGTGCCTCTCTCGGGTACCGGATTGCAGATACCGGGATCAGCCTGATGGGGGCCGCCACCAGCTCTGACCGTACCCAAAGTCAGGAAGCAGCCAGCTATGGTCATGGCGATAAAGCCACCTCCTGGGGGACCGGTATTAAATATGATGCGAACCAGATTTACCTGGCGGCTATCTATACCCAGACCAGCAATATGACTCCGATCAGCGGGACTAACCGCCTGACCGGGACTAAAGTCACCGGTGCGGCGAACACAGCACAAAATATTGAGCTGGTAGCACAGTATCAGTTCGAAAACGGTCTGCGTCCTTCACTGGGATATGTGCAGACGAAAGGGAAGAATATAGAGAACGGGATCGGGGACGTGGATTTAGTAAAATACATCGATGCCGGAGCCACTTACTACTTCAACAAAAATATGTCAGCGTTTGTGGACTATAAAATTAACCGTCTGAATAACGATAACCGCCTGTCACTGAATACCGATAACATTGTGGCATTAGGCCTGACATATCAGTTCTGATAACCCGAAGATAAAACAAAGGGACGGGCAAAAGCGCTGTCCCTTTGTTCATTTAATTCCCGGTCAGACCGGCTTGACCACCCCTTCTGCCGGTACCAGGGTAATATCCTGTTGTGCCAGCAGGGCTTCGAGCCGCTGAAAGAAAGCCTGCAATGTTTTTTCAACACTGGCTTTATCTTCGTCCTTTTTAACCGGCATTTCCTGCCAGTGGCCTTCTTTATCAAAAAGTCCAAACGCATAGTGATAAGCAAAATGTGTTTCTTTTGCCTCCAGCGTCAGCCACCATCCCCAGAATTCTCTTTTATCCGGTGCCGGTTTTACATTGACACAGACTGCCAGACAATCAAAAAAGAAGCGGTCAGTACCGCACTTATCCTCCCGGAGGTAAGGGCCTAACTCATGCAATCGCTTTAAAATGCGCCCCCTGGAATGTCCGCCAGGTAATGTCATAACTGATCCTCCTTAATAAGATAAATTAATTTTTAACAAACCTGACAATAATCGCAACTTATCTTTTGAGTTGCTTTTCGAGCCAGTCACTGATTTGCTCCAGAGTGCCCGCCAGCGACTTCATGGCCGGCAACGCCGGTATACGCAAGAGTTTCCCCTGCACGGAAGAATTAACGATTAACTGAGATTCCTCCTCCGGGCTGTAGAAATCATTTTTACGGAAGGCTGATAACATCGGCACCGGGGTCCGGCGCCCCAGTAATCCCTGGTTTTTTAAGGAATAGGCGCTGATTTCCGTCGCCAGAGTCTGATTATCCCGGACATTTTTCCCCATCCTGCTGGCCAGAATATCCAGGAACATATCAGGAACTTTGCGTTGCAGTGGCTCCTGTGTCAGCAGGCAATGGACGATGGGCGAATGGCAGGCTACCGCACGGAGTAATCCGCTTTCAAGATACGCCAGGCGAACCGCAACGTTAGCACCGAAGCGTTGTCCCCATAAACCTACCCTGCGATGATCTATCCAGGGGACCTCTGCAAGCTGTTTCAAGACCTGCTGATGTAACATGCTGGTATCCTGCGTCAGCCGCCAGCGGACGCTGTAACCTACCGAAGGCATATCCAGGGTTAACATCGCCATGCCTCTCGGGGCCAGATAGTCATGGAACAGACGGAAATAGTCGAGCTGTAATGTATCCAGGCCTCCGCAGACCAGCACCGTCGGAAACGGGCCATTCCCCTGTTCCGGAAGATGCAGGAAAGCATCAACGGTTTTACCGTCATCCACGCGAAATTTTAAAGGGCGCAGTTCCCCTTTCAGGCAGGTTGTTGCCTGTTCATACGCCCGGTACGCCAGTACCCGGGCCTGATCGGCAAGCTCATCTTCGTTCAGGTGCGGATACGCCGCTATACTGAACAGATTCGCCGCATGCAGCCAGGACTGCCCGGCCAGGTCGCCCGTCTTTAACTTCGCCTTCTCCTGCCATCGGGCCGCCTGCACAGACCATTCATAAATCCAGTTACCGTTCCGGTAGCCCCGAACGGTATCCAGCAATTGTTCGTTAGTTCTGGCAAGTGTACTGGCAGCAATCCGTGATAACACCTCATTAATTTCTATCGGTGAAACTCCGCGCCAGCTCCAGAGTAAAGGCGTTAATGTCCGGTACCAGCAATGTGGCGATCGGGTATCAGGAAATGCGCCGGAACCCGGGACTCTGCCGGAAATGCGGCGGACTAATGCGGAAGTTTCAGGGTGTTCAAAGCGGGGTTTAAACAGTTCTTCACTCAGATTTTTCGTCTGCATGCTCATAACTCCGGAACCGGAAGATGATGAGTGAGTGTACCTGAAGAACGATAACGAGGGGAAAAGAAAGTAGCATCCGGTCAGGCGGATGCTACTTAAAGCTAACTCAGTCTTCTACGATAGGCGGAATATAAGCCACGCCCATGTCCCAGGGCTGTTCAATCCAGGTATTCTGAGGGATATCGATCACATAATCGTCCACTAACGGACGGCCCGCCGGTTTGGCAAAAATGGTCACAAAATGCGCTTTGGAATACATTTCGCGGATAGCTTTCGCGGTACCGCCGGTATCCACCAGGTCATCGATGACAATGAAACCTTCCCCGTCACCTTCTGCACGTTTGACGACTTTCATCTCGCGCTGATGATCATGGTCGTAACTGGAAATACAGACCGTATCGACATGACGGATCCCCAATTCACGAGCCAGCAGTGCTGCAGGAACCAGGCCACCACGGCTGACAGCAATGATGCCTGTCCACTGGTCTACCGGCAGTAAACGCCTGGCGAGGGTACGGGCATGGATCTGTAGCATATCCCAGGTGACAACGTATTTTTCGCTCATTTTTTAGGAACCCCGGCCATTAAAAAAGCCTAATTTAAGTGCAAGGTGAAAAAGTTTGCGCGGGATTATAAGGATATGATGAGCTAAAAACCAGCATCCGCTGCCTCCGGAGGCTTTTTTTCCTGCCCGGTACGTCCTCCGGCCTGTAAACAGTGGTATTCTGAATGTATGCCGAAAGCCTCTGTTTTCGCTTTTCTTAACCCTTTTCCTGCCGGTTTTTACTTTTTCCGGCGCCAGCACAGGAGACTGAATCATGTCAGAACTGTCTAAGCTCAGCCCGCAGCCTTTGTGGGATATTTTTGCAACCATCTGTTCCATCCCGCATCCCTCTTATCATGAAGAAGCTCTGGCACAACATATTCTGGCCTGGGCAAATGAGCGCGGTCTGTGGAATGAACGTGATGCCGTGGGCAATATTCTTATCCGTAAAGCGGCAACCCCGGGCATGGAAAACCGTACCCCGGTCGCACTGCAGGCTCACCTCGATATGGTGCCACAGAAAAATAATGATACCGTCCACGACTTCACCACCGACCCTATCCAGCCTTATATCGACGGTGAGTGGCTGAAAGCCCGGGGAACCACCCTGGGGGCCGATAATGGTATTGGTATGGCTTCGGCGCTGGCCGTTCTGGCCGACGACAGTGTCGAGCATGGTCCGCTGGAAGTGCTGCTGACCATGACCGAAGAAGCCGGCATGGAAGGTGCTTTCGGACTGCAGGCAAACTGGTTACAGGCCGATATTCTGATCAATACCGACTCTGAAGAAGAAGGTGAGATCTATATGGGCTGTGCCGGGGGTATTGATGCCGTCACGACACTGCCGGTACAGCGTGAACCCCTGGCGGAAGGCAGCGTTCAGGTCTCGCTGACTCTGAAAGGACTACGTGGCGGACATTCCGGTGCCAATATTCATATGGGCCTGGGTAACGCAAACAAATTATTAGCCCGTGTTCTGGTCACCCTGTCAAAAAGCGTTAATTACCAGCTACTCGGCTTTAACGGCGGTACTCTGCGTAATGCTATTCCGCGTGAAGCCGTCGCCACTGTCGCGTTCAGCCCGTCACAACAGGCAGAGTTTGAACAGGCCGTGAATGCTGCCCGTCAGTTACTGAAAAATGAAGCCGGTCCGAAGGATGAAAATGTTGTTCTGCTGACCGAAACGGCCGACAGCCAGCACGAAGCCCTGACCCGGAACAGCCGCGATACGTTTCTGCGATTACTGAATGCCACACCGAACGGCGTTGTTCGTTTTTCTGATGTCGTTCCCGGCGTCGTCGAAACCTCCCTGAACGTCGGTATCGTCAGCCTGAATGATTCTCATGCTGAAATCCTGAGCCTGATCCGTTCACTGATTGATAGCGGAAAAGAGTACGTTGTCGATACACTGACATCGCTGGGTGAGCTTGCCGGTGCCACGACTGAAGCTTCAGGCAGCTACCCGGGCTGGGAACCGGATAAAGATTCACCGATTATGGCCAGAACCCGTGAAATTTATCAGTCTCTGTTCGGTAAAATGCCCGATATCCAGGTGATCCACGCAGGTCTGGAATGCGGGTTATTTAAAAAACCGTACCCGCACTTAGATATGGTGTCTATCGGACCGACCATCACCGGGCCACACTCCCCGGATGAACAGGTACATATCGGCAGTGTTGATCTTTACTGGAAGTTACTGACCGGACTATTGAAAGAAGTTCCTGTCAAATAACGGTCCCGTTCCTCTCAGAAAACCAGAGCCCTGTGCTCTGGTTTTTTTCATCCCGGCCTTCATCCGCTTCCGACCTTCCGTAACGCACTAAGTATCACGACAGATCAGGACGTCAGAATTTATCGCTATATCTTGAGTTCAGTGCAACGTCTTAAACTGCTACGTTAGCCATCACCGGGGTTTTCGACTTATATAGACAGACTTCTGGATGGCTAAATGTCTTTTATGGTAGCTTATGCCCCCTGCCTGCCCGATGATAAGGGCAACAGAAGCCCGCCAGGGAAATTTCCGTAGCAATAACTAACCAGGTAGTGACATAACTATGGCTGAAGCTCATCGCCTCGAGATGCGCAATATCTCGATTAATTTTGCCGGGTTCGCCGCACTGGATAATGTCGATTTTTCTATTGAAGGCCATTCAGTGCATGCACTGACCGGCGCTAACGGAGCCGGAAAGTCGACCCTGATGGCAGTATTGTCAGGAGCCCATCACCATTACCAGGGCGAAATCCTGATGGACGGGCAGCCCCTGAACATCCGCAGTCCGCGTCAGGCAAAAAGTGCCGGGATCCATCTGGTACAGCAGGAAGTGGATAACGGATTAGTGCCTGCGCTCAGTGTTGCTGAAAACATCATGCTGGACAGTATGGCGGATGCCGGTCATCTCTATCGACGAAAAGAGGTCTATCGCAAGGCTGCGGCCTTACTGGAACAACTGAATGTCACCCTCGATCTGCGCCAGCCGGTTGAGCGATGCTCACTGGCAGAAAAACAGCAGATTTTACTGGCCAGGGCGCTTTCCCATGATTGTCGTTTCCTGATCCTGGATGAACCGACGGCACCGCTGGACCAGCATGAAAGCGAGCAGTTATTCCGGGTCGTACGTCATCTGCAGCAACAGGGGATCGGGATCGTGTTTATTTCTCACCGTATTCACGAACTGAAAAGTATCTGTGACCAGCTGACGGTTCTGCGGGATGGGAAATTAATCGGGACCTGCCCGATGAATGCCCTGAGCGGGGAGCAGATCGTCGAGAAGATGACAGGCCATACCCTGACCGACCTGTACCCTCCGCGCCGCCCTCCTCATACTGCAGAAGAATTACTCAGGGTTGAAGGCTTACATGACCACAAGCTGCTGCAGGATATCGACCTGACATTACATAAAGGGGAGATTCTGGGTATCGCGGGGCTGGCCGGGGCCGGTAAAACTGAGCTGTGTAAGGCGTTGTTCGGGGCCACTAAAAGCCGCCTGAAAACCGGTCGTCTGCACGGGAAACCCTGGAAACCCAAATCGCCTTATCATTCGGTCACGGCAGGGATCGCGCTGGTGCCCGAAGAACGCCGGAAAGAAGGTATTTTTATTGATGAAAATATTGCCATGAATCTTTCCGCTGCTGCCGATGATCGTTTTTCCCGCTATGGCTTCTTCAGCGTGAGGCAGTCGGTGAAATGGGCACAGGAGATCATTGGTAAATTATCCGTTCGCAGCCGCGGTCCTGAGCAGGTATTACGTCGTCTTTCCGGCGGTAATCAGCAGAAGGTCGCCATCGGAAAATGGCTGGCCAGCGGATCTGACCTTTTAATTTTCGATGAGCCGACCAAAGGTGTCGACGTAAAAGCGAAGTCGGATCTCTTCCTGCTGGTGGATGAACTTGCCAGGGAAGGTAAAGGCATTATTTATGCGTCCGGTGAGTTTGCCGAACTGGTCGGGCTGTGTGACCGTATTTGTGTTTTGTGGGATGGCAGGATTGTCGCCGAAATAGACGGCAAACAGGCCAGCGAAGAATTATTATTGCTTTATTCAACCGGAGGTACCCCTGCGTGAGCAGCAACCCTAACTCATTAACTTCATCCCCGGCATGGCATCACCGGTTATTCGATTTCCTGTATAAGTGGGGCATGCTGCTGACCGTCGTACTGCTTCTGGCAGGCTTCGGGCTGACCGCCGATGGCTTTCTGGAACCCGATAATCTGCTGAACATTCTGCGCTCTATCGCTATTGTAACGGTGATCGCGATGGCGGTAGCAATCTCGCTGACCGTCGGTGGCTTTGACCTTTCCGTGGGATCCACCGCTTCACTGGCAAATACGCTGGTGATCTCGATGTTTGTCTGGCATGGCTATGGCACGGCGACGGCAATCATTATCACCCTGGCGCTTTGTCTGCTGGTCGGACTGTTCAATAGTTTCCTGATTGTTGTGCTGCGAATTCCGGATATGCTGGCCACACTGGCGACCCTGTTTGTTGTCCAGGGGGTCGCAATGACTTACAGCTTTGGGGGGTCGATTACCCAGAATATGGTGATGCCGAGCGGTGATATGGCTGAAGGGATCATTCCGGCGAATTTTAACTGGCTGGGCGAGATCCCGGGGATCGTGATCATTATGCTGGTGGTGACGATCCTGACACAGATTGGCCTCTCTCTGACCAAACACGGTCGCAGAATGTATGCGCTCGGCGGAAATCCTGAAGCGGCCCGCTTATCCGGGATCCGTACGACCCGCTATCGGGTCATCGCCTATCTGCTGGCCTCTTTACTGGCAGGGTTAGGCGGGATCCTGCTGGCCTCAAGAATTGGATCGTCACAGGTCAATGCCGGCAGTGGTTATCTGATGGATGCGGTGGCGGCCGCCTGGATTGGCCTGTCACTGGCAGGTTCCGGTAAGCCGAATGCACTGGGGACTCTGATTGGCGCCATTATCCTGGGCGTATTACAGAATGGTCTGGTGATGCTGTCCGTGCCTTACTACGCCATGGATATCATTAAGGGGCTGGTACTTGCGCTGGCCCTGGCGTTGACCTACTTCCGGGGACGACAAGCCTGATCCCCGCCGGGAAGCGCCTCAGTCTTCCCGGTCTGTCACCGGACGTGCCGCCCTGTGGCCGTCCGGCATATCCTTGCCCCTGACGGTATTCTCCGCCCGCAAGCACAACCTGCCCTGTTGACGCCTGATACAGAAAGGGCTCCGGCGATGGCCTATAGCAGGGTCAGTCACAACGTTAGCTGTAATTGCCGCCCGGTGTCCGGTTCCGGTAAGGTCACATGTAATCCCACCAGCCTCACCCCTCTGCCTGCCCGGCGTTGCTGCCAGGTTTCATAGGCGATCGTCAGCAGGTCTTCTTTATTCAGAACAGACCAGACATGCTCACGGGTGGTTTGCTGAAAGTCGGAAAACCGGAGCTTCACACCCTGACGCAGTATCCGCAGATCCGGTCGGACATTCCTCAGACGTCTTTCCAGTTCGGGATAGAGTCTCTCCAGCACCTCCAGGCATTGCTCCCACTGATCAATGTCCTGTGCCAGCGTGGTTTCAACACCGACCGATTTACGTAGCCGGTCAACCACGATTTCGCGTTCATCAATACCGTGGCTTCGTTCCCATAACGCCCTGCCAAACTTGCCGAACCGTTTCAGAAGCAGGGCCAGGTCGGTCTGCCGGACATCCGCACAGGTCTTCAGCCCCATATCAGCAAGCTTTCTGGCAGAAACCTGGCCAACGCCAGGAATTTTCTCCAGAGCCAGGCTATAAACGAAGTTATCCATACCGGCCGGCGTGATCACATACTGACCGTCCGGCTTATTCAGATCAGAGGCGATTTTCGCCAGAAATTTCACCGGAGCAATACCGGCAGAAGCGGTCAGTTTCAATTCCTGACGGATGGCCTGACGAATATCCTCCGCAATCAGCGTGGCTGACCCGCGAAAGTGCGTGCAATGGGTGACATCCAGATAGGCTTCATCCAGAGAGAGCGGCTCAATCAGTGAGGTATAGCGCGAAAATATCTGCCGGAGATGGGCCGACACATCTTTATAGACATCAAAACGCCCGGGCACTAAGGTCAGGGAGGGACAAAGTTTCAGTGCGGTCGCGGTCGGCATGGCACTGCGCACACCATATTGCCGGGCAAGGTAGTTTGCCGTACTGATAACTCCCCGTCGCTCACGACTGCCACCGATGGCCAGGGGGATGTCGCGTAACGACGGGTTATCCCGCATTTCGACCGCAGCATAAAAACAGTCCATATCGACATGAATGATTTTACGCATGGGTGACGGCTCCGCAGAAAAGAAACATCAATACTGTATAAATAATCAGTGTAAAGATCAATCACGGTGAAGTACCGTTACGGACGCCCCCCTCCTTTTGTATGGAGGGTCACTATCACAGAGCGTAACTGATAAATATCTTCACCGTTCTCTTGCTAAAAAGACAGACAGTGCTAATGTTGCGCTGAGTCTTCGCCGCACCGTGGATATCTGCACGATAAACGAAGTTACGTTCTTTTCCACCCTCATTTTCAAGGTATTTGCAGCATGCGTAAAATCGCACTCTTACTTGCGATGTTTTTACTCCCGGCATATTGTCTGGCCGCGTCTCAGAACTCCGTCAGCCTGTTGCCCCCCGTGAGTAAACCGCTCACTCAGCAGCTTTTGGGGACGCCGGTATTTATTCAGATCTTTAAGGAAGAACGGACACTCGATTTATACGGTAAAGTCGGTAACGAATACCGTTTACTGAACAGTTTCAAAATCTGTAAGTTTTCCGGCGGCCTGGGTCCGAAACGCGTGGAGGGTGATTTTAAAAGTCCGGAAGGGTTTTACTCAGTAAAGCTGGATCAGCTGAATCCCGACAGCCATTTTTACCGGGCCATCAACATCGGCTTTCCGAACCAGTATGATCGCGACAATGGTTACAGCGGTAAATATCTGATGATCCATGGTAACTGTGTGTCGATTGGCTGTTATGCCATGACCAACGCCTATATGGAGCAGATTTATGACTTTGTGAATGCCGCCCTGCGCAATGGGCAGTCCGAAGTTGAAGTGGATATTTTTCCGTTCCGTATGACAGCACAAAATATGCAGCGGCATCAGGATTCAGCGTATTACAGTTTCTGGCAACAGCTGAAACCGGGCTACGACTACTTCCTGCAACATCAACAGCCGCCTTCAGTGACGGTAGAAAACGGCCGGTATGTGGTTCGAAAAAATCCGTTCAGCGGCAACAGTGAGACTGACTCAAAGACCTTACTGACGCTCACCAAGACAAAATAATACCCACTCTCCTGGCACAATTTTGTGCCAGGTTTCATTGCCGGTTAATGGCTGTGTCGCCACCACACTGACGATGTCCTGAGGTGTCGTGTGCTGCTGAAAATCAATTTCAACATCCTGATCCAGTAAGGTGGCTTTACCAAAGGGCGCACGCCGGGTGATCCAGTGAAGATGAGTGGAACAATATGCCATCAGATAACGGCCGTCTGACAGCAGCATATTAAAGACCCCTTTCTCTTTCAGCTCCGCCGCCAGTGTCGCAATATAACGGAACATCGCCGGCCAGTCTTCCGGAGGCTCCGGATAACGCGTGGCCAGTTTATGCAGGATCCAGCAAAAAGCTTTTTCACTGTCGGTTTCCCCGACCGGCCGGAAGGACCCCGTATCCAGGTCCTCATAGTCACTGAGTTGCCCGTTATGAGCATAAGTCCAGTGACGCCCCCAGAGCTCACGGGTGAAAGGATGAGTATTTTCCAGCGAGACATTTCCGCGATTTGCCTGACGAATATGCGCCACTACGGAATGTGATTTGATAGGATATTCCTGCACCAGTCTGGCTATCGGCGAGTGAATACTGGGAAGCGGGTCTTTAAAAGTGCGGCACCCTTTACCTTCATAAAAAGTAATACCCCAGCCATCTTTGTGCGGCCCGGTGCCTCCCCCGCGCTGCACGAGCCCGGAAAAACTGAAACAGATATCCGTCGGTATGTTGGCGCTCATCCCGAGCAATTCACACATCAGTTATCACCTCTCACAATCCCATGGTCCGGCGTTTTTAGCCGTAATAACCCAAAGAAATAACACGCAGTCAGCGGTCTGGCAAGTCACCATAGCCCGCCTGCCCGCGTATTTTTCGGGAAAGGTATGCGCTGATTATTTTTCCATCTCTTTTTCGATCAGCAAAATCAAAATATGAATAATTTTAATGTGTATTTCCTGGATCCGATCAGCAAAACCAAAATGCGGGACACGAATTTCCACATCGGCACTGCCGGCCATTTTGCCGCCATCTTTTCCGGTCAGGGTGATCACTTTCATCCCCCGGCTGCGGGCAGCCTCAATCGCTTTAATAATATTGGCGGAGTTTCCGGAGGTGGAAATACCTAACAGCACATCCCCCTGGCGACCGACGGCTTCGGTATACCGGGAAAAAACATAATCATAGCCGAAGTCATTACTGACGCAGGAAATATGACTGACATCCGAAATCGCAATCGCCGGATACCCCGGGCGGTTCTCACGGTAGCGTCCGGTCAGTTCTTCAGCGAAATGCATTGCATCACAGTGAGAACCACCATTGCCGCAAGAGAGTACCTTTCCGCCAGCTTTGAAACTGTCAGCCAGCAGCGTCGCCGCCTGCTGAATGGCATGAATATTGTTTTCATCTTTCAGGAAGGCATTAAGCGTTTCTGCGGCTTCATTCAGTTCTGAACGAATAATATCCTGGTACATAGGGGATGTCCTTACATCGGAAAATTAACGCCGCCAGTGTAGCCCAATCGTCGGGCAGCGCAAGCCTCTGTCACAGGATCCTGCACACTGTGTTATACGGATCCCGTCTTAACCATGAGATATTCCCCGTTCCCCCCTGTTTCAGGGTTTGTCGGGTCTTAGTCTGTCCGGTATGCGTTCGTGGCAGTGAGCCATAGCGGAAGCCCACGTGGCGGCGTTATCACGATGGGATGACGGGCAGGTAAACGAAGGCTGTTGCTTCAGACGTATCTGCGTCTGTGCCAGTGTTCTGTTACGGGGTCATGCCACGAGTGTGGCATGACCTGCTGATCAGGCTACCTGACGGATTCGGGCGACGAGTGATTCGGCATCACTGATATGGCCTGCTGCCAGAATCAGAGTACGTCCCAGCGTGATGGCATGGCGCAGACAGTCGGTGCGCATCATATCGTCTTCAATGTGACTGATATCGGCAACATGAGACATGCCGACCGTACGGCGGATCAATTCAGTCCCGCAGAACCCGATAGCATCACACCAGACTTTCTGCAGAAACTTCTGTGCATACCCCGGCACCGCCAGCGCAACATCGCGGGTGGACTGCTGGCTGCGTGTCAGGAATTCATCACTGAAGGTCTGCCACAACGTAATGATCTCAGCCAGACGCTGGTCCCTGGCTTCCGCCGCTTCTCTCGGGGCCAGCAGGCCGGGGACGCCGCAGTAGTTCAGCAGTAAATTCCCCATCGCGGTGCCGAGGTCAAAGCCCATCGGACCGTAATAACCGAATTCCGCATCGATGGCTTTCAGTCCGCTGTCGGTCACAAAAACCGAGCCGGTGTGAATATCTCCGTGCAGCAGGGCTTCAGCATGGGTCAGAAAACGGTGTTTCAGTTCCGCAACGGCAATGCGCAATTCAGCATCTTCCCGCAGTGAGGCCACTAACGGTTCGAGAGCCTGCGGATAATCATTACGCGGATGCTCAATGTAAGGATCGTTAAAGAACAAATCCTCGGTAATTTCGCACATTTCCGTATTGATAAAGCGTGCGACCTGCGCCTTTTTTTCATGAGGATGCAGGGCGAAATCAGAGGTAGAAAACAGGACACTGGCCAGGTAATGACCCAGTTGCCGGGCCGCCTGCGGATAGGATTTACCCGCCACCAGCTCCCCTCGCCAGATGTGATATTCAGAGAGGTCTTCCATCACCATCACCGCCAGGCTGGCATCAAGATGGGTCACACGGACCGTATGCTCAGGACTGTATTTATAATGCTCAATCAGCGTTTCTGCTTCCAGCCGGGCACGGTCAAGGGTCAGCGGCCAGGACTCACCGACACAACGCACATAAGGAAGGGCCTGTTTGACAATGACACGACTTTTACCTTGCTGATCCAGAATTTTAAACACCAGATTCAGGTTACCGTCCCCCACTTCCAGCGCTTCTGTCAGTTGTTCCGGATTTTCCAGCCCGGAAAACTGCCTGGCGTATTCCACAGCATCTGTGGCGGTGAAGGTTCGGTATTGTGACATTGCCTTTTCCTCTCTTATTATTCTCTGCGCCTGAGCCTTTCAGACGTCTACACTTCTATTCTGCCCCGCATATTGGCATACTATTCCTCAGTGAAGCAACCCGGAAATAATATTGATGCAAACTCTGCAAACGACCAGCCTGAAAATTATTGATAACCAGCTCTGGATCCTTGACCAGCAGGCCCTTCCGCAACAAAAAAACTGGCTCAGTGCCGGCAGTACCGACGCGCTTGTCAGCCATATCCATGCCTTACGTGTCAGGGGAGCGCCACTGATTGGCCTTTCGGCTTCACTCCTGCTGGCCCTGCAGGCTGAGCAGGGAATGTCACGTGCCGACCTTCAGGACTCATTACTCACGCTACGGGCAGCCCGTCCGACGGCCGTGAATCTGATGAATAATCTGGACAGAATGCAGGAAGCGCTGGCGGCAGAAGACTATGTCACCGCACTGGTCCGTGAGGCATTGCGTCTGGTCGATGAAGACAGGCAGCTTTGTGACAATATCGCGCAGGCCGGCACGCCGCTGATCACCGCGGGCAGCCGTATTCTGACGCACTGTAATACCGGAGGCCTGGCTACGGCCGGCGTCGGTACCGCACTGGGCGTAATTACCCGTGGCTGGCAACAGGGGAAAGTGGCCCATGTCTGGGTAGGTGAAACCCGTCCTCTGCTGCAGGGCGGACGCCTGACGGCCTGGGAACTGTCGGAATCCGGTATTCCCTGCCAGCTGATCACCGATAGCATGGCTGCGGCACTGATGGCCGACGGACAGGTCGATGCTATCTGGGTCGGTGCTGACCGGATTGCGGCAAACGGCGATGTGGCCAATAAAATCGGCACTTACAGCCTGGCGGTACTGGCCCGCTATCATGGGATCCCGTTTTACGTGGCTGCCCCGCACACCACTCTGGATCGTCACTGTCCGTCAGGAAAAGATATTCCGATAGAACAAAGAGCGGCCGCGGAAGTGACCGGTGTTGCCGGCAGTTTCGGGGCCGTACAATGGGCACCGGAGAATATCCGGGTCCATAATCCGGCCTTTGATGTCACCCCTGCGGCGCTGATCAGTGGCTGGGTGCTGGATACCGGGCTTATCACGCCGGAGCAGGTGGCCGAAGGCATTTTCCGGCCACAGACGGCCTGAACCCGGTCAATCCCGGTCAGGCCAGCCGGGGGTAACTTTCGGCAATCGGATCGCCGGTAAAGCGGGCGATCCAGCCTTCCGGATTATCAAAAATGCGGATAGCCGTGAAGTTGGGTTCCGATCCCATATCGAACCAGTGAGGCGTGCCTGCAGGGACCGAGATCAGATCATTTTTCTCACACAGGATCTGATACACGTGCCCGTCCAGATGCAGGCAAAACAACCCTGCCCCTTCGACAAAAAAGCGCACCTCGTCCTCACCGTGGGTGTGCTCAGAGAGAAATTTTTCGCGTAATGCCTGTTTCTCCGGATGGCTGGCACGCATGCTGATCACATCCCAGCTCTGATAACCTTTTTCTGCCACCAGTTTATCAATCGCATGCTGATAGGCCTCAAGTACCGTCTCCGGCGTCGGGTCGGCCCCTAAATCACGGTCGGCCGCCCAGCGCTCAAAACGGACATCCTGTTGCGCCAGTTTTTCACGGATCTGCGCGGCATCTTCACTCTGCCAGATCGGCTGGCTGGCGTCTTTATCGCTAAAAATCGTTAATGCACTCATTTCAGAAGGTCTCCGGTGTAATCTGTTCAAAACTGCTCACCGCCGGATGTACGCTTTCCGGGTCAGCCTCTCCGCGGATCAGCTGAACGGTTTTCCAGCCCGCCGCGCGTGCGGCATCCAGTTCCTGATGAATATCCGATAAAAACAGTAAGTCTTCGCCCGGCAGCCCCAGCTTACCGGCGATATTCCGGTAGGATTGCTCTTCCCGCTTGGCCCCGACATGGGTATCAAAATAGTCGCTGAAGACCCCGGTAATATCCCCGGCATCGCTGTAACCGAACAGCAGTTTCTGTGCGGCCACGGAACCCGAGGAATAGACACATAGGGTCAGCCCCTGAGCCTGCCATTGTTTCAGGGCCGGTAAAACGTCCGGATAGAGGTGCCCGGTAAAATTCCCGTTAACGTAGCCGTCCTGCCAGATCATGCCCTGCAGGGCTTTCAGGGCAGTGGACTTACGGTCTTCATCCATAAACCGGTATAACGCTTCGATCAGCTGATCCGTACCGGCCTCCGGCTGAGCCAGTTCCTGGCGTAAACTCTCCAGCGCCTGAGACACTTCCGGTGCCTGTGCATTTTTACGGATATAGCTTTCCAGATGCTGACGTGCATAAGGAAACAGCACCTGGTGTACAAAGCGGATATCACTGGTCGTGCCTTCAATATCCGTCACAATTGCTCGAATCATTCTACCTCCGCAGCACAGCTGCCTGATATTTGCAGTAAAAACATGATTATTTCAGGATCTGCCGGCTGTTTGTCTGTTTAGCCATCTAAGTGTCTTGATTGCCAAATATTACCATCCTGTTTATAGTGGCATCAATAAAGGCTTTGGTCACACACACGATTTATCTCTTAATACAGATAGCCGTCGATAAGGCAGAGTAATAATGACGCAGCATACTTTCACTCCCGACAGTAAACTTCCGGCCCTGGGCACCACTATCTTCAGTCAGATGAGTGCGCTGGCACAAGAATATCAGGCAATTAACCTGTCACAGGGCTTCCCTGACTTTGATGGCCCGGAATACCTGCAACAGCAACTGGCCTGGCATGTCAGTCAGGGGGCCAACCAGTATGCACCGATGACCGGTGTTCAGCCACTTCGCGAAGCCATCGCTGAAAAAACACAGCGTTGCTATGGTTATACGCCGGATGTGAACACCGATATTACCGTCACTGCGGGTGCCACCGAAGCACTGTTTGCGGCCATTACGGCGCTGGTCAGGCCGGGTGATGAAGTGATCTGCTTTGACCCGAGTTATGACAGTTATGCGCCTGCCGTGGCACTTTCCGGCGGTGTACTGAAACGTATTGCCCTGCAGCCCCCGGCCTTTCGCCCTGACTGGCAGGCCTTTTCTGAATTACTGTCGGATAAAACACGCCTGGTTATCCTCAATACACCACATAATCCGACGGCAACCGTCTGGCAGGCTGCCGATTTTGATGCACTCTGGCAGGCTATCGGCCAGCAGGAAACCTATGTCCTGAGCGATGAAGTCTACGAACACATCTGTTTTGCTGAAGGGGGACACTTCAGTATTCTGCAGCATCCGCAATTGCGGGAACGCGGGATTGCCGTTTCCTCCTTCGGGAAAACGTATCATATGACCGGCTGGAAAGTGGGTTACTGTGTGGCACCGGCGGCGATCTCCGCCGAAATCCGTAAGGTTCACCAGTACCTGACCTTTGCCGTCAATACCCCGGCACAGCTGGCGCTGGCGGATATGCTGCGTAAAGAACCGGAGCATTATCTCGATCTGCCGGCATTCTACCGCCAGCGTCGTGACTTCCTGATCAATGCCTTACAGGAGAGCCGCTTCCGGGTCCTGCCTTGTGAAGGTACCTACTTCCTGTTACTGGATTACAGCGCGATTTCAGATCTGGATGATGTCAGCTTCTGTCAGTGGCTGACCAAAGAAGTCGGTGTGGCGGCGATCCCGCTGTCCGTGTTTTGTGACGGTGAATTTCCGCATAAGCTGATCCGTCTCTGTTTTGCCAAACAGGAGCCGACTCTGCAGGCTGCCGCGGAGCGCTTATGCCGGATTTAAAGATTAGCTTACTTCAGCAGCCTCTGGTCTGGATGGACGGGGAGGCCAATTTACGTCATTTCGGGCAGGTACTGGAGACCGTCCCCGACAGTGATCTGATCCTGTTACCGGAGATGTTTACCACCGGTTTTGCCATGGAGGCTGCCCGGTCTTCGCTACCGGAATCCGTCGTCATTGAATGGCTGTCGGCGCAGGCGAAAAAGTATGACGCGCTGGCCGGTGGCAGTGTGGCACTGCAAACAGATCAGGGCGCGGTTAACCGTTTTCTGCTGGTCACTCCTGCAGGAGAAGTTCATCGTTACGATAAACGCCATCTGTTCAGAATGGGTGAGGAACATCACCATTACGAGGCGGGCCGTGAACGGGTCATTATCGAGTGGCGGGGATGGCGAATTCTTCCGCAGATCTGCTATGACCTGCGCTTCCCGGTGTTTTCGCGGAACCGGAATGATTACGACCTGGCTCTGTATATCGCCAGCTGGCCGGCGGCACGCAGCGCACACTGGCAGGCACTCCTGCTGGCCAGGGCGATTGAAAACCAGACGTATATCGCGGGATGTAACCGCGTCGGCCAGGACGCTAACGCATTGAGCTACAGTGGTGATAGCCGCATTATCAGCCCGACCGGCGAGTTGCTGGCGACCGCTGCCGCGGATGCGGCGGAAGTTATCTCAGCCACTCTCTCTCTGGAAGAACTTCAGGCTTACCGTCAGCGCTTCCCGGCCTGGCGTGATGCGGACAGCTTTACCCTGGAATAACCGCCGTGATAGCGGGCGGTGTGACTGCCCGCCATCACAACCAGGGGGTTAACTTCCCCGATAGGTCGACCATGACCAGGGGGTGATCAGAAACGGCAGATGGTAGTGACTGCCGGCTTCCGGGATCACAAAATCAATCTGTGCCGTCAGATACAGCGACTGCCGCCCGGCTATCGCAAAATAATCCCCGATTTCGGCGGTCAGCCGGTAATGCCCCGGAGTCACCGGTTCCGGTGTCAGGTTTTTCAGACGCCCGTCATCGTCCGTCTTACCCTGCGCCAGTTCAGCCCAGCCTTCTGTCGATTGCTGCTCAAGCGTAATGCGGACGTCACGGGCAGGTTTACCCAGCGCCGTATCCAGAATATGTGTGGTGATGGTACTCATGACAATACCTCCTGTAATCGCAATAACGTAATTTCACGTAATTGCGCCAGGGTTTCCCCCAGCTCTTCACTGTCATCATTATGCAGACGCCGGCGGAGTTGCTCCAGAATATCCTGCGGCGTCCGTCCTTTGGCACGGATCAGAAAAATACGGCCAAAACGTGCTTCATACGCCTGGTTTCCCTCGGCCATCGCCTGCCTGACCTGGCTATCTGCCGTCAGTACCGCTGCCTGCTCACTGCGGGAGGCCTGCTGATGTGCCTGCTGACCTGTGGCTCTTTCGCCAATCCGTGGGTGAGCGCTGAACGCCTGAGCTAATTCGGTCTGCTGCCACTGCCGGGATAATCCGTCGGCATAGTCCAGCGCCTGTTGTACCGACAGGAAAGGACGGGCAGCCACCAGTTGCTGTTGCCAGGAGGGGATCGCCACACAGCTTTCAATGGCCGCCCTCGCCTCGGAGGGCGACAACTGATTAAACTGCTCAATATTCATCAGACGTTCTCCGCATTACGTGAGTTCCCGCTAATGGCCGAATCCGCCACCTTAATAATAGCCTGTAAATACGCCTGTATGGCCAGCGATACATCCTCCGTGGTTACCGACTCCTCCGGATGATGACTAATCCCCCCGGCACAGCGGACGAACAACATCGCCACAGGCCAGCACTCTGCAATAGCAATGGCGTCGTGTCCGGCTCCGCTGGGCAGCAGGAGCGACTGCCCCTGAATCTCAGTGACCGCTTCACTGAAAGCATCACGCAGTGCCGGATCGCAGGTCGTTGCCTGAATGCCATAATACTCTTCTGCGCGGAATGACAGTCCCCGCCGCGCCGCGATCTGCTCACCTTCCTGCAACAGCGTGGCCAGCAGTTCTGCCAGCGGGCCATCTTCCGGCCCGCGGATATCCAGAGAAAGCCTGACGTCGCCCGGGATCACATTCACCGCTCCAGGTTCACAGGTCAGGGTCCCGACCGTTGCGACTAATAACGGATCGGCCTCACACGTCACCCGTTCAATAAAGACCATCCACTCCGCCGCCGCGGCCAGAGCATCCTTCCGGTGAGTCATCGGGACGGTGCCGGCATGGCCCGCCATCCCGGTAAAGGAACAGTTCAGGCGACGTGCGCCGTTGATCGCCGTCACCACCCCCAGTGCCAGTCCGGCCTCTTCCAGACAGGGTCCCTGCTCGATATGTAACTCAAGATAGGCGATAAAGGCGTCCCGGCGTCGGGTGGCCTGTGCAATAGTCTCCGCCTGCAGGCCGACAGACTGCATCGCCTGCGCGACAGTGATCCCTTCACTGTCCGGCTGTGCCGTCCAGCTATCAGGCCAGCGTCCGGTAATGCCTTTGCTACCCAGCAGCGTGATCCCGAAACGCGTCCCTTCCTCATCGGCAAAACCGATAATTTCAATGGCGACCGGCAGACGGATTTGCTGCTCATTCAGCCAGCTGACGGTTTCTATCGCCGTCAGTACCCCCAGCGGCCCGTCGTATTTTCCCGCATTACGCACGCTGTCCAGATGGGATCCCAGTAAGATTGCCGGGGCATCCGGTGTCTGCCCTTCATAACGCCCGCAGATATTCCCGACCTCATCCTGCCAGACCGCCATCCCCGCTTCTTTCATCCACTGACCGGTCAGATGATTAGCACGGAGATGCTCCGCCGAGAGATACACCCGGGTCAGTTGTCCTTCGGTTTCACTGATCTCAGCCAGAGAATCACAGCGGGCCATCGCCCGCTCCCCGGCCTGTTGCGCCTGCCGGACGCTCATTTTATTCTGCATGAGGTGCTTCCGTCAGATAGTGATCCCACGCGGCCTGCATCGCAGCCCCCTGACGGGTGATAAAGCCGAGGCGATTCAGTACCGCTTCGAGAGCGGTCAGGGTTTGCAGGACGCATTGTTTACGCGCGTTATAGCCCATGGTGCCGATACGCCAGACTTTGCCATGTAACGGTCCGAATGAGGTGCCGATCTCGATCCCGAAGTCGTTCAGCATCATGCTACGCACCTGATCGCCATTGACCTGTGCAGGGATCATCACGCCCAGCACATTATTCATTTTATGACGGACATCGCCAAAGACCGTAAGCCCCATGGCCCGGATCCCCTGCAGCATCGCATCACCATGCAGCTTATGTCGGGCAATCCCCTCGTCGATCCCTTCCTGCAGAAGGATGCGCGCACATTCGCGGGCGGCAAATAATGCACTGGTCGCTTCCGTATGGTGGTTTAACCGTTCCGCACCCCAGTAATCCATGATCATGCCCAGATCAAAATAGTTGGAATAGATCATTTCATCCTCACCCTGCTGGTGAGCGTCCGTGCGGATCCCCTGTTCAACACGTCTGCGTCGTCTGATCACCTCTGTCATTTGTGCGCTGAGGGTGACCGGTGACGTGCCCGAAGGCCCGCCCAGGCATTTCTGCATCCCGGCCGATACGGCATCCAGTCCCCAGGCATCCGTCTCCAGCGCATTTCCGCCCAGCGAGGCGGTCGCATCTGTATAGAACAACACGCCATACCGACGGCAGATTTCACCGAGTTCCGCCAGCGGCTGTAACATCGTGGTCGATGTATCACCCTGTACCGTCAGTAACAGACGCGGTTTAATACGGCGAACGGCATCTTCAATCTGATCTGCCGTGAACACCTCTCCCCATGGAACGTCAATGGTGTGCACTTCTGCACGGCAGCGATGTGCGATTTCACATAACAGGTGTCCGAAGCGCCCGAACACGGGGACCAGCACTTTGTCGCCCGGTTTAATGGCGGATAACAGAATCGCTTCAATTCCGGCACGGGAGGTCCCGTTAACCAGCAGTGTCCACTGATTTTGGGTACAAAAGACCCCGCGGTACAGTGCCATCACCTCATTCATGTAGCCGGTCATGGCGGGATCATATTGTCCGATCAGTTGACTGGACATCGCCCGCAGTACCCGCGGATCGGCATTGATCGGACCGGGGCCCATCAGTAATCGTTGGGGCGGATTGATAGAGGAAATCTGGCTGAGATCCATAATGCGTTCCTTAAAAAGAGTGATTACAAACGAACCGTAGAGATGAACTGTTTGAGTTCTGCGGTCTGCGGGTGAGTAAAGAAGGTTTTGCTGTCCCCCTGTTCACGGACTTTCCCCTGATGCATAAACACCACCCGATCCCCGACCTCTCGCGCAAAATTCATTTCATGCGTCACCAGAATCAGGGTCATGCCATCAGCAGCCAGTTGTTCCAGTACCCGCAACACCTCCCCGACAAGCTCGGGGTCCAGTGCAGAGGTAATTTCGTCACACAGCAATACCTTCGGTTGCATCGCCAGTGCCCTGGCAATGGCAACACGCTGCTGTTGTCCGCCGGAAAGGCTGGCCGGTGAATAGTTCAGTCGCTCTCCCAGCCCGACTTTCTCCAGCATACGGGCGGCCAGATCCCGGCTCTCTGCCCGACTTTTTTTGAGTACCAGCCGCGGGGCCAGCATGACATTTTCCAGTGCTGTCATATGGGGGAACAGATTAAAGCTCTGGAAAACCATGCCAATGGATTGGCTGATCGTTTTGGCCTGACTGTCACTGGAGGTGATAGTCATGCCGCCCAGTTTAATACTGCCTTCCTGATAGCTCTCAAGGCCGTTAATACAGCGCAACAAGGTACTTTTTCCTGAACCGCTACGCCCGATGATAGACACCACTTCACCGGCATCGATATCAAGATCGATCCCTTTCAGAACATGGTTATCACCGTAGAATTTCTGCATCTGATTAATGGTGATGAGAGGCATCGAATTTCTTCTCCAGATAGAGGCTGTAACGGGACAGCGGATAACACAAAATAAAATACCCCAGGGCTACCAAAGCAAAGACCTTGAACGGCTCAAAAGTCACGTTAGTCAGCATGGTGCCGGCTTTGGTCAGTTCGACGAAGCCGATAATGGAAGCCAGCGCGGTGCCTTTAATGGCCTGCACGGCGAACCCGACGGTCGGTGCCAGGGCCACGCGGAATGCCTGAGGGGCAACAACATGGATAAGCGTTTGCGTAAAAGTGAGTCCGACACAGCGGGAGGCTTCCCACTGCCCTTTCGGCAGCGAGCGGATGCTCCCGTACCAGATATCCAGCAAATACGCACTGGTGTATAAGGTCAGCGCCACAGACGCGGCCGTCCAGGCCGAGACATCGATCCCGAATAACGCCACACCAAAAAACGCCAGGAAAAGCTGCATCAGCAGCGGGGTGCCCTGGAACAGTCCGCAATAGGCACGTACCAACAGGTGCAGGCAACGGAAACGGCTCAGGCGCATCAGCAACAGAGGGAGTGTTGTCAGCGTGCCGCCAAAAAAAGCGACCAGCGATAACAGGATTGTCCAGCGCCCGGCGAGCAGTAAATTACGGACAATATCCCAGTCAGTAAATGTCATCATTTTGCGGTGACTCCCAGCCAGCGGCGGCCGATTAACATCAGGAGCTGGCGCATGGCAATGGATAGCAACAGATAAATGGCCGTCGTGACCAGATAAACCTCAAAACTCAGGAAAGTGCGCGACTGAATAAGGCTGCTCTGGAAGGTCAGCTCCTGATAAGAAACCTGAGAAACGACCGACGACCCCAGCATCACGATGATGCATTGCCCTACCAGCGACGGATAAATACGTTGTAATGCGGGAGGCAGGATGACCCGTAAAAAGGTCTGCAGCCGGGTGAAGCCCAGTACCCGGCAGGCTTCCCATTGTCCTTTCGGAGTGACCTGGATCCCTGCACGAATAATTTCCGTACTGTATGCCCCGAGGTTAATGATCATGGTCAGCAATGCGGCTTCTCCGGCCGTCAGACGGAACCCGATATTTGGCAGGCCGAAAACAATAAAGAATAACTGGACCATAAACGGGGTATTGCGGATCACCGCCACGTATCCCCCCCACAGACGGCTAAGCAGGGTTGTTTTACCGCTGCGGATAGCCGCCCCGAGGATCCCCAGGCCCACGCCCCCCAGGGTCGCCAGCACACTCAGCTGAATAGTGACCCACAGCCCGGAGAGCAATTCCTGCCGGTAGGGCCAGAGAGCCGGAAAATCAAGATGTCCTGTCATATACGACTCTTAGCTCCCCAGGCTTGCCGGCAGAGGGGCTTTCATCCAGGTTTCAGACATCTTATTCAGGGTTCCGTCTTTAATACCTTCGCCAATGAGCGTGTTAACCTCATTTTTCAGAGCCGGTTCATCTTTTTTCAGACCGATAAAGCAGGGAGAATCTTTCAGGGTAAACTGAGAGGTCAGTGCCGCTGACGGATGTTCACGGTTAATCGCCGCAACGACCAGGTTGCCGGTCGCCACATACTGAACCTGACCGGAGAGATAAGCAGACAACGTGGTATTGTTGTCTTCATAACGCTGGATAGTGGCATCTTTAGGGGCAATCGCCGTCAGTACCATATCTTCAACAGCCCCGCGGGTGACGCCGATAGTCTTACCACTCAGTGCCGCCGGGTCTTTCAGTGGCTGTCCTTTCGGACCAAAAACACCCAGGAAAAACGGGGCATAAGCGCGGCTGAAATCGATGACTTTTTCACGCTCTGCGTTTTTCCCCAGACTCGAAATGACCAGGTCGACTTTATTCGTTTGCAGGTATGCGACCCGGTTAGCACTACTGACCGGGACCAGCTGTAACTTTAGTTTCATCTTTTTGGCCAGATACCCGGCCATATCAATGTCATACCCTTCGGGCTGGAGATCGGTGCCGACCGATCCAAACGGAGGAAAATCCTGAGGGACAGCCACCCGCAGAACCCCGCGTTTCTGGATATCCTGCAATTGATCTGCGAGTACGGCGGTGCTCTGTGCTGCCAGTAAGGCCACTCCCGCGAAAACCATCAATAACTTTTTCATATTTTCCCCTGAGCTGTTATGAAACAAAAGATTCTTCAGACTCAGTTGTTGCAACTAATGTGCCAACCACATACTCCGGGGAAATGTCAGAAAACAGCAGATTTAAAAAGGCTTACCGGTGACTGCGGAGATCAATGCGCAATAATTGCGCACTATAATAATGCAAAGCACCAGCATGGTGCCCCGTCATCGACGTTCCAGCTCCTCAAGTTGCTGATAAAGATCGGCTATCTGATGGATGCGCTGACGCCCGCTCATCAGTAATTCATGCAGCAGGGCATTCGCCAGCAAATTCACCAGACTCATGGCCGCACTGTAACTGTCAAACGCCGACACACTTTCCAGAGGACACGCCAGATGCCAGTCCACCAGCCCTTGCAGAGCTCCCACATTCGGCTCACTGATCAGCACGACCGGCACTGACTGACGCTGCAACTGTTCCAGTAATGGCCGGATAATCGCCGGACGCCGACGGAACGCCACCACCACGACCAGATCGTCCGGCTCCAGGTCGACCAGTTCTTCAGACAATGTTTGCCCCGGTGTCGGTAACAGTTGTACCTGCCGGCGAACCTGCATTAGCTGCAACCGCAGGTGCATCGCCACCGGATAGGCATTACGCAGACCAAAGATAGCGACCCGACGGGCACGGCTTAGCGCGTCAATGATGCGGGTGAACTGCTGTGCATCCAGTGTGCCGGACCAGTGCGCCAGGTTAGCCATTTCCTGTTTATAATGTCTGGCCAGCAGCGTATTGCCCTGCACCGCATCCCGGTTATCGGTTAACGGCATACCTGTCTGGCGCAGAGTACGCAGTTCATCGTGCATATCTTTATACTTTTCATATCCCAGACGCTTAAACAGGCGACTGACCGTGGCTTTCGAGACCCCGCTAAGACGAGCCAGTTCAGCACTGTTGTAACTGATCACATCATCAAAATGATCGATCACAAAATCAGCGACCCGCTTCTCCTGAGGAGAAAGCTGGTCGTAATGGCATTCCAGCCGTTGGTCCAGTGGTTTCATCATCCCTCCTGCAACATTTGTTACAGCAGAAGCTAGCATAATTCGATCCATTGTTACTGTTCTGCCAAAAAAAACCAGAAGCGGAACAAAAATTGCTAGGTAGTCGGTATGACTGTAAGACCCGTTCTGAGGAAGAGATGATACAAAGCAATATTGCGCCAAACGGTATGGCGGTGACCCCGCACCATCTGGCCAGTGAAAGTGCTCTGGCCGTGCTTCGAAAAGGGGGCAACGCCATTGAGGCGATGGTCGCAGCCGCGGCCACCATCGCGGTGGTTTATCCGCATATGAATGGTCTGGGTGGCGACAGTTTCTGGCTGATTGTGCCCCCGGAAGGTGAACCGATCACCATTGATGCAAGCGGTGCTGCAGGCAGCCTGGCAAATCACGATTTCTATCAGGGAATGGACCGCATTCCTTACCGCGGGCCGAAAGCGGCCCTGACGGTCGCCGGCACCGTCAGTGGCTGGCAGAAAGCCCTGACACTTTCGGAAACGCTGGGCTATGCCCCGGCGAGTGTGGCTGAATTACTGGACGACGCCATTCATTACGCCGCTTCAGGTATGCCGGTCTCGGGATCTCAGTCGGCAGCCAGTGCCGCGAAGCAGCAGGAATTGCAGGGGCAGCCCGGATTTGCAGATATTTATCTTCCCGGGGGACAAGCACCCGACGCCGGCAGCCGCTTTACTCAGCCTGCGCTGGCAGACACCCTGAGAACGCTGGCCTCGGAAGGGCTGGATAGCTTTTACCGGGGCTCGCTGGCCCGCAGGATCGCCCGCGGAATGGAGTCTCTGGGGATGCCGGTCACCTTAAGTGATCTGCAAGCCCACCATGCAAAACAGAAAGCACCGCTCCGCTTAAACCACAGCACAGGCACCCTGTATAATCTGGCCCCGCCGACGCAGGGGCTGGTATCCCTGGCGATTAACGGTATCACTGACAGGCTCGGCCTGCCGGAAGCCAGTGAAGTCGATACCATTCATCGTATCGTTGAAGCCACCCGGCAGGCATTTACGCTACGGGATAACTGGCTGACTGACCCGCGGGAAATGCAGGCAGAAGCACAAGACCTGCTGTCAGCCGACAGACTCGACAGCTTAGCCTCGGCGATTGACCTGCAGCACGCCGCTTCAGATACGGGGCAGCGCGATCCCGGGGATACGGTGTGGATGGGAGTTATCGATAAAGACGGAATGGCCGTTTCCTTTATCCAGAGCATTTACCACGAATTTGGCAGCGGTGTGGTGATCCCTGACACCGGGATCCTGTGGCAGAACCGTGGTGCCGCCTTTACGCTGCAAAAGGATCACCTGCTGACCCTGGCGCCCGGTAAACAACCCTTTCATACCCTGAACCCCGCCGCTGTCCGCCTTAAGGACGGCCGCGTCATGGTCTACGGATCGATGGGCGGCGATGGTCAGCCACAAACTCAGGCGACCCTGTTTACCCGTTATGTCCTGCAGAACCAGCCTTTACAACAATCCATTACTGCACCGCGCTGGCTGCTTGGCCGGACCTGGGGAGATTCGTCTGAGTCTCTGAAACTGGAAAGCCGTTTCAGTACCGACACCGTGGAAGCACTGAAAAAAATGGGCCATGACGTCGAATTACTCAGCGATTTCAGTGAAGCCACCGGCCATGCCGGTGCCATTGTCCGCCATGTGAATGGCATGCTTGAAGGTGCATCTGACCCACGCAGTAACGGCAGTGCTGCCGGCTTCTGAGGAGAAAACTATGACACAATCCGACACCTGGTCAGCCTACCTGACCCTGATGGAGCAAATTCTGGACCTGACGCTGACCGACGATCGCAGAGCCGAACTGCTGGTACAGCTGACACGTATTGCCGGTATGGCACAGCCCTTGATGGATTACCCGCTGGATGATCGTCTGGATGTTGCCGGGGTTTATACGTTATGACAATTAACGCATTAAGTATCAGTGAACTCCGCCAGGCCCGGCTGCGTGGTGAGATAAGTGCAACCGATATTGCCCGGCAGACATTACAGTCCATCGCCACTTACAATCCCCGGCTGAATGCCTGGACCGAGGTCACCGGGGAGCGCATGTTACAGGAAGCCGCCGCCGTGGATAAACAGTTTCAGGCCGGTCAGACGGGCAGCCCGCTGGCGGGGATCCCTTATGCGGTAAAGAATCTGTTCGATGTCAAAGGGTACACCACCGTGGCCGGGGCTAAACTGTTTTGCAACCGTCCGCCGGCGACCGCCGATGCCCGGGCCGTCGCTCTGTTACATCAGTCAGGTGCCCTGCTTTCCGGCATGCTGAATATGGATGCTTATGCGTACGGCTTTACTACCGAAAACACGCACTATGGCCCCTGTCATAACCCGAGAGATTTACAGCGTATTGCCGGCGGTTCCTCCGGTGGCTCAGCCGCCGCCGTTGCTGCCGGACTCGTCCCCTTCGCGCTCGGCTCCGACACCAATGGTTCGATACGGGTGCCCGCGGCCTTGTGTGGTGTCTTCGGGCTAAAACCGACTTTTGGCCGGTTATCCCGCCACGGTACTCATCCTTTTGTCGGCAGCCTCGATCACATCGGTCCGTTTGCCCGGACCGTCGGTGATCTGGCGCTGGTTTATGACCAGTTGCAGGGCCATGATCCGCAGGATGCTTTTCAGTCCTCACGCCCCCCGGAGGCCGCAACACCGGCACTGACTCAGTCCGTTTCCGGGTTACGGGTCGGTGTTCTGGGGGGATATTTCTCTCAGTGGTGTGATGATGAGGCCCGGGGGGCCGTCGCCACCGTGGCCCGGGCGCTGAATGCCACAGAAGAGACTGAACTTCCCGGGGCCGAACTGGCAAGGCAGGCCGCCTTTATCCTGAGTGCCTGTGAAGGGGGCAACCAGTACCTGCCGGCACTGCGACAGTCGCCGGAGCTGTTTGAACCTCACTCACGTGAACGTCTGCTGGCCGGTGCCATGCTTCCCGCCAGCTGGTACGTTCAGGCCCAGCGCTTCCGTCGTCACTTCCGTGACCAGATCCTGCCCTTATTCGATAATGTGGATATTTTACTGGCACCGGCGACTCCCTGCAGTGCCACCGTGATTAACCAGGAAACGATGCGAATAAACCAGCAGGATCTGCCGGTCCGGGCCAGTATGGGGATGCTGACACAGCCCATCTCCTTCCTCGGCTTACCGGTCTGTACCGTGCCACTGGCCGCGGCAAACGGCCTCTCTGTCGGGGTACAGATTATTGCCGCACCGTTTAAAGAAGCGGTCGCGCTACGTGCAGCGCGGGCCCTGGAACAGATGAATATTACCCTGCCGCCCTTTTCATTAATGGATGCTCATGCATGAATACTCCGGTCATTAACCAGCCCGATGTGCTGGAAGAAGTCACAGCCCAGTTCTGTCGCTACGAAACCGCCCTGACGACCAATGATATTGAGGTGCTGGACGAATTATTCTGGCACAGCCCCCATACCGTCCGCCTGGGTGCCGGCGAGAATTTATACGGCATCGAACAGATCCAGGCATTCCGTGCCGGCAGGCCTTCAGCCAACCTGCAACGGGTCCTGCAGAACACGGTGATCACGACCTATGGCAATGATTTTGCGGTCTGCAGTACGGAGTTCACCCGCAGCACGACCGATAAAATCGGCCGGCAACAACAAAGCTGGGTACGATTCCCCGAAGGCTGGCGGATAGTGGCGGCTCAGGTCAGCCTGATGTCATAATCCCGTGTCCCTGTCCCGGCCGGGACAGGGACACGCCGGTTAAGGTGCAGGGTGATGAGTCGTCCAGTGCTCAGCGATCTGCTGACGGGTACAGACCCAGACCTCCGGGTAGTCTCCGATGTAATCAAGAAACTTCTGCAGGGCGCGGAAGCGCCCGGGCCGGCCAAGAATACGGCAGTGCATACCCACCGACATCATTTTAGGCGCGGTCGCGCCTTCCTCATACAGCACATCGAAACTGTCCCGCAAATAGGTGAAGAAGTGCTCTGCGGTATTAAACCCCTGCGGCGTGCAGAATCGCATGTCATTGCATTCCAGGGTATAAGGGATCACCAGATGCTGCCGCGTTTCTCCGCTGCTGCACGTGACCGGGGTCCAGAAAGGTAAATCATCCCCGTAATTATCGCTGTCATAATGAAAGCCGCCTTGTTCCACCAGCAGTCGTCGGGTGTTCGGGCTGTCACGTCCGGTATACCAGCCTGTCGGCCGCTGACCGAATAACTCAGTCAATACCTCTATGGCCTGCTGCATATGCTGACGTTCCTGGTCCGGCGACATATCCTGATAGTGGATCCACCGCCAGCCATGACTGACCACGTCAAAATCGGCCGCTTTTATGGCTGAGACGATTTCAGGGTGACGGGCCAGCGCCATCGCCACCCCGAAAACCGTCAGTGGCAGGCCCCGCTTAACAAACTCCCCATGGATACGCCAGAACCCGGCCCGGGAGCCATATTCATACAGTGAATCCATCGACATATGCTGAGAGGGATAACTGGCCGCGCCAATAATATCGGACAGGAACTGTTCTGATCCCGCATCGCCGTGCCAGATATGGTTCTCGGCACCCTCTTCGTAATTCAGGACAAACTGAACCGCTATCCTGGCCCCGCCCGGCCAGGCTGCCTGTGGCGGAGTACCGGCGTAGCCTCTCAGGTCGCGCGGATAAGGTTCTGCCAGACCATATTGCCGGCAATCGTTGTTTTTCATCATGCTGATCTCCTGAATCAGAGGAGCTGGCCTCCTCTGCAAATTAATCAGTTATTTCAATGCAATCCTTGTGCCAGAGCGCGATATCCTGAACTATAGTCGCTTCAGGTCGCCCCTCCTGGTTTTCAGGGAAGACAGCAGGCGTGGCACAATTTTCTGACGCAAAGCAACTCAGTATTTCAGGAACCGCAAATGACGATAAAACTACGCCCGCTGGAGCGGGAAGACCTGCACTTTGTCCACCAGCTGGACAACAATGCCAGTGTAATGCGCTACTGGTTTGAAGAACCGTATGAAGCCTTCGTGGAGCTTACCGACCTTTATAATAAGCATATCCATGATCAGACAGAGCGGCGGTTTGTGGTAGAGCATGCGGGTGTGAACGCAGGACTGGTGGAACTGGTCGAAATCAATCATGTCCACCGGCGTGCTGAATTTCAGATAATTATCGACCCGGCACATCAGGGAAAAGGGCTGGCCAGTCAGGCCGCCAGGCTGGCAATGGAATACGGCTTCTCGGTGCTTAATCTCTATAAGCTCTATCTCATCGTTGATGAGGAAAACGAGAAAGCGATTCATATTTATAGCAAGCTGGGATTTGAAACCGAGGGAGTGTTGAAGCACGAATTTTTCATTAACGGGGAATACCGTAACACTATCCGTATGTGTATTTTTCAGCATCAGTTTCTGGAGAAGTTCAAGCCTCACCGGGCACCGATGGTTAAGCCGACAGCTCAGTAGGTTGCAGAGTGACAAACAGCCACTCCCTGTGCTGTTTGTCACTACCGGAGTCACGATTTAACCAAAGACTCCGCTGATATAGCGTTCCAAAGCCATTCTGGAACTGAACCCATGAGGAATACCGTAATGCTCCTGCTCATCTGCCGCGAGATAGACCGGGAACTCTTTATAATGGTCACTGGTTTTAATTTCGGATGCAGGTTCAGCAAAATGCTGGCTTTTTTCCTTCAATGTCGGATGAATGACTAACGCCGTTCTCCCCAGCCGGGCTTCCCGGTTGACATAGACATAGCTTTCACCCCTGCGGTACCCGTAAGCTTTGGGTGTGACCAGGTCCATTTCAAAACCCGCTTTTTCCAGAACACGGGCCACTTCATCCGGACGTAAGTACATAGCAAATCCCCTTAATTCTTATCATGCCCGCCCACTGTAACGCAGCCACCCTGTATTGTGGCTCAGAGCATTCGGAATTTTCCTTAACTCACAGCATAGCCTAAATATTGGGCTATGCTTATTACCAGGTTGAGATAACACGGAGAGAACACATGCCAACGAAATACAAAAAATCTGAAGCTGAAGAAAGTGAACTGGAAGTGGGCGAACTTGCGGACAGTCTTGAAGCATTACTGAAGTCTTATTCGGATGATGCTCAGGACGGCCTGGAAGAAGCACAAAAAAATGCACAGCAGTTACTGAAAAAAGCCCGTGCGACCCTGAAGGGGGATGACGGTGAAACCTGTTGCGCAGGTAACTGGATCCGTGAAAATCCGCTTCCTGCCGCCGGTATCAGTGCCGCTGTCGGTGTTGTCTTTGGGATTTTGTTAGCGAAACGTTAATATTAATTCCGAGATATCAGCTCCCGGTTAATGTAAGTTATCCCGTTAACCGGGAACTTTTCACCCAAATATTTACGTCGTTTTCCTGCCAAATTGTTTCGAAATTCCACCCGCTCTCTGCTGCCGTTATTTCTGCTCTGCTGATGCCCCCTGACCTCTGATATTATCCCTGTATTCTCTACAGTTAACCGGCTATTTCCCCTGACTGCACGGGGCCGGATACTCCTGTTTTTTGAACGGAATTCTGTCTGCTATGCCCTCCCGGATCGGCCAGGTATTTTCCGGTGACTGTAAAAAATATCGGTACCCCTCTGACACGCTGCAGACATCCTATATTTACTCTTACCCGCCTCAAAGACAGAAAATAATAAAGATAACATTCCGGCAATATCCGCCCACTGTCGCCATAACATATGAGGCGATACTGTTACTGATATTTCATCGGGTGAGGGCTGAATAATCATCATCGGGAATGTGGCTGATTGATATTATTTCAAGCCATTTTTCGCTAATGTCACCTCCCCTCAAAGCTATCGGTAATTAATGCTTTCCGTCCGAAAAACAGAAGGGTATTTCCGAAAACCGAACCAACACAAAAATCCAAAAACAAAACAATATCAAGAATTAAACACCAATGAATGAGGTGTAAGTCAGGACAATAAACCACTAACTACAGAGATAACACTGCAAAAATAAATCGTTATTTCACAAAGGTATTATTCCCCATAAATATCACGGCATTCACTCAATTATCTGTAGCCTGGGTCATAAATAGTGTACAGAAGGTGAAAGTGGCTTCCGGTTAAAATAACGACTTTTTTTACTGATGAATTTCAGCCAGTTGGATCAAGTCACTCTGTTTATTATTACCAAAGAATAGGGCCTCGACGGTAAATAATATATCCGTTTCCCGGATGCCGCGTATCCCTTGCCAGCACTGCGCTAGCGGGAAATAGGGCACCCGCCCCCCGCGGGAATTAACAAAGTCAAGGGTTGTCAGATATTCTGAGTATGGTGCGGTTATATAAGTACATCACCCTCCGGACAATATAAACCCATGAAAAAATAAATATAACCAGGATAATACGACCGAATGGCAATTAAACTTGAAGTAAAAAATTTATATAAAATTTTTGGCGATCACCCGGGCAAAGCCTTTAAATATCTGGACCAGGGGCTCAACAAAGAGCAGATCCTGGAAAAAACCGGGCTTTCTGTGGGTGTTAATAACGCCAGTCTGGCCATTGAAGAAGGCGAGATTTTTGTGATCATGGGATTATCCGGTTCCGGAAAATCAACCATGGTTCGCCTTCTCAATCGTCTGATCGAACCCACCCGCGGTCAGGTTCTCATTGATGGCCTGGATATCGCGAAAATACCGGAATCTCAACTGAGAGATATTCGCCGCAGTAAAATCAGCATGGTCTTCCAGTCTTTTGCACTGATGCCCCATATGAACGTCGTTAATAATACGGCCTTTGGGATGGAACTGGCTGGCGTTCCGCCAAAAGAGCGTGAAACCAAAGCTATGGATGCATTGCGTCAGGTAGGGCTTGATAAATATGCACATTCATTCCCCGATGAACTCTCCGGGGGAATGCGCCAGCGTGTTGGTCTTGCCCGCGCACTGGCTATCAACCCAGATATCCTGTTGATGGATGAGGCTTTCTCTGCACTTGACCCGTTAATTCGTACTGAAATGCAGGATGAGTTAGTCAAACTCCAGACCCGTCAGCAACGTACCATTGTCTTTATCTCCCATGATTTAGACGAAGCGATGCGTATCGGGGACAGAATTGCCATTATGCAAAACGGCGAAGTTGTTCAGGTCGGTACGCCGGATGAAATCCTGAATAACCCGGCCAATGACTATGTCAAAACCTTCTTCCGGGGGGTGGATATCAGTCAGGTCTTTAGTGCGAAAGACATCGCCCGCCGTGGTGCAGACGGACTGCTGCGAAAAACCCCAGGCTTTGGCCCGCGCTCAGCATTGCAGTTGCTGCGGGACAAAGACAGGGAATACGGTTACGTGCTGGACAAACAGAAGTTTGCCGGGATTGTTTCCGGTGATTCGTTACAAAAAGCTCTGGAAGACGGTGCCCCTCTGGAAAGCGCATTCCTGGAAAACCCTGAGCCGATTCCGGCAACGACACCATTGAATGAAATATTTTCGCACATTGCAGCAGCACCTTGTGCTGTCCCTGTCACTGACGAAGATAACCAGTATATCGGCATAATTTCAAAGAGCAGTCTGTTAAAGGCTCTGGATCGCGAGGGTAATCAGTAATGAGTAAACCAGACACTAATCCATGGGGTGATTCTGCAGCGACCGGCAGTGCAGCACCGGCACATACCGCGGCCCCGGCGGCTGACAGCAGCGCAAGCGATCCCTGGTCGACAACCTCTTCTGCACCGGCAAGCTCAGCACCTGCCAGCGGGACTCCCAATAGCAGCAGTGCGGGTGATGCATGGAGCAGCGGCGGGGACAGCAGCAGCCACGCGGCAGCGTCAAATGACAGCTGGCTGAATGCCCCTGCAGCTCCCGCCCATGAACACTTTAATATTATGGACCCGTTCCATAAAACGTTAATTCCTTTGGATAGCTGGGTGACACACGGCATTGACTGGGTGGTGAATAATTTCCGTCCGTTATTCCAGGGGATACGTGTACCGATTGATTACATATTGAGTGCGTTCCAGCATTTACTGACGTCAATGCCGTCACCTGTCGCTATCCTGATCTTCACCCTGATAGCCTGGCAGATGACAACCGGCGGGATGGGCATCGCTACCCTGGTATCACTGGTGGTCATCGGGGCTATCGGTGCCTGGGGGGATGCGATGGTTACGCTCTCTCTGGTACTGACCTCCCTGCTGTTCTGTATTGTCATCGGTTTACCTCTGGGTATCTGGCTGGCACGCAGTGACCGGGCAGCAAAAATCATCAGACCGATCCTGGATGCTATGCAAACAACGCCGGCATTCGTCTACCTGGTACCGATCGTGATGTTGTTTGGTATCGGTAATGTGCCCGGGGTCGTGGTTACCATTATCTTCGCGCTTCCTCCGATTGTCAGACTGACCATCCTGGGGATTAAACAAGTCCCGGCTGACCTGATTGAAGCGAGCGAATCCTTCGGTGCCAGCCCGCGTCAGATGCTGTTTAAAGTTCAGTTGCCTCTGGCCATGCCTACCATCATGGCCGGCGTGAACCAGACGCTGATGTTATCCCTGTCGATGGTCGTGATTGCGTCCATGATCGCTGTCGGCGGACTGGGGCAGATGGTTCTGCGGGGTATTGGTCGACTGGATATGGGTCTGGCCACTGTCGGCGGTGTCGGCATCGTTATCCTGGCGATTATTCTCGACCGCCTGACGCAATCTGTCGGTAGCAGCAAACGTAATCGTCTGCAGCGTCATTGGTATCTCACGGGTCCTGTCGGATTACTGTTACGTCCCTTTGTTAAACCTTCAGCGACCAAATAATCAAGCGGATACCCGCCCCCTGCGGGTATCCCGATAACTGAGGAAAGACTATGCGCAAATTACTCACAGCGACAACCCTGACTTTGCTGATGGCGGGTCAGACCTACGCGGCCGATCTGCCGGGTAAAGGGATTACCGTAAAACCGGTTCAAAGTACCATCAGCGGCGAAACGTTCCAGACATTACTGGTCAGCCGCGCGCTGGAAAAGCTGGGCTATACCGTCGATGCTCCGGATGAAGTGGACTATAACGTGGGATATACCTCGATAGCCTCCGGGGATGCCACCTTCACTGCCGTTAACTGGCAGCCCCTGCATGATGATATGTATCAGGCGGCAGGCGGCGATAAAGTCTTTTACCGTGAAGGGACTTATGTGACCGGTGCGGCTCAGGGTTACCTGATCGATAAGAAAACCGCCGATAAATACCACATTACCAATATTGCTCAGTTCAAAGACCCTAAGATTGCGAAATTATTCGATACCAACGGTGACGGAAAAGCCGACCTGACGGGTTGTACGCCGGGCTGGGGCTGTGAAACCGTGATTAATCATCAGGTCAAAGCTTACTCGCTGCAGAATACCGTCCAGGCGAACATGGGTAACTATTCCGCGATGATGGCCGATACGATTTCCCGCTACAAACAAGGGAAACCGATCTTTTACTACACCTGGACCCCTTATTGGGTGAGCGATATCCTGAAACCGGGACGCGATGTTGTCTGGTTACAGGTACCGTTCTCGTCATTACCGGGTGCACAGAAAAATGTGAACACTCAATTACCGAATGGCGCCAACTATGGGTTCCCGGTAAACACCATGCATATTGTGGCAAACAAAGCATGGGCACTGAAAAACCCGGCTGCTGCGAAGCTTTTCTCTGAGATGCGCCTGCCGCTGGCTGACATCAATGCTCAGAATGCCCGTATGTACGCAGGTGAAAGCAGTGATGCAGATATCAACCGTCAGGTAGACGGATGGATCCACGCTCATCAGGCCGTCTTTAATCAATGGGTAAGCGATGCTTTAGCCGCCGCGAAATCCTGATTTAACGTGTCAGAAAAGGGACAGCCTGGTGCTGTCCCTTTTTTTATCTTCATTTTGTTCACCAAAAACCTCTCCGCCGGATTGATACCCTTACTGACGTTCCCCGCCCCTGCCCTGATATCAATGCAGTAAACATATGGTGCGATTCCGCCACCAACAAACGTATAAAACAACAAAAATATCGTTCCGTACTATTAAGTGTCGGATGGGTTTGCTATCGTTAGCGGCATATTCTTTTAGTCGGGTGACTTTCCCACAAGTAATTATTAGTCTTGCAAAATTACCTGATTCTCTTCTGAGCCAGAGATAGGGAGCAGTCACTGACGGGAATGGAAACCAAAATAATTATTATCAGTGAGGTCACTCCATGGAAAGTTCATTTTCTCCGATTGAAAAAATGCTGGATGTTCTGGCAGAACGTCATACCAATTATCCGGTTCATGAAGTCCTGCTGACACGACTATGTATGCATATTCAGGGCAAACTGCTCGATAATCGTAATAAGATGCTAAAAGATCGCGGAATTAATGACACCCTGTTTACCGCGCTGATGACACTGGACGCGCGTGAAAATCAAAGTATTCAGCCTTCTGAGCTGAGTTCTGCACTGGGGTCCTCCCGCACCAACGCGACACGGATTGCCGATGAGCTGGAAAAGAGAGGCTGGATTGAACGTAAGGAAAGCGATAACGACAGGCGCTGCCTGCATCTGCACCTGACACAAAAAGGCTATGATTTTCTGTGTGAAGTGCTTCCGCCACAGCATGAAAGCCTCAAGCATTTGTGGAGTGTACTGACAGCAGAAGAACAGCAACAGCTGGAGACGTTATCAAGAAAATTACTGGGCCGGCTGGATGAAATGGGCAGTAAATCCTGAGATGTGATTGAAAAGACGTAATATGTCATGAAGTGCTAAATCATGTAATTCAGTTTTGGTTATGCTTCCGTGCCTTTTCCGGCTGCGGCGTCTGTTCTTTTTTCAGAAAAGCGGGGCTGGAATTTTAAATTTTATCATAGGTGGAGAATTCTATGAGTGCAGGTGAGGAAACTCTGCAGCCCCAAAGTAAGAAAAAGAAAACGCGTAAAACATTATTAACGCTTCTGGCCGTTCTGTGTGTTGTCATCGCCATCGGATATTTCGCCTACTGGTTCCTGGTCCTGAGCCATTATCAGGATACAGATGATGCTTATGTCGCAGGCAATCAGGTTCAGGTCATGCCGCAGGTCTCAGGGAGTGTGACTAAGGTCTGGTTTGATGATACCGATTACGTTAAACAGGGCGACGTTCTGGTCACTCTGGACAAAACTGACGCCGAACAGGCGTATGAAAAATCGCTCACTGCACTCGCCACCAGCGTGCGTCAGACCCGCCAGGCGATGATCAACAGTAAACAGTACCTGGCCAACATTACCCTCAAAAAAATAGCCCTCTCGCAGGCTCAGGAAGATTTACAACGGCGGATCCCTTTAGGGAAAGCACAGTTAATCGGCCGTGAAGACCTGCAACACGCACGTGATGCGGTAACCAGTGCTCAGGCTGCTCTGGATGTCGCTACACAACAATACAATGCTAATCAGGCGATATTGCTGGATACGTCGCTGGAAAATCAGCCGGCCGTTCAGCAAGCCGCGACAGCCGTACGCGATGCCTGGCTGGCACTGCAACGTACCGACATCCGCAGCCCGATTGATGGGTATATTTCACGCCGTGCAGTTCAGGTCGGCGCACAGATTTCCCCCTCAAGTTCACTGATGGCTGTCGTGCCGGATAAACAACTGTGGGTGGATGCTAACTTTAAGGAAACGCAACTTGCGGGTGTCCGTATCGGACAACCGGCGACCATTGTTTCTGACCTCTACGGCGACAATGTGGTCTATCACGGTAAAGTCGTCGGTCTGGATATGGGGACCGGTAGCGCCTTCTCTCTGCTTCCGGCCCAGAATGCGACCGGTAACTGGATTAAAGTGGTACAACGTTTACCTGTCCGTGTGGATATCGACCCGGCCGACTTAGCAAAACATCCGCTGCGTATCGGCTTATCTACGCTGGTCACCGTGGATACCAGTGACCAGAGCGGGGCGGTATTGGCCAGTACAGTGCGCAAAACACCGGCCTATCAAAGTAACGCGCTTGAGTTACAACTGGGCCAGGTCAACCAGGTCATCTCTGACGTTATCAGGGCGAATGCCGGTTAATGGCCGGGGATAAAGTCATGCCACAGAAACCACTGGAAGGACTCCCGCTGGTCCTGATGACCATTGCCTTATCACTGGCAACGTTCATGCAGGTACTGGACTCTACCATTGCGAACGTTGCTATCCCTACCATTGCAGGGAACCTGGGATCGTCAAACTCCCAGGGGACCTGGGTTATCACCTCCTTCGGGGTCGCAAACGCTATTTCAATCCCGCTGACCGGATGGCTGGCAAAACGCTTTGGCGAAGTCAGACTGTTTATGTTGTCGACTATCTGTTTTGCTATTGCGTCCTGGGCATGTGGTATGTCAGGCAGTCTGTCTACACTGATTTTCTTCCGTGTCATTCAGGGGGTGGTCGCCGGCCCCCTGATCCCGCTGTCCCAGAGCCTGCTGCTGAACAACTACCCGCCAGCAAAACGGAGCGTCGCCTTGTCACTGTGGGCGATGACTGTGATTGTGGCCCCTATCTGCGGCCCAATTCTGGGGGGATGGATCAGTGATAATTATCACTGGGGATGGATCTTTTTCATCAATGTCCCGATAGGTATCGTGGTCATTTTACTGAGTCTGCAAACGATCCGCGGCCGGGAAACTAAAATCACCCGTCAGCCCATCGATATCGTCGGGCTGGTCAGTCTGGTGATCGGGATCGGTTGTTTACAGGTCATGCTGGACAGGGGGAAAGAACTGGACTGGTTCAGTTCCAATGAAATTATTACCCTGACGGTGTTGTCGGTGGTTGCCTTGCTGGTATTGCTCATCTGGGAACTGACAGATGACCACCCTATCGTAGATTTATCGCTGTTCCGCTCACGAAATTTCACCATCGGTTGTGTGTCGATCAGTCTGGCTTATATGCTGTATTTCGGGACTATCGTTTTGCTGCCTCAGCTGTTGCAGGAAGTCTTCGGATATACCGCCACCTGGGCCGGGCTGGCCTCCGCGCCGGTAGGCATTTTACCGGTCATTTTATCACCAATCATCGGGCGATTCGCCCATAAGCTTGATATGCGGATGCTGGTGACCTTTAGCTTCATTATGTATGCCGTCTGTTTTTACTGGCGTGCTTATACTTTTGAACCGGCGATGAATTTTGCAGCCAGTGCGTGGCCTCAGTTTATCCAGGGATTTGCGGTAGCTTGCTTCTTTATGCCACTGACAACCATTACCTTGTCAGGGCTGCCTCCGGAACGGATGGCGGCGGCGTCCAGCCTGTCAAACTTTCTGAGGACACTCGCGGGTTCGATAGGTACCTCTATTACGACGACGCTCTGGAGTGACCGCGAGTCACTGCACCATAGTCAGCTGACTGAGTCCATCAATCCGTATAATCCGAATGCGCAGCAGATGTACCAGAAACTCGAAAATATGGGAATGACCCACCAGCAGGCCTCCGGTTATCTGGCGCAACAAATTACGAATCAGGGATTAATCATTTCTGCCAATGAGATTTTCTGGGCAGCAGGAGGGATTTTTATTCTGTTACTGGTGACTATCTGGTTTGCCAGACCCCCGTTTGGCAGTAGCGGGAAAGCCAGTGATGGCGGAGGCCATTAGCCACAGATATATTTTCGCCAAAAAAAAGCGCCTTTCGGCGCTTTTTTCTTATGCGGCTTAGCGATTCTGACGCCACCATTCAGCCAGTAGGATCCCTGTGGCAACAGAGACATTCAGACTCTCGACACTACCTGTACCATCAATCGACAGACTGACATCTCCCTGCTTCAGCGTCGACTCTGTCAGCCCGTCGCCTTCCTGACCTAATACCAGTACCATTTTCTCCGGCAGCGTGGCCGCAGACAAAGGCTGACCGGCATGACTGGAGGTGGTAACAATGGTGTAACCGGCCTGACGGAATGCATCCAGTCCCTGCCCGAAGTTATTCGCAGTAATGGCCTGCACATGCTCAGCCCCGCCTTCCGCCGTACGAACAGCCGCACCGGATTCCAGTAATGAAGCATCATCAACCAGAATACCTTTCGCACCGAAATGCGCACAGCTACGCATAATCGCACCCAGGTTATGCGGGTTACCGACATTTTCTAATGCCAGCACGCACTCTTTTTCAGCAGACTGTGCCAGCCATTCGCTGACATCCTGTCCCATATGTTTCTTGATGATGAAACAGACGCCACCATGGTGTTCAGTGCCCGCCGCTTTTACCAGCTCAGCATCTTCAACCACATGATAAGCTTTACGGTTAGCAGCCAGCCAGCGCAGGGTTTCACGAAAACGCGGGGTCACACTCTGAACAAACCATGCACGGACAATGGCTTCAGGACGGCTCTGGAACAGCGCCTGACAGGCATTTTCACCATAAACACGCGTTTCTTCCTGACGCTGCTTACGAATAACTTCAGGATCGATAATATTTCTGACAGGAGAATCCGCTTTCGGGGCAGTCGCTTTCGCAGTCGCGTCCTCTTCAGACGGCGCCCGTGAAACCGTACGCCACGGAGAACGGGATTTCTCTTCCTGACGGCGACCTGGCTCCTGCTGACGTGACGGAGAACGACCTCCTTTGCCTGTCCGCGGATTCCCTGTACGTTGACGGGTATCATCCTCGTTGCGAACATACATCACTTTAACTTTATTGCTTTTGCCTTTTAAATCGTCGCTCATTCTTTCCTCCTGTTCTGGAGCGCGAAGATTACCTGATGTCACGCAGCTAATCTATTAACTTTGCCCATTAATACTGTCATCTATTATAGCTATTGATGGATCCTTCTGGCCCGTAAACGCAGTATGGCAGATAATCAGGGATAAATTTGCTTTACCTTTATCAGAGGTCATCATGAATACCGTATGTAGCCAATGCCTTGCCATCAACCGCCTGCCTGAAGAAAAGAAAGACGATAACGCAAAATGCGGACGCTGCGCTGAGCCTTTGTTTACCGGAGAAGTCATCAACGCGACCGCCGCGACACTGGATAAATTGCTCCGTGATGACTTACCGGTCGTGATTGATTTCTGGGCCCCCTGGTGCGGTCCTTGTGTCGGATTTGCGCCGGTATTTGAGGATGTCGCCGAAGAACGGGCGACAGAGATGCGCTTTATCAAGGTCAATACTGAGAACGAAGCAGAGCTCAGTGCCCGTTTCCGGATCCGTAGCATTCCGACGCTGATGCTGTTCAGTCAGGGTAAACACATCGACACTCTGGGCGGTGCCTTACCGAAATCCGGCTTTGAACAATGGCTCGATGAGCCACGCGGATAATACCCGCCTCCGGGAAAACTACGCAGTCGTCACCTTTTTGATTTACACTGCAGTTTTCCCGGATAACAAGATACCTATGCCAGATAATGCCGTACTGACACTCAGGGCACATCGCCTTGCGCGGTCCACCCGCCCCTTCCTTGCCCGGGGAAACCGGGTTGTCCGGTGTCAGCGTTGCCTGCTCCCCGTTCCCCGGTGTTTATGCCACACCATCACTCCTGTGCCGGCACGAAGTCAGTTTTGTCTGGTGATGTTCGATACAGAGCCGATGAAACCGAGCAATACCGGGCGCCTGATTGCCGATATTCTGCCTGAAACCACGGCCTACGAATGGTCCCGTACCGCTCCCCCGCAGGCATTGCTGGATACGGTAAATAATGACCTGCTACAACCGCTGGTTGTCTTTCCCGGCCATTATGCGGCCCCTGGCCGGGAAGTCATAACTGCCCCGCCACGCCAGGGGAAACCACCCCTTTTTATTATGCTGGATGGTACCTGGACCGAAGCCGCAAAAATGTTTCGTAAAAGCCCCTGGATGGACCGCTTTCCGGTAATGTCATTAAATGTCACCCGTCCATCCCGTTACAGCCTGCGGGAATCACCGGGTGCCGGACAACACTGCACTGCGGAAATCGCTATCGCATTACTGGAACAGGCCGGTGATGAAGCCGCAGCCGCCGGGTTACTGAATCACTTTGAATGTTTTCGTGAGCGCTATCTGGCCGGAAAACCCTCTCACCAGGCATACCTCACAGAAAAGCAGCAACAACAGGAATAAACTGCAGCAGGATATCTCAGGAGATAAATAATGAGTCAGCGTGGCCTTGAAGCATTACTGAAACCCGCCTCGGTCGCAGTGATCGGTGCTTCAGAGAAGCCCGGTCGCGCCGGTCACCTGATGATGCGTAACCTGCTTGCCGGGGGCTTTAAAGGTCCGGTACTGCCGGTAAATCCCGGCCGGGCGTCGGTCTGTGGCGTACTGGCTTATCCCTCGATTGAAATGCTCCCGCGGATCCCGGACCTGGCGGTGTTCTGCACACATGCTTCACGTAACATAGATATCCTGCGACAACTCGCAACCCTCGGCTGTAAAGCCTGTATTATTCTGTCTGCCCCCCGGGAGCAACTGCCCGTATTAAAGCGGCTGGCAGGTGAGTTGGGAATGCGTATTCTTGGCCCGAACAGCCTGGGACTGCTGGCCCCCTGGCAAGGGATCAACGCCAGTTTTTCTCCGTTGCCAATACGCCGCGGCAGGCTGGCCTTCATTTCACAATCAGCCGCCGTTTCCAATACTCTGCTGGACTGGGCACAACAGCGACATCTGGGGTTTTCGTGGTTTATCGGCCTCGGAGACAGCGTTGATATTGCCGTCGATGATATCCTCGACTTCCTCGCCAGAGACAGTAAGACCAGCGCAATCCTTCTGTCACTGGAAAATCTGGCAGATGCCAGGCGCTTTGTGTCGGCATCCCGCAGTGCTTCGCGCAATAAGCCCATTCTGGTGATCAAAAGCGGCCGCAGTCATCAGGCCAGAGAACTGCTGGAGGCTACAGAAAGTCTGGATGCCGCATGGGATGCTGCCATCCGCCGTGCCGGGATGCTGCGGGTAAAAGATACACATGAACTCTTTTCTGCGGTAGAAACCCTGAGTCATATGCGCCCCCTGCGTGGTGAACGGTTGTTTATCATCAGTAACGGTGCGGCTCCCGCGGCTCTTGCGCTGGATGAGCTTCACACCCGAAAAGGCGTGCTGGCACCGATGAGCCACGCGCTGACGCAAGCACTACAATCGGTTCTGCCGCCAGCTCTTCGTACAGGTAACCCGCTCAATCTGCTGGATGATGCAACCACGGAGCGTTACCTGTCGGTGATAACCCCGTTACTGGACAGTCAGGATATCGATGCGCTGATGATCATTCATGCGCCCAGTGCCGTCTCCTCCGCCAGTGAGACGGCCACAGAGATCATCCGCCGCGTTCGGGAACATCCCCGTGGCAGGCGGGTCACTCTGCTGACCAACTGGTGCGGTGAATACTCATCACGGGAAGCGCGGGAAGCCTTTACCCGCGCGGGGATACCGACCTGGCGAACCCCGGAAGGAACGGTCACCGCGTTTATGCATATGGTGGAATACCGTCGTAACCAGCAGCAACTACGTGAAACGCCGGCCCGCCCGGCGGGCATGCCACAGCGACATCTCAATATACGTCAACTGTTACAGCAAATGCTGTGCAGTGGTAAGAGACATCTGGATACTCACGAAGTACAGGCACTGTTTCGCGAATACGGACTTAATACCCTGCCCACCTGGGTGGCAGCTGATAGCCAGCAGGCGGTCAGGGTTGCCGAAAATATCGGATACCCGGTCGCACTGAAATTACGTTCTCCGGATATCCCCCATAAGTCTGAGATCCAGGGAGTCATGTTGTATCTGCATACCGCAACCGATGTCCGGCAGGCGGCAGAGGCTATTCTGAGCCGGGCTCGTTCGGCCTGGCCTGAGGCTGATATCCGGGGACTCATCGTCCAGAGTATGGCGCGGCGTGCCGGTGCTGAGGAGTTGAGAGTCTCCGTCCGGTCAGACCCGCTTTTCGGACCCGTGATCCTTCTGGGCGAAGGTAATGGTGAATGGGAAAGTGATCTGTCCATGGCGGTAGCTCTTCCGCCTCTGAATATGACACTGGCGAAAAATCTGGTTGAGCGGGCAATTACCCTGGGCGCCATCCGCGGAAGAAATGCCTTACAGGCGCTGGATATTACGGCGGTAAGCGAATACCTGGTCCGGATTTCGACGATGATTATCGACTGTCCTGAAATTGAATGGCTGGATATCCATCCGCTACTGGCGGCAGGAGACCAGCTGACCCTGCTCGATGCCACGGTGTTGCTGGCACCGTTCAGTGGCGAAAGTGAATCACGCCTTACCATCCGGCCATATCCGCAACACCTTGAAGAGCAGGTAACACTTAAAAACGGTCAGCAGGTACTCTTCCGTCCTATCCTTCCGGAAGATGAGCCGGGACTGAAAACCTTTATCTCGAAGGTCACGAAAGAAGACCTCTACTATCGCTATTTCAGTGAGATCAGTGAATTTACTCATGAAGACCTGGCCAATATGACACAGATTGATTATGACAGGGAAATGGCTATAGTCGCTATTCAGTCTGCCGCTGATCAGGAAGAGATTATCGGAGTGACCCGCGCGATTTCAGATGCTGATAATATTGATGCAGAATTTTCCGTATTGGTACGTTCAGATCTTAAAAATATCGGGCTGGGCCGCCGTCTGCTGGAGAAGATGATAACTTACACCCGCCAGCATGGACTGCATCGCCTGAACGGCATCACATTGCCCCGTAATCAGGGTATGATGACACTGGCTGGAAAGCTCGGATTTAGTATGGAAAGGCAAGCCGATGAGGAGGTAGTCACACTCCGCCTTCCCTTGCGTTAGGGTTTGAAAAGCGTACAGAAAAGTAAAATTGCCACGACATGACAGGGTTAATGTTACACTTGCCCTTCAGACCATGACTTTTTCGGTTAAAACGTACATTGAACAGAGAAGAAGCGCATTGTGATATTGTCAAAATTTAAACTCAATAATCACCAACAGTACCTCGCGCAACTGCCCGGACTCGCCCAATCTGCTGCTGATTTCACTATGCTGTACTCTGCGGTAGAGTTTCACCAAACCTTACTCGAAAAAATTTCGGCGGCAACGACCCGTATCTGCCTGGTTGCACTTTATCTGGAAAATGATGAAGGTGGCCGTAGTGTAATGGATGCCCTGTATGCCGCCAAACGCGCGAACCCGGACCTGGATATCACCATTTGCGTTGACTGGCACCGCGCACAGCGCGGTCGTATCGGTGCAGCCCGGGGCGTGACTAATGCCGACTGGTATTGTGAAATGGCCTCGGCACACCCTGATATAGCGATCCCTGTTTACGGTATACCGGTGAACACCCGCGAAGCACTTGGCGTACTGCATCTGAAGGGCTTTATTATTGATGACTGCGTAATTTACAGTGGTGCCAGTCTGAATAATGTTTATCTCCATCAGGAAGACCGCTATCGCTATGACCGCTATCAGGTCATCCGTAATTCAGCCTTAGCCGATACGATGTCTGAATGGATTGATATCAATCTGAAGCAGGCCGAAGCGGTCCACCGTCTGGATCAGTCTGAGCGCCCTTCCAGCCCGGAAATTAAAAGCGATACAAAGCAATTCCGCCAGGAATTACGCACGTTTAATTATGAATTTGAAGACCAGTCTGCCGAAGGGCAACTGACCGTGACGCCTCTGGTCGGCCTGGGTAAGAATAACATTCTGAACCAGACTATTTTTCATCTGATGCCCTGTGCAGAATACAAATTAACTATCTGTACTCCGTACTTTAATATGCCGGCGATCCTCGTCAGAAATATTATCCGGCTATTACGTCAGGGTAAGCAGGTTGAGATTATCGTCGGTGATAAAACCGCGAATGATTTTTATATTCCGCCGGAAGAGCCGTTTAAAATTATCGGTGCGCTGCCTTATCTGTATGAAATTAACCTGCGACGTTTCGTCAGCCGGTTACAATATTATGTCGATAATCAGCAACTCACCGTGCGTCTCTGGAAGGACGGAGAAAACAGTTATCATCTGAAAGGAATTTGGGTAGATGACGAGTGGATGCTGCTGACTGGTAATAATCTGAACCCTCGTGCCTGGCGACTCGATCTCGAAAATGCCATTCTTGTTCACGATCCGCAGCAGCAACTGCTGGATCAGAAAGTGAAGGAACTGGCATTGATCCGTGAACACACCACGATGCTCAATCACTACAATGAGCTGGAAAGTATTGCTGAATATCCGGCCAGGATTAAAAAACTGATCCGCCGCCTGCGCAGGATCAGAATCGATCGCCTTATCAGCCGTATTCTGTAATATCTCCCGCCCCGGCCACCCGGGGCTGTTTCTACTCTGTACTCCGCAAACCAACCGCAGAACGACTTACGGCGATCAGCTGAAGGTTAAGAAAGAACAGAGAACTTTCGGCTACTGCATCGCCTCGCACAGTGGTCGTTTACAGAACATAAAAAAACAGCCCCTTACGGGGCTGGTCTTTAAGACTATAGCTTTATTTCCTTCCCTTTCCGGTGCAGTCCCAGCGCTATCAGGAAACTGATCGCCCCCATGACCGACACATACCAGAAAAAGCTGCTTTCAATACCACTATCTTTCAGCAGCAATGCAACATATTCCGCAGAGCCACCAAAAATCGCATTTGCCAGCGCATAAGGTAATCCGACCCCCAACGCCCGAATTTCGGCAGGGAACATCTCAGCCTTCAGGACGCCGCTGATTGCGGTATAGAAGCTGGTGATCAGCAGTGCCAACACGACAAGTACCAGGGTGAATGCGGGGCTGCTGCCCGGCGCTTTCAGTAAGGTCAGTAAGGGCACGGTGAACAGAGTCACGCCTGCGCCGAAAATCAGCATAGAGGCACGACGACCGATCTTATCCGACAGCGCACCGATCAGTGGCTGTAGGATCATAAAGACCAACAGAGCACCGGTCATGATGAGGCTTGCAGTTTTTACATTCAATCCCGCCGTATTTACCAGGTACTTCTGCATATAGGTGGTGAAGGTATAAAAGCTAAGGGAACCTCCGGCAGTGAAACCAATCACCATCAGGAAAGGACGCCAGTGATTTTTCAGCAATCCACTCAGGCTGCCTGCATCTTTATGACTCCGTGTTTTGCTGTCGGAAGTTTCATGCAATGAGCGACGTAACCAGACAGCGATCACCGCCAGCACCGCCCCGAGGAAAAACGGGATCCGCCATCCCCAGGCACGCAATTCCGCATCGGACAGGATAATCTGCAGGATAACCACCGTCAGCACTGCCAGCAGTTGTCCGCCAATCAGCGTGACGTACTGAAACGAAGCATAAAAGCCCTTACGGCCTTCAACTGCGACTTCACTCATATAGGTCGCACTGGTACCGTACTCACCGCCGACAGAAAGCCCCTGCAGCATTCTGGCCAGCAGTAATAATGCCGGAGCCATCACCCCGATAGAGTCATAGGAAGGCAGACAGGCAATCACGAGGGAACCAAAACACATCATACAGACGGAAATGAGCATGGAGTTTTTGCGACCATAGCGATCCGCAATATATCCGAAGATCCAGCCACCGATAGGACGCATCAGAAAACCGGCAGCAAAAATACCCGCTGTTTTTAACAGCTGAGAAGTGGTATCCCCTTCAGGAAAGAAGATATGGGCAAAATATAAGGAAAAGAATGAATAGACATAGAAGTCGAACCATTCGACCAGGTTTCCCGAAGAAGCACCGACAATCGCTTTAATGCGGTCTGTGTTAGTCATTGGTGGTTGTGTATCTGCAGAAGCGGCCGCAGAAAGATGACTCTTTAACATGAATGGCCTTAATCGTTATTAGACATTTATTGGTCATCCCAGCATAAGTATCACAGAGGCAAAGTAAAGATCATTTATCATTTTTCGTTATATCAAAAAACATTTTTATAGGAAAATAACAGAACATAGGAAAAATCGTGCATTTTTCAGTCATTATAACCAGATTTTGTGAAAAAAATGGTATCTGTCACTGCATAATTCAAAAAAAAGGGAATACTGAATCACGTTTTATGCTGTTTTTATTTAGTTAAGACAGGCTGATATAAGGTGCCAGACAGACCACATAACAATCGTTATCGCGAATGCCCCCTCGGGTGGAAATAAAACCTCCTGATCAGCCTGACATTCTCCGGTATCAGAAGGGGAGATATCCGCTTTTTTGCTGCCAGCAGCGTTCATACACAATATTTTCCTGCGTATTACCATTATTACTACTGCAGGAATAACGGCTCAACACATCATTCAGTGGTCACATTAAAGGCTGCGGTGATCTCACGGAGCCTCTCCGCCCCCTTCTCCCGG
>NZ_JMPR01000020.1 GCF_000735525.1 Tatumella ptyseos ATCC 33301 | reverse complement strand
GCTTCAGTCCCTGTCACGCCGTGGCGCTTAGCGCTTTGCCGTGTCAGTGGGAGCGCATTATAGGGAGATAATTTTTTCTGACAAGGGTTTATTTCAAATAAATTATCGTTCGCTGAAACTTCACACAATCTGTACTCTTTCCAGGCTATTTCGCTGCATTTTTGATAAAAGCAGGTAACTCAGCCAGGCTATTGAGTACAACATCAGCCGTTTCTTGCGCTGTTTCATCAATAGGCTGCCCGCTACGAACCAGAATTTTATGTCCGACACCTGCCGCCTGAGCTGCCAGCATATCTTCCCGCTTATCCCCCACCATATAAGATGCGGCCATATCAATGTTCAACTGTTCCTGTCCCGAAAGTAACATCCCGGGCTTCGGCTTGCGACAATCGCAGACCTGAGCATATTCCGCGACACTCCCTTCAGGATGATGAGGGCAGAAGTAAATACCGTCCAGCTCAACATCGCGGTCCGCCAGTGACCAGTCCATCCATTCCGTCAGTTGCATAAACTGATCTTCTGTATACTTACCGCGGGCAATCCCTGACTGGTTCGTCACCACCACCAGCGCATATCCCATTTTCTTTAATTCCTGCATGGCTTCGATAACACCATCGATAAATTGGAAGTCGTCGATCTGATGCACGAAACCATGGTCAATATTGATAGTACCGTCTCTATCCAGAAAAATGGCCGGAATTTTATTTGTCACGCAATGACTCCTCTGATTAACTGGCCGCATTATCGCATGATCAGTTGTGTCAGTGCATCAAAAGCCGGATGGGACCGCTGCAACATTCAGCTATCCTTAAGAACAGTGCCGGGTTCGGGCGGGCACTACCCCCGTAAAATTACGATACTGTCTGTTTTCAAATTTCTTTCATTTATATGGCAAGGCGGTCCCGGGGGAATTTTACCCGGTACAATCACTGGCATAATGACCACGTACAGACAACTGATTAGCTGCTGCTGACCCAATACCGGTCGGAAAGACAGCCAGTAAGGCTACATCTGCACCTGCATCTATAAAAATGACCAATACAGTAATCCGTAACACTAACCATCATCGGATAAGATAATTATTGTATTACCCATCTACGCTGGTATTTATCTGATCAATGTATTGACCTGATTAAGTTATCAATCAGAATACAAATATAGTTTTGACTAACATCACTCTCTGCAAAACACAAATCCGCTAGCCTTACCTATTAATTGTTGATAAAGGGAATTTCACCATGATTTTATCATATGATAAAACCATCAATTACCTTCCAGAAAGAATACAATTTACAAAAGCTGTTCCTCAGGCAGAGAAAATGAATGTAAGAAAACCACTTTTACCGAAATCGGCAGCTTTTCTTTGGGGGTTGCGGTCGGTTTTATTCCCCTTCCGCTATATGTGGCATTAAGCTTTTCACCGGTAGGTATCATCGCCTGCTCAGTTATCCTCAGTCTGGCAGGAAGCACTGCAGGGTCAATGCTCGGCAAATATATTGGTAACATAATCTACGAGGTGACTAATGATCAGTAAACTCCCGATAGACCTGCTGTTATTATTAGGTCTTACCGCATTACTCGTATTAATGGCGCTTATTTTTTATAGTTATGCTTTTTTGTCGTTCGTCCCAGAGATAAAGAAATAACTAAGCTGTTCTACCAACGTTTTGGCTGCTACCCGCCAAGCGTTGAACTTTACTTTTCTCTCCCAAAGATAAAATATTTTCACTTCAGAAATTACTCTTATTACCAGATACTACTCAAAGAGAAAAACCAGAAATTCCTCATCAAACAGGGTATTACCTGCGAACAGTATGATTTTATTCGCGCTCTTCCATCAAACTTAACCGCACCGTTGTTAAAAGAAATAATATTAAGTTTTACAACCGGCCTTACTACGCTTCTTTTATTCGTATCTGGTTTCATTAGCATGTATTTCGACTGACCCTGCCCGCACGATGACTCCCGCCCTGCCTGAGGGAGGCCCTGTGATATTGAAGCCTCCCTTACCTTGGGCAATCCCCGACAGAGTTTTGACGCCGATAAGACGGCTATCACATATGCAAAATGACGATAAGACTTTCATTGATTTAGACGTCTGGATGCCTTAACATCCTTTCCATTACAGACATTGTCACTGCTGAAATGTCTTACAGCTCCCGTAATATCTTATAAAAAATCGAATACATAGATGATTAAATTAGAAAACATCAGCAAAGTGTTCACCCAGGGAACACAGACAATTACCGCATTGTCTGACGTCAGTCTGCATGTACCTGCCGGACAAATTTACGGGGTGATCGGTGCCTCGGGAGCCGGGAAAAGTACACTCATTCGCTGCGTCAACCTGCTCGAACGTCCGACATCCGGCCGGGTACTGGTGGATAACCAGGACCTGACGGCATTCTCTGAGAAAAAGCTCACGCTGGCACGGCGTCAGATTGGCATGATTTTCCAGCATTTTAACCTGTTAAATTCGCGCACGGTTTTCGGCAACGTGGCATTACCGCTGGAACTGGAAAACCGTCCGCGTGAAGAAATTAAACAAAAAGTCACCGCACTGCTGGAGCTTGTCGGACTGGGTGATAAGCATGATTCCCGTCCGGGCAATCTGTCAGGTGGCCAGAAACAACGTGTCGCCATTGCCAGAGCACTGGCCTGTGACCCGAAAGTCCTGCTTTGTGATGAAGCGACCAGCGCACTGGACCCGGCCACTACCCGTTCTATCCTCGAACTGCTGAAAGATATCAATCGCCGGCTCGGTTTGACCATTATGCTGATTACTCATGAAATGGATGTCGTTAAACGCATCTGTGATCAGGTAGCAATTATCAGTCAGGGCAAACTGATTGAGAAAGACCAGGTCAGTGAGGTGTTCTCTCATCCGAAAACCCCGCTGGCACAGCAATTTATTCAGTCGACTCTGCATTTAGATATTCCTGATGATTATCAGCAACGTCTGAGCCAGACCGCCGATAAAGGTAAAATTCCTCTGCTGCGTCTGGAATTTACCGGCGACTCGGTCGATGCCCCTCTGCTTTCTGAAGTCGCCCGTCGCTTCAATGTGGATTGCAATATTATCAGTGCTCAGATGGATTATGCCGGCGGAGTTAAATTCGGCATTATGCTGACCGAAATGGCCGGCGAGAGTAAACACAGCAACGATGCCATTCAGTGGCTACGCGAACAACATGTAAAAGCCGAGGTATTAGGGTATGTCTGACGCCATGATTTGGTTACTGGCTGGCGGTGTCTGGCAAACACTGATCATGACCTTCGTTTCAGGTTTCTTCGGGTTCGTTCTCGGATTACCGGTGGGGGTATTATTGTACATCACCCGTCCGGGACAGATTATGGCGAATAAATCGCTGTACCGGGTGATCTCTGCCATCGTCAATATTTTCCGCTCCATACCGTTCATCATTTTACTGGTCTGGATGATCCCTTTTACCCGTATCCTGGTCGGAACATCGATTGGCTTACAGGCGGCGATAGTGCCTCTGACCATCGGCGCGGCCCCCTTTATTGCACGCATGGTTGAAAATACCTTACTTGAGTTACCGGCAGGACTGATTGAAGCCTCCCGAGCCATGGGGGCAACACCGATGCAAATTATTCGCAAGGTGCTGCTACCGGAAGCATTACCGGGATTAATCAACGCTGCCACCATTACCCTGATCACGCTGGTCGGTTACTCAGCCATGGGCGGTGCCGTCGGTGCCGGCGGACTGGGTCAGATTGGTATTCAGTACGGTTATATCGGTTATGACGCTTTTGTAATGAATTCGGTATTAGTATTACTGGTTATTCTGGTGTATTTAATTCAGTTCTGTGGCGACCGGATTGTTCGTGCCGTTTCCCGGAAATAAGTCATTTAATAATTTTAATTAAGGAAGAGAACATGACCTTTACCTTTAAACAAATCGCTGCAGCAGGGGCTCTGATTGGTGCGATTGCACTGACAGGTTGCGGCCAGAAAAATAAAGAAGATGAAAACCATATCAAAGTAGGTGTCATTGCCGGTGCCGAACAGCAGGTAGCGGAAGTTGCCAAAAAAGTGGCCAAAGAAAAATATGGCCTGGACGTTGAACTGGTGACCTTTAACGATTACGTGCTGCCCAACGAAGCCCTGAGCAAAGGGGATATTGATGCGAATGCATTCCAGCATAAACCGTATCTTGACCAGCAAATCAAAGATCGCGGTTACAAACTGGTGGCAGTAGCCAATACCTTTGTTTACCCGATTGCCGGTTATTCCAAGAAAATCAAATCCATTGACCAGCTGAAAGACGGTGATCAAATCGCTATCCCTAATGACCCGACTAACCTCGGCCGTTCATTACTGCTGCTGCAGAAAACCGGTCTGATCAAACTGAAAGACGGTGTCGGACTGCTGCCGACCACTCTGGATATTACCGAAAACCCGAAACACCTGAAAATTGTTGAACTGGAAGCACCTCAGTTGCCTCGTTCTCTGGATGACAACCAAATTGCCCTGGCCATCATCAATACCACTTATGCCAGCCAGATTGGTCTGACACCGCAGAAAGACGGGATCTTCGTGGAAGGTAAAGACTCACCTTATGTGAACCTGATCGTGACTCGTGAAGATAACAAAGATGCACAGAACGTGAAAAACTTCGTTAAAGCGTATCAGTCTGACGAAGTGGCTGCGGCTGCCAATAAAATCTTTAATGGCGGTGCGGTTAAAGGCTGGTAAAATCTTACCGGCAGTGAACAGGGTGGCAGAGATGCCACCCTTTTTATTTCTGCATGCGGTGTCTTGTTATTTTCCTACGCTCTTGTTTCAATAGCCCCTGTTTATATTTTATGAGGGTTATCCAATGCGTCTGTTTCCGCTTTGCGTGTTTGCGTTAATGCTGACAGGCTGTTCCGTTCACCATGAACTTCCCGCTCGTCAGCCGCTTTCATCAGCAAAACACAGTGAGCCGGCACGCAATAAATATGCCCATCGTGCCACACCGGTGCAGATTTATACCTCCCCGACAGAATTGCTCAGTAAGCCGTTCCGGGATCTGGGAGAGGTCTCCGGAGAGGATTGTCAGTCCGGATCTCAGGACTCCCCGGCGAATATCAATACAGCACGTAAACGTATGCAGATAAAAGCGTCGGAATTAAAAGCCAATGCTGTCCTGCTGCACCAGTGTGCTGTTGTGACCACGACCGCAGGATGCTACCGTCAGGCGGTATGTCAGGGTTCGGCGCTGCAAGTCTCGGCCCAATGAGTGAGTTTACGTTCAATCCCATCGGGGTCATCCGTTCCCCGTGGAAAGAGAAGTTCGCCGTTCCCCGACAGCCAGGACTGGTAACACAGGAAGGCGGGGAGCTGCATTTACTGCCACCCTATAACCAGAATGATGCCGTACGTGGACTGGAGCAGTTCAGCCATTTGTGGGTGATTTTTGTTTTCCACCAGACAATGCAACAGGGATGGCGTCCGACCGTTCGCCCTCCCCGTCTTGGCGGTAACCAGCGCATGGGCGTTTTTGCTACCCGGTCCACCTTTCGCCCGAACCCGATAGGCATGTCACTCGTGTCCCTGGAAGGGATCCGTACCGGGAACCATCAGGTTATCCTGGAATTAGGCAGTCTGGATCTGGTCGACGGCACACCGGTAATTGATATTAAGCCTTATCTTCCTTTTGCCGAAGCCTTGCCCGATGCCCGTGCGGGATACGCGCAGGAAGCACCTGTTGCCGATATGCCGGTGACATTTACCGCAGACGCCAGACAGCAATTGTCTCTGCTGGCGAAGCAGTATCCCCGCCTGGAGCATTTTTTGTCTGAGGTACTTTCACAGGATCCGCGACCGGCTTACCGGAAACAGAGTGAGGACACCCGGGAATATGCCGCACGCCTGCTCGACTTTAATGTGCGCTGGCGTATTACCGGACACGGGAATGAAGTGTTTGCTATCGAGCCCGGTTAAATCACGCTTTTTGACAACGCGACTCACTGGTACACTAGCCGCCAGCCAAAAATAATCACTTTTCGATCTTCCGTTTAACTGGAATATTTATTAATGCGTACTTCTAAATATATGCTCTCCACCCTGAAGGAGACTCCTTCTGATGCTGAGGTTATCAGCCATCAGTTAATGTTACGTGCCGGCATGATCCGTAAGCTGGCATCAGGGCTGTACACCTGGCTGCCCACCGGCTTACGGGTAATGAAAAAGGTCGAAAAAATTGTCCGGGAAGAGATGGATAATGCCGGAGCCGTTGAAATCAGCATGCCGGTCGTTCAGCCGGCCGATTTATGGGAAGAAAGCGGACGCTGGGAACAGTACGGCCCGGAACTGCTGCGCATTAAAGATCGTAACGAACGTCCGTTTGTTCTGGGTCCCACCCATGAAGAGGTCATCACCGACCTGATCCGTAATGAACTGAGTTCCTACAAACAGTTACCTCTGAACCTGTATCAGATCCAGACAAAATTCCGTGACGAAGTGCGTCCCCGTTTTGGTGTGATGCGTTCACGTGAGTTTGTGATGAAAGATGCCTACTCATTCCATACTTCTCAGGCATCCCTGCAGGAAACGTATGACGCAATGTATCAGGCATACAGCCAGAGCTTCAGCCGTATGGGACTGGATTTCCGTGCTGTGCAGGCAGATACCGGTTCGATCGGCGGCAGCGCCTCTCATGAATTCCAGGTACTGGCGAAGAATGGCGAAGATGATGTCATCTTCTCTGATAGCTCCGATTACGCTGCTAACATTGAGCTGGCCGAAGCCGTAGCTCCTGAAGGTGAACGCCCTGCGGCCACGCAGGAAATGACTCAGGTCGATACCCCGGATGCGAAAACTATCGCCGAGCTGGTTGAGCAATTCAGTCTTCCGGTCGAAAAAACGGTGAAAACATTGCTGGTTAAAGCGACCGAAGAAAGCGGACATCCGCTGGTTGCCCTGCTGGTCCGTGGGGATCACCAACTGAACGAAGTCAAAGCAGAGAAGCTGGATGTCGTTGCCGCACCACTTTGCTTTGCGACAGACGAAGAAATCCGACAGGTTGTGGGTGCCGGTGCCGGCTCTCTGGGGCCGGTCGGACTGACGATCCCTGTGATCGCTGATCGTACCGTCGCGAAAATGAGTGATTTCAGTGCCGGGGCAAACATTGACGGCAAACACTGGTTTGGTATCAACTGGGGTCGTGACCTGCCGGAAGCCCGTGTTGCGGATATCCGTAATGTCGTGGAAGGTGATCGCAGCCCGGATGGCCAGGGTATCCTGCAGATTAAGCGCGGTATCGAAGTGGGTCATATCTTCCAGCTGGGCACAAAATATTCGGAAGCACTGAAAGCCACCGTTCAGGGCGAAGATGGCCGTAACCAGACCCTGACCATGGGCTGCTATGGTATCGGTATTACCCGTGTGGTAGCCGCCGCCATCGAGCAGAACCATGATGACCGTGGGATTATCTGGCCGGACGCACTCGCACCTTTCCAGGTCGCTATTCTGCCGATGAATATGCACAAATCCTTCCGGGTGCAACAACTGGCTGAAGCGTTATATGACCAGCTACGCGCTCAGGGTATTGACGTGATCCTCGATGACCGTAAAGAACGTCCGGGTGTGATGTTTGCAGATATGGAATTGATCGGCGTACCTCATACCATTGTTATCGGTGACCGTAATCTGGATAACGGTGAGATTGAGTATAAACACCGCCGTGATGCAGAAAAGAAAATGATCAAATCCGATGAGATCGTCAGTTACCTGACCGCCCGCATCCCGAACTGATTATTCTTTTTTCGGAAAGACCGCTTCTGTTAAAAACACACAACGCTGTTGTGTGTTTTTTTTATCGCTGAAAAACTTCACCCGCGTCAGGCAAATTGCTATTTTGAAAGGCAGACTTTTCCCCAAGGCCAGGGATCCATCCCCATGAAAATTATCACGACAGATACCCCCGATACCTGCAGGGACGGATTAATTGCACTGCTTACCGATAGTGTAAACAGCGGCGCGTCAGTCGGCTTTATCCGCCCGCTGGAAGCAAAGGAAGCGGAGAATTACTGGGAAAGTATTGAGTCATCACTGAAAGAAGGTTCCCGGAGATTACTGGTAGCTTTGCACCAGGAACAGGTAGCCGGTGCGATTCAGATAGCCTTTTGCGGGAAGAAAAACGGGCTGCATCGGGCTGATATTGAAAAGCTGATGGTGCATACCGCTTACCGGCGGCAGGGCATAGCCCGCCAGTTACTGAACTCTGTTGAGACACTGGCCCGGAATAGCGGCCGGACGCTGCTGGTACTGGATACCCGTACCGGCGATGCTGCCTCCCTGCTCTATCAGCAATCCGGTTACCAGCAAGCCGGGACAATCCCTCAGTTTGTGATGAATCATGAGGAGGAAATGGAAAGTACCACCTATTACTACAAATTACTGACGGAATAACTTCCCGTCCCTGGCCGGGCTGCCTTTAGCCTAAATCCCGTACCTTACCCCGCAGGTTTTTAGTGGCAGAATTACGCGATTTCGATTGCAGTCGCCTGATGCGGGAAGCCCGTGTCGGGCGGGTCGCTTTCCGGGGGGCCTCTTCATGGATCAGTTCGCGGATAAGATCCACCAGCCGTTCAATGGCGGCCGTCCGGTTTTTATCCTGACTGCGGAAAGACTGGGATTTGATCACGACTATCCCATCCGCCGTGATCAGATGATGGTTTACCTGTAACAGCTTCTGCTGAACCGGCTCAGGAAGCTGTGAGGCTTTGATATCGAAGCGCAGATGGACTGCCGTCGACGCTTTATTCACATGCTGTCCCCCTGCTCCCTGCGCCCGGATAGCACTCAGCCGGATATCCTCAGGATCCAGGGTAATTCCGCGGCCGATGTCGATCATTTTGCTGCCTGCCATTGGGTTAAACGTAATTCAGTATTTCGATCCCCCCCGGAAAGCCAGATCACCTCTTCCTGCAAGGTGACCTGCAGGCTCATATTACGATCAGCAAACTCACTCAGGGTGTTCAGTTGCTGGTCATCAATAAACCAGATGGATAGATTCCCTATCGCCGCCAGCTTATCACTGTTCTGCTGCCACCATACCCGGGCTGCCCGCTCACTGTAGGCAAAGAGGATCACCTGGTCAGCAATCGCCGAGGCTTTTTTAAGGCGACGCTCTTCGGGTAATCCCAGTTCAATCCAGAGCCGGACCGTCCCGTAATCGTGATGCAACCAGATTTCCGGCTCTTCGTCGGCCGACAGCCCTTTGGTAAACTGTAATCGTTCGTCCGCATTAATCACCCACGCAAGCAGCCGCAACATCATACGCTCGCGGGTTTCTGAAGGGTGTCGGGCCAGCGTGAGCTGAACATCTGAAAAATATTGCCGGTCGAGATCGGCAATATTCACCGATGCTTTATAAATAGTCGCTTTTAAGGCCATTGCCCCTCCTGTACAGAATTCACCTATTGTAGCGGAAAGGCAGGGGTGATATGAAACAGGATTATATTTTCTGTCGATAGCCTGAAGCTGAGTCAGATCTTGCTATCGGCGTGCCGGAAGACTAGGCTGATCACTCAAATACAGGTAAGCGGGGATACCGGAAGGCGCTTTTGCAGAGGGTGATTGGCTGTGAGGTAATACGCAGACGCTACCAGTAACCCGCTAACCAGGTACTGATGATCAGTTCAGCAGTTCATCCTCCGGTCTGGTGTACGCCGGAATAAGGAGAGGTGGGCTAATCAGGGATTATGCGGTGTTAACCGCTAAGCAATCAAGGTGAGCGACTATGTCAATGAACGATACGTATCAACCCATCAACTGCGATGATTATGACAACCTTGAACTCGCCTGCCAGCACCATCTGGTACTCACTATTGAGCTGAAAAACGGCGAAACACTTCAGGCGAAAGCCAGCGATCTGTTATCCCGGAAAAATGTGGAATACCTGATTGTGAATGAAAATAATCTCTCCCATGAGCTACGTCTGGACAGTATCGTCAGTTTCAGCCACCCGGAAATCGGTACCGTCACCATCAGCGAAAGCTGATCCCCCTGAAAAGGCAGCCCGCGGGCTGCCTCTCCGCCAGCCTTGAGCCTCTTTCAAGCCTGCCCTGTCCAGTTCAGCCACCAGCAGTCTGCATCAGGCAGATCTTTCGGCTCCGCATATCGGGTGACAAACACTCCCGGCGCACAAACCGGCTCGTCGTTGTAAAACAGAACCGGCGTGGTTTCTCGCCGCCAGGGGGGAATACCACATTCCTGCCAGATCTTTTTCAGGCTTCGGCCACGATCCCGGCCGACAATATAGAGCTTGCCCGGTACCGTGAACCTGACCGATAACCGCTCATCTGCGGTCGGCAGGCGTAACTTTATCCCCTGTTCTGCCGCGGTTAAACAGCCCAGTCCGGCCGGTAAAATCAGAGGTGTCTGTCTGTCTGACCAGTGAAGGACGGTCTGGCGCTGCCCTTCTTTCACTCTGACCCACCACAGATGCTGATCGTAACGCCTCAGTTCCCCTTCTCCTAAGGTCAGACGCGGGTTGGCATCCTCTCGACTCAGGGCTATCTCCTGCCATAGCCGGGCCAGGGCATCGCGTGAAGGCATGGGGGCACCGCAGTGCATCAGCCAGCGCCGTAGTATCGCCGCCCGCCTGACGGCACTGAATCCGGCTAATGGGCCGACAGGGATCGCCTTCTCATTAGTAATGAGGTTATCAAGTTCCGGACGCAATAATTCATCCAGCAGTGCTTCCTGCTCTCCGCACAGTTCCGCACTTCGGGTCACGGCGGCCGTAAAACGGGGCCAGCGCTGTTCAAGCTGAGGAAGGATCTTCAGACGCAGAAAATTACGGTCGTAGGCGGTATCCTGATTACTGTCGTCCTCCACCCAGTGTAACTGGTATTGAGCGGCATAAGCAGCCAGTTGCTGACGGGTGAAAGGAAGTAACGGTCTGAGTAATACCGCTGAGCCAAACCGGAGGACCGGCGGCATGGCTGACAACCCGGCAGGCCCGCTACCCCGTTTCAGCGCCAGCAATAAGGTTTCACATTGATCATCCTGATGATGCGCGGTGACCAGTGCTTCCCCGGGCTGCAGTAGCTCAGAAAATGCCGTATAGCGTGCCTCCCTGGCGGCGGCTTCGATTCCCCGGCCTTCCGTACACAGTGTCACCTTTCTGACCAGTAAAGGGATTGCCAGGTCGTCACAGACCTGCTGGCAATGCTGTTGCCAGTCATCGGCATACCGGCTGATACCATGATGTATATGTACCGCCCGCAGGGTAAGCCCTTTCGTCTGACGTAATCCGGCGAGCATATGGAGCAGTACCGCAGAGTCCATACCGCCACTGAAAGCCACCAGTAAGCGGTCATAGCCCTGCAGTGATAACGTTTCAGGTAACACTGTTGTCTGGCTCATAATCTATGATATTCACAGCAAAGAGAATAACCGGCACGTTAGCGGGAAAGATACCGGCATTCAAGTAGCAGAGAGAATAAACGGCTTTGACGACGGGTCGCTATTCCTGAACAGTATCATGCTGCCTGAACCCGGCCATCCGCGTCCCGGATCCAACGGAGCATAGCTTATGATAATCACGTGTCTGTCCTGCGCTATGCCCACGGGCTGCGCCCCACGCCGGAATATCCGCGTCTATAACTGATACAGTTCGAGGGGTAATCCATCGGGGTCGGCGAAGAAGGTAAAGGACTTCCCGGTTAATTCATCCGTTCGGATCGGCTCACAGCTTACGCCTTGTTGTTCCAGTGCGATCACCGCTTGCCGGAGATTTTCAACACTGAAAGCCAGGTGACGCAAACCGGTGGCCTCCGGATAGTTCGGACGGGCAGGCGGTGACGGGAAAGAGAACAGCTCGATGGCATAGTGCCCCTCCAGTGCCAAATCGGCTTTCCAGGAGTCCCTGTCTGCGCGATAAGTCTCTTCGAGTAACGTCAGCCCCAGCACTGTGCAGTAAAAATGCCGGCTCTTCTGATAATCTGAAGCGATAATCGCTATATGATGAATTCCTTTAAGTCCCGGCAGCATTTTTTCTCCGCGAAGTCAGGGATGTTGCCACTCTACGCTAACCGACTTATTCCCCCGGAACAAGGTCCCCTGAATGGCAGGTATAAAAAAGGCCGCCCGCAGGCGACCTTCACTGTCATCGATGATGATCAGGCATAACCGTAATTCATTAAACGCTGATAACGGCGGTTAAGCAGTTCATCTCCGGTTAATGCGTCCAGTTCTGCCAGGTCTGCCAGCAATTGCTGTTTCAGAGACTGTGCCATCGTTTCCGGATGACGGTGTGCGCCGCCCAGAGGTTCAGGGATCACGGTATCTATCAGTTCCAGCTCTTTCAGGCGCGAGGCGATAATACCCATCGCATCGGCAGCCAGAGGCGCTTTATCTGCACTCTTCCACAAAATGGAGGCACAGCCTTCAGGAGAGATAACAGAATAGGTGCTGTATTGCAGCATATTCACTTTATCACCCACCCCGATAGCCAGAGCGCCCCCTGAGCCACCTTCACCAATGACGGTACAGATCACCGGGACAGTCAGGCCGGACATTTCACGCAAGTTACGTGCAATCGCCTCTGACTGACCACGCTCTTCCGCACCCACGCCCGGATAAGCTCCCGGCGTATCGATAAAGGTCAGTACCGGCATTTTAAAACGCTCGGCCATTTCCATCAGGCGCAGTGCCTTACGGTAACCTTCCGGTGCCGGCATCCCAAAGTTACGACGAATTTTTTCTTTGGTTTCACGTCCTTTCTGATGACCAATAATCATCACCGGACGCCCTTCTAACCGGGCAATTCCGCCAACGATAGCTTTATCATCGGCATAAGCACGGTCTCCGGCCAGTTCATCAAAATCTTCAAAGGCATGACGAATATAATCCAGGGTATAAGGACGCATAGGATGACGGGCAAGCTGTGCCACCTGCCAGGCTCCCAGGTCAGAGAAAATTTTGCGTGTCAGTTCTACGCTTTTCTCACGCAGACGCTGAATTTCCTCGTCCAGATTAATATCATGTTTTTCATCCTGACGACCAATGGATTTCAGCGAATCAATTTTCGCTTCAAGTTCTGCAATTGGTTGTTCAAAATCCAGGTAATTAAGACTCATAATGTTCCTGTTTTAGTCAAACTCCAGTTCCACCTGCTCCGACCCTATCAATAAACGCAAATCGTTGAGCAGACGATCACTGGGCGAGATTCGCCACGATGCACCAAAGCGCAACCTTGCCCGAGCATCCTCTCTCTGATAGTAGAGATGTACCGGAATGGTCCCCGAACGGTACGGTTCCAGGGACTGACGGAGACGGTTTAAAAGCTGGTCATCAATTTGCCTGTCCGTCAGCGAGATAGCAAGACCGCGTGCATACTTTTCACGCGCTTCATCGATATCCATAATTTCCCTGGCGGTCATTTTAAGCCCGCCACTGAAATCATCAAAGCTGACCTGTCCGCTGACGATCAGAATACGATCTTTTTCCAGCAAATGCTGGTATTTATCAAGGGCATCAGTAAACAGCATAACCTCAAGACGCCCTGAACGGTCATCCAGAGTACAGATGCCAATACGGTTACCACGCTTGGTCACCATAACACGTGCTGCCAAAACTAACCCGGCAGCCACTGTTATCTTACCACGATCTGTCGGGTGCATATCTTTCAGACGTGTCCCCCCGGCATATCGCTCAATTTCTTTCAGATATTGAGTGATCGGATGGCCGGTCAGATACAGCCCCAGCGTCTCCCGCTCACCATCCAGACGAACCTGTTCCGGCCACGGTAATACACTGGCATACGACTGTTCTACCTGCTCCGGTTCGTCGGCGAGCACACCAAACATATCGGCCTGCCCGATTGCCTCAGCCTTAGCATGCTGATCCGCGGCTTTAAGCGCATCGTTCAGCGAACTCATCAATGCCGCCCGGTGCGGGCCTAGCCGATCAAAGGCCCCGGACATTATCAGTTTTTCCATCACCCGGCGATTTATTTTTTTAATATCGGTTCTGGCACAGAGATCAAACAGCTCCCTGAAATATCCGCCCTTGTTTCTTGCTTCAAGGATAGCTTCTATCGGACCTTCGCCAACACCTTTGATTGCGCCGATACCATAAACTATCTCGCCCTCATCATTCACATGGAACGGATACAGGCCAGAGTTGATATCCGGAGGTAATACTTTCAGCCCCATTCGCCAGCATTCATCCACCAGCCCGACGACTTTCTCGGTATTATCCATGTCAGCCGTCATTACCGCCGCCATAAATTCCGCCGGATAATGTGCTTTCAGCCACAGGGTCTGATAGGAGACCAGTGCGTAGGCTGCGGAGTGGGATTTGTTAAATCCATACCCGGCGAACTTTTCCACCAGGTCGAAGATCTTCATCGACAGTTCGCCGTCGATGCCCATACTCTCTGCACCATCACGGAATACCGAGCGCTGCTTGGCCATCTCTTCCGGTTTCTTTTTCCCCATGGCACGGCGCAGCATATCTGCCCCGCCCAGGGTATAACCCGCCAGCACCTGGGCTATCTGCATAACCTGTTCCTGGTAGAGGATAATACCATAGGTCGGCTCAAGCACCGGTTGCAGTGATTCATGTTGCCACTGAATATCCGGATAGGAAATGGCCTCACGCCCGTGCTTACGGTCGATAAAGTTATCTACCATTCCGGACTGCAACGGCCCCGGACGGAACAATGCCACCAGGGCTATCATATCTTCGAAACAGTCAGGCTTCAGGCGTTTAATCAGGTCTTTCATACCGCGGGATTCAAGCTGGAATACCGCGGTGGTTTCCGCCCGCTGCAGCATGTCGAAACTTTTCTTATCTTCCAGCGGGATAGACGCAATATCGATAGGCGGTTCGCCTTGCTTTTCCCGCCGGGCATTGATCATCTCTAATGCCCAGTTAATGATAGTCAGGGTACGCAGGCCGAGGAAGTCGAACTTCACCAGCCCTGCATATTCGACATCATTTTTATCAAACTGAGTGACCGGATGCTGACCCAGCTCATCGCAGTACAGCGGGGCAAAGTCAGTAATTTTGGTCGGTGCGATAACCACGCCTCCGGCATGTTTACCGGCATTACGGGTCACCCCTTCTAGCTTACGGGCCATATCGATAAGGGCTTTCACTTCCTCATCGGCTTCATAAATTTCAGGAAGCTGCGGCTCTGCTGCAAACGCTTTTTCCAGGGTCATGCCGGGATCGGGCGGCACCAGTTTGGAAATGCGGTCAACAAAACCGTAAGGATGTCCCAATACACGTCCGACATCACGAATAACCGCTTTCGCCGCCATCGTACCGAAGGTGATGATCTGTGAAACGGCTTCACGGCCGTACATCTCGGCCACGTGATCGATGACCAGGTCCCTCTTTTCCATGCAGAAATCGACGTCAAAGTCAGGCATAGAAACACGTTCGGGGTTCAGGAAACGTTCGAACAGCAGGTCAAATTCCAGCGGATCGAGGTCCGTAATTTTCAGTGCATAAGCGACTAAGGAGCCGGCACCGGATCCCCTGCCAGGCCCCACAGGCACGCCGTTATCCTTGGACCACTGGATAAACTCCATCACTATCAGGAAGTATCCGGGGAATCCCATCTGGTTGATAACGTCGAGCTCTATCTGCAGACGTTCATCATAGGCCGGGCGCTTTGCCTTACGTACTTCCGGGTCCGGAAACAGGAACTCCAGTCGCTCTTCCAGCCCCTGGCGGGAACTGGCAACCAGGAAATCCTCTGTGCTCATATCCCCTGTCGGGAATTGCGGCAGAAAATATTCCCCCAGACGCACCGTGACATTACAGCGACGAGCAATCTCGACACTGTTCTCCAGAGCTTCGGGAATATCGGAGAACAATTCACACATTTCGTCTTCAGTACGCAAATATTGCTGCGCGCTGTACAGGCGGGGACGCTTAGGATCGTCCAGTGTGTAACCATCGTGAATAGCGACACGGATTTCATGCGCATCAAAATCGGTTTCACTCAGAAAGCAGACATCATTCGTGGCAACAACAGGAATATCCTGTTCCCGGGCTAATTCAATCGCCCGATGCAGATATTCTTCTTCATCAGGACGACCGGTGCGATGTAACTCGAGATAATAACGGTCAGGGAAATACTGCTGATAGAATGCGAGGCACTCGTGGACTAACGCATTGTTACCGCGCAGCAGGCTGCGGCCAACATCGCCTTTACGCCCGCCGGAAAGCAGAATCAAACCTTCGCTCAGTTCAGTCAGCCAGTCGCGATCAATGGTCGGCCCCTGCAGGCCGTATCCCCGTTGATAGGCTTTAGAGATCAGTAAGGTCAGGTTCTGATAACCGGTATTATCACTGGCCAGAACGGTCAGGAAGGTGAGCTCATCCCCCATAAGATCACTGGCAACGCGGAAGTCTGCGCCAATAATCGGTTTTATACCGGCGCCATGCGCTGAACCGTAAAATTTCACCAGCCCGCAAAGGTTGGTGAAATCAGTGATGGCCAGCGCCGGCATATTCAGTGAAGCGGCTTTTTTGACCAACGCCCCCGTCTTCGCCAGTCCATCGATCATGGAATAGTCGCTATGTACGTGCAGATGAATAAAACGGGGTTCAGCCATAAGGGTTCCGGGATTACGATGTAAACTGTCTGAGTGTTATTTTCCGGCAACCGGGGTGGTATCTGTCACTCGCCGGACCGGGGCAAAACTGCGACGATGGAAAGGTGTTGCACCTAATAGCGCCAGTTTTTCCAGGTGGTAAGGTGTCGGGTAGCCTTTATGCTTAGCAAAGCCATATTCCGGAAATAACGTGTCCAGCTCTGCCATTTCCTGGTCACGGGTTACTTTAGCCAGGATAGACGCGGCACTGATTTCTGCCACCAGGCTATCCCCTTTTACCACCGACTGCGCTGCCATCGGTAACGCGGGACAACGGTTACCATCAATCAGCACCATATCAGGCCGGACACTCAGTCCGGCAACAGCGCGCTGCATCGCCAGCATGGTTGCATGCAGGATATTCAGCTGGTCTATCTCTTCAGGCTCAGCCCGTCCGAGACTCCAGCATAACGCTTTCTCTTTAATTTCGTCGTACAACGCTAAGCGGCGCTTTTCGGTCAGTTTCTTGGAATCTGCCAGCCCCTGAATGGGCTGTTCGGGATCCAGAATAACCGCAGCGGTCACCACGGCACCGACCAGCGGCCCGCGCCCGACTTCATCCACACCGGCAATACAGTGTGCCAGCGGGTAGATAAAAGAACTCATTGTGTTAACTCCAGCACAGCCTGTGCTGCCTGTTCATCCGCGTTCCAGCGGATCTGTTGATGCATTTCAGCAAACGTTTCCAGCAGTGCCGTTCTCTCCGGCCCCTGATGAAGCAGCGGATCCAGTGCCCGGGCAAGCAGCTCAGGCTGACATTCATCCTGTAGCAATTCCCGCACCAGTTCTTTTCCGGCTAACAGATTCGGTAACGATACCCATTCTGTTTTTACCAGTCGCTTCGCCAGCCAGAAAGTGAAAGGTTTCATACGATACCCCACTACCATCGGACATTTCGCCAGCATGCACTCGAGGGCTGCGGTCCCGGAGGCCAGGATAGCCGCATCACTGGCTATCATGACATCACGAGCTTGCCCATCCGTCAGGTGTAATACCAGTTCAGGTGCGACCTCAGCTTTAATCGCTTCAAACTGCGCGCGACGACGGGTATTGACCATCGGAACTACGATTTCCAGTGCCGGATAGGTCTGCCGCAGTAATTGCGCAGCTTTCAGGAAATCGGCACTCAGCATCTCAACTTCGGCTTTTCTGCTGCCCGGTAATAATGCAAGGCAGAGGGCATCAGGAGAGAGGGACAGACGTGCCCGGGCCGCGTGTTTATCAGGTTGCAGAGGAATACTGTCGGCCATTGTATGGCCGATAAAACGGCATGGCACCTGAAATTTATCGTAGAAGGCTTTTTCAAAGGGCAGGAAGGCCAGTACCAGATCGGTGTTACGACCAATTTTAAATACCCGCTTCTGCCGCCATGCCCAGACTGACGGGCTGACATAATGAATGGTCCGGATACCTGCGCGTTTCAGGCGTCCTTCCAGCGGAATATTGAAATCCGGCGCATCGATTCCGACAAAGACATCCGGCCGGAGCGCAGTGAGTCGTTGGGTCAGATCCCGGCGGATTTTCAGCAAACGGGGAAGACGGCCAAGGACTTCAACAATCCCCATCACCGCCAGTTCTTCCATCTCATACCATGCTTCACAACCTTCCGCCTGCATCAGGGGGCCGGCAACACCCACAAAGCGGATATCAGGATGTTTTGCTTTAAGAGCCCGGATAAGGCCTGCACCAAGAATATCGCCGGAGGTTTCTCCGGCGATAAGTGCAACAGTCAGTGGACGCATCGCCATTCGTTACCGGATAAGCCCACGGGTAGAACGGGCGAAGAAATCATAGAAAGGCCGGACTTCAGCATGAGCTTGCGCCAGGGCTTCAATCTCTGGCTTCACTTCATCCAGGGTTTTACCACTGCGATACAGAAGCTTATAAGCATTACGGATGGCATGCAGCGCTTCTTTACTGAAACCACGGCGTTTCAGACCTTCAATATTAATACCGAACGGTGTGGCGTGATTCCCCTGAGCAATAACATAAGGAGGAACGTCCTGAGCCACCCCGGAACAACCGCCGACCATGACATGAGCACCGATGGTGCACCACTGATGGACTGCCGTCATCCCGCCAATAATCGCAAAGTCATCAACCGTCACATGACCGGCCAGGGTTGCATTATTCGCAAAGATACAGCGGTTACCAATCTGACAGTCATGGGCAATATGAGTATTCACCATCAGCAGATTATCACTGCCGACAACCGTCACACCGCCACCCTGAGCCGTTCCGCGATGAATGGTCACACTCTCACGAATACGGTTGCGATCGCCGATGACAACACGGGTCTCTTCTTTCGCGTATTTCAGATCCTGGTTCACTTCACCGATAGAAGCAAACTGGTAGATCTCGTTCTCTTTACCAATGCGCGTATGTCCGTTAATGACAATATGAGAGTTCAGGACAGTGCCTTCACCAATCTCAACATTGGGGCCGATGACGCAGAACGGTCCGATACGGACTCCGGGTCCGATAATTGCGCCCTCTTCAATGACAGAAGAGGGGTGGATGCTGGCGGTTTTATCAATCACGTTATGACTCCCGGCTACGGGCACACATCATTGTTGCTTCACAAACAACTTTGCCATCGACTGTAGCAACACCGCTGAAACGCGTCAAACCACGACGGGTTTTTTCAAAAGTCACTTCCATCACCATCTGGTCTCCCGGAACGACAGGACGTTTGAAACGTGCACTATCAATCCCTGCGAAGTAGTACAGCTCGCCGGGTTCCAGTTTACCTACGCTTTTAAACGCCAGGATGCCGGTAGCCTGAGCCATCGCTTCCAGGATTAACACACCAGGAAAAATCGGTTTACCCGGGAAATGCCCCTGAAAGAAAGGCTCATTCACAGTCACGTTTTTAACGGCCCGCAAATATTTGTGTGGTTCAAAATCCAGAACACGATCAACCAGTAAAAACGGATAGCGGTGTGGCAGCAGTTCCAGAATCTCTTCAATTTGCAGAGTATGTATTTCAGTAGTCAAAATACTCTTCCTGTCCTAAAAATCTGTTATCAATAATAACACGACCTGCATGATCAATTGATACATCGCAGGTCGCAAATATAAAAGTGTCGGATCAGCACGAAGAGCCATGGAACCGGATGTACTGCTCCGGGATATTCCGTGACTCTTACCGGTTAAGTTATGGTTAGTTATCTTTACCGGTTTTACGCTCGATAGCTTTCAGGCGTTTGTTCATATCATCGATATTCATGACCAGGGCCGCGGTCTTACGCCAGGCTTTGTTTGCCTGCAACGGTATCCCTGAAGAATAGACCCCCGGTTCAGTGATAGGCCGCATGACCATCCCCATTCCGGTGACCGTTACTTTATCACAAATTTCCATATGACCATTGATTACACTGGCGCCACCAATCATGCAGTAACGGCCAATTTTCAGGCTTCCCGCCATAATCACACCACCGGCAACTGCCGTATTGTCGCCAATTATGACATTGTGCGCAATCTGACATTGGTTATCGATGATAACTCCGTTACCGATTTGGGTATTATCCAGCGCCCCGCGGTCGATAGTCGTACAGGCACCAATCTCTACCCGGTCACCGATAACCACCGAACCAAGTTGCGGTATCTTCACCCAATTGCCGCGATCATTGGCATAACCGAAGCCATCAGCCCCGATCACCGTCCCTGACTGCACCAGACAATTTTCGCCGATAACCACTTCATGATAAACAGAAACGTTAGCCCACAGCCGGGTACCCGCTCCAATCCGCGTTTTTTTACCGACAAAACAACCCGCCCCTATCACGACGTTATCACCCAGTTCTGCACCGGATTCGATAACAGCATTCGCCCCGATAGCCACATTAGCACCCAGCCGGGCCTGTGGAGAGACAACCGCACCCGGGCCGATATTCTCGGCAGGCGATGGGGTCGTATCCAGAAGCTGCGCCATACGCGCATAGGTCAGATAAGGGTCTTTCACAACCAGTGCTGCACTTTGGCACCACTCCAGATCCGCTTCCGTCAGCACCACAGCATCGGCTTTACAATGCGCAAGCTGCTCGCGGTAACGACTGTTGGCCAGGAAAGTTATTTTTCCGCTTGTTGCGGATTGCATAGAAGCAATGCCGGAGATGGCAATATCGCCATCTCCGTGCAATTCTGCATCTAACTGCTGCGCTAAATCAGCCAGTCGAATAGATGACATCAATTATTTAACCTGTTTCAACACGTCAGCAGTAATGTCTTTCGCATCCGCAGCATACGCCACAGCGTTAGAGTCGATCACAACATCATAACCTTCACTGCTGGCGACTTTTTTCACTGCATCCTGAATACGGCTCAGTAATTTATTACGCTCTTCAGACTGACGGCGATTATTGTCCTGTTCAAAAGCCTGGGCTTTTTCAGAAAAACTTTCGCGCTGAGTCATCAGTTCTTTTTCGGTACGGGCACGATCGCTCGCTTTCATCGTAGAAGCATTACGTTGAAAGTTCTGCATCTGTGCCTGAAGCGCGCGTTCCTGAGTCTGCAAATCAGTTGCACGACCCTTGAACTCATTTTGCAGCTGGCGGGCAACTGCAGCACGCTGAGGCATTTGCTGAAAAATGCTGGACACATTGACGACTGCAATTTTGTCAGCGGCCTGCGCAGCCACAGAAGAAGCAGCCAGAGCGAGACCAAGACCTGCGGCACATAACAACTTTTTCACTATAAACTCCTTACCATCACCGTTTGTGTCTTAAAGACACTGTTTTTGCAAACAACAGCGGTGTTAAACACCCCTGTTGTGCAATTTTTTAACATGCTACGGGTAACGCGTTAAAACGTATTACCGATGTTGAACTGGAACTGCTCTGCCTTGTCGCCGGAATATTTCTTGATTGGCTGGGCATATGAGAACACCAATGGTCCCAGAGGCGACATCCATTGCAGTGAAACACCACTGGAAACACGGATATTGCCAGGCTTGCTGTAGTCAGGGACACCTAATGCTTCTGTTTCTGACGTATTCTGCCAGTCAGTATCCCATACCGAGCCTGCATCAACAAACAGGGACGTACGCAGAGAATTCGCATATTTCTCACTGACGAACGGCGTTGGCGTAATCAGCTCCAGGCTGGCTACTGCCATTGCATTACCACCGACGGCATCATCAGACTTACAATATTGCGAAGTACTGGTTCCGCAGTTTGAATCGGTACCATAATTTCTATAGATTGCTTTCGGCCCGATAGTATTCGAGCGGAAGCCACGGACGGTGCTTGACCCCCCGGCATAGAAGTTTTCATAGAACGGCATTTCTTTACCGCCCAGACCATCGCCATAACCCAGACGACCTCTGCCTAATAACACCCAGGTACGGTCATTGTTTAGCGGCACGTACTGCTGGGAGTCCAGCGTCATTTTGTAGTACTCGTTATCTGAACCCGGAATAGTGATTTTACCGTTCAGGTTGGTCCGGTTACCGTCGGTCGGGAAGAATCCGCGATCCAGGGTGTTATAGGTCCAGCCATAGTTAAAGGTGAAATCGTCCGAGGAGTAATTACTGTCATCATTATCCCATGACAGATGTTTACCCATGGAGTCGAAATAACGCCACATCGCTATCTGAGGCTGCATGTCAGACAGGTCATTGTGCACATAACCTAAACCAACACGAAGGGTATTATTCTCATTTACCGGGAAGCCCAGTGTACCGTCTGTACCGTAGCTGCGATTCGTATAATCGGACAGGTCGGCATCATCAGCCTTAAAGTCGTTATAGAACACACGTCCGCCGAGGCTAACGCCATCCACGGTGAAGTACGGGTCCGTCATCGACAGTTCGGCGTAGGTCTGGTAATCGTTTTTGGTACCACTGATACCAACCGTATTACCGGTACCCATCCAGTTATCCTGGGTAACGCCAACCTGGAAGCTGACACCACTTTCCGTACCGTAGCCGACACCGATATTAAACGTACCGGTATTACGCTCTTTGACGTTATAAATGACATCGACCTGATCCGGTGAGCCCGGAACACGCTGAGTATCGACATCAACGCTATCAAAATAACCGGTACGGTTCAGACGATCTTTGCCCTGTTCGACCAGATTACTGCCCAGCCACGCGCCTTCCATCTGACGCATTTCACGGCGCAGCACAGAATCTTTGGACGTATCATTGCCGCGGAAAATAATTTTGCGAACATAATAACGATTGCCGGCATCCACACTAACGTGCAGTTTAACCGTCTTATCTTTATCGTTAATTTCCGGTTGGGTCATTACCCGCGGATACGCATAGCCATAGTTACCTAACAGCTTTTTAATGCTGTCTTCGATAGCCGTCACCTTCGCACCGCTGTATAACTCACCCGGCGGGATCTTCGCCAGATTTTCGATCTCTGCAGAATGCCCGGCCATATCACCGTTTACTACCACACCGGCTATCTTGTACTGACTGCCTTCGGTAATGTTAACCGTAATATAAATGCCTTTTTTGTCCGGCGTCAGGCTGACCTGCGTCGAATCAATGTTAAAGCGGGCATAACCGCGATCCAGATAGAAACTCCGTAACGTCTCAAGGTCTCCGGCCAGTTTCTGTTTCTGATACTTACGATCAGCAACCACGTTCCACCAGGGCACTTCATCCCGTAACTGGAAGTGGGAAAGCAGCTCATCAGAACTGAAGGCTTTATTACCAACAATGTTAATTTGCTGAATTTTTGCCGATACGCCTTCCGTAAAGACCAGTTTCAGGTCCACACGGTTTCGGGGCAGAGGCGTAACAATCGCTTTCACACTGGCGGAGTATTTACCCACGCTGTAGTAGAAATCTTCCAGGCCCTTTTCGATTGAGGAGATGGTCGTACGATCAAGCGCATCACCGACACGCACCCCGGAGGCTTCCAGGTTCTGTTTCAGCTGATCGTCTTTTACCGATTTATTTCCTGAGAAAGTAATACTGGCAATCGTCGGACGTTCTTTCACCTTAACAATCAGGTCACCGCCTTCACGCAGTACCTGAACGTCGTCGAAATTACCGGTGGCAAACAGTGAACGGATAGTATTACTGATATCTTCATCATTCACCGTATCGCCAACACGAACAGGCATGCTAAGCAAGGCCGCCCCGACGGCAACTCGCTGCAGCCCTTCGAAATGAATATCTTTCACCACGAAATTGTCTGCACCGTACACGGTGGCGCTGCTAAACAGCAGCGACGCTATGAGCAACTTTTTCATCGCCATCGTTATTATGCGTGTTCCTAACACATCCCCGTTCGCAGAATTCCGTTATCTACAAACGTGAGAAATCATTGAAAAGTGCAAGCCCCATTAATAACACCAGCGCAATAGAGCCAATGCGATAACTGAAGTCCTGAACTCGCTCAGACACTGGTCCACCTTTGATCTTCTCAATCAACAGGAAAAGCAAATGCCCACCATCTAACACCGGTAACGGGACAAGATTGATTATCCCCAGATTGACACTAATCAACGCCAAAAACATCAAATAGTATATCACTCCGTATTCAGCCGATATCCCTGCGCCCTGCGCTATAGAAATCGGCCCACTGAGATTTTTCAGCTTAATATCACCGGTTACTAATTTCCCCAGCATTGACGCTGTCAGTTTCACTAGCTGCCAGGTTTTTACACCTGCTTCGCCGATGGCAACGACAGGGCCATATTGCCGTAAGGTTTTATATTGATCAGGAAGCGGTTGAACGCGGGGGATAACCCCGGCGAATCCCTCTTCTTTCTGACCGACTGTTTTCACCGACGGTGTCAGCGTTAATGTCCGGATATCCCCTTCACGCTCAACGTCCAACGTTAAAGGTTTCCCGGGATTATCTCTGACCCCGGCCACAAACATTTGCCAGTTCACAGCGGGTTCACCGTCGACTTTAACGATCCTGTCTCCGGCTTGCAAACCTGCCAGTGCCGCAGGTGAACTTTTTTGCACTTCTGCAAGCGTGGTTTCAATCACCGGGCCTTTAGGGACAATCCCTAAAGATAACACGGGATCCTGCTTTTCCGGGTCAAAGACCCAGTGATGCAAGTCCAGGTGTTTCTCCACGGTCACTGATTGTCCGAAAGTTTCAAGGGTAATATTGACGCCACTGTCGCCTATTTTCCCCATCAATGCCATACGAACAGCATCCCAGTCAGGCGTTTCGATACCATCAATCGCTTTAAGTTCCATTCCGGGCTGAATTTGCGCTTGCTGAGCAATCGAATTGTTGATTATTTCGCCGGTTACTGGCTTTATGCCAGGGACACCATGCATAAAAACCAGCCAGTAGGCAAACAACGCGAAAATAAAGTTAGCGACAGGACCAGCAGCCACAATAGCCGCTCGCTGAGAGAGGGTTTTCCGGGTAAATGCTTCATGCAGCCTGGCCGCAGGAACCTCCCCTGCCCGCTCATCCAGCATTTTGACATATCCACCCAGAGGGATTAATGCGAGTACATACTCCGTGCCCTGTTTGTCTTTTTTACGCCACAAGGCAGGCCCGAAGCCGATAGAGAAACGCTCGACCCAGACCCCGCAACGACGTGCGACCCAAAAATGGCCGAATTCGTGGACGGTAATCAAAATCCCCAGTGCCACTACGAATGCGCCAAGACTCCAGAGTATGCTGCCCATCACGACACATCCTTAAGCTACATGGAAAACCAAAAGCAATAAACAGGCAAAAACAGGGATCGCGGCGGTCAGGCTGTCGATTCTGTCAAGGATACCGCCATGCCCGGGAATAAGGTTACCGCTGTCTTTAATACCGGCTTCACGCTTGAACATGCTTTCGGTCAGATCACCCAGCACAGAAGCCAGCGTAGCAATAATCGCGCAAATCAGCAAAGTACGACTGTCCACCGTCAAGGGCGCCAGCAGGGAAAATACCCACGCAATAATCGCAGAAGAAATCAGGCCACCGGCAAAACCTTCCCAGGTTTTGCCCGGAGAAACTTTCGGGGCCAGTTTGTGACGGCCGAAGAGTTTACCGAACATATAAGCCCCGGAATCCGCCCCCCACACCAGCAACATAACAAACAGCAGCCACCAGGCCCCGGCAAAGTGATCACTGTTATAGTGATACTGGCGCAGCGCTATCATTCCCCAAAAGAAAGGCACCAGCGTCAGTGCGCCAAAGGCCAGACGGAGGAAGCGGGATTGACGCCAAAGAGAGGCAGATGCCGGATAAAACAGAACCAGCAACAGAGCCACTGTCCACCAGCTCAGGGAAACCCATAAGGAGAGTGCCACCGGAGGTTGATGAATATCACTCTGGTAAGACGGCAGAGAAAATATCATCAAGGAAAGGAGCAGACCAAAAAGTACGGCAACCCATACCCGTTGGCCGGTTTGCATAAACCCTGCAAACTGCCCCCATTCCCAGGCGGCCAGCATGCAGATAACCAGAACGATAATTTTGAAACCGATCGGCGGTAACCAAAATAATGCAATGATTACCAGCGGTATCAGTATCATCGCGGTAATCAAACGTGACTTTAACAAAGGTTACCCCCGGTCCATTTATTCGCCATCGGGTGCTGCGCCACCAAACCGGCGCTCTCGTTGAGAGAAGGCATCCAGCGCACCCTGAAATACTTGTTCATCGAAATCGGGCCAGAGAACATCACTAAAGTAAAACTCTGCATAAGCAACCTGCCACAACAGAAAATTACTGATCCGATGTTCTCCCCCAGTCCTTATCACTAAATCAACCGGAGACAGATGACATAAGCAGAGCTGCTCTCCCAGCATTTCTTCCGTGATATCTTCAGGGCATAATTGCCCCTGCTGTACTTTACTCGCCAGTTGCCGGACACCATCAATGATATCCCAGCGGCCGCCATAGTTTGCAGCAATATTTAACGTCAAACCGGTATTCTGAGCTGTCAGAGACTCCGCACTACGGATACGCTCCTGAATACGCGGACTAAAACGTTGTACATCACCGATGATTTTCAGACGAACGTTGTTTTTATGCAGGCTTTTCACTTCGCTGTCGAGCGCCCAGACGAAGAGTTCCATCAGTGCAGAAACCTCCTGTTCAGGACGATTCCAGTTTTCACTACTGAATGCATACAGGGTCAGAGCTTCCATCTCACAGGTGACAGCGAATTTTACCGCACGCCTGACAGCCTTAGCTCCGGCCCTGTGTCCCGATATACGTAACTTTCCCTGGTTTTTCGCCCAGCGCCCGTTACCATCCATGATGATAGCAACGTGCCGCGGCAGCGCCCTGTATGTGTCAGGAGTGTTTTGTTGATATTGGGACGACATAATGCGTATTAAATTCCTTTCATCAGAGAGCCAGATATCTCTGAATACTTTCTGCTCGCAAAAATCTTTCACCAGTGAGGCCGGTAAAAGCCCCTGCACACCTCTGAAATATCAGCATGCGACTATACCATTTTCGCCTGATTCGGACAAATAGCAGCTTAACAAACCCGCTATTGCAACGTCGCCAGCAGATCGCCCGTGATCCGGCGAGTCTGCTCGTCAATCTCCATGACCGACTCCACGCTATCCGGTTCCGCAAACTGTACAGTTTCCAGTACCTGATGGTTGAGTGCAGCAATATCCGTAAAGCGGATACGCCCGTTAAGAAATGCCTCAACCGCTATCTCATTAGCTGCATTCAGTGCGGTGGTCGCCGCCTGCCCTGCAGCACAGGCGTCTATTGCCAGCTTCAGGCAAGGATAACGTTGGTAGTCCGGCGCCAGGAATGTCAGGGCTCCGAGCCTGGTAAAATCCAGGGGCTTCACCGAGGCTGGTATTCTGTCGGGCCATGCCATGGAATGAGCGATGGGTGTACGCATATCAGGAGAGCCTAACTGGGCCAGTACGCTGCCATCACAATAGCGCACCATTGAGTGGATAACGGACTGCGGGTGGATCACCACTTCCATTTGCGAATCAGTCGCGTTAAATAGCCAGCGAGCTTCAATGTATTCAAGACCTTTATTCATCATAGTGGCCGAATCAACCGATATTTTTCTTCCCATTGACCAGTTCGGGTGGGCACACGCTTGCGCCGGTGTCATTGAGGAGAGTCCGGTCAGCGGCACATCCCGAAAAGGGCCGCCGGAGCCGGTCAGAATAACGGAATCAACGCCACTATTACGCAGATCAGCGTACCCTAATTGCTGTTGTATAACAGCAGGCAAACTCTGAAAAATGGCATTATGTTCACTGTCGACAGGCATCAGACAAGCCCCGGAACGCCGGACCTCCTCCATAAACAGTCCGCCACAGGTCACCAACGATTCTTTATTCGCCAGCAGTACCCTTTTACCTGCACGTATGGCCGAAAGTGTGGGTAACAAGCCGGAGGCACCGACAATGGCTGCCATCACGTGATCCACTTCCGGTAATGCGGCCAGTTCACAGGCGGCCTGAACGCCGGAGAGCACTTCAGTATCAACCTTCAATGCTTTCAGTCGTTCACGCAATTCACTGGCAGCGGCTTCCGTCGCCATTGCGGCGTAAGCGGGCCTGAATTCACTGCACTGGGTCGCCATTAACGCGGCGTTATTTCCCGCGACAAGAGCAGTCACCTGGTATTGTTCAGGGTTTTCCCGCACCACAGACAACGTACTGGTTCCGATAGAGCCAGTTGACCCGAGTAACGTCAGACGTTTCATCAATATGTCCATCAAAAATTAAGGGGGTAAAAATATGACTTTGGGCAGAGCGCTTAGCAATGTAAAACGCCGCGAAAGAAAGCCATAGACTATGTCTTTCTCCGCGGCGTTTTACCGGTAGCTGCACTGAGATTAAAACTCCATTAACTCCGTTTCTTTCTCAGTTAATGCGGCATCTACTTTTTTGATTGAAGCATCGGTCATCTTCTGGATTTCATCCTGTGCACGACGCTCATCATCTTCACTGATTTCTTTGTCTTTCAGTAATGCTTTGACTTTATCGTTCGCATCACGACGGACATTACGTACAGACACACGTCCCTGCTCTGCTTCACCGCGAACGATTTTAATCAGATCTTTACGGCGCTCTTCCGTCAGAGGAGGCAGAGGAACACGAATATCCGTACCGGCTGAACTCGGGTTTAAACCTAAGTCTGACGCCATGATGGCTTTTTCTACGGCAGGACCTAAAGAACGATCAAACACATTGATTTTCAGTGTGCGTGAATCTTCAACAGTCACGTTAGCCAGCTGGCGTAAAGGTGTCGGAGTACCATAATATTCGACGACAATGCCATCCAGCAGTGTAGGAGAGGCACGTCCGGTACGCACTTTGCCTATTGTATTTTTAAAGGCTTCTACGCATTTTTCCATGCGTACTTCAGCATCTTTTTTAATATCGTTAATCACAATAAAAACCCTTGGATTCGTTTTGACCTGATGTTTCTGCTTCTGATTTGAGCAGAACGGGGCCTGTCATCATCAGCCAGACTTCGCCGATAACTCACCAGCGTTGGTCAGAATATACCTTATTTTAAATTATGCCGACAGGGATTACTGCCCTATCAGAGTGCCTTCTTTCTCACCCATCACTACGCGGCGTAATGCGCCTGGCTTATTCATATTAAACACGCGGATAGGTAAGTTATGGTCGCGAGCCAGAGTAAAGGCAGCAAGGTCCATCACCTTTAACTCCCGCTCAAGCACATCCTGATAGCTTAATTTTTCGTGTAGCGTGGCATCAGGATTGGTGACCGGGTCGGCAGAATAGACACCGTCAACTTTCGTGGCTTTCAATACCACATCCGCTTCGATTTCAATGCCGCGCAGACAGGCAGCAGAATCAGTGGTAAAGAACGGGTTACCGGTTCCGGCAGAGAAGATTACCACCCGGTTATTACGAAGCAGACTGATAGCTTCAGCCCAGCTGTAGTTATCACAGACGCCATTCAAAGGAATGGCCGACATCAGACGGGCATTCACATAGGCACGGTGCAATGCATCACGCATCGCCAGACCGTTCATCACTGTGGCTAACATCCCCATATGGTCACCAACAACACGGTTCATTCCGGCTTTTGCCAGTCCGGCACCCCGAAACAGGTTACCGCCGCCAATCACGACGCCGACCTGTATGCCTAACTCAACCAGCTCTTTCACTTCCTGCGCCATGCGGTCAAGAATGCTGGCATCAATGCCAAAACCTTCAGCACCCTGCAGGGCTTCTCCGCTCAGTTTCAGAAGGATACGTTGATATACCGGTTTTGCGTTGGTCGCCATGATCATTAATTCCTGGAGCATGAGTGAATAAAGAAGAGAGAAATCGCGTCTATAATCCGCTCTGTTTTCTCGAAATACTATAGGGATGAAGCTGAAAAATTGCCTGCCGGGGTCACATCAGCAGGCAAAAAAGAACCGCCGTTCTGGCGGTTCCTGCAGAGCATTAAGACTGTTTGGACATTGCTGCAACTTCAGCAGCAAAATCAGACTCAACTTTCTCGATACCTTCACCCACTTCGAAGCGGATAAAGTTAATGACGTCAGCGCCTTTTTCTTTCAGCAGCTGACCCACAGTTTTGGATGGATCCATAACAAAGTTCTGACCAGTCAGTGAAACTTCACCGGTGAACTTGTTCATGCGACCAGAAACCATTTTTTCTGCGATTTCACGTGGCTTACCAGACTGCATTGCGATGTCCAGCTGGATCTGGTGCTCACGAGCAACCACGTCCGCAGGAACATCTTCAGGCTTAACATATTCCGGCTTGCTTGCAGCGATGTGCATTGCAATGTGTTTAACCAGCTCTTCATCAGCACCGGTGGCAGAAACCAGAACACCGATACGTGCACCGTGCAGGTATGAACCTACAACGTCACCTTCCAGGCGGGCAACACGACGGATGTTGATGTTTTCACCGATTTTGGCAACCAGCGCAGTACGCTGCTCTTCAAATTTCGCTTTCAGGACATCAACGTCAGTGATTTTGTCAGCAACAGCTGCAGCCAGAACGTCCTGACCGAACGCCAGGAAGCCAGCATCTTTAGCAACGAAGTCAGTTTCGCAGTTCAGCTCAACGATGATCCCGGCGTTACCTTCAACGTGGGTCAGGATCACACCTTCAGCAGCAACGCGACCAGATTTCTTCGCCGCTTTTGCCTGACCATTTTTACGCATGTTGTCGATAGCCAGTTCGATGTCACCGTTAGCTTCAACCAGCGCTTTTTTACATTCCATCATGCCAGCGCCAGTACGCTCGCGCAGTTCTTTTACCAGAGCAGCGGTAATGTCAGCCATTCTTAAGTCCTCGGTTAACTGTGATCTGTTCATTCTTACCCGCAGGTAATTATAAACAGCATCATTTCGCAGGATATTTTACTTCGTCCAGCCGAACGGATTCAGGCTCAACGAATTTTAAAATAATAAAAGGGGCCTGAAGCGGCCCCTTGCAGATCACATCTGACGCTAAGGGCTCTTTGACAGAGCAGTCCTTATCAGACGTTTTCTAAAGACACTTCTTCAGCCTGTTCAGCCAGGTCCTGAGAACGACCTTCGCGGACAGCTGCTGCAGCTGCATTCAGGTACAGGCTTACTGCACGGATCGCATCGTCGTTACCAGGGATAACGAAATCAACGCCATCCGGATCAGAGTTAGTATCAACGATAGCAAATACCGGGATACCCAGGTTGTTTGCTTCTTTGATTGCGATGTGCTCGTGGTCAGCATCGATGACAAACAGAGCATCAGGCAGGCCGCCCATGTCTTTGATACCACCCAGGCTGTTTTCCAGCTTAGCCAGTTCACGGGTACGCATCAGAGCTTCTTTCTTGGTCAGTTTATCAAAAGTACCGTCCTGAGACTGAGATTCCAGATCTTTCAGACGTTTGATTGACTGACGAACAGTTTTCCAGTTAGTCAGCATACCACCTAACCAACGGTGGTTAACAAAGAACTGATCGCAGTTCAGCGCAGATTCTTTGATAGCTTCGCTTGCAGCGCGTTTGGTACCAACGAACAGGATCTTACCTTTACGGGAAGAGATCTTGCTTAACTCAGCCAGAGCGTCGTTAAACATTGGCACAGTCTGCTCAAGGTTGATGATGTGAACTTTGTTACGAGCACCAAAGATGAATGGTTTCATTTTTGGGTTCCAGTAACGGGTCTGGTGACCAAAGTGAACACCGGCCTTAAGCATATCGCGCATGGAAACAGTAGCCATGATTACCTCTAAAAATATATGTTGGGGTTGAGCCTCCATGTATCCCATACTACCGACCTGTATAAGGCACCCCGGAGTATGTGTCGATACATGTGTGTTTTGGTCAGTCTGTACCTGTCACGCAATGCGTAACGCTGTACACTGCCTTTTCACATAATGAGAATGAAACTTTCCGGCCCCCGCAAGGGTGAGCCTGGATTCGTCGGCGCGTTTTATACCACAAATCCCCCCTCAGCGGCAATCATTGTTACCGGCAACGGTTAAAATTTCTGCGCCCTGTACAAAACCCATGACGGGTGATTAACGTTGGCAGCGGTTTTGCTGACTGTTAACATAGCGCACGTATAAATTCTTTCGTTTGCCGGTACTGACTGGCTGCAACTGGACTGATTCAATGGCTATCTCAATTAAAACTCCTGAAGAAATCGAAAAAATGCGGGTCGCTGGCCGTCTGGCCGCTGAAGTGCTGGAAATGATCGCAGCCCATGTAAAGCCGGGTATTTCAACCGGAGAGCTGGACCGGATTTGCGCGGACTACATTACCGGTGAGCAACAGGCCGTTTCGGCTTGCCTCGGTTATCATGGTTTTCCTAAATCGGTATGCATTTCTATCAACGAAGTGGTGTGTCATGGTATCCCGAGCGATGACCGCATCCTGAAAGACGGTGATATCGTCAACATCGACGTCACGGTCATCAAAGATGAGTATCACGGTGATACTTCAAAAATGTTTATCGTCGGTAAACCGACCATCCTCGGCGAACGTCTGTGCCGCATCACCCAGGAAAGCCTTTACCTGGCATTAAAAATGGTTAAGCCTGGCATCCGGTTACGTACACTGGGGCGTGAAATTCAGAAGTTCGTTGAAGCCAATGACTTCTCGGTGGTCCGCGAGTATTGCGGTCATGGTATCGGTAAAGGATTCCATGAAGAACCTCAGGTTCTGCACTACGATGCCGATGACAGTGGCGTGGTCTTACAGAAAGGCATGACCTTTACCATCGAGCCGATGGTAAACGCCGGTGATTTCCGCATTCGCAGCATGAAAGATGGCTGGACGGTGAAAACCAAAGATCGCAGCTTGTCGGCTCAATATGAACATACTATTGTGGTGACAGATAATGGCTGTGAGATCCTGACCCTTCGCCAGGAAGAGACTATCCCTGCGGTACTGGTGAATGAAGGTTAAGACTGACATTTGACTCCCTGAAAGCCGGCAATTGCCGGCTTTTTTATCCAATGAGTAGTGATAATGCGAAGCCACCTGCCAGACGTAATCGACAAAAGTAGTACGGATGCCCCGCTGCATTGGCCCGATGATCAATTAACCCGTGAGACACTGAAATCCCGCCTGGATGTATTCCAGTCAGCCCTTGGGGATGCCTTTGATGCCGGTCAGCCTGTCAGTCAGCTTATAGATGCACGCACACGGTTTATCGATCACCTGCTGACCCGCCTCTGGCGTTTTTTCGGTTTCCATGGCGTCAAAGATACTGCGCTGGTCGCGGTCGGAGGTTATGGCCGCCAGGAGCTGCATCCGCTTTCTGACATTGATGTACTGATCCTCAGCCGCCATCCTTTGGATGAACAGGGTGCACACCGGGTCAGTGAGTTACTGACCCTGCTCTGGGATTTAAAACTGGAAGTCGGGCATAGCGTCAGAACACTGGAAGAGTGTCTGCTGGAAGGACTCTCTGACCTGACGGTGGCAACCAATCTGATAGAGTCACGCATGCTCACCGGGGATGTTTCTCTGTTCCTGGAATTACAAAAGAATATTTTCAGCGAAGGGTTCTGGCCATCCACTGACTTTTTCGCGGCCAAGACCGACGAGCAAAAGGCACGGCACCTTCGCTATCACGGCACCAGTTATAATCTGGAACCGGACATTAAAAGCAGTCCGGGCGGTCTGCGCGATATTCATACCCTGTTGTGGGTCGCCCGTCGTCATTTCGGCGCCACCTCTCTGGATGAAATGGTAGATTTCGGGTTTCTCACCCCTGAAGAGCGCGATGAACTGAATCAGTGTCAGGATTTTTTATGGCGTATCCGCTTCGCCTTACATCTGACGCTGACGCGCTACGATAACCGTCTGCTCTTTGACCGACAGCTGGCAGTGGCACAGCGGCTGAATTATCAGGGCGAAGGGAATGAGCCGGTAGAGAAAATGATGAAAGATTTCTACCGCGTCACCCGCCACATCGGTGAGCTGAATGAAATGCTGCTGCAGCTATTTGATGAGGCTATTCTTGCCCTGCCCGCGACCGGGAAACCGCAACCTCTTGATAATGACTTTCAGCTGCGGGGCCATCTGATCGATGTTCGTGATGAAGAACTGTTTATAAAACAGCCGGCAGCCATTATCCGCTTATTCAGCGAGATCGTTCGCAATAAAAATATTCACGGTATTTACTCCGCCACACTGCGCTTACTTCGGCACGCCTTGCAGTCTCTGGAATATTCCTTGTGTGACCTTCCGGAAGCACGGCAGCTGTTTATGGATATTTTACGCCATCCCGGCGCGGTCAGTCGTGCTTTAGTCCCGATGCACCATCACGGTGTACTGACAGCCTATTTACCTCAATGGAATCTGATTGTCGGTCAGATGCAGTTTGACCTGTTCCACGCTTATACGGTCGATGAGCACACACTGCGTGTATTACAAAAACTGGAGAGTTTTTCCAATGAACAAACCCGTGAAAAACATCCCCTCTGTGTGGATATCTGGCAGCGACTGATCCACCCGGAAATATTGTTAATCGCGGCACTGTTCCATGATATCGCTAAGGGACGCGGGGGCGACCACTCGATACTGGGTGCCGAAGATGTCATTGAATTTGCCAGGTTACACGGTCTGAATTCCCGTGATGCACAACTGATCTCCTGGCTGGTCAGGCACCATCTGCTGATGTCAGTCACCGCACAGCGCCGGGATATTCAGGACCCCGCGGTGATTCGGGAATTTGCCTTAGTGATGCAGAACGAAAAGCAGTTACGGTTGCTTATCTGTCTGACGGTCGCAGATATCTGTGCGACCAATGAAAGCCTCTGGAATAGCTGGAAACAGAGTCTGTTGCGGGAGCTTTACTTTGCCGCCGAGAAACAGCTCCACCGTGGAATGGACAGCAGTCCGGATTTACGGGAACGCGTCCGCCATAACCGTCTGCAGGCGCTGGCCCTGCTGCGTATGGACAATATTGATGAAACCCGCTTACACAAGATCTGGAACCGGTGCCGGGCTGACTACTTTTTACGTCATACCGCCCAGCAGCTTGCCTGGCATGCCCGCCATCTGCTGAAGCATACGCTGGATCAGCCATTGGTACTGATCCATCCGCAGGCTTCCCGTGGGGGGACGGAGATTTTCATCTGGAGCCCTGACCGTGCGTATCTTTTTGCGACCGTGGCCGGGGAACTGGACAGGCGTAATCTCAGTGTGCATGACGCGCAGATTTTTACTAACCGTGACGGCATGGCGATGGATACCTTTATCGTTCTGGAGCCGGATGGCAGCCCGCTGGCCCACGATCGCCATGAGGCAATCATTCACGGACTGGTACAGGCGCTTTCTCAGCCGGAATGGACCCCGCCTCGCCCGCGTCGCCTGTCACCCCGTTTACGACATTTTACGGTCGATACCGAAATACGCTTTCTGCCGGGCCATACTAACCAGAGAACGTATCTGGAACTGGTCGCTCTCGACGCTCCGGGATTGCTGGCACAAATCGGTGCAGTTTTTGCCGATTTAGGGATCTCGCTGCATGGCGCGCGGATCAGCACCATCGGTGAACGGGTTGAGGATTTATTCATCCTGGCCAACAATGAACGCCGGGCGCTGGATGATAAAATGCGCGATAGTTTACAACAACGGTTGACAGAAGCCCTGAATCCAAACGATAAAGGGTAATTCACCCTGAGGGCAGCGAACCTTCGGACTGCCCTTTTCCCCATGGTCTTAACCGGTTGCAGAAACCTCACGCCACCGGAAATCATCGGGTAGTCAGTTTTTACCAAACCATTGATGCAGGAAAAAAGAATGCAACACTTACAGAAAATCATTGAAGCCGCATTTGAACGGCGTACCGAAATTACCCCGGCCAGCGTAGATGCTGAAACCCGCGATGCGATCACCGAGGTCATCTCGCTGATTGACAGCGGTAAGGTACGTGTTGCCGAGAAGATTAACGGTGAATGGGTCACTCATCAATGGCTGAAAAAAGCAGTCCTGTTATCGTTCCGTATTCACGATAACGAAGTTATCGAAGGCGCAGAAACCCGCTTCTACGATAAAGTTCCGATGAAATTTGCAGGCTATGACGAAGCTCGCTTCCGCCAGGAAGGTTTCCGTGTTGTTCCTCCTGCGGCCGTTCGTCAGGGTGCGTTTATCGCCCGTAACACCGTACTGATGCCTTCCTACGTCAATATTGGTGCTTACGTCGATGAAGGTACCATGGTTGATACCTGGGCCACCGTAGGCTCCTGTGCGCAGATCGGTAAAAACGTACACCTGTCCGGTGGCGTAGGTATCGGTGGTGTACTCGAACCCCTGCAGGCAAACCCGACAATTATCGAAGATAACTGCTTTATCGGCGCACGTTCAGAAATCGTGGAAGGTGTTATCGTCGAAGAAGGTGCGGTCATCTCTATGGGTGTCTATATTGGTCAGAGCACCAAAATTTATGACCGTGAAACGGGTGAAGTCCACTACGGCCGTGTCCCTGCCGGTTCTGTCGTCGTTTCCGGTAACCTGCCGTCTAAAGATGGTAAATACAGCCTTTACTGTGCCGTTATCGTTAAGAAAGTGGATGCGAAAACTCTGGGCAAAGTCGGTATTAACGAATTACTGCGTACCATTGACTAATGACCTGACCGGAAACATCACGGGAGACCGTGAGTCTCCGGTCATCTTCCCTGTCCTGAATGTGGGATACCCCGTATACAGGCTACCGGCAGACGGCGTCAGACAGCCATCATGACGGTTTCCATATGAGGCCGCGATAGTAATATCGTGCTAAAGATGCCCGGCGCTGAACGGGCATGATCCCCTGAAGAGGAAAACTGCTATGTACGATAATCTGAAAAGTCTGGGGATTACCCACCCTGAAGAAGTTGACCGTTACAGCCTTCGCCAGGAGGCGAATAACGATATCCTGAAGATCTATTTCCGTAAGGATAAAGGCGAGTTTTTTGCCAAAAGCGTGAAGTTTAAATACCCGCGTCAGCGAAAAACGATCGTTTCTGATCAGTCTGCACAGGGATTCAGGGAAGTTCAGGAAATCAGTCCTAACCTGAGATATGTTATCGATGAGCTGGATCAAATCTGCCAGCAGGAGCAGGAAGATGTCGATCTGAAAGTGAAAATTCTTGATGACTTACGTCATCTGGAACTGGTCGTATCCAACAAAATTTCTGAGATTGAAGCCGATCTGGAAAAGCTCACCCGTAAATAACTCGCCGGGTCAGGCACATAAAAAAAAGCCGGTCAGGACGCTGACCGGCTTTTTTGTCCCTGCGAATGACCGCTTACTGCGCTAATAAGTACAGATTGCTGTCACCACGCTTAACGTCCAGCGCCAGGACAGAAGGTTTACTGTCCAGAACTTTACGCAGCTCACCCAGGTTGCTGATATTCTGCTGATTCACGCCCAGAATAATATCGCCTTTTTTCAGGCCGATGGCTGCCGCACGGCTCCCCGGAGTCACACTGTCGATGCGAACACCTTTTTGTCCGCCAGCCTCATAATTACTCAGTTCAGCCCCTTCAATACCGGTGTAGATATTGGAGGACTGGACTTTATCCTGAGTGCTCTGCTGAATAGTTACGCTAACCGTCATAGGTTTACCATCACGTAATAAGCCCAGTTCCACTTTGGTCCCTATCGGCATGGTACCGACATCAGCACGCAATGCCGCAAAGCTTGTCAATGGTTTGTTGTTCAGTGAGATAATGACATCCCCGGCTTTAAGACCTGCTTTCGCCGCGGAGGTATTAGGCAGAACCTGGCTGACAAAAGCGCCACGCTGAGCGTTGACTTTCATCGCCTGCGCGATTTCAGAGTTCAGCTCGGTTCCCATAATCCCCAGCTCACCCCGTTTGACCTGACCGTATTCAATCATCTGTGCCGTCAGGTTTTTCACCATGTTAGATGGGATAGCAAAGCCGATACCGATATTGCCTCCGTCCGGCGCCAGGATCGCGGTATTAATACCAATCAGTTCACCGTTCAGATTAACCAGTGCTCCCCCGGAGTTCCCCCGGTTAATAGCAGCATCCGTCTGAATAAAGTTTTCATAGTTTTCGACATTCAGACCACTACGACCCAGTGCAGATACAATCCCGGAAGTCACGGTTTCGCCCAGTCCGTAAGGGTTACCGATGGCAACAGTGTAATCACCGACCTGCAGATTATCCGAGTCGGCAATTTTAATTGCGGTCAGATCTTTCGCATCTTTCAACTGAATAAGCGCGATATCCGTACGGGGATCTTTACCAATGACTTTAGCATCATAACGACGTCCGTCACTGAGCTGGACCTGGATAGAAGTGGCATTTTCCACGACGTGATTGTTCGTTACCACATAACCTTTATCGGCATTAATAATGACACCGGAGCCCAGAGCACGGAACTGCTGCTGCTGCGGGGTACCGCCGCCGGCACCAGGTGCCTGGCAAATCGGTGAATTCTGGAAGGGCGAGCCATCCTGACAGAACGGTGACATATCACCAAAAAACTGCTGGAACTGCTGGCTATCCTGAGATGCTTTTACCGGTGCAGTTCCTGAAACACTGATGCTGACTACCGAAGGCATAATTCTTTTAAGCATCGGAGCCAGACTCGGGAGTTGCTGACTGGATGAAGATGCAGATTCCGCCGCAGAAGCAGTCATGGGCGCAAATGCCATTCCAAGGCTTAATGCGAGTGCACTTAATGCTAAAGTGGTTTTTTTCATGTTCTGGCTCTCTGTATTATTTGCTATTCAGACCATTGCTGTAGTCATCAGTTGAGAGTTATTATTTACCCGTAAGTTCATCGGAAAGCACTTGTTAAAAGTAAATAAATATTCCCGCGATTTACAAAACTCAGACAAAATCAACCGCCATTAAACGGCGATATTCTTCCCAGGCAAAAAGGTCAGTCATTCCGCTGATATAATCCTGCATCAGCCGTAGCCGGTAATAGCGCTCCCATAACTGCCACTCTTCAGACGGCACCCCGGAAAGTGAACACATGTGGTTCTGATACGCTTTAATATGCTTATCAGAAAGCCGATGGAATAACCGGGTTTCTATCGGATGCCCCTGCAATTCATCATGTTCCGCCAGCTGAGTAAAATCGTCTGCACTGAGTAACATCATAGGCTTATAAGCATCAAGCAGCCCCTGAATGACACGGTACCCCTGTAATTCCAGTTGTTCGACTTCAGAATGATTAAACACGTGCTTACGGGCGACCTGTTTGAACACGGCGAGAAGACGCCCGGCCTCGCCGCCATCCTCCAGTAAAGCATGATTAAAATCTCCCTTAAAAATCGCGGGCAGATTGGCAATAAATCGCTTTACCGCCAAAGAGACCAGAACCCGGTGCACATTGACCCGCAAAGACATAAAGAACTGATCACTCTGACTGCGGCGTTTACCTGAGCTGGCGGCCTTCCAGGCATCACCGATGGTGCGGCTGAAAATATCCTCCGGCCGTGTTTCGCCCCAGGCCTCCTGCAAATAGCGGTACAAGCTATCGACACTGAAGATAGCTTTCTCAACGGCATCGTCGAGGTCTGCAATACAGTAGGAAATATCATCTGCGGCTTCCATGATATAAGTCAGGGGAAAGCGGTGGTATTCGTCCATGCCGGTGGCGGTACGCAATTGCGAGACATATTCCTGCTCTGACAGATAAAAGCCCGGTTTTTTCATCAGCACGGAAAATGCTTCAGGTTTACTCCCCTGCCACCATGCCGGCGCGGTATATTTCAGAATACAGGCCACCTGGGAATAACTCAGGTTCAGTTGCAGCAAAGTATGCACCAATCGGATGGCCTGGGCATTACCTTCAAAATGAGCGAGATCCTGGTAAATATCCTGCCGTAACCTCTCGCAGTCCGGCGATACTCCGTTTCCCGCACTCAGCGCACCACTCAGGATTTCCGTCAGATGGGCATTGAACCAGTCATTGATCGCCGCTTCCCCGAAATGCCCGAAAGGCGGATTACCGACATCGTGCAGCAGACAAGCCATCTCAACCAGACTTTCCGCTCCCCGCTCAAACTCCTCTAATCCGAAGGCACTCAGCCCGCCGGGTTGCTGCTTCAAACGCTGCAAAATTTCCCGCACGATATAGCGCCCGGTCTGCTGGACTTCCAGAGAGTGCGTCAGCCTCGAACGTACCGCGGCATTACGCTCCAGAGGAAACACCTGGGTCTTCTGTTGTAAACGTCGCAAAGCGGCCGAATGGATAATCCGCCCCCGATCACTTTCAAAAAATCGGGTGATCTGCATCTCCCCCTCCGGGGAATTGCCTGTCATATAGGGCCTGCTGACACTGATCCTGCGCTTAAAGTTAATCTCCATTTCAGCTCCGGTACGATTCAATAATATTTCCCTGTAACGCCATGATAGACTATGTCATTCATTAAGATGAATTCTATAACATTGGTGAGACAGGCTATGAAAGTAGGAATTATTGGCGCCATGGAGCAGGAAGTAACTCTGCTGCGTGACAAAATTGAAGACAGAAAAACTCTCTCCATCGCAGGTTGCGAAATCTATACGGGAACGCTGAACGGTAACGAAGTGGCTTTGCTGAAATCCGGTATCGGCAAAACATCAGCAGCCCTGGGCACGACTCTGCTTCTGCAGTTATGCCAGCCGGACGTTGTCATCAATACCGGTTCCGCGGGCGGACTGGCTCCGTCTCTGAAGGTCGGTGATATCGTTGTTTCCGATGAGGTTCGCTACCACGACGTCAATGTGACTGCTTTTGGTTATGCACCTGGTCAGATGGCGGGTTGTCCTGAAGGTTTCATCGCTGATGCCAGCCTTATCACTGCCGCCGAACAGAGTATTGCGGCGCTTAAACTGCATGCTGTCCGTGGACTGATTGTCAGTGGCGATGCGTTTATTAATGGCGCTGAGCCACTCGCTTACATCCGTAATACCTTCCCGGACGCTATCGGGGTTGAAATGGAAGCCACGGCCATCGGGCATGTCTGCCATCAGTTTAATGTCCCGTTCGTTGTGGTTCGTGCCATCTCTGATGTTGCTGACCAGGAATCTCACCTCAGCTTTGATGAGTTCCTGAGTGTCGCCGCACAACAATCTTCCCTGATGGTGGAAGATTTAGTGGCACGTCTGGCGGCTAACGGCTGACAGCGCCATAAACCGGCAGCTCCTGCCGGTTTTTTCTCAACCGCCCTCTCTTTTTCCTGAAACCGATGACTTCCCATGGTGAAATATTCCCCCCGCGGCCCCTTCGTCCGTCAGGCTAAAAAGTTTACAAAAACTAATATTCCACAAAAAAAAACTGACAACGCAGCCTCCTTCTTTAAAAATCAAACAGCCAATATCGGGACAGATTTTCGCCCTTTTCATTAAACACTGAGGAGCACAGAGGGACATAGGGTAAAGAGAATGAAGGCAGTTCAGGAGTTCAGGAGTTCAGGAGTTCAGGAGTTCAGGAGTTCAGGAGTTCAGGCAGGCTAAACCGCAGGAGATCATAGCTCCCGCGGAATTTTTGGTCAGATACTAAAAGACGAGCCACAACCACAGGTGGTTTTGGCATTCGGGTTAGTGACGATGAATCGGGAACCTTCCAGGCCCTCGGTATAATCCACACATCCCCCGACCAGATATTGCAGGCTCATCGGGTCGACCACCAACGCAACGCCCTGTTTCTCGATGGTCATATCACCGTCGTTGATTTTATCATCGAACGTGAAGCCATACTGAAACCCGCTGCAACCGCCGCCGGTAATATACACACGTAATTTGAGTTCCGGATTGTCTTCGTCAGCGATCAAAAATTTCACTTTATTCGCCGCAGCTTCAGTAAACTCTAACGGTACTGCTGCAATATCATCGCTCATAACTTACTCCAATAAACTTCAGGGCCGGAAAGGGCCACAATTCCCCCATTATCTGTCAGCAAATTTCTGCAATCAAGCACTCTGCTTGGCCGTCTGTGCCGAAGCCTGCGCATTATCTGCTGACTGGCGAGCCAGCGTTCTCGCCAGAAGCGTCGAGTAAATGGGTTTACCTCCCAGAAACTGAGCTACCAGTGTTGCCCCCAGATAAGTGATAATCATCGGTAAGATCAGCTGATAATTATCGGTCATTTCCAGCACCAGTACGATCCCCGTCAGCGGAGCCCTGACGGAAGCGGCAAATAATGCCCCCATCCCTGCAATAGCAAAGGTCCCTGTCTGCAAATGATATTGCGGAAAGAATGCGGCCGCAGTCATGCCCAGAACGGTTCCCAGCAAGGTTCCCAGAGAAAGCATCGGGGCAAAAATCCCCCCGGGCGCACCGGAGCAGAAACTGATCAGCGTGGTCGCCATCCGTAACAGAAAGATAGTTAACAGCATGGCATAGCCATAGTGTCCGCTGAAGGCCTGGGGGATCAACGCCAGCCCTCCGCCGGTCATGGCCGGGAAACAGAGTGTCAGTAAGCCGCAGCTCCCTCCGATAATCGCCCCCATCAGCAGAATATTTTTCATTTCCCCCCCGTGCAGACGGGCAAAGATGTCCTGCAGGGTGAAGATAAGCTGATTAAAAATAACGCCCAGAATACCAAAGATGATACCGGCGACCAGATAGAGCCAGAGGGTATTCAGAGGAGCATTCGTCAGTCTGCCGACGTTCAATACCGCCCCCTCGCCATTAAAAATACGAAAGATAATGCAGGCCATGATGACGCCAATAAAGACGGCTTTTATCGAGATCAGGCTGTAGCGGAATTGCAGCCTCATCTCTTCGAGAATAAACAAAATGCCCGCCAGTGGAGCATTAAACGCCGCGGTCAGCCCCGCGGCGGCCCCGGTCGCCAGCAGTGTGTGCCGGGCTTCATTCCCTTTCATACGGAAAATATCCAGTACCATCCGTCCGAGATTACCGCCCATTTGCACTGTCGGTCCTTCCCGGCCCAGCACCATGCCAGCCCCTAATGTCCCCATGCCGCCGAGAAATTTCACCGGGACGACACGCCACCAGCGTACTGGCCGTAATTCTTCCATCGCGCCTTCGATTTCAGGAATACCGGAGCCGCCAGCTTCCGGGGCAAAACGTTTTACCAGCCAAAACCCCCACATCGCCAGCAACGCGGAAATCCCTATTGAAGCAAGGACAGAGAATACAGAAGGCAGTGCTTCGATAGCATGCAGACGATAGTGCTGTACCGCACTGATGGCCTTATCAAAAGCGACACCGGCCAGACCGGCCAGGATCCCGACCAGAGCGGCAAGAATGAGTATGGCTACGGGGGTTTTGTCTTTACGTAACAGCAGTCGTAAATAATCGGTTCTGCGTAAAGGGATAACCGGTAATTGCTCAGTTGAAGAAGGTATATTGTCCATATCCGTCTGATGAATAAGCGACCATCGCAGCAGTATACCGTTTAATACGCTTTTTTGGTGCTTAAATGTAGCAATACAATACCCGGGACTTTCGCGCCGCAAGGGAGTTCCCGTAAACTACCTGTTGTAATTATTCAGCGACAACAGGAACCGATGTGATGAGCAAGTCTGAACACCTATACCATGAGGCACAACGTCTTATCCCGGGCGGCGTAAACTCTCCCGTACGGGCATTTACCGGCGTTGGTGGCACCCCTTTATTTATCGAACATGCCGAAGGGGCCTATTTATATGACGCAGACGGCAAAGCCTACATCGACTATGTCGGTTCATGGGGCCCGATGGTGCTGGGCCATAATAATCCCGGTATCCGCAATGCCGTGATTGAAGCTGCAGGGCGGGGTCTGAGCTTTGGTGCGCCGACCGAAATGGAAGTCCGGATGGCGGAACTGGTCTGTGAACTGGTGCCATCGATGGATATGGTCCGGATGGTCAACTCAGGGACCGAAGCCACCATGAGTGCTATCCGTCTGGCCCGTGGCTACACCGGTCGCGATAAGTTAGTCAAATTTGAAGGCTGCTACCATGGCCATGCCGACCACCTGCTGGTCAAAGCCGGGTCGGGCGCACTGACGCTCGGACAGCCGAACTCTCCGGGTGTTCCTGCTGATTTCGCCCGTCATACGCTGACCTGTACCTATAACGACCTGGATTCTGTACGCGAAGCATTCCGTCAGTACCCACAGGAAATCGCCTGTATTATCGTCGAGCCGGTGGCCGGAAACATGAACTGTATTCCCCCTGCGGAAGGGTTCCTGCAGGGTCTGCGGGAAATCTGTGATGAGAACGGCGCTTTACTGATCATCGATGAAGTGATGACCGGCTTCAGGGTCGCGCTGGGTGGCGCTCAGGCTTACTATGACGTGACACCGGATCTGACCTGCCTTGGCAAGATTATCGGGGGGGGCATGCCTGTCGGTGCCTTTGGCGGACGCCGTGAGGTGATGGAAGCGCTGGCGCCCACCGGCCCGGTATATCAGGCCGGAACGCTTTCAGGTAACCCGTTAGCGATGGCCGCCGGGTTTGCCTGCCTGAGTCAGGTGGCACAACCGGGGACACATTCTACCCTCACCGAACTGACGGATCGTCTGGCCGAAGGCCTGCTGCATGCCGCGCAGGAAGAAAATATCCCGCTGGTGATCAACCATGTTGGCGGAATGTTCGGTATTTTCTTTACCGATTTGCCGTCTGTCACCTGCTACCAGGATGTCTGCCAGTGCGATACGGAACGTTTTAAAAAGTTCTTCCATCTGATGCTGGACGAAGGGATCTATTTTGCTCCGTCAGCGTTTGAAGCCGGATTTATGTCTCTGGCACACAGCCCGGAAGATATTCAGAAGACTATCGATGCAGCCCGCCGCTGCTTTGCCCGTTTGTAATCACCTTAGTCTCTCCGTTAAAAAGGCGCCTGTGCGCCTTTTTTGTTCGGGGGCTCATAAAGACCGGTGTTCACGGCAAGTATTCGCCTGAACCTCGCTATTCCCTGCATTGACCGTCTGACGCGCGGTTACAGTTCACAAATATCTGCCCATAAAAAAAGGCGCCGCAGCGCCTTTTTGTTGATCACTTCAGTCCGTTACTGCCCGAACATATCTTTGATCCAGCCAGCAACACCGTTACTGTTGCTGTCCTGCTGTTCCTGTTGCTGCTGTTGCTGCAACTGCTGCTGCTGTTGTTGCTGCTGCTGCTGTTGCTGACACAACGCATTCGGATCAGATGCCCAGACCGGCAGTGAACGCCAGGTAGTACTGCCGCTGCCACAGATAAAGTTACCTGCTGAATCAATATTCATCATGGTGACATCATCCGGCGGTGTCAGATCCAGCGGCGTCGGTGGCTGGTTAGCCAGGTAACGACGATAGATCTGCAATGCCCCACTGGAGCCCCACAGTTTCGTTGGCTGGTTATTATCGCGACCGACCCAGGTCACTGTCACTTCCTTACCATCAATACCGGTAAACCAGCTGTCCACCATATTGTTCGTTGTCCCGGTTTTACCCGCCAGGTGCATGGTCGGATATTGTGCCCCCAACGCATGCGCTGTGCCGCGGTTAACTACCTGCTGCATCGCATACATCGTCAGGTAAGCCGCTTCCGGTGGCTCAACCCGCTGGGCCTGAGGATAACTCTGGTACAACACTTTACCGTCTTCGGAGATAACGGAGCGAACCGCGGACAGTGTGGCCCGGTTACCGCCACTGGCGATGGACTGGAATGCCTGCGCCACTTCAACCGGAGTCAGGTTAAGTGCACCCAGCAACATGGCAGGGACCGCGGTGAGCTGATCTTTGCCTACCCCGAGTTTCTCCCAGGTATCCACGACGTTGCCAAGGCCTAAAGACATACCGAGGTTAACGGTCGGTACGTTCATTGAGTGCGTCAGTGCATCGACCAGTAACACTTTACCGCTGAAGCGGTGGTCATCGTTTTCCGGACTCCAGATCTGGCCATTCGGCTGTTTTAGTGCCAGCGGCTGGTCAGCGATCCAGCTGTTCAGACGATAGGTCTGAGGCTGAGCCAGCGCGGTCAGATACGTTGCCGGTTTAGCCAGTGACCCGATAGAGCGTCGCGCCTGCATCGCACGGTTATAGCCGGCAAACTGTGGATCAGCGCCGCCAACCATGGCTCTGACTTCCCCCGTGTTCCGGTCAACCACCACCATCGCGGTTTCCAGATCTTTCAATCCGTGCAGTTTTTTCAGCTGCGGAATACCGTCAATGACCGCTTTTTCCGCCGCATCCTGCGAGATCGGGTCCAGCGTAGTGAAAATCTTCACGCCGGAAAGATCTTTAACCTTATCGCCCAGTTTTTGCTGCAGTTCATTACGGACCATCTGCATAAATGCAGGCTGAGGAGTAATGACCCCGCCTTTCGGTTGTACCCCGAGCGGACGGGCAGACAGGCTGTTGTACAGGTCTTCATCAATGTACTTTTGCTGCTGCAGTAAACGCAGGACGACATTACGGCGTTCCAGCGCCAGTTTCGGGTTACGCCACGGGTTATACAGTGATGCACCTTTTACCATACCGACCAGCAGTGCCTGCTGATCCAGACTCAGTTCATCGACCGGGCGACCAAAGTAATAAAGGCTCGCCAGCGGGAAACCACGGATTTGATCATTACCGGCCTGCCCCAGATAAACTTCATTCAGGTACAGTTCCAGGATACGGTCTTTGCTGTAACGTGAATCCATGATAATCGCCATATAGGCTTCACGGATTTTACGCCACAGGGTACGCTTATTGGTCAGGAACAGGTTTTTTACCAGCTGCTGAGTCAGTGTACTTCCGCCCTGAACCGCATGTCCGGCAACGACGTTAGCGACAAATGCACGGCCAATCGAATACAGGCTGATACCGTCATGTTCATAAAAATGACGGTCTTCGGTCGCAATCAGCGTATCGACCAATTGATTCGGGAATCCGGACCGCGGAACAAACAACCGCTGTTCACCGTTCGGGGATTGCAGCATGGTGATCAGACGCGGATCCAGACGGAAATACCCGAAATCACGCCCGGTATCCAGGTTTTTGATTTCCGTCAGTTCACCGTTACTGAACGTCATTTGTGCGTGAATTTGCCCTTCTTGTCCGTCCGGGAAATCAAAAGGACGACGCAGTAAATCGATGGTATTTCCTTTGACCGTAAACTCTCCCGGCCGGGTAATACGCGTGACCTGACGGTACTGCGTCCCTTCCAGCAGTTCGAGCATGCCTTTACGGTCAAAACTCATTCCCGGCTCAAGGCTGACCACCCGTCCGTACACAGCAGCCGGCAGCTGCCAGACTTTACCATCGACACGATGACGGATTTCAGAGTCGAGATAGACGCCCCAGGCGGCAATCACAATGGCGCCTAACAGGAACAGCTTAATCAGCCATCCCAGCCAGCGCCTTTTCTTCATCGGTGGTTTCTTCTTTCCTTTACGTGACAAAGCCACTTCCTCCTCGTAACCACTCATCTCATGATCATCATAAGCTTTCGAATTTTTACTTTTCGCACGGGGGCGCTTTTTTTCCGGTTGACGAGGCGTTTTTCCTTTTCGCCCGATCGGTTCGCGATCGTTCCCAGACATGAATTTTACTCTCCAGGCATAGCCTTAGCATGCGCGTTACTTTAATCCCGATCCCGGGTGATTACATGCCGGAACCCTCTGAAAGAGAGCCCGGTTCATGAATGACCGGGGGAAAATTTTTTACTCCGTCGCGTCGGCATTGCCGTCGCCGGGTCGTCCGGCCACGGGTGTTTAGGATAACGCCCTTTCATTTCCTTCTGCACTTCTCGCCAGGCTCCCTGCCAGAACCCCGCTAAATCCCGGGTAATTTGCAACGGACGCATTGCGGGTGATAACAATTCCAGCACCAGAGGTACGCGGCCTCCGGCGATCACCGGGGTGGTTGCTTCTCCATACATTTCCTGTATGCGGACAGCCAGTACCGGTGATTGTCCGACAGTATAGCGGATCAATAACCGACTCCCCGTCGGCACAGTGTAATGAGTTGGTAGCTCACTATCCAGTCGCTGACGTTGTGGCCATGTGATTAAATGTAATAAAGCTGATGAAATATTAATAGTATTAAACGAACGGGCATCCGTCACCGTCCCCATTTCCGGTAATAGCCAGCTTTCCAGGCTGGCCAGCAATGCCTCGTCGTCCATGGCAGGCCAGTTATCCTGCGGCAACCATTCCGCAGCACAGGCCAGACGCGCCCGCAATTGTTCAGATGCCGGTGACCAGGGTAAGACCTTCAGACCTTTCGCCCGGACCCAGCGCAGCATCGCCTGATGAAGCAGACCTGCTTCCGGACGTTCTCCTGGACGGGAAGTCAGGATCAACGCGCCAATCGCCCTCTGTCGACGCACCCGTAGTATCCCTTTTTCTTCATCCCATTCCACTTCATCCCGCTCTGTCACAAGGCCAGGATAGCTGGCCTGTAACGCGGTAATATCTACCGGCAGAGCCAGACGGATACGGGCCTCAGACGCTTGTGCGTTCAGTGATAACTGCAAAACGATAAGCCATTCATGCCTGAGTAGCGGAGAGTCGTTCAGGGTGCTGGCCCCGATACCTTTGGCCAGCAGGTAGCGCCCGCTCTGACTACGCTGTCGTGCTAACTGGTCGGCAAACCCTGCCATCAGTAACTCCGCGATCCTGCCATCTTCTGGCCGGGCTGCAGCCAGCCCGCTTTTTTTATGTAACGCTTTTGCGCGAAGACGCCAGCTCTCCTGCGGGTGCAGAAAGAGTGACACGAGATCCCCGTCATGCCGGCGGGGAGGATCTTCCAGAATAGCCACCAGCAAACTGGCTGTTGCCATCGCCTGCGGGGAATGCATACCCGCACTCAGCAGAGCGGCCAGCCGCGGATCGGTCCCTGCCGCCGCCATCTGCCGCCCGCGGGCAGTTAACTGATGCCGGTCATTGACCGCTCCCAATTGCTTCAGTACCTGCAGAGCCGCCTGGCAATGTTTTTCCGGCGGGCAATCCAGCCATTGAAGCTGAGTCACCTGCGAACATCCCCAGGTCAGTAAATCCAGCATCAGTCCGGTCAGATCACTGTGCAGAATTTCAGCATCTGCTGTCGCGGCCGCACGTTCAGCCTGCTCCTGACTGATTAAATGCCAGCAAATGCCCGGAGCCAGTCGTCCTGCTCGTCCGGCCCGCTGTACCATGGATGCCTGACTGATACGCTGTGTTTGTAATATGCTGAGCCCGCTTTTACTGTCAAAGCGGACGGATCGTTCCAGGCACGAATCAATGACCAGCGTAATTCCTTCAATGGTCAGACTGGTTTCTGCAATATTGGTCGCCAGCACCACTTTTCGTCGGCCCGGGGCTGCCGGCGCGATCGCTTGCTGCTGAGCCGTCAGCCCCATTGCACCATATAAAGGAAAGAGGCCGGTGTCCTCACTCAGACGGCTACTCAGTGCCTCTTTAACTGCCAGAATTTCTTTTTCCCCGGGCAGAAACAGCAACAGCGATCCCGGATGATCGTTCATTATCTGTGCGGTTTCGCGGGCAACGGCCTGTGCAAAAGGTAGCCTGGCAGACAGTGAAACAAACCGCCGCTCGACTGGAAAACTCCTTCCCTCTGAAATAATCACCGGGGCATCGGGAAGCAACCCGGTCAGTCGCTGGTGGTCGAGCGTGGCAGACATGAGTAAGATTTTCAGGTCATCCCGCAGGCTCTGCTGTACATCCAGTAATAACGCTAATGACAGGTCAGCCTGTAAGCTGCGTTCATGGAACTCGTCCAGGATCACCAGCGACACGCCATTCAGTTCGGGATCCTGCTGTAACATTCGCGTCAGAATACCTTCGGTCACCACCTCCAGCCGGGTCTGTGGCCCTGTCCGGCTTTCACCGCGCATACGGTAACCAATGGTCTGCCCGGGGACTTCACCCAGCGTATCAGCCAGACGGCGAGCGACACTCCTGGCCGCCAGACGACGGGGTTCCAGCAGAATAATCCGTCCCTCACCCTGCATTCGCTGAAGCAGTTGCAGGGGTAACCAGGTGGATTTCCCCGCGCCTGGCGGCGCTATCAGTAAGACCTGAGGCGCGCGCTCCAGCGCTTCAGACAATTCATCCAGCACTTCACTGACCGGTAATGACTGCAACGAAAACTCCGCACAAGCTATGTTAATATTGCCGGCATGATAACACTCTACGAAATCATCCTCACCTTTGCTGACCCGCTCAACGTCAGCGCGACTGACGGACAACAGCAACCGTCTTTTTCTGTCTGAGGGAGCTGAAATGACCGGACAACAGTATTTTTTTGCCCTCACGTTACCCCCGGCGCTGCAACGTTCACTGGTGGCCTGGCGGGCAGAACATTTTCCGGCGGATTACGGGCGTCCGCTGCCTGCGGCCGGACTGATGATGACACTGGCCTGGCTCGGGGAGATCAGTGAGCTTTCCGTCGCAGGTTTGCAACAGCAGGCAGCCCGCATCCGCCAACCGGCCTTTACCCTGACGCTGAACGATGCCGGCCACTGGCCCCGGTCAGGCCATATCTGGCTGGGGAGCCGTGCTGCTCCGTCAGGGCTATTACAACTGGCAGCCCTGTTGCGTTCGCGGGCTGCGCGCCAGGGGTGTCCGCAGCCTTCGTTGCCTTTTCACCCTCATGTGCGGCTTATCCATCAGGCTTTCCAGCCGGTGAAACTGCCTGCGCCAGGGTTTTCGTGGCAAACCCGGATGACTGACTTCTCCCTGATGGCCATCCCCGGCAGTGGCCGGAGACGGGCTTCCCATTGTGTGGCTCGCTTTCCTTTACTGACCGATACTATCCCATAAAGAGATTTTCATTATGCAGTTCATTCCCGCACTGAAATCTGCCCGTTTAATTAAGCGTTATAAACGTTTTCTGGCCGATGTTGAGACCCCGCAAGGGGATATTTTTACCCTTCACTGTGCCAATACCGGCGCAATGACAGGATGTGCCACGCCAGGCGATACCGTATGGTATTCCACCTCTGACAGTAAAACCCGTAAGTACCCTCATAGCTGGGAACTGACCGAAACCGCTGCCGGCGATATGATTTGCGTGAACACGTTGCGGGCTAATTCACTGTTTTACGAAGCCTTCACCGCCGGAGTGATCTCTGAACTGGCGGGTTACCGCGACTGTAAACGTGAAGTGAAATACGGCGCAGAGGGCAGCCGGATAGATTTTCTGCTCCGGGCACCGGAAGTCGCTGATTGCTATGTTGAAGTAAAATCGGTCACGCTGCTGGAGGAGGGAAAAGGCTATTTCCCGGATGCCGTTACCGTTCGCGGGCAAAAACATCTGCGGGAACTGATGGCGATTGCTGAGTCCGGTCAACGGGCCGTCCTTTTTTTTGCTGTCTTACATAGCGGAATTGAACAAATAAACGTCGCCCGACACATTGATCCCCGCTATGCCGCACTTCTTGATCAAGCCAGACTCGCCGGGGTCGAAATTCTGGTCTATAAAGCCTCTCTGACATCTGCCGATGCTAAAATAGAATTTTCTATGGCTTTCGGGCAGTAAAAGGCCGCAATCATGTGTATTGCAAAGATTATTCTATGCTTTGATGTCAAACTTATTGACAAGCGAGCAACAAGACACAATATCAGTAATTGCCAATAGGGATAGCTTCTGCTATTTATAGCGGCCTGTTTTTTTCCCTCTATGGGAATCGATAGTGCGTGTTATCCAGGAGAAACAGCATGCAAGAAGGGCAAAACCGTAAAACATCGTCCCTGAGTATCCTCGCCATCGCTGGGGTGGAGCCATATCAAGGGAAACCGGGCGAAGAGTATATGAACGAAGCCCAGCTGACTCACTTCAGAAAAATTCTTGAAGCCTGGCGTAATCAACTCAGGGATGAAGTCGACCGTACTGTCACACATATGCAGGACGAAGCGGCGAACTTCCCGGATCCGGTTGACCGGGCCGCTCAGGAAGAAGAGTTCAGTCTGGAACTGCGTAACCGTGACCGTGAACGTAAACTGATCAAAAAGATCGAGAAAACCCTGAAAAAAGTCGAAGATGACGATTTCGGTTACTGTGAATCCTGCGGTGTAGAGATTGGCATCCGTCGTCTTGAGGCTCGTCCGACAGCCGATTTATGTATCGATTGTAAGACGCTGGCCGAAATCCGTGAAAAGCAAATGGCTGGTTAACTCCGGTCCTGAGCTTACTCTGCCGGACAGCACTGCCATTGCGGCAGTGTTGTCCGGCCATTTCTGCTTATGATGTTAAAAAATTCCTGTATCGGGCGCTTTGCCCCCTCACCTTCCGGCCCCTTGCATTTCGGCTCGCTGATTGCCGCCCTCGGCAGTTATCTCAGCGCCCGGGCACAGCAAGGCACCTGGCGGGTTCGCATCGAAGATATTGACCCTCCCCGCGAGGCCCCCGGCGCCGCTGACACCATCCTGACGCAACTTGACCATTACGGACTGCATTGGGACGGCGATATACTGTGGCAATCCCGACGGGCCGGGGCATATCATGACATTCTTCAGCAGCTCATTTCACACCACCAGAGTTATTTCTGCCACTGTAGTCGCCGCCGTATTCAACAAACCGGAGGCTATTATGACGGACATTGCCGTCATCTGAATCTGCCTGCCAATGAGGCTGCCCTGCGTTTTTTTCAGCAACATCCGGTTTTCTCATTCACCGACCGCCTGCGCGGTAACATAGTTACGCATCCGCAACTGGCCGCCGAAGACTTTATCATTCATCGCCGTGACGGATTATTTGCCTATAACCTCGCCGTGGTGGTGGATGACCATTATCAGGGAGTGACGGAAATCGTGCGGGGCGCAGACCTGATTGAACCCACGGTCAGGCAAATCAGTTTGTATCAGCAACTGGGCTGGCCGGTGCCCGACTATATGCACCTGCCGCTGGTCATCACGCCAGACGGGGGGAAATTATCAAAACAGAACCATGCTCCGTCGTTACCGGCTGATGATCCCCGGCCGGTCTTAGCCTGTGCTTTACAGTTTTTAGGCCAGCCATTGCCTGAGCTCTGGCGGGACCTTTCGCGGGATGCGTTGTTAAAACAGGCAATAAAACAATGGGATCCGGGGAAAATTCCGATGAAAGATGCATTAATCCCGACCGGATAACCTAACAGCATTCTCAAACAGCTCACAACAGGCTATGATTAGCCGCTGTTTTGAGCATCACTTAATTTATGCCACTGTCGAGGTGTACCATTTTTACCCGAGTAGCGAATTTCTGCCGGAAAGTCCTCCTTCGTGAAGAAGAAGCCCCCGCAGAGAAAAAAGACCAAAATCTGATGACTGTCATTCCACGCGATCAGCATAATATCTCCCGCCGGGACATCAGCGAAAATGCGCTGAAGGTGTTGTATCGCTTAAATAAAGCGGGCTTTGAAGCCTATCTGGTGGGCGGCGGTGTCCGGGATCTTCTGCTGGGTAAAAAACCGAAAGATTTCGACATTACCACCAACGCCACCCCTGAACAAATGCGCAAGCTGTTCCGTAACTGCCGCCTGGTCGGCAGACGCTTCCGTCTGGCTCACGTCATGTTCGGCCCTGAGGTTATCGAGGTCGCCACCTTCCGTGGGCATCACGCGCTGGAAACAGCGACCGATACCGCAGAGGATCGCAATCAGTCTCAGCGCGGTCAGAACGGAATGCTGTTGCGGGACAATATTTTTGGCTCAATTGAAGATGATGCCCAGCGGCGCGACCTGACCATCAATAGCCTCTACTACAGCGTAGCCGACTTCACGGTCCGTGATTATGTCGGCGGTCTGCAGGATTTACAGCAGGGCATTATTCGCCTGATTGGTGATCCGGAAACCCGTTACCGTGAAGATCCGGTGCGGATGATCCGTGTTGTCCGTTTCGCGGCTAAACTGAATATGTCCATCGATCCACACACCGCAGAGCCGATTACACGGCTGGCAACCCTGTTGAAAGATGTTCCTTCCGCACGTCTGTTTGAAGAATCACTGAAGCTGCTGCAGGCCGGTTATGGCGAGCAGACCTATGCTCTGCTTAAACAATACCAGCTCTTCCAGCCCCTGTTCCCGACCATTACACAGTATCTGACCGCTCAGGAAGATAGTGCAATGGAACGTATGATTGTTCAGGTGCTGAAAAATACCGATACCCGAATTCACAATGATATGCGGGTGAACCCGGCGTTCCTGTTTGCGGCCATGCTCTGGTATCCGCAATCTGAACGAGCGCAGCAAATTGCCCAGGAAAGCGGTCTGCCCTGGTACGAAGCCTTTGCCCTGGCGATGAACGATACGCTGGATGAAGCCTGCCGTGCCATCGCCATTCCTAAACGCATTACCAGCCTGATCCGTGATATCTGGTCACTGCAGCTTCGTTTACCTCGCAGGCACGGCAAACGCGCCTGGAAGCTGATGGAACATCCGAAGTTCCGGGCCGCTTACGATTTACTGCTGCTGCGCGCTGAAGTCGAAAATAATGCTGAGCTGGAACGTCTGGCCCAGTGGTGGGGTGAGTTCCAGTCAGCCCCGCCTCCGCGTCAGGCCTCGATGATCCAGAGCCTGGGCACGGATCCTACGCAGCGCCGCCGGCATAATCGCTCCCGTCGCCGTCAGCCTGCAGCCCGGAAGAGCTGATTAATGACCCGGGTCTACATTGCGCTGGGCAGCAACCTTGCTGACCCTCTGCACCAGGTGCAGGCCGCACTCAACGCGCTGGATGCCATTCCCGGCAGCCAGCGTGTCGCGACCTCTTCCCTGTACCGTACTCCGCCTTACGGCCCTCCCGATCAGCCGGATTACCTGAATGCGGTGATTGCCCTTGAAACGTCACTGGAAGCCGCCGACTTGCTTGATCACACCCAGCGTATTGAGCTGGAACAGGGTCGTATCCGCAAAGATGAACGCTGGGGGCCACGCACGCTGGATCTCGATATTTTGTTATTTGGTCAGCAGATTATCGACACTCCGCGGTTAACCGTCCCGCATTACGATATGCACCGCCGCGCATTTATGTTGCTGCCCCTGAATGAAATCGCCCCGGACTGCCGTCTCCCGGATGGCCGAACCGTCAGTGAGTTACTGGCTGCACTGGATAGCCGCGAAATCAGCCTCTGGTAACGTCTTCTCTGCGGGGGATCATTTCCCCGCTCATCACATTCCGGTAAACTTCAGCATCAAAAAAAAGATGACAAGAGGTTATTATGAAACCGGTGACCCTTCGGGATCTCAGAAAATGGAAGCAGTCAGGAGAGAAATTTGCTGCGCTGACGGCCTACGATTATAGCTTTGCTCACCTTTTTGCAGAGCAGGCGATCCCTGTTCTGCTGGTCGGGGATTCGCTGGGGATGACCCTTCAGGGCCATGACTCAACCTTACCGGTCACCGTAGCGGATATTGCTTATCACACCGCCATGGTGCGTAAAGGGGCCCCCGCCGCGTTGCTGATGTCAGACCTCCCCTTTATGAGCTATGCCACCCCGGAACAGTCCTGTGAAAATGCCGCACAGCTTATGCGCGCCGGGGCCAATATGGTCAAACTGGAAGGAGGCGCCTGGCTGAGTGAGACCGTACGCTGTCTGACTGAACGGGCAGTACCGGTCTGCGGACATCTGGGACTGACGCCTCAGTCAGTCAATATTTTTGGCGGTTACAAGGTCCAGGGCCGCGAACAGGCGGCGGCTGACACTCTGATCAGTGATGCACTGGCACTCGAACGGGCTGGCGCGCAATTACTGGTACTTGAGTGCGTACCGGTATCGCTGGCTCGCCATATTACCGCGGAGTTATCCATTCCGGTGATCGGTATCGGTGCCGGTGCCGGTACCGACGGACAAATTCTGGTCATGCATGATGCCTTAGGGATCACCCCCGGTAAGCCTCCGAAATTCAGTAAAAACTTCCTTGCCGATACCGGGGATATCCGCACCGCGATTGCGCTGTATAAACGTCAGGTGGCTGAAGGCAGTTACCCGGCGGAAGAACACAGTTTTCATTGAAATTTCAATAAGAAAGGAAACCTTCCATGCTTATTATTGAAACACCCGCAGCCTTACAGGAAGAAATCAGTCGCCTGCGGCGTAAAAACCTGCGCATCGCCCTGGTACCAACGATGGGAAACCTGCATGACGGACATTTGCGACTGATCGCTACCGCCAGAGCCCATGCAGATATCGTCGTCGCTTCCATTTTTGTGAACCCGATGCAATTTGATAAGCCTGAGGATCTGTCCCGTTATCCCCGGACATTCCGCGAAGACAGCGAAAAGCTGGAACAACACCGGACGGATATTCTGTTTGTGCCCGGGGTCAGTGCTATTTATCCTCAGGGGACTGACGATCAGACCTTTGTTGAGGTGCCCGGACTTTCAGGTTTACTCGAAGGGGCAAGCCGGCCAGGCCATTTCCGGGGGGTCACCACCATTGTCAGTAAGCTCTTTAATATGGTACGCCCGGATGTCGCCTGTTTTGGCGAGAAAGATTTTCAGCAGTTACTCGTCATCCGTAAAATGGTCGCCGATTTGGGTTACCCGATAGAGATAATCGGAGTACCTACCGTGCGAGCCCCGGATAACCTGGCGTTAAGCTCGCGTAATGGCTATCTGACGCCGGAAGAGCGTAACAAAGCCCCTTACCTGAGCCAGGTCATGAACACTCTCGCCGATCAACTGACGGCCGGACAAACCGATATCAGCACACTTATCGCGGAGGCGGGATCACAGCTCCGTGAATACGGATTTACCCCTGATAATATTGCGATTTGCGACAGCGAGACGCTGCAACCGCTGACATCTGACAGCCGTAATGCGGTGATCCTGATGGCGGCCTGGCTCGGTGATGCCAGACTGATTGATAATCAGACGGTGGCTCTTTAGCAGGTTTCCGGTGAACTGACTGCAGAAGAAAAGACGGGAAGGTCTCCCCGCCGCCGGGAGGTGGCGGGGAGCGGAGATCAGCTACGTAAGCCTCTGCCGCGCTGGATCAGTGTCCAGACCAGGGTATAGAAAGCTGCGATAAAGACCAGCAGAATAGTAATGGTTAACGCGACCGGAACATCACTGATCCCCAGGAAGCCATAACGGAACCCGCTGATCATGTAGACGATAGGGTTCAGTTTGGAAATCACCTGCCAGACCGGCGGCAGCAGAGACAGCGAATAAAACACGCCTCCCAGATAGGTCAGCGGTGTCAGAACGAACGTCGGGATCAGGCTGATATCATCAAACGAACGGGCAAATACCGCATTCAGCAGCCCGGCCAGCGAAAACAGCACCGATGTCAGGACGATGGTTAACGCAACCATTGGCCAGAAATAGACATGAAACGGTACAAAGCACAGAGAAATTGCCGTGACCAGGATCCCGACACAGATCCCCCGCGCTACGCCGCCGCCGACATAGCCGGCAATTATGATATGGGTCGGCACCGGAGCGACCAGTAACTCTTCAATATTGCGCTGAAATTTTGCACTGAAGAAAGAGGAAGCCACGTTGGAATAGGAGTTGGTGATCACCGACATCATAATCAGACCCGGCACGATAAACTGCATATAGCTGAAGCCATGCATATCACCGATTCGGGAACCAATCAGATTACCGAAAATAATAAAATAGAGTGTCATGGTGATCACCGGCGGCACCAGTGTCTGTATCCAGATCCGCATAAAACGATGGATCTCTTTGCCCCAGATACTCTTTAACGCGACCCAGTATAAATGCGTCATGAATTTCCCTCCGCAGAACCATTGACCAGACTGACAAACAGCTCTTCCAGACGGTTGGCTTTATTACGCATACTCAATACCGAAATTCCCTGTGATGTCAGCTGACTGAAGACATCATTCAGTCCCTGCTCACGCAGAACTTCGACTTCCAGGGTTGAGGAGTCCACCAGCTGAGCAGTGAACCCGTCAAGCTGCGGACGCGGACTGTCCGGCGACAGGTCCAGAATAAAGGTTTCAGACTTTAGCTTGCCGAGCAGGGCTTTCATCGACGTATTTTCTACCAGCTCTCCCCGCTGAATAATGCCGATATTACGGCACAGCATTTCGGCTTCTTCCAGATAGTGGGTCGTCAGAATAATCGTCGTCCCCTGCTCGTTCAGCGCTTTCAGGAACGTCCACATGGAACGACGAAGCTCAATATCGACCCCGGCCGTCGGTTCATCAAGAATTAACAACTTCGGTTCATGCATCAGCGCACGGGCTATCATCAGGCGACGTTTCATCCCGCCGGACAACATTCTTGCCCGCTGATCACGCTTTTCCCAGAGATCCAGTTGTCGCAGGTACTTCTCTGCTCTGATCAATGCCTCTTTCCGCTCAACGCCGTAATACCCTGCCTGACTGACAACAATCCGCAGTACGGTTTCGAAGGGGTTAAAATTGAATTCCTGCGGTACCAGGCCTAACTGGCGTTTAGCATTGACCTTGTCATTTTCAAGATCATAGCCAAACACTTTCACCTGTCCGGAAGTTTTGTTCACCAGTGAACTGATGATACCTATCGTGGTGGATTTACCGGCACCGTTCGGGCCCAGTAACGCGTAAAAATCTCCGGCCCTGACGGTCAGATCCAGCCCTTTAAGGGCATGGATATTCTCACCATAGGTTTTAGTCAGCCCGGAGATTTCCAGTGCATACGTCATACCTGTTCCATCCTGAGATAATGAAGGAGTTAAAATTAATTTTTACCGCAATTTCGTCGGGATCCCCGCAAACAGCGGGTGAAGTCCGCTATCTGAACCGTCCGGTAGCAGAACGTACACCACAGGATACCTGACGGATGACGGCAATGGCTGTCCGAAAGAGGGTGACAGACCGGCAAAACCCGGACCAACGCAGACAGACCGGTGGTGCCTTGTCAGTAATGACAGCATCGGTGAAAAAGAGTGCTCAGTATAAATCAGGCCGGATTAACCGGCCTGAAAGATTGTGCTATTGATATGCCGGACTCAGGGTTCCAGAATAACCACTTTGCCGACATACGGCAGATGGCGATAACGCTGTGCGTAATCAATACCGTAGCCCACAACGAACTCATCCGGGATGGTGAAGCCAACATACTCAACATCCACGTTCACTTCACGGCGCTCAGGCTTATCCAGCAGCGTACAAATGGCCAGAGACTTTGGCTCACGCAGGCGTAAGATCTCACGCACTTTGCTCAGGGTGTTACCGGAATCAATAATATCTTCAACAATCAGCACGTCTTTACCGCGGATATCTTCATCAAGATCTTTAATGATTTTGACATCCCGGGTGCTCGACATACCATTGCCATAACTTGAGGCCGTAATAAAATCGACTTCGTGAGAAACGTCTATTGCCCGGCACAAATCGGCCATAAACATAAATGATCCACGTAACAGGCCGACCAGCACGATATCATTGCCGCGATCACGGTAATCTGCAGAAATTTGCTGGCCCAGAGCTGTAATACGCTGTCTGATTTCTTCTTCAGAAATCATCACTTCTACGGTGTGTTTCATAATATATATCTCACTGATTTTACTCAGCTTAACCTCATTAATGGCGGGGATTAATACAGTCATGATCCACAGATCATGGCGGGGATTATCGCACAGACCAGGCCCTGCACGATAGCCTGAGAACCGATTAAGTCCCTGCGCCCGGAGCCCCTTCCCCTCCCCGGCCCCACCTGTAACGGGAAGGCGGGATAAACTGCGCCACGAATATCAGGTCCGGCTGACCGTAAAGCCAAGCATCATCCCGGTGTCTTCATGCTCCAGCAGATGGCAATGGGCCATATAGGCCTGGCTCTGACTGGCGGTATGGGTGAAATTCACCAGAATTTCACTGACTCCCCCTTCCACCCGGACGATATCCTTCCATCCCTGCCGATGTGCAGCGACCGGTAATCCGTTTTCAGAGAGGATCCTGAACTGAGTCCCATGGACATGGAAAGGATGCAGCATCATGTCTCCCTGGCCACTGATGCGCCAAATCTCTGTCGTCTGAATCGGTACATCAAAGGCGGGGTGATTCATATCAAAGGCTTTACCGTTGATTTTATTACCCTGATGAAAATCATACGCTTTTCCGGTGCTATTCGCAGGGGGCTTATCCATCGCCATACCCGGCATATGATCCATACCGCTGCCCGTCGTCGGTGAGGACATTTCCTGATGTGGCATTGCCATCCCGGCCATTCCCTTACCGGACGACGCGGTTTCACCCATCGACATGCCGCCCATCGCTTTATGTCCGTAGCGTTTAATCAGTGCCGCCATTCCCTGCTGGTCCAGTTGTTTATCCATGGATAACTGCAATGTTCGTTTTGTCATCCCCGCCAGACTCTCCCGTGCTGGCAGTGATGGCATGACCGATAAAGTATCCGGCAGCGTGCTGCTGCCGGCAATACGTATCGGCAGCACATTCAGTACCGGTAATGGCTGGTCAAACGGCGCCAGTACCATGCCGGCCTGCTCTGTAGGCAGCGTCACTAAGTCAAACGCTTTACCGTCACTGGTATCGACCATCACTTCAAAGCGCTCGCCCGGGATCATTTCCAGGCTATCCACCTTGACGGGCTGAGCCAGTAAACCACCATCACTGGCAATAACATAGAGCGGACGTTGATCACTGGCGCTAAGGATAAGGCTGCGGGCATTACAGCCGTTCAGCATCCTGAAACGCACCCAGCCACGGGGGACCGCATGCTGCGGGTAGCTGACACCGTTAGTCAGCATCATATTGCCAAACCAGCCGACCGCAGCCCGCATAATGTCCAGCTGGTAGTCAATCTGCGAACCATCAGCGGTCAATTGCTTGTCCTGAAATACCAGCGGAATATCATCCACTCCCCATTCAATCGGCAAGCGCAGCAGGTCAATTTCATCATCATCAATGATCAACATTCCTGCCAGCCCTTTGGCGACCTGATAGCCGGTATGGCCGTGATAATGCGGGTGATACCAGCAAGTCGCCGCTTGCTGATCCGGCGTAAAAGTCACTTCCCGGCGACCTCCCGCCGGGATCACTTCCTGCGGCCCGCCATCCACATCCCCCCCGACTTTCAGTCCATGCCAGTGGAGCGTCGTTGCCATCGGTAACGTGTTATTAATGTCGATAGTGACCTGCTGCTGACGGCGAAGACGGATGGCCGGGCCCAGTAAACTGCCATTGTAGCCCCAGGTGGGCACCTCCTGGCCTTGCCACCGGGTCACTCCGGTCATTACCGTCAGCCGGATACGCTGACGGATATCCGGCATCAGTTGTGACGGTACGGGTAATAACGGTCTTGTCGCAGCCATCAGTGAACGGCTCCAGATCGGGAGTAAGCCTGCCGCTGCACACGCAGTAGTCAGCTTCAGAAAATCTCGACGCTGCATAACGGAATATCCTTAGACGAAAAAGCATTTGTTAAGCATAAACCCTCTCCCTGCGGGAAGGTCAATACTCACCCTGCTTGCAAAGCGGTCAAAATAATCGTCATCCTGACAGCAACTATGCTAACGTGGATAACATGATATCGACCAGAGAACCCCAATGACTAAAATCTTCAGGCTGCTGTTGTTGACCGCATTAATGGGCGTCACCGGCACCAGCTTTGCTCTCGATGAATCTCAGGCCGAAGATATGGCCGACTTAACGGCAGTCTTCATCTACCTGAAAAATGACTGTGGTTACCAGAAAATTCCCGATAATCAGATCCGAAATGCCCTGATCTTCTTCGCCCGACAGAATCACTGGGATTTAAGTAACTATGACCAGATGAATATGCAACAACTCGGCGAAGCAAGCTATGAAGATCTGAGCGGTATCGCCGTGCCGCAGGCTCAGAAATGCCAGTCTCTGGCTGATAAATCGCTGAGCCTGCTCTCTTATGTTAAGCAGTGATCAGAAAGGCAGATGCCGTGCATCACTTCCGTGACTTCGTTATCATCATCAGCTTATTTTTATCATCCGGTAATACAGGAGAGTAATCACGTGTCACAGCACGATAAATGGCATGAAACATTGCATGACGGTTTCGGGCAGTATTTTACTGTCGATAAAGAACTTTATCGGGATAAAACCGAACATCAGGATTTAGTGATTTTCGAAAACAGTGCCTTCGGCAGAGTCATGGCTTTGGATGGTGTGGTACAAACCACCGAACGTGATGAATTTATCTACCATGAAATGCTGACCCACGTACCGCTTTTCGCCCACGGTGAAGCCCGCAGTGTGCTGATTATCGGCGGCGGTGATGGCGGAATGCTGCGCGAAGTCGCACGTCATCCTGGCGTGGAACGGATCACTATGGTCGAAATTGACGCCGGGGTCGTAACGTTCTGCCGTGAGTACCTGCCGAACCATAGCGCGGGTGCTTATGATGACCCCCGCTTTACGCTGGTGATCGACGACGGTGTTAACTTCGTGAATCAGACAGATCAGAAATTTGATGTGATCATTTCTGACTGTACGGACCCGATCGGTCCCGGTGAAAGCCTCTTCACCTCTGACTTCTACGAAGGCTGCCAGCGTTGTCTGAATGAAGGCGGGATCTTCGTCGCACAGAACGGGGTCTGTTTTCTGCAGCAGGAAGAAGCGATTAACAGCCATCGTCGCCTGCGCCCTTATTTCTCAGATGTCAGTTTTTACCAGGCCGCGGTTCCGACCTATTACGGCGGAATTATGACTTTTGCCTGGGCGAGTAATGACGAGTCTCTGCGTACACTCACTCACGAGACGCTCACTCAGCGTATTAATGAATCCGGCATTACCTGCCGCTATTATACACCGGCTATTCATCAGGGCAGTTTTGCCTTACCGCAGTATTTACTGGATGCTCTGGCAGCAGAGTGATCCGCAACTTTCCCTAAAGGAGGTGGACTAAATTGCAAAAGCTAAAACTACATGGCTTCAATAATCTGACGAAAAGCCTGAGTTTTTGTATCTATGATATTTGCTACGCGAACACAAAAGAAGAACGTGACGGCTACATCGCATATATCGACGAGCAATATAATGCTAACCGACTGACTGAAATTCTGACTGAAACCTGTTCTATCATAGGGGCTAATGTCCTGAACATTGCCCGCCAGGACTACGAGCCCCAGGGGGCCAGCGTCACTATTCTGGTGAGTGAAGAACCGGTTAATCCTGAAGATATCGATACCTCAGAGCACCCCGGCCCGCTACCGGATGCGATTGTTGCTCATCTCGATAAAAGCCATATCTGCGTACATACCTATCCGGAAAGCCACCCGGAAGGCGGTCTCTGTACTTTCCGGGCAGATATCGAAGTTTCGACCTGTGGTGTGATCTCCCCGCTGAACGCCCTGAACTACCTTATTCATCAGCTGGAATCCGATATCGTGACCATCGACTACCGTGTCCGTGGGTTCACCCGCGATATTAACGGGGTAAAACATTTCATCGATCATGAAATTAATTCGATTCAGAATTTTATGTCAGAGAATATGAAATCGATGTACGACATGATGGATGTCAATGTCTACCAGGAAAATATCTTTCACACCAAAATGCTGCTGAAAGAATTTGACCTGAAGCACTATCTGTTCAATACCCGTCCGGAAGATTTGACGGCCGGTGAACACCAGCGGATCACTGATCTGTTATGGAAAGAGATGCGTGAAATTTATTATGGCCGCAATATTCCTGCGGTAAATCAGAAATAAACGCTATCGGACCGGCACGCTGTTGCCGGTCTTTTCCTGCTCCCCGTTAACGGCGCTCAATAAACTTCTGATAGGCATCCACCAGCAGAAAGAAGTCTTCAACGCCACAAAATGCCAGTGACTCCTGATCGTAATAGCTCATTCCTTCTTCAGGTTCATCCGTATCAAAAGACAGCATATTGGCACTGATCATCACTTCTTCATCATCAATCCACAACGTGTACTCTTTACCCGTGCGGCTCCATTGCCGGGTCGTCCCTTTGACCGAACGGGCACCTTCACGTACCTCGTCGAGCAACGCCAGGTCTCCCCTGACTTCATCATTAAACCAGTGACCGACCGCCTCATGGTCCATCGACATGCGTACGATCACATTGCCGGTAACATCATGAACAAACTGGTATTCCATAACTGACTCCTGACGATACTGATGACATGATCATCAGCTCACAACTGTTAACATCTGTCGCTGCCGTTAGCAGGCTATGACACAGACACGGCCCGTATCCCGCGCCAGCACGACCGCAGAACAGGGATAAAAAAAGCACAGCCTGCGCTGTGCTTTTTCGCCTGAGACTATATTAACAGTAATCAGACGCTGGTCTGAAAAATAACGTCTTTAGCTTTGTCAGTATATTCGGGCAGGTGGTCAAAATTCAGGTAGCGGTAGGTATCGCTGGCTGTTTTATCCACCTCTGCCATGAAATGCTGATATTCGTCCGGCGTAGGCAGTTTGCCTGACAGAGAGGCCACAGCGGCGAGCTCAGCAGATGCCAGGTAGACGTTCGCACCATTCCCTAAACGGTTAGGGAAGTTACGGGTTGAGGTCGATACCACCGTCGCCCCGTCAGCGACACGGGCCTGGTTCCCCATGCAGAGTGAACATCCCGGAATTTCAACCCTGGCACCACTCTTACCAAAGACACTGTAGTAACCTTCTTCCGTCAACTGGGCGGCATCCATTTTGGTCGGCGGCGCAACCCATAACCGGGTCGGCAGCGGTCCTTTATGGCTATCCAGCAATTTACCGGCAGCACGGAAGTGACCGATATTGGTCATACAGGACCCGATAAAGACCTCATCAATTTTCTCACCCTGCACATCGGATAACCAGCGGGCGTCATCCGGATCATTCGGCGCACACAGGATAGGCTGCGTGATCTCATTCAGATCGATATCGATCACCGCCGCATATTCTGCATCCGCATCCGCTTCAAGTAGTTGCGGATCCGCCAGCCATTGTTCCATGCCCTGGATACGGCGTTCGAGAGTACGGCGATCGCCATAACCTTCCGCAATCATCCATTTCAGTAGCACAATATTGGAATTGAGATATTCAATGATCGGCGCTTTATCCAGCTTGATCGTACAACCTGCCGCGGAACGTTCCGCTGAAGCATCAGAAAGTTCAAAAGCCTGTTCCGCTTTCAGATCCGGTAAACCTTCGATCTCCAGAATACGACCGGAGAAGATATTCTTTTTCCCTTTCTTCTCGACCGTCAGCAGTCCCTGTTTGATAGCATACAACGGGATAGCATGAACCAGGTCACGCAGGGTGATCCCGGGCTGCATCTTACCACTGAAACGCACCAGTACAGACTCCGGCATATCCAGGGGCATCACACCGGTGGCAGCAGCAAACGCGACGAGTCCGGAGCCGGCCGGGAACGAAATACCGATAGGGAAACGGGTATGAGAGTCTCCGCCGGTGCCGACCGTGTCCGGTAACAGCATGCGGTTCAGCCAGCTATGGATAATACCATCGCCCGGACGCAGAGAGACCCCGCCACGGTTCATTATGAAGTCCGGTAACGTGTGCTGCATCTGTACGTCGACCGGTTTGGGATACGCTGCCGTATGGCAAAACGACTGCATGACTAAATCAGCAGAGAAGCCGAGGCAGGCAAGATCCTTCAGTTCATCACGGGTCATTGGCCCGGTCGTATCCTGAGAACCGACAGACGTCATTTTTGGCTCACAGTATTCGCCTGGACGAATACCGGCGACACCACAGGCCCGGCCGACCATTTTCTGGGCCAGCGAGAAACCACGCTCACTTTTCACCACGTCCTTCGCTTTACGGAAGACGTCACTGTGCGGCAGGGAAAGTGCCTCACGGGCGCGGGCCGTCAGACCACGACCAATGATCAGCGGGATACGTCCACCCGCGCGAACCTCATCCAGCAGAACATCGGTTTTCAGCGCAAAGGTTTCCAGCAGTTCGTTATCCTCATGACGGCGAACTTCACCTTTATAAGGATAAATATCAATGACATCCCCCATATTGAGGCCGCTGACATCCACTTCTATCGGTAAGGCACCGGCATCTTCCATGGTATTGAAGAAGATCGGCGCGATTTTTCCGCCCAGAACCACACCGCCGCCCTTCTTATTCGGTACATAAGGGATATCATCCCCCATAAACCACAGGACAGAGTTGGTGGCTGATTTACGGGAAGAACCGGTACCGACCACATCCCCGGTATAGACCAGCGGAAAGCCTTTACTCTGTAAGGCTTCGATTTGTTTAATCGGGCCAATATTTCCGGCATCGTCCGGGGTAATGCCGTCACGGGCAATTTTCAGCATCGCCAGCGCATGCAACGGAATATCAGGACGAGACCAGGCATCCGGAGCCGGAGAAAGATCATCGGTATTGGTTTCACCGGTCACTTTAAAGACGGTCAGCGTGATCTTCTCCGCCAGCTCAGGACGGGACAGGAACCATTCGGCATCCGCCCAGGACTTCAGTACCTGCTGTGCAAAGGGATTACCTGCTTTGGCTTTTTCTTCAACATCATAAAAATTATCAAACATCAGCAGGGTATGGGACAGGGCTTTTGCCGCACCGGCCGCCAGCTTTTCATCATCCAGCGCATCGATTAACGGATGGATGTTATATCCTCCCTGCATAGTACCCAGCAGATCTACCGCTTTTTCAGGCGTGATTAGCGGGGAAGTGGCTTCACCTTTAACGATAGCCGCAAGGAACCCGGCTTTTACATAGGCAGCTTCATCAACACCAGGGGGGACACGATTTATCAGCAGATCTAACAGAAATTCTTCTTCACCTTTCGGTGGAGTTTTCAGCAGTTCAACCAGTGCTGCGGTCTGGGACGCATCTAAAGGCTTGGGGACAATGCCCATAGCAGCACGTTCGGCAACGTGCTTACGGTATTCATCTAGCACGACGTTCTCCTCACTCACATTGTATTGGCTTCCTGCGCTATGGCTCTGCATGTAAAAGGTATTATCGCAGAGATTAAAAGCGCGGGTCCGCTTTGGCAGCTTATCAGCATCCTGATCTGTTGTTAATCTGTTTACAAAAAATCAACATCCTTGCCGTTCAGGGAACATGCCGGTACATAACGCTAATCAGCTGAAATATAATACATTAATTAAACTAGCACTCTTCATGCTGAAACATAAAGAAAAAATATCACTCCATTTCCGGCGACAGCCACCGGCCTGCGGGGACTTTTCAGGCAATATAAAAAACGCTGGTTGAACTGTGGTTTAAGTTGCGGGTTTACCTTACCTGCTAAAAACCTTATATTTTATCTGCCTTTTTTATACAGGATTATCCCTTGAACAGTTACCGAACGTACAAGGGCAGATAAATTGCTTGTCTGCCCCCTGGCAGACAGCAGCGAGCGAATAGCCACGCCTGTCTTTATTTTATCGCAGACGAGGTATCAAAAATGTTCACCCACGCACTCTTTCCTCCGGGTTTATCCCTTTAATCGTACCTGCCGTCACTGTGCCGGTTTGCACAGAAAACTTTCCACGAATCCTTAATGAAGGAGCCACAGATGGACGATGACCCGACCAGGCAACGTTATATGCGTTGCAGGGGGACGCCTGCCTGACCCTCAACTCTGCAGCGTATCTTACTTTTTTTACTGTCCTGCGCCCGGGATCCCCGCGCCGGCAGTCACAAAGCGGATACTATTGAGATGACACAGATTATAAATACCCGCCCGCTGCTGCAGGAAAAACAGCAGCCGCAGACACCGGAATGGCTGATCAGCCATCATATTACTACCAGCACAGAAGCAACACTGGCGTCACTCGATGCCGGCAGCCAGGGATTAACCGCTGAACAGGTTGCTGACCGTCAGCACCGTTTTGGTCCGAACGAAATTGCCGTAAAAAAAGCCCCTCCGGCCCTTATCCAGTGGCTGCAGGCTTTCAATAATCCTTTTATTTATGTGCTGCTGGCACTGGCGATTGTCAGCTTTGTGACCGATTACTGGATCCCTCTTCGTGCCGGTGATAAACCGGATCTGACCAGCGTGATTATTATGAGCTGTATGATCCTGTTCAGCACCCTGCTCCGTTTTGTGCAGGAATTCCGTACCAACAAAGCCGCAGATGCACTGAACTCTCTGGTGGAAGTGACGGTGAATGTCCGTCGGCAGGATGAACAGCATCAGTCTGTCGTCCTGTCTGTGCCCCGCCACGAAATCGTGCCCGGCGACATCATCATGCTCAGCGCCGGAGACATTGTTCCGGCCGATCTGCGTTTGCTGGAAAGCAGTTCACTGCAACTGAATCAGTCCGTCCTGACCGGTGAAACGCTCCCGGTTGAAAAACACGCCCGGGTTCATGCGGAAGAGTCACAGGCTGAGATCAGCGAACAGGCACTGCTCCACCAGCCAGCCATAGCTCTGATGAGCACCAGCGTCCTCAGTGGTTCTGCCACCGCCGTCGTCGTCGCCACAGGTGAAGACACCTGGTACGGATCACTGGCCGGGAAGATTTCCGGTGCGGCTCCTAAAACTGCCTTTGATAAAGGGGTCAACAGTGTCAGTTGGTTGCTGATCCGCTTTATGCTATTGATGGTGCCGGTTGTCTTTCTGATTAACGGGCTGACCAAAGGTGAATGGACTGAGGCGTTGTTCTTTTCCCTGGCGGTGGCCGTTGGCCTGACCCCCGAAATGCTGCCGATGATCGTCAGTACGAATCTGGCCAAGGGTGCCATGGCGCTGGCGTCCAGAAAAGTCGTGGTGAAACGTATCAATGCCATTCAGAACCTGGGGGCCATGGATATTCTTTGCACCGATAAAACCGGCACCCTGACCGATGACAATATTATCCTTGCCGGTGCACTCACTGCGGATGGCTTCGACGATATCCACGTTGCTGAAATGGCATGGCTGAACAGTTATCTGCAGCAGGGCATCAATAATCCGATGGATCGTGCCATCAATGACTATGCCACTCAGCAGGGGATAGCACGCCGGTTGCTGCATATTCGTAAAGCCGATGAATTACCGTTCGACTTTACCCGGCGTTGTCTTTCTGTGTCGGTTTACGACGACCATGGCAGACAACAGCTCATCTGCAAAGGGGCCAGTGAAGAGATGCTAGCCCGCTGCACACGCGTCCTATCCGGTAAAGAAGAGGTCCTTCTCACCCCGGAACATCTGCAACATTACCGGGATTATGTGGCAGAGAAAAACCGCCAGGGTTATCGCGTGCTTCTGATGGGCAGCAAAACCTTGTCCCCGGAGAATGCCCTGCGCCGTTTGCGCCATGACGATGAATGTGATCTGACACTGTGCGGGATCCTGTGTTTCCTTGACCCGGTAAAACAGGGGGCGGAAAGCGCCCTGGCTTCACTGAAAGCCCGCGGGGTTCAGGTCAAAGTTCTGACCGGCGATAATGCCGAGGTGACCGCTAAAATTTGCCGTGACCTGCGTCTGTCTGCCGGTATCCCGTTACAGGGACCGGATATCGCCGCCATGGACGATGAGACCCTGAAACAGCAACTGGCCAGCCATACTATTTTTGCACGGCTGACCCCGTCGGATAAAACGCGGATAGTGACACTGCTGCAACAGTCCGGTCATACCGTCGGCTTTCTCGGTGATGGTATTAACGATGCCGCGGCACTGCATGCTGCCGATGTCGGGATCTCAGTGGATAATGCGACTCAGATTGCACAGAATGCAGCGGATATTATTTTGCTGGAAAAAGACCTGCAGGTTCTGGAACACGGCGTCCGTATCGGCCGTCAGACCTTCGGGAATATCATCAAGTATCTGAATATCACCGCCAGTTCTAACTTCGGCAATGTCTTCTCGGTCTTAATTGCCAGCGCCTTTATTCCGTTTATGCCAATGCTGGCCATTCAGTTGCTGCTGCAAAACCTGATCTATGATGTGTCTCAGATGCTGTTACCCTGGGATAGCATGGATGAAGAGTTTGTGGCACAGCCCCGGAAATGGGATGCCGGAAATATCGGGCGCTTTATGCTGGTGATGGGCCCGATTTCATCGGTATTCGATGTGGCTACCTTTGCCATCATGTGGCACGTCTTTTCTGCTCACAGTGAGGCCACACAATCGTTGTTCCAGTCCGGCTGGTTTGTGGAAGGTCTGCTGTCACAGACGCTGGTGGTTCATATGCTGCGGACCCGCAAAATCCCGTTCCTGCAGAGCTGTGCCCGCTGGCCGGTACTGTTAAGCACATTAGCTGTAGTCGTTATCGGGATCGCCCTGCCGTACTCACCGCTGGCAACCACCTTCAGGTTACAGCCTTTACCACTGAGCTATTTCCCCTGGTTATTACTGATCCTGACCGGGTACTGCCTGCTGAGTCAGTCCGTAAAACAGTTTTACTGCCGGCGTTTTGGTCAGTGGTTTTAAGCACGGAACGGAATGCCCCCATAAACAACGGCTCCCTGAGGAGCCGTTGTTTTACTGCCTTTCCCTGTTACTTTTTCTTCGCTTTAGGGTTAGGTAAGTCGGTAATACTGCCTTCATAAATCTCAGCGGCCAGGCCGACGGACTCATGTAAGGTCGGGTGGGCATGAATGGTCAGCGCAATATCTTCCGCATCACATCCCATTTCAATCGCCAGCCCGATTTCGCCCAGTAATTCACCGCCATTCGTACCGACAATCGCCCCACCGATAATACGGTGTGATTCTTTATCGAAAATCAGCTTGGTCATACCGTCTGCGCAATCAGAAGCAATTGCCCTGCCTGAAGCCGCCCACGGGAAGGTGGAGACTTCGTAACTGATGCCTTTCTCTTTGGCTTCTTTTTCGGTCAGACCAACCCAGGCAACTTCCGGCTCGGTATACGCGATAGACGGGATCACCTTAGGATCGAAATAGTGTTTCTTACCGGAGATAACTTCGGCAGCCACGTGCCCTTCATGTACCCCTTTGTGTGCCAGCATTGGCTGACCCACGATGTCCCCGATAGCAAAGATATGCGGTACGTTGGTACGCATCTGTTTATCAACCTGAATGAAACCACGGTCATCAACGTCAACCCCGGCCTTACCGGCATCCAGGCTCTTACCGTTAGGCAGACGACCGATAGCGACCAGTACCGCATCATAACGCTGTGGTTCCGCAGGGGCATTTTTGCCTTCCATCGAGACATAAATACCGTCTTCTTTGGCTTCAACCGCGGTCACTTTGGTTTCCAGCATCAGCGTAAACTGCTTGCTGATACGACGGGTAAAGGCTTTAACCACATCTTTGTCAGCGGCCGGGATCACCTGGTCAAACATCTCCACCACATCAATCTGTGAACCCAGGGCATGATACACGGTCCCCATTTCCAGGCCGATAATACCACCGCCCATAATCAGCAGGCGCTCAGGCACTTCTTTCAATGCCAGTGCATCGGTAGAGTCCCAAACACGGGGATCTTCATGCGGGATAAACGGTAGCTGTACCGGACGGGAACCGGCAGCAATAATCGCATTATCGAAACTGATGGTAGTCGTGCCGTTTTCGCCTTCAACCTGCAGCGTATTCGCGCCGGTAAATTTACCGAAACCGTTCACGACGTTAACTTTGCGGCCTTTTGCCATTCCCGCAAGTCCACCGGTCAGCTGGGTGATGACTTTCTCTTTCCAGGTACGGACTTTATCGATATCCGTTTTTGGCTGACCAAATACGATACCGTGAGCTTCAAGCGCTTTGGCTTCTTCGATAACTTTTGCGACGTGCAGTAACGCCTTGGAAGGGATACAACCTACGTTCAGACAAACACCGCCAAGGGTGCTGTAGCGTTCAACCAGAACCGTTTCCAGTCCTAAGTCAGCACAACGAAAAGCGGCGGAGTAGCCTGCAGGACCTGCACCAAGTACCACGACCTGGGTTTTAATCTCTGTACTCATCATGACCTCTTATTTGACTGTCCGGCAGTCCGACGTCAGTTGTTATCATTGATAACGTCCGCAAACCACCCGGACGTATTTAGCGCAAGAGTTTACAGAATTGTTAATAAACTGCAAACAGCGTTATGTTAGCGAAAGTCACCTGTGGTGACGGTCATTAACGCCGTAAACTCTCTTCCGGCAGGATGCATATACCGGATGCAAACACCTTGATACGTTCGGCACAGTAATAAGGCCGGCGATTATCACCGGCCTCATCCGTGTTACATAATCAGACGACGAATGTCTGACAGTACCTGATTGATATACGTGATAAACCGCGCACCATCGGCACCATCGATCACCCGATGGTCAAACGATAACGACAACGGCAACATCAGGCGCGGTGTAAAGTCCTTACCGTTCCAGACCGGTTTCATCGCCGATTTTGAAACCCCGAGGATAGCCACTTCCGGTGCATTCACAATCGGTGTAAACGATGTAGTTCCCAGTCCGCCAAGGCTGGAAATGGTAAAGCATCCGCCCTGCATATCGCCGGAGGTAAGTTTTCCGTTACGGGCTTTTTTCGAGATATCCATCAGCTCACGGGATAACTCAATAATGCCTTTTTTGTTCACGTCACGGAATACCGGAACCACCAACCCGTTAGGAGTGTCGACCGCTACCCCGATATTAATATATTTTTTCAGGGTTAAACGTTGTGCATCTTCAGAAATCGAACTATTGAAACGCGGGAAGGCTTCCAGTGCTTTTGCCACCGCTTTCATAATAAACACCACCGGCGTAATTTTTACGTCCAGTTTCTGTTTCTCAGCGTCAACATTCTGCTGCTTACGGAACGCTTCCAGTTCAGTAATATCCGCTTCATCGAAATGCGTGACATGCGGGATCATCATCCAGTTACGGCTCAGGTTAGCCCCGGACAGTTTCTGAATACGTCCCAGCTCGACTTCTTCAATCTCACCAAACTTGCTGAAGTCTACCTTCGGCCATGGCAGCATCCCCGGCAGTGCTGTCGCACCGGAGGCAGGGTTCTCTGCACGTTTCACGGCATCTTTCACGTACGCCTGCACATCTTCACGCAGGATACGGTTTTTACGGCCGGTCCCTTTCACTTTCGCCAGGTTAACCCCGAATTCACGTGCCAGACGACGGATCACCGGGGTGGCGTGGACGTAAGCATCATTTTCTGCAAAGTCACTTTGGGCGGCTGCAGGCTTAGCCGTATTCTGCGCCGGAGCAGGCGCTTTTTCTGCTGCAGGGACCGGGGCGGCCTGAGGCGCTGATGCCGGGGCAGCTACCGGCGCACTGTCGGCAATTTCAAACACCATCATCGGTGAGCCGGTGCTGACTTTATCGCCGACGGAAATACTGATGGATTTAACCGTACCGGCATACGGTGCCGGAACTTCCATTGAGGCTTTATCACCTTCAACGGTGATCAGTGATTGTTCGTTTTCAACCTTATCACCGACCTTCACCATGATTTCGGTCACTTCAACTTCATCACCACCGATGTCAGGCACCTGAATGATTTTCTCTTCGCTGGCCGTGGCTGCAGGTGCGGCCGCTGGTGCAGTATTTTCTGCGACCGGTGCGGCGTCGGCGTCCGACGTTTCAAAGACCATGATAAGCGATCCGGTACTGACTTTATCGCCGAGGGTCACTTTAATCTCTTTCACTTTACCGGCAAAAGGTGCAGGCACTTCCATGGAGGCCTTATCGCCTTCGACAGTCAGCAGAGACTGTTCAGCCTCAACCGTATCGCCGGCTTTCACCAGAATTTCGGTGACTTCCACTTCATCACCCCCGATATCCGGGACATTGACCTCACGGGTTCCGGTGGCTGAAGCAGCCGCGGCTTGTGGCTGCGCTGTCTCTGCTGCTTTCGCGGCCGGCGCTTCGGCTTCAGCCGCCTCGAAGATCATAATCAGTGATCCGGTCGCCACTTTATCGCCGGTAGCGACTTTAATTTCTTTAATAACACCGGACTGAGGTGAAGGCACCTCCATCGATGCCTTGTCCCCTTCAACCGTGATCAGTGATTGCTCGGCGTCAACCTTATCACCCACTTTGACCAGGATTTCCGTCACTTCAACTTCATCAGTGCCGATATCCGGAACGTTGATTTCAATTGCCATCAATAATTACCTCTTACGCCAGACGCGGATTGACTTTATCAGCATCGATATCAAATTTACGGATCGCCTCAGCGACCACATTTTTATCAATCTCACCGCGTTTAGCCAGTTCACCCAGAGCAGCAACCACCACATACGAAGCATCGACTTCAAAATGATGACGCAGATTTTCACGGCTGTCAGAGCGACCAAAGCCATCCGTACCCAGCACACGATAATCACTGGCAGGAATATAGTTGCGTACCTGCTCAGCAAACAGTTTCATGTAATCGGTCGATGCGACGGCCGGAGCATCACTCATCACCTGAGCAATATAAGGCACGCGAGGCTCTTCGGCAGGATGCAGCATGTTCCAGCGCTCACAGTCCTGACCATCACGAGCCAGTTCGGTAAAGGATGTCACACTGTAAACGTCGGAGCCGACACCGTACTCTTTGGCCAGGATTTCTGCGGCTTCACGGACATGACGCAGCATAGCGCCGGAGCCCAGTAACTGTACTTTGCCTTTGCTGCCTTGCAGGGTATCCAGTTTGTAGATCCCCTTACGGATACCTTCTTCCGCACCTTCCGGCATCGCTGGCATATGATAGTTTTCGTTCAGGGTGGTAATGTAGTAATACACATTTTCCTGAGCTTCACCGTACATCCGCTCCAGACCGTCATGCATAATCACCGCCACTTCATACGCGTAGGCCGGGTCATAAGAGATACAGTTAGGAATAGTCAGTGACTGAATATGGCTATGTCCGTCTTCATGCTGCAGGCCTTCACCGTTCAGTGTAGTACGTCCGGACGTTCCGCCCACCAGGAAGCCACGGGCTTGCTGATCCCCGGCGGCCCAGCACAGATCACCGATACGCTGGAACCCAAACATGGAGTAATAGATGTAGAACGGGATCATCGGCAGGTTATTGGTACTGTACGATGTCGCGGCGGCTAACCAGGACGCCCCGGCCCCCAGTTCGTTGATCCCTTCCTGCAGGATCTGACCTTTCTCGTCTTCTTTGTAGTAAGCCACCTGCTCGCGGTCCTGCGGTGTGTACTGCTGACCGTTCGGGCTGTAGATACCAATCTGACGGAACAGACCTTCCATACCAAAGGTACGCGCTTCATCGGCAAGGATCGGCACCAGACGATCTTTAATCGATGCATTTTTCAGCATGACATTCAGCGCACGTACGAAGGCAATGGTGGTAGAAATTTCTTTGCTTTGCTCATCGAGCAAAGACTTAAATTCGTCAAGTGCAGGGATATCCAGTTTGTCAGTGAACTTCTCCTGACGGCTTGGCAGATACCCTCCCAGTTTCTCACGCTGACCGTGCAGGTACTGATACTCTTCCGACGCTTTGTCAAAGGTAACGTACGGCAGTGTTTCCAGCTGCTCATCACTGACCGGCACATTGAAACGATCACGGATATAGCGCACGCCATCCATGTTCATTTTCTTCACCTGGTGCGCGATGTTTTTACCTTCCGCCGTTTCACCCATGCCATACCCTTTAACGGTATGCGCCAGGATCAGCACCGGTTTTCCTTTGGTGTCCTGCGCTTTTTTCAGGGCCGCATAGACTTTCTTCGGATCATGACCACCACGGTTCAGTGACCAGATCTCATCGTCTGACATATCTTTGACCAGTGCCGCCGTCTCCGGATATTTTCCGAAGAAGTGCTCACGCACATAGGCCCCGTCTTTTGACTTAAAGGTCTGATAATCACCGTCAACGGTTTCATTCATCAGCTGAATAAGCTTACCACTGGTGTCTTTACGCAGCAGTTCGTCCCAGCGATCGCCCCAGATGACTTTAATCACTTCCCAGCCGGCACCGGTAAAGATACCGTCCAGTTCATTAATAATTTTACCGTTACCTGTCACCGGTCCATCCAGACGTTGCAGGTTACAGTTAATGATGAACACCAGGTTATCCAGTTTCTCACGGGTTGCGATAGTGATCGCCCCTTTGGATTCCGGCTCATCCATTTCACCGTCGCCCAGGAAGGCATAAACGGTCTGCGCCGAGGTCTTTTTCAGGCCACGGTGTTCCAGATATTTCAGGAATTTTGCCTGGTAGATTGCCGACAACGGTCCCAGCCCCATAGAAACCGTCGGGAACTGCCAGAAATCAGGCATCAGTTTAGGGTGTGGATAAGAAGAAAGCCCCTTACCATGAACCTCCTGACGGAAGTTGTTCAACTGTTCTTCCGTTAAACGACCTTCCAGGAAGGCGCGGGCATAGATGCCAGGCGAAATGTGCCCCTGGAAATAAACCAGGTCGCCGCCATCCTGCGCAGTACGGGCGCGGAAGAAGTGGTTAAAGCAAACTTCGTAAATGGTCGCAGAAGACTGGAAAGACGCCATATGGCCACCCAGTTCCAGATCTTTTTTAGATGCTCTCAGTACCGTCATAATCGCATTCCAGCGAATTGCTGAACGAATACGTCGCTCCAGTGCCTGGTTCCCCGGATATTCCGGTTCATCGTCAACGGAAATAGTATTGATGTAGTCCTGCGCAGAAGCGCCGGCTGCCACACTGACACCACCTTTGCGAGCCGCATCAAGTACCTGATCAATTAAGTACTGAGCGCGTTCAACACCTTCTTCACGGATGACCGATTCGAGCGCCTGTAACCAGTCGCGGGTTTCAATCGGATCCACGTCATTAGGTAAACGTTCTGACATGGGGCTATTCCTTATCTGTGTCTAATACGTTGAATTTTGAGTAGCTTATCTGTAAAACAAAGTTGGGGTACAGAGCAGACAAGCACTTCATAATTGCACATACCTTGATGTGCCTAACCCTTGCGTTGCTGAAGACGTCTTAATGAACGTTCCCGCCGGCTTTCTTCCCGGCTTCTTTCCAGCAATATTTCTTCAAGAAACGCCAGGTGCGAGTGTGATTCTTCACGGGCTTTTTCCGGCTCACGTGCAATAATCGCCTCAAAAATTCTGGCGCGGTGTCCACTTACTTTCGCTAGCATATCGCGTCGTAAGTAAAGTGTTTCAAAATTCTGCCGGACATTTTGTTCCAGCAGCGGCCCCATAGCGCGCACAAGATGCAACAGCACCATATTATGGGCGGCTTCAGTGACGGTTATTTGATATTTAATGACGGCGTCAGCTTCGGCATCCAGGTTACCGCTGTCCTGTGCCTGCTGAATACGGATGTGATGTGCGCGGATACGCGCTAAATCCTCTTCCGTCCCCCGCAACGCCGCATAGTACGCCGCTATCCCCTCCAGCGCATGCCGGGTTTCCAGTAAATCAAAACGGGATTCAGGAGAATTCGCCAGTATACCGACCAGCGGGTCGCTCAGGCTTTGCCAGAGAGTCGTCTGCACAAAGGTCCCGCCTCCCTGACGACGAGATAACAGTCCCCGGGCTTCCAGGCGCTGTATCGCCTCACGCACGGAGGGGCGCGATACATCAAATTGACGGGCAAGCTCGCGCTCCGGGGGGAGTTGTTCTCCCGGACACAATGAGCCTTCCATAATCAGCGACTCCAGTTGCTGCTCAATCACATCTGACAGCTTAGGTTGTCGGATTTTGCTGTACGCCATCACAGTCGTTAATTTATTCCTGTCATTGTGCCGGATAATTGGTATTACCAATTAGCAAAATACGGGCGCTAAAAGTAACAAATTATTTACCTGCTGTCCATATACCGGTGCCAGCTTTGCGTCAGGATCAAATCCCGGAAATGCGCGATTTTTTCTTTACCATCAACGTCGTCAGCCTGTTTACTCCGGATTTCCTGCTGTTATCTCGCCCTCTGTGGCGGGTAATTCATCCCCTGTTTTTCCTGTCCCGACAGGATGGAACCGAACCCATCGTCAAAGATAGGCTTTTTTGAGCACGAAACAACAAAAGCAAGGTGCAAAGCGTATGACTTATCACTATTCTGATCCGCAGGCAGACGGCAGTATCGTGCTGTTACGGACAGGTAAAATAATAACGAAAGCACTATAAATCACTGCCTTCCCTCACCCTGGGAAAGCAGAACTGTAGATGATTAAGAGGTTTTTTATGGAAAAACAGCAAGAGGACACGCTGAAGCGGGGATTGAAGAACCGCCATATTCAGTTAATCGCTCTGGGGGGAGCCATTGGTACAGGCCTGTTTCTCGGAATAGCGCAAACGATAAAAATGGCCGGTCCTTCCGTCCTGCTGGGGTATGCCATCGGCGGGTTTATCGCCTTTCTGATCATGCGTCAGCTGGGTGAAATGGTGGTAGAGGAGCCGGTCGCCGGGTCATTTAGTCATTTTGCCTATAAATACTGGGGGAGCTTTGCAGGATTTGCTTCCGGCTGGAACTACTGGGTGCTCTATGTGCTGGTAGCCATGGCTGAACTCACTGCTGTCGGCGTCTATATTCAGTACTGGTGGCCGGAAATTCCCACATGGGTGTCTGCAGCGGTCTTCTTTGTACTGATCAATGCCATTAACCTGAGCAATGTGAAAGTCTACGGTGAGATGGAGTTCTGGTTCTCTATCATTAAAGTCGTAGCTGTCATCGGTATGATCCTGTTTGGTGGCTGGATGTTGTTCAGCGGACACGGTGCGCCTGAAGCCTCTTTCTCCAATATCTGGGCCATCGGGGGCTTCTTCCCTCACGGTATTTCCGGGCTTGTGATGTCGATGGCAGTCATCATGTTCTCTTTCGGCGGGCTTGAACTGGTGGGGATCACCGCGGCAGAAGCCGATAATCCGGAGCGCAGCATCCCTAAAGCCACCAACCAGGTGTTGTACCGTATTCTGATTTTTTACATCGGCTCACTGACCATCCTGTTATCACTCTACCCGTGGACGAAAGTGGTCGAAGGTGGCAGCCCGTTTGTGCTTATCTTCCATGAACTGGGTGACAGCCTGGTCGCGAATGCGCTGAATATTGTGATCCTGACCGCCGCTCTCTCGGTCTATAACAGTTGCGTCTACAGTAACAGCCGTATGCTGTACGGGCTGGCGAAACAGGGTAATGGTCCCCGCGCTCTGCTGAAGGTCGACCGCCGTGGGGTGCCTTATGTTGCTCTGGGACTGTCTGCCGTAGCCACTGCTCTCGGGGTACTGATCAACTATCTGATGCCGGCGAAAGCCTTTGGTTTACTGATGTCATTGGTGGTCTCTGCTCTGGTCATTAACTGGGCCATGATAAGCCTGGCGCATCTGAAATTCCGTAAAGCGAAAGAGAGGCAGGGCGTTACCCCACGCTTTAAAGCACTTCTTTATCCGCTGGGTAACTGGATTTGTCTGCTGTTTATGGCAGCTATCCTGGTCATCATGGTCATGACCCCGGGAATGGCGATTTCTGTGTGGCTGATCCCCGTCTGGCTGGTTATTCTGGCCATCGGGTATTTATTCCGGACGAAGAAGCATCCGGCCTGATAATCCACGGTTGACGTAAAAAGGGCGCAGTTCAGAAAGATCTGACTGCGCCCTTTTTGTCTCTCAGAGGATGACCGGCTAGAGCAGTGTCCCTGTGATTGTCAGTAGCGCCACCACCACCACCAGCACCAGCGTGATACGTTTCGCCAGCGCCACCGCCATACGGGGTTTTTCCACTTTATCCGTACAGGGGTCGCGTTCCAGCGAGAACTGGGCCAGACGGGTCAGAACCTGATACGGCGTGTGTCGCACATCCCTGATAAATTTGAACCAGGCAGGTAAGGCTTTTTCGCCATGCCCTAACAGCGCATAAGCCACACCGGCAAGGCGTACAGGGATCCAGTCCAGCACAAACAGTAATTTCTCCACGCCGGACTGCTCACGTTCGGCTGCTGTCTGATGAGCCGCCAGCCAGCCTTGCCAGGCGCGCAGAAACGCGTATCCGACCAGCGTTACCGGCCCCCACGGCCCCCCCACCACAAACCAGAACAGCGGTGCGAGGTAGAAGCGGTAGTTAATCCACAGCAGTGCATTCTGTAACTCACGCAGATACACACGCTCATTCGCGGTATCCGGCAATCCGTGAATTAAACTCAGCTCATCAGCCATTGCCTGATGGGCGGCCTGATCATCGACGCTGGCCGACTTCAGATAAGCATGATAATGCAGACGCGTGACCCCGGCGCCGATGCATAATACCCCGACCACGACCCATAGCAGCAACGACGGTACTCCGAAGAATAACCCTCGCAGGCTCAGCACCAGCACCAGCGTTATCAGCATTGCCAGAACCGCCATACCGGTCGTGCGTATCATCGAGAAATGGGTCTGCCCGCGGAAAATCGGCCGTAACCGATGCTCCAGCTGCCAGTGTTCACCCAATTTAAATAACCGTTCCCAGCCCAGTACCAGTAACAAGGTAAATAACGTCATTCTTTCCAGCCCTTATTTCATTTCTGTCCGGCCTGCTCGCCGGTTATCGCCTGCAGTTGTTGCCGGTAGTATTGCCAGTCAAATGCCTCCCCGGGATCCGTCTTACGTCCGGGGGCAATATCACTGTGCCCGGTAATATCGTCAGTTTTTATCGGATAACAGTGCATCAGAAGGCGTGTTATCTGACACAATGACTCGTATTGCTGCGCGGTATACGCCACGGTATCCGTGCCTTCCAGTTCAATACCGATGGAAAAATCATTACAATTATCCTGCCCGTGATAGGAAGACTGCCCGGCATGCCAGGCGCGCTTATCAAAAGCCACATATTGCACTATTTCACCATCACGTCGGATCAGGCAATGTGCAGCCACCTTTAGCGCCGCGATCCCCTCAAAATACGGGTCATCGTCGGGATTCAGGGTGCCGGTAAAGAGCTGGTCTATCCAGGGACCGCCAAATTTCCCCGGAGGCAGGCTGATATTATGGATCACCAATAGCCAGGGGGACACCTCTTCCGGACGCTCGTTAAAATGCGCTGAAGGGACTTTTCTTGCCGTTGTCAGCCAGCCAGATTCAAGTTTCATATGGGTCATGTTCCCTGCATAAGGTCGAGAATAACATAAGAGTTATCATGATATTGCTTATCCGTTCCGGGTGCCAGCGACTCTCAGACTGACTACCTCTGCCGTCAGACCCGATGACTCAACTGGTTACGCTATTCGGCTGGAGAGTCATGACACTTCAGGCTACAGTATTTATTCCTGTGACTAAAGGAGCAAACAGCCCCATGCCCGTAAGCCATACTGCCTCAGAACACTGCAAACGACAGCTACTCGAACGCGTCAGGTATGACATTCCGGAAGTCGTTACGCAGGCATTACAGAATGCCCCCGCAGGCAAGCGACACCCTGACCATCCTCTGGTGACTCGTCTGGTCAGCGAAACGCAGCGCAGCCAGGCGCAGCTTATCAGCCATGAAGACGGTATATTCTGCGGTAAAGCCTGGGCTGAGGCGGTGCTTCAGCAGATTAGCCCCGACATAACGTGGCAGTGGCATACCAGCGATGCCGCCGCGATTCATCAGGGGCAAATACTGGCCACCCTGACCGGGCCCGCTACCGCATTACTCAGTGCCGAAACTTCGGTGTTGCATTTTTTACAGACATTATCCGGAATTTCAACCCGCTTCAGCCATACCCTTAGCCAGTTAGCTGACACTCAGCTCCGGGTGATGGATTCCCTGAATACTCAGCCGGGATTCAGTAACGCGATAAAATATGCGCTTCTCTGCGGCGATCATACGGCACAGCGGCTGGACCTGAGCGATCTGATCCCCATTAACGAAAACCATATTATCGCCTGTGGCTCGGTCGTTTCGGCAATAGAAAATGCCCGCTGGATCGACCCGGACCGCCCGATTGAAGTCACAGTGACATCGTTCACACAGTTCTCACAGGCACTGGTCGCCGGGGCAGATCTTATACAGTTGCAAAACTTCACCTTGCCGGAAGTCAATGCTGCGGTCACTGAACGCCACAAACAACAGGTGTCACCGATGCTGATTATCAGCGGACAAAATACCTGTCAGCATCTGCCGGCCCTTTCACATACCGGTGTGGATTACCTTTCCGCCAATGCACTACTGAACCAGCCACAGCCTCTGAATATTTCACTGCAGTTTTTGCCCGCCAGCGCCTAAACCTTTCCCGGGCCGGTTTATCTGTTACGGATGCCGGCACACATCCTGACTGCTTTGCGATGAAACAACCGATAAAACTCCGGATGCGATCTCCTGCCGCCGGAGATCATCCATCCCTCCTGCCGGCATAACGCTTTACTCTTCCCGGCTTATTACAAGGAGGGTATCTATGGAAAAACAACAAGGTTTTACCCTGATTGAACTAATGATCGTGATCGCGATTATCGCCATCCTCAGTGCTATCGGTTTACCGGCGTATCAGAACTATCTGCAGAAAGCGGCCATCACCGATATGTTGCAACTAATGTTACCGTATAAAACCGCGATTGAACTTTGCAGTATGGAAAAAGGAACCAGCCAGGGATGTAATGCAGAGACATACGGTATCCCCGCCGTGAAAGGGTCTCGTTACACCGGAAGCCTGCAGGTCAGTGACGGTAAAATGACTCTCACTGGCAGCGAGACATTGAAAGGGTTAACGGTCGAGCTGCTCCCCCACTGGAATGCACAGGACGGTGAGTTTTCATGGACCAAGCGATGCCTGAGTGAAAACCGACTGCTTCTCAACAATTGTCGATCACAATTCCGGTTCGACGATCAGCAGGAGGAGCTATGATCCCGCAATCGCTGGATAATTTATGCCGCCAGATCCCTGCCTGCATCCTCTCACTGGACGCCACGTTACTCAGGCTGGCAGTGACAGCGTTGCCCGCTGAGGAAATTATCGAATCTCTGCGTTTCGCCAGCCAGCGACAAGTCAGTTTTGAAGTCTGGCCACTAGCCCGGATTGAAAACTGCCGCCAGCAGACGGCTTCTCCGTCATCATCTCCGGTAAGCGGAAACCCTGAAAGCACCAATATCCCGGAGCTTGCCGGGCAGCTACTGGCACTGGCCATTCGCTTACGGGCCTCTGATATTCATATTGAACCGACCCCGGAAGGAATACGGGCCCGTCTGAGAATCGACGGTATTCTCTCCCCCTGCCCGCTCAGGTTGCCCTGTCCGGGGAATTCACTGATTGCCCGATTTAAAATTCTGGCCGGCGTGGATATCGCTGAAAACCGACTGCCGCAGGATGGTCAACTGAGCTATGAAACCGGCGATGACAGACAGAGCTTTCGTCTGTCGACTCTGCCGACACACTTCGGAGAGAAAGTCGTGCTCAGACGTCTGCAGACCCTGTCCGCAGCCCTGACTCCTGCACAGTTAGGGCTGGAGCCAGACACGCTGACTCAGTTACTGGCCGTATTACAGCAACCTCAGGGGATGATTCTGGTCACCGGGCCGACAGGCAGCGGTAAAACCCTGACGCTTTACAGTCTGTTAAATGCCTTAAATACCCCGGATAGAAACCTCTCCACGGTGGAAGACCCGATAGAGATGACTCTGCCCGGCATTAATCAGACGCAAATCAATACCCGTGCCGGGCTGGACTTCGCCCGTATCCTGCGGGCGCTGCTTCGCCAGGATCCGGATGTCATTATGATTGGCGAAATCAGGGATAACGAAACGGCAGACATTGCCGTCAAAGCAGCTCAGACCGGCCATCTGGTTCTATCAACGCTACACACCAATTCGACACCTGAAGCGATAACGCGCTTACGCCAGATGGGCATTGCCGGGTATCTGCTGGCCGCTTCGCTGCGGTTAGTCATCGCCCAACGGCTGGTCCGCAGGTTGTGCCGGCATTGTCGTCGCCAGGCAGATACCACACTACCCGGCCCGCCCGGCCGGCAACCGTCCGCCATAACACACTGGCTGGCTGAAGGTTGTGACCACTGTTTTGGCGGCTATTATGGCCGGTTCGCCATTTTTGAAGTATTGGCCATTACCGGTGATTTACACCAGGCTATCGCTGACGATGTCTCCTCTCAGGAGTTAAAAATGATTGCTTCCCGCCAGGGCATGCAGCCTCTGTTTATGTCTGGTTTGAATGCCGTCAGCCGTGCTGACACCTCCTGGGCTGAAGTACTTCGTGTGACGGGGGGGCTGGATGAGTAATTACTGTTTATTTCACTGGCGGGCTATCGATGCTGAAGGGGGTTATTGTCAGGGAGAAATGCTGGCGGATAACCCCCGCCGGTTGCAGGATATGATGTCTCAACAGGACTTAATTCCGCTGAAAATCACACGAAAAAAGTGTTATTCAGCACGCTACTGGCTGCGTCAGGAAAGGGTTGTCTTCTTCAGCCAGACCGGTATGTTGCTTCAGGCGGGCCTGACACTGTCCGAGGGCTTACTTCTGCTGGCAGGTGGCCATCCGGCGAAGGCATGGCGCTCGTTACTGGAACAATTGCAGCAACAAATCCTGTCCGGTACCAGCTTTTCGTCCGCACTCAGCCACTGGCCCGGTATTTTTCCGCCCCTCTGCATCTCAATGATACGAACCGGAGAACAAACAGGCCAACTGGAATATTGCTGTAAAAATCTGGCGGAGCAGCAGCAAAAACAGCGCCAACTGAAGCAGCAACTTATCAAGGCCCTGAGATACCCGCTGTTTGTCCTCCTGCTGGCCGCAGTGATAAGTCTGGGAATGTTGCTGTGGATATTACCGGAGTTTGCCGCCATTTACCGCTCTGCTAACACACCTCTGCCTGCTTTCACGCGGTATCTGATCGGTTTTTCACAGTCTTTAGTACACGCCATACCAGCGGTGCTGCTAATGGCTGTGGCTGGCAGTGTCGGATACCTGAGATGCAGAAAAAATGCCGCGCGGGTGCTGACAACCCAGCGCTTATTGTTACGTCTGCCTTTGGCTGGCCGGCTATGGCAGTTCACGCTGCTGGCACAACTTTTTGATATTCTGGCACTGACCCAGCGTTCAGGATTACCACTGAGCGAAGGATTACAGATAGCAGAGAACGTGTTTGCTACACCTTTCTGGCAACAAGCACTAAACACGCTGCGTCACCATATTGAACAGGGCCTTCCTCTCTCCGCTGGCCTGAATGATCAACCCGGTTTTCCGCCAATATGTTACCTGCTGACCCGCTCAGGAGAACAAACCGGCACCCTGGATGTGGTTTTTATGCGGCTGGCGCAGTGGTTTGAAACTGAGGCCAGGCAACAAACCGATCTTCTGAGTAACAGTATTGAGCCAGCTATGTTGCTGATCACCGGGCTTATCACGGGAAGTATTGTCATCGGTATGTATCTGCCGATGTTTAATCTGGGTGAGGCGATATTTTAATCTGTCCGCTCCGCCTGTTTTCCACGCTGACCGCACGCCGCTTAGTCCCCCGCGACGGTTATCCATAAAATCACCTGCAGATATTATTTCCAAACGGAAATATAAGGCGTTCAGATTTACTCTTTCCGGGTGAATATTTCCGGAAAAGAGAGAATACGCCCCCCGGACAAGCGTAAAAAACGACCAGATACAAGCTCTATACATTTAATTAATGCGATATAGAAAATGAATTTTCCCGGTGATTAGCTCATACGTGAGTGATCAACTCTGACAGAAAAAGACATTATTCTTTGAGAGAATAGACTGAGCAAAATTCATACTGCAAAACAGTAAGTTGCCCTGAAATCAGTCATAAAAAACATCCCCCTGCGGTGAATATAATGCTGCCATACGGGTTATGGCATTAAATAAACAGCGCTTAGAGTATTACTTTTCAGCTCGCGGTAAGCTGTTACTGTGTCAGTGAAAGATGACTGCCCGCTCATTTTCTGACTACCTGCAGCCGGAACGGATAAGTAATAACGTCATAACAGAACGGAGTTTTTATTTTTTATTAGCCGATAATTCGTCTAATCTGACTAAAATAATTTACGCTCCCCGCTATTTTGACCCGGGGAGTTTCTTAATAGCCAGGATACCTATGTTATGACCTATGTTGTTGCACTTACCGGCGGGATCGGGAGCGGTAAAACCACTGTGGCTAACCGGTTTTCTGAACGGGGGGTTCCGGTCATTGATGCCGATGTGATTGCCCGTGAAGTCGTTGCGCCAGGTTCAACAGCTCTTCAGCAGATTGAGACACATTTCGGCGCACAGGCATTACTGCCTGATGGTTCACTGGATCGCAGCTGGTTACGCCAGCAGATTTTTGCCGAACCACCACAGAAGGTCTGGTTGAATAACCTCCTTCACCCGTTGATCCAGCAACGGACTCAGGACATGATAAAAGCTGTCACGGCTGACTGGTGTCTGTGGGTGGTTCCCTTGCTGGTGGAAAATAATTTGCACCTGAAAGCGGATCGTGTGCTGGTGATCGATGTGGATGAAGAAACCCAAATCAATCGTACCATGGCAAGAGATCAGATCAGCCGCCAGCAGGCTGAAGCTATACTGATTGCACAAGCGAGCAGGCAATCACGTTTAGCGGTTGCCGATGATATTATCGACAACACCGGGACACCTGCCGAACAAGAGCAGGATATCAATACGTTGTTTCGCCTCTATCAGAGGCTGGCGTCAGTGAAAAAAGGATCTGTATCATGAGCACCGTTATCCTGTTTGAGTACCCGCTCAACGAAAAAATGCGTACCTGGCTCCGGGTTGAATATATTCTGAACAACCTCAGTAGCAGTCAGCCTGTGGATGATCCTGCCAGTGCATTGAGTTTCTTCCGCGGGATCGGTGACTTATTAGATATTTTTGACCGCGGAGATATCCGTGCTGACCTGGTTAAGGAACTGGATCGCCAGCAACAAAAACTTTACAGCTGGTTATCCGTCAGTGGCGTAGATGCTACCAGAGTCAGTGAGCTGCAGCAGGAACTCAAAAAGCAGGGTACCCTGATGATGACGGTTCCGCGTATGGGTCAACAACTCAGAGAAGACAGATTTATTAGTCAGGTTCGTCAGCGACTGGGAATACCCGGTGGATGTTGCAGCTTTGACCTGCCTGCCCTTCATATATGGCTCAATAGTGCTGCGGCTGAACGTCAGACCCGGGTCGACGAATGGTGCTCTACTCTGCAACCCCTCAGAGAAAGTTTACGTCTGGTGTTGGATCTCATCCGTCAGTCTGGTAATTTCCATGCAGAAACCAGTCTCAATGGCTTTTTTCAGGATAACGCGGAAGACGCCGATCTGATCCGTCTGCAACTCACAGCAGAAGACCAGCTCTACCCGCAGATCTCCGGACATAAAAATCGCTATGCTATCCGCTTTATGCCAATGGACAGTGAATACGGTGAAATACCCGCTCGTCTGCAGTTTGAAATCGCATGTTGTTAAGAAGGTACTATGCAGGAAGAAGTTGTCACAGTGAAATGCCCTCAATGCCAGGCTGATGTGATCTGGGATAGTCTCAGTCCCTGGCGCCCGTTTTGTTCTAAACGCTGCCAGCTGATTGATTTAGGCGAATGGGCGGCTGAAGAAAAGCGTATCCCGGTGGATGACAAACTTTCTGATGAAGATGAATGGAGCGGAGAATAGCGTTTTCCGCAAAGCAGAGGGCACAGACCACCAGGTTGTGCCCTTTGTTATCCTTACAGCTCACCGGCCACCAGTCTGCCCACCAGTTGATGATTTGCCGGCGGAAATTCTTCCGCAATTAATGCCTCCTGCCTGACCCAGCGTTGTGGCTGCCCCTCTTTCCCCCAGGGTTCCCCTTTCCACTGCTCAACCAGGAAAAAGTGCAGTGTGACGTGAACATCCTCGTAAGTATGATCAGCCTGTCCGATAGCCTGTGCACTCATCACCTCAATACCCGTCTCTTCCATCAGTTCACGTTTCAGTGCCTGTTCAGCGGTTTCATCTTTTTCAATTTTACCGCCAGGGAACTCCCATTTATTTGCCATATGGGAAGAGGATGAACGACGGGCCAGAAAAATACCCCGTTGCGGGTCCCGGATAATCCCGACCGCGACTTGCAGATGTTTCATGAGTTACCCTTATATATAAAGCACACAGCCGATCTGTCAGCGGTTTACTTTATGACAGACGATAAAAAGGTCCATGTCACCATGGACCTGAGACAATCATACAGAACCCTGGCCAGAGGCCAGGGACGGGAGATTATGCAATACGCCCGTGACACTGTTTGTATTTTTTACCGGAACCACACGGGCAAGGGTCATTACGTCCGACTTTACGTTCCCCTCCCTGCGCGGCCAGCTCGGCAGCGGCTTCAGTTTCTGAATCGACGTGGCTAAGTTGTTGCTGAGCCGCCAGACGCTCGGCTTCTTCACGGCGCTGCTGCTCCATGGCTTCAACTTCCTCAGGCATACTTACCTGAACTTTGCTCAAGGTGCTGACCACTTCATATTTCAGTGACTCCAGCATCGCAGAGAACATGGCGAAAGACTCACGTTTGTATTCCTGCTTAGGATCTTTCTGTGCATAACCGCGTAAGTGGATGCCCTGACGAAGGTAATCCATCGACGCCAGGTGCTCTTTCCACAAGGTATCCAGAGTCTGTAACATCACACCTTTTTCGAAGTTACGCATCATTTCAGCACCGACGACAGCCTCTTTCTCTTTATAGCTTTCATCGGCACGTTCCATAATACGTTCGCGCAGTGTTTCTTCATGAAGTTCAGGTTCTTTATCCAGCCATTCAGCAATCGGCAGGCTAAGGTCGAAGTCAGTACGTAAACGCTCTTCCAGCCCCGGAACATCCCACATTTCTTCCAGAGATTGCCGCGGAATATAGTTATCGATAATGGCGGTCAGCACATCACCGCGAATACCATTGATGGTCTCGCTCACATCGGAAACATCCAGCAACTCGTTACGCTGAGTGTAGATCGCCCGACGCTGATCACTGGCAACATCATCATATTCCAGCAACTGCTTACGGATATCGAAGTTACGGCTTTCCACTTTACGCTGTGCATTCGCAATCGCTTTAGTCACCCACGGGTGCTCGATGGCTTCACCTGGCTTCATACCCAGTTTCCGCATCATGCCAGAGACACGGTCAGAAGCGAAAATACGCATCAGGGCATCTTCCATTGACAGGTAGAAGCGTGAAGACCCTTTATCCCCCTGACGACCGGCACGACCACGTAACTGGTTATCGATACGACGGGATTCATGTCGTTCAGTACCGATAATGTGCAGACCGCCGGATTCCAGAACCGCATCATGACGTTTCTGCCATTCGGCTTTGATAGCCTCGATCTCTTCCTGCGTCGGATTTTCTCTCGCTTCAACTTCCGCATGCCAGCTACCGCCCAGCATGATATCGGTACCGCGCCCCGCCATGTTGGTCGCTATGGTGACCGCACCCGGCTGCCCTGCCTGTGCGATAATATCTGCTTCGCTGGCATGGAATTTAGCATTCAGAACATTGTGTTTGATACCGGCTTTTGTCAGCTCATGAGAGACAACTTCAGATTTTTCGATAGAAATGGTCCCGACCAGAATAGGCTGACCATTGGCAGTACGTTCACGGATGTCTTCGATAATAGCCGCAATTTTTTCCTGCTCGGTCATATACACCAGATCCGGCATATCCTTACGGACCATCGGACGGTTAGTCGGCAGCACAATGGTATCCAGCTTGTAAATAGAGCTGAACTCAAAGGCTTCAGTATCCGCAGTACCGGTCATCCCCGCCAGTTTGTCATATAAGCGGAAATAGTTCTGGAAGGTGATCGATGCCAGCGTCTGGTTCTCATTCTGGATTTCAACACCTTCTTTCGCTTCTACTGCCTGATGGAGGCCATCTGACCAGCGACGTCCCTGCATGGTACGACCGGTATGCTCATCGACAATAACAACTTCGCCATCTTTGACGATGTAATCAACATCACGGGTGAACAGGGCATGAGCACGCAAAGCTGCTGTGACGTGGTGCATCAGCATGATATTAGCCGGAGAATAGAGGGACTCGCCTTCTTCCATAATGCCCTGGCTGACCAGCAGTTGTTCAATTTTTACCAGACCGCGTTCGGTGAGGTGAACCTGGCGAGACTTTTCGTCCACCGAGAAATCACCTTCCCCCTGGAACGTATCAGAATCTTCTTTGTCCTGACGAACCAGATGAGGAATAACCTTATTAACTTTAATATAAAGCTCAGAGCTATCTTCCGCCGGACCTGAGATTATCAGAGGAGTACGGGCTTCATCGATCAGGATGGAGTCGACTTCATCTACCAGCGCATAGTTCAGTTTGCGCTGCACACGCTCTTCCGGGCTGAAAGCCATGTTATCGCGCAGATAGTCAAAGCCGTATTCGTTATTAGTACCGTAGGTGATATCAGCATTGTAAGCTTCACGCTTAGCCGGTGCCGGCATCCCTGGCAGGTTGATACCGACAGTCAGGCCCAGGAACTCAAACAACGGGCGGTTATTTTCGGCATCACGCTGCGCCAGGTAATCGTTGACGGTAACGACGTGTACACCTTTGCCACTCAGTGCGTTCAGATAGGCCGGTAATGTTGCGGTCAGCGTTTTACCTTCACCGGTACGCATCTCTGCGATGCAGCGCTCATTCAGCACCATACCGCCCATCAACTGAACGTCAAAGTGGCGCATATTGAAGATACGACGACTGGCTTCACGTACCGTGGCGAAGGCTTCCGGGATTAGGCTTTCTAATGCTTCACCTTTTTCCAGACGGGCACGGAATTCGACGGTTTTCGCTTTCAGTTGTTCATCGGTCAGCGCCGTAAATTCCGGTTCCATTTTATTAATAATATCAACCGTCTTACGCATACGACGTAAGGTACGATCATTGCTGCTGCCAAAAATTTTAGTTAATAATTTCATGACCATAGTTTTTATAATCTCAGTTCAGCTCACTGGCTGCAAAATTCGGGGTGGGTTTACGTCCTGGACTATCAGATCTCAGAGAGCACGGGCCCGGCCCGGATACCCTGAACCCCGGAAAGCCACAAGCCACTGTTAAAGCCGGGTTGCTGAACGGAAGATAATGCACTCCCGACCGGGGGATGCGGGCAGACAGGGTTATGTGTCGTCAGCAAGGCATGCAGTGACTGTAAAACAGCAATTTTCTGTGCCGTCAGAGGAAGAAGCGGATGCTGAACCTGCGCTTGCAGTTGCGGTAAGGAGAATGAGAGATGGCGGATCACCACCCTGATAGCATGCTGATGCCAGTAATCAGCACTCAGCCCCGGCCTGCGGGCCGTATCACGCAAGCGGATAAGATTTTCAAAGCGAACCGCATTACCGACAAAGAGGGTATTGGCCGATTTACCGGAGACAGAACCAGACTCCGGGGGTTGCGCATTAGCGACAGGCAAGCCCAGACTGGCCGCGACCATCCCCAAAAGGAGATGCGGCCAGAAGTACCGTCTGCCAAGTTGTCGCCAACGCGAAAAAATTCCGATCACATTCTATCCATTGAAAACTGATGTATGCGTTCCGGGAGACTCTCAGCAATCCCTGCGTCCGCTGGCCGGATACGCCAATATAGTATGAGTGAGATAGTATCACTAATGCCGGATTTCAACATCAGAGAATAAGGAAGCAGTGAATAAATTCGGTGTTTTTGGGGGATTTTTAGACAGAGCACGAGGAGCATAAAAAAACAGCAGGGTTACTGACCGGAGAGATTATCAGTAACACCTGCTGCATTAAGCAATTTTATGCCAGTACCAGATTCGGTGCTTTGAATGCCTGTGGCAGTTCAGCATCATCTTCAAAGGTTGCCCATTCCCAGGCTTCCTGTTTAGCCAGTACGGCTTGCAGCAATTTGTTATTCAATGCATGCCCTGATTTAAAGGCACTGAACGCACCGATAACATTGTGACCACACATAAACAAATCACCGATAGCATCCAGCATTTTGTGACGAACAAACTCATCGTCAAAACGCAGGCCTTCCTCGTTTAATACACGGAAATCATCTAAGCCGATGGCACAGTCAAGACTACCGCCCAGGCACAGGCCACGAGACTGTAAATACTCAATTTCACGCATAAAACCGAAGGTACGCGCACGACTGATCTGGCGAACAAACGCATCTGCTGAGAAGTTCAGCTGATAACGCTGTGAGCTTGAATCGATCGCCGGATGCTTGAAGTCGATGGTAAAGTCGAGAGAAAAACCATTATAAGGCGTTAACTCTGCCCACTTATCACCCTCTTCAACACGTACGGCTTCTTTAATACGAACGAATTTCTTAGCGCTGTTCAGCTCGTCGATCCCTGCATCCAGCAGCAGATAAACGAAAGGCGCAGCACTACCATCCATAATCGGGATTTCAGGCGCATCGACTTCAACAATAATGTTGTCGATACCTAAACCGGCCAGGGCTGAGTTAAGGTGCTCAACCGTTGAAATACGCACGCCTTCGTCGTTTACCAGGCAAGTACTGAGCATGGTATCGCGCACGTATTTTGCATCAGCCGGGAAATCTACCGGTGGATTCAAGTCAGTGCGACGATAGATGACCCCAGTATTGGCTGGCGCAGGGCGCAGTGTCAGGCTGACTTTTTTACCGGTATGTAAACCGATACCTGTCGCCTGAACAATACGTTTTAGTGTCCTTTGTTTGATCATCGTATTAATCTCGCAATATTACTCTTCGTTCGTCACTATACATGACTGACTGACCGCCAGTTTAGCACAAAGAGCGAACCAGACCAAATATCGGTATATTCTTAGTCCGCTTGCTTACGCAGGAACGCAGGAATATCCAGATAATCAGGTTCTTTATTCGCCTGACCGGCAGGATCATTCACAACTTTCGCGGCAGGTTTCTGTTCCTGAGGTAACGGAGTCAGACCATGCTGCTGATAACGGTGATCCATCACTGGCTGGCTGGTTGTTTTATTCGTGACCAGGGTGATTTCAGGACGCTTATCCATACCAATACCGGTAGCAACGACAGTCACGCGCAGTTCGTCGTTCATTTCCGGATCCAGAGAGGTACCGATAACGACGGTTGCATTGTCGGAGGCAAATGCACGGATGGTATTACCCACGGTTTCAAACTCGTCCAGACGCAGATCGAAGCCAGCAGTAATGTTGACCAGCACACCACGGGCACCGGAGAGATCGATATCTTCCAGTAACGGGCTGGAAATAGCCATTTCAGCCGCTTCTTCAGCACGGTCTTCACCACAGGCAACACCGGAGCCCATCATCGCATAGCCCATTTCAGACATCACTGTGCGCACATCCGCGAAGTCGACGTTCATCAGGCCCGGACGGGTGATCAGCTCAGCGATACCTTGTACCGCACCTTTCAGTACATCATTGGCTGCACCGAAAGCATCCAATAATGAAATACCACGGCCCAGAACTTTCAGCAGCTTGTCATTCGGGATAGTGATCAGTGAATCGACATGCTTGGAAAGCTCAGCAATACCTTGCTCGGCAAAAGCCATACGCTTTTTGCCTTCAAAGTTAAAGGGTTTAGTTACCACAGCAACGGTCAGGATCCCCAGGTCCTTCGCGACTTCAGCCACAACCGGCGCAGCACCGGTACCGGTACCGCCACCCATACCTGCGGCAATAAAGACCATATCCGCACCATCCAGCGCTGCGCGCAGAGCTTCACGGTCTTCTTCTGCTGAGTTACGTCCGACTTCCGGGTTCGCACCGGCTCCCAGACCTTTAGTAATGTCATTACCAATCTGAATTGTCTGACCCACTGCGGTTTTACGCAGTGCCTGAGCATCGGTATTCACTGCAAAGAATTCAACACCTTCGATACGTTCGCGTACCATGTGTTCTACGGCGTTACCGCCGCCGCCACCAACGCCGATGACTTTTATCACCGCATCATTGGTTAATTCCATAGGTTCAAACATGATTTCTCTCCGTTATGTGCCTGTCGCCTGGAGACCATAAATGCTAACAGCATGGCCTCCTTTTAGTAAAAAATTAAAACTCTTTTTTCAGCCAGCTGTTAATTCGTTTAAACCAACCGCCTACTGATGCTCTTGTTTCGCTATCGCCTTCGCCACCCAGGTGTGATTCTTTACCATAGTGCAACAACCCTACAGCCGTCGAATAATAAGGTTCCTGAGCATAATCGGTCAGGCCGGTAATATTTAACGGCTGTCCGATTCGGACCTGGGTATGGAACACTTTCTGAGCGCACGCGGCTAACCCTTCAATCTGCCCTGCCCCACCGGTTAACACGATACCCGCGGCCAGATGATGTTTTACACCCTGCTGACGGAGTTGTTCCTGTAATTCCAGAATTTCATCATTCACCAGGTTCAGTAATTCGGTATAACGCGGTTCGATGACTTCAGCCAGGGTCTGACGTTGCAGACTGCGTGGCGGTCGTCCGCCCACACTTGGCACTTCGACATTTTCGTCTTTACCGACAATCGAGCCTAATGCACACCCGTGACGGACTTTAATGGCTTCCGCATCGGTCGGTGGTGTTCCGAAGGCATAAGCGATATCACTGGTCACCACATTACCCGCGTAAGGGATCACTTTCGTGTGCCGTAATGCGCCCCCGGTATACACTGCCATATCCATTGTACCACCACCGATATCAACCACACAGACGCCTAATTCGCGTTCGTCTTCAGTTAACACGGCATAACTGGATGCCAGCCCGGCAAAAATCAGCTGATCCACTTTCAGGCCACATCGCTCAACGGCCTTCACGATATTCTTTGCCATATCATTATGGCAGGTGATCAGGTGAACCTTGGCATGCATCCTGACCCCGGATAAACCGACAGGGTTCTTGATACCTTCCTGATAATCAATGGCATATTCCTGAGGGATCACATGCAGAATACGGTGCTCATCACGAACACGCACAGATTTCGCTGTATGCACGACATTTTCTACATCATCCTGGGTTACTTCTTCTTCGGAAATCGGAACCATCCCGATTTCGTTCTGACAACTTATATGTTTACCAGAAAGCGCCAGATATACAGAAGAAATCTGACAATCGGCCATTAATTCAGCCTGATCAATCGCGCGCTGTACACATTTGACCACCGATTCCAGGTCATTAACGCCGCCTTTATCCATACCGCGGGAAGGACAACTACCGACGCCGATAATGTTGACCATACCATCGGGCAGAATCTCCCCTACAAGGGCAGCAACCTTAGCGGTGCCGATTTCTAGTCCTACTACAAGTTTTCTGTCCGTTGACTTGATCATTGTTTAGCCTGTGCCTGCTTTTGTTGCTGGTTACTGTTCTTAGGGTCGACGGGGGCGGCAAGCCATCCCACAGCCGCACCGGAGTCATAACGTAAATCTACATAACCTATCCGTTTATTATCTGTCTGCGCCTGACGAAGCAGAACCGGATAGAGGTCAATAAAACGCTGCAGACGTTTCATTGTGTCATCACGCCCCAACTCAATTTTCATGTCATCGCTGGTGACCAGCTGCCATGACCGCCTTGCTGTCATCGAAGCCGCCTTTAGCGTAATTTTCGAAGGCTTTAAGGCATCACTCATCTGATAAAAACCGGCCATCACCTCTTTTTCGCTGCCTTCCGGTCCGTAAAGCATTGGCATAGTCTGCTGAACCGGGAGACTTAAAGGCAACCGGAAAGAGACACCGTCAGCATCAACGACATTCTGATCATTCCACCGTGCAACCGGCACATATTCAACCAGATGAATCTTTAATTCATCCGGCCATTGTTTCCGGACACTTACCTGCTTAATCCAGGGAAGTCGTTCAATCTGCTGCTGTATCACATCCACATTCTGTGACATAAACGTTCCGGGAGGCCCGAGTGATAAAATCGCCTGCCGGATGTCATCGTGGGTGGTATAGCGCGTTTGTCCTGTGACCACCAGTTTCGATAACGGTAAGCGGGAGGCATCATCCATCCATTTCAGGACCATGACACTCCCCAACACCATAGTACCAATGACCAGTAACAAAAAGATCAATCCGAACAGGCGCGTACCATTACTCCGTCCGGGACTCCGTCCGGATCCCTGGTGCCCCTGGGACTCCCGGTTCCGCGTATTTAAAGCCGCCTGAGACATATCAGTTTGTTAACTCCAGCCTATTGCTCAATAATTCCGAAAAATTCATAGCCGCCTGCCTTACTGTTAAAGTACCCGGATTCCGGCGAACCGTCTCTGACGAGAAACCGACGAAGAATGGCTGAAAATAATGCTTATCAACCCATTGCACATCGATACCTCCCTTCTGTGATCCTTTAACCTCTGCAGGACAGTTTGATTCTGCGCGCACTGTGCTCATTTTTTAACGTCTGAGAGGCAGAAATACTGTGTCTCATCAGCAAGATACTTAGCATTGTAGTCGCAAAATTCATTTTTAACCTTAATACGCGCCGAACACAGTGATTTTTCATCTTCTGCATCGGCAACATATTCCGTGTCATTCTGTCCGTTCATTACGAAGATATCACTATCCCCTTGAAAACACGGCGCTGAAAACGCTTTCCGGGCGATGACCATTTCGCCATAAGTCCGCAGAATGTAACGTCCTCTCCCCGGTGCTGTAAACCTGGGCTTTCCCGGTCGTCTTTTATCAGCCAGGCAGTTCTTCTGTCCGGGTCACCGGCTGCAGTTTCCGGTCAGCCAGAGTCCGCGCAATTCGCCCCACCGTGCCGGCGCCCTGCGCCAGGACAAGATCGTTTCCGCTCAGTGCCGGTGCCAGCGCATCGGCCAGCATCTCATTATCGGAGACCAATATCGGTTCAACTTTCCCGCGGCTTCTGACTGAGCGGCAAAGCGCCCGGCTATCTGCCCCGGCTATCGGAGCTTCTCCCGCAGAATAGACTTCCAGCATCAGCAGGACATCCACCTGAGAAAGCACGTTCGCAAAATCATCGAACAAATCACGGGTGCGCGTATAGCGGTGAGGCTGAAAAATCATCACCAGCTTTTTATCCGGCCAGCCGGCACGGGCTGCTTTTATAGTGGCATCCACTTCTGTCGGATGGTGACCATAATCATCCACCAGCATCGCCGTTCCTGGCTGACCATTCACAGGTTCGGTGGGGTATTCACCCAGCAGATCAAAGCGGCGTCCTGTCCCCTGGAAATTTTCCAGCGCGGTAAGGATATCGCTATCTTCGATCCCTTCTTCTGTCGCCACAGCCACCGCCGCGGCGGCATTCAGCGCATTATGGCGCCCCGGTGCATTCAGAGTGACTTCCATGACCGGCTTATCATGACGGACCAGGGTAAAATGCCCCTGAGCACCTTTCTGCCGGTAATCTTCAATTCTGATATCTGCATCGTCACTGAAACCATAAGTCGTTATCTGACGACCAACCTGCGGAATAAGCTCCCGGATAACAGGGTCGTCGACACATAATACGGCGCGGCCATAAAACGGAAGATTATGTAAAAAATTCACAAAGGTCTGTTTCAGGTTGTCAAAATTTCCCTGATACGTATCCATGTGATCAGCTTCAATATTTGTCACCACTGCAACCATCGGCTGCAGATGCAAAAACGATGCATCACTCTCATCTGCTTCGGCAATCAGGTAACGACTGCTTCCCAGACGGGCGTGCGTTCCGGCGGCTTTAACCAGTCCGCCATTAACGAAAGTCGGGTCTAACCCGCCTTCTGCATAAATGCTGGACACCATCGCGGTGGTCGTCGTTTTACCGTGCGTGCCTGCAATCGCAATCCCGTGGCGGAAACGCATCAGTTCCGCCAGCATTTCTGCCCGACGGATCACCGGGATCCTGGCCTCACGGGCGGCGATCAATTCCGGGTTATCCGCAGAGATGGCACTGGAAACCACAACCACACTGGCATCGGTCACGTTCTCTGGCCGGTGGTTAAAATAAATGATAGCCCCCAGAGCACTCAGATGCTGAGTGACCGGGTTCGGTGCCAGATCAGAACCACTGATCTGATACCCTTCATTCGCCAACACTTCAGCAATACCGCCCATCCCTGCACCACCAATGCCGACAAAATGGATATGCCTGACCCGACGCATTTCAGGCACAACAGAGCGCAGTTTTGCTAATTGTTGAGTATTCATCTCGTTACACTACCTGTTCATACTTTCCCCGGGACATTCTGCCCGGAAAAAGCCGCTCACCCGGAGCTATATTCATTTAACGACTTTCGCCACTTCATTTGCTACGCGTTCAGTCGCGTCCGGAACGGCGACTGCGCGGGCTTTTAATGCCATCGTCAGCAATTGCTGACGGTCCCAGCCATTTAAGGTTTCTGCGATGACAGAAGCCGTAAAGGCGGGTTGTTCAAAAATTCTGGCCGCCCCGGCATTTTCCAGCGGCAGTGCATTCCAGTACTGCTGCCGATCTTTGTGCTGAAAAGGCACAAAAATCGCCGCCAGTCCGGCGGCAGCGACTTCACTGACCGTTAATGCACCGGAACGACAAACCACCACATCAGCCCAGGCATACGCTTGCGCCATATCATCAATAAACTCATTGATGCGGTGGCCGGTCTGCCCGACACTGGCATACTCCGCTTCAACAGCCTCCAGCGCACCTTTTCCGGTCTGGTGCCAGAGGGTGATACGGTCACCACATTTTTCAGCCACGTAAGGCATCGTCTGGTTTAACACTCTGGCCCCCTGACTGCCCCCGACGACCAGCACCCGAATCGGCCCTTCACGCCCGGCAAAACGTTGTTCAGGAGCCGGTAATGCCAGTACATCCGTACGAACCGGATTTCCGACAACATCGGCGTTCGCAAAAGCGCCCGGGAAAGCCTGTAACACTTTACGCGCAATCCGGGACAACCCTTTATTTGTCAGACCGGCGATCCCGTTCTGCTCATGCAGTACCACAGGAATACCGCAACTCCACGCCGCCAGTCCGCCGGGGCCGGAAACATAGCCGCCCATACCCAGCACCACATCCGGTTTCCAGCGCTTCATAATCGCTCTGGCCTGACGCCATGCCGTAAAGATACGCCAGGGAGCCAGCAACTGAGCTTTTATGCCTTTACCCCGTAATCCGCTGATGCGGATAAAATCAATATCGATACCATGCTTCGGGACCAGGTCCGCTTCCATACGGTCAGCGGTCCCCAGCCAGCGAACCTGCCAGCCCTGAGCCATCAGGTGATGGGCCACTGCCAGGCCCGGAAAAACATGTCCGCCGGTGCCCCCGGCCATGACCATTAATCGCTTGCCGCTCATCGGCTACCCCGGGTAAACGCCTGCGCTTTTGTCAGGCGTGTTTCATAATCTATTCGTAATAACAGCACGATAGCTGTCGACATAATAATCAGGCTGGAACCACCGTAACTGATTAACGGCAGGGTCAGACCTTTGGTCGGGAGCATCCCCGCGGCGGCACCTACGTTAACCAACGCCTGGAAACTGAACCAGACCCCGATAGCACAGGCCAGAAAACCGGAAAAACGCTGATCCAGTTCCAATGCTCTGCGGCCAATCGACATCGCCCGAAAAGCGACGAAGAATACCATCAAAAGTGCGAGTGACACACCGAAAAAGCCGAGTTCTTCGCCGATAATAGAGAAAATAAAGTCGGTATGGGCTTCAGGCAGATATTCCAGCTTCTGAACCGAGTTTCCCAACCCCTGTCCCCAGAACTCACCACGCCCAAAGGCCATCAGAGACTGCGTCAGCTGGTAGCCACTGCCGAAAGGATCCGCCCAGGGATTCCAGAAAGAAGTCACGCGGCGCATACGATAGGGTTCTGCAAGGATCAGCAGTACCACAGCAAAAAGTCCCGACCCGATGATCGCGAGGAACTGCCAGAGTTTAGCCCCCGCCAGAAACAACATCGCCAGCGTTGTTACAAACAATACGATCACCGTCCCCAGGTCAGGCTGCGCCAGCAGCAGGACCGCGAGCACCACCATGACCCCCATCGGTTTACAGAATCCCCAGAAGTTACTCCGGACCTCGTCTACCTTTCGCACCAGATAACTGGCGAGATAACAAAACAGGGATAATTTAGAAAATTCTGCCGGCTGAATACGCAACGGGCCCAGGGCTATCCAGCGGGAAGCACCGTTGACCGAGCTCCCAACCACCAGCACGACCAGCAGCATGACGATAGAAATCAGCAGCATTACGTTACTGTACTTCTGCCAGAACGACATCGGTAAGCGCAGCGTGACCAGGGATATGGCAAACCCCAGCCCCAGGTAGAACGCATCACGTTTCGCAAAATAGAACGGATCATCATCCATTCTCTGCCCGACCGGTACCGACGCAGAGGTCACCATCACAAAGCCGACGATGGCTAAGCCAAACGTTAGCCATAACAACGTACGGTCATACAGAATAATGGCTGTATCATCGCTTTCTTTCGCCCCCATCACCCAGTCTCTCAGGCGACCGGAGATGGCAAGTATCAGTGCGACAGGGTATCTCAGGCCCGGGATACGCATTAACCTAACTCCTTAGCAAGACGGGTAAATTCATCGCCCCGTTGCTCAAAATTTTTAAACTGATCGAGGCTGGCACAAGCCGGGGATAATAAGACCAGATCACCGGGCGCAGTCTGTGGAGCAATCGCTGCCATTGCCTGCTGCAGGGTATCGGTACGCACGGAAACCTCCGGACGCAGCGCCGCCAGCTCATCGCCATCACGACCAAAGCAGTAAATTTTCAGGTTATCTCTCTGCAGGTACGGTAACAACGGTGTAAAGTCTGCCGATTTACCGTCACCGCCCAGCAGCAACCACAACTGACCTTTCACGATCAGCCCTTTCAGCGCTGCCTCCGTGCTCCCCACATTGGTCGCTTTCGAATCATTAATCCAGTCGACGCCATGACTCCGGTGAGCAAGACAATACCGGTGGCTAAGCCCTGTGAAGGTGGTCAGCGCTTTCAGGCTGGTCGCTCGTGGTAATCCGGCGGCATCGGCCAGTGCCAGGGCGGCCAGGGCATTGGTGTAGTTATGCTGCCCGGTCAGTTTCATTTCCCCGGTATCCAGCACTTTCTCCCCTTTCACCCGTAACCAGGTACTCCCCTGCTGAGTATTCAGGTGATAATCACCGACATTCACACCGAAACTGATACACCGGCTATCGACGCCGCGCACCGGCATCGTTAATCCGTCATCAGCGTTGACGACACAGGTCGTTGCATGTTCGTAAATACGTAATTTGGCGGCACGGTATTGCTGCATTCCCAGCGGATACCGATCCATATGGTCTTCGCTGACATTCAGGATCGTCGCGGCTGCCGCTTTCAGGCTATGGGTGGTTTCCAACTGAAAGCTTGATAATTCCAGCACATAGAGCTCAATGGTCTCACTGAGCAGTGAGAGTACCGGCAGGCCGATATTTCCGCCGACGGCCACATGACAACCTGCAGCTTTCGCCATTTCGCCGACCATCATCGTCACGGTGCTTTTACCGTTCGACCCGGTGATAGCCACTATCGGTGCCCGGGCCTCGCGACAAAACAGTTCAACGTCCCCGACAATCTCGACACCCGCCTCTTCAGCACGGGAAAGTGCCGGGTGAGAAAGTGCGATGCCCGGGCTTGCGACGATTAAATCCGCGTCCAGCAGCCAGTCTTCATTAATCCCCCCCAGAAAACGTTCTACCGTTTCAGGGAGTTTTTCGAGTCCCGCCGGCGATATCCGGGTATCTGTGACACGCGGGGTTACCCCCCGCGCCAGAAAGAAATCAACACAGGAGAGGCCGGTCAGCCCCAGCCCGATAATGACGACTTTTTTACCCCGATAGTCAGACATAATTAACGTACCTTAAGGGTTGCCAGCCCGATCAGAACCAGCATTAATGAGATAATCCAGAAGCGTACGATGACACGCGGTTCCGGCCAGCCTTTCAGTTCATAATGGTGGTGGATCGGCGCCATGCGGAAAATACGCTGCCCGCGTAACTTGAACGACCCGACCTGCAGAATGACCGACAAGGTCTCTACGACAAACACACCGCCCATGATCACCAGCAGGAACTCTTCACGCAGTAATACGGCAATGGTTCCTAACGCGCCGCCCAGGGCCAGCGACCCGACATCGCCCATAAAGACCTGAGCCGGATAGGTGTTAAACCAGAGAAAGCCCAGTCCGGCACCCACAATAGCAGTACAGACAATCACCAGTTCGCCGGCATAGCGCAGGTAAGGGATATGCAGATATTCGGCAAAATTCACGTTACCGGTGGCCCAGGCCACCAGCCCGAATCCGGCAGCCACAAACACGGTCGGCATAATCGCCAGGCCGTCCAGGCCATCGGTCAGATTCACCGCATTACTGGTTCCCACAATGACAAAGTAGGTCAGTAACAGGTAGCTCAGGCCTAGTTGAGGCATCACATCTTTGAAGAACGGCACCACCAGTTCTGTGGCCGGCGTTCCTTTGCCTGTCGCATACAATGCAAAGGCAACCGCCAGTGCGATCACGGACTGCCAGAAGTATTTCCAGCGGGCAATCAGGCCCTTGGTATCTTTACGTACAACTTTGCGGTAATCATCAACAAACCCGACAATCCCGTAGCCAATCAATACGAACAGCACACACCAGACATACGGGTTTGACGGATAAGCCCACATCAGTACCGAAATAGTGATAGAGGCAAGGATCATCAGGCCCCCCATCGTCGGGGTTCCTCGTTTACTGAAGTGTGATTCAGGGCCGTCGTTACGGACAACCTGGCCAATCTGTAATTTTTGCAGCCAGCTGATCAGGCGAGGCCCCATCCACAGGCTGATAAATAACGATGTCAGCAGACTGACAATCGCGCGAAATGTCAGGTAAGAAAAAATATTAAATCCGGAGTAAAATGAAACCAGATGTTCAGCCAGCCAGACTAACATGTGCCCTTCTCCTGTAATTGCTGAACCACTTCTTCCATAGCTGCACTTCGCGAACCCTTAATCAAAATAGTGACTTCCTGATGTTCAGATAATAATGTCTTTAACCGGTCAACCAGCGCCGGTTTAGTGGTGAAATGTTCCCCGTCAGGGCTTTCTTCTGAGATAAACCGGCTCAGATGACCGGTACTTAATACTTTATCGATCCCTGCCTCCCGGGTGGCCTGACCCACCGCACGATGGCATTGTTCCGCTTCATCGCCCAGTTCGCCCATATCTCCGACCACCATGATCCGGTAGCCCGGCATTTCACCCAGCACTTGTGCCGCTGCGGTCATGGATCCCACATTCGCGTTATAGCTGTCATCAAGTAAGCGGTGTGTCTCTGACAGCCGGACAGGATAGAGACGCCCGGGGACCGGTTGCAGGGTGCTGAGTCCGTGACGGATAGCGCTGAGTGGTGCGCCGACCGCCTGAGACAGCGCCGCCGCCGCCAGGGCATTCGCAATATTGTGGCGGCCAGGCAATGGCAGAGTCACGTCCACCTCTCCCTGCGGAGAATGCAACGTAAATGCGGTCCCTCCGCCGTGGATCACAACGTGGCTGGCATAGAAGCCGACACCGGCTTCCGCATTCGGCGAGAAACGCCAGACGATTTTATCGACCAGACGAGGCTGCCAGTTCGCCTGATCATTACTGTCATTGTTCAGAATAGCGATGCCCCCCGCAGGGAGCCCTTCGAAAATTTCACCTTTGGCTTTCGCCACTCCGGCCAGGGAGCCAAAACCTTCCAGGTGTGCCGCTGCCAGGTTATTGACCAGCGCCGCTTCAGGCCGGACCATCGCCGTGGTATACGCGATTTCACCCTGGTGGTTTGCCCCCAGCTCAATGACAGCAAACTCATGCTCGCGGGTCAGACGTAATAACGTCATCGGCACACCGATGTCGTTATTCAGGTTACCTGCGGTATAGAGCGTATTTCCGCATTGCTTCAGGATAGCGGCGGTCATCTCTTTCACAGAGGTTTTACCCGAAGAGCCGGTCAGAGCCACAACCCGGGCAGGGACCTGTCGCCGAACGCAGGCAGCCAGTTCCCCGAAAGCAATGCGGGTATCTTTAACCACGACCTGCGGAATGTTTGTTGGCAGGGGTTTACTCACCAGTAAAGCACCGGCACCGGCGTTTATCGCATCAGCAATAAAATCATGAGCATCAAAGCGCTCGCCGATCAGTGCAACAAACAGGCAGCCCGGGGTTACTTTACGGGTATCTGTGGTGACGGCAGTAAATTCAAATGCCGGTTCCCCGGAAAGCTGCCCGCCGGTAACCTCTGCCAGTTGCTGTAAACTTACCGAAATCATGCCATTACCCCCAGCAGCCCCGCGACAGTCGTTCTGTCCGAGTAATCAAAACGTCGTTGCCCGATAATCTGATAATCTTCATGACCTTTACCGGCGACTAATACAATATCGTCCGGGCCAGCCTGTGACAGTGCCTGTTCAACGGCACGGGCCCGGCCGGGGATCACCATCGCTTTCCCCGGATCCAGCAGACCACTGAGAATATCTTTGACGATGGCGGCGGGATCTTCGGTACGCGGATTATCGTCAGTGATCACAACCTGATCGGCCAGCTCTTCAGCGATTGCCCCCATCAGCGGACGTTTACCTTTATCCCGGTCACCGCCACAGCCAAACAGGCACCACAGTTTCCCACGGCAGTGTAAACGGGCAGCGGTTAACGCTTTTTCCAGTGCATCCGGGGTATGTGCGTAATCAACCACCACTGCCGGGCGGCCTTCAGTATGGAAAACCTCCATACGTCCGCAGACCGGTTGCAGCTGTTGTGCCGTTTCACACAGGCGCGCCAGCGGATACCCCAGTGAGAGCAAGGTTGCCATTGCCATCAGCATGTTGCTGACATTGAACGCGCCCATCAGCTGGCTGGTGAACTCCCCTTCCCCCCAGTCAGAACGGAAGGTGACCCTGGCGCCTTTTTCCAGATAGACGATCCCGGTGGCCTCGATAGCGCGGCCACTATGTTCAGCGGCAATATTGCCTTCCATACTGACAGCCACTCCGTCTGTCAGTTTTTTCAGCCACAGACGCCCGGTCGCATCATCCGCATTAATAATGGCTTGCCCGACCTGATGCTCGGAGAATAATGACCATTTTGCAGCTTCATAGCTTTGCATATCGCCGTGATAATCCAGATGGTCACGGCTCAGATTGGTGAATACTGCGGCGGCAAAGGGAATGGCGGCAACACGATGCTGTACCAGGCCATGAGACGATACTTCCATCGCCGTCAGCGTGGCCCCTTTGGCCTGCAGATCTGACAGTACATGCTGAATATCTACCGCTGAACCGGTGGTATTTTCGCTGGGCACCAGTTGGCCGAAAAGACCGTTGCCGACGGTTCCCATGACTGCGCCGGTTTCTCCCAGCAGATTAGCCCACTGCGCCAGCAACTGACTGGTAGTGGTTTTACCGTTAGTCCCGGTAATACCGATAACCTTCTGCTTTTCTGCCGGCTGCCCATAGAAACGTCCGGCCAGCGCAGAAAGGCGTTGCGACAGTTGCTTCAGATAGATAACCGGCACACCCTGAAATTCTTTAATATCACCATCGGCAGCTTCACCTTCAGCCTCAGCAATCACTGCCGCCACGCCCCCGGCAATCGCCTGCGGAATATATTGGCGGCCATCAACCTGATGCCCCGAGACAGCCACAAACAGATCGCCGGATGCCGCAACGCGGCTATCCAGTGTCATTTCCCTCAGCTGACGTTCCGGCGCACCCGGCACCCAGGGGGCCAGCAGGTAACGCAAGTTACGATCTGTCACTTGAATCCCCATTGTTATTAGTTACTGAATCATTTTTGTTACTGGCAGGTAAGGCATCCGGCTCGATATTCATCGTGCGTAGCACGCCGCCCATAATGGCGCCGAATACCGGTGCAGATACCGCACCTCCGTAATATTTACCGGCCTGCGGATCATTGATAACAACCACCAACGCAAAACGTGGGTGGCTTGCCGGCGCGACACCTGCGGTGTAAGCGATATATTTATTGATATAGCGTCCGTCAGGGCCGACCTTCTTCGCGGTGCCGGTCTTAATGGCAATGCGGTAGCCTTTAATGGCTGCTTTTACCCCGCCGCCGCCAGGCAGAGCTACACTTTCCATCATATGGAGAACCGTTTTGACAGTGGCTTCCGGGAAGACCCGTTCACCCGCGACCGGAGGATCGACTTTCGTAATGGAAAGGGGCCTGGCGATGCCATAGCTGCCGATGGTGGCGTAAACACGGGCTAACTGTAGCGGTGTAACCATCAAACCGTAACCGAATGAGAAGGTCGCCCGTTCAATGTCAGACCACCGTTGTTTTTTGGGATATATGCCACTGCTTTCACCGACTAACCCGAGATTGGTCGGTTTTCCGAGGCCAAACCGGGAATAGGTGTCGACCAGCGCCGAAGATGGCATCGCTAACGCCAGTCGGGACACACCGACGTTACTCGATTTCTGCAATACCCCGGTCAGTGTCAGTTCGTTATAACGAGAAACATCTTTGATTTCATGGCCATTAACCCGGTAAGGTACGGTATTAATCACGCTACCTTCCCGCACAACACCACGTTGTAAAGCCGTCATCACCGCCATCGGCTTCACCGTAGAACCGGGCTCAAAAATATCGGTAATGGCCCGGTTTCTCATCGCATCCTTGGAGGTATTCCCCAGGTTATTAGGGTTATACGCCGGGCTGTTGGCCATCGCCAGCACTTCGCCGGTATTCACATCCACCAGCACCGCAGACCCGGATTCTGCTTTATTAAAAGCCACGGCATTGTTAAGTTCACGATAGACCTGGGCTTGTAATCGCTCATCGATACTCAGCGTCAGGTTATGTGCGGCCTGGCTATCCGTAGAAGAGATGCCCTCAATCACACGGCCCTGACGATCTTTACGGACCGTACGAGCCCCCGGCTGACCGGTTAACCACCGATTGAAACTCTTTTCGATGCCCTCAATTCCGACGCCATCAATATTTGTAAAACCGATTAAGTGTGCCGTTACCTGCCCTGCCGGATAATAACGGCGCGATTCTTCCCGCAGGTTTACACCAGGCAGTTTCAGCTTTTTAATGTATTCACCCACGGACGGGGTTATCTGACGGGCAAGATAGATAAAGCGGCTATTCGGATTAGCAGTAACACGGGCAGACAACTGATCCGTCGTCATCGATAAGGTTTCCGCAAGGGCTTTCCAGCGGTTATCGGGTGTGACCCCGCCTTTCTCAATCACGACTTTCGGGTCTATCCAGACGGCATTGACCGGCACACTGACGGCTAAAGGCCGGCCAGCGCGATCGCTTATCATTCCCCGGGAAGACGGAATGGACTGCACACGTAACGAGCGCAAATCCCCTTCCCTGACCAGTTTTCCGGGGTTAACAACCTGCAGGTATCCGATACGGGATATCAGGCCGACCAAAGCCGCCAGAATCCCCACACAGAGCAACGCAAAACGCCAGCTTATAAAGCTGGCCTTATTTTCCTGTTTTTCGGATTTCAGCGTTTTCTTCGCGCTGCTCATTCAGTCATGGATTCCCTATGGTTGAACCACTATATTTTCCTGTGAAGGATCAACATGTTGCATATGAAGCTTTTCGATAGCCAACCGTTCAACCCGGCTATGATCCCCTAATGCATTCTCCTCCAGGATCAGGTTTCGCCATTCGATATCCAGCGAATCCTGCTCCAGCACCATTTGCTCACGTTGTGCCGTCAGCAGCCGGGTCTTATGCGTAGTGATAACCACCATTATCGCACTGACCAGTACCGCAATAAGCAGTAATAACGGCAGCTTTCCGTGACGCAGCAGATCTCCGCCGATAATACCGGGCAGACTATGGCGCTCGTTCCCTGTCATTCAGCCGTCCTCTGCGCAATGCGTAACACTGAGCTACGCGCACGCGGGTTTTCTTTCACTTCACGTTCTCCCGGGATCAGTTTCCCGAGCGTTTTCAGTTCACGTCCCCCCAGCGATTTTAACTGAGCTTCAGTCAATGGCAGGCCGGAAGGCACCTGAACACCCCGACTCTGATCCCGCATAAAACGCTTTACCAGTCTGTCTTCAAGGGAGTGGAAACTGATAATTGATAACCGTCCTTCCGGGGCCAGTACGCTCAGTGACCCTTTCAGTGCCTGAGTAATTTCCTCAAGTTCACTGTTCACCCAGATACGGATAGCCTGGAAACTGCGGGTCGCCGGATGTTTAAATTTGTCCTTCACCGGAGTGGCATGATAAATCACATCCGCCAGTTCCTTTGTGCGGGTCATTGGCTGCTCGCGGTTACGTTCGACAATGGCTCTGGCAATTCGTTTCGCAAAACGCTCTTCACCGTACGCTTTAAGAACAAAAGCAATATCCTGCTCTTCGGCCTGTAGTAACCATTCTGCGGCGGACTGTCCGCGGGTCGGGTCCATACGCATATCCAGTGGCCCGTCCCGCATAAAGGAAAATCCGCGTTCGGCATCATCGAGCTGAGGTGAAGAGACCCCTAAATCCAGCAAAATCCCGTTGATTTTCCCGCTCAATCCGAGCGATTCAACGTATTCCTGTAGCCCGGAAAACGGCCCATGAATAATCGAAAAACGGGGGTCAGTAATTTCGGCGGCTGCTGCAATAGCCTGCGGGTCTCTGTCGATGGCGATTAACCGGCCCTTTTCACCTAATTGTGAAAGGATCAGGCGCGAGTGACCTCCCCGGCCAAAGGTTCCATCAATATAGATGCCTTCCGGCTGAAGGTTGAGTCCGTTAACCGCTTCATCTAAGAGGACGGTCGTATGTTTAAAATTTTCCGACATAGGCTATAACGATAAATCCTGCAATCGCTCAGAGAGTTCCCCCTGAGCCGATTCTGATTCGATATCTTCCCTGATTTGTTGATACCAGGCCGGTTTATCCCACAGCTCAAACTTGTTGAACTGACCGACCAGCATAATTTCTTTCTGTAAACCGGCGTGTTGTCTCAGAGTACTGGCGAGTAAGAGTCGTCCGGCATTATCCATCTGACATTCACTGGCATGCCCCAATAACAACCGCTGAACACGACGTTCTGCCGGATTCATGGTAGAAAGGCGTGAGAGCTTTCGTTCAATGACTTCCCATTCGGGCAAGGTATAAAGCAGCAGGCAGGGCTGATGGAGGTCAATGGTGCACACCATTTGTCCCTGAGATTCTCCAATCAGTATTTCCCGATAGCGTGTAGGGACAGCTATACGGCCTTTACCGTCAAGATTAACCTGCGTTGCCCCACGAAACATAACTGTCGTTGCCCTCAGTTAACCTGTTTCACCACTTTATCCCACATTTTACCACTGATTGAGTGTACGGAGCGGACGAAATCCTTGTCAAGCGACAACGGTCGCTTAATAACATTATTTCCTGCCGTGAATTCGCTGAAATCCAGAGGTAAAACGAACAAAAAACAGTACAGATAGTATTAACCTGATGAATAATTAAAGAAATTTGAGAAAATGGCGAGGAAGGCTTCAAAAACAGCGGCAAAAAGCAACAAAAGGGTGAACTTCGTACGGCACCCTCATAAATGTTATTTTAAGGAATTTCTTAGGGGAAGCACAGCGTGATCGGCACGATATTTGTAAAATGAAGGATGCGGCAGAAAACCTGGCATTATTCTAAGATCTTCCGCCGCCAGCCGTATTACTGAGGACGACGTCCGAGACGGCCACGCTGATAAAGATTGCGACGAATACGTGTCAGCCCGGGCTTCGGTTTACAAGGCTCATCAAGACTTGCCAGCACTAATTCCAGTACCCGTTCCGCTACATCACGATGGCGCTGACCTGCCGACAAAACCGGGCATTCCAGAAAATCCAGTAATTCATTATCTCCGAATGTCGCAATTGAGACATGCGCGGGCAAATGGCCGTGCACGCGAAGGCAGGCGTCCATCATCCCCTGTAATAATCCGAAAGAGGTCGTAAATACTGCCGCCGGCATGTCATTTTCACTTAAAAAGCGGACAAACGTATCTGCGGCAATACTCCGTTCAAAACTATTACTGTAGATAAACTGAACCCGCCGTTCATCCCCTTCCCAGGCCTGACGAAACCCCTGTTCACGCAGGTAGCTGACAGATAGCTCAGGTAATGCCCCCAGGAAAAGGACATCACTGATCGGTTGTTTACGTAATTCCCGGGCCAGGGAGAAGGCATCGTCCTGGTCAGCACCGACGACGCTGGTGAAATTCTCACGGTCGAGGGCGCGGTCAAGGGCGATAATCGGCAATGATTTCCCCACCCAGTGTTGATAAAAAGGATGTTCCGGGGGCAGTGACGTTGAGACTATCAGGGCATCTATCTGACGTTGCAGCAAATGTTCGATGCAGCGAATTTCGTTATCCGGCTGATCTTCTGAGCAGGCTATCAGTAACTGATAACCGCGTTGTCTGGCCTGACGTTCCAGATAGTTAGCAATACGCGTATAGCTGGTATTTTCCAGATCAGGGATCACCAGCCCGATAGAGCGGGTCCGGCCTGCGCGTAATCCTGCGGCAACGGCATTCGGCTGATAGTTATATTCCCGGACAATAGCCATCACCTTCTCTACCGTTTTTTCACTGACCCGGTATTGTCTGGCTTTGCCATTGATGACATAACTCGCGGTCGTTCGCGACACTCCCGCAAGACGAGCAATTTCATCCAGTTTCACTCTCACCCCATTGCACACGTTGTCCCGTCAGGATAAGCACTCTCAGCGGGATATTCCTTTATCTTCCGTATCTAAGCGCAGATAACCGCCACCGGCAACTTTTTTATTGTAAACCGTGACCATAAAAAAGGCCCGGGTCGCCCGGGCCTGATGATCATCATGGCAGAGAGTGACGCCTGGCGTTAGCCAATAGTGCGTTCGCCGCGGGAAACGCCCACAACACCGGAACGCACAACTTCGGCAATTTCCGTTACCGCGCGTAATGCGCTCAGACAGGCATCCAGCTTTTCGCTGGTCCCTGTCAGCTGTAACGTATACAAAGTCGCTGTCACATCAATGATTTGGCCGCGGAAGATATCGGCACAACGTTTGACCTCTTCACGCTGCGCACCTTCAGCTTTCACCTTCACCAGCATAATTTCACGCTCAACATGCGGCCCCTGGCCGAGTTCACTGACACGTAAAACATCAACCAGCTTATGCAGTTGTTTCTCGATCTGCTCCAGAACCTTTTCATCACCCACCGTCTGGATAGTCATCCGTGACAGCGTCGGGTCTTCGGTTGGAGCGACGGTCAGGCTCTCAATGTTATAGCCCCGCTGGGAAAACAGGCCAACCACGCGGGATAATGCCCCTGATTCGTTCTCAAGTAATACCGATAAAATACGGCGCATTATTCTGTCCTCTCCGTTTTGCTTAACCACATATCCTTCATCGCTCCCCCGCGTACCAGCATCGGGTAGACATGCTCACTGCCATCGACACGGACATCCAGAAACACCAGCCGGCCACTGGCCACAATCGCCAGGGCCTCTGCCATTTTTTCATCCAGCTCTTCCGGTTTATCAATGACCATCCCCACATGGCCATAGGCCTCTGCCAGACGCACAAAATCAGGTAATGATTCCATATAGGATTGCGAGTGGCGACCGGAATAGATCATATCCTGCCACTGCTTGACCATCCCCAGATAGCCATTGTTCAGATTCAGTATCAGCACCGGCAGATTGTATTGTGAGGCCGTCGACAACTCCTGAATATTCATCTGAATACTGCCATCGCCTGTCACACAGACGACGGTGGCTTCCGGCAGTGCCATTTTCACGCCCAAAGCCGCCGGCAGGCCGAACCCCATAGTGCCCAGACCTCCGGAGTTGATCCAGCGTCGTGGTTTATTAAAGCGGTAATGCAGCGCTGCAAACATCTGATGCTGGCCGACATCAGACGCCACATAAGCCTCGCCGCCGGTCAGACGCCACAGCGCATCAATGGCAGCCTGCGGTTTGATGGTCGGGGAATGTTTGTCAAACGCCAGGCAGTGGCGTGCGCGCCACGTTTCAATCTGTGCCCACCAGTCAGCGTTTTCTGCGTTATCCGCCCCTTCCGCCGGCAGCAATTCCAACATCTGCTGAAGCACCAGGGCAGCATCACCGACGACGGGAATATCCGCCATCACAGTTTTAGAAATAGAGGTCGGGTCAATATCGATATGGATCACCGTGGCATCCGGACAATATTTTTCCAGATTATTTGTCGTACGATCATCAAAACGAACACCGATAGCAAAAATGACATCTGCGTTATGCATGGTCATGTTCGCTTCATAGGTACCGTGCATGCCCAGCATACCGACACTCTGGCGGTGAGTTCCGGGAAAGGCTCCCAACCCCATCAGCGTGGTCGTCACCGGAATATTAAGCACTTCGGCTAACTGAATCAGCGCTTTTTCAGCGCCCGCGGTGATGACGCCGCCCCCGGCATAGATAACCGGCTTTCTGGCAGCTAATAGCTGCTGTAAAGCTCGTTTAATCTGCCCGCGGTGCCCCTGCGTCGTCGGATTGTAAGAGCGCATAGACACCTGTTCAGGCCACTGATACGAATATTTCGCCGCAGGGTTCAGGATATCTTTCGGCAAATCAATCACTACCGGCCCCGGGCGGCCCGACGATGCCAGCCAGAAGGCTTTTTTGATCACGGCCGGAATCTCTTCGGCTTTATTGACCAGAAAGCTGTGTTTGACGATAGGCCGTGAAATTCCGACCATATCGCACTCCTGGAAGGCATCACTGCCGATCAGTGAAGAGGCAACCTGTCCGGAAAGCACCACCATCGGAATCGAATCCATATACGCCGTCGCAATACCGGTGATCGCATTGGTCGCGCCAGGGCCGGAGGTTACCAGTACAACCCCCGTTTCACCGGTGGCACGGGCCAGTGCATCCGCCATATGTACCGCTGCCTGCTCATGACGCACAAGGATATGGTCAACACCACCAACGGTTTGTAGTGCATCATAAATATCCAGCACTGCCCCTCCGGGATAACCAAATACCTGTTTTACGCCCTGATCGATCAACGATCGGATGACCATCTCGGCCCCTGACAACATCTCCATTCTTTCCTCCAGGTAAACACTGAACTCACGGATACCTATAATTCACCAGCACAACCTTCCGTCAACGACGTAACGCGCAAAACCGCCCCTCAGAACAGGGAAAGGGTTGCTTTATTACGTTTAAACAGCATAGCGGGCATTTTATTATCGGTTTTTGTTGTGGTTAACATAACCGCAGAAACGACCTCAGGCAAACCTCTGCCGGGAGAAGCCAGCGGAAGAGTTAATAAAAGCTCCTGCTATCTGTAACTCAGGGCTCAGAATAATAGCGGATGAGGCAAAGTTATTAGTTAAATATCCTGTATTTTTATTTAATCGCAGAGAGTTATTAAATTTAGCTTTTTTATATTCTCGTGAATGTCAGCGCCCTGTTCGGAATAATTGCCAACAAGCGAAGTCATTTACTGAAAAAACTTAATATTCCGATATATTTCACTAGCTACCCATAAAAACCCCACCTTTTATGCCAGGGCAAAGGTAAAATAAAAACAATAAATATCAATATATTATGCGGTTATCATCGTTAGGGGCGCCACGCTTTCCAGCCGGTGACTTGTGGAAAGTCCCGTCTGTACATGACAGAGCTCTCTCTGCCGGTAAAAATGCAGAATATTCGTCTTTCTCCCGGAATTTATTCCTGCCCCAATAAGGTTGACATCAGGCAGCGTTTACAGTACCAATATAGGCATACTTTATTTATTGGGTCTGAGCTAATGATTCGTTTTATCCGCCTCGCAGGACTACTACTTCTCGCATTAAATATGCGCGGTAGTGTTGCGGGCGGAATTAATAAATGATTCGGGCCTGAAAACAGAAAAACCCGCGCCGCAGCGCGGGTTTTTTTATACCCGCTGGCCGGTGCCAAAAACACTTAAGGAATCTACGAATATGAGCCAGCAAGTCATTATTTTTGATACAACATTGCGTGATGGTGAACAAGCGTTACAGGCAAGCCTGAGTGTTAAAGAAAAACTGCAAATTGCAATGGCACTGGAACGTATGAAAGTCGATGTGATGGAGGTCGGTTTTCCGGTCTCGTCACCGGGCGATTTTGAATCCGTACAAACCATTGCCAGAACCATTAAAAACAGCCGTGTTTGTGCGCTGGCCCGCTGTGTAGAGAAAGATATTGATGCTGCCGGTGAAGCCTTACGTGTGGCAGAAGCCTTCCGTATCCACACCTTTATCGCCACCTCACCGATGCATATCGCCACAAAATTACGCAGTACGCTGCCGGAGGTGATTGAGCGTGCGGTGCATATGATCAGGCACGCCCGCCGCTATACCGATGATGTGGAATTCTCGTGTGAAGATGGCGGACGGACGCCGATAGACGATTTGTGTCGCGTCGTTGAAGCCGCGATCAATGCCGGCGCCCGCACTATCAATATCCCTGATACCGTCGGTTATACCCTGCCTCATGAATATGCCAATATCATCTCTCAGTTAACCCAACGCGTCCCGAATATCGATAAAGCCATCCTGTCTGTACATACCCATGACGACCTGGGAATGGCGACCGGGAATGCTGTTGCCGCAGTGCAGGCCGGCGCCCGTCAGGTGGAAGGCACACTGAACGGTCTGGGTGAACGTGCCGGTAACTGTGCGCTGGAAGAAGTGATTATGGCGATTAAAACCCGTCAGCAGATCCTGAATGTCACGACCGGTATTAATCATCAGGAGATTTACCGCACCAGCCAGATCGTCAGCCAGATTTGTAACATGCCGATTCCGGCGAACAAAGCGGTTGTGGGTTCCAACGCATTTGCTCACTCTTCGGGGATCCATCAGGACGGCGTACTGAAGAACCGTGAAAACTACGAAATCATGACCCCGGAATCTATCGGTCTGCATCAGGTCCAGCTGAACCTGACCTCCCGTTCAGGCCGTGCCGCGGTTAAGCACCGCATGGAAGAGATGGGCTATAAAGAGACCGACTACAATGCGGAGGCACTGTACGATGCCTTCCTGAAACTGGCTGATAAAAAAGGTCAGATTTTTGATTACGACCTGGAAGCACTGGCCTTTATTAACAAACAGAATGAAGAGCACGACCATTTCCGTCTGCAGGATTTCAACGTTCAGTCAGGTTCCAGCATCTCTGCCACCGCATCCGTGAAGCTGGCCTGTGGTGATGAAATCAAAGAAGAAGCCGCGACCGGCAACGGCCCTGTTGATGCCGTTTATCAGGCCATTAACCGCATTACCGGGTATCAGGCTGAACTGGTCAAATACCAGTTATCCGCGAAAGGCCACGGAGAAAATGCTCTGGGTCAGGTAGATATCGTTATCAGCTACAACAACCGTAAATTCCATGGTGTCGGACTGGCTACAGATATCGTGGAGTCGTCGGCGACCGCGATGGTGAATGCCCTGAATAATATCTGGCAGGCGAAGCAGGTTGAAATCGAATTGCAGCGTAAATTTAAGAATGAAGCTAAGGAAACCGTGTAATTATGTCTACATCATTTCACATTGCAGTATTGCCGGGTGACGGCATCGGTCCGGAAGTCATGGCGCAGGCCCTGAAAGTAGTGAAGGCTATCCGTGAACGCTTTTCTCTCGATATCACCACCCGTCAGTATGATGTAGGCGGTATTGCCATTGATAATCATGGTCAGCCTCTGCCGCCGGAAACGTTAGCCGGCTGTGAGCAGGCCGATGCGGTCCTGTTTGGTTCGGTAGGCGGCCCGAAATGGCAACACCTGGCCCCGGATGCGCAGCCTGAGCGTGGCGCGCTGTTACCCCTGCGTAAGCATTTCAAACTGTTCAGCAACCTGCGTCCTGCTGCGCTTTATCACGGGCTGGAAGCCTTCTGTCCTCTGCGCAGTGATATTGCCGCCCGCGGGTTCGATATTTTATGCGTCCGCGAATTAACCGGGGGCATCTATTTCGGACAACCCAAAGGCCGTGAAGGCAGCGGTGACGAACTGCGGGCTTTTGATACGGAAGTCTACTACCGCTATGAAATTGAGCGTATTGCCCGGCTGGCTTTCGAGTCTGCGGCGAAACGCCGTAAAAAAGTCACCTCGGTGGATAAATCAAACGTACTGCAATCGTCCATCCTGTGGCGTGAGACTGTGACGGAAATCGCCAAAGAGTACCCGGAAATTGAGCTGGAACATATCTACATCGATAACGCGACAATGCAGCTGATTAAAGACCCGTCACAGTTTGATGTCCTGTTATGTTCAAACCTGTTCGGTGACATCCTGTCAGATGAATGTGCCATGATCACCGGTTCGATGGGTATGCTGCCCTCCGCCAGCCTGAATGAACAAGGCTTTGGTCTGTACGAACCGGCAGGCGGTTCCGCACCGGATATCGCGGGACAAAATATCGCCAACCCGGTGGCACAGATTTTATCACTGGCACTGCTGTTACGTTACAGCCTGAACGCCGGCGAAGCCGCAGACAGTATTGAGCAAGCCGTTAACCAGGCGCTGGAAGCAGGCTACCGGACACGCGATCTGGCCGGTCAGGGGCCTTCTGTCAGCACCGATGAAATGGGCGACATCATTGCCCGCTTTATCACCGGAGAAAAATAAAAATGAGCAAGACCTTATACCAGAAGTTATTTGATGCACATGTCGTTTATGAAGCCCCTAATGAAACACCGTTACTGTATATCGACCGTCACCTGGTCCATGAAGTGACCTCTCCGCAGGCATTTGATGGCCTGCGGGCACAGGGACGCCAGTTACGTCAGCCTTCAAAAACGTTCGCCACCATGGATCACAACGTCTCTACAGAGACCCGTGACATTAATGCCTCCGGTGAGATGGCACGTATTCAGATGCAGGAATTAATTAAAAACTGCGAAGAGTTCGGCGTACAGTTATATGACCTGAATCATCCCTTCCAGGGCATTGTGCATGTCATTGGCCCTGAGCAGGGTATGACGCTGCCGGGAATGACCATTGTCTGTGGTGACTCCCATACGGCGACCCACGGCGCGTTCGGTTCGCTGGCCTTTGGTATCGGTACCTCAGAAGTCGAACATGTCATGGCCACCCAGACCCTGAAACAGGGTCGTGCTAAGACCATGAAAATTGAAGTCACCGGAGATGCCGCTCCGGGTATCACTGCAAAAGATATCGTGCTGGCCGTGATCGGTAAAACCGGCAGCGCTGGCGGTACCGGTCATGTCGTCGAGTTCTGTGGTCCGGCAATCGAAGCACTGAGCATGGAAGGCCGGATGACCCTGTGCAACATGGCTATCGAAATGGGAGCCAAAGCAGGCCTGGTCGCGCCGGATGAAACTACCTTTAATTACCTGAAAGGGCGTCAGTTCTCGCCGACAGGAGAGAAATGGGAACAGGCTGTGGCCTACTGGCAGGGCCTGAAATCAGACAGTGATGCCGTTTTTGACTCTGTCGTCACCCTGGATGCCGCCGACATTGCCCCACAGGTCACCTGGGGGACTAACCCGGGCCAGGTGATTGCAATTAACCAGCCGATTCCGGCACCGGAATCCTTCAGCGATCCGGTCGAACGCGCTTCAGCGGAGAAAGCACTGGCTTATATGGGGCTGGATGCGGGAGTCAAACTGACCGACGTTGCCATCGATAAAGTCTTTATCGGTTCCTGTACTAACTCACGTATCGAAGATTTACGGGCAGCGGCCGCGATTGCGAAGGGACGTAAGGTCGCTCCGGGGATCGTTGCCATGGTCGTCCCGGGCTCCGGTCCCGTCAAAGCACAGGCGGAAGAAGAAGGCCTGGACAAAATATTTATCGATGCCGGGTTTGAATGGCGTTTGCCCGGATGTTCCATGTGTCTGGCGATGAATAATGACCGCCTGAACGCCGGTGAGCGTTGTGCCTCGACCAGCAACCGTAACTTCGAAGGTCGTCAGGGTCGTGGCGGACGTACTCACCTGGTCAGCCCGGCAATGGCTGCCGCTGCCGCCGTCACCGGTCGCTTCGCCGACATTCGTGAACTGAATTAAGGAATATTTTATGGCCAGTAAATTTACACAACATACCGGCATTGTTGCCCCGCTGGATGCGGCTAACGTCGATACCGATGCCATTATTCCTAAGCAATTTTTACAGAAAGTGACCCGTACCGGTTTCGGGCAACATCTGTTTAATGACTGGCGTTTTCTGGATGATGCCGGTCAGGTGCCTAACCCGGAATTTGTGCTGAATAAGCCTGAGTTTAAAGGTGCCAGCATTCTGCTGGCTCGTGAAAACTTTGGCTGCGGATCATCACGCGAACATGCCCCCTGGGCGCTGACTGACTTTGGATTCCGTGTGGTGATCGCGCCTTCTTTCGCCGATATTTTTTACGGAAACAGCTTCAACAACCAGCTTTTGCCGGTCACGCTGACCGACGCTGAAGTGGACGAGCTGTTCCGTCTGGTGAAAGCCGAACCGGGCATCGAATTTGTCGTAGACCTGGAGAAACTGGTGATCACTGCCGGTGACAAAGTCTATCCGTTTACTCTGGACAGCTTCCGCCGCCATTGCATGATCAATGGACTGGATAGCATCGGTCTGACCTTGCAGCATGAAGATGCTATTTCCTCGTACGAGTCTGCACAGCCTGCTTTCCTGCGTTAAGTCGCACTGAGCCACAGTTTTAGCACTTCCCCCTCCCCTCCGGAGGGGGTAAATCAGCCCTCAACAGGCTCTTTCACCCGCCATATCAGTACCAATGCCAGCAGGATCAGCCCCGAGGCCAGCCAGTAAATGGCCCGATGTCCCAGCCAGTCACTGAGACTCCCCTGTAATAATCCGGCAAAAATCATCCCGGTCGATACGGAATTGGTAAACATCGTCGTCGCAGCGCCCGCTTTACCCGGCATCAGATCCTGGAACCAGAGCATGACCAGACCGGCAACGATGCCGATAAAAACAGCATTTAATAGCTGTAAAGCCAGCATCGCTCCGCGGGTAGGGAAAATCAGCATGCCCGGGTAAAACAGTGCCCCGGCCATCACCGCCAGCAGTACCAGTGGACGTTTGCCGATCCGTTTAGCCAGTAATCCGGCCAGCAGCATGATCGGTATTTCCAGCCCCGCGGCTGTTCCCATAAAGACACCGGCCATTTTCTCCGGCATCCCGAGGGTTTGACTGATATAGAGCGGCATGTCGATGATATACATCAGATTGCAGGTCCACATCAGGACAGAGGCGATAAACAGGCGACGGACATGGCTGTTTTTCCAGCCGGTCACCGCACTACGGGCAATATCCGTCGGGGGGAAAACTTTCGGTACGGAAGGCAGAGTAAAACGTATAAACCCGAGCGCCAGTAAGAATAAACAGGCCGCCACCAGATAGAGCGCAATAAAGCCATAATTCAGGGCCAGCGCAAAAGAAATGGGCGGGCCAATGACCCACGCCAGTGACATCTGGGCACGCATCAGCGAACTGAACATCACCACTTCACGGGAAGTGTGATCCGCATATTCCCGGGCGAGGGCAAAAATCTGAGGCATCACGACAGTGGAAAAGGCCGACAGTATCAGTCCGAGTGTGATCAGCACCCAGTAACTGCGGGTAAAGGCGAAGACAATCGCGTTGCCGAGCGCCATCAGGCAGCAAAGCATCAGTAAATTTCGTCTGTCTCCCTGTTTATCTGACCGTCGGGCCAGCAGAAAGCTGACAATAATTCCCGTCACTGCATTAACAGTAAAAAATGCGCCGACCATAAACGGTTTTGCGTGCAGTTCGTGACTAAGAAACAAGCTCAGCGTGGGAGCCTGCAATGCCCCGGCAATACTGACAAAAAAGGTGACCAGCATAAAAAAGATAAATACGGTATTGCCTTTCGCAGGCATCCTTTCAGGGGTTTCCATAAAAACATCCGTATGAGGTGAGACAACAGTGGCGTTAAGGCTCCTGCTCGCGTGAATGCAGGCCCGGTAGATAATCTACACCGGAACGGCCACATTTACCGCAGAATATCTGCGGAGAACCGGAGGTCATAACAAAAATCCGCAGTCCGCGGTCAGCCGGTAAATGCACATATGACTGCCCGCCCTCCCGGAACCCGTATTTTCATCGTAACAGCGCCGCCCGCACATCACTCCGGGCTTCCCCGCCCGGGCAGAATTGCATAGAATAAGCCGTTCTCAACGGGGTGCATGTGAATGCTGAGAGATACCCGTCGAACCTGATCCGGTTAATACCGGCGTAGGGATTTGAGAGTCAGCCCCCTCAGATCCTTTGCGCCTTGCTAAATCACGCCTCAAGGAGCGCAAAGTGTTAAAAAAAATTCTGCCCGTTTTACTGGTTGTCTGCACCCCGGCACTGGCCGCCAAACCTGTGTTAACTGTCTATACCTATGACTCTTTTTCGTCAGACTGGGGCCCCGGCCCGGCGGTAAAAAAAGCCTTTGAAGCCCATTGTGGCTGCGAGCTGAAGTATGTCGCTCTGGGCGATGGTGTGGCTCTGCTCAACCGCCTGCGCATGGAAGGCCGCCACAGCAAAGCCGATGTGGTCGTCGGACTGGATAATAACCTGCTGGATTCTGCAGAAAAAACCGGCCTGTTCGCCCCGTCAGACGTCAGCACCGGCCAGCTTACCGTACCGGGCGGCTGGACCAGCAAAACGTTTGTACCTTATGACTATGGCTACTTCGCGTTTGTCTACAATAAGAAAACGCTGAAGAACCCACCCACCAGCCTGAAACAACTGGTTGAGAGCCCTGAAAAATGGCGCGTCATTTATGAAGATCCCCGTACCAGTACACCGGGACTGGGCCTGCTGTTATGGATGCAGAAAGTCTATGGTGATAACGCCCCGGCCGCCTGGAAGAAACTGGCGGCGAAAACAGTGACCGTGACCCGTGGCTGGAGTGAGGCCTACAGCCTGTTCCTGAAAGGTGAAAGTGATCTGGTACTTAGCTACACCACGTCACCGGCGTACCATATCATTGAAGAGCATAATAATAATTATGCCGCCGCGGATTTCAGTGAAGGCCATTATATGGAAGTCGAAGTTGCCGCGCGCCTGAAAAACAGCCCGCAGCCCGCACTGGCAAAAGCGTTTATGCAATTTGTCACGAGTCCGGACTTCCAGAAAACATTGCCGGAAGGCAACTGGATGTACCCGGTCATAAAAATGCCACTGCCTGCCGGCTATCAGCAACTGGTCACTCCGAAAACAGCCCTGCAATATTCCCCTGAACAGGTCGCTGAACACCGTGAAGCCTGGGTGGATGCCTGGCAAAATGCAGTGAGTCAGTAATGCCTCGCTGGCTTATTCCCGGGCTGCTTGCAGCCCTGTTAAGTTGCAGTGTCGCACTACTGGCGCTGGTCAGCCTGTTCTGCAACGCGCCGCAGGTGCGCTGGCTGAGTCTGCTTTCCGACCCTTACCTGTGGCACGTCGTCCGCTTCTCGTTTGAACAGGCGACGCTGTCCACTGCCCTCTCTGTACTGCTGGCCATACCCGTGGCCAGAGCACTCTATCGTCGTCGCTTCCCGGGACGACGATGGTTACTTCGCCTGTGTGCCATGACGCTGGTATTGCCGGTACTGGTGGCAGTGTTTGGCATTATCAGTGTCTATGGCCGTGAGGGCTGGCTGGCACAGGCTTGCGCCTGGCTGGGCCTGCCCTATACCTTCTCGCTCTACGGGCTGCATGGCATCTTACTGGCCCATGTCTTTTTTAATCTTCCTCTGGCGGCTCGCCTTCTGTTACAGACCTTTGAACAAATACCCGCCGAACAGCGCCAGCTGGCCGCCCAGCTTAATATGCAGGGACTGAATCTGTTCCGCTGGCTGGAGTGGCCCTGGCTTAAACGCCAGTTGCTGCCGGTGGCTGCACTGATTTTTATGCTCTGCTTTTCAAGCTTCGCCATCGTCCTTGCGCTGGGGGGCGGCCCCCGTGCCACCACGCTTGAACTGGCGATCTATCAGGCCCTGAGCTATGACTTTGACCCGGCCAAAGCCGCCATGCTGGCACTGGTTCAGTTAGGTTTTTGTCTGACACTGGTCCTCCTCAGTCTGCGGCTGAATACCGTCCTGACCGGTAACACCTCACTGATGTCACCCTGGCGCGCCCCGGAGCAACGCTGGCTGGCACGGTTGTCTGACAGTGTGTGGATCCTGCTGGCCCTCCTATTGCTGATCCCCCCGGTGCTGGCGGTGATCATTAACGGAATTAACGGCAATATTCTGCCCTCACTGCAGCAGCCAGCCCTCTGGCAGGCTACGCTGACCTCCGTCAGCATTGCCTTGCGGGCGGGTTTACTCGCCACCGGCCTGACCGTTATGTTGCTATGGAGCAGCCGTGAGCTGCGTTTACGCGAACACCTGTTTCCCGCCAGAGTGCTGGAAACCAGTGGTATGCTGATCCTGGCTATGCCCGGCATTGTGCTGGCCAGCGGCTTCTTTATGTTTTTTAATGCCACGACAGGGATCCCTGACTCACCCGCACTGATCATTATTGTCACCAATGCCCTGATGGCGATGCCTTACGCTATGAAGATCCTGGATAACCCGATGCGGGATATCGCCCGCGACTATAGCCGGTTATGCCTGTCTCTGGATGTTACCGGCTGGCGGCGACTGCGGTTAATCGAGTATCCGGCGTTAAAACGTCCCCTGGCCCAGGCACTGGCCTTTGCCAGTGTCCTATCGGTGGGTGATTTCGGCGTTATTTCTCTGTTCGGCAATGATGATTTCCGGACCCTGCCGTTTTATCTGTATCAGCAGATCGGCGCCTACCGGCAGCAGCAGGGTGCCATCACCGCCTTTTTACTGTTACTGGTCTGTTTTATCCTTTTCACACTGATCGAAAAAATAGCAGGAACCCATGCTGACACTGAATGACCTGAGCTACCGTTATCAGTCCCGGACACTAAGCTTTACTTTGCAGGCCGCGAAAGGGGAACGGCTTGCCATCCTCGGCCCAAGCGGCGCCGGTAAAAGTACGCTGCTCAGCCTGATCGCGGGTTTTTTGCCGGTCACCGGGGGAGAGTTATGGATTGACGGGAAAGACTGCACCGGCCTGCCGCCGGCAGAACGTCCGGTCTCGATGCTTTTTCAGGAAAATAATCTGTTCGCGCATCTGAACGTGCAGCAGAACCTGGGGTTAGGTCTGCACCCGGGTCTGCGGCTGAATTCACGTCAGAAACAACAGGTCAGTGATATTCTCCGGCAAACGGGACTGGAAGGCTTAGCTGACCGCTTACCCGGACAGTTATCCGGCGGACAGCGTCAGCGGGTAGCTCTGGCCCGTTGTTTGTTACGCCAGCGCCCCCTATTGCTGCTGGACGAACCCTTTTCGGCCTTAGACCCGCACCTGCGAGAGGAAATGATCACCCTGACGGATCAGCTCTGCCGTGAGCATCACATCACCCTGTTAATGGTCTCCCACCATCAGGAGGACATCCGCCGGATCGCGGACCGGGCCATTGTTATCCGTGACGGACATGTCGTCCGGGAGGTCAATGCCCCTGGCGACGCAGAGATCCCGGGCTTTACTGTCCCGGGATCAGGCAATGAAGACCCGCCATAACAGATGACGGAAGCCCGGCATCATCGGATGGAACTGAAGTGCGACAAATCCGCCAATCGCCAGAATAATCAGTAACGGGGCCAGCCAGCGCAAACGTTCCGTAGATAAAAATCCGGTCGCCGGTTTTTTACTTTTGATAGCGCGGCCCCATCGCCAGCCCGTCCATGCCGCCAGCCAAATCACCACGGCTTCCGCCAGCAACAGCCATTTAAAATCGCTGCTCTGAGCGGTATGCGGTGCATCAATCGCGACGCCGGCCAGTATCCCCGGTAACAGGTACACCGGAGGCCATAACAGGCAGCCGGCAATATTCGGTGGCAGGAACTTCTTCACCGGCAGTTCCAGCATTCCCGCCAGCATCGGGATCAGCGGGCGGGTCGGGCCGACAAAACGGCCGATCAGAATGGTCGCAATACTGTGTTCGTTGAGGGCATGCTCGGTTTTATCCAGCAGTTTCCGATACTTTTGCAGATACTTCCAGCGATGCAGCGGACCTTTAAAACGCCAGCCGATATAAAAAGAAATCCAGTCTCCCAGCAGGCACCCGATAAATCCGGCTCCCCAGGCAGGATACAGCCCGATCTTACCACTGCCGATCAACGCTCCCAGGCTCGCCATCATTACGGTGCCGGGCAGAACTAACCCGACCAGAGCGAGTGACTCAAAAAATGTCACCACCGCGACCGCAAACAGAGCCCACTCCAGCGATTGGGTAAGCAGATGTTGGATCCAGACTTCCATAAAGATTCCTCGAATAAACTGAGCCTGGATTGTCCTGAGCAAGCCCCGGAACGTCAAGCTAAGTGTTCGGTTAAATACAAACAGATACAAAACATCCCGGCACCTCTCCCCTCACCGGGCTCTCTGCCCCCTGTGCTATACTGATGACTCTGCGGCTCCGGAGTCTTTGTGAACAACCCTCAAGCTGGCTTTTTATTAACCCGTCACTGGCGGGATACCCCCCGGGGAATCGAACTTTCTTTCTGGCTGGCCACAGATTCCGGGCCGGTGAAAGTGCGCGTGCCCGCGCAGCAGGCGGTGGCTTTTATCCCGCAGTCCGACACCGAAAAAGCCCGGGCGTTACTGTCACGGGAAAAAGAGGTCCGGCTGAGTCCGCTGCAATTGCTGGATTTTCATCGGCAGCCCCAGGCCGGCCTGTATTGTCCGCAATATCGTCAACTGCAACGGCTTGAGAAATTGTTACGGGAAAATGCCATTCCGGTAGCCGAAGCCGATATCCGCCCACCGGACCGCTACCTGATGGAACGCTTTATCACGGCGCCGGTCTGGTTCAGCGGCGTGGCCCGTGACGGTATGATCGACGAAGCACGGCTCAAGCCTCACCCGGACTATCGTCCGTCCCTGACGTGGATGTCACTCGATATTGAAACAAACGAGCATGGCGAACTGTACTGCATTGGTATTGAGGGCTGCGGTGAGCGGCGGGTAATGATGCTCGGACCACCGACGCCCGGCGGAAAGGCGGTGGATTTCACCCTGGAGTATGCCCGTACCCGCAGGGAACTGCTGGAAATGCTGAACCAGTGGTTCACCGAACACGATCCTGATGTCATTATCGGCTGGAATGTGATCCAGTTCGATTTACGCGTTTTACAAAAACAGGCAGACCGGTATCAGATACCTCTGCTGGCAGGACGCGGCGGTGTTCCCCTCGAGTGGCGGGAACATGGCTTCAAGCCCGGGACCTATATGGCTCAGGCGGCAGGCAGGCTGATCATTGACGGTATTGAAGCACTTAAATCGGCCTTTATGAATTTTGATTCCTTCAGTCTGGAAAATGTCTCACAAGCACTGTTCGGCGAAGGGAAGTTTATCGATGAGCCGGGCAACCGGATGGCGGAGATCAATCAACGCTTTGCGACAGACAAACCCGCCCTGGCACGTTATAACCTGCGGGACTGCGAGCTGGTGACGCGGATCTTCCGCCATACCCGCCTGATGCCCTTCCTGCTGGAGCGCAGCAGTGTGAACGGACTGCAGGCCGATCGTCACGGCGGCTCCGTTGCCTCTTTCAGCCACCTTTATATTCCGCGGATGCATCGGGCGGGTTATGTGGCACCGAATACCGGTGAAGTGGCCCCGGTCGCCAGCCCCGGGGGATATGTGATGGACTCCAGCCCCGGATTATATGACTCCGTGCTGGTGCTGGATTATAAAAGTCTGTACCCCTCCATCATCAAAACCTTTCTGATCGACCCGGTCGGCCTGGTGGAAGGGATGGCGCACCCGGGGGATGAAACTTCCGTCGCCGGCTTTCTGGATGCCCGCTTTTCCCGGCAGACATTCTGCCTGCCGGAGATTGTCGGGCAAATCTGGCAAAACCGTGAGCAGGCAAAACAGCAGAATAATCAGCCACTGTCTCAGGCGCTGAAAATCATTATGAACGCGTTTTACGGCGTACTGGGAACCCCATCCTGCCGGTTTTTTGACCCCCGGCTGGCCTCGTCCATTACCCTGCGCGGTCACGAAATTATGCAGAAGACCCGTGATTTTATTGAACAACAGGGGTATCGCGTGATTTACGGGGACACCGACTCGACCTTCGTCTGGCTGAAAACCGCCCACAGCGAAGCCCGGGCAGAGGAGATTGGTCGTCAGCTGGCAGCCAGCGTTAATGACTGGTGGAAGCAGCAGCTCGCACAACAGTTTCAGCTGGACAGCGCCCTTGAGCTCGAATATGAAACCCACTATTGCCGTTTTCTGATGCCCACCATCCGGGGGGCCGAACAGGGCAGTAAAAAACGTTACGCCGGCTGGGTGAATCATCATGGCCGGGACCAGATTATTTTTAAAGGACTGGAAACCGTCCGAACTGACTGGACCCCGCTGGCCAAAGAGTTTCAGCAAACACTCTATTCTCTGATTTTCCGCCGTCAGTCCTGGCAGCAATACGTCCGGGACACGGTGGCTAAACTGATGGCGGGTGAACTGGATGATAAATTAATTTACAGCAAGCGGTTACGACGTCCGCTGGAAGAATACCAGAGAAATGTCCCGCCCCATGCGCGGGCCGCCAGGCTGTCAGATGACTATGCCCGTAAGGCCGGACATCCTTTACGGTATCAGAAAGGCGGGACAATACGTTATGTGATGACCACCCGCGGGCCGGAACCCCTGAATGCACGGAGCGCCCCGCTGGATTACGATCATTATCTGACACGTCAGCTTGAACCGGTGGCGGACGGAATACTCGGGTTTGTCGGCGGTGACTTCACCACACTAATTACCGGGCAGCTGGGACTGTTTTGATAGGTGACGAATGGCTCGCCTTCCAGTACCATAGCGGCCTCCCTGAATCTCATTGCTCTGCATTTTATTTACCAGACCTTTTGTCTGGTCGCCATGCTATTGCCTGCAGCGCATGAATATCTTTTTACACGTTAAGAGAATCGAGCTAATTATTTATGCCTTTTACACTTGGTCAGCGCTGGATTAGTGATACAGAAAGTGAACTTGGACTGGGGACGGTCGTCGCTATCGATGCACGTATGGTCACTTTACTTTTTCCGGCTACTGGCGAAAACAGACTGTATGCCCGTAATGATTCTCCTATTACCCGGGTCATTTTTAACCCGGGCGATACCATCACCAGCCATGAAGGCTGGCAGTTAACCGTAGAAAGTGTCCGGGATAATGACGGCGTCATGACCTACACCGGCACACGTACGGATACTCAGGAAAGTGATGTCAGCCTGCGTGAAGTCATGCTCGACAGTAAACTGGTATTCAGCAAGCCTCAGGATCGGTTATTTGCCGGCCAGCTCGATCGGATGGATCGTTTTGCCTTGCGTTTCCGCGCCCGTAAATATCAGAGTGCACAATATCGCCTGCCCGTCAGTGGTATGCGTGGCATGCGGACTAACCTGATCCCGCACCAGCTGCATATCGCCCACGATGTGGGTCGTCGCCATGCACCCCGCGTGTTACTGGCCGATGAAGTGGGCCTCGGAAAAACCATTGAAGCCGGGATGATCATTCAGCAACAGCTACTGGCGGGCCGTGCTGAGCGTGTGCTGATCGTAGTCCCTGAAACATTACAACATCAGTGGCTGGTTGAAATGCTGCGTCGTTTCAATCTGCGCTTTGCGCTGTTTGATGATGACCGTTACAACGAAGCGCAGTTTGATACCAGTAACCCGTTCTTTACCGAACAACTGGTCATCTGCTCGCTTGATTTTGCCTGTAAGAACCGGCAGCGCCTGGAAGCGATGTCTGAGGCTGAATGGGATCTGCTGGTGGTCGATGAAGCCCACCACCTGTCATGGTCTGAAGGAAAACCAGGGCGTGAATACCTGGTCGTCGAGAAGCTGGCTGAAAATATTCCCGGTGTGTTACTGCTGACCGCCACCCCGGAGCAGCTGGGTATGGAAAGCCATTTCGCCCGTCTGCGCCTGCTGGATCCGGACCGTTTCCACGATTATCAGTTATTTGTTGAAGAGCAGGAGCAATACCAGCCGGTCGCGGATGCCGTGACTTCCCTGCTGGCGGATACCCCGATCGCGACCAGTGAAGAAGCGATGATCAATGACCTGATCAGTGACCAGGACATTTCAGATCTGATCGCACGGGCAAACAGCGGCGATGAACTACGCCTCGAAGCCCGTAAAAAACTGGTTTCTCTGCTGATGGATCGCCACGGCACCAGCCGCGTTCTGTTCCGTAATACCCGTCAGGGTGTGAAAGGCTTTCCTTCACGTCAACTGCAGCAATTTCGTCTGCCGCTGCCCTCGCAATACCAGACGGCCATCAAGGTCTCCGGAATTATGGGGAGCCGTAAAAGTGCCGAAGAGCGCGCCCGCGATATGCTCTACCCTGAGCAGATTTACCAGGAGTTTGAAGGCGACTCCGGTACCTGGTGGGCCTTTGACCCGCGTGTCGAATGGCTGACCGACTATTTGCTGGAAAACCGTAAAGAGAAAGTGCTGGTGATTTGTGCCAAGGCAGCCACGGCACTGCAACTGGAACAATACCTGCGTGAGCGGGAAGGTATCCGTGCCGCCGTTTTCCACGAAGGGTTGTCTATTATTGAACGTGACAGGGCTTCGGCGTTCTTTGCTTCACAGGAAGAAGGCGCACAGGTCCTGCTGTGTTCCGAAATCGGTTCAGAAGGACGTAACTTCCAGTTCGCCAGCCGTCTGGTCATGTTTGATCTGCCTTTCAACCCGGATCTGCTGGAACAGCGTATCGGGCGTCTGGATCGTATCGGACAACAGAACGATATTCAGATCCTGGTTCCCTGGCTGGAGAATACTGCTCAGGCCGTATTACTGCGCTGGTTCCACGAAGGGCTGGATGCCTTTGAGCATACCTGCCCGACCGGACGAACAGTTTATGACAAGGTGCATCCGCAGTTACTGTCATACCTGGCGGCCCCGGAAAAAACCGAAGGGCTGGATGAGTTTATTGCCGACTGCCGTCAGCAACACGATGCTCTGAAATCACAGCTGGAACAGGGCCGTGACCGTCTGCTGGAGCTGAACTCTAACGGCGGTGAGGCCGCCGTCGGTTTAGCTGAAGCTATCGCCGCGCAGGATAACGATACCGAACTGGTTAACTTTGCACTGAACCTGTTCGATATTGTCGGTATTAATCAGGATGACCGCAGTGATAACCTGATTGTGCTGACGCCGTCTGACCACATGCTGGTGCCGGACTTTCCGGGGCTCCCGGAAGAAGGCTGTACCATCACCTTTGACCGTGATCAGGCACTCTCCCGGGAAGATACCCAATTTATTACCTGGGAACACCCGCTGATCCGTAATGGTCTGGACCTGATCCTGTCCGGTGATACCGGCAGCAGCGCCATTTCTTTACTGAAAAATAAAGCACTGCCGGTCGGCACCTTGCTGGTTGAACTGGTCTATGTGGTTGAAGCTCAGGCACCTAAGCACCTGCAACTGACCCGATTCCTGCCACCGACGCCATTGCGTCTGATGCTGGATAAAGCCGGTAATAACCTGGCGGCGAAAGTCGAGTTTGAAAGCTTTAACCGTCAGCTGAGTGCCGTTAATCGCCATACCGGTAGTAAACTGGTGAATGCGGTTCAGCAGGATGTTTATCAAATCCTGACCCGGGGTGAAGAACTCGTGGTGACCGATGCTCAGGCCGTCATTGAAGAAGCCCGCCGTCAGGCGGACGAGACGCTGACGGCTGAGCTGGACAGGTTACGTGCCCTGCAGGCAGTTAACCCGAATATCCGTGACGATGAAGTCGAAGCACTGGAAACCAACCGTCAGGAAGTGATGGAAAGTCTGGCTCAGGCAAACTGGCGACTGGATGCTTTACGGCTGATCGTTGTCACTCACCAGTAACCGGTTACGGGGGCTTCGGTCCCCGATGGAAACGTGAATGGAACCCTATAATCCTCCCAGCGAACCCTGGCTGCATATCCTTTATCAGGATAGCCATATCATGGTGGTGAATAAACCGAGCGGGCTGCTGTCCGTTCCGGGACGTTTGCCGGAACACCATGACAGTATCATGCTCAGGGTCCAGCGTGATTATCCGACGGCACAGTCGGTTCACCGTCTGGATATGGCCACCAGCGGTGTAATTGTGGTCGCCCTGACCAAAGCGGCTGAACGTGAACTGAAGCGTCAGTTCCGTGAGCGCGAACCTCAGAAGACCTATGTTGCCCGCATCTGGGGCCATCCGGAGGCAGAAAAGGGAATGGTCGACCTGCCGTTAATCTGTGACTGGCCAAACCGTCCGATGCAGAAAGTGTGCTTCGAGACAGGAAAAGCGGCGCAGACCGAATGGCGGGTGACGGACTATTGTGATGAAGCCAGTTGCCGGGTCGAACTAAAACCCATCACCGGGCGTTCACATCAGCTCAGGGTGCATATGCTGGCGCTGGGCCATCCCATTCTGGGAGACCGGTTCTATGCACATCCTGAGGCCTTAGCGATGGCAGATCGTTTGTTACTGCATGCAGAATCACTGACCATCACGCATCCGGCGTACGGTACGCCGATGACATTTCGCCAGCCTGCCGGCTTCTGAACGGCTATCATGAAAAAGGGCCACTTCCCTCGCGGGTAATGGCCCTTCCGTCTGACTACTTAAAACCTTTCTCTTTACGGATCAGGTCATAAGCAGACTGGATTTTTTGTGTCTTCTGTTTCGCCATTTCCATCATTTCCGGCGGTAACCCTTTCGCCACCAGTTTATCCGGATGGTGCTCACTCATCAGTTTCCGGTAAGCCCGCTTAATGGTTGTCGGCTCATCGCCCGGCTTGACGCCCAGCACACTGCAGGCATCTTCCAGTGTCGGTCCGCGTTGCGCTTGCTGATACTGTTCCTGCCGGGAATAACTCCCCCCGGTGAACTGCTCACCTCCCGCCATCATCCGCAGAAACTGATCAAACTGTCCGCGGGAAATGCCCAGTTCTTCGGCAATGACATATAAGACCTGTCGTTCACTGGGATGCAGAATGCCGTCGGCAAAAGCCGCCTGAACCTGAATTTCCAGAAACATCCGAATCAGGTCAAAACGACCGAAACAGGCGCTGCGAAATTCACGCAACTTCTCGCGTAACGGGTACTGACTGTCCTTACCTTCGCGAAAGGCCTGTTGAGCTGAGCGACGGGACTCGCCATGCAATTGCAAACGATCCATAAACGCTGTGGCCATCTGAATATCAGCTTCGGTGACCCGTCCTTTCGATTTGGTCAGATGTCCCATCACCTGGAAGGTCGTGCGAAAAAACAGGTTCTGACGTGACTGGTTGTCAGAAAAATATCCCTGCCCCTTACTGCTCATCACTTTATCGATAGCATGGCCAATCATCATCCCCAGAACCACGCCCCAAAAACCGGCGCCGGAGAGAAGACCTGCCATAAATCCAATTACTTTACCCCAATAGCGCATAAACTCCTCAATTCGCCATGCTTCAGGTCGAAATTTGCATTATCATACCCGTCATTTGCTCAACCGCCTATCGGCAAACCGGATAGATCAGGATTAACACCAGCTTCATAATGCGGTAAGTTAGTCTTCGCCCAATTGTCGGCATGATGCCAGTTTTAACGGAATCCCAGATACTGCGTATGAATAAACGTATACCTACCCTGCTTGCCACGATGATTGGTGCAGCGCTCTACAGTCAGCACACCCTTGCCGATGACCTGATGTCGCAATGTATGCTGGGCGTTCCCTCATATAATCGCCCGCTGACCAGCGGAACGCCTAATGAGCAGCCCGTAACCATAAATTCTGACTCGGCAAAAGGGACGTATCCGAATAATTCCGTTTTTTCCGGTAAAGTCAGTGTCAATCAGGGAAATGGTCAGCTTCAGGCCGATGAAATACAACTTCATCAGAATGAGCAACCCGGGCAGAGTACACCCACCCGGACTGTCGATGCACTGGGCAACGTTCATTATGACGATAATCAGGTTATTCTGAAGGGCTCAAAAGCCTGGAGCAATCTGAATAATAAAAATACCAACGTCTGGAATGGCGATTATCAGATGGTCGGACGTCAGGGCCGTGGCACTGCGACCGAGATGAAACTGCGCGATAATAACCGATACACTATCCTGGAAAACGGCAGTTTTACGTCCTGTCTGCCAGGCAGTAACAGCTGGAGTGTTGTGGGTTCTGAAATTATTCAGGACCGGCAGGAAGAAGTGGCAGAAATCTGGAATGCCCGCTTCAAAATCGGCTCGGTACCTGTTTTTTACAGCCCTTATCTGCAACTGCCGATCGGCGATCGCCGCCGTTCAGGCTTCCTGATCCCGAATGCAAGATACGGTAATAATAATGGCTTCGAATTTATGTTGCCTTATTACTGGAATATTTCGCCGCAGATGGATGCCACCATCACGCCTCATTATATGAGTAAGCGGGGTATGCAGCTGCAGAACGAATTCCGCTATCTTTCAGGGTTAGGTGGCGGACTCATGGAGCTGGATTACCTGCCTTCGGATCAGCAATATAACAATGAAAAATCCGCCAGGGGGATCGCAGACAGCGCCAGCTCTGACCGCTGGTTATTTTACTGGCGTCATTCCGGTGTTTATGATCAGCATTGGCGTTTCAATGCTGACTACACCAAGGTCAGTGATACTTACTACTTTAACGATCTGGATTCCAAATACTACAGCTCGACAGATGGTTATGCATCGCAGAAATTCAGCATTGGCTATGCCGATACGCACTGGGATGCCACCTTATCGACACGTGATTTCCAGACGTTCTCACGCACCAACAGTAATATTTACCGCACCCTGCCGCAGCTGGATGTTAACCTGTATCAGAATGATATCGGACCGTTTGATGGCCATGTCTTTGGTCAGATAGCGCGTTTTACCAACACCAACCCGCGTTATCCGCAGGCGACCCGTTTACATATCGAGCCGACCCTGGACTTACCGTTATCCAACGGCTGGGCAAGTCTGAATACCGAAGCCAAACTGCTGGCGACACATTATCAGCAGGATAATCTGGATGATTACAACAGTGGTGCGCTGACAGAAAGCGGTTCACGCTATAATCTGGCAAATTCCGTCAACCGGACGATGCCGCAATTCAAAGTCGATGGCCGTATGGTCTTTGACCGGGATATGACCTGGTCTCCGGGCTACACTCAGACTCTGGAACCCCGGGTTCAGTATCTGTATGTCCCTTATCGTAATCAGAGCAATATCTACCCTTACGATTCAACGTTACTGCAAACGGACTATACCGGACTGTTCCGTGACCGTAGCTACAGTGGCCTGGATCGTATCGCTTCTGCGGATCAGGTGGCCACCGGGGTCACTTCCCGCATTTATGATAGCAATCTGGTTGAACGATTTAACATTTCTGTGGGTCAGATATATTCGTTTACCCCTGCACGTACCGGAATTTCGTCAATTGACGATCAAGACAGTACAGGGAGCCTGACCTGGGCCGGAGATACTTACTGGAAGATCAGTGATCGCTGGGGGGTTCGTGGCGGTCTGCAATATGACACCAAACTGGACAATGTCTCTCAGGGGAATGCTGTCCTGGAATATCGTCGTGATGCTGACCGCTTAGTGCAGTTGAGCTATCGTTATAGCAGTCCTCAGTATGTTGCTGCGGCACTGAACGATGAATCCTTGCTGAGCAGCCCGATTTACAAAAACGGAATATCACAGGCAGGTGCCACCGCCAGCTGGCCGATTGCAGATGCATGGTCAGTGGTCGGCGCTTACTATTACGATACCCGTAACCGTAAACCTGCTGAGCAATTGTTAGGTGTCCAATACAGTTCTTGCTGTTATGCCATCCGTTTAGGCTATGAGCGTAAGATCAATGGCTGGGAAAACGATACAAGTAATTATGACAACCAGATTTCATTCAACATTGAGTTCCGGGGCCTGAGTTCTGACTATGGCCTGGGAACCCGTCAAATGCTGAGCCAGGGGATCATCCCTTATCAGTCCGCATTTTGATGTTGTAATGTATGGCCGGTAAATTCCGCATAGCGGTAACAACGATGGAAATAGTATGAAGAACTGGAGAATGCTGATTCTGTGTGTCGCGCTTAAAGCAACGACTGCTCTGGCTGCGCCACAGATGATTGATAAAGTCGCAGCGATAGTCAACAACGGTGTCGTTCTCGAAAGCGATGTTGATAACCTGATGAGCACGGTTAAAACTCAGGCAAAGGAGGCCGGCCAGCAATTGCCCGATGATCAGACTTTACGTCATCAGATCCTCGAACGCGAAATTATGGATAGCATCATCACACAGATGGGCCAGCGTGCCGGCCTGCAGATCAGTGACCAGCAGCTGGATCAGGCGATTCAGAACATCGCGGCTCAGAACCACCTGAGCATGGATCAGTTACGTAGCCGTCTGACGTACGACGGGGTGAATTACAACGATTACCGTAACCAGATCCGCAAAGAGATGCTGATTGCTGAGGTTCGCAATAATGAAGTCAGAAGCCGTATTACTATCCTCCCTGAAGAGGTGAATAACCTGGCTAAACAGATTTCATCCCAGAACGTGCCGGGCACAGAAGTTAACCTCAGCATGATCCTGCTGCCGTTGCCGGAAAACCCGACACAGCAACAGGTTGATGAAGAAGAGGCCCTGGCGAAAAAACTGGTGGGTGAGCTGAAAAACGGTGCCGACTTCGGAAAAATGGCCGTCACCTATTCCGCCGACCCACAGGCGCTGAAAGGCGGTAATATGGGCTGGGGCAAAATTGAAGAGCTGCCAGGTCTGTTCAGCCAGGCCTTAAGCGCTGCCCATAAAGGCGATATTGTCGGGCCTATCCGTTCAGGTGTGGGTTTCCATATTCTGAAAGTGAATGATATGCGCGGTGAATCTCAGAACGTTTCGGTAACGGAAGTTCATGCACGCCATATTCTGATCAAAATTACCCCTATAATGAGTGATCAGCAGGCTCACGCCAAAATTGAGCAGATCGCGGCCGAGATCCGCGCGGGGAAAATTACCTTTGCTGATGCCGCTAATAAATATTCTGATGATCCGGGTTCTGCCAACCTGGGGGGCGATTTAGGCTGGGCCTCTCCGAACATTTATGACCCGGCGTTCCGCGATGCAGTGATGCAACTGAAAAAAGGTCAGCTCAGTCAGCCAGTTCGCTCTTCCTTCGGATGGCACCTGATCCAGTTGCTGGATACCCGTCAGGTAGACAGAACAGATGAAGTCGCGAAAGATCGTGCCTATAATATCCTGTTCAATCGTAAATTTGCGGAAGAAGCTCAGACCTGGATGCAGGAAGAACGCGCATCTGCTTATGTGAAGATTCTGGATAATAATGACTGATATACCCCGTATAGTCATCACTCCCGGCGAACCCGCCGGGATTGGTCCGGACCTGACGTTGCAACTGGCCAGTGTTGACTGGCCAGTTCAGTTAGTGGTCTGTGCCGACAGACAACTGTTACTGGACAGAGCCGCAGCGCTGGGGGTTTCCGTCACGCTGACCGATTATCAGCCGGATCTCCCTGCCACTGCCCAGCAAGCAGGAACTCTGACCTTGCTGCCGGTGGCACTGAATGCCCCCGTGACAGCAGGTCAGTTATCCGTCAGTCACAGTGAATATGTTGTCGAATCTCTCAGGACCGCCTGTGATGGCTGTCTTTCCGGAGAATTTTCAGCACTGGTCACAGGCCCGGTTCATAAGGGCGTGATTAATGAAGCCGGTATTCCTTTTACCGGGCATACCGAGTTTTTTGCAGATCGTGCCGGCTGTCATAAAGTCGTGATGATGCTGGCAACCACCGAACTGCGGGTGGCTCTGGCGACCACACATCTTCCACTGAAAGATGTCTCTGCCGCGATCACGCGGGAAAACCTGCACGAAGTGATCACTATTCTTCATCGGGATTTACAGCAGAAATTTCATCTTCCTGAACCGAAAATTCTGGTTTGCGGATTAAATCCTCATGCCGGCGAAAGCGGGCATATGGGACGAGAAGAAATTGATATTATCGAACCGGCACTGGAAGAGTTACGCCAGCAGGGCATTTCGCTCATCGGGCCGCTGCCTGCCGATACCCTGTTTCAGCCAAAGTATCTTGAACATGCCGATGCCGTACTGGCGATGTATCATGACCAGGGATTGCCGGTATTAAAATATCAGGGATTTGGCCGGGCGGTAAATATTACCCTGGGCCTCCCATTTATCCGGACTTCAGTCGACCATGGAACTGCACTTGAACTGGCAGGTCGTGGGCAGGCCGATCCGGGCAGCTTTATTACGGCGATTAAACTCGCCATCAATATGATTAAGAGCAGTAATGAATAATCGCGTCCATCAGGGGCACTATGCCCGTAAACGTTTCGGGCAGAACTTCCTGAACGATCAATATATTATTGATAGCATTGTCTCAGCCATCCATCCGCTTAAGAGTGATGCTTTGGTTGAAATTGGTCCCGGCCTCGGAGCGCTGACCGAACCGGTCGGTGAAAAAGTCGATGCGCTGACAGTGGTCGAACTCGACAGAGATCTGGCTGCCCGCCTGCAGACTCACCCGTTCCTGGGCCCGAAACTGACTATTTTTCAGCAGGATGCGATGACATTCAATTTTGCTGAACTGGCCGCTGAGCGCGGGCAGCCGTTACGTGTTTTCGGTAACCTGCCTTACAATATCTCAACGCCATTGATGTTCCATCTGTTCAGCTATCCGGGTGCGATTAAAGATATGCACTTTATGCTGCAAAAAGAGGTCGTCAATCGCCTGGTGGCAGGCCCCGGCAGTAAAGCTTATGGCCGCCTGACGGTCATGGCTCAGTACTACTGTCAGGTCATTCCGGTACTGGAAGTTCCGCCGCACTCCTTTACTCCGCCACCGAAAGTAGATTCTGCCGTCGTGCGCCTGGTGCCACATACCTGTTCTCCGTACCCTGAAGTGGATGTCAAAGTCCTCAGCAGGATCACGACAGAGGCCTTTGGTAAACGTCGTAAGACACTACGCAACAGCCTCGGCCATCTGTTCTCCGCACAGGTGCTTTCTGATCTGGGTATTGATGATACCCTGCGAGCCGAGAACATTTCGATTGCCCAATACTGCCAGCTGGCACACTGGCTGACAGAGCATCCGGAACAACCCCGGGAGAGTTAATCATGAGTGGATCCAGACGCGTTTACGTACATGTACAAACATTTTATGTCGCCTCGCAATCGCTGCCTGAGGAAGAACGTTATGTTTTTGCCTATACAATCACCATCCGTAATTTAGGGCACTCTGAAGTGCAATTACGTGAACGCTACTGGTTAATCACGAATGGTAACGGGAAAGAGACTGAGGTTCAGGGTGAAGGCGTCGTCGGTGAACAACCGCGAATAAAGCCCGGGGACGAATACCAGTACACCAGTGGTGCCGTCCTCGAAACGCCGATCGGAACCATGCAGGGACACTATGTCATGGAAGATGAAAATGGTGAGCGCTTTACGACACCGATCCCGGTGTTTCGCCTTGCAGTCTCTACTCAGCTTCATTAAGCCCCCCTCCGGCCTGTGTCTGCAGGCCTGATGTTTATGCTGACAGGATTTACATGAGTACTTATCTGATAGGCGATATTCACGGTTGTTATACAGAATTTTGTGCATTACTGGATCAGGTCAGTTTTGACCCGACCCGGGATGAACTCTGGCTGACCGGTGATTTAGTCGCTCGTGGCCCGGACTCCCTTGCGGTATTAAGAAAGGTGAAGTCACTGGGTGACTCTGTCCGACTGGTGCTGGGGAACCATGACCTCCATATTCTGGCTGTCTATGCCGGGATCAGTCGCAACAAACCTAAAGATAACCTGGCGGCACTGCTGGCTGCCGGGGACTGTGATGAGCTGATCAACTGGCTACGTCGCCAACCCTTATTACAGGTCGATGAAGATAAAAAGCTGGTCATGGCCCATGCCGGGATCACCCCGCAATGGGATATCGACACGGCTAAAGCCTGTGCCAGAGAACTGGAAGTCATACTTTCCAGTGACAGCTATCCACTCTTCCTGGATGCCATGTACGGCGATATGCCTAACAACTGGACACCTGAACTCAGCGGACTGGCCAGGCTGCGTTTCAGCGCTAATGCACTGACGCGGATGCGCTATTGCTTTCCGAACGGGCAACTGGACATGATATGTAAAGATGTTCCGGAAAAAGCCACTCCGCCGCTGAAACCCTGGTTTATGCTGGAAGGCCCGGTACGTGAAGGCTATACCATTGCATTCGGACACTGGGCATCGCTGGAGGGTAAAGGTACTCCGGAAGGTATACTGGGACTGGACACCGGATGCTGCTGGGGCGGAACCCTTACCTTACTGCGCTGGGAAGACCAGCAATATTTCCACCAGCCTTCCCTGCAAAAGAAAAAGAGTTAACCTTCCGGGGCCGTCCGTCAGTGGCCGCCCCGGAATAAACTTTATTTCAGTACGGCTCCCCGGCTGGCAATCACTGACTGATACCAGCCGAAACTTTTCTTACGGTAACGCTGTAGCGTCCCGGTACCATCGTCATGACGATCGACGTAAATAAAGCCATAGCGTTTGGAAAGTTCACCTTTAGAAGCACTGACTAAATCGATAGGCCCCCAGCTGGTATACCCCATAATATCCACGCCATCTTCCAGAGCTTCCCGGACTTGCTGCAGATGATCATTCAGATAGCTGATACGATAATCATCGTTCACCTGGCCATCCGCAGTGAGCTGATCCCGCGCTCCCAGACCATTTTCAACAATAAACAGCGGTTTTTGATAACGATCCCATAGCAGATTCAGCAGTACCCGTAACCCCTGCGGATCGATTTGCCAGCCCCATTCCGATGCACTCAGGTGAGGGTTTGGGATCATGTTCAGGATATTTCCGCGCTCCTGCAGATATTTTTCCGGCTCGGCACTGGCACACCCGGACATGTAATAACTGAACGAGACAAAATCCACCCCGTGTCTGAGAGCTTCCCGGTCTTCATCCGTAATGTGCAGTTCAATATTATTATCACGGAAATAGCGTTGCATATAGCCAGGGTACTCTCCCCTCACCTGGACATCCCCGAAAAATAACCAATGCCGGTTTCCCTGCATAGCCGCCATCACATCGGCCGGTTTACTGCTTAACGGATACTGTAACCCGCCTAACAGCATATTCCCTATTTTCGCGCCCGGGATCATTTCGTGGCAGGTTTTGACCGTCAGGCTACTGGCAACCAGTTGATGATGGATGGCCTGGTAAATTTCACCCAGCGAACTTTCCATCGGAATACCCACACCTGTCAGCGGCGCGTGCAGAGACATATTAATTTCATTGAAGGTCAGCCATAAACGTACCTGGTGCCGGTAACGCTGAAACACCGTTCTGGCGTAGCGCAGGAAGAAAGTGATGACCTGACGATCCCCCCAGCCGCCATACTCTTTCACTAATGCCCAGGGCATCTCGTAATGAGAAAGTGTCACCACTGGCTGGATATTGTATTTTTCCAGTTCAGCAAAAATCGCATCATAATATGCAAGCCCGGCTTCATTCGGGGTTTCTTCATCCCCGCGGGGAAAAATGCGGCTCCAGGCGATCGATAGTCGCAGGCAGGTAAAGCCCATTTCAGCAAATAAAGCGATATCTTGCGGATAACGATGATAGAAATCGATAGCCACATCCTTCAGATATTCTTTCTCAGACCCGCGCTCATCAAGGCCGCCAAAAATACCTTCAGGTAACACATCAGATGTCGATAATCCTTTCCCCCCTTCACGCCATGCGCCTTCTACCTGATTGGCTGCAATCGCCCCGCCCCACAGAAAACTTTCCGGAAATAATTTCATGACTCTCTCCCTGATGATGATGACTTAAACATACCGTTCACCGCCTGTAAAAGCAGATACAGGCGGGTCACGTTATCCGTTTTTCACTGTTTCCTGCGTCTGTCCGTTACGGGGTACCCCAAACAGAAACGTCAGCAGACAGGACAAGACCAGTGCCAGTATTGTCCCGCAGATTGCGGCCCAGACGGTAAAGTCTATCCCGCCCGGCGGGATGATTTGTGTCACAGAAAAAATACTCACCAGGCCGAAAGACCAGACTTTCACCTGGAAAAGCCCCACAATGCCTCCCCCCAATCCCCCGGCAATGCATCCGAACAGGAAAGGTCGCTTCAGCGGTAATGTCACGCCATAGATAGCGGGTTCTGTAATGCCGAAGATACCTGCCGTCACTGATGTGCCGGCCAGCATTTTCAGTCTGGCGTCACGGGTTGCCAGAAAGACCCCTAACGCTGCGCCGGCCTGCCCCATCACTGCAGGAAGCAGCAACGGTATGATGGTGTCGTACCCCAGCACACTGAGATTGTTAATTGCGATAGGTACCAGCCCCCAATGCAGGCCGAAAATGACACAGACCTGCCAGACGGCACCGAGGAAAATCCCGGCAAGCCAGGGGGCGATGTCATAAATCCATTGATAACCACTGGCCAGTAAATGACTGAGGAACGTAAAGAGAGGCCCGATCACCAGGAAAGTCAGCGGGACAATAATAATCAGGCAAATCAGTGGGGCGGTAAAATTTCGTACCGATTCAGGTAAGCGCGGATAAAGTTTTTTCTCCAGCCAGCAGCTCAGCCATGCGGAGAAAATAATCGGGATCACCGACGAGCTGTAATTGATCAGGGTCAGCGGAATACCAAAGAATGTCGCCGGTTCCGACAGCGATAATATCGTCGGATGTACCAGTGCACCACCGATGGCCATCGTCAGGAAAGGTGATCCGCCGAACTTCTTACCGGCGGTATAACCGAGCACCATCGGGAAAAAATAGAACAACGCATCACTGGCGACAAACCAGACCTGATACGTGGAACTTTGCGGATCAAGCAGATTGAGCGCGACAAATAAGGCAAGAAAACCTTTCAGGATCCCCGAAGCGGCCATCACACTCAATACCGGAGTAAAAATTCCGGAGACCAGATCGATAAAGCGTGCCAGCAGAGAAGCTGAGGAGGAAGTTTCGTCCCCGCTTTCAGCCCCGGGGCCGGATTCATCAGAAACAGCAGCCGTTCCGGCCAGGGAGCTTTCAATGGCACGAAACACTTCACTCACATGGTTGCCGATAACTACCTGAAACTGTCCCCCGCTTTCGACGACCGTCATAACCCCGTCAAGGGATTTTATCTGATCCGCGGCCCCTGTCGGCGTATGCTGTAGTTTAAAACGTAGTCGGGTTGCACAGTGGACAAGTGTCCGGATATTTTTCTTTCCCCCGACGCCCTCGATAATCTGTTCAGCTAATTGCAAATATCGGGTCATCCTAATCTCCTTAATTTACAGCGCCATTCCTTTACCGGATGATTATTCTTCCGCAGTTTATTGTGCCCGGAGGATCCTTATTGAGCACTTTTCTTAACAACAGAGTATTAACTCCCGATATACGGGATACATGACGTTCGTCATAACTGATGAAGTTTAAAGAAAAATGAAAACCCACCCATTCCCCGGAAAGAACCTTCAGCCTTTTTCAGCGGGTAAAAATCTCACCCCTTCGGATGAATACTTATTCCCGGACCAAAGAATAGATATTAATTTTCATATAAAGCATAACTTACAGGGTGTTCTTACGCCCGGAAGGAATATACCCGCGCCAACCAGCATATATTAATAAACCTTTATTAAAAGATTTTATATAACCAGCCGGGAGTGTTATTCCATCGACAACGGAATACAGATTAATTTTAATGGGTAAGTAAAACTGTGAGGAAGGTCTATTTTAGAATAAAAGAACGTATTTAACGTATTAATCACGCTGGATATTTTATAATGGCAACCTCCCACACGTGCCGACGCCCCTGTGGGAGGGTATTATCATGTACCGCCGCTCAATACCCTGAGTCAGTCACTTCAGACCCGGCGCTCCAGGATCTCAAAGCAAAAACTGTGCGTGTTATTACTGTCAGCATCATGAAACTCACTGAATACTGACTGCCACTGATCGGGATCATAATCCGGGAACAGTGTATCTCCTTCGACTTCTGCATCGATATGTGTCAGATAGAGCCGGTCAGCTTTTTCCAGCATCTGAGCATAGATTTTCCCGCCACCGATCACCATAATTTCCGGCACATCACCGGCCAATGCCAGCGCCTCGTCGGGTGACGTTACCCAGCTAACACCTTCAGAGGTGCCTGCGGTACGGCTGATCACGATATTCAGTCGTCCCGGTAAGGGTCGGCCGATGGACTCAAACGTTCGCCGCCCCATGATCACGGGTTTATTCAGGGTCTGTTTTTTAAACCAGGCCAGATCGGCTGGCAAACTCCATGGCATCGCATTATCCATACCAATCACCCGATCTGCCGCCATTGCAGCAATCAAACTAATCATTACATTAACCCGCTGGAAAAATTGGCGCCATCATACGGAAAGGGATCGACTTCGTCGATAGGGATTGTTCATTATTTCACTAAACCCTGTCCCCGCACATAGCCACGCCATGACAAGCGGTCCCGGTATGTGCCGACCTCCGGGGCTCCGGATGTGCACCGTCAGGATGAAATGATCTCCGCCCCCTGGCGACGTTATGATGGACATAAACGCGTTGAGCAGTGGCACAAATTTGATCCCTGGACATCCGCAGGGAATATAAACACCCCTGATAAATATAAAAATGTTTATATTTCTTCTTATTCATTAATCAGACATGTGACTCACATCGGGTTTTTATAATCATTTCAAAAATGAAAATATTTTTAGCCTATCCGCGAGCAAACGAACTGACGAAGTGAATTAAAATAAGCAGAAAGTCATGGCTGCTTCTGTTCTATGACAGACATCCCGGTAGATAAATATCTGCCGAGGGTGCAGACAGCCTGGTCACCAAAATATGTCAGGGCCGGATATCCGTCATGAACATAGCATCAGGGAGCAGGTCTTTTTCCGGAAAAAAACAGAACAGGACGAAACTCATTTTTAAACCCGAAGTTCGGAGTCAGCAGAGATAAAGGAACAACAGTGAGGTATAAGGAGGTCGTGACGGAAAGAGATAAGCAACCCTGAAACAGGGTTGCTTATTCGGATAAGGCCTTAGCCTTTTATTTCAGCATGCATTTCCTGGACCGAAATCACACGATCGGTAGGGTCAGCATTCAGTGCCATCGCGGTCGCAAAACCACCGTTCAGCGTGGTGTCGTAGTGCACCTTATACTGCAGTGCGCTGCGTCTGATCAGGCGTGAATCTTCAATAGCCTGGCGTCCGGCGGTAGTGTTTACGATATAGCTGTATTCACCATTTTTCAGACGGTCCTGAATATGCGGACGACCTTCATGAACTTTATTCACCAGACGTGGATTAATCCCGGCTTCACCCAGAACAACCGCAGTACCGTGTGTTGCATCCAGCTCGTAACCAAATTTCAGCAATTTAGCGGCCAGGTCAACCACACGTTTCTTATCGCCTTCACGGACCGATAATAACGCACGGCCTGATTTTTTCATCGTCGCCTGCGCGCCCAGCATCGCTTTGGAGAAGGCTTCGGCAAAAGTCCGGCCTACGCCCATGACCTCACCGGTGGACCGCATTTCCGGGCCAAGGATCGGGTCAACCCCCTGGAACTTGTTAAACGGCAGCACCACTTCTTTCACTGAATAGTAAGGCGGAATGACTTCCTCAGTGACCCCCTGAGCCGCCAGCGTTTTACCTGCCATCACACGGGCAGCGACTTTCGCCAGTGGTACACCGGTCGCTTTCGACACAAAAGGTACCGTACGGGCAGCGCGCGGGTTCACTTCAATCAGATACACTTCGTTATCTTTAACCGCAAACTGTACGTTCATCAGACCACGGACATTCAGCTCAAAGGCCAGTTTAGTGACCTGATCGCGCATGACATCCTGAATTTCCTGGTTCAGCGTGTAAGCCGGTAAAGAACATGCCGAGTCACCGGAGTGAACACCGGCCTGTTCGATATGCTCCATGATCCCGCCAATCAGTACCCGTTCACCGTCACAAATGGCATCAACATCCACCTCGACCGCATCATCCAGGAAACGGTCCAGCAGAACCGGCGCATCATTCGAGACCGATACCGCCGTCATAAAGTAACGTTTCAAATCCTGTTCATCATAGACGATTTCCATCGCCCGGCCGCCCAGTACATAGGAAGGACGTACCACTAATGGATAGCCAATGGTCGCTGCTTTTTCGACAGCCTGTTCCAGCGCGGTCACAGTGGCATTCGCCGGTTGCTTCAGTGCCAGACGATCAACTGCCTGCTGGAAACGTTCACGGTCTTCTGCGCGGTCAATGGCATCCGGGCTGGTACCGATCACCGGGACACCGGCAGCTTCCAGCTCACGGGCCAGTTTCAGTGGCGTCTGACCGCCGTACTGTACAATCACCCCTTCAGGCTTTTCGATGCGGACAATTTCCAGCACATCTTCCAGCGTCACCGGCTCGAAGTAGAGACGGTCAGAGGTATCATAATCGGTGGATACGGTTTCCGGGTTACAGTTAACCATAATGGTTTCATAACCGTCTTCACGTAAGGCCAGTGCCGCATGAACACAGCAGTAGTCAAACTCAATTCCCTGTCCGATGCGGTTAGGACCGCCACCCAGGATCATGATTTTGGCGCGATCGGTGGATGGGTTAGCTTCACACTCTTCTTCATAGGTTGAATACATATACGCGGTATCGGTCGCAAATTCCGCCGCACAGGTATCCACACGCTTATATACCGGGTTCAGGTTGTATTGCTGACGCAGTTTACGGATTTCGTTTTCTGCAACGCCGGCCAGTTTAGCCAGACGCAGGTCAGAGAAGCCTTTACGCTTCAGTTGACGCAGGAAATCGTGGCTCAGGCCATTAACTCCCTGGCGGGCAACCTGCTCTTCCAGACGGACCAGCTCTTCAATCTGCACCAGGAACCAACGGTCAATATTGGTCAGGTTGAAAACGCCATCCACTGACATTCCCAGACGGAAAGCATCAGCGATATACCAGATACGGTCGCTGCCGGCATCTTTCAGTTCGCGGCGGATGCGGGTCAGCGCTTCCGGATCTTCAGCCTCAACTTTCGGGTCAAATCCGCTGGCACCCACTTCCAGGCCACGCAGTGCTTTCTGTACCGATTCCTGGAACGTACGTCCGATAGCCATAACCTCACCCACAGATTTCATCTGGGTGGTCAGGCGATCGTTACTGCCGGCGAATTTTTCGAAGTTAAAACGCGGGATTTTGGTCACAACGTAATCGATGGAGGGTTCGAATGAGGCCGGTGTCAGTCCACCGGTAATATCATTCATCAGCTCATCCAGCGTATAACCTACGGCCAGTTTTGCGGCGATTTTCGCAATCGGGAAGCCCGTTGCTTTAGAGGCCAGGGCTGACGAACGAGATACCCTTGGGTTCATTTCGATAACAATCAGACGACCGTTTTCCGGATTCACGGAGAACTGAACGTTAGAGCCGCCGGTTTCCACACCGATTTCACGTAATACTGCCATCGAGGCATTACGCATGATCTGGTATTCTTTGTCGGTCAGCGTCTGCGCTGGCGCAACCGTGATGGAGTCACCGGTATGGATCCCCATGGCATCGAAGTTCTCGATGGAACAAACAATGATACAGTTATCATTTTTGTCACGGACCACTTCCATTTCATACTCTTTCCAGCCAATCAGTGATTCATCAATCAGCAGCTCATTGGTCGGGGAAAGATCCAGCCCGCGGGTACAAATTTCTTCAAATTCTTCGCGGTTATAAGCAATTCCGCCCCCGGTGCCACCCATAGTAAAGGATGGGCGGATGATACAAGGGAAGCCAACATCATCAGCTACCTGAAATGCTTCTTCCATCGTATGTGCGATACCTGAACGCGCAGTGTCCAGGCCAATGCTTTTCATCGCTTTATCAAAACGACGGCGATCTTCTGCTTTATCAATCGCATCAGCAGTTGCACCAATCATAGTGACACCGAACTCTTCCAGTACGCCTTGTCTTTCCAGTTCCAGGGCGCAGTTCAGTGCCGTCTGCCCACCCATGGTCGGCAGGACAGCATCCGGACGCTCTTTTTCGATGATTTTGCGCACAACTTCCCAGTTAATCGGCTCAATGTAGGTCGCATCGGCCATTTCCGGGTCGGTCATGATGGTTGCCGGGTTTGAGTTCACCAGAATAACGCGGTAACCCTCTTCACGCAGGGCTTTACACGCCTGTGCACCGGAATAGTCAAATTCACAAGCCTGACCAATAACAATCGGACCGGCACCCAGGATCAGGATGGATTTTATGTCTGTACGTTTTGGCATTGATTAGCTCCTGATTACCGGGTTGCTGAACGGTAGGTATTGATTAACTCGATAAAATGGTCGAACAATGGCGCGGCATCATGCGGCCCCGGGCTCGCTTCCGGGTGTCCCTGGAAGCTGAATGCAGGCTTATCCGTACGATGGATCCCTTGCACGGTATGGTCAAACAGTGACGTATGAGTGACGCGTAAGCACTCCGGCAGGTCTTCTTTATCGACGGCGAAGCCATGGTTCTGCGCAGTGATCATCACGACATTACGGTCCAGATCTTTGACCGGATGGTTTCCGCCGTGGTGTCCCAGTTTCATTTTTACGGTTGACGCACCGCTCGCCAGAGCGAGCAACTGGTGACCGAGACAGATACCAAACACCGGAATTTCTGTGGTCAGGAATTCTTTAATCGCGCTGATGGCATAATCACAAGGCTCCGGGTCCCCCGGTCCGTTAGACAGGAAAATCCCGTCCGGTGCCATTTTCAGGACTTCTTCAGCAGAAGTCTGTGCCGGAACCACAGTCAGGCGGCATCCACGGTCGGTCAGCATACGCAGGATGTTGCTCTTCGCACCGAAATCATAAGCCACCACGTGATACGGCAGTTCACTTTCGTCTTTCGGCGCAGGCAGTTCATCACTCAGCGTCCAGCTCCCCTGTGTCCAGGAATAGCTTTTCTGCGTGGTCACTTCTTTCGCTAAGTCCATCCCTTTCAGTCCCGGGAAGGCTTTCGCCCGGGCTAAGGCCGCAGCCACATCCGGTGCATCACCTGCAATGATACAGCCGTTCTGAGCCCCTTTTTCGCGCAGCAGGCGGGTCAGTTTACGGGTATCAATATCGGCGATAGCGACGATGTTGTGACGGGAAAGATAAGCAGAAAGGTCTTCTTTACTACGGTAATTGCTGGTGATCAGTGGCAGATCGCGGATAACGAGGCCCTGAGCATGAACATGGGATGACTCTTCGTCAGCCGGGTTAGTACCAACATTACCAATATGGGGATAAGTAAGAGTGACAATCTGGCGGGAATAGGAAGGATCAGTAAGAATTTCTTGATAGCCGGTCATTGATGTGTTGAAAACGACTTCTCCGACTGCCGACCCGCTTGCGCCTATGGACCGGCCATGGAACTCGGTTCCGTCTTCCAGAACCAGGATTGCTGACTTAATCAAAACTTCCTCCGGGGAATAAATAGTCACTATACCTGCATATTAATTCATAAGCATCGCCTGAATCAATCCAAAAAACGCTGAATACTCGATTTTCGGCAAATTGGGCGCATTCTAATGAGCAGCGTAACTGATGTCCAGTCTGAAAGCGGATAAAGTTGTTTTTTTACGCCACTGGGAGTAAAAACCATAAAATAGCCATAAAAAGGCATATATGGAGGGTGAATAAAACGATTGCCTGAAGAAATGTGTCCTCCGACGGAGATTGCTGTGCAATATATGAGCATAAACACTTTTAACAGGGAGAATAAGAAGAAGAAAAGAGCAATAAGAAAGGATAACACCGGACTAAATCAAAAAACACACCCAAAACGTCAAAACAAAAGAGAGATATAAAATCCCCCTTTAGAATTAAGGCATTACAACAAAGACACTAACCTGGAAAATCAGATATCGTTCAATGAAAGCACATCCCGCATATCATAAAAGCCATTTTTATGATGACTTAGCCATAAAGCAGCCTTTACTGCGCCATTTGCAAAAGTCATACGACTGGAAGCCTTATGGGTAATCTCTACCCGCTCTCCGATATCGGCAAACATTGCAGTATGTTCTCCGACAATATCGCCGGCACGGACTGTCGCAAAACCGATAGTCTGCGGTTTACGCTCACCGGTATGCCCTTCACGACTATAAACAGCATGTTCAGAGAGTGTCCAGTTCATGGCATCAGCAATGGATTCCCCCATCGCCAAAGCTGTACCTGACGGAGCATCGACTTTATGACGATGGTGGGCCTCAGTAATTTCAATATCGCTGTACTCGCCCATAACTTTAGCCGCTTTCTCCAGCAGTTTCAGAACCAGGTTTACACCGACACTGAAATTTGCAGCAAAAACGACCGGGACAGACTCTGCGGTAGCCCGGATAGCCTGTTTACCGGCCTCATCAAATCCGGTCGTGCCTATCACGATAGCTTTATGATGCGCCTGACAGAACTTCAGGTAGTCAGAAGTCGCTTCAGGACGTGTAAAATCGATCAGCACATCGAAGTCATCTTTCACCGCTTCCAGGCTGTCACTGATCAGCACACCGGTTTTGGCACCTCCGGCTAATTCACCGGCATCACAGCCCACCAGAGATGATCCCTGACGCACGACTGCGGCACCCAGGGTAGCCCCTTCAGCCAGCATCGTCGCTTCAATTAATTGACGACCCATTCTTCCGGAAGCTCCGACAACACCTATTCGGATATTACTCATAACTATTCATTCCTGTACATATGCATGCGGAGTCAGGGTAACCAGCCACCAGAGCCAGTACCAGCAAAAAAAATATCATTAGAATTTCAGGCTTCACCGATAATCTTATCAGTAAAATCAATAGGACGTGAATAGTGTAGCCCGGCAGAATACCGGTAAAAAACGGAGCAGGAACGAGGGTCCCGTAGCCGGCCGCAGGAGGCCGCTACGGGATAAAGCAGATCACTCGACTTCTTTTACTTCCACACGAAGCTCTTTAGGAACCTCGAAAACGATATTTTCTTCACGGCCGATCAATTCGATAGCGGCCTCACCGCCCAGCTCACGCAGGCGGGCAATCACTTGCTGTACCAGAATATCCGGTGCCGATGCCCCTGCGGTCACACCGATACAGGCGGCACCCTTCAGCCAGCTATCACTGATATCTTCCGCAGAGTCAATCAGCCACGCCTGCTTACCGGCCCGGCGGGCAAGTTCAGCCAGACGATTCGAGTTTGAAGAGTTCCGGGAACCAACAACCAGAATGACATCCGCCTGTTCAGACAGCGTACGAACCGCTTCCTGACGATTGGTGGTCGCATAGCAGATATCATCTTTACGGGGGCCGATAATCGCCGGAAAACGCTGACGCAGTGCATCGATGATCTCAGAAGTGTCATCCACCGACAGCGTGGTCTGAGTCATAAAGCTCAGATTGGACTCATCTTTAATCTTCAGTCTGAACACATCTTCCGGACATTCCACCAGATACATGCCACCCTCAGGATTATTATACTGCCCCATGGTGCCTTCCACTTCCGGGTGGCCGGCGTGACCGATAAGGATCGCTTCCACGCCCTTACGGCTGGCCCGGGCCACTTCCATATGCACCTTGGTGACCAGTGGACAGGTAGCATCGAAAAGCATGGTCAGTGAGCGGGCACGGGCTTCAGCCCTGACCGCCTGTGAAACCCCATGCGCTGAAAAGATCAGAATAGCCCCGTCAGGGACTTCACTGATTTCTTCAATAAAAATAGCGCCACGGTTACGTAAACTATCGACCACGTAACGGTTATGCACGACCTCATGGCGGACATAGATAGGTGCGCCGTACATTTCCAGCGCCCGCTCCACTATACTGATAGCGCGGTCTACACCGGCACAAAAACCTCGGGGGTTAGCGAGCAGAATCTGCATTTTCATTCTCCAGGACCGGATCAACCTCTAGCACGTCGACAGCAAACGTCACCGTCTGCCCTGCCAGCGGATGATTAAAATCTACCGTCACCGAATCACCGGAAACGTCACGGATAATACCAGGCATTTCACTGCCATCAATGGCGGTGAACAACATAATGGTTCCCGCCTCCGGTTCAGCCGCACCGGCGAAATCCCGGCGCGAGAAGTACTGGATCAGGTCAGGGCTGGCCGTGCCAAAAGCATCCTCCGGCGTCAGCGTAAACTGCCGGGTTTCCCCGGCAGCCATACCGAAAAGAGCCTGACCGAAAGCCGGAGACAAACTGCCATCGCCTAAGCGAAACAAGGCAGGTTTGCCATTAGCCCGGGTGGACTCTGCTACCGAGCCATCTTCCAGAGTAAGGGTAAAATGCACTAACAATGAGCTGTCGTGCTGTACCTGATGACTCATGGCTTACCCTTTGTCCGTTTTGCGGGAGGACGTGATAAATCCTTCCAGGATCACCAGCGCGGCCCCGATACAGATACCGCAATCGGCAATATTAAAGGTCGCGAAATGCCAGTTACCGACATAGAAGTCGATAAAATCGACCACAAAGCCATGCCAGAAACGATCCAGCAAATTACCCAGCGCACCACCGATGATCAGCGCATAGGCGATATTCGTCAGGCGCTGACTGGCGCGATTACGGTACATCATCACAACCAGCGCGATGGCTATGGCTATGGCGATACCGGCAAAGAACCAGCGCTGCCATCCGCCCTTGTCGGCCAGAAAACTGAAGGCCGCCCCATAATTATGGGCATAAAAAAGATTAAGAGAGGGGAACAGGGCCCGGGTTTCATGCAATTGCATGTGGGCCATAATCCACTGTTTACTGGCGAAGTCTGCGACTATCACCAGCACCATAACCCACAACCAGCGCAGGCCGGTTGAACATAACGATTTACTCATCAGGCAAACTTACGCTCTTCACCTTCACCGGAGACGTTGGTGTAGCAGCGTCCACAGATTTCAGCATGTTCAGGGTTCTGACCCACATCCGTAGTGTAATGCCAGCAACGCGGACATTTCTCACCATCGGCTTTAGCCAGAGTAATTTTCAGACCTTTCAGGTGCTCGCTCTGTACCGCATCTGTCGGTGCGGTATCCAGCGGTGCAACCTTAACGGCCGAGGTCAGTAACACGAAACGCAGTTCATCACCTAACGCTGTCAGTTTTTCTGACAGTGCCGCATCAGCATACAGAGTGACGGAGGCTTCCAGCGCCCCACCGACACGCTTATCGGAACGCGCCTGCTCAATGACCTTGTTAACTTCACCACGAACTTTAAGCAGTTGTTCCCAGTACGAATCATTCAGTGCTTCGTTCTCAGGCAGGCCAAACAGCCCCTGATACCATTCACCGGTGAACACGTACTGATCACGTTGCCCTGATAAATGACCCCAGATTTCATCGGCAGTGAACGACATAATCGGTGCCATCCAGCGAACCAGAGCCTCAGCAATATGCCAGAGCGCGGTCTGACAACTGCGACGAGCCACACTGTCAGCTTTCGCGGTGTACTGACGATCTTTAATGACATCCAGGTAGAACGACCCCATTTCCACAGAGCAGAACTGCATCAGACGCTGAACCACTTCATGGAAGTCATAATTTTCGTAAGAGGCCACAATATCCTGCTGTGCAGCCAGCGCACGGCCCACCGCCCAGCGGTCAACCACGACCATCTCTTCCGGGGCCACCTGATCCGTTTCCGGATTAAAGCCATTCAGGTTAGCCAGCAGGAAACGGGCAGTATTACGGATACGACGATAGGCATCCGCCGAACGTTTCAGGATCTCATCAGAGACCGCCATTTCCCCGGAATAGTCGGTTGAAGCCACCCACAGACGTAAAATGTCGGCGCCCAGTTTGTTCATCACGTCCTGAGGACTGACGGTATTACCGATAGACTTCGACATCTTACGGCCCTGACCATCGACGGTAAATCCGTGGGTCAGTACCTGACGGTAAGGGGCTTTGTTTTTAATCGCCGTCGAAATCATCAGTGATGACATAAACCAGCCACGGTGCTGATCGGAGCCTTCCAGATAGATATCTGCGCTATGTCCGTTAAATTCAGGACGTACATCGACAACCGAACTGCTGGTTGACCCGGAGTCAAACCAGACATCCAGCGTGTCCGGTACCTTGGTGTAGTTGTCCGCATCTGCACCCAGCAGTTCTTTCGCGTCCAGATCCCACCAGGCCTGAATACCGTCCTGCTCAACCCGCAGGGCAACCTGCTCCATCAGGTTAAGCGTATCCGGATGCAGCTCTTCGGTCTGATTATGAACGAACAGTGCCATCGGTACGCCCCAGGTACGCTGACGCGAGATACACCAGTCCGGACGATTAGCTACCATCGATTCAATACGTGCCTGGCCCCAGTCCGGGATCCACTGTACGCCTTTAATTTCTTTCAGCGACTGCGCACGCAGTCCTTTCTGATCCATGCTGATAAACCACTGCGGAGTCGCACGGAAAATGATAGGCGTTTTATGGCGCCAGCAGTGCGGATAACTGTGGTGCAGTTTTTCCAGGTGCAGTAATGCGCCTTTTTCACGCAGCAGATCGGCGATCATTTCGTTAGCTTTAAAGACATTCACGCCGTCCAGCCCCGGGTAAGTGCCCGGTAAATAGCATCCATCCGGGCCGACAGGGTTTGCCGCTTCAATGCCATATTTCTGCCCGATGACATAGTCATCCGGACCGTGGCCAGGGGCGGTATGCACGGCACCGGTACCGGCATCCAGGGTGACATGGTCGCCCAGTAAAACAGGCACATCAAAGGCCAGGAACGGATGCGCGAAACGTAACATTTCAAGCGCGCTGCCTTTGCATTCACCCAGTACCTGCCATTCGGTAATACCGGCACGCTTCATCACACTGTCGACCAGATCTTTCGCCAGGATCAGTGCTCTCTCTTCCGTCTGGATGAGCTGATAATCAAACTCCGGGTTGACCGAGATGGCCCGGTTTGATGGCATCGTCCAGGGGGTAGTCGTCCAGATCACCAGCGAGACCGGCGTTGCCGGCGTTGCTGCAGAGAACGCGGCAGCGACAGTTTCCGGCTGCGTGGCGTTGAACATGACATCGATAGACAGTGATGTCTTGTCATAATATTCCACTTCGGCTTCCGCCAGTGCAGAACGACAATCCAGACACCAGTGAACAGGCTTGGCCCCTTTATGCAAATGACCATTGCCGATGATGCGACCTAAGGCACGGATAATGTTCGCTTCGGTCCTGAAGTCCATCGTCAGATACGGGCGATCCCAGTCACCCAGTACCCCCAGGCGAATAAAGTCTTTTTTCTGCCCTTCCACCTGCTCCGCAGCATACTGACGGCAGGCAGCACGGAACTCAGCAGCCGACACTTTTTCACCAGGCTTACCGATCATTTGTTCGACTTTATGCTCAATCGGTAATCCGTGGCAGTCCCAGCCGGGGATATAAGGCGCGTCAAATCCGGACAGTCCTTTAGATTTAACAATAATATCTTTCAGAATCTTGTTAACTGAGTGACCGATATGAATGTTGCCGTTGGCGTACGGAGGGCCATCATGCAGGATAAATGTTTTTTTGCCTTTTTTAGCCGCGCGGATCGCACCGTACAGGTTATCGGTAGTCCAGCGCTGCAACATCGCAGGTTCCCGTTTGGCTAAATCGCCACGCATCGGGAAGCCTGTTTCCGGCAAGTTCAGGGTAGATTTATAGTCACTCATCAGATTCTCGGTTCCATATTTCGGTTATTACACCGTTGCTTTAAGCCCAAAAAATTCGCGGGCCGTCACCACATCTTTGGCAATTTGCGCTTTTAATTCATCAAGAGAGGCAAATCGTTGCTCATTGCGTATTTTATGCCGCAATACCACAGAGATATGGCGGCCATATAAATTAATACTGACGTCCAGCAGGTTGACTTCAAGCTGCTGTCGTATGCCTTTCACCGTTGGTCGTGTGCCGATATTAGCCACACCGAAGTACGGTTTTTCTGCAATCCCCAGAACCTCGACGGCATAAACACCGGTCACCGGTGAAACCGCTCGTCGCAGGGGAATATTGGCCGTCGGGAATCCCAGCGTTCTGCCTAACGCATCACCATGAACCACCCGCCCGCTGATGGCATAAGGCCGTCCCAGCAACCGTTCTGCCCCGGTGAGGTCATCGTCTGCCAGCGCCTGGCGGACCCGGGTACTACTGATTCGGGTCCCCTGCTCACAGAAGGTCCGGGTATTCACCACATCGAAGTGATACTGACGACCGGCATTCTGTAATAACAGGAAATCCCCTTCACGGCCAGCACCGAACCGGAAGTCATCACCGACCGCCAGAAAACGGACATCCAGCTTATCCACCAGAACATCATGGATAAAACTGCTGGCATTCAGTGCGGCGAAGTCCCTATCGAAGCGCACGCAGAGAACGGTATCTACCCCGGCCTCTGTCAGATATTTCACTTTTTCCCGCAGACGGGTCAGGCGGGGTGGCACTTCTCCGCCGGTAAAAAACTCGCGAGGTTGTGGTTCAAATAACATCACCACCACCGGCAATTGTCGCTCTTTGCCTTCATCACAAAGTTGTTTCAGCAACGCCTGATGCCCGCGATGCACACCGTCAAAATTACCAATAGTCAAAACGCAGCCACGATGCTGCTTAGTGAGATTATGTAAACCGCGGATAAACTTCATGGCCGACTCAAATCGCTGGAAATCGCCGGATTATACCCTTTACAGCGTACAAAATTAACCCGTTAGCGAAGCCTTTCGTCGCTTCTTTGCTGCTTTTCCTCATGTTTCTTCCCTGCCGGGCAAAATCCCGACAATTTTGTTGCGAAAAGCTGTATTCAACACAAGGAAGCTGGTAGAATCTTGCGCCATCAATTACGTAACCGGGTGTTGTTTTTTAAACGACGCTTATTTGCACAAATCCATTGACAAGAGAAGGCGCAAAAGGCATAGTCCTCGGCCTTTGATTTGTCCATATAGAACATATTTGGGAGTTGGACCTTGGCTAATATCAAATCAGCTAAGAAACGCGCTGTAACATCTGAGAAACGTCGCAAGCACAATGCAAGCCGTCGCTCAATGCTGCGTACTTTCATCAAAAAAGTATACGCTGCAATCGCTACTGGCGATAAAGCTGCTGCGCAGAACGCATTTAACGAAATGCAACCAATCGTGGACCGTCAGGCTGCTAAAGGTCTGATCCACAAAAACAAAGCTGCACGTCATAAAGCAAACCTGACTGCACAAATCAACAAACTGGCTTAATCGCTGATTTGTTGTTGCTTTGAAAAGAACCGGCCTCAGGCCGGTTTTTTTATGTCCGCTATCCCTTCCCCCTGCCTGTTCTTTCTGCCTCTGCTTCCTGTCACCATCCGCATAACCTGCCACACCGGCCTTTAAGCTTGCATAAATCGCTGCTGAACGGCGCGCTGCACTCAGGAGTCACTTACCCCGGGAAATCACCGTGAACACGGCAGGGAACGACAGAGAACCGCTCACCTGCATCTTCACTCCGGAACGCAGACCGTTTTACACTCCGCCAGCAACAACCGGCAGTTCCACCGGGAGTGCCTCTGCGTTTACGGCAAGGCATACCGACGGCGCAGTAGCAGATAACCGGAAACCGCAGAGAGCACTGACCCTCCCAGAATGCCCAGTTTTGCTTCATTGACCAGTGAAGCCGCTTCCTGACCGTAGGCCAGAGAAGCGATAAAGATAGACATCGTGAAGCCTATCCCGCAAAGCACGCCTATCGCAGCAATATCCCTGATACCGGTATTTTCCGGCAAGCGGGTCAGGCCGAGCCGGAGACTCAGCCAGCACGCCACCGTGATACCCAATGGCTTACCCACCAGCAAACCGGCAATAATCCCTGACGGCAGTGAAGAAAAGGCCTGAGAAAGCGAAATATCACCAACAACCACCCCGGCATTGGCGAATGCAAATAACGGCAATACCAGCCAGCGGATCCAGGGTTCCAGGGTATGCGTTAAGCGCGGTGCAGCCGCGGTATCCGGTACCCCCTTTACAGGCATCATCAGACCAAGGATCACCCCGGCAATCGTGGCATGAATACCGGACAACAACACCGCGACCCATAACACGGCCCCGACCAGCAGGTAAGGTACCGGCGAGGAAACCTTCGCTCTGTTCATCAATGCTAATACGGCTACCGCCGCCACAACCAGCGCCATCGCGCCCCAGGCGATATGGCTGCTATAGAATAATGCAATAATCACTATCGCACCCAGGTCATCAATCACCGCCAGCGCCATCAGAAACACTTTTAATACCGGCGGAACCCGGCTTCCCAGTAAAGCAAGGATCCCTAATGCAAAAGCAATATCCGTCGCCGTCGGGATAGCCCATCCATTGCGGATACCGGGGTGGGAGGCGTTAAAGGACAGGAAAATCAGAGCGGGAGCAATCATCCCCCCAAGGGCGGCAATAAACGGAAAAAGAGCCTGTTGTTTACTGGCCAGTGCTCCGGCCACCAGTTCCCGCTTAACTTCTAATCCGACCAGCAGGAAAAATAAGGCCATCAGGGCATCATTGATCCAGAAAAGAATATCGTGCGGATGCTCACTGCGGTTTCCACCTGTCGGCGTAAAATGCAGGAACTGCTGATAACCTTTAGCGCTCCAGCCGGCATTGGCCAGTATGAGTGCCAGTGCCGCGGCGATAATCAGTATCACGCCCCCGGCGGCTTCACTTTTTACCCATTTTTGCAGTGCTGACATCCCGATATTATCCTCGTCGTGAACTTTCTGTCTGCGTATTTTCACATAGCAGCACAGCGTTTAACATCGCATTACGTTTACCCGCCGGCACTTTCCTCCAGCCAAAAAAAAGCCAGCACCCCGCGGGTACTGGCTTCCGTGTTCACCGGAACAGACCGGTTAGCGCGTCAGATCATCAAAAAATTTTTTCACGCCGTCAAAAAAGCTTTTTGAACGCGGGCTATTGTGATCACCTGAAGGCCCGCCGAGGGTTTCACCCAGTTCGCTGAGCAGTTCTTTCTGCTTCTCACTCAGGTTAACCGGCGTTTCGACCACGACCCGGCACAGCAGATCACCGATAGCACCACCACGTACCGACTTAACGCCTTTGCCACGCATACGGAATAATTTATCCGTTTGTGTACCGGCAGGAATTTTCAGTTTGACCCGGCCATCCAGGGTTGGAACTTCAATTTCTCCCCCCAGTGCAGCCATTGCAAAGTTGATAGGCACTTCGCAATAAAGATTATTATCTTCACGTTCAAAAATCGGGTGTTTTTTCACCGACACCTGAACATATAAATCACCGGCAGGCGCACCCTGCTCACCGGCTTCACCTTCGCCTGACAGACGAATACGGTCACCGGTATCCACACCGGCAGGAATTTTTACTGACAGTGTTTTGGTGGTTTCTACACGGCCATGACCGTGGCAGGAGTTACAAGGATCTTTGATAATCGTCCCGCGCCCCTGGCAGGTCGGGCAGGGTTGCTGAACAGCAAAGAAGCCCTGACGCATCTGTACCTGACCGGCACCCTGACAGGTGGAACAGGTCTGAGGTTTTGAACCTGCTTTTGCACCACTGCCATCACAGGTATCGCATTCCTGCAACGTCGGGATACGGATCTCTTTGCTGACACCCCGTACGGCTTCTTCCAGCGTAAGTTCCATATTGTAACGTAAGTCAGAACCCCGCGCAGAGCGCTGCCGACGGCCACCGCCGAAGATATCGCCAAATACGTCACCAAAAATATCGCCAAAGTCAGCACCGCCGCCGCCGAAGCCACCCCCGAATCCGCCGCCGCCCATGCCACCTTGTTCAAAGGCTGCATGACCATACTGGTCATAAGCTGCGCGTTTCTGCTCATCCGTCAGGATCTCATAGGCTTCTTTAACTTCTTTAAATTTTTCAAGCGCCTCTGCATCATCCGGATTGCGGTCAGGGTGATATTTCATTGCCAGCCGTTTATAGGCTTTTTTGATTTCACGCTCATCCGCTGTTTTGGATACGCCTAAAACCTCGTAGTAATCACTCTTCGCCATTTTTTCATTGCCCTTAACATGATCGCACGGGCGTGGATATTATCCTACGCCCGTGCTGGTTGAAGGCGATGGATTACCCCATCGCCCGGCCCTTCATGGGCAATTATTTTTTATCTTTAACTTCTTCAAATTCAGCATCGACAACATCGTCATCTTTCTGAGCTGAAGCGTCTGCACCCGCGCCATTCGCCTGGGCGGACTGCTGAGCCATTTCCATCAGTTTGCCGGAAACTTCAGCCAGTGCCTGAATTTTCGCATCGATAGCGGCTTTATCTTCGCCTTTCAGTGCGGTTTCCAGCTCTGCCAGTGCAGCTTCAATCGGTGCTTTATCATCAGCAGACAGTTTGTCACCGGCTTCTTCTAACTGCTTACGGGTGCTGTGAACAACCTGATCACCCTGGTTACGAGCCTGAACCAGTTCTTCGAACTTACGGTCAGATTCTGCATTCAGTTCTGCATCACGAACCATTTTTTCGATTTCATCATCGTTCAGACCGGAAGAGGCCTTGATGGTGATTTTCTGCTCTTTACCGCTGTTTTTGTCTTTAGCAGAAACGTGCAGGATACCATCGGCATCGATATCAAAAGTCACTTCGATCTGCGGCATACCGCGTGGTGCTGCCTGAATGCCGTCCAGGTTAAACTGACCCAGTGACTTGTTGTCAGAAGAACGTTTACGCTCACCCTGCAGCACATGGATAGTTACCGCAGACTGGTTGTCTTCTGCCGTTGAGAACACCTGACTGTGTTTGGTCGGGATAGTGGTGTTCTTGCTGATCAGGCTGGTCATGACACCACCCATGGTTTCGATACCCAGGGACAGCGGGGTAACGTCCAGCAGCAGAACGTCTTTCACATCACCGGCCAGAACACCACCCTGTACTGCAGCACCGATAGCAACAGCTTCATCAGGGTTAACGTCTTTACGCGGCTCTTTACCGAAGAATTCTTTAACCTTGGTCTGAACCATAGGCATACGGGTCTGACCACCGACCAGAATAACGTCATGGATTTCAGACACTGACAGACCGGCATCATTCAGAGCAACTTTCAGTGGCTCGATAGAACGGGTAACCAGATCTTCAACCAGTGATTCCAGTTTTGAACGCGTCACTTTGATGTTCAGGTGCTTAGGACCGGTCGCATCTGCGGTGACATACGGCAGGTTAACGTCGGTCTGCTGTGCAGAAGACAGTTCAATCTTCGCTTTCTCTGCCGCTTCTTTCAGACGCTGCATTGCCAGCGGGTCGTTACGCAGGTCAATACCCTGCTCTTTCTTGAATTCGTCAACCAGATAGTTAATCAGACGGCTATCGAAGTCTTCACCACCCAGGTGGGTATCACCGTTGGTTGCCAGAACTTCGAAGGTTTTTTCGCCATCAACTTCATCAATTTCGATAATAGAGATATCGAAAGTACCACCACCCAGGTCGTATACCGCAATAGTACGGTTACCCTGTGCTTTATCCATACCGTACGCTAATGCCGCTGCGGTAGGTTCGTTGATGATACGCTTAACTTCCAGACCAGCGATACGACCGGCATCTTTAGTTGCCTGACGCTGAGCATCGTTGAAGTAAGCCGGTACGGTGATAACAGCTTCGGTAACCGGCTCACCCAGGTAATCTTCTGCGGTTTTTTTCATTTTCTTCAGCACTTCAGCAGAAATCTGCGGAGGTGCCATTTTCTGGCCTTTCACTTCCAGCCAGGCATCGCCATTGTCTGAACCGACGATTTTATAAGGCATGATTTTCAGGTCACGCTGGACTTCTTCGTCCTGGAAACGACGACCGATCAGACGCTTAATAGCGAACAGGGTGTTTTGCGGGTTGGTCACGGCCTGACGTTTAGCAGGCTGACCTACCAGAGTCTCGCCATCCTGAGTGTAGGCGATGATTGAAGGTGTGGTACGATCACCCTCAGCATTTTCCAGTACGCGCGCTTTGCCACCATCCATAATTGCAACACATGAATTGGTTGTACCCAGGTCAATACCTATAATTTTACCCATCTCTACACATCTCCCACGTAAATTCTGTTTTTGTTCGGATATGAACCATAAATGTGGTCGCCGAAACTATTTTCAAGCGGCAGAAAAAACTTTTTTTTCAGGTTCATTCTCCGGTATGACAAAGTAAATGGGGCTGCTTTATCGCGCATCAAGTGGTTACCCTAAAAAAAAATCAAAAAAAAGCAGCGCCGGGCGCTGCTTTTTTCCTGCCTTTAGGGAATTACACCGTTTGCGGTACCGTCCGGCAGAGGCTGCGCCGGCAAAGATAACCCCCGATCACTGCCCCCATCACACACAGGCTGACCATATATCCGCAGGGCGCCATCGGCGTCAGACGTAAAGCCATCGTCACAATTACCGGCGTCAGGCCGCCGAAAACGGCATAGGAAAGGTTATAGGCCAGTGAAATCCCGCTGAAACGTACAGCAGGCGGAAATGCCCTCACCATCACAAACGGGACAATCCCCACCGTTCCGACACTCAGCCCCAGTAAGCCATAGGCGGGCATCAGATACTGTGGGTACGTCGCAGTCACTGTGAAAAACACCCAGGTCGTCACTGCCAGCAACGCACATCCTGCGATCAGGCAAGGCCCTGCCCCATAACGATCCACCAGCAGACCGGCCAGCAGGCAGCCGATGAGAAGCATCAGGGTCGCAATACTGTTCGCCTGCAGGCTGACCACCGCCGGGATATGGTACATTTTCTGGATCAACGCCGGAGCCATCAGGATCAATACCACCAACGCGCCCGACAATAACCAGGTCAGTAATACCGAGATCACCAGACTCTTACGGTGATGACGGACAACCGTCTGCAAAGGCAGCGACTCAGCCAGCGCTTTTTGCTGTTGCATCTGCTTAAACACCGGAGTTTCCTGCAGCCAGCGCCGCAGGAAAAGCGCTACGAACCCGAACACGCCGCCGAGCAGAAATGCCAGACGCCACCCGACGGAGGCCACCTGCTGAGGAGTCATATGCCGGTTAATTTCACCCGCCACCAGTGACCCCAGTAAAATCCCGACGGTGAGGCCGGCTGTCAGTGTTCCGCAGGCAATCCCCGTGCGTTTTTCCGGAACATGCTCCGCAACAAAGACCCAGGCACCGGGAACTTCACCGCCGATAGCAGCCCCCTGCAGGAGACGCATCAATAACAGTAACAACGGAGCGGCCAGGCCAATCACCTGGTAGGACGGTAACAGGCCCATCGCCAGTGTCGGCAGAGCCATCAGCAGAATACTCAGGCTGAACATTTTTTTCCGGCCCAGAATATCGCCGAAATGGGCCATGATGATGCCGCCCAACGGCCTGGCAAGATAACCGGCGGCAAAGATCCCGAAGGTCTGTACCTGCCGCAGCCATTCAGGAATATCGGCGGGGAAGAAGAGTTCGCCAATGACGGCAGCAAAAAAAACGAAAATAATAAAGTCGTAAAACTCCAGCGCTCCGCCCAGGGCGGCCAGCAGCAAGGTCTTATAATCCTGTGCATTCAGGGGTCTTGCAGCGTGTTTTTCCATGTTAAGTCATCTTTTCAGGGGTCCGGTGACGATATAGTCGTAAATCTTTCATTACTATATCGTCAATATTTTTATACACCAGCACCCCTGAATTTTATACCAAAAAAACACGACACTCAGTTGTTTATCTCACGTTTTGCACTTTTAGGGCGGAAAGATGCTACGACTGCGGGGTGTGTTTCGACGTAAGGCCCCTCCAGTAACTGTAAACAATACGGTACACTTGCAAAAATACCCGGAACACGGACATGCCCGGATTCATCCTTCAGCCCTTCCAGGGTTTCTTTTATCGATTTTGGCTGCCCCGGCAAATTCAGGATCAGTGACTGTTTACGGATGACGGCCGTCTGTCGGGACAAAATAGCGGTCGGGACAAAATTCAGGCTTATCTGGCGCATCTGTTCACCAAAGCCCGGCATCACACGATCACCCACCGCCACAGTCGCCTCCGGGGTGACATCACGCAGTGCGGGCCCGGTCCCGCCGGTCGTCAATACCAGATGACAATGGTATTCATCGACCAGTTCACACAAGGTCTGTTCAATCAGTGACTGCTCATCAGGGATAACCCTGCTTTCCAGTTCAAAAGGCGTGGCCATCGCCTGGCTGAGCCAGTCAGACAATGCAGGAATGCCCTGATCCTGATACAGGCCTTGCGAGGCACGATCAGAGACCGAAACCAGTCCGATTCGTAGAGTATTCATGATAATTCACTTTGTATTGAGGGTAGCGAAACAGTAAAAGCGGCAGGAGAACATTAATAACCCGCAACACTCAGCATGTTGCGGGAGAGAGGAAAAGATTACAGCAGGTCTGCAATCATTTTTTCCAGTTTGCCCTGGTCGAGAGCGAAGTTGCGGATACCCTGTGCCAGTTTGTCGATGGCCATCGGATCCTGGTTGTGTTCCCACAGGAATTCAGCTTCGGTCATTTTTTCAGGACGAGCTGAAACTTCACCGCTATAGCTCAGTTTACGCTCAACTTCACCCTGAGTTTCAGACAGTTCTTTCAGCAGTGCCGGAGAAATTGTCAGGCGATCGCACCCGGCCAGTTCAATAATCTCACCGGTGTTACGGAAGCTTGCGCCCATGACCACAGTTTCATAACCGTGCTGCTTGTAGTAGTCATAAATTTCAGTCACAGAAACAACACCCGGATCTTCCTGAGGCGCATACTCTTTCTTATCGGTGTTCGCTTTGTACCAGTCCAGAATACGGCCAACAAACGGAGAAATCAGGAATACGCCGGCTTCTGCACAGGCACGGGCCTGAGCAAAAGAGAACAACAGCGTCAGGTTACAGTTGATCCCTTCTTTTTCCAGCTGCTCTGCAGCACGGATGCCCTGCCAGGTCGATGCCAGCTTGATAAGGATACGGTCATTGCTGATACCCGCATCATTGTACAGCTTGATCAGGCTATGGGCCTTAGCAATACTCGCTTCGGTATCATAAGAAAGACGAGCATCCACTTCTGTTGAAATACGGCCGGGGATTAATTTCAGAATTTCCAGACCGATGTTTACCGCCAGTTTGTCGGAAGCAAAAGCAATCTGCTGCTCTTTATCATTGCTTTGTTTACGCGCCCAGTCGATAGCTTCATCGATCAGTTTACGGTATTCAGGGATCTGTGCCGCATTCAGGATCAGTGAAGGGTTAGTGGTTGCATCCTGTGGCTGGTAGAGTTTCATTGCTTCGATATCACCGGTATCGGCTACAACGGTAGTGATCTTGCGCAGTGATGAGAGTTTGTCCGTCATGTTTTGCTTCTCTTCTGTTGTACTGTCAGTGTAAAAAGCCTCTCCGGATAATATCACGCACTTGCTGAGGCGCAAGGCCAGCCCGGATAAACAGCCGTGAAATAATGCCCTGCGGGTAGCATGTCAGGTCTGCTGAAATTCCGGCAGGCCTGTTAACCATAGCCCGGAGGAATAGTAACGATTGATCAATCCGTGCAACTTTTTTGTTAAACTCAGGCAGTAAGTTATCGCCTGCGGGCCTTAAATCAAGAGGAATGGTAAATGTTAATGGTGATATCCCCGGCGAAAACGCTGGATTATGAAAGCCCGTTGGCCACTGAAAAATATACACAGCCTGAACTGCTCGCCGCATCGCAGCAACTTATCGATATCGCCCGCCAGCTAAGCCCGGCACAAATAGCCTCCCTGATGAGTATCAGCGATAAACTGGCTCACCTGAATGCCGAACGTTTTAATGACTGGCAGGCAGATTTCACCCCCGACAATGCCCGCCAGGCAATTCTGGCCTTCAAAGGCGATGTGTATACCGGGCTGGATGCCGGGACGCTGGAAGAAGACGATTTCACATTTGCACAGCAACACCTGCGGATGCTCTCCGGGTTATACGGCGTGTTACGACCGCTCGACCTGATGCAGCCTTACCGTCTGGAAATGGGAATTAAACTTTCAAATCCGCATGGCAAGGACCTGTACAGTTTCTGGGGAGAGCGTCTGACAAAAGTGCTGAACGACGCGCTGGACGATCAGGGTGACGACGTGCTGGTCAACCTGGCCTCCGATGAATATTTCAAAGCAGTGAAGCCCGGGGTCCTGAAAGGACGCATAGTGAAGCCGGTCTTCCTGGATGAAAAGAATGGCAAGTTTAAAGTGATCAGCTTCTACGCTAAAAAGGCCCGCGGACTGATGACCCGCTACATTATCCGCCATCGCCTGACCTCTGTTGAACAGCTTAAGGCCTTCGATACTGACGGGTATTTCTATGATGAAGCCGCCAGCAGTGCAGATGAACTGGTCTTCAAACGTCACGAACAGTAATTCAGCCTGCGAGACCTGCCCTTCTGTCGCTGCACACCGCGGGTCTGGCGACCCGCAGTGTGCATCACCCCATTAAGAGGCTTTGCCGGTCAGGTAAGTTCTCAGCGCTGCAAACTCAGCAGGCAGAGTGTCTGATAACAGCGGCAGGTCAGCACGTTCTGCCAGCTCTGCCGGCAGTGGCAGTGTCTGTTGCAGGATATCTTCCACGCTTTCCTTAAATTTCGCCGGATGGGCCGTTCCCAGGAACAGACCATACTCACCGTCCTGTAACTGATCACGCAGAACCCGCCAGGCGATGGCCGCATGGGGTTCAGAAATATAGCCTTCTGCAGCCAGCTCACGTACCGCCGCACGGGTTTGCTCATCACTGAGCGCACCGTATCCCAGCGCGTTCAGCTGCCAGGATTTACGGCGGAACAACTCTTCAACGCGTGGCCAGTTGTTCGGCTGGCTGACATCCATCGCATTCGATAAGGTGGCTACCGTTTTGTGCGGAGTCCAGTCGCCACTGCTCAGAAAACGCGGAACCGTATCATTGGCATTGGTGGCCGCGATAAAACGCTTCACCGGCAGCCCCAGACTCTTCGCCAGTAAGCCCGCCGTCAGATCCCCGAAGTTACCGCTGGGGACAGAGATCACCAGCTGATTACGTTTTTCCTGTGGCAACTGCGCGACGGCTTCAAAGTAGTAGCATATCTGTGCCAGTAACCGGCTGATATTAATTGAGTTTGCGGAGTTCAGACCGATAGCCTGTTTCAGTTCCTGATCATCAAATGCCTGTTTTACCAGTGCCTGACAGTCATCAAAATCACCTTCAATGGCGATAGTCCGGATATTTCCCCCCAGCGTACAGAATAACTTCTCCTGCAGCGGGCTGATTTTTCCCTGCGGATAGAGGATCACCACATTAATATTTTCCATGCCATAAAACGCATGGGCCACTGCCGCACCGGTATCCCCGGAGGTAGCGGTCAGAATCGTGATTTTTTCATCACTGCTTTTGCTTAACGCCAGCATCTGCGCCATAAAACGGCCGCCGAAGTCTTTAAACGCCAGCGTCGGGCCATGGAACAGTTCCAGGCATGCCACATCGTCAGAAACCGTTTGTACCGGGGCCGGAAAAGTAAAGGCCGCTTTGATACGGGAAGCCAGTTCCTGTTCAGGGATTTCATCACCGATAAACGCTGACAGGATTTTGCTGCTGCGGCTCACAAAATCCATCTCCAGCAGCTGGTCTATCTCTGTCAGTTCAAATTCAGGAAGTTCGTTAGGAAAGAACAGCCCCTGTTGTGAGCCAAGACCCTGTTTTACGGCCTGAGTAAAGCTGACCTGCTCATTGTGATCTTTCAGATTATATAATTTCATTGCTTATCCCAGTTTACGTGCGCCGGTCGTATCAAGACGGCAAATATGTACAAAGCCTTCATCGTTCTGCAGGTAGTTCTGCTGTAACCATTGACGGGCTTGCTCAGCGACTTCCTGCGTGTCACAGACGGCGAACAATGTCGGACCCGACCCGGAAATACCACAGGCCAGTGCGCCTAACCCGGTGACGGCCTGGCGTGCTTTTGCAAACCCGGGCAGCAGTCCGGCACGATAGGGTTCAGCCATCACATCTTTCATCAGGCTCGCTGCCAGTTGTGGCTGACGGGTATGACAAGCATGGATGAACCCGGACAGCAGACGGCCATGAGTAATACAGTCGGCTTTACTGTAAGTCGCCGGTAAAATCGCGCGGGCTTCGGCTGTCGAGACCTTAATTCCCGGATAGGCCATGACCCAGTACCACTCTTCAAAGCAAGGGACCGGCTGACAGGTGATCCCTGCAGACTCCAGCATCAACTGTAAACCGCCGAGGAAACAGGGAGCCACATTGTCAAAATGGACGCTACCGGAGACGCGGCCTTCCAGCTCCCCCATCAGCGCCAGCAGGCGGTTATCATCCAGAGGCTTTCCGCAAAATTCATTCATTGCCATCAGTCCGGCAACGACCGAACAGGCACTGGAACCGAGACCGGAGCCGATAGGCATATTTTTTTCCAGTACCATTTTTACCGGAACTTCGCGGCCGATTTCCTGGCAAAAACGTTGCCAGCATTGGTAAACAATATTTTCTTTCGGGTCAGCCGGAAGCTTTGTCACAAACTGCCCCCGGTTTTCAAGGCTGAAGACATCAGCCGTTTCAACGGTGACGCAATCCCCCAGTAAGGTACCATCCACCGGGGAGACCGCGGCTCCCAGAACATCGAAGCCGACACTGACATTGCCGATAGAGGCCGGTGCGTAAACTTTTACCATGATCAGACTCCCAGCTTCCACGACAGAGTTCTCAATAAATCTGCAAATACGCCGGCTGCAGTCACATCATTTCCTGCACCGTATCCACGCAGGACCAGCGGGATCGGTTGATAATAACGGCTGTAGAAAGCCAGCGCATTTTCACCATTCTTCACTTTATAGAGCGGGTCATTATTATCGACAGCAGCAATTTTCACGCTGCATTGCCCCTGCTCGTCAATCGCACCGACAAAACGTAATACCTTGCCTTCTTCGCGCGCCTCACTGACGCGGGCGGCAAACGCAGCGTCCAGTTCCGGCAGACGACGCATAAACTCTTCCGTATCTGCCAGGTCAGTCAATGCCTGCGGCAGTACGGCTTCGATAGCAATATCGCTCAGCTCCAGTGACATTCCGGCTTCACGGGCCAGGATCAGTAACTTACGAGCGACATCCATACCGGAAAGGTCATCACGCGGGTCCGGCTCAGTAAACCCGAGCTCACGGGCCTTACGGGTGGCTTCTGAAAGCGTGACACCGTCGTCGAGCATACCGAAAATATAGGAAAGCGAGCCGGACAGAACCCCGTCGAATTTAATCAGCTCATCTCCCGCATTCAGCAGGTTCTGCAGGTTTTCGATGACCGGCAACCCGGCACCGACATTGGTATCGTACAGGAACTTACGGCGTGACTTTTCAGCCGCAGTACGGATTTCCTGATAGTACTCCCGGGAAGAGGTATTCGCTTTCTTATTCGGCGTGACCACATGGAAGCCTTCACTGAGGAAATCCGCATACTGATCAGCCATTGACTGGCTGGAGGTACAGTCCACAATGACCGGGTTCAGCAGGTGATACTCTTTAGCCAGTCGTGTCAGGCGCTCAAGAGAGAAGACCTCTTTTGCCCCTGATAATTGTTCCTGCCAATTGTCCAGCGGAATGCCGTGAACATTGGTCAGCATGGCCCGTGAATTAGCGATACCACAGACACGCAGGTCAATATGTTTATTTTTCAGCCATTTCTGCTGACGATGCAACTGCTCCAGCAAGGCACTGCCTACGCCCCCGGTACCGACAACAAACACTTCAATGACCTGATCGGTCGCAAATAACATCTGATGGACGACTCTGACGCCGGTCGTTGCATCTTCATTGCTGACCACCGCCGAAATAGAGCGTTCTGATGACCCCTGAGCAATCGCAACAATATTAATGTTAGCCCGCGCCAGTGCGGCAAAGAACTTGGCGGAGATCCCACGCAGTGTACGCATACCATCGCCGACGACCGAGATGACAGCCAGTTTTTCTATCACGTCCAGCGGCTCTAACAGCCCGTCTTTCAGTTCCAGATAAAACTCATCTTCCAGCGCCCGACGGGCCGCCAGCATCTCATTTTGCGGAACACAGAAACTGATGCTGTATTCGGAGGAGGATTGGGTAATTAAAACGACCGAGATCCCTTTGCGTGACATCACCGCAAATACCCGGGCCGCCATGCCAACCATCCCTTTCATTCCGGGACCGGAAACATTAAACATCGCCATATTATTCAGGTTGGTGATCCCTTTGACCGGCGTGTTGTCATCACCGGCATTTCCCGAAATCAGGGTGCCGGGAGCGGCAGGGTTGGCGGTATTTTTAATGATGCAGGGGATCTGGAAACGAGCAATTGGCGTAATGGTACGGGGGTGAAGTACCTTGGCACCGAAGTAAGAAAGCTCCATCGCTTCCTGGTACGACATTGAGGTCAGTAATCTGGCATCGGGTACCTGACGCGGATCACAGGTATAGACTCCGTCAACATCTGTCCAGATTTCACAACAATCCGCCCGTAAACAGGCGGCCAGGACCGCTGCAGAATAGTCAGAACCATTACGTCCCAACACGACCAGTTCACCCTGCTCATTACCGGCAGTGAACCCTGCCATCAGAATAAAGTGATCCGCAGGGATTTGGCTGGCAGCAATCCGACGGGTTGATTCGGTAATATCCACCGTGGACTCAAGATAACCGCCAATGGCCAGTAATTTCTCAACCGGATCAATCACCGTCACACGGTGGCCGCGGGCCTGTAATAATGCCTGCATGATAGCAATCGAAAGTTTTTCACCGGTACAGATGACTGCAGCATTGACGCTGTCAGGGCATTGCCCCAGTAAGGTGATACCGTGGATAACGTGCTGCAGGCGGGTAAATTCAGTCTCAAGGAAGTGTGTGAGTGCCGCAACATCTAAGCCCGGCTGTGCGGCCGATAACTCTTGCAGCAGAGTTTCAAAAATTTGTCGGGCTTCATTCAGATTGGCGGACGCATCCTGCCCGGAAATCGTCTTCTCTATTAACGCGACTAAGTGGTTAGTAATTCTGGCCGGTGCAGAGAGAACTGTCGCAACCTGCTCCTGCTTTGCATTATTTTCCAGTATGTCGACAACGCGCATAAACCTTTCGGCATTGGCAACGGAGGTTCCGCCAAATTTCAACACTCGCATGATTCACTAACTCCTGAATTTACGCCAAAAAAAAGCCCACACCTGATAGGGTGCGGGCTTTTTCGTTTTTTCCTGTTATGCGTCAGCCCGCACCGTTACCTGTGGTAATGGTGGTGGTAATAATAGTAATGTTCAGGCTGTAGTTACGCATGTATTCTCTGTCTGCTTTGCTTTTAATCTGTCTGCTTTCAGAAGTAAAACAAAGTGCCCGCCAAGTCAATAAATTTATCATATTCACCGCTTTTCTCCGGCACTTTAATACTCGGCACTTTCAGCAAAAAGCCTTACGATCCCTAAATTCTGAACCGTTAATGCCACAGCAGGCACTATAAACAGGAACATCTGCAGAGATTTACTCTGCGAGTTTTTTTTCGATGTCATGAAGTAATCGGTGTAACATTGCACTGTCTCTTTGTTCCAGTAACCCCAGCCGTTGATCCACCCAGTCTGTCATTTTTATATCATCACTGACGTCCAGACGTTCCAGCAATTGATGTAAACGCACACGCAAGGCCTGTAACTGCTGAGGGTCCGCCGTTTCCTGACGGGGCGTAGAAACCTGCATCAGGGAAGAGAACTGATAACAGAGTACCATCACTGCCTGCCCGAGATTAAGAGACGGATATTCCACAGCCATGGGAATACCGGTCAGAAGATCGGCCAGCGCCAGCTCTTCATTGGTCAGACCGCTCTCTTCACAACCGAAAATTAATGCCAGACGCCCTGCCCATTGCTGTTTTTCTTTCAGCAATCCCTCTGCCTGCTGCGGCGTGGCGTAATAACGAAATTTCGCCCGGCTGCGGGCGGTAGTTGCAACGGAAAAGTCCACGTCAGCCAGAGCAGAGGCCAAATCAGGAAACGAGCGAACGTTATCGAGGATCTCCGTCGCACCATGTGCTACCCGATAGGCCGCAGGATCCTGCCAGACACTGCTGTTAACAATGCGTAATTCGCTAAATCCCATGGTTTTCATTGCCCGGGCAGCGGCACCCACATTTTCTGGCCTGGCCGGTGAGACTAAAATAACAGGAAAGGACATTTCATAACCTTATCTATGCGTATAAACGGGATAAGCCTGAAGACTTTACTCCGCCAGATTCCGGGCTATTTTAACCGGCTGACGACGCAAAATTCATGTGTAACGGATAATAATCGATGTTAAATTCCATTTAACTATTTAAATACAACAGGTTATATGTGAAAATTCCCGCAATATCCGCCAGCCCCCGCCGGGATGTGAATTATTTTGCGATTTATCGCATGTAAGATAAAAAAGAGATATTTTTCACACAAGTGTTAACGTGCTACACTCAGTTTTGATATAAGTCAACGAAGCGTTTTTATTTGCTTCCTGAATGTTGTTGGTGCTGTTAGCTGGCTGTTAAAGCGGTTAGGATGAAACAGATAAAGACCCGTTTCGGCGCATACAGACAGATTGTGTTTAAGCTGAATCCGCCGTTAGCGTTATTCTGTACTGCATCAAGAACAAAACGTCGTAAATTGGCAATGCAGACTCATAATACGTTAACCGATATCTTCAGACATCAGCACTGTATGCCTTGTATCAATTTTGATGGCAAATTTTAGGTAGCAAAACATGCAGACCCCGCAAATTCTTATCGTCGAAGACGAGCTCGTAACCCGAAATACCCTGAAAAGTATTTTTGAAGCTGAAGGATACGTTGTATTCGAGGCGACTGATGGTGCCGAAATGCACCAGCTTTTGACTGACAACGATGTCAACCTGGTGATTATGGATATCAACCTGCCAGGTAAAAACGGACTGCTGCTGGCGCGTGAATTACGTGAGCAAGCCAGTGTTGCGCTGATGTTCCTGACCGGACGTGACAATGAAGTCGACAAAATTCTGGGTCTGGAAATCGGTGCGGATGATTATATCACTAAACCGTTTAACCCGCGTGAGCTGACGATCCGTGCCCGTAACCTCCTGTCACGTACCATGAACCTGGCCGTGAGCACAGAAGAGCGTAAGCATGTTGAGAACTATCAGTTCAATGGCTGGACGCTGGATATCAATAGCCGTTCACTGATTAGTCCTCAGGGTGATCAGTACAAACTGCCGCGTAGCGAATTCCGCGCGATGCTGCATTTCTGTGAGAACCCGGGCAAAATTCAGACCCGCGCCGACTTACTGAAAAAAATGACGGGCCGTGATCTGAAACCTCATGACCGGACTGTCGACGTGACTATCCGCCGTATCCGTAAACACTTTGAGTCGAATGCGGATACCCCGGAAATCATCGCCACCATTCATGGTGAAGGCTATCGTTTTTGTGGTGAGTTAGAAGAGCACTAATCTGCTGAAGCCACTGCTTTCTGAGGGCCTGACAGTTATTCTGCCAGGCCCTTTTTTATAACCCGCACCCGTCTTAATGCTTAATGCCAGGGCATAATCGGCACCGCGCTGATCGCATTTTTCGGCGAGCCGTTAACCAGCTTATCCGAATAGCTCATGTAAACCAGTGTGTTTCTCTTCTTGTCGTAAAAACGAACAACCTGCAGGCTTTTGAAAATCAGTGAGGTGCGTTTCTTAAAGACCACTTCTGACTTTCCGGGCTGAATAGTATCGGATAACTCAACCGGCCCTACCTGCTGACAGGAGATAGCCGCATCGGAGGTATCTTCTGCCAATCCCAGTCCACCTTTTATACCGCCGGTTTTCGCCCTGCTGATATAACATGTAACATTTTTAACATCTGGATCATCAAAGGCTTCGATTACAATCTTATGATCAGGGCCTAACAGTTTGAACGCTGTATCAACAGAACCAATTTCCTCCGCATGCACCACTCCCTGAACAGCACAGAAAATGCAGCCAGCTGCGAGGAGTTTGTTGACAAAATACTGAATTTTTTTGATTTTCATTAAATTACTCGTTATTAGGTGATTACTGAATAATCAATATAAGGTTACTATTGATATCTTCAAGTGTTCCTTTTGCAGCACTGACTTATTGTAACAACAGGAAACGGTACAAGTGTGCCGGCCCCTTTTTTTTTGCATTTAATGCTATTCTTAGTTTGACGTAGGTTGCTGACTTTTTGTGCCAACCAGGACGATGAGGATGTAATATGGACCAAGCTGGTATCATTCGCGATTTGCTTGTCTGGCTGGAGAGCCACCTGGACCAACCTTTATCTCTGGATAATGTTGCGTTCAAGGCCGGGTATTCAAAGTGGCATTTACAGCGGATGTTTAAAAATGTAACGGGTCATGCAATCGGCGCCTATATCCGGGCAAGGCGTTTATCTAAAGCGGCAGTCGCACTCAGGCTAACCAGTCGTCCGATTCTGGACATCGCTTTGCAATACCGGTTTGATTCTCAGCAGACATTCACCCGGGCGTTCAAAAAACAGTTTAATCAGACGCCGGCCGGATATCGTCGGGCATCTGACTGGAACTCTTATGGTCTGCGTCCGCCTATTCGTATGGGTGAGTTCTCTATGCCGCAGGCGACATTTGTGACTCTGCCGGAAACCTCCCTGCTGGGCCAGACACAAAGCTATAACTGTACTCTGGAGCAAATCTCTGTCTACAGGGCTGAAATGCGCAGTCACTTCTGGCGTCAGTTTCTTCATGATACCGAATCCGCTCCGCGTATTCTTTATGGCTTGCATCAGGTCCGTTCGAGCATCGATAAAGAAGACGAACAGGAAATCCTGTATACCACGGCAGTCCCGGATGACGATACGACCCGTAATTTGCAAACGGCACAAAAAATCACGCTTGAGGGCGGCGATTATGTGCAGTTTACCTACAAGGGGCCAAAGGAAAAACTGCAGGATTTCATTCTGGTGCTTTACAGTACCTGTATGCCGACCCTCGGTCTGACCCGTCGTGCCGGCCAGGATATCGAACGCTTCTTTACGCGCGGCGGTAAACTGAGCCGTGAAGTCAACGTGGAAGTCCATTGCGAATATCTCATCCCCATTCGCAATGAAGGGCAACACACCGGTTAAACTTCCGGGATTTCCTGCAATCCGGCAAAAAGAGCTGTCTGATTGTCATGAAATCCCGACGTTTACTGACTGGCGCTCTCAGTCACAACCCCAAGATGTGCCACATCCCCTGCCGTTTCCACGATCCAGCCATCGGCAAGCCAGGGGCTGTGCTGAAAATCCACCCGTGACAATGAGCAGTTTCTGAGTCTGAGACGTCTTTCAGCCCAGGCGGGTAACCCCAGTAACGTATTAAGCAACGTGCCGAGAGCCATACCGTGGCTGACCAGCAAAGGCCGGCTCCCGGCAGGTAACGCTTTGCAGGCATCCAGTGCCTGACGCATTCTGCTGGCGACTTCAGACATACTCTCCCCTTGCGGGATACGCCCCTCACAGGTTCCGTCCACCAGCGACTGACGCCAGCCTTCTTCCTCTGCGGTCAGTTCGCTCAGAATACGGGTTTCAAGCACCCCCATATTTAATTCCCTGAGGCGGGGATCTGTTTGTACTGAACACCCGATACACTCCGCGATGATAGCTGCGGTTTGCTGCGTACGTCCCAGATCACTACTGATAATATGGGTGATGCCGTAAGATTTCAGACGTTCTCCGACCTGCTTTGCCTGCAGCTCTCCCTGTGCGGTTAAAGGGCTATCACTCTGTCCCTGCAGACGGCGTTCGGCATTCCATTGTGTTTCACCATGACGAACCAGAAAGACTTGTAGCATGTTACCTATCCATTATACTGAGGCAGATCCAGCCACTGCCCGAAGTGAGTTAACCATTATGTACCATGTTGTCGCCGCTACCCGCAACCCGGCAAAAATCAGTGCTATTACCAGAGCCTTTACGGACGTTTTCGGACCTGATCAGTGCCATATTTCTGCCGCAGAAACTGAGAGTGGTGTTGCAGATCAGCCAATGAGTAGTCAGGAAACCCTGACCGGTGCGCGTCAGCGGGTATCCAATGCACGGCAGCAACATCCGGAAGCTGATTTTTGGGTCGCCATCGAAGCCGGTATTGATGAAAATCAGACGTTTGGCTGGATTGTTATAGAAAACACTGCCACCCGGGCAGAATCCCGCTCGGCCAGTTTACCCCTGCCTTCAACGATTATGGATGCGCTCCGCCAGGGGCAGGAACTGGGGCATGTGATGGCCGGACTGACCGGTATTGAGAATATCAAGCAAAAAGGCGGCGCCATCAGTGTTATTACTGAAGGCCTGCTGACACGGACTTCGGTGTATCATCAGGCGCTGTTACTGGCCTTATGTTCGATGAGGCATCCGCTTTATCAGCAGGCGACGCTGCGATAACACTCAGAGCTTCGGCAGCAGTGTTTCCAGCCACTGACGCAGTTCTGCCGGCGACTCTTTCAGACTGTTTGAGCCACGGGTAATGGTCGCAATCCCCACCCCCAGTTGATCTTTTAGCTGTCGCTGGCTCAGTTCCCCCCGCATCAGCTCTTCAATTATCCGTAAACGTGTGGCTAATGCCTCACGTTCATCCGGAGTCATCATTAACCGGAGCAGGGTTTCTGCTTGCTTATCATGCACTGCCTGTTGCAGCAGCATCACAAAACGTGACCAGTTAAATTCAAAATTTTCGTCTGCAGGTGCATCAGGCAGCATAGGAGACTTCCGTACTCGTTAATGAGTACGGAAGCATAGCATACTCAGTAGCGGCGATTCCACTCCGCGTCCTGGATTATCTGATCAGGCTGGCCCAGGAAATAACGGTAATAAGCATCATAAGCCAGCACGTTTTTCACATAGTTGCGTGTTTCGGCAAACGGGATCGTTTCGATGAAGCCTACCGCATCCAGCTTACCGCCACTGACTGTCAGCCATTTACGGACCCGTCCTGGTCCCGCATTGTAAGCTGCCGAGGCAAAGATACGGTTCTGGTCGAACTGACGATAAACGTAATCCAGATACTGCATACCAATCTGAATATTCATCTGCGGGTCAAGCAACTGGCTGCTGTTAACGTAATTGCTGCCCGGGAACATTTTCACGGTATGTGCAGCCGTTCCCGGCATCACCTGCATTAAACCACTCGCACCGACAGGAGAGCGGATTTTCGGGTTCCAGGCACTTTCCTGACGAGAGATAGCCATGGCATAACTCACAGGGATCGCTTTGCCCGCGGCGTACTGCTGGTAGTATTGCTGCCAGGCGAGCGGGAAGCGCTCTTTCAGACTGTCCCACATTTTCGCAGTAATGGTCGCCTGAACACTCAGATCCCACCAGTCCTGTTCGTCTGCATAGCGTGCCAGCATCTGTTGCTCTGTACGGGATTTGCTGCGGATAAGATTAGCCCATTCACTGCGAGCCAGGTTATCCATTCCCCAGTACATCAGTTCTCTGACCCGGGCAATTTCATCCCCCTGGGTGATGGCTGCCGTCGGTGCCGGGGCCGAATCTATGGTTAAGTGGTAAGGTACGCCCAGCTTCTGAGCGGCAACCATCGGATAAAAACCGCGCTTCTGCATCAAATCACGTAAAATCTGCTGCGCTTCCGGCTTATGCCCTTGCTCCAGCAGTAATTCCGCCTGCCAGTACTGCCATTCATCTTTCTGTTTCGCTTCCACCGGCAAACGGGCTATCCAGGTATTCAGTCCACGATGGTCATCATCCGAAATTGCCTGTCTGACGCGGCGCTCAATCAGTGCGGTCGAATCACTGTCCATCACCACATTGTCACGCCAGCGCAGCTGATCTGAGGTGATATCGGTCCCCATATATTGCCAGGCGACATCTTCCTTCAGATGCTGGACTTCCGCATCACTCATTTTCTGTTCAGAAGCAAGGACAGGGATCATCGCTCTCGCATTATCCGCATCCTGTCGGGCCAGCCTGGCAAAAGCGATACGGGTAATTTCGCGACTGAAATCGGTAGGCGACACTGAACCGGCAAACAGACTCAGTCCCTGAGGATCCTTTTGCAGCGCACTGAGCGCACCGGCCAGCGTACCGTAGTCGGCGGGCAGCATGGCAATTAACTTTCTTACCAATGCATCATTGCCATCGTTAAAGGCTAACTCTATCCGTAACAGCACAGACTGCGGGGAGAAGGTCGTCGAGGACTGCCATGCCGTGAACAAGGCATCACAACTCGACGGCAGATCCGCGCCAGTCATCCACAGTTTCTTTGCACCTTCCCAGGCGACGGCTTGTTTACCGGTCGCCCAGTTGGCGTAATACCAGTTACACCGCGCCTGGACCGGGCCTGGCGGATTCGGACTGAAACTGATGATCCCCTGCCAGTCCTGACGGCGGGCAAGCTCATTGATAAAGCGGCCCTTCAGGGTATAAGAAGAAGGCAGGGTCGGGTACTGGTTAATAAAATTGGTCACCGCCAGCGGGGTTTCCTGATCAAGATCCTGTGAGATCAGGCGGTATTCAAGGTAAGGATAAAGCGGATAATCCTTCAGTGACGGTAGCATCTGTTCTACCGTGTCCATCTGATTATTATCCCAGGCTTGTTTGATTTGCTGATAACGCAGACGCTGCTGATCTAAGGAATCGGCCTGACTCATCCCCGCAATTCCTGTCAGACAGATGCCCAATACCCAGTTCTTCCACTTAATCACACTTCTCTCCTCTTATCGCCTGGCGTTGAATACCGTATCACTGGCAGTCTTCCATGCTAACGGGTTGCCCCCTGACTTGCTATGGCTGGCTGAAAATTTACCCGCACTGACTGACAGAATAATTCTCCACTGAGGGCAATCATACTGAACAAATCTGCGGAATTCCGGGGGGATATATCGCCGGACCGACCAGGTTATCTTTAGTTATAGCACGTGCTGCAAACACTATTGCGGGGAACCGTCCCGAAAACCTTGTCCTGCAGTGGCCCGGGGCCACCAGCATCGCCATTTCCGGAACTCTCTGAGCATGGCGACGGGGTTCTGTCGACGTTTTCCTTATGATCCGTCTCGATCTCTGACATAAAGTAAGTATACTGGTCTACCTACTTTACCAGAGGGCATTGCCATGACTGCGATACAGCGCGACAAAATTTCCGCCCATGACAAACTGATCAATGCGGCCCGTGTACTGTTTTATAACTACGGGATCACCGCGACCGGAATTGATGCCATTGTGAAACGTGCCGGAGTGGCGAAAAAAAGTCTGTACAACAACTTCAGCTCAAAGGACGAACTGATTGCCGCCTACCTGGCCGTGCGTCACCAGGAATGGCTGGATCTCTATCAGAAAAGGGCTGCGCTAATCAAAAACCCCCGGGAAGGGGTGATGGCCGTGTTTGATGCTTATGCGGATCATGCAGGGGTTGCCTATGAGGCAGGGTTCCGCGGCTGTGGCCTGCTGAATGCTGCGGCTGAACTGCCCGCCGGTGCGCCCGGCAGGCAGGCTATCCGGCAACACAAAGAAGAGATTGAAGCGATACTGAAAAGCCACCTTTGCCAGCTTGTCCCGGATCCACAACGCTGTCATCTGCTGGCCCGTCATTTGGCTTTTCTGCTGGAAGGCAGTGCTTCCCGCGCCGGACTCGAAGGTAACAGTGCCTGTGTTCTGCAGGCGGGAACGATGGCGAAAGCCTTAGTGGAGGCCCTATGAGTCAGGCTGACGCCCGTAATTTACCGGGGATATTTGCGGTCCTGCTGGCTGCAGTATTATGGGGAACCACCGGCACCGCGGCCACTTTCGCCACCGGCGTTAGTCCGCTGGCTATTGGTTCCATCGCCATGGGAACCGGGGGGTTGCTGCAGGCCCTGATCGCATTACGTCCGGTACTGCGTCAGCGCCGCCGAATTGCCGGGAACTTCCGCTATTTGCTGATCGGAGCCATTGCTGTCGGCATCTATCCGCTGGCCTTTTATACGTCCATGCACAACGCCGGTGTGGCTGTCGGTACCGTTGTCTCTATTGGCTCAGCCCCGCTGCTCTCCTCACTGATTGAATATGTGTGTGATAAGCATCCGCTGAACCGTCAATGGTCCCTTGGTGCACTGACCGGCGTCTCCGGGATGACTCTATTGTGTCTGGCGGAAAGCCACGCGACTTCCGCAGGTAACATCCTGCAAATCGCGACCGGGATCATTACCGGGCTGGTCGCCGGGTTTACTTATGCCCTCTACTCCTGGTCAGCCAGAAAGATGATGCAATACGGAGTGAGTGCCAGCGCAGCCATGGGGTCCACCTTTGGTGCGGGTGCCCTGCTGTTGCTGCCGGTACTGTTGGTCACCGGGGCGCCTCTGCTCGACAGTCGGGTGAACACTGCTGTGGGTATCTATATGGCGCTGGTGCCCATGTTTATTGGCTATCTTTGCTACGGCTATGGTCTGGCCCGTATCCGGGCCAGCACAGCCACGACTCTGACCCTGACGGAACCGGTCGTAGCAGCCCTGCTCGCGGTGACTCTGGTCGGTGAGCGACTGCCTTTAAGTGGCTGGGTCGGGATCGGGCTGATCCTGCTGTGTCTGATCATTATCTCGTTACCGGTACAGCACCTCGTTTTTTTCCGGCAACGGGTAAAATCCCGCATGGACCCGTGATAACTGCGGCATGCCGCCGGGTGGGGCATTCAGGCTCGCTCTTCTTTGCTCCGGAGCACCCGCCGATAAGAGGGGGACATTCAGCGACAGTGGGTGTGAATATGTCAGGAAAAAGGCTACACTTGCCGCCTGAATTCCTATGAACACTATGTATTAAAAGAGGCTCATTTCCGTGGCTCAATTCGTTTACAGCATGCATCGCGTGGGCAAAGTTGTCCCGCCGAAGCGTCACATACTGAAAAATATCTCTCTGAGTTTTTTCCCCGGCGCAAAAATCGGGGTCCTCGGTCTTAACGGTGCAGGTAAATCAACGCTGTTACGTATCATGGCCGGGATTGATACCGATATTGAAGGTGAAGCCCGTCCGCAGCCTGGCCTGAAAATCGGCTATCTGCCACAGGAACCTCAGCTGAACCCTGAACATACGGTACGCGAGTCCGTAGAAGAAGCGATGGCTGAAGTTGTCGGTGCCCTGAAACGCCTGGACGAAGTCTATGCGCTCTATGCCGAGCCGGAGGCCGACTTTGATAAACTGGCCGCCGAGCAGGGACGTCTGGAAGAGATCATCCAGGCCCACGATGGCCACAATATCAATACCCAGTTTGAACGTGCGGCGGATGCACTGCGCCTGCCGGACTGGGATGCAAAAATTGCGAACCTCTCCGGGGGGGAACGTCGTCGTGTTGCACTGTGTCGCCTGCTGTTAGAAAAGCCGGATATGCTGCTGCTGGATGAACCGACGAACCACCTGGATGCAGAGTCTGTCGCCTGGCTGGAACGCTTCCTGCACGACTTTGAAGGGACCGTCGTTGCGATTACCCATGACCGTTACTTCCTGGACAATGTTGCGGGCTGGATCCTCGAACTGGACCGTGGTGAAGGGATCCCGTGGGAAGGTAACTACTCTTCCTGGCTTGAGCAGAAAGATCAGCGTCTGGCACAGGAGGCCTCTTCTGAAGCCGCCCGCCGTAAGTCGATTGAGAAAGAGCTGGAGTGGGTGCGCCAGGGAGCGAAGGGCCGTCAGTCTAAAGGCAAAGCGCGTCTGGCCCGTTTCGATGAGCTGAACAGCGTTGAATACCAGAAACGTAACGAAACCAGCGAACTGTTTATCCCGCCAGGAGCTCGCCTGGGCGATAAGGTGATCGAAGTTGAACACCTGACGAAAAGCTACGGCGACCGCGTATTAATCGATGACCTCTCTTTCTCTGTACCGAAAGGGGCCATTGTCGGGATCATCGGTCCTAACGGTGCCGGTAAATCCACGCTGTTCCGTATGCTTTCAGGTCAGGAGCAGCCGGATTCCGGCTCGGTGACTCTGGGCGAGACGGTAAAACTGGCCTCGGTGGATCAGTTCCGTGATGCCATGGATAACAGTAAGACCGTCTGGGAAGAAGTTTCCGGGGGTCAGGACATCATGAAAATCGGCAACTTTGAAATGCCAAGCCGTGCCTACGTTGGCCGCTTTAACTTCAAAGGCACCGATCAGGGCAAACGCGTAGGCGAGCTGTCCGGCGGTGAACGTGGTCGTCTGCACCTGGCAAAACTGCTGCAGGTTGGCGGTAACCTGTTACTGCTGGATGAACCGACCAACGACCTGGACGTGGAAACCCTGCGTGCGCTGGAAAATGCGTTGCTGGAATTCCCGGGCTGCGCGATGGTTATTTCCCATGACCGCTGGTTCCTTGACCGTATTGCGACTCATATTCTGGATTATCAGGATGAAGGAAATGTTGCCTTCTTCGAAGGTAACTTCACCGAGTATGAAGAGTACAAAAAGCGCACCCTGGGTGCCGATGCGCTGGAACCTAAGCGTATCAAGTACAAGCGTATGACCAAGTAATTACAGGTTTTCCTGTAAAAAAGCCACCGGGGAATACCGGTGGCTTTTTTTATGGGCATCCTGCCCTTTACTGTTTACGGATAACCGGGGGCTGCTCTGCCGGATGTTCCAGCATATGCTTCACCAGTTCAATACAACGAAGAAAACGTGAGTCATAGTCATCTTCCTCGACCCGGACATAATCGATATTATTCTCGGCCAGCATATCCAGTAACAAACCCTGAAATTCCCGGCGATCCACCGAACTCCCCAGGCTACGTAAACCATCAGCGACCCAGGGCACATTATTTTCGAGCACGATCACCAAATCAAAACGGTATTCATCGATCATCGCCTGAACAAAGGGATGTCGCCGCCCTTCATATTTAAGACAGAATGCCTGAGTGGTCACAAAATCCGTATCAATAAAAGCGACTTTGTTCGCATATTTTACTGCAAAATCAATATACTGTGCCTGACCGAGGGCAATCTTATCGTAATCTGAATATTGCAGTGCGATCTCATCGCCCCCCAGATGGGAGAAGACATAATCCCGCCCGTATTCCCAGGCACTGGTGGTATTGAAAATATTCGCCAGTTTATTCACCAGCGTCGACTTACCACTGGACTCTCCCCCCAGTAACGCCACCTTACGCACAAAGAAAGGCTTCACTTCGGTAGGAATGTATTCCCAGTAACGGAAAGGATCCTGACGGATTTGTTTACCACTGATATTCATAAAAGAACGATCCGGGTCAACCAGTACGGATTGTATCGACAGGAACTTTTCAAACATCGGCGCATCAGCGGCTTCGCTGGTATATACCCTGTCAGGCGTAATACCATGCTCCGACATAAAGTTGGTCATCCCGCGGCTCCAGACATCCCAGCCATGAGGATACGGCTCCATCCCTTCTTCGTTAAAAGAATGAATACGGATGTTTTTCTGATACTTAAACGTCTGGAGTAACCAGCGCAGGCGATCACTGGTGGTCGGCTGTTCTGACATGGCGCTGTTTTCAAACAGCAGACGATCCCGCGGGTCATCGTGTCCCATGATGATATGCAGCTCATCCACCTGACTGCAGGCTCGCTGGATAAGATAGATATGTCCGGTGTGTAACGGATAGAACTTACCGAAAACCACCCCGACGGTCTTCTCCCTGCGCGGGAACTCCAGACCGAGGAAACGATGTAAGGCTTCCAGCTTACGGGCACTCGGGCTGTTAATTTTTGCATTAATCAACTGGCTCAGGTAACCCTTAGTCATATCACAGGCATCTGCCACTTGTTGCAGTGTATGCCCCTGCTGGCGGATTGCCGTTTTTAAATAATCGTAAGTCGACATTCAGTGCCTCTTAATGATTCGCAGGCAGAGCGTGTCTGTCACTCTGCTCCAGGGACTGACGCTGCAGGCTTAACTGCAGCACTGAATACTGCCGTTAAGCCGGGAAAAAGCCTCTGTCTGCCCGGTATCAGGCCAGTTCGTCGAAGATATCCAGCGCATCAGCCAGTTTTTTCACACTATAGACTTTCATTCCTTCCGGGGCTTTTTTCGGGACATTGGCCGCCGGAACGATCGCACGCCGGAAGCCATGCTTGGCGGCTTCACTGATCCTTTCCTGTCCACCCGGGACAGGACGGATCTCGCCCGCCAGCCCGACTTCACCAAAGATAACCAGATCCTGAGGCAATGGACGATCCCGCAGGCTGGAGACCAATGCCAGTAACAGCGCAAGGTCAGCACTGGTTTCTGTCACTTTCACCCCACCGACCACATTGACAAACACGTCCTGGTCAGCCATTTGCAGGCCGCCATGCCGGTGAAGTACCGCCAGTAAAATGGCCAGCCGGTTCTGTTCCAGGCCCACCGCCACACGACGCGGATTCCCCATCATCGAATGGTCAACCAACGCCTGAATTTCGACCAGCAAAGGACGCGTTCCTTCGCGGACCACCACGATAGCACTGCCGGAGGTAACTTCCTCACCGCGGGACAGGAAGATAGCGGAAGGGTTACTCACCTCGCGCATCCCCTGCCCGGTCATCGCGAACACGCCCAACTCATTCACCGCACCGAAACGGTTTTTATGGCTGCGCAACGTCCGGAAACGTGAATCCGCATCACCGTCCAGTAACACCGAGCAGTCAATGCAGTGCTCAAGCACTTTCGGGCCGGCCAGTGAACCATCTTTTGTCACATGTCCGACCATAATGATGGCGACGCCCTGCAGTTTCGCAAAACGGGTCAGATAAGCGGCCGTTTCCCTCACCTGGGCAACACTGCCAGGGGATGACTGAACATCCGCCATATGCATCACCTGGATAGAGTCGATCACCATCAGGCCCGGTTTTTCTTCGCCGGCCACCTGACAGATTTGCTCAATGCTGGTTTCTGACAGCATATTCAGGTTTTCAGTCGGTAGCCCCAGACGATGAGCACGCATGGCTACCTGCTGTAATGACTCTTCTCCGGTCACATACAGCGTTTTCATTTGCTCTGACAACTTACAAAGTGTCTGTAACAATAACGTGGATTTCCCGGCTCCGGGGCTACCGCCAATCAGGATTGCACTGCCCGGGACCACGCCACCGCCCAGCACCCGGTCGAATTCTATAAACCCGGTGGAAAAGCGGGGCAAGGCTTCAAGGCTGATTTCCGAGAGTTTCTGTACCTTAGAAACACCGGCACTCCCTGCATATCCGGATAACCGCTCACTGCGGGCCGCTGCAGGTGTAGAGGCGATACGCACCTCAGTGATACTGTTCCATGCCTGACAAGCACTGCACTGCCCCTGCCAGCGGGGATAATCAGCGCCGCACTCATTACAGACATAGGCACGTTTTGCCGCTTTGGCCAAAACTACTCCTCAGCTTATCGTTGTTCGTGAATCAAACCACCGCTCAGAATACACAGTACCCCGAGCAGGGATGCATGACGGATGGTGACCCGGGCTTTTTCATTCACCTTAGGCTTGGCATGATATGCAATGCCCAGACCGGCGGCTTTCATCATCACCAGATCGTTTGCACCATCGCCAATCGCGACTGTCTGCTGTGGCGGGATCTCAAAGCGTGCAGCCAGTTTTTCCAACGTCACGGCTTTATATTTTGCATCCACGACCTGACCAATGACATTACCGGTAAGACGGCCATCAAAGATCTCCAGCTCATTCGCGGCCACGGCGACCAGATCGAGTTCGTCACGCAGGTAATCGGCAAAGAAGGTAAAACCCCCGGACGCTATAGCGACCTTCCAGTCATACTTCTGCAGTTCGCTAACCAGATAACGCAAGCCCGGCATCAACGGCAGTTCATCACGCACCTGTTTGAGTATGCCGGCATCGGCACCCTTCAGGGCGGCCACCCGCTGACGCAAACTGTCTTCAAAGTCCAGTTCTCCGCGCATGGCGCGTTCTGTGACTTCCGCGACCTGTTCGCCACACCCTGCCAGTCTGGCGATTTCATCGATACATTCAATCTCTATCGCCGTGGAATCCATATCCATCACCAGTAACCCGGGGGTTTTCAGATGCGGAAGATCCCCTAACGGGACGACATCCAGCCCGCTGTCATGGGCCAGTTTACTGGCTCTTGGTGTCAGCGAACCGGCCAGCCGGATTACCTGAACATCATCAACAGACCAGCCACTGACGATCACCATCGCAGCCCCTAAACGGTGCTGATAATCGGTCAGACGCTGTTTATCCAGCCCCTGTCCGTAAAGTAACCAGCCGGTACTCCCGGCACGATAATCCAGTGGCATCACTTCATCACCACTCAGAGATAAAGGCAGACCCGGCCATTGCGCAACATTCGCAGGCAGATCGCACCAGGTAAGACGGTTAGGCATCAGAACTCCTGTAGGGGGACAACAAAACCACGCAAGAGGCTACCCTGACTGCTGCTATTCTGGCAACATAAACCATAAGTCATCGCGAATATTCACGTCAGGAATGAGACCCGCCGCCCATGGCACAGCAAAAAATGAAGATCAATCTGCACCGGACAGTGACCACGCTGGTCTGTCTGGCATTACTGGTATTACTGATGCAGGGTGTTTCCTGGTTTAGTCAGAATCATCAGAAAGTTCAGTCAACGCAGGTAGAGGAACTGGCTCAGACGCTCTCCCGGCAGGTCACTTTTAGTCTCGAACCACTTATGGATGACAGCAACGAACACCTGGTGCGTATCAATGCCATTTTAAAGCAGCTGACGACCGATAGTCGTATCCTTGATGCTTCTGTCTATGATACTACCGGCACCATCATCACACAAAGCGGTGAGAATATTACAGTGCGTGACAGGCTGGCTCTGGATGGTCAGCGAGCCGGCAGCTATTTCAACCACCAGCTGGTAGAGCCTATCGTCGGGAAAAATGGTCCGCTGGGTTTTCTGCGTATTACTCTGGACACACATGTGCTGGCGACTGAATCCCGGCAGGTAGATAACACCACCAACATCCTGCGACTGATGCTGTTGCTGGCATTCGCGATCGGCCTGGTCCTGAGCCAGACATTACTCAGGAACCGACGGACCCACTGGCAGCAATCGCCTTTTTTACTGACTGCCAGCCAGCCCGTCCCGCCGGAGGACCCGGCAGACAGCACCGGGGAACCCGCTGCACCTCCGCATACTGCGGCAAAAAAACCGGGCGCACCTGAACGATAACGCCTCCGGAAAAAACGCATAGCCGCCGGACCGCTCCGGCGGCCTGAGTTTGCTGGTCTCCGCTGCCCGGGCTTACCCGGCCGGATGACCCAGCCCTGCCTTCCTCCTGATATTCGCTGGCTGCCCTGAACCGACTCAGCTCACTTACTGGTCTCCGCTGCCGAAGCTCAGCTCTGCGGTGTCATCTCCCGGCTGTTGCTACCCGCTTTAATGGCCCTGACTGCCCCTGCACACTGCGTATTTCGCGTCGCTTCACTAAAAGTGAATTACTTTTTACTAAAAAAGTTAATACCGTGCACTCCGCTTATCTGCCAGGCTTATTCCATCAGTCACGGGGAAGGAAGTTCCAGGTTTTGCGGGGGATCGTCACACCGTTGCACGCAGTGCCTTCCACCCCCGCCGGGATGATCGCGGAGCCCTGAATGCCCCTCCGCCGGTAATGATAATCACCCGGTTATTCATCAACGATGAGGGATTTGACCATGCCATTATCTGACTTAATTGATAAATACCGGATCAATGCGGGCGATAACCTGCTGGCCGCCGGTTATGTTTTCAATCACACGATGATCCGCGTGAAAGACCTCCCGGTCGCTATTGATTTTTATAGTCGTGTTCTCGGGTTTATTCCTGTGTATGAGGAACGCTTTGAGGAGGCGGCGTTTACCATTGTTTACCTGGTCCGCCGACCGATTGCGGAAATTCCGCAGGATGACGAGGTACTCAAAGAATGGGTATTAAGTCAGCCAGGTGTGCTTGAGCTGACCTGGAACCACGGTACAGAAAAAGAAGCCGGATTCAGCTATCACGATGGTAACAGTGACCCGCAGGGGTTTGGCCATATCTGCGTCACCGTACCGGATGTACGCAAAGCCTGTGAACGCTTTGAGCAGCTATCCGTGCCTTTCCGCAAAAAATTATCTGAAGGCCGGATGAAATACGTCGCGTTTATCAAAGATCCTGACGGCTACTGGATTGAGATCCTGCAACCCACCCCGCTCGCGAACTAACGCCTTATTTTCATTTCTATCCCTAAGCTAAGGAGTGTCTATGACTCACCTGTTTAAGCATCTGCTCCCTGAACAACCGTCGCATTTTATCGATGGTCAGTGGGTTTCCGCGTCTGAAAGCGATGAGGTTCTTAACCCGTCGACCGGTAAAGTGATTACGCGGGTCGCTACCGGGGATAAAACAACCATCGACCAGGCCGTCAGACAGGCCGCTATAGCCCAACAATGCTGGGCTAAAAAGCCTCAGCCGGAGCGCGCGGCCTTCCTTGAGGCCTGGATTGAACAGGTTAAAGAACATGCTGAGGCACTGGCTCATCTGCTGGTGACAGAACAAGGTAAACCTTTAAGTGAAGCCCGCGGCGAAGTCGATATGGCGCTGACCATGTTGCGTTACTCGGCAAGCTTTGCCTGGAGAAATCAGGGTGAAGTCCTGGCAGCCAGCGCCCCGGGACAGCACTCCGTAACCCGGGAAGTCCCTCTGGGTGTGGTCGGAGCCATTACGCCCTGGAATTTTCCGCTCGCCCTGTTCATCCGTAAAACCGCCCCTGCCATCGTGGCCGGAAACACCATTGTGGTCAAACCCAGTGAGGTCACGCCTCTCAGTGCACTCGCTCTGGCCACGCTCAGCCAGAAGGCGGGCATCCCGGCGGGCGTAATCAATGTGGTCTGCGGCACCGGACGCGTCGTTGGCGATGCGCTGGTAAAACATCCTGACACCGCACTGATTACCATGACCGGTTCTACCGGTGCCGGTAAACAGATAATGAAAAATGCCGCAGAGAAAGTGATCCCGGTGTCACTGGAACTGGGCGGCAAAGCGCCCTTCATCGTGATGGACGATGCAGATATTGAGCGGGCAGCTACCGATGCCCTGAATGCGCGGATGTCAAACTGCGGTCAGGTCTGTATCTGTAATGAAAGAACCTATGTCCAGCGCGGGGTTTATGACGCCTTTATTCAGGCGCTGCAGAAAGCGGCGGCCGGCGTGGTGGTAGGTGATCCGATGGCAGAAACGACGACCGTCGGCCCTAAAGTCTCTGTACCGGAAAAAGAACATGTGGAACAACTGATGCAGGAAACGCTGCAGGAAGGCGGCAAAGTGATATGGCAGGCGGAATTACCCCGCGATCCTGAACTGCAGGGAGGAAACTGGGTTGCCCCCGCCATCGTCACCGATCTGCCGGAAAATGCGCGCATCCTGCGGGAAGAAGTGTTTGGTCCGATATTACCGGTGGTCGTCTTTGATACGCCTGAGGAAGTGATTGAGAAGGCCAATGACTCCGAATACGGGCTCAGCTCCTATCTTTACACCCGGGACCTGTCAGTTGCACTGACACTGTCTGATGCCCTGGAATACGGTGAAGTCTATATCAACCGTCACGGACCTGAGGAGATCAACGGGTTCCATGCGGGATGGAAACTCTCCGGTCTGGGAGGCGACGATGGCGAACATGGCTATCAGTTATACGTAAAACGTAAAACCGTCTATATCGATTATCACTAATCGCACGCGGGGAGAGCCTCTCCCCGCCTGGCGGCAACGCCGGGGACCGTGCAATATCATGACAGGAACGCCCATGAATATGTTACTGGTCCTCTGTCTGCTGATTGGCGCAGGTGTCCGTTGTACGGGCCGCTATCCTCAGCAACTGGTGCCTTCAGTAAACTGGTGGCTTATCACCATTGCCCTGCCCTGCGTTATCCTGACATTAATCCCCCATACCCGCTTCGACAGCACCGGGCTGTTTCCGGTACTGAGTATGTGGGTGGTCTTTCTGGGCGCTCTGGTCATTGCCCTGCTGGCATGGCGTTTCGCTGGCTGGTCACGGGAAGTGTGTGGCGTACTGGTCTTAGTGGCCGGTATCGGTAACACCTCTTTTATGGGGTTTCCGGTGATCTCCGGCTACTACGGAGCGGACGGGCTGAAGATAGCGGTTATCGCCGATCAGTTAGGCAGTTTTATTATCCTGTCCACAGCAGGTGTGGTGACGATGGCGCTCTGCTCGGGAAGCGGGATCAGCCTGCGCAGTGTAGCCACACGGATTGCGACCTTTCCGCCGTTTATCGCTCTTATCGTAAGCCTCGCACTCAAACCTTTTGGCGGATTGCCGGAAATACTTCAGACCCCTCTGGCCACCATTGGTGCCACCATGACGCCGCTGGCTCTGTTCAGCACCGGTTTACAAATCCGGCTTCGGCCACCACGTCTGTTACTCGGCCCACTGATCACCGGCACCTGCTGGAAGCTTATTGCCGCCCCCGCCGTGGTCTGGTGGTTGTCCGCCGGTTTTTCGTCACTCAGCCATGAGGTCGTCAGTGTTTCACTACTACAGGCCGGCATGGCACCGATGATTGCAGCCGCCATGATGGCACAACGGGCAGGGCTCAGACCGGAACTGGCCAATGCCCTACAGAGTTACGGTATCCTGTTTTCATTCATCACGCTGGCCGCCTGGCACAGCATCTTATAGCGATTATGTGTATGACGGAGTCAGCATGCTATTAAAACTGCATCAGTTAAGTTTTTTCTGCGCACTGGTGGAAGAAGGCAGTATCGCAGCAGCCGCAGATCGGATGTGCTGTGTTCCGTCCAATGTCAGTACCCGTATTAAAGAACTGGAAGCCAGCCTGGAAGTACCATTGGTTAACCGTGATAAACAGCGTCTGACACTGACGCCGGAAGGTCGTGCTTTTTATCCGAAAGCACAGCAGTTACTGGAGCAGAGCCGGCAATGCCGGACCTTTTTCCAGCATGCCTTGTTGCAGGGTACACTCCGGATGGGAGTCCTGGACGTGGCTCTGAAAGGCCGGTTACAGGCACCGGTCATCAGCTTTATGCAACAGAACCCTCAGGTACAGATTAATATTTGCTGTGATTCGTCGTTACCGCTGATGGAGAGATTACTTCGCGGGGAGCTGGATATGATTCTGGTCGATGGTCCGGTTCAGCATCCGGCACTGAAAACCCGCTTTTTCGCGCCGGAAAGCCTGTCGCTGGTCACCCATCTTCCGGATCAGCAGCAGTTTAAGGCCCGGGCCGCGGGGCTGACCTTGTTCAGTTTTGGTGAAAGCTGTTTCTACTATCTGCAGGCCCGCCAGTGGCTCAGTCAGCAGGCTCTGAGCTATTCACGGCAGGCGGATATTGAGTCCTATGACCTGATACTGAATGCCGTGCGCCAGGGACTGGGGTTTACCGTCATGCCGCAGACATTTATTGCCGGTAACCCCGCGCTGGACGGGCTTTATCACTTTCCGCTGGATAACCTGCCACCCTGTGACATCTATCTGGCAGCCCCGGCCGCCGAACAGTCAGCGCTGGCACAGACGTTTTATCGCCATCTGCTTTCAGAGGCTGCCGCCAGCACATCGTAACAGCCTGGCATCGGCTCTTATTCGCGGCCGGTTAATAACTGCTGTAATCCGGCCAGGTTCGGTACCTGCCAGGTCGGGTGGAGAGTGTCCGGCAGAGTCCGGACGCCATGATCCAGCCAGCAGGTTTTCATTCCGGCATTGATCCCCCCCAGAATATCAGACTCCGGGGTATCGCCGACCATCAGTACCCGTTCCGGTGCCGGGTTGCCCAGCAGTTGCAATGTATGTTCGAAAATTATACGGTCCGGTTTCGCCACGCCGACCTGCTCCGAAATAACCAGGGCATCAAAGTAATCCCCAAATCCGGTACGTTGCAGGCGGGCCTGCTGTAAGGCCGTGAACCCGTTAGTGATGATAGCCAGTCTGACTTTGCCTTTTAAACTGTCGAGTAAGGCTGCCGCACCGTCCAGGGGCTGACAGATATCCGCCATCGCCAACAGAAATTGATTATTCAGGGTTTCCGGTGACACATTCAGACGGGTGGCCCAGGGGATAAAACGTCGGGTCTGCAACTGTGCCGCTGTAATTTTCCCGTCCTGATAATCGACCCAGAGAGGTTTATTGACCGCCTGATAGGCCTGATAGTCATCTGCGGAAAAAGCGACATCATAAGCCTGAAACATCTTCTGTAACCCGCGAAAGGCATCAAAAGCAAACAGGGTTTCATCAGCATCAAAAATGATGCAATCCAGAGTATTAAGCATGAAATCTCCGCGAAATTGGGGGCTGATTACAGTACCAGCGCCATGATAAGTGCGTCTTCACGGCCGGTTGCGGTCGGATAGTAACGTGCTCTGCGGGAAACCTGGTTAAACCCCATCTGCTCATAGAGCGCTATCGCGGCAGCATTGGACTCACGAACTTCCAGCCACAAGGTAAGGACACCACGCTCTGTCAGCAGAGTCACCAGATGTTCGAGTAACTGCCTTCCGAAGCCACGACGCTGGAAATCCGGGTCGACCGCAATATTGAATAACGAGGCTTCATCGAGGACTATCTGAGTAATGGCAAACCCTGCCATTTTTCCGTCAGCATCCAGCCGCAGGTTGAGGTAACGCTCGCCGTGATTACCGGCAAAGGTGTCAGCCGACCAGGGAAAGGCGTGGCTGCGCTGCTCTATCGCCAGCGCCAGCGCCTGATCTTCAGGCGCGAGAAGAGAAATGACTGTCATAAGTTGTTATTTGTTGCCACAGGTTACGTTTCGCTTCGCTGTTATCAATAAGTTCTGCCAGTGGCGGAGTGGTCAGTTGTACCCCCGCATACTGTTTTTCGGCCGGAACCCCCAAAAGCCATACAGCACAGGGGACCGGAGCCGGCAGCATAGAAAGTTGCCGCTCTGTCAGTATTAATAACTGATGCTCATTAAGGGCCAGAGTACGCAACACGTCCTGCATAAATGCAGGTGTCAGAGAGAGTGTCTCTGACGTGACAATCACCAGCCGGGTTTCCGGTCGCAGACGAACAGCCACCTCCCCCCGGAGCACCCGTGGGCGATGTAAACGATATTGCGTAATACCCATCTGCTGTAATAACCAGTCGCGCCTGCCTGCCATGCATTTATCCGTCCTGAAGAAGATTGCGTGTCTATGCTAGCAAACCCATCGTACATGCGCCAACAAACCACTATAATCATCGGGCTAAAGCATAAGGAGCCAACATGTCCGTATATACACCGGCCAGTGAAGTAATACTGCGCCACAGTGAAGAATTCGAAACCCGTCATGTTTTATTTGCCGGGGACCTGCAGGATGACCTGCCCGCACATCTGGTGACGGCTTCCCGCAAAGTTCATACCCAGCAATATCACCACTGGCAAAAACTGAGCCAGCTGATGGGTGAAGATGCCAGCTTCAGCCTGGTGGCCGATGCCGCCATGGTCAGTGGCTGCGATACTCTGGTGTATTACTGGCCGAAAAATAAGCCGGAAGCACGTTTTCAGTTACAGAACCTGCTGTCACTGCTGCCCGCCGGTTGCGATATCTTCGTCATCGGCGAAAACCGCAGTGGCGTACGCAGCGCAGAAAATCTGCTGGCCCCGTGGGCCCGCTTAGAGAAAATCGACAGTGCCCGTCGCTGTGGTCTGTATCACGGCCAGCTGGAGACTCAGCCGGCATTCGATATCGCTGAATTCAGAGAACAGTATCAGACAGATACCCTGACCATTGATACTTTACCGGGCGTCTTCAGCCGCGATGGCCTGGATAACGGCAGTGCGCTGCTGCTTTCCACTCTGACACCACATACCAAAGGCAAAGTGCTGGATATGGGGTGTGGTGCGGGTGTGCTTTCCGTGGCGCTGGCAAAACATTCACCGAAAGTTCGCCTGTGGCTGACCGATGTGAATGCCGCCGCTTTGGCCGCCAGTGAAGCAACGTTAGCGTCAAACGGTGTGGAAGGTGAAGTCTTTGCCAGCAACGTGTTTTCAGACGTCAGCGGCCGTTTTGATATGATTATCTCTAACCCGCCGTTCCATGACGGATTACAGACCAGCCTGGACGCGGCCTCGTCATTGATCCGCGGCGCGGCAAAACACCTGAATACCGGTGGCGAACTGCGAATTGTGGCGAATGCCTTCCTCCCTTATCCGCAAATCCTGGAAGAAACTTTCGGTAACCACGAGATCCTGGCGCAGACCGGTAAATTCCGTGTCTACCGCAGTGTGTACGGCAGAGGCAGCCGGGCAAAATAATACCGGACGTCCCTGACGCCGGTAGCGCTTATGGCAGGCTGCTGTTTTTTACAGCGATCACACCCCCGTCAGCGAAATATCAGTTGACGCGGGGTGTAAAATCTCTACAATGCGCCTCCGTGGTAACAATACAATCTTTTTGTATTGATGGTATGCGAAGGTGGCGGAATTGGTAGACGCGCTAGCTTCAGGTGTTAGTGTCTTAACGGACGTGAGGGTTCAAGTCCCTCTCTTCGCACCAAAAACCACAAGTTTCATCATTATCCTGAATACTGCG